>NZ_FOLC01000001.1 GCF_900112135.1 Collimonas sp. OK412
ATAATTGAATTTGTGGGCACAATTCATTTCGCACCCAATTCAATCATGCGGACATCGGATCAGGCAGTACAGACGTTACTGGGAAGACGCTTACTATTGGATGTTGAGATTGCTGTTATCTAGACTGGCAGCTCGCGCGATTGCTGTTAACGTTTTCGGCGTGTATTTCAAGATAAAGGTCTGGTGTTGAGAGGTTTCCATAATGCCCCCAAATATCTAGATTTTTTTCGAGATTAATGCGAACCACGAGGTCTGATTATAATGAATCTGTTCTGTGCTTTATACATAGATTGCCACCAGTTATACAGTGACTGCATCCATGCATTGTTATACCTTTTTTAGGTTTGCATCATATATATTCGCTATGTTTCGTGTGGTCGATATGCAGTATAAGCAATCTATCTATAGGAGCATCGGCCTTGCATTCGCGCGCATTAATCTAGTCAAATCTAAAATAGATCTAGCTCGAAATATCTTGCCTGAAAAGGTATTTATGCTAAAGGGCAGATTTCTATTCATTGACTGCACCATTACCTATGCCGCACGATGGATGGACTAGCACGCAATGCGAGTTTTCGAGTTGATGATTTGCGCATTGATGTGTGAGAAGCGTTCACCGTTTAGCAAGAAATGTTTCGTTGGATAGGACTTCAGGCGGGTAATAATAGCATTGCTATTTGATAGGCTACCGCTTCGACCAGGATCAAGAAGGAACGCATGCATTTGGAAGTTTGCAGTGGTTGCTACTACCTGAAAGATCGCTTCCATGGAAAGACGGGCGCGCGGCACGGTTGGCTGAATTGCCATGACGATGCCCTGGCAGTTGGGATCCGTCTCGGATGTTTTTAGCGCTTTGCGAAAGTCTGCGAGAGAAAGCAAGTGCTCCTGTGGAGAGCTGCAAATGACATAGATACTCCGGCCCGTGGATAGATCGCTTATTGAGCCACGAAAGGAACTTGTCCGGCAGCCGGTGAGGCTCTTGATGATGGTGGACTTACCGGAGTTTCGATCCCCAATGATTGCGACAAACTTGCGCATAAATTTCCTCCTGCGAGAAATATTCATTTAGAAATAATGGATCGGAGCAGATGATAGGCGCTTCAGAGGCGCAATGGTTCATCCAGCGATACGTTCTGTATGTCCACGTAATGAGCTTTTAACTAGTCTGTGTCTGCCCAGCCGGACCCCGCAAAGTAGGCCGAGTCCCTGACGATTAAAGTCAATTTTGACTTGTAGATTCTAGAATTAAGATCTTTGTAGTGAATTTCGATTGCAGCAGATGCTCCGTAAATTAATACATTCTTTTTCTTGTCGGTACTGGTAAGTCCAAATCCGTTTTTTACGCTTTTCCCAGGGTGAAGTACTGCGATGCGACCCTCCTCCGAAAAGCAACGTTTCACTTCGTCTTTGTAGCGGTCACGAGCGGTTGGCTCAACTAGCATTTGGATGATTTCACTGCTGGCAGCGAGGCGGATTTCTGTAGCCGGGCGATTGCCAACGTTATGAACCACAAGATTGAACAAAATGGACTCACTACCTGCGTCGTGTGTGGTAATTTCTGCAGTGACAATTGGACGATTAGTTTCTAGCCACGACCGTCTAGAGAAAATGGATGCCGACAGCGACACTAAGAGAGCGCCCGCAGAAATTACGGTAGGGAGAGTTGAGAGCGCGTCCATTGCAATTTAGTAGCCTGCGAAAATGAAGAAGATATTGTTATTAGGGCTTTGTGGCCAAATTGTTATAGCCTAATAATGCACCAGGATTAAAGCTATGGTGGCCCCATTGTGGAAGTCTGAACGACGAATTTCCTTGATAGGCGGTTAGTAGCTGTTCTAGTTCAATTGGTTTTTCAATATTCAATAATATTTTGACGCGATCGAAATATGATTTTGAAATTGATCTAGCAAAGATTTCAAAAGGACTGTTAAAAGAATTTAAATATAGCAGTGTTTCTGGGAACCACCGCTGACTCCAGTCGAATTCGTTCTTCATGTCTATATCTGAGCGCATGAATGCAACAAAATCTGCTTGCATGAGATGGCGAAATTCAAGTCCTGTTCCTATGCAACGTTCCTTCAATAGATCGGAGTGAAGCGAAAGACGCCGTAATTTTAACCGTTCATTTCGGTATTCCAAGGATTCTAAATGCGTTCGGAATATCGAAAAATTGGTACTTACTTTTTTCCCATTGTCTAAATTTCCAGGAACGTAATATTGTTGTTGAATTAAAGTATTTGCTTGGTCGAACCGCTCATACTTTATTAGGATTGAAAGTGCATATAAGAAAAGCTCATGAACTAGAAATTTGAAGTTGTCAAAATCGCGATTGCTCCATGATGTAATGTTCGCGGGGCGGTCCCTATATGGGATCAAATCTTCTAGAAAACGGAAAATTCTTTGAATAAATTCAGTTGTCGGTGCGTATTCCGCAATAGTTGTAAATAACTGAATTGCTTCGTTTCGATGCGGAAGAAATTCATCAAGGTTTTTTACCAGGGCATCATCGAATTCGCCATCAGATTTTGGTAATCTGAATCTTTCAAAATTTGAAGAGAACAACCGGCAGTATTCATGAAGAGCGCCGGCGGCATATGCTTTATCGTTTTTAATCGCGTCAACGCACCGCTTGAAAAGGGCCGTAGTTCCTAGGGTGAGGTGCTCACCTTCTGATAAAAATGAAGGTCTGTTTCCAATCTCAGGCTTAACAAAGAGCGGTTTGTCGAATATCCATCGCAAGAGCTGCTCAAAATTATCTGCGTACCGATCGGCACTGCTGAGATCAATATAGATACGTGACTTGTAGTAGGTCGGCAGATACGGTTTGCCATTTTCGCTTTTTGAGGTTATGACAGCGACAAATTTTTCTTGTGCCTGGTTGTCGTAGACCTCTTTCGAAATGATCTGCGTTTCGGTGCCCACGCCACCGGCTCGACCATCGGCCTTTGAAGCATATAATTCATCGCAAATGATGGCGACCTTTTTGATTTCCGAGTTGTTTACCATTTGCTCCATAAAAGCGATAGAGTCGTGTCCCTCCCTCAAGTCCCACTTGTCCAAGATTACGTCAACGCCCGATTCGCGTAGTTCTGTTGCTAGATTGAGGACTAATTGCTCGTGTTCGGGAGTCGACCAGCTATAGGAAATGAAGAGTTTAGGAGGGGTCATAGATTTCCTTTAAGGAGGAAGAGCAATATTGACATAGATAAATTATATCATTATGGCAATATTGACAAGTTGTCTTAGTCGTTAGGAAAACCCCCGCATTCCCTCTCTGGCGATGGTTCTATCATCATCGCCATGAAACCGACTATCACCGCCCAAGACATTCAAGCCATGGTCAGCCACTGGCTGAGTACGCCGCCTAACGGCTATCTCGGTTCGGATTACGGTGCTGATCCCCAGTCGCTGTTGCAAAATCCCATGGCCGCCGGCATCGGCGATGCGTTCATCGGCAAGATGCGCGAGGACGTGCCGGCGCTGGAGGCGATGCCGGCTGGCGCCGTGAATGTGTTCTACGTGGATACGCTGCCGGACCGCCGCGAATTGATTGTTGACATCGCCGGCTGGCAGGAGCGGGTGAGCTGACATGGCCTATTCCAAAGAAGACTTTGATCGGGTAATCGTCAATTCGGTCTCGCAGTTTCCCGAGTTAGCAGCGCTGTACCAGGTGGGCGATCCGCGGCTGCTGCAGGCGCAGTCCGCAATCGCCCAGATGATGGCGATGATGTCGCAGCAGATCGAGCTCGGCGCGATGGAGCCCTTTGATAAGGTGCGTGATTCGACGGTGCTGGCCGATGCCTCGCTGAAGGGATTGATGCCGATGGCAACACCTGCGCGCGTGAAGGTGAAAGTCGAGAACCCAACCAATGCGCCTTTTTCCATTGGTGCTGGTCGCGGCCTGCTGGATTCCAGCGGGCGCATGTACGTTGCCGATTCGCCAGTAACGGTGCCAGCAGGTGGCGTGGGGCATGCTGAGTTGCTGCAAAAGCAGGTGCGTTCCATCGAACATACCGTGACCGTTTCGCAGGCATTTTATAAGATTGAGGTGCCGCAGCCCAGTGACGGGCGCTTTATCAGCGGCATCTCAGTCGCCGATGCGGCCGGCACACCGTATACCTATAGTGTGGAATTTACGAATGTTGCCAACGGCGACAAAGTATTCCATGTGGAATGCGACGAATACCGGCGCTTGTTCGTCGTGTTTGGCTATGCCGGTTATGTTGGGTATCAACCCAGTGTTGGTGAGGTGCTGACCCTGACCGTATATGAGACCACAGGGGACGTGCGGCCGGACGCCGGCAGCCCCTTTGCCCTGGACTATGCGATAGCACCGCAAGATGGCCTGATCAAAATCACGATGGACTCGTTGCTGATTCCAGGAGCTGCGCCTATCGACATCGCGACGCTGCGAGAGCTCTGCAAATACCCGTCGGCCTATGACCAGACAGCGGTGTACCTGGGCGAGTTTGATTTCCTGGTTCGTCGTAATATCGCCGGGCTGAAATTTCTCTCGATCTGGAATGAAACGATTGAAGAGTTGGTGCGCGGGCCGAGCCTAGACAATATCAATCGGCTGTTCGTTTCCTTTGTTCCACCTGATGGCGCCACGCGTGAGTCAATCGAGCAAGAGATTGCGCGCGTGATCAAAGCCGCAGACGACTCCTATCGCATCGTGTTCATCACGCCGGCCATTCTTGCCATTGGCATGACAATCATCGCGGAGGTGGCGCGTATTCACGACGCCGTTGCTGTCAAAAAGCAGATTCTGGATGTGTTGCTGAAGGAATACGGCGAGAAGGCCGTGCCGATTCGCGCCGGCATGCTGGTGGTGAAATACAAGGCCATCTATGCACTGCTCAAGAATAATGTCCAGGCGCTGCAAGATTCGGGGAGTGATTTTTCAGTGACGATCACACCGATGCAGGGCAAGCAGCTCCCTGAGCATTTCCGCTACATGACCCCAGAAAGCCTGAATGTCTCGGTGACGCTGGCTAATTACAATCTCGGCTCCTGGGGGCAGTAATGGACGTCGACAGCAGAATTCCGTCGCTTGCGCCGCTCCAACGCAGCCACGACGCCAACGCACTAGAAGCGGAGTTGAAGCAGCTGGTGTTGTTTCTGTTCGAGACCTACTTGCGGGACGCCGAGCGCGAGCTGAACGTCTATGGCGTCCCGCACCTGGGTTCCTTACCCTTGATCGAGCGGCACGTAAAGCGGGAAGGGTTGGCACTGATCCGCACCGAAGAGCCGGCCATGCGCTATCTCTATAAAGCCTGGCGTGCGCGCAATCCAAAACGGGGATTACATTTCCTGCGTATGTATCTGCAATTGCTCTGGCCGAATGGCTGGATCGTGGAGCAGCTTTGGCAGGATAAGGGCAAGCCCTATCCGACGGCTTTGAGCAGCGCCAGCAGCATTGGCAACGCAGATCCTAGCGCCACGCATTATCTGACCAGTCGGATCCGGGTGTCGATCGATGATGAGGGAGAGTTGGGAATGAACATTCCGATGGTAGCGCCCGCGTTGCGCGCGGTGATCGCCGCCAAGTATGTGCTGCAGTTATCGCTGCTGAAGCGTTTTGAGAATGAGGTTGGTCTATTTAACGGCGCCATGGCGCAGCAATTTTATCGAGCTGAAGGCGAAGCGATACTGCCTTCACCACACTAGATATGGGAGAGTAGGGTGCGAACAGGTGTGATTCAGTACAACCTCAATGAGCGTGGTCGCGAACTGACTGGGAAGCCGCGGCATTTTAATATCGACAAAGTCGCCGCGTTTATCAATGGCGCCAGGACGCAGGAGCGTATTCAAAAGCGCGATATGTTCGGCTATTACGGCCACTGGCCACGCGTCAAATTCGGCATGATGCCGCCGGAAGGCGGAATTTATCAGGGCAAACTGGTCAAATTGGAGCCGGCCATTGCGACGGTGCATCTAAAGGCCTTCCCAGATGGCACCATCGAGCATGAAGAAGAATTCCTGGCGACGGATGCTGGCCGTACTGCGCAAAAGATGTTCGAAAGCAAAAAGGGCGGATTCTCTTCGGCGCTGAGCGAGGTCGAAGGGCGTTTCTTCGGGTTCGATTATGTCAATGAACCCAATTTCGATGACAACCGCGGCTACGTGCTGGATGCGGCAAACGCAGATGACGGCGGCGGGATTCTGGATGATGCTGTCATTGCCGACTACAACCAGAATTTGCACGGCATGCTGGCATTGCTGGATAGCGCCCAGGCTAGTCTCGGGGATGCGCGAGCGGATCATGAGCGTGCGCTGACGGTCATCGCCAGACTGGAGGAGGAAAACGAACAGTACCTCGCTATGCTGGCCGGCAGACAGGCTACGTTGGATTCGGCTGGATCGCTACCCATGATGGTCAGTAAGGCCGGCGTGAATGCAATGCGTGCGGGTGCGGCTGAATTCAAACGGGCGATCTTGCCTGGCATCGTCGTGCCAGATCAGGCAGAGGGACGTAGCGTTGACAACCTAGTCAATCGTCTGCTGCGGCGCTGAGGATCCCATGCTTGAATTGAAAGAAGCCTTTGGCCGGTACATGGGGCGTTATTACGCATCGCTCACGCCGACCACCAGAGCGATGAAGTCGTTTGTCGAACGCGGGGTCAGTACAAGCATCGTCTGGGCGCCGGATCGGATGATTGACCAGGTGCAGGACATGCTGGGCGCTTGGCGCAAGAACGACAACGACGGTGGGCCGGGCAGCAGTGCGCATCTGCCGGTAATGATTGTGGCGACCGGCAAAGACTACTCGCCGGTGCCGGGGGACTTTTCTCGCCAGGTACCGGAACCGGAGTGGGTGACGCTGCCAGACGATCCGCTGAATCGGATTTTTCAGTTACGGCAGATGCAGGGTGAACGCCGCGCGCAGATCGTCATTTGCGCCGCGGAGGATGAGACGGCGCGCAGCATGGCGGCTCAATTTACTTTGTTTATCGCAGCGGTCGTCAATCGCCGCTTTGATGCGACTTACCGCTTTGCCAGTATCAACCATCAATGGCCGGTGATGCTGGAAGCGACTGATGTGCCGGCCATGAATATCGACTCTGGGCAGAAGAACCTGACGATCTTGGCAATTGATCTGACTCTGAAAGAGACGATTCCCTTGTTTTCTGGGCCGAAGGCAGGCGAACGGAACGACGGCAAGGGCGACGGCAGCGCTGATAATCCGCATGGCTATCCGGAGGTGGGGCAAATGGTCTCGCACGATCTTGTGCACAACGTCCATAGCCATGTTGCTGATGGTGCGCCAGATGTGCCCCGGCATCAGGGAGTACCAGAACTATGAAAATCCAAGCCTCTATATCAGGCTATGGTATGGCGCCAGCCACGGTGTATTCCTTCTACGAGGCGGAATCGGACATATTGCTAGTCAGTAAAGAAGCGCTATATCGCGCCGACCGCTTCAGCGACGCAATTCTGATCGGTGGCGTTGGCCTGGCCGACCGGGATTGCTTGTTTACCGATGTCGACTTCATGGATGCCATCGAAGAGTTTTTTATTCGCTCCAACGGTAAAACGCTGATGATTGACGATAAGGCCGCGCGATGTGATCCGCGCCAGAAGCTGGAGCCGGATGGCATGAACGACTTTGGCAAGCGGCTGTATCGCGTATCGCCGGACATCACTTGCGGGCAGGTGGCGGTGCTGGCGACGGCGTTGTATGTCAAGAAAGCGTTGGGAATCGGTAGTGCGATGGCAATGCAGGATTGGTTTCTCGCTGCCGGCCAAGGCGGGTTCGTGACGATCTGAATGGAAAACTGTCGTAATGGCACGGGCGAGCTTGGCCGAAAATAGCTTTCATATTTTTAACCAAGGCAGCCAGAATGTCCGCCCTTAATTCGACTAATGCTATAGCCAAGGCACAACCAAGAACTATCATTCCGACCATTACCGAGGTCGGGTTGATTGCCTCGACCAACGCTGCGAACACTGGCATTGAAATTGCGATTACCCACATTGCTTTCGGTTTGGCGAAATACAAACCAAGTGGTGCTGAGGAAGTTTTGCAAGACGAAATAATGCGGGTTGCCATTGCTGGCGGCGGCAAAGTTTCCTCTACGCAGATTCAAGTACATGCAGAGGCAATTGCACCTGCCGGTTCGCCATTTTGGTGCGGTGAGGTCGGTTTTTTTGCCGATGGAATCCTGTTAGCGATATACAGCAAACCAGATGCCCCGACGCTGTATTTTGCAGACGATAGCGTCACAACCGTCTCGTACACTTTGGGCTTCTCTGCTCTACCGGCAGATACCGTGACAGTGCTGATTGATCCGAACATTAATACCGCCATACAGTTGATTGGGGCACATGAAACCGCTAATGACCCTCATCCGCAATATCGGAGGCTCGCCACCGAGACGCACACTGGTGTACTCGAAATCGCCACGCAAGCCGAAACGGATGCGGGCACGGATGACGAACGCGCGATCACTGCAAAAAAATTGGCACAATGTTTGGTTCGCTTCGCTCCTCTCGATAGTCCAGCTCTTTCCGGCACACCGACAGCGCCGACGCCAGCCAATGGCGACAACTCGCTCAAGATTGCCAATACGGCCTTTGTGCAAAAGGCCATTGTCCAGGCGGTGATCGGACAAATCGTGTTTGAGGCGCGCACCAGCGCCCGCGCCGGGTATCTGAAACTCAATGGCGCGCTGGTCGATCGCGCCGATTATCCCGACCTCTGGGCCTACGCCCAGGCAAGCGGCGCGCTCATTGCGGAGGCAACTTGGGCGAACGGTAACTGGGGTTGCTTCTCTTCTGGCGACGGCGCCACAAATTTCCGCATTCCTGAATTGCGCGGGGAAATGCTGCGTTGCTGGGACGATGGGCGCGGCGTCGATGCCGCACGCGGTATCGGTACTTGGCAAGATAGTCAGAACCGACTCCACAGTCATACCGCCAGCGCGGGAGCGGTCGGCGATCACATTCACACCGGATGGACGGATGCTCAGGGCTGGCACGGCCACCATGGCGGTACGTCCTGGGCAGGCGATCACGCGCACTCCGTCAACAGTTCCCCAGGTAACGGTCAAGGTGCCCCCGGCGGCAATAGCGTGCAGCAAAGCGGTGGCGCAATGGCTACCAGCGTCGCCGGCGGCCATTCTCACGCCTTCGACACCGATGGCAACGGCACGCACCAGCACAACATCGGTATTGGCGGGGCCGGCAATCATACCCACGCCATTACGGTCAACCTCGACGGCGGCAATGAAGCCCGCCCACGCAACCTCGCCATGTTGGCGATGATCCGCGCCTATCCAGTTTAAGGAGCAAAAAATGCTGATTCATCAATACGACAACCACAACGGTCAATATCACAGCAGTCGTTTAGCCGATGCAGATCCACGCCACCTCGACCGCTGGCTGATACCGGCATTCAGCACCACGGAGACGATGCCGGAACGCACCGCACTGTCCTGGCCGTTTTATCGTGATGGTGCTTGGACCCTGCTGCCGGACTATCGCGGCCGCATCCTGTATCGCCAGGACACCGGCGAGGCGGCCGAGATCCTTGTCGCCGGTCAGACACCCGCCGAACAGGGTTTAACGGACGTGCCGCGCCCCTCGGACAATCACGCCTGGCGCGATGGGGAGTGGAAAATCGATCCTGCCGTGATCGCGCAAAAACAACGGGCAGCAGCGATGGCCGAATTCGAGCGGCGTATGACGTTGGCCCGAGCGAAGAACACCGGCAAGGCTGACGCCTATGCGGCTGGCTTACTTTCCGAAGTGGAAATTGACCATTTCCGGCTCTGGTCGGCCTATCAGCTCGCACTCGTGCGGGCAATTGAGCAAGACGGCTTTTCCGACGCTGTCGTTTGGCCGACGGAGCCTGACGAGGATCATGTTCTGGCACCCCTATCGCGACTCTCGGAATGAGTCAAGAAAAGAACACGGTCGCAACGGCGATATTTTATCGTCAGGTTCGGGATTTCGTCGCAAAAACACCGGTTTGGGGTATGGCAATCCGCTACCAGACGAAGCCGGACGAGCGTTTTGATATGACACTGATCTCGCGGCGTATCTATGGGCGCCCGGATGAGTTCTTGGTCGTGATGGCCGCCGCTGGCTTAGATTCCGTTGAGCAGGAGTTGCCAGAGCAATTGCTGGTGTTGCCAACAGAGTCTCAGCTGCTGACGCTCAAGACGGCCGCGCGTTTTGGGAATTTCGGATAATGGCAAACATCAATAGCGCGAAATTGGCCGCGGTGCTGGGCATTCGTGGTTCAGCAAAGGCAGCGGATCAACTCCGGAAGGCCGATGCGGAGCGTCGTGCCAAGGCCGTCAATCTTCTACGTCCGCGTGAGGTCAAAGGCGAATACAGCGCTGAGCGGCTGTTGCTTACCTCCCTGGGTGGTCAGGTTCGCCTGATTACCAACGATGACCTCGTGGTTTTTAGGAAGAATGCCAAGGCGTTGGGCAGCAAACTCAAGCCTGGATTGACGGCGCAGCAAATTATTAACCTGTCTTTGCCGGAGGACCGAGAACGGGCCAATGAGCAGATCAGGATGGCAGTGCCGGCGGGAACAAACCGGGGAGACATCCGGTTTGTGACTGACGCATCGGCTGACTCGGATGTGGCCCGACACTATGTATCGGTTGAGATCATGAATTTTGATGCGGCAGTTGCTTCGCCAACAGATCCCAAGGCCCTGGCTAAATGGCTAGTCAAAGACAGTCCCTTGAAATTTGAATGCGACTGCGGCCGGTTCACATATTGGTATCGCTATATCGCCACGGTGGGTGGGTTCGTCAAAGGTCGGCAGGAAGCCGCGTATCCCAAGTTACGCAATCCCAGACTCAGCGGTGTGGCTTGCAAGCATGCGCTACGCGTGATGAAGGAATTCAGCAGCAGCTTGGCGGTGCGCGGAATCGTCGCCGGCATGGTGGAACGCGGACAAAAGGGCGCCATCAAACAGTCAGCGGTGATTGCGCAGGCCAAGGCGCGCGAGATCGCTGCAGCACAAGCGCGTAAAAATCGAGCTATCAACGTCAAGCAGCCGAGCAAATCTGCGGAAAGTCTGAAGAGCGCCGTGATAGCCGCAGCAAAGAAGGCGGATAAGGCGGCAGGTATGGCGATTATTGAAGCAAAAAAAACACTGCAAAAACTCAAGGATGCCGGTCAACTCTCTCAGACGGACTTCGACGTGATCACGATGAAATTGAAGGGATAGACATGCTGCACAGCGTACCAATGCAAATCAACAAGGCAGCTCGCAGCGTCACGTTGCGCCACCCGAATGGCATTCCATGCCACGCTTTCCGGCAACGCGTAATGCGCCAGGCAGACGACAGCATAGGTGGCATGCCCACGCTCGGCGGCCTTGGCGTGTTGGATTCGTCGGATGAGCCGGATGTCGAGTGGGATTTACTCGGGGACGCCAAGTTGTTGATCGTAGAAAATTTCCAGCCATCGACGGTTATTGACCGCGGGGATGCGCTGGACAACGCCGAGCCGCAAATTTTCGCTCTGATCGAAGCATTGACACCGGTAGAGGACCCCGCGCACTTTACGGCGAAGACCAAGGACGTGCTTTATATGCTGTTGCATGCGGACGTCAAGATCGCCTATGAAATCGTGGCAATCGACGGCGATATCAATATCGCTCCGTATAGCAGAAAGTACATTTTGCATAAACGCGATGATTTGACTTATATCGATGGATTTAAAATAAGTAATTGAATCCCCGCTGAATTGTAACTAGGACGATTCAGCGGATATCTTCGCAGCTAAACTCAAGTCCGGGCGGCGTTTGATCTTTGGACATTCCTGGAATGTCGTCAAAGTACCGTTTTACATGCCGTTGGCGGTGTCAGTTCGAAATCTTCCGGCCTGCGTCCTTTCGCGCGTTTGAGGTCGACCTGTAGGCATTGTGGCGTGTCCAATTCAAGGTGTCCAACTGTGTTGACCGACAAGTGCGAGGCGAGCATGCGTCCTAATTCACGATATCCCCAGAATAGATAAGAGCTTGAGTTGTAGGTTGATGCGACGGTGCCGAGTTGGGGAAATATCATCCAGCCATCTTTTTTTCCTCTGATCTTGGCTCTGACCTTGGTATTGTGTCCGTAAAAGACTTCAAGAAAACAATTTACCTGGTTTTTCTCGCCGCACTTATCGGGATAACCCTGTGCGATCGCCCGCTCATCCCATGCTGCCTTGATCAACCAAATGTGAGCAATTCGCGGAGCGGCCCCATCCACAGCTGGCCAGGTAGCTGTCCCTTTAACGACCGGATTTTTCCACGCCGAGAGGTTATAAACGCGCTTAGGTTTATGCTGCGGCTGCCCCTCACAGACGTCCTTCAGATGTTGCAGCGCATCGAATTCCAGTGTGATATTTTCTTTTTGAAGAGCCTTGCGTACTGTGCAAATGTCTGACATATCGCCTTCAACGTCGGCGGCGGTATCTACCACGATAATGTCATCGAATCCGCGCTTGAGCAGGCTGTAAAGGCCAAGATTCTCGGAACCGCCACCATCGCTCAGGTGCAGCTCTTGCACGGTTCCCTGACTGCTCTGCATGGTGGCATCGACACCCCACCGAAGTGCGGGGATTCCGTTGCTGAATTTATCTACAACGGTTTGCTCCACCTTATTTTCGATGCCTTGCGCATCGGCAAAGCCGGCGGATGCGCGCACACTGGTGCCAAGATCTTTTATCGGCATTGACGCGAAGTCGTTGATATAGCCGTTCCGGATAGAGCCATAACCGAATGGTGTCATTTCAAATATATTTTGGGTGTTAGGCTCCCACGATTTATTTCCGTTTGTTGAGTTGACGATCCATAGCGGCATAATTTTTAGTGCGGCGGGTGCAGCTGCCGTGGAATAAAGGTCGTGAAGTTGTGACCAAGTCGTTGTGCCAGGATCTACCCGGATCCCTCGTTTGGCAACGTCTGTATCGGGCGTGCCGGCATTGGTGTATTTCCAATGTTCTGTCTCATCATGCTCGAATTGACCGCTGAGTTTAGTGACATCCCGTGGTTTGGGGCTTAGCCCCCATGTTCGTTCAATGCCGTATTGATAAATGCGAGGCACAGCAGAAGCGCTGCCGAACGCATGGAGGGCAACTTCTTTGGTCAGAGCGTTGAGGACTCCGCGACGCATTTGTTGTTCAGGAGCGCCCTGTAGGCCGCCATTGAGATAGACGGGAGTGGGTTGGATAACATCTGGCCAGCGAACAATATGTGCTTGCCAGCGGTAAGGGTCGTCTGTGCCTAATAAATTTCCCATCGCTCGGAAATGTGCAGGGCCATCGCATTCAGACATACCCTTTACCGGAGGTTTCAGTTTGGCGGCCTGCATCGCCTGCTGTAGCCTGGAGTCTGGCTTATCATCTTTTGTCCAGTAAGTGGGGATGCAATCGTCAAAAATCTGAGAAAGCGTGAAATTATGGCGCTTTGACTCAAGCATCTTTGTAAAGTACCAGTACGCAGCATAACTGCCACCTGAGACGGAAGAGATAGCATCCACTTGTTCTAGTACGCCCGCATCATGCAGACCATGGAGCACACCATGGGCAAACATGGCCGCTTTTGTTCCGCCACCGGATAACGCGAGGCCAATGGTGGGTTGTTTTTCTTTGTCTGGTCGGTAACTTCGCTCAAGCTTGTAGTCTTCCGCAAGCGAGGCCGGCGTGATTTTTTCGATTGAATTGCGAGGTGCTGGTATCTCTTGCGCCTGTAACGACGCAGTGATACTGACTGCTAGGGTGAAAAAAAAACCCGAAAAAGGCTGTATGCGTGGCATTCCGATTCCCCCTCGTCATTACCGTAGGTTGAGCGTGCACTACATTATTTTCATTTGAGGATTGGCATCCTCTTGTATTAGCAACAGTAGTGATGGTAGTTTTTTGTTGATTTTCGGCAATTATGAAGTCTTTTGAGTTTTTTCGATATCTATATTTTTAAGTTGTTTTCCTGAAGCGATCGCGTATTCCTGTAGGAAAACACCCCTCAAATCGCTCTTCCGTTACCCCTATCATTTGCTTCAACGAAGGGGATACATGGACGAATTCACACGCATCGAAGCCGACGCCCATCGTGGCGCAATGGGGCATAACAATCTGTCGGAGCCCACTCAGGCGCAGAAACTGGCAGGTAACTACAAAGTAGGTAGAACGACCCTTCATGGCATGGCCATCGCCATCGAGCAGCCGCGCGGATCGTTCCGTTCCGGCATCGATGCGGCGGGCCGGCCATGGCAAAACAGGATGTCAGCGCATTACGGCTATCTCGTTGGTACGACTGACAATGATGGCGACGAACTCGATGTCTTCATCGGCTATTACTCAGAGTCGCGAGCCGCCTTTGTTATTAACCAGGTCAATCAGCAGACCGGTGCATTTGATGAGCACAAAATCATGCTCGGCTTTCCGGATAGCCAGGCGGCATCCTGCGCCTATCTGGAGAGCTATCACCGAGGCTGGCAGGGGCTGGGCGATATTGTCTCGATCTCCATTCCTCAGCTGAAATGGTGGGCCAAGCATGGCAACCACACCAAGCCGATCAACGCGGCGATTCTTCCAATTTTAGGGTATGACAACATGAATAAAGTAATGTGGGATGGTGAGTCTCCCATTGGCAAGACCTATGATGGGCTGCTATACGACATTCGGCGCCACGATGAAAACGGGTTGATGTACGACCCGTTGAGCGTGACGGACATTTTGGATGATGCGGAGGGCGTCTATACCTTCGATGCGCTAGTGACACCATTTGCGAAGCTTGAACGTAAGATGCAGATCTTGCAGAGCGTCATGGAACGCACCGGCGGCACCGTCAAGCCAGTCACCATGCAGATCACGGAACCGTTCAAGCAGCGCGGAACAGCCAATGTGGCGGTGGTCTATGAGTTGTCGGATGGGCAGACGCTCAGTATCTTCTTTCACAATCCAGACGTGACACCGCAAAAAATCGTGCCAACGGACGATCTCATTTCGTGGAAGTGGATGCTCAATAAGAAGGATGTGACGATTGTTGCTGCGCCTGAGCGCGGCGTAGATCTGAACGTGCGCGAGGTGGTAAATCGGCTTATGCGCCTTGCCGAGAGAAATTCAGCCACGTTTCAGCGCGCCAATGCGAAGCGCTCTGCGCGCATGCAGGCGATTGAAACATTGAAGGCGGCGATCGCGGAAAAAGAAGCAACTTTGGCGCGGTTGCAGCGCGAGCTGGAAGTCAGGCGCGTCGAGAAGGAGTCTACGCCCAGTGTTCCGGATAGCTCCGGCATTGTGCCGGCGACACCTATCTCTGATCCTGTCGCCGAGCCGGTCACTGAGCTAGCTCCTGAACCAGCCCCCGAACCTATTGTCGTGGCTACAGCACCGCCCGAACCAGTCGCGGATCCTATTTCCGCCGAGACGGGTGAGGTTGTACCGGACGAGATCGTGGTGCCAGAGGTCATTGAAACACCGGAGAGTAGCAATCCAATTCCCGATGATGAATTTCCGCTGGCGGCCGCCGACCTTGTTCCCGTCACCCCTGCTGTCGTGACCGTTGATCCGGTTGTCGAAGCTAGTCCGGCTAGGGTGGAGCCGATGGCAATGACGGATCCCGTCGTGGATCCTGTGGGCGAACTAACGTCAGCTCCAGAATCGCAAGCGGAGGCTGAAGCCGATGTCGCAGAAGTGCCGGCGCCGGCGGAAGTTGCTACAAAGGCCGCTGTTGAGCCTGCTGCGACGAGTGAGCCGACACCGGTTGAGCAATCCGCACTCGCTACTCCTGAACCGCGAGCCGAAATGACGGCAGACGAAGCATTCCTGCAGTCTGTGATCGACGGCCAGGTCGACATCTTTGATCCTGCGCTGTCGGCCAATATCGAAGCCATCCTGACGCGCAATCCCGACAACGCCGAGATCCTTGCGAAATGGCAGCGTGCCGTTTCCACCTACACCGCCGCCATGCTGGCAGCAGCTTCCCAAACATTGAGTAACTGAACACCATGAACCAAGTATTAGACGTATGTGAAGTAGAAACAAGCGAAATTTCCGATGCACCTGTGGTTCTTGATACGGCGTTTCAGCAAGCCTGGGACGGGCAACGCAGCATTGTTCCCGTTGACGCTGAATTCGTCACCCAGTTTATCTCTGGCCGGCGGATGCAATATCGCAATGCGCCGACGGCAGATGCTCCTTACGAATACGCAAGCTATGCGTTTCGAGATGGCAGTGGATTTGTCACCGTTCAAGACGTATCCGGCGGCGAGCTGTCGACCATCGAGGTGCGCGCGGTCGACGTGCCGGAATACCTCCAGGGATTGACCGACCCGAGTGTGGTTGAAGGGGTGTTGCTGGATGACGCCGGCTCGCTGGTCACGTTGCGCTTGACTGCCGAATTGGGCAGCCTGGTGGCGCAGTACAGTAAGCTCAAGAGTAGCGACCAGGTAGCGGATCAGCTTGCCATGTTGAAGTTGGCCGCGCGTGTGAGCGAGATTATGGCGTTGCTGGGCCGGGCGCAGTTGCCCGACGCCGTGGCGAGTACCGATACATCGTCCTATTTTGAGTTCGATGAGCACATCAAGCCATCCGCACGCCAGAAGAAGAACAAGGCAGCCATGGCGTTGCTCAAGCAGATTGACGCCGGCGAGATCGATGCCGAGACATTGAGCGCGGAACAAAAAACCGTCCTGGCTGGGTATTCCGGCAACGGCGGCGGCATGACGGGCGCTGACGGCAAGACCGGCAGCCAATACGAGTATTACACCCCGAAGCCCCTGGCCGAGGGTGTCTGGTCGTTGATGGCCGACATGGGTTTTACGGGTGGCAAGGTACTCGATCCCGCCGCCGGCACCGGCATTTTCGGGGCAACCTCGCCGCAACATGCCGTGATCGATGCGGTGGAGCTGGACGCCACTTCCGGTCGCGTCAATCAGCTGGTCAATGGCAGCGCGCGTAATCACGTCACAGTCAGCGCTTTCGAAGCCGTGGCGGCCAATACACCGGACGAGATCTATGATGCCGTCGTCACCAATGTACCGTTTGGCGACAACGCCGCGCGCGGCAAAGAAAAGCTCAAGGATCCGCGCTATCAAAGCGAATCGCTGGAAGCCTACTTTATCCTGCGTTCCCTGGAGAAGCTGCGCCCGCGCGGCCTGGCCTGCTTTATCACCAGTAAAGCTTTTGTCAGTAGCGTCAATGAGCAGAAGCTGCGCTATAAGGCGTCCCTGAAAGCCGAATTCATGGGCGCATATCGCTTGCCCAACAAGATGTTTGATGCGACGGGCGCCGATGTGACCACGGACGTGATTGTGTTTCGCAAGTACAGCAGTGAGGCCGTCGAGAAGATCGAGGAATTACAGCAGCAGGATCCCGACAAGTTGCATGTAGCTGGCGTTCTATGGGACGAATTTCTGGCCGGTGGCTATTTTAAGGGCGCTGGCCGACGTTTCATGCTGGGCGAAACCACCATGGACAAGGGCCGCTTCGGTGAGGTCGAGAAGGTAATTAGTGATGACAGCATCGGCAACATCTCGAAGCTGCTGCGACGCTTTGGCGAGTCGCGCATCGATTGGGATAGTTTGAATGCCGCGCCGGCGTTGCCGATTAGCTATAGTGATGGCGACGCTATTGCGGTCGCCGGTCGCACGATGGTCTATCAGAACGGCGTGTTTGCGCCTGTAAAACAGTCGCCGGCAGACGCCGAGATGGTCGATATGGCCGATCGCCTGTATTCGCCGCTGCGCGCGGTCAATCAGGCCGCCACATGGAGCGATGCCAGCCGTCTGTATGCCTACATGATCGAAAAGGCCGATTATCAGGGTATGCCGGCGTGGGTGAAGGATTGTGTCGTCGGCATCGACAATGCGGTCAGTCTGAGTGAGCAGGCGGCCGTGTTCGATGTGCTTAAAACCGCGCTGGCGCTGCGAGATGTCGTCAATCAGCATGCCCCTGAAGAGCCGTTTAACTATGCCGAGGTCTACCCGCAACTGGGCGAGGCGATCAAAAGCCAGGTCAAGAGCGTCAGGGCCGTGCCGTCCGGTATATCGAAAGTGTTGCGCGATGCTGCAGCCCTCCTGGGCATTTGGTACAACGTCAAGACCCGTGCCTTCAGCAATCGCTGGATGGGCACGTCCCTGGCCGAAGTAGCGGTCGCTGAGCTGGCGCCCACCCAGAAATACGAGCGTGCCAAGTATGAGCATGCGGACGATGCCGGCTTTATCGCGCTGGCGCACTTGAAAGAAGCACTGAGCAGCGACTTCGATCCAATGGCCGGCGACGCCTGGTGTATTTCGCCGGACGGCCAGAGCGCCATGTCTGCCGAGGACTATTACGCTGGCAACTATGCCGATTTCTTGAAGCGCAATACGGCGGAAATCGAGGCAGTGACCGATCCCGCCATCCGCGACAAGTTGGTGCGCCAGCGGCAGGCCGCCGATGATCGTCTGGTGAAACCGGACGTGTCGGCGCTGACGATGAACCTGGCAACACCATTTGTCGAGCTCGAGCGCAAGGCCGAGTTCTTGCGCAAGTATCTGCATCCGGGCTTTGCCGTCGTATCCAGCGCGGATGGGCCGGTGATCGGCTTCGAGGGGACGAAGGGCAAGATGGCGGATGAAGATTTCCGCAATCTGAAGCGCTACGCCGAATACGTCAAGAGCGGCGGCCTCAGCACCCGCACCAAGCAGGAAGACAAGGCCATCGATTCGACCCTGGAGCCGGTGCGTATCGAGCGCCTAAAACAGCTCATTACCCAGACCAATCAGAAATTTGACGCCTGGACGAAAGCCAATACCAGCATCCAGGCCAGCCTGAAGTCGCAGTTCGAACGTCCCGATAATCTGTTCTTTCGCGAGGTGGACGATACGACGCCGTTGGAAATTCCGGGCTTGAATCCCGCATTTCAGCCGCATGGCTATCAGAACGCGACGATTCGCCGGTATGCCAAGCGGATGGGCGGGATATTGGGCTTCGACGTGGGACTCGGAAAGACGTTTACGTCATTGACGACCGTACAGCACATTCAGAGCATCGGTGTGAAGAAGAAAACCTTCTTTGTGGTGCCGAACTCGACCTTGACCAACTGGCAGAAGGAAACCAAGAGCTGTTACGCCTCGACCGAGGATTGCCTGTTTGTCGGTCTGGAGACGGCCGTCGATGGATCCGCACAGTTGAATTCTGGTAACTATGCGCGCGACCTCAATATTGTCTTAGAAAACCGCCATCGCAAGATCTTTATGACGTTGGAAGCATTCGCCATGATTCAGATGCGCACAGCCACGCTGGAAGAGTACGAAAGCCATCTGAAGCAGCACGACGCTTCCTACGACGGCGATGAGACGAAAAGCAAGGCGGCGTCCATTATCAAGGAAGGCAAGCTGGCCGGCGTCACCAAGTCCGGCGGCAAGGGATCAGCAGCGGTGCCGTTTTTCGAGGACATGGGCGTGGATTCGCTGGTCTTCGATGAGGGCCATACCATGAAGAACAGCAAGACCACGGTGGATTTCAAGGGCGCCAAGTTTCTGTCGGCGCCAGTGACTTCCGACCGCGGCCTCGATGCGCAGATTAAAACCTGGTATGTGCGCGGTAAAAGCAAACTGGGTGACGGCGTACTGGTGCTGACGGCTACACCGATCACGAACAGCCCGCTGGAGATCTATGCGATGTTGACCCTAGCGGTGGGCGAGCAGGAAGTTAATCGGCGTATGGGGGGCGTGCGCGGTGCCGATGCCTTTATGGAGGCGTTCTGCAACATTACGGAGGAGGAAACGACCTCGCTGTCCGGTACGGAGCGTCTGTCACGGGTTTTCCGGGGCTTGCAAAACACGGCGCTGCTGCGCGACGTGCTGGGCCAGATCGCCAACATCAAGACGGCCAAAGAGGTGGATTTGTCGATCCCGGAGGCGCAGGAGCTGCCTACGGCGGTCGAGCTGCCGGAAGCGATGACGGAGGAGCTGAAGCGCATGCAGCGGCTGTACAGTACCGCATCGCGCCTCGTCCGCGAAACACCTGTTTCACCGCATGAACAGGACGAATTGTTCGCATACTTGAAGCAGAGTCGTGAAACGCCGGAGCTGGTGGCGCACCCGTTCAATTTTATTAACAAAGTCAGCAAGCTGATTGCGGATCCAGAGACCGCGCGCCAAACCTCGGTCTACCTGTTCCCAGCTTCACAAGTCGAGCTTGCCCAGTTGGCCGTCGATCAGTTCAATGCCAAGAAGGTGACGGAAGAGCGAAATCGTCCTACCTTGATGCAAAGTGATGAGAGCGTAGTAAAGCGGACGATCAAGAAGGGCGGCGGTGACGGCGATGGCGCTGATGTCGAGGTGCTGACGGTTCGCGTCGTGGCGACGATCGATGGCGACAAGATCGTGATCGATACCGAGTCGCAGGCGACCCAAAACGTGTTCCAGAAGATCGCGACCGTCCTCAAATTGGACTTGGATGTCACGATCCCGCCCAAGCTGGCCGCGTTCTTGGGCAACTTCCAGCAGGAGCAGGCCACCCCCAAGGCAGGCGGCAAAGCGAAGCAGTTGGTGTTTTGCGACATGCTGGCGCTGCATAACAAAATCCGCATCATGTTGGGCAAGCGCTGCGGCATTCCGTCTGGTGCGATTGCGATTGTCAATGCCGAGGCGATCAAGGACGCCGGTCAGATGCAGGATGTGCAGGACGGCTTTAATGCAGAAGGCGAACAAAACCGCTTTACGGTCGTGATCGCCAACAAGAAGGCCGAAGTTGGCATCAATCTGCAAAAAGGCACGCAGGCCATCCACCATCTAACCGTTGGCTGGACACCGGATAGCCTGCATCAGCGCAATGGGCGCGGCGTGCGCCAGGGGAATAAGCTGCAAAGCGTAACGATTTATCACTACGACGCCGACGGCACCTTCGACGAATATAAGCGCGGTATCGTCAGCAAGAAGGCAGACTGGATCGGCGAACTGATGTCCGGCAAGGGTAACTCGGTAAAAATTGCCGGCGGCATTTCTAATCAGGACGTGGAGATGTTGGCCGAAGCCGCCGGCAGCGCCGAGGGTATGCGTGCTGTACGAGAAAAGATCGCTAGCCGCGAGGCGGTGGAGCGGCAACGTAGCGCCAAGGATGCGCTGACGGCCAACCTGTCGACCATGATGGCGCAACGGGAGGTGGTAGCGCGCTACCCGACTGTCGGCATCTACCTGGGCGAGCAGGTGGCCGATGCTGCTGAAGCCTATTTCAAGCTGACGGCGGTGAAAGGCCGTTACGCACGCTACGCCGATGCCAAGGATCCGGCGCAGACCGCGCGTATCGCTGAGTTGTTGTCCAAGGCCCAGGCGGTGTATGACCGGATTGCCAATCCGATCAAGGCAAGTATCGCCATTAGCCCGGATAGCCGCCTCAAGACACTGGAAGAAGCATTTGGTCAAACCAGCTGGATCGAGACTGCGCGCGGATCGCAGGTAATCAAGGGGATCAATCGCAACGGGATTATGAGCAGCGTTGCCAGTTCCGCCGGCGGCAATCGTTATACCTCGTTTCAGTTCTCTGTCGTTGACGAGTCGCCGATTGCGCAAAACTGGGATGCCGAGACGACGACGGCGCGCGTGCTTGCTGACGAATCCGAAGCAAAGGCACTGAGCCTCTGTGCCGACGCCGGCGTGTCGCTGGGCCGGATTGAACAAGCTAAAACCGGTGAGGCCAAGATTATCCGCAATCAGATTGTCGGTACAGGGGACTTCGTGATTGATCGCAAGGATCGCCTGTGGATTGTGGAAGATGGCAAGACGAGTAGCGTGCGCACGATCGATGCCGAAGCGGCGAAGCTTCAGCGTGCGGATGAAAGTATTGTGTTTAGCGGCAATATCATTACCCAGGAACACCCCGATAATGCCGTTTATCGTGCTACGGTGTTGCGGGCCGCGGCTGTCGATGATGGGCTGATTGCACGCGCTCAAGGCGGTCTGAATGCCGCTGCAATCGGGCTTTTGTACTCAGCGTTAAATTCAGATGTGAAGGCCGCCCTGAAGGTGGGGCCGAGGATTAACGCGCTTCCCGACGAAGTTACTTTGCCGGAGCCGATGTTTCCACTCGTGCTGAAACCAAGGGCAGATCAGTCTTTGCCGTTGATCAAGCGTATCGCCGCCGAACAGGAGGGGAAGGTTGAATACGTGACAGATCAGCATGGTACCGTCCGCGTGCTGGTGCCGGACGATGCCACCGTTGAGCGTTACAACAAGCCGTCGTTAGAGAAAACCGCAAAAATGCTGCTGCGGTACGGCATTGCACAAGGGATGAAGGTGAGTGCGGCTGCGCTGAAAGCTTTCCATGCCGAAGATGATGCTGACTTGGTTGCGGCGCTGGTGAGGGCGGTCAATGGCGTGATAGGCACGATTGACTACACCACGATGGAATCCGCCATAGAGGCCGCCACCACGTCGGAGGAGTTGGTGTGGTTGTGCAAGCAGGCATATATGTCCTATTATGCGGCGCTGGATTGGGACGACGCGGCGATCAACGCGCATTACAGAGAGACGTT
The DNA here is from genome assembly GCF_900112135.1 of Collimonas sp. OK412. Classification (GTDB taxonomy): domain Bacteria; phylum Pseudomonadota; class Gammaproteobacteria; order Burkholderiales; family Burkholderiaceae_D; genus Collimonas; species Collimonas rhizosphaerae. The sequence goes on from NZ_FOLC01000001.1 coordinate 22,472, forward strand.
TTCGGTAATGGTAAATGCCGCTTATCGTCGCAAATCCCTGGCGCTCACGCAGCCTGTACCGACGCCGGCGGCCGAGATACCTGTCATTACCTCGTACGATGTACAGGTTCCCCTGGACAAGTATGTTGCTATCATCGGGAATACGATGGCTTTCAAGGATACGATCAAATCGGTTGCGCTGACGATGGGCTTTAAGGCCATGTTCCGAGGCAAGTGGCCGTCCAGGCAACTACAGAGCGCGCCGGTCAATTCGTGGGTGGTGCCGCGCGAGGTCTATGAAATCATCTTGCGTGACTATGCGGAGCAGGTCCGTACCTACAATATCTCTATCGCTTAACAGGAAGTACAAATGCAATTCGTCAATTACTTACCCGATCAGGTCTACCTGGCTGACAAGCTGGCAGACCACCGGGCCGAATTTGAAAAAAACAACTCTGGCCAATCGCACAGCGAGTTTATGGCTAGGCTCGCCAACAAGATCGTGTGCGCCGCACCACAGAACTATCTGCGCTTCGGCCCTTATTGGTGGGCGTTGAAGGCGGCATTGATCGCCCGAGGCTATGCCTACTCGGGCGAACTTGAACCGATGATCGCTAGTGTCTACTGCGGTCTGAATGAAAAAGGGGAGCTCGATGCCGACATCACGATCGTGGCAGCTTTTGAGTTTGCTGAGATGTATGACGCTACCCAATTCCAGGGTGTGCGGCAATTCGATCTTTTCGGCAATGGCGAGTTTTACGTGTTGATGGATGAGAGCGTCGAGATGACGCCCTCGTAATTAATGCGTCACAGGTTCAAACGCTAGACCCATTTCTTCGGCGATGACCTTGAGGCGCTTGTCTCGGGTCCATAGGCGGGCGGCATGGATTGCCGTGCTGGCCAGCAGATGCGTATCAATATACCCAATGCCGCGCCCCATGAGCTTGTGTTGTTCGATGAAGAACAACGTTTCCTCGTTGGTGGCGGTGGGTAAATGCGGTAGCGATTGCAATAAACTCAGAATTTCGCTCCGGTTACCCAAGCTGCCGCAAGCGAGTTCACCGATGACGAAGGGGTGACAATAACATCTTCCCATTTCTAACAGCACAGCCAGTGCTGGGCTGCCGGCGCGCAAGTGGTCAATCCAGATGGATGTATCGACCAATATCATTGTGCCTCGCTTTTACGACGTGAAATTTCTTGCAATTGCGGTTCGCTGCCGCCCAAACGCGCCAAGCGACGCGCGCTTTCACGCTGAATTAATGCGTTCAGCGCTTCCTTCAGCAGGGCATTGCGTTCGTCCAAGCCGCACAAAGTTTGCGCGCGGGCAAGAAGGGCATCATCTAAATTGACCGTGGTACGCATAGGGTGCTCCTTGTAAATGAATGAACCAATTATAGCATCAATTGGTGCTTAAATAGGTTCTTGATGCATTCCCCTAGATGGAAACCGCCGAATAGTCGTGCCGTTTTTTTGCTCGACAATGCTGAATACAGACGATTCAGAGCGAACATGGCAAAAAATATTGAGAAGAATGCGCCCAGCCTCTTCGGCAAAATGGGCACGTCGGCAAAAAAATGGTTCTCTGGGAACGTCGAGAAGGTGGACGACCTGGGGAAGGACGATCCCTATGCCTTTGATTTCGGCGCCGCATCGCAGTCGCTCCTGGGTACTGGCCGCCGCGCCGCCCGCATGCGGGCGCAGATATATCAAAAATGGTCATTCATGGAAGGCGACCCCATTGTGTCCGGCGCGCTGTCGCTGATCGTCACGTCCGCGCTCGGCGGCCATGAGACGACGGGCAATACGGTCTTCATCGAAAAGAAGGCCGAGACGATCAAAAATATCAAACTCGCCAAGATGGTGGATGAGATCGATGCCGCCTTGACGCCCAAGCTCAATCAAATGGCGCATTGCATGGCCTACAACGGCGCGACCTTTGGCGACAGCTATGCGCGGCCCTATGTCGATAGCAGTGGCATCCGTGAATTGTATTTCGGTGAGATTGTCCGGCCACCTATGGTCCAAGCCTACGAGAAGGGCAATCGGACCGTGGGGTATATGGTGTATTCCGGCGCCAAGGCGATTGAGCGGTTAGATACCACCCAGCTACTGCGCCTCAAAATGCCGCGGCTGGTCTGGGTGCCGCAGTTTGCGGTGCAGGACAAGGTCATCAAGATGGCCTTGTCGGAGAATGATCTGGATGAATTGCCGATCCTGCCGTCAATGGTGGGCGGCTCGTTCCTGCACCAAGCGGAAGAGGCTTACGACCACTTGTACGCGTCACTGCTAGGCTTGATCGGCCAGCGCTTCGCCGATTCGATTGATGAACGCGTGCTGGGATTCAATGGCGATGGCATGACGGGAGACCAGAAGAAGAAATTTGGCGATGGTGTCATGATCATGCTGAAGCAAGCGAAACAGCGCGCGCAGTGGGCAATTGAACATGGCCAGCCGATTCTGGAGAAATTCACCACAGTGCTGCCATATCACGGCGACAAGCAGCTCACGAATTTATCGCAGCTGGTTGGCGACTCGGGCCGCAATGGCGAGCTGTCGATTGAGGACGTGATGATGCACGCGCGCTTGCTGGGCGGTGCGCTAGGGGTGGATCTGTCGATGCTGGGCTTCGCTGATCAATTGTCCGGCGGCCTGGGCGATGGCGGCTTCTTCCGTGTGAGCGCTCAGGTCGCCGAAAAATCCCGCATCATTCGCGGCGCGCTGTCCGATTTCTTCAATTCCGTTATTGATCTGCACACGATGCACCGCTACGGGATCGTGTTTTCGGAAGAAGAGCGGCCATGGAACATTAATTTCTATGGTTCCATTTCTGCCATGGAGGCGGAGAAACAGCGGACGCGCCTGGAATCGGCGAATTCAGCGGCCATGCTGGCGCAGGTCATGTCGCAGATCAAAGAGATGGGCCTGGATGAAAAGACGACCGCCATGTTCCTGGCGAAGCAAATGCTGCTAGACGAAGATGAAGCGGCCGCCTATGCCAAGGCCATGGCCGCTAAAGCTGTCGAGGAGAGCGACATTGGGGCTGTTTGATAACGTAGCCAATAGCATTGCCTTGCCAAAGAGCGCCGGCGCCATTGCTGCCATTGGTCAGGCCAAGAAATATCTGCCGCCGCGCTTGGGCGCGCTGGTCAATACGGACTTGGGTGTTGGCAATAAGCTCCTGAGTGGCGATCTCGGCGGCGCTGCGCTCTCTGTCCTGGATTCAGGCCTACTCGCGAATTATTTCCCGCGCGTGGATGGCCTGGCTGCGTTGGTAGCCTATTGGGCAACGCCGACGCCGCTATTGGGCGGCATTACGCCGGCGGAAGCTAAGGCGATATTTGATGAGTGCTCGGCAACCCGGTATGCCAAGAAAAACCTGTTTCTGATCGAAGTCACGGATCTGATGCCGTCCAGCATGGATTCGTTGGTGTCGAAGCTGATGACCGGCGACGGCGCCAGCATGTTTAACTTGTTTGCGACCGAGGCCAATTATTCACCCTGGACGATTACCGGCGACAAGGTACGGGTGGGATCGGGCTCAATCGATTCGGTGCATAGCCTGGAATCTATTGATCTGCGACTCACGACCATGGACGATTCGGTGGGTACGCTCAAAAAATGGTTTGAATCGAAGGCGGCCGCGGCGACCAAGCGGGACGGCTGCGTCGGCGTGCCCATCGAATACCTGGTCAAGATCCGTATCTTGCATTCGTTCATTACCGATGCCAGCAATCGCGGCGGCTACGAGAGCGTTCTATATATGCGTCCTGCCGGCATTGAATACGACCTGTCGCGGCGAGACGACACGGTGCAAGAAATTCAAATGACGTTCTCGCAGTTCGATTCCTTCTTTCCGGTAGCCTGACATGACCATTCAATCCGATAGCTTTGGTTTCCTTGTCGGTGATCCCGCCGACTGGGGCGAAGCGCTTAAATTATGGACGGCTATTCAGGATGACGTGCGTGGTATCCGCCAGGCGCTCACCTCAAGCGCTGTCGCCGCTAAACGGGCTACTCAGAGCAGCACGGCCCCAGCTCTTGCCTTGCCGCGCCGTCAAAGCGCCGCGGCTGCCAAGGTAGCACAGATCACCTCCAGGACGGTTGTGCAGCCTACGTCGTTGCTGAAGACGGCAGTTGTCAGCAAGGATGTGCTACGGGCGGCCATTCCTGCAACAGTGCGTCGCGATGTCAATGGCAGGTTCGTGCGGACTGTTACGCCAAATGCGCCGCGCGCCGGACAAGATCAGTCGAAGGAACGCAATGAAAAGGGCGAAAGCACTGATGGCCGCTCGGCTGTTTCCGGGAGAATCGGCGCGGTGGGCGCCATGGCATCGAATGCGATTGACCGCACGCCGGATGTTGATCCTGCCATCGCCGCCGCCAAGGAACTCAGTGCGATTGTGACGCCGGTCGGACGTGGTTTCGGCAAGATGCTTGGCCGTGACGGGGAAGAAAAGAAGACAGTATGGTTCAAGCGACTCTGGACAGAGTTACGTGGGTTGCGCCGAGATGAGACGGAATTCAGCAAGGCGCAACTGCGCAAGCTGGCGGCGATTGAGAAGAAGCCCGCCGCCGGCAGCAGCTCAGGGGGATTGCTGAGCCGATTGGCGCCAAAAATTCCGGGATTTGGAATGCTGGGCAATTTGCTAGGCAAGGGTGGCAAGGGGTTGTTCGGGTTCGGCAAGGGCTTGTTCCGGCGCCTACCGTTGCTGGGCGCAATGCTGGCAGGCGGTTCCGCGCTGGCCAGCATGTTTGGTAACGACGATCCAGATCAAACATCGGCAGAAAATCGGAAAGGACGCTTTGCCGGTGCCGGCAGTGGCATCGGTACGTTGATCGGTGGCGGCATAGGGTTGGCTTTTGGCGGCCCGATTGGCGCGATGGTCGGCGGTATTATCGGGGACAAGCTGGGTGAGGTCACGGGGGAATGGCTATCAACCTTTGACTGGAAAGCGATTGGCGAAAAGATCACGGCAACTTGGGATGCTGGCGTTCAGAAATTCAGTGACGGGTGGGATGCGATTTCGGGCTTTTTTAAGGATAAATTTGAGATTGCCAGGAATGCCGCCAATGTGGTGAAGAATCTCGCCGATCAGGCGGGAAACGCTGCTAACGATGTTGTCAAAGAAAAAACCGGTGTTGATGTCAAGGCAAACGTGACCAATGCTGCTACGGCAATCAAGAATACGGCTGTTGGTGCTATGGAAGTTGTCGACCAGCATGTGGTCAAGCCAGTGACTGCCGTCGCTGGCGCCGCTGCCAATTATGGGCAAGGGCGTGTTGCCAAGATGGCTGCACCGATTGGTCGTGTGGTCAATGAACGCTGGCAGGCTGCAAAGGACTATCTGGTCGGCGGAGCGAGTTCTGCCGGAGTTGATCCTGGTGTGGTGGCGCAGATCGCGCATTTCGAGAGTGGTTTCAATAAGGACGCCACCCCGATCCAGAAAAACGGCAAGAAGCTATCGAGCGCCCACGGCTACGGCCAGTTTATCGACGGGACTTGGACCGACATGATCAATAAATATGGCGGCAAGTATGGTATTGATGGCGCCGGGAAATTGTCGAAGCAAGATGCGGAGAAATATCGGAGCGACCCTAAAATTCAGGCTGGCATGTTGGCTGAATTTACCCGGGAGAATATTGAAAAGGGGAGGAAACTAGGTGGTACGGACGACGCGGCGAACGTCTATGCCTATCACAATCTCGGCGATGGTGATGCCAGCCGCATCCTGAAAGCGGTGAAAAATAATTCGGAAACCTCGGTGCGAGATGCGCTGGTGGGTGGTCGTGAGGTTAGTGACAGCGAGCGCTTGCGGATTGAGGCCGTCATCAAAAACAACAAAAGCTTGTATGGTGACGGGACGATCTCTGCTGGTACCGCTTATCAAAATATGGGCAACAAAATGCGCATGGGCGAATTCTTCGCGCAGGATGCGAGAGCGATGCAGGCGAAGAGTGTTATGCCGTCGCTAGGGGAGACGCTGCAATCACCAGCTGTACCGAATATCTCTGCCGTCCCGAATATATCGACCGCGCCTGCAATAGCGAAGATGCCGAATATCCCCGAGATCGCGTCAATATCGCCGGCGACGCAACTCAATGCCAAGCCGTCGAGCACGTCGGTGACGGTCGTGGCGCCAAAGTCTGACGTGGGGCAAGATTTACGTGACCGCAAAATTGCCCATGTGGTGACGGGTGGTATGTCACAGTGAGTGTAGGGTCTATATTTTTCGATTGGCACCTCTTTAGGGAGAGGCGATTAATTCCAAGACATGAACGCGTTGGCTTTGGCAGGAAGAGCTTTTTTGCGGTGTGGTATTGAATTGGTTGATAATAGGTTAATATATATTTCATTGCAATTAAGAAATATTCTTGGTGGGTCATATGCAAATATGCTTAAAGCAGCGGAATACCATTTTCGAAGCTCCTGAAGGTGCCATTTTTCCTTTAGTCGTTCTTCAGTGGGATAACTGGAATGATTTCAGCTATAGCACGGTATTTATGGCATTCATTTTCCATTCGGCTAAATACGACGATTTCACGGCTCTTGGCGTTATAAAAATCCAGTATCTTGGTCAGACGAAGGCTGACTACACGTTTTCTCAAGAGCTGGTTGGGCCATTCTCGTTAGCGGATTTTCCAAAGCACTTCTGCTCCTTAGGGGGGCAGATGGAATATTATAAAAATCTAAAAAAATTAGATGATATTGGGCTGGCAATCGACTATCTCGAAACTATGCGGGATGCGGCTTTTAATCCTGAGATACGTAATATGTTTCAAGATGATGATTGCTTTAAGATATCTTTGCTTCGTGAATCAGAGGCGAGGATTGCTTTAGATAAAGGCGGTGATCTTTTCGGACGAATTGCAACTCTTGTCAATTCGTTCGCAGCCGAAATTCGCCTTCCAGGATCAAGCGATTCTCATAAATTTGAATTCGATTTTTCCGAGTTTCACGGTTTACCTCATCGTTTGCACGCGATGGTCGGATTGAACGGTGTCGGGAAAACTCAGGTCATGGCACGACTAGCTATGCTGATGAGTCGTTTTTCGAAAAAAAATGAAAAGGAGAAAACTTCGACGCTTGAGACGGAGGGAGCACTTTCGCCTGTGCCATCTATATACAATGTAGTCGCCATTTCGTTTAGCGCTTTCGATGAATTTGAACGGCCTACGATCTTGCAAGGCGAAAAATTTCGCTATAGCTATTGCGGATTAAGAAGCCAGAGGGGACGCCTGTTAAGCGAGGATGATCTCTTGGAAAATATTCGTCGAATAGTCACCGACGAACTAGATGATGGCAAGCGCCTAGTACTCGCTGAAGCTCTGACCCAAATCATTAGAGTAGAAAACATACAGTCCTTCGTTAATGATCCAGAAGGGCATCGTACGCTCTATGAACGGTTAAGCGCAGGGCAGCGCATTGCGTTGAATGCCCTCTGTCATACTTTGGCAAAATTAGAACCTAGAACGCTTGTTCTTTTCGATGAGCCGGAATTGCATCTTCATCCGCAGTTGCTTACCACAATGATGTCGGCTTTTATGGATCTGTTGAAGCTGTACGATTCATTTGCGGTCGTAGCCACGCATTCTCCGATTGTCATTCAGCAAATCCCAAGTCGTTGTGTGCATATTGTGCGTCGAGATAGGATGAAGCCTATGGTATTGAAACCCAGATTTGAGGCCTTTGGTGAAACACTGACGGAAATTACTCGTCAGGTATTTACCTCCACCGAATCTGACCGCGACTATAAAACCACCTTAGACGTACTACTCAAAGATAACGGCAATGATGTCGAGCGAGTCGAAGCCATTTTCGACGGTAAACTGAGTATGAATGCGAGGATTTATTTAGAGTCGCGACGCGAATCGACGGCGGAGAAATAACGTGCGTCCTCAAATACTGCCGGCGTTGAACTACAGTCAATATTCGGAAGAAATAATTAATTCAAAGCACACGAGTCAGAGACGGCGACTAAAAGCAGAGAAGGCGGTGGTCGATGCGAGAGTGCAGACCATGGTGCCTGCATTGACTAATCTGCAGTCTATCGCTAAGGTGGGTTGGCGGACCATGACAAGTAAGGCACTTAAAGGGTGCTATGAGTCTTCGACAAAAGCACTTGGGGTATTGAAAGATCAAATACTTGATGATCTGGAGCGGCAAGGCTCGGTCAATATCGAGAAATGTCCGTACTGTATGTTGCAATCCCCATCGACGTGGGACCATTATTTTCCGCAAGCGCATTATCCAGAGTTTTCGATTTACCACGGAAATCTCGTATATGTCTGTTCTGATTGTAATCACGAAAAAAGCGATCACTATAGCGAGGTGCAACTTGAGTATTTGCATCCCTATTTTTACGGAAATGTCGCCACAGTCATTTTGTTTTGCAAAGCACATATTAGAAATGGGAAGCTTGGTTTTCGCTTTTATTCTGCGACCGCAGATCCAGCATTCGCTGCCCTTGCAGTTATCGGGCAACGACATATCGTGAATCTCAAGCTGGAAATTGCCTTTCAAAGTGAAAGCTCTACTGTCGTGAGCGATTTTTTGTCGTCAATTAAGGAAGATTTTCCGCAGGGGATTAGCGCGGAGCAATTAGACAGATTGGTGCGCAAAAATTATCGCATGGTTGAATCTGCTTACGGGCCTAATGCCTGGGAGGCTCGCTTGTGGCATGCCATCGTTTCTTTCGCCGAATTCCATGACTATGTAAGCGTTCAACTGCCGCTACTTCCTGTTCGACACCGCGATGGAATAGATCAGATAGCACCTGCACCGCCCAATTAGGCAATGTCGTCTTCTCGGCAGAGTTAGAATAAGGCCGTTTTTTCAAACTGGAAAACACCCGCAAGTCATCCCCTCATTAGCGAATAAAGTTAGGCCCATCATCTAACTTACCCGCATGAGGGCACCATGACCGTATCCAATCCCGCTTACCTGCAGAGCCTGTACAACATCACCCGGGCGATGGGCGATAAAGCCATTTCCAGCGATGCAGCCTTTGAAATCGAAGGCTTCGAGCAGATGTGGCTGCTGACTAAGCAATTCCCATGGCCTGAACTATCGAGCGCCGGTGAAATTGAAGTGCCGATGCCGCTGGGTTCGGCGAAGTGGGAGGCGCAGCAGGTCAAGATCAACCAGCAAGGTCAAATCACCTTGATGGAGACCAAGGCCGGCCACGTCTCTAAAATGATGCTGAACCTGATTCGTACCGGCGGCAAATTCAATGCCAAGGTGTACGAAGGCACGCCGTCCCAGTTCTCAGTCGCCAAGCCGATTTACGATTGCTTTATCCAGTTGGATAACCCGGATCGTGATTGGGAAAACCGTTCTCAGGTGCTGAATATCTCGGGAACGCTGTTTTTCCATTACTTCAACGAAGAAATTCCAGGCAATATTTAAGCGCCATGGCGGAGTTGTCTAAAACGCTGAAGGAGCTGGCTTTGCTCTTCTGTGCCAAAGAGCGACCGGTGGGCATCGTGCTGGAAGAGGAAACGGTACTCGCCCAGGCGCTGGCCGCCGCCAGGTATTGCGGTGGCTACGGACCATTCGATGCTTTGCTGCCGGCGGCTCCGGTCGCGGCGATGTTGCCTGAGATGCATGATCCCAGGGAGTCGTCTTCGTCGTATCCACGTTTTCCTGTGCCAGACAATCTGTATCCAACGAGCGATTTTGTCGAGATTGACACGCCGCTGACGCAGAGCGAATGGGCGATTGTGCGTCCATTGTTCATTCTCTACGTCGAGCGAGAAAACGCCGTCTATCTGGAAGCGTCTCGTTCCCTTGGCGTCGATGTCTACGGCCGCTCGGCGTCCGAGATCGCCCAGGATATCGTTCAAAAAGAGATGGATGTCCAGCGCTTGATGTTCTGCATGCCGATCGTGACGGTATAGCGCATGCAACTGATTTTGTCCTCAGGCACGGTGCTGCGCGGCGATCTGTTGCTGAGCGCCTGCCTACATTCCGATCTGGCGCCGGTGCCGATGACGCTGGAAGCGGTCGTCAGGGCGACAGAGGCAACGGTAGCGGGGCTCAAGCAAGGTGAAACCATCAGCATAGCCAGTGAGGGCTACGTATTTCGCGTTGTTCAGGTTCAGCGCAGCAAGGTGTCGGCCAACGTCCAGGGCAGCGACCAGATGGCCGTTTTACACATCGTGGCGCTGTTTGAGCCTTGTCATCAGATCGCGTTCCGTCGCAAGATTGCAGTGATCAAGGAAGGGGCGACGCTAGGCAGTATCTATGGCGCGTGCGGTGCACGCGTCAAAATCAACGCGGATTATCCGATTGCACGCTTTGCCTGTTATGCCGGCGGCGTGCCGAGCTACGAAGTCGCCAAGGTGTTGCAGGAAGAGGGCGGCGCGATTTATACCGATGGCCGTGAAGTCACGTTCATTCGCCTGCAGGACATTTTCAAGCAAGAACCGATTTTGCGCCTGGAGCAAGATACGAGTGAGAATATCGATAGCGGTTTCATGGAGCGCCACGAGGTGCCGTCTTTCTTTTCGACGGATGCCTCCGGTGCGTTCGTCTATGGTAATCGCTCCAAGGTACGCGCTATCGGCTATCAACCAAGGACCGATACCCGCATGCTGTGGAACATGACGCGCGCACTGATTCAGAAAAAAATCTTGAAATCGGACTATTTACCTACCGTCAATGCCGGCAAGGTCATTCAGATAGAGCGCGTCAACTACGCCATCATCACCGCTGCACATGCCTTCGAGAGCGGATCGGACGGCGGCGATAGCCGCCTGTATTCCAAGTTCTGGCTTGGCACGCTGGAGGAATAACGCATGCTGCCTTCACGTATCCCTGGCATCGTCCGGTCCTATCTGGCGGTTTCGCGCGAGTGTCGTGTCGAAATCCCCGGCCTGACAGATGGCGCCGATGTGCTGCCGCTGGCGGAAATTGAGTATCCGATTGGCGACAAGAGCAAAGCGGCCAGCCATGCTACCGAGATCGAGATCGTGCCAGGTGATCTTGTCTGGCTGGCATTCGAGGGCGGCGATCCGCGCTATCCGATCATTACCGGCTTTCGCAATGCTAGGGCCGGCAACGCGATTGACTGGCGGCGCTGGCATCACGCGAACATCGAATTGACCGCGGACGGGATATTCCGTGTCAACTGCGCACGCTACGAGATCAATGCCAGCGAAATGGTCGACGTGAAGACGCCGCAGGCGACGTTTTCTGAGAAGGTGACGTCTGTCGGCTTGCTTACCTATCAGGCTGGGCTGGCGGGATCTAACGGTGGTGGCGGCCCAGGAGCGCAAATTCAAGGTGGCATTGAGAATACCGGTGGCGAGATTGTCAGCAACGGCATCGGGGTGGAATCGCATCATCACGAAGAACACGACGGCCCACCGACTGGCCGGGCGAAAGCATAATTAAATTCACTTAGGATAGAAATGGCAAAGAACCTCATTTTCAGTTTTGACGACATGGGCAGTAAGAAAGACGCAGCAACCAGGGCGGTAGTGCGCTACTTCGCGCGTGCGGGCTCCCATATCGTCCAGGGCGACGTGTCGCCCAATATCAAGCGCTCATCCGGCGTGTCCTATCGGGAAATGCTGCTGACGTTCGCCGATAGCCAGGTGGTGACGTTTTCCATTAAACAATCTGGAGATATATTTCAGGTCAAGTTGAACGGGAAGAGTGTTCCTCTAAAGCATCAGGACGACCAGGTGGCGGCCATCGGCGAGATGGTCGGCATGATGGATGCCGGTCGCTCGAAATTCCAGGCCGCCATGGCGAAGGTGCGTATCCAGTTACCCGACAGCATACGGACGGCGGCGCCTAAACTCGAAGTCGCGCTGCAGGAAAAGGTGAATGCGTTGGACGAAGCTATTGCCGTAATTAAGGAAGAAATTACGGCAATAGGAAAAATTACGTATTCTTAATTTCGCATCCCGTTATGAGCCCGAAACCCGACACTTGGACCCCTGTGGTTGTTACATTCAGGACGCTGGCACCATTACCCGATTTTACATAAAAGTAAGTCGAAAGCAGTACATCCCTTATATTATTTGCCGCAAGACTTGTTGCTATAGTAGCATCGGCAGCTGCCGGTTGATTGATTAGGAATTGTCCAGGGCCCGCATTAATTGTAAATACAACCCGCCCTGCGTTTAGCCCCGAAGGGACAACCTGAACACCGCTGATAGTCACGTTAGAATAAGTAACCGAGTCCTTTGTTTCTGTCATTACTGCGTCCATTTTTTCTCCATTAATATTCGTTGGATTAAAAAATAATCCGCTACCGACTTGGCGGCGGACATTGGGGTAGTGCAAAGACAATTTAGTCCACTTCCCTTCTAAAAAAAACCTGTTAACCTTACTAGCTAGGCCTCTGAATATATGCTTAAAAATTTTGTCCGGTACGTCCGCTTGCCGGCCTGAATCTCGCCGTTGCTTACTCCCTAAACCTCGATTGAAAACCGCTCCAGATTGGTACGTTTTCTGGATTTTTGTCGTTCAACTCCCTTGATAAATCGTGAGTCACAACAAGGGGATGTAAAAAACTCCGATAGGGATCTAAATTAAGGCGGGTCACGAACATGGAAAACCGCCAAAAGTAGCACTGCGTCACCGCGTAATAATTGAATTGCACATACCGCGTGGGTACTTCACCTGCGCCGACATTGGGGCAAATTTTAATTACGACAAGGGTGATCTATGCCGAAGCAACATGCGGAATATAACAACGCAAAAACAGAAAAAGTCAGTACGTTTTACACGAAGTTGAAGGAAACGGCGGTCAGCAGCACCGGCGTGTTTGATTCCGCGAGCGCCGGCGCGTTCATTGCCGACGCGCAGAGTCTGTCGGCATCGATTACCGGCGTCGAGGTTCCTGAGAATTTACAGATTCTCTTTGATGAGTCCGGCGATGGCCGCGCCGGCATCGCGGGCGCTATTCTGGACGGTGCGGCCTTCTACGAAGCTGAACACGGCGTAGAACCGACCGCGGATGTGCTGGAATGGGCTATTCACCAGGCCTATGCAACTTCGGAAAGCGCGCGCTCCAAGTACAAACTCGATTCGGCGTCAAATCTGGCACATGATCCTATGTCGTTGCAACAGAACCGCGCCGTAATCTCGATTACAGCCGCCATGGCCGAAGCCATTCCTGTGGCGAACTATCTGCCTGCCGATATCGGGTCCAACGAAGCACCGCTGGTGATCGTCTCGCACGAAGCCGGTAGCACCTTCGGCCATTATGGCGCCGGCGACCTGATGGACGGCGTCTTGAGCGGCCGCGCCTACACATCGGCACAGCGCACCCACTTGCTGAAACGCACCGGTGACGATTTCGGCGGCAAGGTCACGCCGATTCAGCTGACGGCGGATACCTGCGACCAGGATGCGCCGTCGGCCAAGTTGCTCAAGGGTCGCACCATCATCTACATCAACGGCTTGCCGGTGGCGAAAGAGACCAGCGCTGATGCGCCTGCTTCGGCGTCACCGATTAGCGGCTATGTCCGCCTGGGCGGCACGCTCTTCACTGTGTCCGGTTCGATGAATTCGGATACTGGTGCGGTGAAAGTCACGACTGTGCCAGCTTTGCCGGCGAATACGCCAGTGATTGCCGAGGCGGTCATCGACTTCGAGAACAACAAGGGCATTATCCCGATCGTCAATACCATTGCGACACGCTTTCTTTTGCGTGCTTCGCCATGGAAGGCCAACGCCTTTGTGTCGACCGATAGCCAAACGCAGATGGCCAATGAAATCGGCTTGAATCCCATGGGCGAATCCATGTTGGCAATTCGTAATCAATTTGCCAATGAACGCCATTACCAGGTGCTGGAGAAGGCCGCCCGCATTGGTGCCAACAATGCCATGGTCTGGGATTTTAAGTGGGATACGCAAGGTCTGGAAAAGACTCGTGCGCAGATCTGGCAAGACGGCTCCTGCATCCTCGGTGCGGCCAGCCAGCAGATGGCCGAAGACACGATGGATCACGGCATCACCCATTTGTACGTATCGAAGAAGATGGCGGCGATGATCCAGGGCTTGCCAAGCACTTTGTTTGTCCCGTCAGGTGTGACTGCCCGTCCTGGCATCTATCGCGTTGGTCGCCTGTTCGGTATGTACGAAGTGTATTACTCGCCGCGCATCGTGGACGTGGACCAAAAAACGACCCGCATTATCTGTATCGGTCGCTCGACCCAGGTGGCGCGTAATCCGTTTGTGTTGGGCGACGCTGTGGCCCCGATGTTGATCAACATGAACGCCGACGAAGATCAGCGCTACAAGCAAGGCTTCTATGCGCGCAATTTCACGGCGGTCAATCCGCATCTCCCGTCAGCCATGGGATGCGCTGTCATCGAAGTGATCAATCTCGACTAATCCACCCACACCGAAGGAGCGGCACAAATGGCAAACACATTACATTTGGGCGCTTCTTCCCTGACGGGGAAGAGCGTCAATGCATTGGTCGAAGAGACATTCGGAAAGTCCGAGTTTCCTCTCGCCTTGCGACTTACGAATAACACACCGCGTAATCTGGTATTTCCAGATATCCGGGCCGAGCTGAAGCCGAATTTCAGTGCGCCAGACAACCAGATCGAGGTCACGTTCAAGGATCACGCCCAGCTGACGCGCTTTGCGTCGGATGTGGATTCCTTGTCGGAGCTGAACCAATGGGGCGATGCGATGGCACTGGACGCGCTGGACGGCGGCCAACTTGATGAGGTGACCGCCAAGGTTCCTGCTGGCGGTAAAGGCCAGAAAAAGGCTGCGACGGAACCAAAATCGCCGGCGAACACCGTAGCGGACGACGCGTCGAATATCGACAAAAAATAAGGAATTTCTATGTCTACTGCTTTTAACCGGCAGCTTGGCTCTCAATCTGGTGTCCAATTGAATCCCTTGCGGGATATGACCGATGGCTATGCCCCGGATAACTCCGATCAGGTGTTCGGCATCATAATGCGCGCCACACGCGGGCGCATCGATAAGCCGTTCCGGGTGAATCGCGGCAACTTCCAAAAGAAGCTCGGCCGCGGTGAGTCGTTGCGCGCGTCGGCGCTGAACGAGGCACATATCCACGTCTATGAGGCCTTACAGAAGGGCGCGGCGTCAGCAGTGGTGCAGCGGCTGACAACCAATGCTGCCGTGCTGTCGATCATCATCGTGACCCAGCCGGAGGCCCCGGCAATGGACTTGCAATTTACGGTTGCTACTGATGTGCCGACCGATAAACCATTTTTGTTATCTGTAAAGCATCTTGAGTGCTACAACGACGGCGTGGTGGTCGAGTTGCATGCCGATGCGGTGACGGAGAACGGCGCTCCGGTAGCTAATCGCATGGTGACGCTGCGTTTACGCGACAAAGACCACAATACGCTCTACGAATTTGTTGGATCACTCAATCCGGAAGAGCTGGACGACTATCAGCAAAGCGCCTATTTGCCCGATGTGGTGGAGCGCACGACCGACAACGTTGAGGTGCTGGTCGGTGGTGATGCCCAGATTGCGCCTACGTCTAATGCGTATGGGCGGGATGCTAATGGCCGGCCCAGGTTCGCCATTTCTCCGGTAATGGCCTATTTTACCGAGGGTAGCACCGCCTACGGTGTATCGGATTTTGCGCGTGCGCGGGATTTGTTGCAAAAGACCGAGCACGATTACGCTTATATCGTCAGTGGTGGTTCACATGCGCCGGCGCTGCTGTCTGCCTTGGCGCAACTGGCCTATGACGCGAATCGGCAATTTGCCTGGGATGTCCCTGGCACGCTGTCGCCGGAAGCGGCCATAGCTTTCATTGCGCAACTGAACTTCGATTCTCACTACTGCCAGGCGTACTGGGCGCCGTTGAAGTCTGACGACCCGCTGGGCTTGAACGGGAAAGTGGTGCTCGGCACGTCGGCGTACAACGTGGCACGGCGCTGCTTGCGCAATGCCCAGACTGACGCCAATGGCTTTGCGCCTAAAAACTATCCGATTGCCGGCAAAAACTGGCCGCTGGATAGAACGGGCATTGTTCAGATCCATACGCCTGACGACGACTTGAGCGATCTGGCGGATGCCAAGATTAATCCGGTGATCTACGTCAAATACAACGGTGGCGGCAAATACGTGTTCAGTGATTCGCTGACTTGCGCCAAAACAGCGGTCTCTATGAAAAAGCTGATCTCGGTGGCCGATATGTCCAGCTCGATCGATGACTGGGTCACGCGCTTTGCCAAAGAGGCCTTGCAGCTTCCCATGGAAGTGTCCGTCAAAAAGACGGATGCCTTTCTCAAAAAGCTGTTCAAGGATGCTAAAACCGCGAAATGGATTGTGCCCAGCACCGAGATGGACGGAGAAGCGTTTCAGTACGTGGTGCAACCCAATGCGCTGCGGCCGGCGGATCGCATGGACGTGTCCTATTCCTTGAAGTACGACGGCACCAATCGCCAAACGTTCGTTACCCAAACACTTTCCCGCTAATCGGGCTTTACAAAATGAAAGGAAGAAGATGAGTCATTTAGCTGCAACAGCGATCCGCAATACCTTCTTTGGCAAGGATGTTGCGCATAAAGGCCGGCAGGCGGTACTGGATTCAGCATCCGATGACGAAGACAGCAATGCCGCGGCGGACTACGCCGCGACACATATCGCGCTGGGTACGGCATCAACCATCCAGGAATGGATCGAAACGGATGATCTGGATGAAGACGAAACCTTGGCTGATCGCCTCCTGGCGAATATGGTCGGCCTGGTGGACGCGAATAAAGACGGTGAGCTGAGCGACGACGAAGCCGACGTGCTGGAGACAGCATTGGAATTCGCCTGGGACTACCTGGGCGAGAAGGGCGTCTCGGATGAGGATTGCAGCAAGCTCCTGAACGATTGGGACGAAGCAGCAGCAGACCGGATTCGGGATATTCTGGCCGCCAGTTTGCCGGATGGCGATGAGGCGTCGAGCGTCGATATCGACAATTTTGTGTTTGGCGACGAGGGCAGCGACGCGGTGCTGGACGCCACCTACAAGAAGCGCATGGTGATCCGCAAGGGCAAG
Source organism: Collimonas sp. OK412 (assembly GCF_900112135.1). GTDB lineage: Bacteria > Pseudomonadota > Gammaproteobacteria > Burkholderiales > Burkholderiaceae_D > Collimonas > Collimonas rhizosphaerae. The sequence goes on from NZ_FOLC01000001.1 coordinate 39,463, forward strand.
AAAGTGCGGATCAACAAGCGGATCTCGGGCCGCGTCCGCCTGACGGCCAAGCAGAAAGTCAGCATACGCAAGGCGCAGATGAAGGCGCACACGGCCAGCGCCACTATGCGTCGCATGAAATCGATGCGGCTGAATCGGAAGATGGGCTTGAGCAAGTAATCGTTCCCAGTTTGCATTAACACTTCAACACAGCGGGCAGCCAGGTGGATCGGCTGCCCGCAATTTTATGTCGGGTAGAAATATGACAGCGCCAGAGCAAGGCACGACGGCAGACCAGCAAATCCTCGGTTCCCAGTGGTTAGGGCTCTCCGAGCATTTGATCGCCAAAATCTATCCAGTAGATAACAAGGGGCTGCGGGAAGGGCAAGAGCAAATTGAGGTGCATGCGCCGGTGACCGCCGGCGGCAATATGGAAGCAACCCTGAATTGGCAGTCGCCATTCGAGCAGAGCAGCCCAGATAGCAAAGCGCCGGCCTTAATTGCCATGCTGCAGTCGGGGGCGCTACTGCCTGGAATGAATGATTTTTACTCGTTCTTCGGTCGAAAATCGAAGTCGGCGTCAGGCAATACCGACGTTGGCGCCATAGAACGCAATATTAAGAAATTTGAAGGCCGCACCGGCATCACCAAGTTGAACTCGACCCAGATCTTTACCGGCATGCCCCCCATAAAAATCAATGTGTCATTGGTGTTCCGCGCGTTCAGTGATCCCAAAAGGGAAGTGGCAGCGCCGCTGCAACAGCTATGGGCTTGGGCGTTGCCGCAGAAACTCAGCGGCGACAGCCTGGTCGGGCGTGCCGCCGGCGGCGGCGATGGGATCGACGGCGCGATCAACAGCATGTTCCCGTCCGTCGCGCCGCAGCTGATCGGTTTTCAGTATAAGCAGCGCACCTTGGCGCCGATGGTGATCGAGACGATCGGCGAGCCGATTGACGCGCCTATCGATCAGGATGGCTATTACACAGAAATCACCATTCCCTTGACGCTTGCGACCTTGACCGCGCTGGACCGCGACGATCTGAAGAAGATCATGGGGCCAGGTTCCTATTCGTCCAATTAATTAAGGATTCTCGAATTATATGATTGCTTTCTCACCCCTCCGAACACGTCGCCTCGCGGTCAAGTTGCGCGAGCTCTCCATTGTGAACGCCGGCGCGCTGGTCGCCGTGCCGCCCGAGCGTTTCGAAGAATCGACCACGACTTTCTTGCAGATGGTCCTCGAGTCAGCAGATGCACCGACCGAGCGCCATGTCACCGATCCAAAAAACTGGACGGTGCAAGAGCGCATGCTGGTCGTTGGCCATTACCTGGCCCACACCACAGGAGAAGAGGGCGGTGGCGCCAATTTCATGCTGGGCGACGGGTATTACATGGATTACCTGAATGTCAGCCGTGACATACCTGATTTCCCCATCTCTCTTGGCAGCCACGGCGGCGACGAATGGCAGATCTCGCCGGTGACAGGGGCGATGGCGGAAGCCATTGAGCAATTGCATGGCCATATCCCGAAAGTGGCCGGTCAGTTGCATTGGATGGTGGGCGCGATGGCCGCACAACTGTTACGGGTGGGCGAGCTGGCGCCGGATCCTGCGCTTGATTCCTTGAACTACCTGGAGTGGTTGAAAAGCCGTATGCAGATTATCAGCGAATACCCGGAATCGGAATTCTTGGGGTTATACGCGATGCGTCAACGAGGTAACAAGCTGCTGATGCATTTCTTCGAGACGGTTGAAATAGACGAGGGATTCGCAGCATTACCACATGAGGGATCGGAGGCAGAGTCATTGCCTCCTGCGCGATTTCCAGTTTCAGCCTGCGTCAGCGACTTCGCGAAGAGAATTACTGGAAAACCTGCGCAATATGGCAGTTAGCTTGAGTTTATATTCAAGCACCTCCTTTCCAGACGCGATGCGCATGGGCATATCGGATGCACGGGATTTTTTGGAATCGAAAGCATTTGACACCTGGGTGAAGAATCGGGAGTTAGAACAAAAGGTGCAGCTTGCCTTAGTGGGGCGTCTGGATGGGGTCATCAAGGCGATAGGGGGACTAGGTAAGGCAATCAGTCGTTAGGGGAAAGATGGTGTGTGCCATCGCTTCCGCTGGCACAGATCATTTATGGAAAGAGTCATGGCAGAACCAACGAGCACGCTAGCCGCAGTCTGGCTGGCAATCACGAAATACCTGTTGCCGCTGTTACCTGGCGCAGTAGGATCTGCGGTTGCCCTGAAATTCTTGGGCGAGGGTTTGAGCTGGTGGCAGAAGCTGTCCAGTTTCGCGGCCGGCCTGGCTTGCGCTATCTATATTGCGCCGGTGATGATCGATTGGTTCGCCGTCAGCGGCACGCGCGCTCACTCAGGTATTGAGTTTCTGGTTGGCCTATTTGCGCTGGCGACCGCGCGCGAGGTGTTTAAGGAAATCAACGAAGCGGACATCATCGGCACGCTCAAGCGCCGGTATCTGGGAGCAAAAAATGATCCAACTAATTAATACGCTAGCTAATCTGGTGTTATTGGTGTTTTGTTTATGGGCGGTCCTGAACAAGCATCTGGAAACGCAGGTGTTCGGTACTGCCGCACTATCCCTGGTAGCGATTACGTCCTTTGTGAACATCATGCGGCCGGACGCCTTTGGTTTTTGGAGTGAACAATCAGAAGTATTGTCGAATGTTTCCGTAGCTATTCTGGCCGTATGGTTCTGGCGCCGGTGGCATCAATGCAACTGTATGGAAAAACCATGAATCTGAGTCCTCATTTTACGTTGGAAGAGCTGGCGTTTTCGCAAACGGCGATCCGCAACAGCCTGGATAACTCGCCGCCGCCTGTCATACAGAAGAATCTCAAGCGTGTTGCCGAGACCTTGGAGCAGGTGCGGGCCCTGGTAGGCAAGCCAGTTTCGGTATCGAGCGGCTATCGATCGCCAGCCGTCAATCGGGCTGTCGGTGGCGCCAGTAAAAGCGCTCATGTGTCGGGCTTGGCGGCAGACATCAATTGTCCGGGTGTCACGCCGAAACAACTCGCCAATGCCATCAAAGCCAGTGGCATCGCCTTTGATCAGCTCATATATGAAGGCACTTGGGTACATATTGGCCTATCGGATGGGACGCCGCGTCAACAGGTGCTGACAGCCGTATTTGATAACGGCAAGGCGTCATACCAAGTGGGGATTGCATGAATCTCTTGACAATTATCTTGCCGGTGTGGGTTCGGTGGTTGACGTTAATTTCAGCCGCCGCAGTGTTCGGCACCATCGTCTATAACAAGGGCAGGCAGGTGGAAGGGGAGAAGCACATTGCTTATCTCGCTGAGCAGTCCGCACGGACCCTCAAGATCGCCAAGGCGCAACAGATGGTCGTGACGCAAACACAGATCAAGTATGTCGACCGCATCAAAACCATTATCGGAAAAGGAGAAACAATTGAAAAGCAAGTGCCGATCTACATCACACAAGCGGATAACGCTCGCTTTGCTGTCAATGCAGGCTTTGTGCGCTTGTACGACGCCGCCTGGTCCGGTGACGATCCCGGACCTGCCGCCGATTCTGACCGAGAACCCGCCAGAATTTCGCTTGCTCAGGTCGCTGCCGTTGACGCCAGCAACGCTACCACTTGTCGCGCCTGGCGAGAATTGGCGTTAGGGCTACGCGAATATTATGCACATCTGCAAGCGGCCACAAATGCGACCAAACAATTTTAGTGACTGTTATAGTTTTTAACGCAATTTGGAAAAACGCCGAGCTCCCAGGTTACGCGCGAGGTTCGCGGGGAAATCGGTTGCATCAGCATGACGCAAAATAACGCGTTTATGCGGTATTCCTATGATATCGAATCATCGATAGCGCGTAGGTATTATTTCCCTGTAGAAATACGTTGTTTTGATGCAACTAAATAGCACGAATTTGGGGCATCAATGTCAACCTTTGCAAAATTTTATCGTTAGTTAACAAATAACATTCAAGTCCTCACTACACTTCTCCTTTCCAAACAAAAACAGCAAAGAAAGCAGTCGAAATGGGGAAGCGTTTTAGACGTAAGGGGAACCTGTGCGATTTCGCCAAGGGCGTTAGCCTGGCTTTGCTATTGGCCGGCGCCATGCCTATTGCGCACGCTCAATCGGTGCAGACACCGGACAGCGAAGAGCAGCGCCGCCGTAGCCAGGCCGAAGCGCAGGAGAGGCAACGACAATTGCAGGCGCCGAATGTTAATTTGCAAAGCGCTGCGCCGGCAGAGGAAATCGACAGCCTTGCGCTACCGACCGAATCCCCTTGTTTCGCCATTCATCAATTCATCCTGGACGTGCCTGCGCAGCTATCGCCCGCGATTCGCGCTGCCGGCGCCAGCGATCTGCCGTTTGATCACTTCCGCTTTGCGCAAAATTACCTGCGTCGCTACGACGGCGCCTGCGTCGGCAAAAGCGGCTTAGACCTGATCGTCAAACGTCTGACGGCCTTGATCTTGAGCAAAGGCTATAGCACAACCCGTATCGGCATTCCCGGACAAGATATTGCCGGCGGCGCGCTCAAACTCGTCCTGGTGCCAGGCGTGATTCGTGCGATCCGCTTTAGCGATCCGACCTTGTACGGTACTTGGAAAACCGCTTTTCCGACCGGCCCCGGCAAGCTGCTCAATCTGCGCGACCTGGAGCAGGGGCTGGAACAAATGAAACGGATTCCCAGCCAGGACGTGGACATGCAGATTGTCCCAGGCGAGACGCCGGGCGAAAGCGATGTCGTGATCTCCGTGAAACGCAGCAAGCCGTGGAAGCTGACCGGCACGCTGGACGATAGCGGCGCCAAGGGCACCGGCAAGCTGCAAGCAGGTTTGAATCTGTCGGTGGACAATCCGCTGGGACTGAACGACCTGTTCAACATTGGGATTACGACCGACGCCGACCGCAAGGCCGGCCAGCGCGGTACGACCGGGAATAATGTGTACTACGCAGTCCCTGCAGGCTACTGGAATTTTGCGGTTTCCGGCAGCACCTACGATTACCACCAGCAGGTGGCGGGAGCCAATGAAACCTTTGTTTCCAGCGGCAAGTCGCGCAATCTGGAACTCAAGATTGCACAGCTATTTCAGCGTGACCAGGTGCAAAAGAATAGCTGGCAGTTCAAGCTCGGCAAGCGCTGGAGCCACGGCTATGTGGCCGATACCGAAATTCAGAAACAAAACCTCGACACCACGTTTGCCGAGGTGGCCTGGGTACATACCCATTACTTCGGCAGTGCGCAGCTCGACCTGACGGTTGCCAATAAATGGGGTGTCGGCTGGTTCAACGGTCAAACCTATGCCAAGGACGTATTAGGCCAGGAAGACCCCAGCACGAACAATCTGCACTACACCTTGCAGACCATCGATGCCACCCTCAGCGTGCCGTTCAAGATCGCCAGTCAACCTTTGACCTACATCGGCACGTTTCGCGGTCAACTCTCACGTTCGCAATTAAATCTGATAGATCAGTTCAGTATCGGAAATCGGTACACGGTGCGCGGTTTCGACGGTGAGCTAACACTGGCCGGGGAACGCGGTTTCTTTCTGCGCAATGAATTGAATCTGCCGATTGCCAATAGCGGCCAATCGGCCTATATCGGCCTCGATGTCGGCAAGGTCTACGGTCCGAGTGTGCAATATCTGCTGGGCGACAAGCTGGCCGGCGCCGCCATTGGTGTTCGCGGCGGTCTGTTTGGTCTGGCTTACGACGTGTTTTCCAGCTGGGCGCTGTATAAGCCCGAAGGTTTTAGCACTGCCATGCCGGCAGTCGGTTTCAACCTGAGTTACCAATACTAATACCTGCGTTGTCCTTACCCTGAATCGGATCACCAAGATGAACAAGCAAAATTTCCGCGTCATTTTTAATAAAAACCGTGGCATGTTGATGGCGGTGGCGGAGAACGTAACCAGCCAGGGTAAAGGATCGGAAGCAGGCAGCACGTCGAGCGCGACTGGTGCACCGCTGATGCGCTTTGCACAGTTGACGGTCGCGGTAGCCGCTCTGTTTGGCGGCGTCACGCTGGTGTCCGCACAGATTGTTGCTGATCCGAATGCCGGTAACCGTCGACCGACCGTCACGCAAACCGCCAACGGCATTCCCCTGGTGAATATCGTAGCGCCGAACGGCGCGGGCGTGTCGCAAAATCAGTACACGCAATTCTCGGCCGGCAATGCAGTGCTCAATAATTCCGCAACGAGCGTGCAAACGCAGCAGGCAGGATGGGTGGCTGGCAATGGCAATCTCACGCCTGGCAATTCGGCGCGGATTATCTTGAACGAAGTGACCGGCACCAGTCGCAGTCAGCTCAATGGTTATATTGAAGTGGCCGGGCAGAAGGCGCAGGTAGTGATCGCCAACGTCAACGGTATTTCCTGCTCTGGATGCGGCTTTATCAACACCTCGCGTGGTGTCTTGACGACCGGCACGCCGGTGTTCGGTGGCGACGGCAGTTTGCAGGCATTTCGGGTAACACGCGGCGATATTCAGATCGGTGCAAACGGCTTGAATGGCAACAACCTGGATCAACTGGACCTGATTGCGCGTTCGGTGTCGGTGAATGGTCAGTTGTGGGCGAATAATCTCAATGTGGTGGCTGGTGCCAATACGGTCAATTACGCCGACCTTGGCGTGCAAGTGATCCAGGGCGATGACGGCAAGCCGACAGTGGGGATAGATGTTGCGTCAATCGGCGGCATGTACGCCAATAAAATCAAACTTGTCGGGACGGAAGCCGGTGTCGGCGTCGTTAGCCTCGGCAATATCGCAGCGCAAGCCGGGGATCTGAATATCGATAATCAAGGCATGATCACCCTGAACGGCAAGACTACGGCCAGCGGCCAGGTGCGTATTGTCGGCAATGACGGTATCACGAATTCGGGGACGTTGTACGGGCAGCAGGCCGTGCAGCTCTATAGCGCAGGTCAGATTGCCAATAGCGGCACGGTCGCGGCGCAGAGCGACTTGGGTCTGTTCTCAGGCAGCATCAATTCGACCGGCGCATTAGGCGCGGGGGTCGACGCAAACGGCCACGCCACGCAAGCAGGCAGCATCAGCCTCACAGCGGCAGGCAACATCGCGGTCACCGGCCAGAATACGGCGAGTACCGATATTCAGATCGGCGGCGCAGTTCTCAACCTCGCGCATGCGCAACTCAACGCCGGGCGTAATGTCGGCCTGGCCGCACGCGCCGGTGGCATCGATCAAACAGGCGCTTCGCTGCAAGCGGCAGGTACGGCGACAATCAATGCCACGGGCCTTGTCGTCAATGACCAGGGCAGTGTCAATGCCGCACAGATTGGGATCAACGCCGGCAGCTTGTCGAACACCGGCGGCAGCATATCGCAATCGGGCACCGGCGACACCAGCATTGTGACTTCCGGCGCATTGAACAACGCGGGTACTATCGCCACCAACGCCAATAATCTGTCGATCCAGTCGGGCAGTCTGAGCAACAACGGCGGTCAGATCAATCATGCAGGATCTGGCACGACCACGATACAGACCGGCACTTTCTCTAACGTCCAGGGAGCCATTGCGACCAATGGCGCGGCGAGGATCACGGCAGGCGCTGCCACCAACAACGGAACGATGACCGCGCAGCAGACGCTGGATCTGACGGCGACTTCGCTGAACAACAACGGCGGCACACTGGCCTCCAACGCCGCCATGTCGGTCAATGCCGGTACGCAGTTGACCAACAGTGCCGGCACCATCCAGGCCGGCACTACGGCCAGCCCGAGCAGCGTCAAAGTCACTGCGGCTAACCTGGATAACAGCAGCGGTGCGCTGGGCGCGGGGACGATCGATCTGGAAGCCACCAACCTGGTCAATGCTGCCGGCAAGATCATCCAGAACAATACGAACGGTACAGCGACTATCAACGTGTCGCAGTTGTTAAACAACAGCAAGGGCATTATTGGTGTTGTTGCCAATAATGTGACCGTAGCAGCGGGGACCATCAATAACGATAGCGGCTCACTCGCCCATACAGGCGCCGGTGCTTTGACGGTCAACACGGGCGCGTTGTCGAACAATGGCGGCGTGCTGGGCACAAACGGCGCTGCCACAATCACGGCTAGTTCCATCGTGAACCAGGGCGGCAAGTTGACAGCGGTCGGTAACGAATCGGTCACCAGCACCGGCAATGTCGACAACAGCCAGGGCGGTTATATCGGCGGTGCGGCGGTGACTGTGAATGCGACAGGCGGTCAGATCAACAACCAGGCCGGCGTCATCGAAGGCGCGACGGCAGGGGCGACAGTGAACACCCAGGCGCTCAATAACGCCGCCGGTAAAATTCAGAATCTCGGCACGGGTGCGGTTGCCGTGACTGTCGCCCAGGCACTGAACAACGCCACAGGCAGTATCAGCGGTAAAGGTGCCGTGACGGCGAATGCCGGCAGTATCAACAATGCCGCCGGTGCCATTGGCGCATTGGGCGACTTATCCGTGTCTTCTTCCAGTACGCTCGACAACACCAACGGTTCCATAGAGGCCATGGGCAATGTGGCAGCCACTGCCCAGGGCGCATTGACGAACGTCGGTGGCAAAATTGAGGCGCTGGGTAGTACCGGCCAGTTGCAGGTAGCTGGTACCACGATAGATAATACCAACGGCAAGATCATCAATATCGGCAGCGGCCAGACCACGGTGGCTGCTACCACCAGCCTCACCAACGCGAATCCGTCCGCTGTTTCGGGCGCCGGGCTGATCGGCGGCGCCGGTGACGTGACCATTGCCACCCCAATCCTGTCCAATACCCAAGGCGGGCAAGTGATCGCTGGTGGTGCGTTGAATCTCAATACGCCGAATAGTGTAAACAATACCGGCGGCCAGTTGATCGCCACCAATACGCTGACGCTCAATCAGTCCGGCACGACGTTGACTAATGTCGGGGGAGCGATTAGCGGCGGCAATGTCGCGCTGACCACGGCCAGCATCGACAATAGCAACGGTTCCATTGCCAATCCTGCCGGCAGCGGCAACATAGCGATCAACACCGCGACGCTGACCAACACGAACGGCGCTATTGGCAGCGGCCAGGATCTGCAACTGGCGGCTAACACCTTGACCGGCGATGGCAAAATCGTGGCTGGCCGTGACGGCAATGTCGGCCTGCAGGGTGACTACACCTATGACGCCGGCAATCAGATCACCGCAAACCGTAACCTGACGCTGTCCACCACCGGCAATCTGGTCAATACTGGCACCTTAGCCGCCGCTGGCAATATTTCGCTGAACGCCGCCAACGTGTGGAATGCAGCCGGCGCCGACATTGCGTCAGGAAATCCAGGCGACACGACAACGGGCACCACGACCATCAATGCCGGCGCTGGCGGTATCGCCAATGCCGGCCGCATTGAGGGCAACAACGTCAATACCACCAGCAATCAGCTTGGCAATACCGGCACGCTGATCGGCAACAAAGTGACCGTGAATGCCAATACGGTGACCAATGACGGCGCGGCGGCCATCATTGCCGGCGTCAATCAGGTCAACCTGTGGGTAGCCAACACGCTGACTAACCAGAATGGCGCGACGCTCTACAGCCTGGGTGACCTGAACATTGCTGCCAATGGCGCCAAGGATGCGAACGGCTACCTATTCAACCAGACCGGCACCATCAATAACCTGTCGTCGATGATCGAGGCCGATGGCACCTTGAACATTGCTGCGAACCAGATCAACAATGTGCGGCAGAATGTGCAGACCAACACGGTGACGGTGTCCGATACGACCAGTACCATGACACAATCACCATGGTGGACCTCGCTTGCGCCAGGTAGTACGCCTACCCGCAATTCAAATACGCAGATGCATAATGACTATTATCTCAATCCGTCATCTATCGTCTCGGTCACACCAATAGTGACGCCGGACGGCTATTTGATCTACAAGGCGGTGGTGAACCTGTCAGCTAATGATTCGGCGTTCCAGATCATGACAGGCGGTTTAGTCTATCCATTGCCCAATGGCGCCGGCGATATCCAATACATGAGCCAGTCACGGGTGGCAGCGACTGCCGGCCAGCAAGTGATTTACTTTACGGCACGCACCGACAATCAGGTCAATCCCGACCAGATCGCCGGTAACAGCGCCTGGGCCGATTACAACGCCAATACCTTCCGCAATGTGTTGGGGACGATTACCTATTCGAATCAATACGGCAACTGCACCACCAATTGCGTGCGTTTGATCACGATTCCCGACTATACCGACCCAACCGCGACGTTCCAGAATGATACTCAACTGCGCCACGCTTACTTCCCCGGCAGCTATCCGGTCGAGGTCGAACGGATTGCACATCAGGTCGTGACAGAAACCCAACTGGCGACGACGACCGGCGCCCCGGCCAAGATCACCTCGGGCGGCGATATGCACATGGCTATCGGCACGCAGTTGAACAATAACAACGGCCAAATCGCTGCAGGCGGCAATCTGACCATAGACGGCGTGGCGTCAGCGGACGGCAGCAACAATACGAAAATCGTCAACACCAGCACGCAATTGACGCGGACCTATTCATCGACCAACCAGTCTGGATTCGGTACGTCAGACAGCTTGCCGGCGCCAGCGGTGGAATGGACGACCTGGAGCAATACGCCGATTACGCTAAATATTGGCGTGGCAGGTGGCACGATCACCAGCAATCAGGCCGTGTCGATTTCGGGTGGTCAAGTCAGCAATAACAGTGTGGGCGCCTCAACGCGCCCTGTTGGCACCAGTGCAGGATCGCTGGGCCTGGGTGATGGCATAGTGCCGCTTTCCCTGGTCGGTGGCGGTAATGTGGGCAGCATCCCGGTCGTTGTGCCGGGTGCTGCGCGTGTTGTCGACGGTGCGCGTGCCGGCGCGGTCAATACCGTGTTGCCAACTAACGGTCTGTATTCCGTGCGGCCGCAGCCGAATCAACAGTATCTGATCGCCACCGATCCGCGCTTTACGCAATACGGTAATTTCATCTCCAGCGACTACATGCTGGGTCTGCTGGGCATCAATCCGGCGGCTACGCAAAAACGCCTGGGGGACGGCTTCTATGAAGAAAAGCTGGTCACTGACCAGGTCACGAATTTGACCGGCAAGCGCTATTTGAATGGGTACGCCAGTGCCGAGGACGAATACAAATCGTTGATGACCAATGGCGCACAGTACGCCAAGCAGTTCAATATGGTGCCCGGCCTGGCGCTGTCTGATGCGCAGATGGCGGCACTGACCACCGACATAGTCTGGCTGGTGAGCCAAACTGTGACTCTGCCGGACGGCAGCCAGCAAACTGTGCTGGTGCCGCAAGTGTATCTGGCGAAGAATATGGACTTGACGCCGACCGGCGCTTTGATTGCCGGCGATGCGGTGAGCATCCAGGGTAAGGACATCATCAATACCGGCGGCACGATCTCGGGCAAGCAGCAGCTGTTATTGGCTGCCGATCACGACATCAGCAACATCGGCGGCACGCTTTCCGGCGGTAATATTGGCCTGTTTGCGGGCAACAATATTCTCGATCAATCCGTGACCAACACGGCGATCAGCAACTTCGGCAACAACAGTTCGACCGTTACGGCAGTCGGTGCGGTCGGCAAGATCGCCGCGACGAACAATTTGGTCATGTCCGCCGGCCAGAATCTGACTTTGCATGGTGCCCAGGTCGGCGCCGGCGGCAACGCGATGCTGACCGCAGGCAATGCGATCAATGTTGAAACTGTCGCAACAGGCACGCATTATGTGTCGCAGGCCGGGAGCACCACTACCGACCAGCAAGTCACGCATTCCGTCGGCAGCACGGTTGCAGCGGGCGGCAATCTTGGGCTGGTGAGCAAGGGCGACCTGACCGTGACAGCGGGCAATCTGTCGGCAGGCAAGGATATGCTGGTGGCCGCCGGTGGCAACGTCACGATTCAGAACGCGACGGACAACAACAGTTTCCACTCGGAGGGGCAAGGTAAGGCCGGCCATACCGAAGGATCGCAGGTTCTGGACGAACATATGCAGAACGCCGTCGGCAGCAGTTTGACGGCGGGGGGCAATGCGACGGTACTGGCCGGCGCCCAGCAAGATGCTTTCGGTAATGTGGTCTTGGTCAAAGGCGCGCCAGCGAAGGATTTGACGCTCACCGCCAGCACGATCACAGCGGGAACCAATGCAGACGGCCTGGGTAATGCCACCTTGGGCGCCACGGGCAACGTCACACTAGGCGAAGCGATCTCGCATGCCGATTTTAGCCAGGAAGATCGCAGTCATAGCCACGGCCTGCTGTCCTCCAGCAGTAGTCATGATGTGATCACGAAGACCGAGAACACCGCACTGGGTAGCACGGTATCGGGTAACCAGGTCAATGTAACCGCCGGCAACGATGTGACGGTGCGCGGCAGCGGTATTGCGGCCACCAGCGACCTGAACATCAGTGCCGGCAACAACGTCAATATCGTGACGTCCCAAAGCAACCAGACGGAAACGGGTCTCCATGAGAAGTCGAAATCGGGGCTGATGGGTAGCGGCGGGATTGGCTTTACGGTAGGCAACCGTTCGCAGAACGGCACGGAAACGGCGACTTCCACAACCAATAACAGCAGTACCGTGGGCAGCATTGACGGCAACGTCAATATCAACGCCGGCAACACCTACAATCAGAGCGGCAGCAACGTGATCGCCATGAAAGGCGATATCGGGATTGCGGCGCAAAAGGTCAATATTGTTGCGGTCAAGGACACCAGCAGTGATACGCAGACCAGCGCATATAACCAGAGCGGTTTGACGCTGGCGGTGTCGGCGCCGGTGATCACCGCCATCCAAGGTATCCAGCAGATGGGCAATGCGGCCAGTAAAACGGACGATACGCGCATGAAGGTGTTGGCCGGTGCGGCAGCCGGGTCGATGGCTTACAACGCTTACGACGGCGTCGCCCAAAATGCTGCTGCCGGTAAAAGTCAAGCCACCGGCTTTACCGTCAGTCTGACCGTGGGATCGTCCAGCAGCAATAGCCAGAGCACACAAAGCAGCAGCACGGTGGTCGGCTCGAACGTCAAAGCCGGCGGCAACGTCTCCATCAAGGCGACCGGGGCCGGTAAAGACAGCGACATCAATGTCATCGGCAGCAATGTCAACGCCGGACAGGATGCCTTATTAAAAGCCGATGGCGACATCAATCTGAAGGCGGCACAAAGCACCACTACCCAGCAATCGACCAGTTCGTCGAATAGCGGCGCGGTCGGGATTGCGGCAACGTATGGGAAAGATGGCTTTGCTTTCGGGATTACTGCCAGCGCTTCCGGCAGCCGGGGCAATGGCAACGGCGCGGATGTAACCAATGTGAACAGCAATGTGGGGGCAGGCAATACCCTGGTGCTGTCGTCGGGGCATGACACCAATATCCAAGGTGCGGTAGCCGGCGGCAACCAGGTGTTTGCCAATGTCGGCACCAGCGGCCAGGGCAATCTGAACATCCAGAGTCTGCAAGACACCAGCACCTACAAGAGCAAAGACCAGGCTATCGGCGGCACCGTCACTATCGGTTACGGCGCTTCCGGCAGCATCAATGCAAGCCAGAGCAAGGTTGACGGCGATTACGCCAGCGTCACGCAGCAGTCGGGCATCAAGGCGGGTGACGGTGGCTTTGTGGTGAACGTCAACGGCAATACCGATCTGAAAGGCGGAGTGATTGCCAGCACGGCGACGCCGGACAAGAATCTGCTGGTGACGCAGACGCTAACACAAAGCAACATCGAGAATACTAGCCACTACAGCGCCAGCGCTGCAAGTGTAGGTGGTGGTTACGGGATCAGTGGCAGCAGCGGTGGCGGTGGCACGGCGCAGGGCGCCAATCTCTTGACGGTCCAGCAAGGCGGTCAAGGCAGTTCGTTGGGCGTGAGCAGCAAAGATGGCAGCAGCTCGGGCACCAGCTACGGCGGTGTGAGTGCAGGTACGGTGGTGATTACCGACGACAAGGCGCAACAAGCACTGACCGGACAGACTGCGGCGCAAGCGGTCGCCGCAGTCAACAATAATGTCGGTGTCACCAATGCTGGCTCGATCTCAAAGGACTGGAACGGTCAACAGCTCAACAGCCAGGTGACGGCGAATGCGCAGATTGTTGCGGCGTTTGGTCAACAGGCAGCGACGCAGATTGGTAACTATGCGGATAAACAAAGGGATAAGCTTAATCTCCAAGCCGATAGTCTCGACAAGACAGATCCAGAGCAGGCTGCATCCGTGCGGGCTGAGGCGGCGACATGGGATGAGAAGGGAAGTAATCGCGTTGCAATGCATACGGCTGCCGGTTTGCTGGGAGGCGGTTTAGGTGGGGCCGCCGGTGCGCTGGCTTCAGCGGAAGCAATGACGACCATCAGCGATGCCATCAAGGGAATGGGGTTGCCGGATTCTGTGAGTAGCGGCTTGGCGCAAATCGCTGCAACCGCGCTGGGTGCCGCAGTCGGAGGCGGTTCTGGCGCCGCTGCTGCGTTAAGTGTGGATGCCAATAATCGGCAGTTGGATAAAAAAGAAGTCGACAAACTGCGTGAGCTGATGCAAGGGAAAAGCCCTGAGGAGCAGCAACGTTTAGTCGATGCTGCTTGTGCGAAAATCCGTTGTGCTGACGGCATGTCGGATACCAATCCTGCGAAGGCTGATGCGGTGACGTCGCAGCAGAGGGGGCAAGACTATGTCAACGAACAAAACACGCTCACTAGCACCGGACTGTTTACCTACGGTGCATTAGCTACAGCGGGCGACGCCGCAAGTAGTGTTGCGGATTCAGTCAGCAGACAACCGATAGGCAGGCTTGCCAGTCTGGCCGCTGGACAAGCGATAGATTTGGGATACGGTATTGTCAATCTCGGCATCCAAGTGTTAAGTCACGGTCCATCGGCAATTCCACAGAGTCCGCCGGATTTCCCTGGTGATTCTAACGGGCCGACAGGCAGTGCAGGGGCGGTGGTGACAGCAACGTTACCGCTTTATTTGTGTGCCCCGCCGGTGTGTCTAATGACACCCCCTATTGTTACTGGGACGTCTGGTGCTAAATGGACCAATCTGACTTTCTCTAGTGGATCGGATTCTGGAAAAAGCAATGGTGGGAACGATGGCCTTAATAATGGTGCGACATCGAATGGAACTGCGAATAGCGCAACAGGGGCAAAGCTCACAGATGATCTCGCCTCAAACATGTTGAAGCCGCAAGTCTCGAATCCAAAACTTGCTGGGCTAATGGATGATTTGTATCGTGATGGCGCTAAGATTGGCACCGGGAGTACTGCGGATGCAGTTCGCTATGAAACCGAAACTGGAAATTCAGTCGGAGGCGTCTTTCATACCCAGAAAGCGCAGAATTATTCGACTGCACTGCAATATTGGTTAGACTCAAATCCGAACGCGTCATTTAGTGATCGTTCTGCCGCACAAAACGTGTTGAGAGATCTTCAGAATGCATTAAAGGGAAAATGATGGAAACATGGGAAGATTTTATTGTTCATTTGACGAGGGTCGATTTTCTTCGATTGGCAAGAGATGAAGCAATTGAAGACTGGGGTAGTGACATTCCAACCACTCTCTTGTTCGCGAGCATGGGAAAAAAGATTGTCGAACACTTTGATAAATGTTCAACGGATGATCTCCTATACATATTTGATGTCATCGAAGGCGGCATGAGGGAGAACAATGATGTCCTGAAAACTTATGTAGCTACAGGTCTTTTGGAGGCACTTTTTTCACGGGCTGGTAATGATATTTTGCTTTGGGAGAGAATTGACGCGCAGCTCGGAGAAGCATCAAGAAATTACTTGATAGCTTGGAGGGATTGGCATTAGCAGATTGCTTTTTAATCAGAGGCGGCAAGACTATGTCAACGAGCACGACACGCTCACCAGCACCGGACTGATTAGCTGCAGCGGGTGATGCCGCAAGTAGTGTTGCGGATTCAGTCAGCAGACAACCGATAGGCAGGCTTGCCAGTCTGGCCGCTGGACAAGCGATAGATTTGGGATACGGTATTGTCAATCTCGGCATCCAAGTGTTAAGTCACGGTCCATCGGCAATTCCACAGAGTCCGCCGGATTTCCCTGGTGATTCTAACGGGCCGACAGGCAGTGCAGGGGCGGTGGTGACAGCAACGTTACCGCTTTATTTGTGTGCCCCGCCGGTGTGTCTAATGACACCCCCTATTGTTACTGGGACGTCTGGTGCTAAATGGACCAATCTGACTTTCTCCAGCGGGCAAGACTCTGGGTCGAGTGGTGGTAGTGGCGATGGCGCTAGTGGGGCGAATAACGGGGCTAATCCTATTACATCGGGCGGTACTGCCAATGCAGTATCGGGACAAGGATTGAGGGGGCAGCTTGCCAGTGAAAATCTTGCGAATATTGCTGCTCAGGACCCAAGGTTGGCAGCTGCAGTGAAAGGAAGTAGTACGGCCAGCCCGAATTTTAGTATCGGTACTGGCACAGTAGCGGAAGCTGATCAATTAGGTCAAACTTGGGTTGGTGACGGCGCACGATTGGTCGGAAATCAAACAGCCTGTCCAGGCTGTTTGATAAGTGCGGACGGAACGAGAATCTATAGACCTCCGCAACCTAAAACTTCGTCATTTGCGACAACAGGTGTACAGGCAAACTTTGTTCAACAAACATCAACTGGAACAGTGATCAGCAATGGTCATTTGAATGTGACACCATGAAAGCGATTATTAAGTCGATGTGGATAGATAGCGCAACTATTAATTTGGATAGTTATTTTCCAGATGATCCAGAGTGTTTCTGTTTATGGATTGAGTTCAGAGTAGGTATCAAAAATGAGGACAGTGCCGATGATTTTCGATTGCTTGTTTGTACTGCGAAATGGTTGATAAACGAACTTGATCGGAAGAGTGCTACGTGGGGTCGCCACATGCTGATTGTGTCTGAGTATGATCTTGATGTGATTAAAGCTGAAATTGATTTGTGTGTTGAAAGCTGTACCGGCGAAAACTGGTCAGCCATTGCCCAAAAAATTTCCAGATTCGCGGCATGGGAATTTGAAGATTATCAATCGTAGTAATTTTCTCGCATTCATCTCAAAAAGGGCTGCATTGCGGCGACTCTTTTTATATCTATTTGACGTAAGTGCCGCGGGGTAACACAAATCAATTGTAGTAAGTATTAGATGGCATGAGTTAGTACCGACGCCAAGTGTCAACTCATAAGTCCCTATTTTCTGAGTTGCACAAAAAATAAAAATGGGAAATCTTCGAAGTATGGGAATTAGATTCAAATGGCTAGTTTTTATTTCTCTGACCATAGCTTTGGCGATTTGGCTCCTGATCCATTTGGCACCTAGAAGCACATTTTTCCCGCTCGGGTATAGCCGACTCTTATTCGGCTTTCTTCCAATGGGACTAGTATTCCTTCTTATGGGGATATCGTCACTGTATTCCGTAAAAATATGGCTAGACGATTCGCCTGCCCGGCTGTTAGGAATTGTGGCGTTGACGATGTTTTTAGTTTTTCTTTGGCCGATTGCATGTTCGATGAATACGCTACTTGATTTCGGGGCGGCTCGGGAGGTGATGGTCTATGTCAATGACAAATATGTCACCAGTGGGAAAGGGCGTTCCTGCAATCTGGTGATGGAAAATCCAGAGATTGCGAATGGACCGAGATCGTTGTCAGTTTGGGCATCTCTCTACGACTCTGTGCAAATTGGAGATCGCGTCATTTTGTCGACTCATTCTGGAGCGTTTGGAATACCGTGGTTTGATGGTACGTGGAAACTAGTTGAGGGAATGAAGAATATACCTCGTGAGTGCGACCGTGGGTAGTCGCAACGTCAAAATCACCACATCGGTGCTAACACAATTCTAATTGCAGTAAGTGCTAGATGGCATGCGTTAGCGCCGGCGCTTGCGGAAACGTCCAAAGTCACCCGAACAAATAGCAACCACGAATTCGAGAAGACAGCAAAGTAAAGTGCTCGGAATCAACGTCGCCTGGGGATATGAATCGTATTAAGATCGGCAGCACGAAATGCTGTTTTGATATTGCTCTTCTATTTCATACATACTTTAAACACCTATCACGTGTGACCCACCAATGAAAATTATTGCCGCGTTGTTCGGAAGGAAGAAATCGACTGACGCCCCAGGAAAAAAGCCCTCTTATTTGAACGCGTATGTTGAAAAGCAACTGAGTTTGATAAGTACGTGTATTTCCACCGCGGAGCTGACGGGTTTCGCAAACGATTATTCTGGGTATGTGCGTGAAGCCGCAGTGGCACGTTGTGTCGAGCTGGTCCGGCCTGATTTACTACCTGAGATAGCCCCCTGAATCACCCGGCACAGCCTATGCGATATTCTCATCGTAAATGGCTAAAACAGAAAAGAACGAAGATGGAACTTGGAAACACCTTGCATTGCAAACCGAGCATATCTTAAGCCGTTTGATTATCGCTCGATGAGCAAAGGCGAATCTGCAAGCCACATTTTAGAGAGATGTTCAGGGATACTTTCAGGGATAGTTAGGGGTATTTCAGGGGGGGGGCGCGGGCGAGACTTCTCTATGACGCCTGCCCTTGAGTTCCCCCTGAAATCCCTTTAATACGGGTTCGAAACTTGTACTTCCCACCAGAATTCCTGTTTTAAATCAATAAGTTAAGCCGGTCATGAAAGTCCCGAGGATATTCCGTCGGAATTTTCATCGATCCGAGCGTCGATTTTATTCATTTCCCGCTCGTCGTCCAGGCGATTGAGCCGCCCCATATAGTCCCCGTAAAATACATCCGGGCCGCGCCAGGCTGCGGGGTCATGTATGCTGCTTGTGCGCCCCGCGTCAATCTTGCACTTCGTACGTCGTCCTTGCCCCTCCAGTCCCCAACCATTCCAAGGGAGTGTTGCATATGGCAGTCAAGCGTGCACTGGAACCAGCGCCAACCCAATCCCTGCATTCGACGAGTGAAGAGCATGATAGCCAGGCGCCGGTAAGCGAAGGTGTATTTACCGCGCCGTTCGGCAATTACAATTACTCGCCAAGTCCTTTGCGGCGCCGCCAGGTTGACGACGATGACGGCGCGCGATGGTCCGCCGTGGCCGGCCATGGCCGCGCCGGGCTTCCGCATCAGTCCGGCAATACCGGCTTGCCGGACCAACTGAAGTCTGGCGTCGAGAATCTGTCCGGCCTCTCGCTGGATAACGTCAAAGTCCATTACAACTCGCCTCAGCCTCTCCAGTTGAATGCCCTGGCTTATACGCAAGGGACGGAGATTCATGTCGCGCCGGGACAAGAGCGGCATTTGCCGCATGAGGTCTGGCATGTGGTGCAGCAGAAGCAGGGACGGGTTAAGCCGACGGCGCAGATGAAAGGCGGGGCGGATATCAACGACGATACTGGATTGGAGAAGGAGGCGGATTTGATGGGGGCTAGAACCCTGCAAATGATCGCTGGAAAAAATACTCCTCCTTCGACCAAGCAGGCGGCATCACCACGTTTTTTGAATGTTGGCCTTCCCAATTTTGGGACCGTTCAACGCATGAAATTTAATGATGCAGGCGATGCAATAGCTGATGCTTGGGATGATGAAGAGGAATTTTCACATGACACTGAAGATGCTCAACAATTTGACGCATGGCTGCAAACCTTGGATGTACCCGCCAGCAGAAAAGTATTTGACGCTTTAGATGCATTGGACGCACCGCAACGCAACGAGGCTATAGCGAAAAGCAAAGCCATGTTAAAGATAAGCAGCGGCGAAACCCAAAATTTCAATAATCCGCTTCTGCGAACTATCCCGGAAACCCAATGGTGGAAGCTGTTTATTGATAAAGGGGCTCAAAATGCGGACGAGTCGAATTCAGTCAACGCATTGCGCTTCGATAATGAAAGTTCACCTGGATACCTGTCTGCCATGGTGAAATCGTTTGGGGAACATGTTGCTACCGCGGTGCCTGGAAATAGAGATCCGATAGGCGCGGCCGAGTACGCAGAAATGCATCGGCAAGTGGCCGCGGGAACCTTGAAGCAGGAAGACGATGGTTTCATCCAGATGCCTCAAGCCAGGAGTGGAATGAACACTTCGTTCGGGGTTTTAAGTTCACCCGGAGATTACGTGCATGAGCATGAGTTGAACCTGCCGTCACTCAGGGGGTTTCGGGAAATGGTGGCTGAAGGTTTAACCGGCACGCGGGTGGATGTGCCGCAAGGGGCGGCACCTGCCGCCGATGCACCAAGTATTGGTAAATATAATTACAAGGCAAGGAGTTCCACTGATGCGCGAGGGGCCGGCTATCGTCCGATCACGCGGATCAATAGCCTGGGAGATAACTTCAGGGCAAATACAAATTATGCTCAAGACGGCGGCGCCGCTTTAATCCAGGGGATTCTTGATCGCTACTATGTCGAGATAGCTGCTTCAGACACTCCAGAGAGGAAACTTCAATCAATTGTCAAAGCCATCCGGGCTCTCCATGTAGGGCATTTTTTCGAAGATGCAAATGGACGGCTCAATACGATGACGTTGTTAAACAGGTTCTTGATTGAAGAAGGGCTCCAACCCGTCATCATGGACAGCACCGCCATATTCGGAGGCGGTTTCAGCATTGATCAACTGGTTGGGCAAGTTGTCAGGGGGATGAGAACATTCGGGGCAGTCGCGGGAGTCGGCGAGGGTTATTTGCCTGCTGTGGATGTGCGGCGGGTTTACCAGAATGGCGGCGCAGGATTCGTGTTTGCCGACGAGATGGTAGATGAGGGAATTGGCTTCCATGTTTCCGAGGTAAGGAAATACACTATTGGCTACACCAACTTGCCCGGGAAAGCGCAAGAAATTATCCATCACTACGTTGCATTGGCCGAGAGCCAGGCGGGAAACGACACAACTGGAAAATTATTCTTCCTGGATCCAAAAATTGCTGAGCGCCTGGAACATCAGCTTGAAGCGCAAATTCTTTAGATGGTTCCTGTTAACCCAGCTCAGGGGCTGCTTGCGCGTATCCGCCATGGCGGCACCGGCCCGAACTGCCGGATCGCATATTCGATGAATTTCTTCGCCCGTGCCGA
The DNA here is from genome assembly GCF_900112135.1 of Collimonas sp. OK412. GTDB lineage: Bacteria > Pseudomonadota > Gammaproteobacteria > Burkholderiales > Burkholderiaceae_D > Collimonas > Collimonas rhizosphaerae. The sequence goes on from NZ_FOLC01000001.1 coordinate 60,461, forward strand.
CATGCCCTTGCGCTGCGGCACCAGCGCGATGACATCGGCCGGCGCCAGGTTCCATTGCGGGAGAAGGGCGACCAGCTTGCCGCGCCGGATATTTTCCGCGACGTCCCATTCGGAACGGATCATGATGCCTTTTCCCATCAGGGCCCATTGATGCACCACTTCGCCATCGTTGGAGCTCAGGATCGGATCTACGCGCACGCTATGCTGAAGCGCTCCCTTGGAAAACTTCCACAAGCCCACGTCTTCGTCGTTCTCCTGCAGCACCAGGCATTGATGCCGGGCCAGCGACTGCGGATCGGCCGGCGATCCCGCGCGCCGGATATAAGATGGGGACGCGCACAGGATCCTGGCGTTGGCGCCGATCTTGTAGCGCACCAGGCTGGAATCGGCCAGGGCGCCGATGTGGAACGTGATGTCGGCCTTGTGTGCCTCGCCGGCGCTGATGCGGTCGAGCAGGGTCAGTGAAACCTTGACGCCGGGATGGTCGCTCTGGAACTGCGCCACCAGCGGCGTCAGGTAGCGGCGGCCAAAGCCGAACGGGGCGTTGATGCGCAGGTGCCCGGCAACAATGCCTTGCCGTGCTTTCAGTTTTTCAAACAGGATATCGTTCTGCTCGCAAATCGCCGCGCCTTCTTCCGCCAGCAGCTGGCCCTCGTCGGTGAGGCACATGTTCCGCGTGGAGCGGTCGACCAGGCGCACTCCCAGCCTGGCTTCGAGCTGCTGCAGGCGCTGGGTCACGGCCGAAGCGGTCACGTTGATCTCGCGCGCGGCGGCGGCAAGGCTGCCGGTTCTCACCACGATCATGAAAAAGCGGATATCGTCGATCGGTATCATTATTAAGTAAAACTTAAGTTAGCCATGTATTTCATTTAACCACAGTCTTGAAAATACGATCGATAATTTCGCCATACCAACTGGATCGAGGCTGACATGGCGAAAAAATATCAGGCAATCTTGTTTGACCTGCTGACCGCATTGCTGGATTCCTGGTCGGTCTGGGACCGTGCCGCCGGATCGGAACAGGCGGGGCGCGCCTGGCGTGCCGAATACCTGCGGCTGACCTACGGCTGCGGCGCTTACCAGCCGTATGAAGAGCTGGTGGCGCAGGCTGCGCAGAACGTCGGGCTGACGGCGGACCTGGCGCAGCAGCTAGAACAGAACTGGCTCGATCTCCAGCCTTGGCCGGATGCCGCCGCGACACTGGTCCGCCTGCGGCAGGATTATCGGCTGGGCGTGGTGACCAATTGCTCCGCCAGGCTTGGCCGGCTGGCGGCCGACAGGGTCGGCGTTCCGTTCGAGGTGGTCGTGACGTCGGAGCAGGCCGGGTTTTACAAGCCTGACCCGCGGCCGTATCGGCTGGCGCTGGAGAAACTGGGCCTGCCGGCAGAGCGCGTGCTGTTTGTCGCCGGCTCAGCCTATGACATGTTCGGCACGGCGCAAGTCGGCCTCGATACCTTCTGGCATAACCGTATCGGCCTGGCCGCGCCGGCCGGCGCGCCGGCGCCGCTGGCAGAGTCGGCGCGGATAACAGACCTGCTTGAGTTTGTCGATATCAAATAAATCGGGGAAATGACATGAATGACGCCACAATAAACCTGCCGCGCCGCCTGAGCGATCTTGAAACCCCGGCGCTGGTGCTCGACCAGGACCGCATGGAGCAGAACATCGCCCGCATGCGCGCCAGCCTGGCCCGTTTCGACGTGGCGTTCAGGCCGCACGTCAAGACCAGCAAATCGATCCAGGTAACGCGCGCCACGCTAGGCCAGGCCAGCGGGCCGATCACGGTGTCGACCCTCAAGGAAGCGGAATATTTCGCAGCCAATGGCTTCACGGATATCCTGTATGCGGTCGGCATTGTGCCGGGAAAATTCGATCATGTGACCAGGCTGCGGCAGCAGGGAATAAAGTTGACGGTCGTGCTGGACAGCCTGGAAATGGCCCAGGCCCTGTGCGACAGGGCGCGCCGGGAAAATACGCGCTTCGACGTGATGATCGAGATCGACTCCGACGGCCACCGCTCGGGCGTGGTGCCCGATGCGCCGGAACTGCTGGATATCGGACGTTGCCTGGCCGCTGGCGGCCAGCACCTGGCCGGCGTCATTACCCATGCCGGCAATTCCTACAACTGCCGCTCGATACCTGCCATCAGGCAGATGGCGCAGCAGGAGCGCGATGCAGCCGTCGGCTGCGCAGAACGCTTGCGCGCGGCCGGCATCGCCTGTCCTGCGGTCAGCATCGGTTCGACCCCGACCGCCATGTTTGCCGGCAACCTGGATGGCGTCAGCGAAGTGCGCGCGGGCGTGTTTGTGTTCGGCGACCTGGTCATGGCCGGCCTCGGCGTTTGCCGCCAGCAGGACATCGCGCTATCCGTGCTCACCACGGTGATCGGGCACCAGAAGGAAAAAGGCTGGATCATCACCGACGCCGGCTGGATGGCCATGTCGCGCGACCGCGGCACCAGCAGGCAGGCGGTGGACCAGGGTTATGGCCTGGTCTGCGATCTCGGCGGGGCACTGCTGCCCGATGTGCTGATGGTGGACGCCAACCAGGAACACGGCGTGATCGCGCACCGCTCCGGCGATCCTGCGCAAACACCGGACCTGCCCATCGGCACCATGCTGCGCATCGTGCCGAACCACGCCTGCGCAACCGGCGCGCAGCATTCCCGCTACCATGTCGTCAGCCGGGATGCCGCGGATATCCTGGATGTCTGGGAACGATTCCGCGGCTGGTAGCAACGGTTCTTGTCCCATCACGTACCTCTACAACACAAATCGACCATGAAAATCATCCATGCCCCAGCCGTGCCGGCGCCGCGCGGCCACTATTCGCAAGCAGTCGAGCAGAGCGGTTTTATCTTTTTGTCAGGCATGCTGCCGGCATCCGATACGATCGATCCCGCCACCCACGATTTCCGGCAGCAGTGTGAAGCAGTGTTCAGCCAGTGCCAGGAAGTCCTGCGAGCCGCAGGCTGCGGCTTTGGCGATGTAGTCCAGGCGACGGCGTATCTGGTCGGGGTTGAAAACTGGGGGTTGTTCAACGAGATCTACGCCAGCTACCTGGGCGCGCACAAGCCGGCGCGCGCCGTGGTGCCGGTGCCGGCCCTGCATCACGGCTATGCGGTCGAGCTGCAGCTGGTTGCTTTCGTTCCCGGCGGGGTTCAGGCATGCTAAATTAGCGTTTCGCAATTGATGCCTCCTTAGACAACAAGGAAAAACCATGTGGACTCATGAAGAGAGCATTGAAACCAGCGCCACGCCGGCGCGGATCTGGCAGCTGTTTGCAGACGTGGAAGGCTGGAAGAAGTGGAACCAGGGAATCGACAACATCCAGATCCATGGCGCATTTGCGAATGGCACGACATTCACGATGCAGCCACCCGGTGAAGACGTGTTTACCACTACCTTGATCGACGTCAAGGAGAACCAGGGTTTTACCGACGAAACGATCATAGACGGCACCCGCGTGCTGGTGCACCACAAGATCGTGCCGCTGGCGTCGGGCGGCTGCAAGGTCATCTACAGCACGGAAATCACCGGGCCGGCCGCGGCGGATTTCGGGCCGATGGTGACCGCGGACTTTCCCGATGTGCTGGGCGCGCTGAAGAATATCGCAGAAGCTTAGCCGGCGGCCAGGGCTAGCAGCTTGCTTACCGTATTGATGTTGCGGACGGTAGCGATGCCGGTCGATGCGGGCAGCTTCAGCTTCGATCTGCCCATGCCTTCGGGATAGTGGATATAGATTTCTTTTTTCCCCGGCCGGACTTGTTCTGCGCCGGGAATCAGCAATAGCTCAAGCCAGCCCTTGGGCAGGCTTGAACTGCAAAAAACCACGGCGACTTTCGACGGCTCCGCATCCGGGAAAGGATTGGCTTTCAAGATGGCGTGCAGCTCTGCCGTTGTGCGCAGCAAGACATCGACCGGTTTGCCCATCTTTTTTGCCAGCGCCTGCGCCAGTTCCTGGCCGACGGCGTCCTTGCCTAGCGTACTGTCGAAGACTACGTTGCCGCTCTGGATGTAGGTGCGGACATTGCCGAAGCCCAGTCCGCTGCACAGCGCGGCCAGTTCTTTCATCGGCAAGACGCTGTTGCCGCCGACATTCACCGCGCGCAGAAGCGCCGCATAAACCGTCATTCTCATGCTCCCGTCAATAGAGGGTGGCTTTGACCCGCGCCGGCAGTTCGCGGTCGTAAGCATCGGCATCGAAACCACCGCTGCTCAGGCGTTTCAGCATGGCGCCAGGGCTGGGGAAGCTGGTGCGTTCAATTTGCTGCGCGGGGTCCCACAGTTTCGAGCGCACCAGCGCTTTTGAACAATGGAAGTAGGTCGCTTCTATCTTGACGGTGATGACAGTGCGCGGCAACTTGCCATCTATCGCGAATTGCTGGAGCAGGGCCGGCTCCGCTGAAATCTCGGCGCGGCCGTTGACGCGCAGGGTTTCACCGATGCCGGGCACGATGAACAGCAGGGCGATGCGTGGATCGGCGATCAAGTTGCGCAGGGTGTCGATACGGTTGTTGCCGGGACGGTCGGGGATCGCCAGCGTACGGTCGTCGAGGATCTTGACGAAGCCCGGCGCATCTCCCTTGGGCGAGCAATCCATTCCTCCCGGACCGTGAGAGGAAAACACTACAAATGGCGAGGCTTTGACGAAGGACCGGTAGTCCTCGTTCAGATGATCGATTTCTTTCCACAAGGACCGCTCATGCGGTTTGCCGTAGATTTCCTCGAGCTGCTCGACGGTGGTAAGCATATCTGTTCCCGGACGTTGGTTTGACGCCGATTTTACCGGGAAACCATCGCCTTCGCAGGCCCCAATGGCGTCCATGGATAGCAGCCGCGTCGCCGCAATCGTCAGAACAGCAGGGTCGAGGCGTCTGCCTGCGCGCCGATCCAGGCGCAAGCGTCTTGTACCTCGGTACGCCTGGCTTCCGGATACACCAGGTAGAAGGCATAGTTGCTGAGCACCGGACCGAACGGCTGCACCAGCAAGCCGCTTTGCAATTCCGGCTCGATCAATGCCGTGCTCAGCAGGGCCACGCCTTGTCCGGCGATCGCCGCCGAGATGGCATGGCTTTCGTCCGAGAACACGATGCCGCCTTGGCTGTCCAGGCTGCTGAATTTGGCGCGCTTTGCCCAGGCGCGCCAGGTCGAGGCATTACGCAGCGAAGCCTGCCATTCGTTATGGATCAAGGTGTGCTTGAGCAGGTCCTTGGGTTTCTTCACTTTCAGCAAAGGACTGCAAACCGGCGCGATGCGGTCATCGAACAATTTTTCCGCCACCAGTCCCGGCCAGGAACCGAGGCCGTAGCGTATCGCGATATCCGCGGTATGGCCGTCCAGCGGCGCGATTTCCACTGAAGTGTGGAGCCGCAGGTCCTGTTCCGGATGCGCGTTCCTGAACGCGCCTAGCCTGGGCAGCAGCCAGCGTGCTGCAAACGCCGGCGTAGTGGTGATGGTGAGCAGGCGCGCTGCATCGCGCGGCCGGATGCGGCCGATGGCTGCGGCAAACAGGTCGAAGCCGTCGCGCAGCGCCACATACAGTTCCGATCCGGCAGACGTCAGGCGCAATTGCCGGGGCAGGCGCTGGAACACGGCGACACCGAGGCTGTCTTCGAGGCGCCTGATCTGGTGGCTCACCGCAGTCGGCGTGACGGACAGTTCTGCCGCCGCAGACTTGATGCTCAGGTGGCGCGCCGCGGCCTCGAACGCTTTCAGCGCGGCGAGCGGAGGCAGGCGGCGTGCGGCCTGGTTATCCAATGGATGAGTTTTATTTTCCATGAACAGGCAAAACTTGTCGTTTGTCCAAAAAATATATGGGGATTACAGTTTATCCGGAAAGCTGATGCATGAATTTAATTCACAAGGATAACTGAAATGACTACCTTGCTACACCTGGACGCCAGCGCGCGCGAAGGACAATCCGGCCTGCAGCCGCACGGCTCCCATACGCGCAGGCTGACGCATCGTTTCATCCAGCAGTGGCTGCAGCAGCGGCCAGGCGACCTGGTCCGCGTACGCGATGTCGGCCTCAATCCGCCGTCGCCGGTGAGCAGTGCATGGATACACGCCGCCTTTACCGCGCCTTCGTCGCGCGAAGACTGGATGCACAAGGCGCTGGCGGAAAGCGATACGCTGGTCGATGAAATCCTGGCGGCCGATATCCTGGTGCTAGGCGTGCCCATGTATAACTTCAACGTGCCGGCGCAATTCAAGTCCTGGATCGACAATATCGTCAGGGTGGGCCGCACCTTCGGCTTTGATCGCCAGCGCCAGGGCGAGCCTTACTGGCCGATGCTGAAGGACGCCGGCAAGCGCGCGGTGGTGCTGTCGTCCAGGGGCGACCACGGTTACGGGGCGGGGCAGAGGATCGCCGCCATGAACCATGTCGAGCCCAGCATCCGCAGCGCCTTGGCGTACATCGGCATTGGTGAGCTGCACAGCATCGCGGTCGAATACGATGAGTTCGGCGACGAACGCCTCGCGGCGTCCATTGCCGCGGCGGAGGAGGAGATTGCCAGCCTGGTCAGGCGGATGGCAAGCGAGATAGCTTAGGTTGCGGATTGCCGGCAGGCGCCCTCGACTGCGTTGTGATGGCGAACATGATTGCTGCATAATAATTGCGGGCGCAAGGATTTATGCCTTGCCAAAAAAAATAAAGGAAATCCATGCAATTGTCGAAAGCGCAGGTGAGTGCCGCCATCCTGTATTCCCTGCTTCTGTTTGCGTCATCTGCAACAACAGCCCTGGCTCAAGACGGGCAAGAGGCGGCCCCGGCCTGTCTCACCGGGGCCTACCGCTCGCCCGCCGGCGAGATCGTGACGCTGACGCAGCGGCCCGGATTTCCGGCCACCCTGCTGGCCAGCAGCTTCGATGGCCGTATCGGCACCTTCGAGACCGATGCGGAAAATGCCATGAGCGCGGCAGCAGATGCCAACGACCGGTCCAGGCTAGCGGGCCACTTGCGTTACGCCGGGTGCCAGGATAAGCCTGTCGTTTTCCAGTTCGAGGGTGGTCCGGAGCAGCAATGGTCGCGCCTGCCGTTGCGCATTACCCGCACCCGGTTCATATCCGGTGTCCTCAGGCTGAATGGCGAATTGATCGAGCCTCTGACGCCTGTGGACAAGCCGCCGCTGTTCGTGCTGGTGCACGGTTCCGAATCGACCGCGGCGGTAGATGCAAGCAATCGCGCTTTCCTGATGGCGAGCCAGGGTATCGCCGCATTCGTGTTCGACAAGCGCGGCACCGGGCAGTCGGAAGGCGCCTATACCCAGGATTTCGTGAAGCTTGCGGATGATGTTGCAGCTGCCGTGGTCGAGGCGCGCCGGCTCAGCGCAGGGCGCGTCGGCCGCGTCGGCGTGGCCGGGTTCAGCCAGGGCGGCTGGGTGGCGCCGCTTGCGGCGACCAAGGCGCCGGTCGATTTCATGGTGGTGGGTTACGGTGTCATAGGCACGCCGATAGAGCAGGACCAGTGGCAGGTCGACTATCAGCTGCGTAACCTCGGTTACGGCGAGGATGTGGTCGGCAAGGCGCGTTCGCTGACGGCGCTGGCCGGCACGGTAGCGGCGTCGAATTTCCGCGCCGGCCTGCCGCAGCTGCAGCAAGCCAAAGGCAAATACGCAAGCGAGCCGTGGCTGGACAAGGTTGACGGCCAGTACACGGGCGAGCTGCTGCGCGGCGAAGTGGAAAGGGCGCGCGGTGAAAGTCCCGGCGTGATCTGGCATTACGATTCGGAGGCGGCCTTGCAGCGTCTTGCGATTCCACAGTTATGGATATTTGCGCAAGATGACTCGGTAGCGCCGAGTGCGCCGTCGATTGCGCGCCTGGAGCGTTTCAGGGTTAGCCGCAAAGCGATCGATATCGCTGTCTTTCCCGGTTCCGACCACGGTATAAGGACCTTTACGGCCAAGCCTGACGGCAGCCGCAAATATGGCGGTTATGCTGCGGGATACAACAGCCTGATGGCCGGCTGGATGAAGGGCCAGCCGCCGGCGCCTGACGCCCGGGACAAAATGCTCGGGGCGCAGGATTTCCGCTGAGGTCAGGCCTTGAACTTGTTCTTGAGGGCATCAAGTTTCGAGCTTGATGCGGCTTGTGCCGGGGTGTCGTCGGCCTCGGCGTCCTGCTCGTCGGCAAATTCGTCGGCGAGGTTTTTCCAGCCCTTGCTTGCCGCGAAGTCATTGAATTCTTCCGGCGCTTCCAGCACAATCAGCTTGTCATCTTGCAAACCAAGGTCGCCGTGGCCGAAATCCGGGCCGGCATAGCCGCTGCGGCGCAACTGGGCCAGGACCTGGGCGATCAGCACCTTGTCTTCGTACAGCCGGTCCTTGCCGACCGCTGCGGCGAAATCGACATAGACGTCGATGATGCCGTAACCTTCGTCGAAGATGCGGATTGCTTTAATGTTATGAGTACGCCCGGCAGCGTCGGTGACGCTGAATGGCCCGCTGAGTTGGATGTCGGTTTCGCTGTTCATCCGAGGAGGATACACCAAATGCGGCTGAACCTAAGGCCCTGGCTAGCGTCAGAACAGTGACATCAGGTGCGAATCACCGGTAGACTGACGGATAGCAAATTTGGTTGAGAGGCGCTGCAGCGTCCGCAGAGAGAGGTTCGCAAAACCGGCCCGAAGGAGACAAAATGCGTGATATCTCATACAACAGGTCGAACAGGTCGGCGGAGCAATTTTCCTGCGATCCCGCGGTGATTGAAAAATCGCACCAAAGATCGAGCGCCTACGGCCTGGGGCAGCACGACAAGCCGGACATCATGCCGCTGGACCGCAGCTCCCTGTCGCTGCTGCTGGAGCAGAACAGGGTCTTGCATACGCATGCCTTGCCGGTCATGGAAACTTTGTACGAGCAGATCGTCAACACCCATAACATGGTGATCCTGACCGACGCCAACGGCGTGATCGTGCACGCGCTCGGCGACGACGATTTCCTGGTCAAGGCCAATCGCGTGGCCCTGAATCCGGGCGTGGCCTGGTCCGAGCAAAGCAAGGGCACCAATGCGATCGGCACCGCCATCGCGGAGGGCGCGCCGACCACGGTGCATGCCGACGCCCATTATCTTTCAGCCAATCATTTCCTGACCTGTTCGGCAGCGCCGATTTTCGACTACCAGGGCAATATCCTCGGCGTGCTGGATGTCAGCGGCGACCGCGGCAGCTATCACAAGCACACCATGGCGCTGGTGCGCATGTCGGCGCAGATGATCGAGAACCAGTTGTTTACGGCGGCATTCGAGAATGCCGTCACGCTGCATTTCCATAGCCGGCCCGAATTCATCGGCACGCTGGTGGAAGGCATCGCCTGCTTCACCCCCGGCGGCCGTTTCCTGTCGGCCAACCGCAGCGCCTTGTTCCAGCTGGGTTTGTCGCAGGCGGCGTTGCAGTCGCATACCTTCAGCTCGCTGTTCGGCTTGCCGCTGTCGACCTTGTTCGACCACTACCGTGCTGCCGCTCCGGGCCTGCTCAGCCTGTGCCTGCACAGCGGCGTCAAGGTCTATGCCCGCGCTGAATTGAGGCTGGCCAACAGCGTGTTCCAGCATTACAGCGAACAGCCGCCCCTGCCGGCGGCTGCTGCGCCGAAAACGGCGCCGCGCCGCCTGTCCAGCTTGCGTTACCTGAATACCGGCGATCCGCACATGGCGACCCTGATCGGCAAGCTCGAGAAGGTGGCGGGGCGCGACATCCCGGTCCTGATTACCGGCGAGACCGGCACCGGCAAGGAATTGCTGGCGCAGGCGATCCATAACGACTCGCCGCGCAAGGACAATGCTTTCGTCGCCGTCAACTGTGCTTCGATTCCGGAAACGCTGATCGAATCAGAACTGTTCGGTTACGAAGAAGGGGCGTTTACCGGCGCCCGCAAAAAGGGCGGGAAGGGCAAGCTGTTGCAAGCCAACGGCGGTACGCTGTTCCTGGATGAGATCGGCGACATGCCGCTCGGCCTGCAAGCGCGCTTGTTGCGCGTGTTGCAGGAGCGGGTGGTGACGCCGCTGGGCAGCACCAAGGCGATCCCGGTCAACCTCGCGGTGATTTGCGCCACCAACCGCAACCTGCGCGAATTGATCGCGGCCAATCTGTTTCGTGAAGACCTCTATTATCGTTTGAACGGCCTGGTGGTCAAGCTGCCGGCCTTGCGCGAACGCAGCGATCTCGATGTCATCGTCGACCGGCTGCTGGCGGAAGCCGGCAGCGAGGGCCGCAGCTGCAGCGTCGCGCCCGACATCATGGACCTGTTTCGCAGGCACAGCTGGCCGGGGAATTTCCGCCAGCTGAGCAACCTGCTGCGGACCGCGGTAGTCATGGCCGAGGATGGCGGACTGATCCGGCTGGAGCACCTGCCCGACGACTTCCTGGAGGATGTGCAGCCTCAGCCGCCGGTCGCGGTTGCCGTGGCCCCGGATAGCGGCGCCGGCAGCCTGGAAGACCTGGCGCAGGCCGCAGTCAGGAAAGCCTTTGCCGCCAGCGGCGGCAACGTCTCCGCTACCGCCAAGGCGCTGGGAGTTTCGCGCAATACCGTGTATCGCAAATTGAACTTGCGTTAGAAGGTGAGTTAGAAGGTGACAGTGGCGACGACGGTGTCGGTATATGTCGTGGCGACACCGGTTTGTCCCGACGGCACGCGGGCGTATATCGTCAGCGGCGTCGCCGTGCCTGTGGCGCTCACGGCTGCCGGCGCGGTGGCTGCGGTGTTGCCCCAGGTCGTGGTGCGTCCGGAATCCGAGAACAGCGAATAATTGAGATAGGTCGGCGTGCCGCCGCCGCTGGATACCCGCCGCAACGGTGCGGCGTCGGTGGAGCCGGTATTGGCGTTGGCGCCTTGCCCCAGCGTAATGACGGGCGCGGCGCCGGGAGTGCAGGTGGTGGTGACGCTGGCGGTCACGTCCTGGTTGGTCGTGGCGTTGGTCACGATCGGATCGTAGGTGGTGGTAAAGCCGAGGGTGGCGATGCTGCAGTTGCTGGCGACGGTGACCGTGTTGGTCATGGTCGCGGTGGCTGTCGCGGCAAAAGCGCTGGCTGCGCTGCATGCCGATGCGACAAGCAAGATCAAACCCTGAGTAGTATTTTTCATGACGAATCTCCCGATTGCCACTGCCTGGTTATCCGGGACGGACCACGCTTGACCTGCGTTTGCTAGCTGTATCTATAGCACATAAATTTCTTTATGGAAATATTTATTTGCCGATTCCAGCCATCTGCAACTTGCACGGCAAGGCCGTGCAAGTTGTCATCAAGGCATTACAGCGTTGGTAAAACCAGCGTCGATTGCTGGCTAGGGCTGAATTCAAAGCGCACGCCAAACCGTTCGCCCAGGTTCACCGGCGAAGCGTACAGGCTGTCGGCGGTATCCAGCACCACGCCGATGTGATGGCCGGCCGGCACGTCATAGGCGGTAGCCGAGAACTCGATCGGGAAATCCACGGTCTGGCCGGGCGTTGCCCAGTGCAGGGTAGTGGCGCCATGAGTGATCAGGATCCCGGTGCCGATCGCATCCACGTCATACAGGTAAGCCACCACCTGGGCGCGCGCCTGCGACGGCGTGGCGCGCAAATTCAGCTTCGGGATGCCGCGGATTTTCTGCGTGGCGCTGAGCGCCGGCGCTTCGTAGCGGACGCCGGCAGCGAGGCTGACCGTGAGCAGTGAATTGATCACCGGCAGGTTGACGGTTTCGCCCAAGGTGGAGAGGATCGGGATCAGGCCGCTGCTGGCGGTAGTGTCGAACAGGTTCTGGATCAGGTCGGAGCCGGCGTTCTGGTTTGGCGTGGCAGAGATGTAGCCTTTGTCGCCTTTGCCGCAGAAGCAGCTGAGATCGAAACGGACTGCGCCGCGCGGCGCCAGGTAATAAGTCTTGTTGCTCAGTTCAGGAGCGGGCCAGGTGGCAAACGATTCGCGGCGGTCGCTGAACTTGATCTGCATGGAAACCTGCGGTTCGGTATCGACACCGTTTTTCTCGCCTTTCAGCCAGCGGTTGAACCAGCGGTGAGCCTGGTCGTAAGGATAGTTGGGAGCGCCCAGCAGGGCGCCGGTCAGTTCTGCCGAAGCGTGGATGCCGGCATTGAGCAGTATCTTCTTGGGCCCGGTCAGCGCAGCGAACATCGCCAGCGAAGAGTTCGGCGTGAACATGTCGTCCTGGAAGTTCTTGCTGAGGAACACAGGCGCGTTGCGCTTGTTGATGGCGGCGACATAAGTGGATGGCGAGCGCGGTTTTGCCCAGGCGGTGATTTCGGCAATCCTGGCGGCGCTGGTATTGGGATCAAGCAGGGCCAGTATGTTCTGGTTCACCTCGGGCGCAGGGCGGCCGGTGACGCTGCCGGCCAGGCCGAGTACTGTGGCCCAGGTCAGGTTGGGCGAACCGGACGTGTACAGCTGATCCGCCAGGGTGGCCCAGCCGGATAGCGCAACCGCGGTCTTGAAGCGCGGATCTTGCCCGAGCGCGATCAGCGACAGTCCGGCGCCGTAGGAAATGCCGCTGGCGGCGACATTGTTGATATCGATAGGCGCATTCGCTTGCAGCCAGTCGAGCACCGACGAGACATCGCGCGCATCTTCCGGCGCGGCGACGTCGACCTGGCCTTCGGACAGGTAGAAGCCGCGCGCGGTATAGCTAGCCACGACATAACCGTCTTGCGCCAGCTTCTGCTGCTGGCCGATATATTCGACGCGGCCGGGCGCCGCCCAGCTGGCGATCATGACGATCGCGGGAAATTTCTGGTCGCTGCTGCTGCGTTTCGGCAGGAACAGGTTGGCCGCCAGTTTGGTGCCGTCGAAACTGGTGATGGTCATGGCGGGGATCCAGCAGGTGCCGTCGACGGGCGAGACGATCCCCGGCGATTGCATGGGAGTGGTGTAGCCGGCCGCTTCCGCCGCACTGGCGCTGCGGCACAGTTCGGCATTGGCGGCGGAGGAAGCCAGCCCTAGCGTCAGGATGATTCCGGACAGGGTAAGCAGAGACGAGATGCGCATGCGACGTTCTCCTGAATTTATGGTTGAATGTTTTGTGCCAAAACAAGGCGGGGGACTGGCAAGGTTTGAAGCAAGGAACTGCTGGATGATGATTGCAGCGGTAGTCAAGACTGCTTGCTTCGGGAAAGCGCGGAAAGCGAATGATCGTTATCTTGCGAGCCGTTTTCCCAAGGCGTTTGAGGCAGTGGAAAGTGCGTTAATGCATAAGTGAACGATCGTTCTTTTTCTGTCTTTTATTAACCCACGCATCGCGTTGCAGCATCAACGAAAAGATTAGAAGATAGCGACTAATGATCAATGTGCACTGGCGATAGCGAAAGAGAATCGGAGGACGGCGATGTTAAAACGGGTTGATGCGGGCGTTCTTAATGTTACCTACGAGGAGAGCGGCGATGCCGGCGGCCGCGCGGTTTTCCTGATGCATGGCTTTCCATACGATATCCACGCTTACGATGAAGTGAGTGCATTGCTGGCAGCGGCCGGCTGTCGCGTCATCGTGCCGTATTTGCGTGGCTACGGCCCGACCCGCTTCCTGTCGCCCGATACGCCGCGCTCCGGCCAGCAGGCCGCGCTCGCCCACGATCTGTTATCGCTGATGGATGCGCTGGCGATCCCCGATGCGGTGCTGGCCGGCTACGACTGGGGCGGCCGTGCCGCCTGCATCGTTGCCGCGCTGTGGCCGGCGCGCGTGCGCGGCCTGGTGTCGGCGGGCGGTTACAACATTCAGGATATCGCCGCATCGGCAGCGCCGCAGGCGCCGGAAAACGAATGGCGCTACTGGTACCAGTATTATTTCCATGGCGAGCGCGGCAGGGCCGGGCTGGCGCAAGACCGCTACGCATTTTGCAAACTGCTGTGGCGCCTTTGGTCGCCGAACTGGCGCTTTGACGAAGAGACCTACCGGCGCAGCGCCGCCTCTTTCGATAATCCCGATTTTGTCGATGTCGTCATCCATTCCTATCGCCACCGGTTTGGGCTGGCGCCAGGCGATCCTGCGTACGAGGACACCGAATCATTGCTGGCCGCGCAGCCGCGGATCAGCGTGCCGGCCATCGCGCTGGACGGCGGCGGCGACGGCGTCAGCCCGATCGGCGGTTCGGAAGGGCATGGCAGGTTTTTCAGCGGACCGTACCAGCGCCGGGTGATCCCGGTTGCCGGACACAACTTGCCGCAAGAAGCTGCGCAGGATTTTGCCGGTGCTATATTGGCGCTGCCCTGATCATTTTTTGAAAGGCTGCCTTATGCTGCGTCTGGTGCTGCTGCTGTTGGGTGTCGATTACTTGCGCGACCGCTGGCGCGGATTGCGGATCATCGGCTGGATATGGGCGGTCGCCGGGGTCGTGATTTTTGTCGACGCCCTGGATAATGCACTGTATTTCCCGATCAGTTTTTTCGCCTATTTCTTGCTGGCCGAAGGAATCGCGACGTTGGCGGTGGCGTGGACCGGGGTCGCCGGGCAGCGCATCTTGCGCAACATCAAAGGCGCGGCGTTTATCGTCGCCGCGCTGCTGATCCTGGCGGGGCACCATCACGGCAATTTCATCCTGTCGATGATTTTCGGCACGCTGTTCCTGGCGGACGGATTGCTGCAATCGATCTCGGCGGCGGTGGTGCGTTATCCGCGCTGGCGGCTGGCGTTCGCCGGCGGCATCGTCGAGTGCGGCATCGCGATTTTTTTCTACCAGCCTTATCCGACCCACTACGTAGGCACCGTGCCTTACTGCATCGGGCTGGGCCTGGCGTTCGGCGGCTGGCAGATGCTGCTGCTGGCGTACCGGGTGCGCCGCTTGTCGGCCAAGGCGACGGTCGAGTCGGTGCTGCAGAGGGCGGAGACCGGCTCGGCCCAGCAGTATGCGGGAGAGGCCGCCGAGAACGCCGCGCGGGAATGGGACGGGCCGCCCGCTGCCGGCGAAAAAGCCTTGACCGTCCATGTCTGGACGCCGGTCGGTTCGTCAAGGGCGCCGGCGCAGCGGCTGCCGATCATCGACCGTTATATTGCCGCGGTTGATTCGGAAGGTGTCATTTCAACCGGCCATGCGGCGCTTGAGACGCCCGAAGGCGTCTACATCAGCCTCTATCCCGGCGTTGAAATCGACAGGTCTCCGGATGAATTCGGGCGCCTGCTGCGGGCGACGCATGACAACGATGTGCCGGGACTGTTCCAGCCGGACTATCCGACCGAATCGCGCGCATGGTGCGAATCCACCGTCAAGGTCAGGATCAGGAACTATAGCGCGCAGCGGCTGGCGGCTTTTTGGGAAAGCTACAGGCAGGACAGCACCTATAACCTGACCTACCGCAATTGCTCGAGTTCGGTAGCGCGTGCGCTGGAAGCGGCGCTTGAAGGCGCGGCCGGCAGGATCCGCGGCGGCAACGGCTGGGGCGCTTTTGTACGGTTGTTCCTGACGCCGGAATTGTGGGTCGCCGCGCAGATCCGCAAGCGCGCCAAAACCATGGCGTGGACGCCGGGGCTGACCCTGGACTATGCGCGCGCCATGAGCATGCTGGCGGACCCGAGGCCGTTCGGCTGGCTGAAGATGGCGCGCCTGGCAGTGCGGACCATGTCGCGTTCGCGCCGGACATGGCGCCAGGAGCAGGCAAAGGCCAGGAGGCCAATGCCGGGCAATCAAGAAAACCCCTATCCCTGAAAGCCTGGCGCGGTTTACTGCCTACAGCCGGCTTGCCTCTATCTTGCCTAGCAGCCACTGCAGGCCGGCCAGGTGCTGCTGGTCGTGGCTGCACAGGTAGTGCGCCAGGCTGCGCAGCGTCAACCGGCCGTACCCTTCGAATTCGGCGCTGCGCCTGAACTGTTCCTGATCCAGGCCGGACAGCAGTTCGACCGTCTTGGCGCGCGCCGCGCGGAACGACATGAAAACTTCAGCCGGATCGGCGGCGGCGTAATTGCGTTCCTTGGCAAGGATGTTGCTGTCGATCGACGCCAGCAGCGGATTGGCTTCATCCAGGGTGCGCCGGAAGCGCAAGTGATAGCCGTCGATTTCGATGTCGCGCACATGGCAGATCTGTTCGATGGCGGTGAACGGTTCGCTTGGCACGCCTTCCCAGGACGCTGGCGCCCAGTGCCGGAACTCGGCGGGAATGGCGGCGTAGTGCGCTTCCAGCTGCGGCGGAAAAGCGGCGAGGGCGGCGATCGTGATAGGGTGCATTGCTGGCGTGCCGGGAGGCATGGGTTTTCGGACAGGCAATTATATGGCAGCGCCAAAAATGCGTTGCGGCGCCGCCCTTTTTTGCCATGCCGCCGCACGGCCCGCATGGCCGGTCCCGGCTACGGGGTCTTTCTTTTGTCGCCCAGGAACGACGACAGCAGGTCCATCGGCAGCGGGAATACCACCGTGGTGTTCTTGTCGGCGCCGATCACCGTCAGCGTTTCCAGGTAGCGCAACAGGATTGCCTGCGGCTCTTGCGCCAGGACGTGGGCCGCCTGGTAGAGTTTCTCGGAAGCTTGCAGCTCACCCTCGGCGTGGATCACCTTGGCGCGCCGTTCGCGTTCTGCTTCGGCCTGGCGGGCGATGGCGCGTATCATCGATTCGGTCAGGTCGACCTGCTTGATTTCGACATTGGATACCTTGATGCCCCACGAGTCGGTTTGCGCGTCAAGCGCCTGCTGGATGGCGAGATTCAGTTTTTCGCGCTCGGCCAGCATGTCGTCCAGCTGATGTTTGCCCAGCACCGAGCGCAGCATGGTTTGCGACAGCTGGCTGGTGGCGTTGAAAAAGTTGGCGACTTCGACGATGGCCTTTTTTGGATCGACGACGCGGAAATACACCACGGCGTTTACCCGCACCGAGACGTTGTCGCGCGAGATGACGTCTTGTGTCGGCACCTCCAGCACGACGGTGCGCAGGTCGACCCTGACCAGTTGCTGGATCGCAGGAACCAGCAGCACCAGTCCCGGGCCCCTGACGCCGGAAAAGCGTCCGAGGGTGAACACTACGCAACGTTCGTATTCCCGGAAAATGTAAATTGCCGCGTTGAGCAGGATGAGCAGGACGAAGATGATTGCGGCTAGTCCGAACCAGGCGAAATTCCAGGGCATTTTGTGCCTCCTTCCTTGTCGAGGATGGCCTGCGCCGGCTGCCGCGTCACTGCGGGGCCGCGCCGACAGGCCATGCTTTCAGTATAGGTCACCGCACGCCACTTAAACATCTCCACGCTCATGAATCGCCGGTAGCCGCCATGGACCGGGCTTTCTCATTTCATAACAAACCGGCATCAGGCCGGGCGCCGCCTGAACCAGCCGGCAAGCGACATGCGGTCGCGCGTCGCGGGCAATACCTCATGCAGCATGTCGGCCGACAGGAACAGCACCAGGCGGCTGCCCAGCGGTGCAATGTCTTCGGTGCATTTCCCCAGCGGATGCAGGCGCAGGGCGCCGCCTTGTTCCGGCAGCCAGTCCTGGTTCAGGTAAATGACCACCGATACGGTGCGGCAATCGTCGTCGCGAAAGCGGTCCAGGTGGGCCTGGTAGCCGGCGCCCGGCGCGTAAAACGCGAAATGGCTTTCATATTCGTCCAGCCCCAGGTAGAGCTCGCGGTTTAACGTCATGCGCAAGTTTTCCATGATCTGCAGGTAGCGGTCGCACGCCGGCGACTGTCCCGCTTGCAGCCAGAGGATGCGATCGCCGCGGATGTCCGCGCGCAGCAATTGCGCCGCGCCTTTGCCTATGCCGGCCGGATTCAATGCGCCGCTGTCCGCCAGCACGCGGCATTCCGCGGCCAGTTCCAGCGTCAGCTCGGGCGACAGGAAAACATTGTGCTGCGACCAGCCGTGTTCGGCCAGGCCATCGGCCATGTGCGGCGGCAGCGCCGCGTTGGAGTGCTCGGGGAAGGCAGGGGACTGCATCGCTACCACTCTTGGGAAACATGCTTTAACTGCAGATCGTCAATATTCCAGGAGCGCTGTTTCAACGATGCCGCCAAACGAATCCAGACCAGCGGATTGCGGGGCTAACCGATCCATCATAACACCGCGGCGGGCGCCGCGGAGACCGGTCCTCAGGTCTCGCTCCATTGCCGCATCAGGTTGTGGTAGCAGCCGATCAAGGTGCGGCGCGCCTGTTCGTCGGCGTTGGTCTGGTTCAGTTTCTGGATGGCGTTGTCCATGTCGAACAGCAGGCTGCGCTGGGCATCGTCGCGCACCAGGCTTTGCACCCAGAAGAAACAGGCGCTGCGCACGCCGCGCGTGATCGGGGTGACCTGATGCAGGCTGGTGGCCGGATAAACCACCATGTCGCCGGCCGCCAGTTTGACCGAGTGCATGCCGTAGCTGTCTTCAATCT
The DNA here is from genome assembly GCF_900112135.1 of Collimonas sp. OK412. Lineage (GTDB taxonomy): Bacteria > Pseudomonadota > Gammaproteobacteria > Burkholderiales > Burkholderiaceae_D > Collimonas > Collimonas rhizosphaerae. Next base: position 78,729 of record NZ_FOLC01000001.1, read on the forward strand.
GCAGCTCGCCGCCGTCATACGACGCCGGGTCCGACAGGAACAGGGTGGCGGAGATATCGGTGCGCAGCTTGCGGCCGTCATGCGGATGGATCCGCACGCTGCCGTCGACGTGGGCGCCGAAGGCCATGCCCTCGCCGTAGCGGTTGAACATCGGCGGGTAAACAGTATTCGGCAGCGCCGCGCTGATAAAGCGCGGGTGGCGCTCCAATGCCTCCAGGATGATCTGCTGGCATTGCAGCGCCACTTCGGAACGTTCGTCGATCTGCTGGTTGAACTTGACCGCCGCTCCCTGGTAGCCGGCCGTGACGCGGCCATCGATCCATGCCGCGCCGGCCTGGTCCAGCAGCTGGCGCACCGCGTCCAGCTGGCGGGCGTCGAGTACCTTGGGAATGGCGATCAGCATAGGCTTCTTCTCTTACATGCGATAGTTGAGCGACAGCATGGCGGTGCGGCCGCTGCCTGGCACCGAACGGCCGCCGTCGGACTGGATCAGCGCATCGTAATACATCTTGTTGGCCAGGTTGAACAGATTCAGGCGGATGTCGTATTTCGGTTGCGTATACGCCACCGTTGCGTCCCAGCGCGTATAGCCGCCGACCTGCACGGTGTTGGTGGGGTTGGCGTAGCGTTCCGACATGTAAGTGGCGCCGCCGCCGATTTCCCAGTGCGGCGCGACCTTGTAGGTAGACCAGGTGGTCAGCGTATTCTTCGGCGTGTTGACCGGGATCTTGCCCAGCGTGCCGTCGAGCGCGGAAGACTGGATCACCTTGGCGTTCAGGTAGGTATAGCCGAGCGCGACTTGCCAGTCCTTGGTGATGTTGCCGACCGCGCCGGCACGGGCGCCGTTGACCCTGACCGTGCCGTCCAGCTCATACACGCCGGTGCTGATCTGGCTGCGCGCGTTTTCCTTCTTGATCTGGAAGATGGCCGAGTTGAGCGACAGCCTGCCGTTGGCCAGGTCCCATTTGCCGCCCAGTTCGTAGGAGCGGTTCTTTTCCGGGTCGAGGTTTTGCTGGCCGCTGGTGCCGGTCAGCTGTTCCAGCGACGGGTTGAACGAGGTGCCGTAGGACAGGTAGTACGATTGCTCTGCGCTTGGCTGCCAGATGCCGCCCAGGCGCACGCTGGTGAAGTTGACGGTCTGCTGGGCCGAGGCGAGGGTGGTGTTCTTGGCGGCAGCCGGGGCATTGGTCACGTTCAGCGAATTGGTGATGCTGGCGATGTAGCGGTCGAAGCGCAGGCCGCCGACCAGCTTGAACTGGTCGTTGAGCGTCACGGTGTCGTTGAGATAGGCGGCGATGGTATTGGCGGAGCCGCCGGCGCGGTTGCCTGCCTGGCTGGCGACACTGCTGCCGGCTGTGCTGTAGCCTGGATTGACCAGCGGCACGCAGTCGTTATAACCGGCGACCGTCGAGGTCGGATTCAAGGCCTTGCCGTTGCAGCTGCCGTTGCGGTAGTAGCCCTGGTTGTCGTAGCCGTCATGGCCGAGCTCGAAGCCGGCCAGCAGCTCATGCTTGATGCTGCCGGTGCTGAGTTTGGCCGACAGTTCGGTCTGGTTGAAAATCGAATAGTCGCGAATGTCGCGGTCATGGCTCTGGCTGCGGACATACAGGCTGCTCAGGGGCAGCGCGCTGACTGCCGACGGCGTCAGCGCCGTAAAGCCGGCGGCGGAAACCGTGCCGATGGTGTTCGGCGCGGTTTCGACCGCGCTGGTGCGTACGTAATTGAATTGCGTCTGGTTGCGCAGCACGATGTCGGGCGTGATCTTGTGGCGCACGGTGGCGTTCAGCGACGCCACGTCCTGGTTGGTATGGTCGCTGTTGAGGCCGTAGGCGGTATTGCGGTCGACCGGCGCCGGATGGCCGTTGAGCGGCGGCAGGCCGTAGTCGGGCATGTCGTGGTTGTGCTGGACCAGGGCCGACAGGGTGATTTCGGTCGGGGTGCCGATGCCGAACACGTAAGAACCGGCCAGGCCGAAATCCTGGACATCGGTCTGGTCGCGCGTGGTGGCCTTGCCGTTTTGCGCCATTGCAGACAGGCGGAGCGCCGACGTATCCGACAGCGGATGGTTGTAGTCAGCGGTGGTGCGGACCAGGCCGTTGGTGGTGGCCGCCGCCGAGACTTCAGTGGAGGCGTGCAGATTGGCTTTTTTTGTCACCTGGTTGATCACGCCGCCGGTGGAGCCGCGGCCGAACAGCATCGACGACGGGCCCATCAGCACTTCGACCTGGTCGATGGCGAAAGTGTCGCGATAATACTGGCCGCGATCGCGGAAGCCGTCCAGGTAGATGTCGGTGCGCGCGGAAAAGCCGTTCAGGTTGATATTGTTGCCGATCTGGCCGCCTTCGGCGCCGCCCAGGGTGATGCCGGCCACGTTGCGCAGGGCGTCGGCCAGCGAAGTCGCGCCTTGCGACTGCATCAGCGCCTTGTTCACCACTACCACCGATTGCGGCACGTCATGCAGGTCGGCCGCCAATTTCGTGAGGGAAGTCGCGTTGGCGTTGAAATCGCCGCGGCTGCCTGCTACCACCACTTCCTGCAAGCTGGTCTCTGATTTCGGGGCGGGGGTTTGTTGTGCGTACAAGGGCAGGGGAGCGGCGAACACTGCGACCAGGGCAGCGGCAATCGGGTTAAGGCGGATCATTGTTTTAGTTATCAAAGGTTTGGCTTCAGGAAAGAAGCAGAAATTTTGGCTGGCTAATACGGCTATCCCCGTTTTGCTGGCTTTCAGGTATTGCAAATATTACAAATCAGGTACTGCAAATGAGAGTGATTATGTAATCGATTCTTATTTAGAGTTAATTGGCGACGCAATTATAAATGAGTCCTAACGTAAATTAATAGTCGGGAATTGTAAGAAGCACTTTATAGCAACAGTTTTCCGGCTCTTCCATTGTTCTTTTAAGGGATATATCAAGGCGCCAATTATTGATGTGAGATCAAATATCATTTGAGCATATATGTATTTTTCACAATAAAAAATGCGTGCACAGTACGTCTTTCGCTAACCGGCGTAAATGTCGGCCGTTATGCCCGCGTCATACCAGCCGACTCGCACTGTCTCTTTCAAAGGAATTCCATGACTACCAGCATCCCCAACATCGGCCTCGGCACTTTCCGTCTGCAAGGCCAGGTGGTGATCGACTCGGTCCGCACCGGCATCGAAGTCGGTTATCGCCATATCGATACCGCGCAGATCTACGGCAACGAGGCCGAAGTCGGCCAGGCGATCGCCGCCAGCGGCATCGCCCGCGACGAACTGTTCGTCACCACCAAGATCTGGATCGACAACCTGGCGCCCGGCAAGCTGATCCCGAGCCTGAAGGAAAGCCTGCGCAAGCTGCGCCTGAAGCAGCTGGACCTGACCTTGATCCACTGGCCGTCGCCGAAGGATGCGATCCCGGTCGCGGACTACATGGCGGCCCTGGCCGAAGCCAAGGCGGCGGGCCTGACCAGGCTGACCGGCGTTTCCAATTTCACCAATGCCCAGCTGGCGCAGGCCATTGCAGCCGTCGGCGCCGCCGAGATCGCGACCCAGCAGGTCGAGATCCATCCGTTCCTGCAAAACCGCAAGGTGGCGGAATTTGCCCGCAGCCAGGGCATCCATGTCACGGCTTACATGCCGCTGGCGTATGGCAAGGTGATGCAGGAACCGGTGATTGTCCGCATCGCCGAGCGGCACCGGGTCAATCCGGCGCAGATCGCGCTGGCCTGGGCTTTGCAGCAGGGTTTTGCCGTGATCCCGTCGTCGACCAAGCGCGCCAACCTGGAACACAACCTGAAGCTGCAAGGCATCGTGCTGTCGGCGGACGACATGGCGCAGATCGCCACGCTGGAACGCAACGAACGCCTGGCCAATCCGGAAGGCCTGGCTCCTGCCTGGGATTGAATCATGTCATCTGCCCTGTCTGCATTGGGCGCCGGCGGTTTCAGTGCCGGCGCAATGGCTTGATCGATCAGCTGGCGGCGAAGCAGGCCGCCAAAGCCGCAACTGTTTAATCTACGAAGGAAATATCATGCGTATCAATTTACCCGGCAAAGTCGGATTCGGCACCGCTCCTTTAGGCAACATGTTCCGCGATATCCCGGCGCAGGAAGCGCTGGATACGGTAGAAGCGGCGTGGCAGAACGGCATCCGTTATTTCGACGCTGCGCCTTTTTACGGCGCCGGCCTGGCCGAACTGCGCCTGGGCGAGGCGCTGGCTGTTCGTCCGCGTGAGGAATATGCGCTGAGCACCAAGGTCGGCCGCCTGATCCTGGATGAAATCGAAGACACCGGCTCGCGCGACATGGGCGAGAAGGGCGGCCTGTTCGTGCACGGCTTGCCAAACAAGGTGGTCTACGATTACAGCGCCGACGGCACCCTGCGCTCCATCGAAGACAGCCTGAAGCGCTTGCGCACCGACCGCATCGACTATGTGTGGATCCACGACATCGCCCAGGATTTCCATGGCGAGAACTGGCTTGAAGTATTTGGCATCGCCATGAACGGCGCGGCCAAGGCGCTGACGCGTTTGCGCGAAGAAGGCGTGATCAGGGGCTGGGGCCTGGGCGTGAACAAGGTTGAACCTTGCATGCTGACCTTGCAGCAGGCCGATCCCGACGGTTTCCTGCTGGCCGGCCGCTATACCTTGCTTGACCACCAGCATGCGCTGGAGCAGCTGATGCCTGCCTGCACACAGCGCGGGGCCGGGATTGTCGTCGGCGGACCGTACAACTCCGGCATCCTGGCCGGCGGCGAGCACTTTGAGTATCAAAAGGCGACGCCGGAAATGATCAAGCGAGTCCAGCATCTGCAGGCTATCGCCGCGCAATACAAGGTCGACATCAAGGCCGCGGCCCTGCAATTCTCGCTAGCCCATCCGGCGGTGGCGGCGGTGATTCCTGGCGCCAGCCGTCCCGAACGCATCGCGGAAAACCTGGCGCTGGCGGCAGCGCCCGTTCCTGCCGAATTCTGGCTGGCGCTGCGCGAGCAAGGGCTGGTTGCAGCCAATGCGCCGCTGCCAGGCATCTGATTTTCAATCAGGAAGATCCGGCGGCCCGGCGCTATTCCAGCAGGAAATTGCGTTCGGGCTGTTGCAGTTTGCCGTGCTCGCTTGCGGTTTCGTCTTTCAATTGCACGCCGGACAATTGGCGCTGGCGCGCTTGCGCCAGCAGGTAGTGCAACTTGTAGGCCGCTTCCGCATAAGACAAGCCGGCCGGCCTGACGTTGGAAATGCAATTGCGGCTTTCATCGGTCAGGCCGACGCGCGGCGCCCAGGTCAGGTACAGGCCCATGCTGTCCGGCGAACTCAGGCCGGGCCGTTCACCGATCAGCACCACTACCATTTTTGCACCCAGCAGCTGGCCCACCTCGTCGCCGATGGCGACCCGTCCCTGGCGCACGATGGCCAGCGGCGCCAGCGTCCAGTGTTCCGGCTCCAGCCTTTGCTTGAGGGCGCTGAGGAAAGGCAGGGCGTTTTGTTCGATGGCCAGTGCGGACAGGCCGTCGGCGATGACGATGGCCAGGTCGTAACGGCGCGAGGCGCTGTGCGGCTGGTCAGTCAGCGCACTGCGCGAGGCGGCGTCGAGGCGGCGCCCCAGGTCCGGGCGCTGCAGATAGATGTCGCGCGTTTCAGCGGCGCTGGACAGGGTAATGCAGATGTCGCCGCTGTTGTTCAAGGCTTGCCTCAGCGCCTGGGTATCGAGCGCCAGGTGCACGGCATCGCGCGCCCGCGCATGGGCCAGCTGGAACTCCAGCTGCGCCGAAGTGGGCAGGCTGACGCCGCTGCGGCCCAGGGCGATCCGGGCCGCGGTGAATTGCCGCAGGGCCTGCCAGGGATTGTCTACTACAGTAGGATTCGAATCGCTCATGTGCATGCCTCAGGACAAACGCAGCAGGGCGTGCTGGAACGCCGGCGGCAGTTCGTCGCCCAGTTTGACCTGGCTGTCTTCAGTAAAGATTTTCATGGTTTTCAGCCATGCCTCGAATTCCGGCGCCGGTTTCAGCCCAAGCACGCGCCGCGCATAGAGCGCGTCATGGAAAGAGGTGGTCTGGTAATTAAGCATGATGTCGTCCGACCCCGGGATGCCCATGACGAAGGTGCAGCCGGCGGCGCCGAGCAAGGTCAGCAGGATGTCCATGTCGTTCTGGTCGGCTTCGGCATGGTTGGTGTAGCAGACATCGCAGCCCATCGGCAGGCCGAGCAGCTTGGCGCAGAAATGGTCTTCCAGGCCGGCGCGGATGATCTGCTTGCCGTCGTACAGGTATTCGGGGCCGATGAAGCCGACCACGGAATTGACCAGCAGCGGCTTGAACTCGCGCGCCACGGCATAGGCGCGCGCTTCGCAGGTCTGCTGGTCGACGCCGTGATGGGCATTGGCCGACAGCGCACTGCCCTGGCCGGTCTCGAAATACATGACGTTGTTGCCGACGGTGCCGCGCTGCAGCGACAGCGCCGCATCATGCGCTTCGGCCAGCAGCTTGAGGCTGATGCCGAAACTCTGGTTGGCGGCTTCGGTGCCGGCAATCGACTGGAACACCAGGTCCACCGGGGCCCCGCGGTTGATCGCCTCTATGGTGTTGGTGACGTGGGTCAGCACGCAGGATTGGGTAGGTATCTGGTAGCGGTCGATGATGTCGTTGAGCATGCCGACGATCTTGATTACCTGCGGCACATTGTCGGTAGCAGGATTGATGCCGATGACCGCGTCGCCGCTGCCGTACAGCAGGCCGTCGAGGATGCTGGCGGCGATGCCGGTGGCGTCGTCGGTCGGATGGTTCGGCTGCAGGCGGGTCGACAGGCTGTGCGGCAGGCCGATGGTGTTGCGGAAGCGCGTCACCACCCGGCATTTTTTCCCGACCAGGATCAGGTCTTGCACACGCATGATCTTGGATACCGCGGCCGCCATTTCAGGGGTGATGCCGGGCGCCGCCGCGGCCAGCACGATGTCGTCGACCTGGTCGCTCAGCAGCCAGTTGCGGAAATCGCCCACCGTCAAATGCCTGATGGCGGCAAAGGCGGCGGCGTCATGGCGGTCGATGATCAGGCGGCTGATTTCATCCTGTTCATACGGCACCAGCAAGTCGTTCAGGAAGGTCGACAGCGGCAGCTCGGCCAGCTTCATCTGGGCCGCTACCCTTTCCTCCGCGCTGCCGGCGGCCAGCCCTGCCAGGTAATCGCCGGAGCGGGGCGGGGTGGCCTTGGCCATCAAGTCTTTCAGGTCGCGGAACAGATAGGTCCTGGCCCCGACGATATGGCTGAACTGATGCGTTCGGTTATTCACTGACAGCGTCCTCCAGGCAGATGGCCGCACTGCTTTTTACGCAGCCCTTACGCAATATCATAGGCGCTTTGCTCGGCGCTGCGGCTGTTTTTCGTCATCAGGAACACCGCATAGCCAAAAGCCAGGAAGGCAGCGAAGATGCCGAAGATCAGCGCATTGTAATAAATCATGGTGGCCATGCAGACGCAGGCGCCGACCAGCGCAAACGCCGGGAACCATGGATACAGCGGCGCGCGGAACGGCCGCGCCATGTCGGGCGCGCTGCGGCGCAGGCGGAACAGGCTCAGCATGCTGATGATGTACATGGTGATGGCGCCGAACACCGACATGGTGACGATGTTGGCGGTCAGGGTCTGGCCGCCGAGCTTGATCAGTTCGTCGCTGTAGATGGCGGCGATGCCGATCACGCCGCCGGCCAGGATCGCCCGGTGCGGGGTCTTGAAGCGCGGATGGATCTTGGCGAAATAGCCGGGCAGGTAGCCATCCCGGGCCAGCGCGAAAATCTGCCGCGAATAACCGAGGATGATGCCGTGGAAGGAGGCGATCAGGCCGAACAGGCCGAGCCAGACCAGCATGTGCAGCCAGCTGCTGTGTTCGCCGACGATCAGTTTCATCGCCTGCGGCAGCGGATCGTTGATGTTGGCCAGCTTGGTCCAGTCGCCGGCGCCGCCGGCAAACACCATGACGCCGATGGCCAGCAGCACCAGGGTGATGATGCCGGTGATGTAGGCGATCGGGATCGAACGCTTCGGATCCTTGGCTTCTTCGGCCGCCATCGCCACGCCTTCGATCGCCAGGAAAAACCAGATGGCGAACGGGATCGCGGCAAACATGCCGGGAATGGCGGCCAGGCTGAAACTGTCCTGGCCGGACCAGCCGCCCTTGACGAAATGCGCCACCGAAAATCCTGGCGAGACCACGCCCATGAACACCAGCAGTTCGAAAATCGCCAGCAGGGTCACGCACAGCTCAAACATGGCGGCAATCTGCACGCCGACGATATTGAGCGCCATGAACACCACATAGGCGCCGACCGCGGCGGTCTTGGGATCGAGCGACGGGAACTGCACGTTGAGATAGGCGCCGATCGCCAGCGCAATCGCCGGCGGCGCAAACACGAATTCGATCAGGGTGGCGGCGCCGGCAAAGTAGCCGCCCAACGGTCCGAAGGCTTTTTTGCTGTAGGCGAACGGCCCGCCGGCATGCGGGATGGAAGTGGTCAGTTCGGTGAAGCTGAAGATGAACGCGGTGTACATGGCGGCGATAAACAGCGCCGTCACGGTAAAGCCCAGCGTGCCGGCCGAAGCCCAGCCATAACTCCAGCCGAAATATTCGCCCGAAATCACCAGGCCGACGGCGATCCCCCAAAGCTGTATCGTGCCCAGGGTCTGTTTCAAGGCGGGGGCGGCGCTGGCGCCTGAGCCGGTTTTTGCATTCATGAGGCTTCTCCACGGGATAGGTGCACGTAAATCGAAAGGAAATGCGTCGCTCCGCGTTCCGCTGCGCCACTTTGGACAGCTTGCAGGCGAAAGCGGTGCATCTCTGTTGCCGGGTCGGCAGGCAGCGATTGCGGCCTGGTCTTGAAGGCAGGCAAGGGCAAAACAAAAGCAAAATGTGTGCCTTTGTGGTGCACAATCATTTAGCGGCTTGTTTGCCCAACAATAGCGGGACCTCGTCCAGCAGCGCATACTCATCGTCGCTGAACAGGCGCGAACGGCTCAGGAAGCGCCTGCCGCTGCCGTTATCGACAGAAAACATGCCGCCGTTGCCTGCCACTACATCAATGATCAGCTGGGTGTGTTTCCAGTATTCAAACTGGTCGGCGCCGATATAAAACGGTGCGCCGTCCAGGTCGCCCAGATAGACATCGGCATCGCCGACCTGGAAATCGCCGATGGCGTAGCACATGGGCGAGCTGCCGTCGCAGCAGCCGCCGGATTGAAAGAACATGAGCGGGCCGTGCTTTTGCCTGAGCTGCTGCAGGAATTCCAGTGCGGCGCCGGTGGCGCTGACGCGGGCGGGGATGGCGGGCATGATGTATGGTCGCTGGTGACGGGATAGCGGAATGCCGGCTCCTGCCCCGGTGCAGACGGAGCAGGAGCCGGTGCGTTTAGAAAAAGCCCAGGGCGTTCGGGCTGTAGCTGACCAGCAGGTTCTTGGTTTGCTGGTAGTGGTCCAGCATCATCTTGTGGTTTTCGCGGCCTATGCCGGACTGCTTGTAGCCGCCGAATGCCGCATGGGCCGGATACAGGTGGTAGCAGTTGGTCCATACCCGGCCGGCCTGGATCCCGCGTCCCATGCGGAAGGCGCGCGAGCCGTCGCGGGTCCACAAGCCTGCGCCCAGGCCGTACAAGGTGTCGTTCGCCAGGGCCAGCGCTTCTTCCTCGTCCTTGAAGGTGGTGACAGACAGCACCGGGCCGAAGATTTCTTCCTGGAAGATGCGCATCTTGTTATTGCCTTCAAAGACTGTCGGCTCGACGTAGTAGCCGGCGTCGAAGTCGCCGCCCAGCTGCTTGCGCGTGCCGCCGGTGAGCAGCTTTGCGCCTTCCTGCTTGCCGATGTCGATGTAGGACAGGATTTTTTCCAGCTGTTCCTGCGAAGCCTGGGCGCCGATCATGGTGGCGCTGTCGAGCGGGTTGCCTTGCTTGATGGCCTTGACCCGTTTCAGCGCGCGCTCCATGAAGCGGTCGTAGATCGATTCCTGGATCAGCGCGCGCGATGGACAGGTGCAGACTTCGCCCTGGTTCAAGGCGAACATGGCGAAACCTTCCAGGCACTTGTCGAAAAACGCATCGTCCTGGTCCATGACGTCGGCAAAAAATACGTTAGGCGATTTGCCGCCCAGTTCCAGCGTCACCGGAATGATGTTTTGCGAAGCGTATTGCATGATCAGGCGGCCGGTGGTGGTTTCGCCGGTGAAGGCGATCTTGGCGATGCGCTTGCTGGAGGCCAGCGGCTTGCCGGCTTCCAGGCCGAAGCCGTTGACGATGTTGAGCACGCCGGGCGGCAGCAGGTCCTGCACCAGCTCGACCCAGACCATGATCGATGCCGGCGTCTGCTCGGCCGGTTTCAACACGACGCAATTGCCCGCGGCCAGCGCCGGCGCCAGTTTCCAGACCGCCATCAGGATCGGGAAATTCCATGGGATGATCTGGCCTACGACGCCCAGCGGTTCGTGGAAGTGATAGGCGTAGGTCTGGTCGTCGATGGTGGCGACCGAGCCTTCCTGGGCTCGGATGCAGGCGGCGAAATAGCGGAAATGGTCGATCGCCAGCGGGATGTCGGCGGCGGTGGTTTCGCGTATCGGTTTGCCGTTGTCGATGGTTTCGGCGATCGCCAGCAGTTCCAGGTTGGCCTCCATGCGGTCGGCGATCTTGTTGAGGATGTTGGCGCGTTCCGCCGGCGAGGTCTTGCCCCAGGCGACTTTGGCGGCGTGCGCCGCATCCAGCGCCAGTTCGATGTCTTCGGCGCCGGAGCGGGCGATTTCACAAAAGGTCTTGCCGATCACCGGGCTGACGTTCTCGAAATATTCGCCCTTGACCGGCGCCACGAACTTGCCGCCGATGAAATTGTCATAACGTTGCTTGAATGGATTGCGCGTGGCTAGCTTGCTGATGTCTGCGAGATTCATGTCGTCCTCTGGCTTGGAATGAGTGAGTGGGATTCAGCGCTACAAACTGCATCTGTTATTGCGCAACGAATGTGCCAGTGCCGCGCCAATGCCGCGGCAGCACCGCCAGGATCGCCGAGAGTCAGGCCTGGCGCGGCTTGCGGAGGAGCGGAAAGTTGGCGATGGCGGTTTGGACGGCAGTCTGGTATTTTAAAAACACGCAACAACTGTTCCGTTACTGAACAATGGCCGGGTACAGTTGCTGCAAAATGTGCCAGGGCTGGCGCCAGCGCCGTTGCCGATCATGAACCCCCGGGAAAATACACCCGGCACACAAAGCCAAAGATTGGTAAATTAGCAGCACAGGAGACTGTGGTCAGGCCTTGTCACCGACATGAAATTGCGGGCAAGAACCCATTTCAACCGATAGCAATCTTCAGGAATATTTTTCATGCAGAACAAGATAATGACTTTGGCGTTGCAGGGCGGCGGTTCGCATGGAGCATTCACCTGGGGCGCCCTGGATCGCCTGCTGGAAGATCCCCGGATCGAGATCGAAGGCATCAGCGGCGCTAGCGCCGGCGCCATGAATGCGGTGGCGATGAGCTACGGCCTGGCGATCGGCGGCCGCGACGGCGCGCGCCAGGCGCTGGCCGATTTCTGGGATAGCGTCAGCACGCGGGATCTCTACAGTTTCATGCGGCCGGACGCCTTGAGCGAAGCCGGCATCGCGTCGCAGGCGACATCGTCGGCGCTGCTGAAACACATGTTCTCGGTGACCAGGATGTTCTCGCCGTACCAGCTCAATCCGTTTGACCTGAACCCCTTGCGCGACATCCTCAGCAAGCAGATCGACTTTGAACGCCTGCGGGCGGAAGGCAAGGTCAAGCTGTTCATCGCGGCCACCCAGGTCAGCACCGGCCGCCTGCGCATCTTCCGCAATGACGACCTGACGCAGGACGCCTTGCTGGCGTCGGCTTGCCTGCCGTCGATGCACCATGCGGTGGAGATTGACGGCGAAGCCTACTGGGACGGCGGCCTGACTGCCAACCCGCCGATTTTCCCGCTGCTGCATCTGTGCAACTCGCCCGATATCCTGGCGGTGCTGCTGCATCCGTTTCGCCGGCCGCTGACGCCGACCGGCACCGACGAGATTGGCCAGCGTCTGAGCGAAATCAGTTTCAGCTCAACCTTCTTTACCGAACTGGGCGGCCTGGCGCTGGCCAAGCGCGAAACCGAAGCCGATCCCGACGCGCGCGGCAAGATGCATGAGCGGCTCAAGGAACTGCGCATCCACGTGATCGATTCGGATGCCCTGATGAGCCAGCTGAGCGTGGCCAGCAAGCTCAATACCAAGGCGTCTTTCATCCACGCCTTGCGCGACGCCGGCCGGACGCGCGCCGAACTATGGCTGACCGAGAAATTTGCCGGCGCCGAGCTGATATCGAATTTCGACCTCGACCAATTCCTGGCTTGATACCGATGAAACTATCCCGTTCAGAATTCCTTTCCTTGCGCGGCTTGCGTTATCACATACGTCATTGGGGCCGCGCCGGTGCCCCGAAAATTTTCATGATGCACGGCTGGATGGATGTTTCGGCTTCGTTCCAATTCGTGGTCGATTGCCTGCAGCGCGACTGGCATGTGATCGCGCCGGACTGGCGCGGCTTCGGCCTGACCGAAGGGCCGCCGGTGGAGAGTTACTGGTTTCCCGATTACCTGGCCGACCTCGACGCCATCTTGCAGCATTATTCAGCCGAGGCGCCGGTCAGCCTGCTGGGGCATAGCATGGGCGGTTACGCCGTGGGCCTGTATGCCGGCACGCGGCCGCAACGGATCAAGGCGCTGATCAACCTGGAGGGCTTCGGCGGCGAACACCTGTCAGCCGACCTGGCGCCGGTGCGTTACGCCAAATGGCTGGACCAGCTGGTTGAAGCGGCTGCCTTGCTGAGTTATCCGGACCTGGCGGCGGTCGCTGCGCGGCTGCAAAAAACCAATCCGCGCCTGGACGACCAGCGGGCGGCATTCCTGGCCCAGCACTGGTCGCGCCAGAACGACCTGGGACGCTGGGAGATACTGGCCGATCCCGCGCACAAGATCATCAACCCGGTGCTGCCGCGGGTCGAAGAAATGCTGGCCTGCTGGCGCGCCACCACGGCGCCGGTGCTGTGCGTCGAGGCGGAATTTACCAATATGTGGCAGTGGATGGGCGGCAAGGACGTGATGCGCGGCGAGATCGACAGCCGCATCGCCAAGCTGCCGCATGCCAGGACCGCGGTCATCGCGAACGCGGGACACATGCTGCATCACGACCAGCCGCAGGCGCTGGCGGCATTGATTGAACAGTTCCTGCAAGAAGGGCAGGGCTAGCTCCTTTCCAGCCCGCAAGGCTAGCAGTGGCTTTCCTCGAAGGCGTTGATCAGCCTGATCATGTCGTCCATGCGGCTCTGTTCCTGTTGTGTGGTGCGGCGGTTCCAGAGGATGTCGAATTCGACCACGGTCAGGTGGTATTCGATTTCGCTCAGCTCGTCTATCTCGACGATAGCGCCTGCGTTCATTTCTTGCTCAAACATGTGCACCTCCTGGCATGCGGACCGACGTCAGATTTTCGACAACAGCTTATGCAGCAATTCCTTCAGTTTCCTGGTCTCGTCCTGGGTGAAATCCACCAGGACCTGCTCCAGGACACGGGTGATGCAGGCGATCAGCTTCGGGTAGATAGACCAGCCGGCCGCGGTCAGTTCGAGGGTGAATGCGCGGCTGTTCGCCGGCGAGCGCAGCCGTGTCACCAGGCCTTTCCGTTCCAGCCGCCTGACCATGCGGCTCATGGCGCCAGGATCGTATGCCAGCAGCTTGCAGAGCGCCGCGATCGACTCCGGGCGCGCGTTGGCCAGGTTGACGATGATGACGTACTGCGCCGCCGTGATATCCAGCACTTGCAATTCCTGGTTCAACCCATCAAGGATGACGGCGTGCGCCTGCTCCATCAAGGTATCCAGGCCGGCGGCGGATGGCTGTTCTCGCCGCATGAGATGACTGGTCGCCATGGCTGGTCAGTAATGTCGTCAGTGCGCTGCCGAGGTGTCGGCAATGCGTTTCGGTTTGGGCGCGAACCATACCGCGGTCGCCGCCAGCAGGAATGACAGCGCCGCCATCATGAAAATGTGGTTGGTCGACAGCATGATGCTTTGCGACTGTACGGTTTGCTCGATGCTGAGCCGGGCCTGTTCGGCGCTCAGGCCGGACTGCACCAGGGTATTGCCGGCGTTGCCGGCCTGGTCGACCAGGCCCGACAGTTCGGCGTGATAATAAATCGCCTTGTTTTCCCAGCTGGTGTTAACCAGCGAAGTGGCGATGGCGCCCGACATGGTGCGGCAAAAACTCATCAGGCCGGCGGCCGACGCCGTCTCGGAAAAGTCGACGCTGCTCAGCGCCAGCCCGGTCAGCGGCACAAAGAACAAGGGCATGCCTATGCCTTGCAGCAGCAGCGGCCAGCCGATCTGGAAGGTGGTCATGTCGGTGCTGTTGAAGCTGCGCAGCAAGGTCACCGAACCGAGCCACAGCACCCCCAGGCACACCAGCTTGCGCGGATCGACCTTGGTCGACAGCTTGGCGACGAAGGGCGCGGTCATGACCGCCAGGATGCCGCTCAGGGCGGTGGTCTGGCCCGAGTGGGTGGCGGTGTAGCCCATGTAGCCCTGCAGCCACAGCGGCGTCAGCACGGTGGCGCCGAAGAAGGCGCCGAACGCCAGGCAGATGGTGATCACGCTGGCCGAATAGCCGCGGTGCCGGAACACGCGCAGGTCGACCACCGGATTGCGTTCGGTCAGTTCCCAGATCAGGAAGGCGATGAAACCGACGATGGCGACCAGCGCCAGGGCGATGATTTCAGGCGAGGCGAACCAGTCTTTTTCCTTGCCCTGGTCCAGCATCAGCTGCAAGGCGGCGACCCAGACGATCATCAGTCCCATGCCGACCTTGTCGATAGGCACTTTCGCCAGCGGCGACTCGTAGCGCTTGAACATTTTCCAGCCGAGATAGCCGCAGATCAGCGCCACCGGCACGTTGATGTAGAAGATGTAGGGCCAGCTGTACTGGTCGCACAATACGCCGCCCAGGATCGGGCCGGCGATCGGTGCGATCAGTGTGGTCATGGCCCACAGCCCGACCGCGGTCGGCGCTTTCTCCTTGGGGAAAACGCGCAGCAGCAAAGTCTGCGACAGCGGGATCAGCGGGCCGCCGGCCAGTCCCTGGAACACGCGGAATGCGATCAGCAGCCCCAGCGAGTTGGCCAGGCCGCACAAGGCCGAGAATACGCCGAACATGACCATCGACGTGATGAACACGCGCACTGCGCCGAACCGGTTGGCGAGCCAGCCGGTCAGCGGCACGGTGATCGCTTCCGCCACCGCGTAGGAGGTGATGACGTAGGTGCCCTGGCTGGAGGAGGCGCCGAGCGCGCCGGAGATGGTCGATACCGAGACGTTGGCGATGGTAGTGTCGAGCACCGCGATGAAGTTGGCGGCGGCCAGCAGCAGGCCGGCGCCGATCAGCTGCGCTCCCGCCAAAGGCTTGATCGGCAGCTCTGAAGAAATGGATGGCATGGTCTGCTTTCCTGTTGCTTACATGCGCGCAGCCGGGGCGCTCTTGCCGCCGCGCGTATCAATCGACACTTCCATCGACAGGCCGACGCTCAAGGGCTTGGCGGCCAGTTCCTGGCGATCTATCGAAATCCGCACCGGCAGCCGCTGCACCACCTTGATCCAGTTGCCGGTGGCGTTTTGCGCCGGAATCACGGCAAACGCCGAACCGGTGCCGCCCGACAGGCCGACCACGGTGCCGTGGTATTCGACCGCGCCGCCGTAGATGTCGGCGCTCATGGTGACCGGTTGTCCCAGCTGCACCTGGGTCAGCTGGCCTTCCTTGAAGTTGGCGTCGACGTGCATCGACCGGGTCGGCACCACGGTCATCAAGGCGGTGCCGGCCTGCACCCGCTGGCCGACCTGGACCTGGCGCCGCGCCACCACGCCGTCGACCGGGGCGCGCAATACGGTGCGTTCCAGGTCGAGCTTGGCCTGGTCGCGCTTGGCCCGCGCCAGTTCAACTTCGGGATTGGTGGCGACGGTGGTGTTGGCGGTCAGCACGGTGCTGGCTTGCTGCGCGCCGATGGTGGCGCTGCGGTTGCTTTTGGCCTGTATGGCGCCGGCTTCGGCGACTTTCATGTTGGCTTGCGCGGTCAGCAGCGCGGTGCGGGCATTGGTCAGTTCTTCGCCGGAGACCGAGCCGGATTTGGCCAGCGCTTCGCGCCGGTGCAAGTCGAGCTCGGTGCGTTGCAAGTCGGCCTGGGCAGACAATACCTGGGCGGCGGCGCGGCTCTGTTCCGCATCGCGCGCCAGCACCTGGGCCGCCAGCCCGGCGTCATTGGCGAAGTAGCTTTGCACGCGGCGCTGGGAGCGGTCCAGGTCCGCTTCTGCCTGCAGCAGCGCCAGCTTGGCGTCGCTGTTGTCGATCACGACCAGCACGTCGCCTTGCTTGACGTATTGGGTGTCGACTACCTTGACGTCGGCGACGATGCCGTTGATGGCCGGCGTGATCTGGGAAATTTCGGCTGCGGTATAGGCGTTATCGGTGCTGATGTAGCGCGAGCCGATGAAATGCCAGTAAGTGGCGTAGGAAAGGCCGCCGAGCAGGATGGCGCCGCCCAGGATGGCGAACAGCTTCTTGCGTTTTTTTGCGGTGGCCGCCTGTTCCGCCTTGAGCGCGGTTTCGGTGGATGCGAGTTCTTGGACTGCCTGGGAATCGGAATGTGACATGTTGTTCTTACCTGGTTAGTTTGATCAGATTGCAGCCTGGCGGTAGCCACCGCCCAGCGCCCGCACCAGTTGCACATCCAGCGCGAACATGCGTGAGCGCAGCGTCGACAGGTCGCGCTGGCTGGTGAGCAGAGTGTCTTGCGCGTTGAGCACGTCGAGGTAGGTCGCCAGTCCGCCTGCATAACGGTTCTGGGCGATCTGGGCCGCGGCGGCGGCGGCATCGACCGCTTCCTGCACCTTGCCCAGGCGCCCCGACAGGGCTTTTTCGCTGACGGCGGCATCGGCGACATCCTGCAATGCCTGCGTCACGGCGCCATCGTAGTTGGCGACAGCTTCGTCATAGCTGCCGCTGGCCTGGCGGTACTGGCCACGCAGGCGGCCGCCTTCGAAGATCGGCAGCGAGATGGCCGGGCCGATGCTGCTGATATCGGAACCGGCCTTGGTCAGCATGCCCAGTCCCAGCGACTGGAAGCCGAGGTAGGCCGTCAGGTTGACGTTCGGATAGAACTGCGCCTTGGCGACCTTGATCTGCTTGGCGGCGGCCTCGGCGCGCAGGCGCGCGGCAACCACGTCCGGCCGCCGGCCCAGCAGGTTAACGGGCAATTGCGACGGCAAGACAAACGGCTTGGACAGGTCGAGCACCGGCCGCTGCAATGACAGGCCGCGGTCCGGTCCGGCGCCGACCAGGGCGGCCAGCTTGTTGCGTTGCAGGGCTATCGATTCGTCCAGGCTCAGCAGGTCGGCTTCGGCGCTTGCCTTGCGCGCCAGCACCTGCTTGACGCTGCCCAGCGTTTCCAGGCCGTTGAGGCGGCGCTGTTCAAACAGGTCCAGCGTCTGTATCCGTACCTGCAGCGCTTCCTGCGCCGTATCGTGCTGGCTCAGCAGGCGCTCGAATTCGGCGTAGGCGGCGGCGATCGAAGTCGCCAGCGCGATGCGGGCCTGGGCGGCGTCGGCCCTGGCGGCTTCCAGGTCGGAAGTGGCGGCGGCCAAGGCGGCGCGGTTCTTGCCCCAGAAATCGATTTCATAACTGAGGTTGAGCGTGGCCTTGCCCTCGACGTTGTAGTTCTGCGGCACGAACTCTGGCGGCACGCCGTTGTTGTAGCTCTGCTTCATGTAGTCGGCCGAGGCATTCGCGCTGACTTGCGGCAGCAGGGCTGCGCCTTGCTGCTGGGCCACGCCTTGCGCTTTCATCAAGCGCGCCTGGGCTGCCGCCAGCGACGGCGCGCCTTTCAAGCCTTCGGCGATCAGGGCATCCAGTTGCCGGTCGCCGTAAATCGTCCACCAGTTGTCATCCGGCCATTTGACGGCGTTGCCCGCCAGCAGGTGTCCGCTTTGATAACTGCTGATGTCCTTGGGCTCGGCGCGCGGGCCGATTTCGGAAAACGAGGCGCAGCCGCTGATGCTCAGCGCCAGAACGCACATGCTGGCGATGCCGCGCAGGCTGAGGGCGGCGGAGGGTGGGAAATAAGGGTGTGGCATAGGAAATATCCTGTTGTAGATCGGTATGGTCAGAATTTATAACTGAACTGTACGGTATAGTATAGTATTGACTTTTCGGCGTCGTCAAGTAAAACTGTTGGCCCTAACGAGGGTAGGTTTTTTACAACAATGGCGCGGCAATTTGCCGCCGGCGCCACAGGCAGGCAAGGACAAGGAACCAGCGATGCGCAAGAAAAGTGAAGAACGACGACAGGCGATCCTGGATATCGCGGCGCAGATGTTCAATGAATCGGGATTCGAGGGGACTTCGATGTCGGAAATATCGGTGCGCCTGGGCGGATCGAAGGCGACGCTGTACAACTATTTTTCGTCGAAAGAAGAAATCTTCATCGAAGTCTTGCTGCAGCAGGCCGGGGACCAGTTCAACCTGACTTTCGCCAGCCTGGTCGAATCCGACGATTTGCGCGCCACCCTGCAGCGTTTCGGCGCGATGTACCTGCAGGCCATATTGCGGCCGGAGATCATTGCCGCGCGCCGTCTCATCCTTTACCACGCCGAGCGTTCCAAGATGGGGCAGGTGATGTACGAGCGCGGGCCGAAAAGGGGCTGGACCATGGTGGCCGAATTCCTGAAAACGGCGATGGCCAGGAAACAGATACGCGAAACCGATGCCTGGATCGCGGCTTTGCAGCTGCGCGGACTGCTGGAAGCGGAGTGGATGGAAACCAGGATGCTGGGCGTCGCCACCAGCGTGACGGCGCCCAAGATACGCGATTCGGTGGAGCGCGCCACCGATGCCTTCATGCGCATCCTTGCCCCATGAGAAAAGCCGCTTGCCTGCCGGTATTTCAGGGGGAGCGAAATGTGCGTTCGCAGCATGAGGCGGTCAAGGAGCGTACAATCGCGGCATGACGGTTGCTTTCCCTGTATGGACTAATGATGTTGAACGTTGATCTCCATTGCCATTCCAATGTTTCCGACGGCACCTTGACGCCGGCGGCCGTGGCTGCGCGCGCCAAGGCCAATGGCGTCGATATCTGGGCCCTCACCGACCACGATGAAATAGGTGGCGTCGCCGCGGCGCGGGCGGCGGCGGCGGCGCTTGGCTTGCCATATGTCGCAGGTGTCGAGATCTCGATCACCTGGGCCGGGCAGACCATCCATATCGTCGGCCTGCAAATCGATGAGACCAATCTTGAACTGATGCAAGGACTGGCTGCCACGCGCGGCGGCCGCGAACGGCGTGCGCGCGAAATGTCGGAACAGCTGGCGGCGGCGGGAATTCCCGGCGCTTTCGAAGGCGCCTTGAAACATGTCGGCAATCCCGACCTGATATCGCGTACCCATTTTGCTCGCTACCTGGTGGAGATCGGCCGCTGCGCCGACACCAGCGAAGTATTCCGCAATTTCCTGACGGAAGGCAACCCTGGCTATGTCCCGCACCGCTGGGCCTCGCTGGAACAATCGGTGCGCTGGATCCACGGCGCCGGGGGGGTAGCGGTAGTGGCGCATCCGGGGCGCTACAAGCTGAGCGACCTGGCGTTCGACGCTTTTTTCAACGAGTTCAAACAGCTGGGCGGCAGCGCGATCGAAGTCGTTACCGGCAGCCACACGCCGGACCAGTACGGCTACTACGCCAAGGTTGCAACCGACTACGGTTTCCTGGCGTCGCGCGGTTCCGATTTCCACAGCCCGAGCGAATCGCGCATCGATCTCGGCGCTTTGCCGCCGCTGCCTGACGGCTTGACGCCGGTGTGGCACAACTGGTAGCCCGCGCGACGTTTCCTGCGCAATAATCCTTCCGCCAAGCCTTGAAAAGGCTAGCTTTGCTGCTGCGTCGCAGCATAGTTACTGCCTTTGCATGTCCATGATTCTGTACTACTCTGAATTAGAGTCTGCTGCAGTGTTCTTCCGCAGGGTCTTGTCATATCTGTAGCAACGATGTGGCTGTTGCTTATCGTTTTCAGGAGGTCATCATGGAACTTCACATGCATTCGCATCACCTGGAGCGTCGCTTGCCGGACTGGCCGGCGGCAGCCGTTTCCGGTTTTGCCGCCGGTGCGGTCGTGATGGTGCTGGAACTGGTCTGGTCAAGCCTGTTCATGGATACCAGTCCCTGGGTCACTTCGCGCATGGTTGCCGCCATCGTCCTCGGACCGGATACGATGCAATCGAGCACATTCAGCGTCGGCGTGGTTGCGGTGGCGCTTGCCACTCACTATGTGCTGGGCATCGTTCTCGGACTGATCCTGGCCGCCATCGTCGCGCCTTTCCACTTTGACTCCAGCATCGGCATGATACTGCTGACCGGCGCTGTGTTCGGCCTGGCTGTCTACCTGTTCAATTTTTACGGCATGGTCCGCTTCTTCTCGTGGTTCAACGACATGCGCGGCTGGGCGACCCTGGTGGCCCACCTGATCTTCGGTATGTCGGCAGCGATCATCTATTGGAAGCTGGAACGGCCGCTGGGGCAATAACGGCCTGCAGTAACGGCCTGCATCGGCCAGGGGTTGTCGGCGGAGCGGGACTGCGGTCCCGCTCCGCCGCGGACGGGTTTCGCTTCGCTGCTGCCTGCAGCGATCAAGGGTAGTCTTCATTGCGTCTAAATCACTGCACCAGGCGTGCAGGAGAGGATAGCTATGGCCATGGCTGTTGCGCTCGTCTTGATGGTTGTCGCCTCGCTGCTGTTTCATTTTCTCAGCCCGTGGTGGGCAACGCCGCTGGCGTCTAACTGGCGCCAGATGGACGATACGCTCACCATCACGCTGGTTGTCACTGCCGTTTTCTTCGTTGCCATCAATCTGTTCATCGTCTACACGCTGCTGCGCTTTCGCCATCGCGAGGGGCGGCGCGCTGCCTATCAGCCCGACAACAAGAAACTCGAACACTGGCTGATCGTCGCCACCAGCATCGCCATCATGGGTTTGCTGGCGCCTGGCTTGTTTGTCTACGCCGCTTATGTCACGGTGCCGGCGAATGCGCTGGATGTAGAAGTGATCGGCCAGCAGTGGCAATGGCGCTTTCGTTATCCGGGAGCCGGCGGCAAGCTGGGGCGTTCCAGCATCGACCTGGTCAGCGCCGCCAATCCGTTCGGCATCGATCCGCGCGATCCTGCCGGCCAGGACAATATCCTGGTCAACAACAACGAACTGCACCTGCAGATCAACCAGCCGGTCAGGATGCTGCTGCGTTCGCAGGATGTGCTGCACGATTTTTACGTGCCGCCGTTCCGCGCCCGCATGAACATGGTGCCAGGCATGGTGACCTCGTTCTGGTTCACGCCGAACAAGCTCGGCCGCTATGAAGTCTTGTGCGCGCAGCTGTGCGGCGTCGGCCATTCGGGCATGCGCGGTTATGTGGTGGTGGAGGACGCCGCCGGTTTTCAGAAATGGCTGAAGGCGCAGCCGACGTTTGCCCAGACCATGGCGCCGCCGGCGCCGGTGGCAGCCGCGGCTGCAGCGCCGGCAGCCGGAGCCGCAACTGGCGAAGCCCTGGTGGCGCAGGGCAAGGCGCTGGCGGAATCCAAGGCTTGCGTCGCCTGCCATACGGTGGACGGCAGTCCGCGCGTCGGCCCGACCTGGAAAGGACTGTTCGGCAAGACCGAAACCATGGAAAACGGCTCCACCGCGACAGTGGATGAAACCTACCTCAAGGATTTCATCCGCAATCCGCAGGCGCGCGTGGTCAAGGGTTTTGCGCCGATGATGCCGAAGATAGAGATGAGCGACGCCGAACTGGAGGCGCTGGTGGCCTACATCAAATCCTACGGCACGCCGGCGGCGACCCAGCAGGCGCAGCAGCAATCCGCACCATCCCGCTAACCGAGGAACGCCATGGCATACACCGAGCACAACGCAGAGCATGCGCAACATGATCATGGCCCCCAAGGCTTCTTCCGGAAATACGTCTGGAGCCAGGACCACAAGGTGATTGCGGTCCAGTACGCCAGCGTCGCCATCCTGGCCGGCCTGGTGGGGGTCGGGCTGTCCAACCTGATGCGCCTGCAGCTGGGTTTCCCCGGCAAGTTTGCTTTCATCGATGCGCCGCATTATTACCAGTTCATGACCATGCACGGCATGATCATGGTGATCTACCTGCTTACCGCGCTGTTCCTCGGCGGTTTCGGCAACTACCTGATTCCATTGATGGTGGGCGCGCGCGACATGGTTTTTCCTTACCTGAACATGCTGAGTTTCTGGGTTTACCTGCTCTCCGTGATCGTGCTGATGGCGAGTTTTTTCGTGCCGGGCGGGCCGACCGGCGCCGGCTGGACGCTTTACCCGCCGCAGGCGATCTTGCCGGGCACGCCGGGTTACGAGTGGGGCATCATCCTGATGCTGGTGTCGCTGCTGATTTTCATCGTCGCCGCCACCATGGGCGGCCTGAACTACGTCACTACCGTGCTGCAGGCGCGTACCCGCGGCATGACGCTGCTGCGCATGCCGCTCACGGTGTGGGGGATTTTTGTCGCCACCATCCTGGCGCTGCTGGCTTTCCCCGCGCTGTTCGTGAGCGGCATCATGATGCTGCTGGACCGCACGCTGGGCACCAGCTTCTTCATGCCCGCGCTGGTGTCGATGGGGCAGGTCAGCGGCTACAAGGGCGGCAGCCCTTTGCTGTTCCAGCACCTGTTCTGGTTTTTCGGCCATCCCGAGGTATATATCGTTGCCTTGCCGGCGTTCGGCATCGTGTCGGACCTGATCAGCGTACACGCGCGCAAAAGCATCTTCGGCTACCGCACCATGGTGTGGGCGATCCTGGCGATCGGGGTGCTGAGCGTAGTGGTGTGGGCGCACCATATGTTCGTCAGCGGCATGAATCCGTATTTCGGATTCTTCTTCGCCACCACCACGCTGATCATTGCGGTGCCTACCGCCATCAAGGTCTATAACTGGGTGCTGACCTTGTGGAACGGCGATATCCACCTGTCGGTGCCGATGCTGTTTGCGCTGGCTTTCATCAGCACTTTCCTGATCGGCGGCCTGACCGGGCTGTTCCTGGGCAACGTCAGCGTCGATATTCCTTTGTCCAATACCTATTTCGTGGTGGCGCATTTCCATATGGTGATGGGTGTGGCGCCATTGCTGGTGGTGTTTGGCGGGATCTATCACTGGTATCCGAAGGTAAGCGGCCGCATGCTTAACGAAGTGCTGGGAAAAATCCATTTCTGGGCCACGTTTCTCGGCACTTACGCCATCTTTTTCCCCATGCATTACCTGGGCATCCTCGGCATGCCGCGCCGCTATTACGCCTTCGACGGCTATAAATTCATCCCCGATTCGGCCCACGCGCTCAACGCCTTCATCAGCGTGGTGGCGCTGACCGTGGCGACGGCGCAACTGGTTTTCATCTTCAACCTGGTCTGGAGCGTGTTCCGCGGCAAGCCGGCTGCGGCGAATCCATGGCGGGCTGCATCGCTGGAGTGGCAGACGCCTGAGACGCCGCCCGCCCATGGCAACTGGGGCGAGCAGCTGCCGGTGGTGTATCGCGGCGCTTATACCTATAGCGTGCCCGGCGCCAAGGAAGATTTCATCGCGCAAAACGTGCCGCCGGTAGCCGGCGACGCCGAGTCGCTGGTGGTCAAGGAGACCTACGCATGAGGACGCTCGATTCAAATTCGGCCGCCATCCTGAAACCGCCGGCTGCCGGCTACGTGCGTTATGGCTTTGGCGGCGAGGGCATGCCGCCTGACTTGCACGATGCGGCTGTCAGCGCAGCCTTGTGGGTATTCATCGGGGTCGCCACATCGCTGTTCCTGCTTTTCCTTGCAGCCTATGGCATGCGGATGGATGCCGGCGACTGGTCGCCGCTGGCGATGCCTTGGCAGCTCTGGCTGAGCAGCGGCTTGCTGCTGCTTGCCAGCGTGCTGTTGCAGCTGGCGGCAACGGCGGCCGGCACGCTTCATCTGCGACGCGCCCGTTCCTTGCTGGCGGCGGCCGGCGTGTGCGGTTTCGCTTTCCTCGGCGTGCAGCTATGGGGATGGCAAGCGCTGCTGGCCATCCATGTGACGGCCAGCGGCAACCCGGCCGCCAGTTTCTTTTATCTGCTGACAGCCATGCATGGCTTGCACGTCGCGGGCGGGCTGGTCGGCTGGGGCATGGCCGCGCATGGCGCCTGGCGCCAGGATGCCAGCCGCCTGGCCCGGCGCATCCGCTTGTGCGCGCGTTACTGGCATTTCTTGCTGGCGCTGTGGGTGTTGCTGTTTGCTGCATTGGGCTGGCTGACGCCGGAGCTGGTGCGGATGGTCTGCGGTACGCGCTAAGGAGGACATATGAACACGACAACTGCACCATCGCCTGCAGCAGCGCCGGCCACCGGACGCTGGCGGCAGCTGGTGGCGGACTGGTCGTCGGACCAGCAGGCATTCCATGTGTCGTGGGGCAAAGCCATGATGTGGATTTTCCTGCTGTCGGACACCTTCATCTTCAGCTGTTTCCTGACCGGCTACATGACGGTGCGCATGGCCAACACCGTTCCCTGGCCGAATCCGAGCCTGGTGTTCAGTCTCAATATCGGCGGCGTCGAAGTGCCCTTGCTGCTGATCGCGATCATGACTTTCGTTTTGATCAGCAGCAGCGGCACCATGGCGATGGCGGTCAATTTCGCCTATCGCCGCGAGCGCGTGCGCGCAGCCATCCTGATGTTCGTCACTGCCGGATTCGGCGTGTGTTTCGTCAGCATGCAGGTGTTCGAATGGAGCAAGCTGATTTTGCAGGAAGGAGTGCGGCCCTGGGGCAACCCGATGGGCGCGGCGCAATTCGGTTCGACTTTTTTCATGATCACCGGTTTCCACGGCTTGCACGTTACCGCCGGCGTGATCTACCTGATTACGGTGGCGGTGCGCCTGCTGCGCGGCCGTTATGACGCAGTCGGCAAGACCGGCGGGAATTACCAGATCGTCGAAATCGCCGGCCTCTACTGGCACTTCGTCGACCTGGTCTGGGTTTTCATTTTTGCCTTGTTCTATCTTTGGTAGGTGCGCTCATGACTTCCGCCACAGGACAACAACATCCGATCAGCCTGTACCTGAAGATATGGGGCCTGCTGTTCGTGCTCAGCACGCTTTCCTATCTGGTCGACTACTTCAATTTCCACAGCTACCTGCGCTGGACCCTGATCCTGGCCCTGATGCTGATGAAGGCGGGACTGATCGTCGCCTTCTTCATGCACATGGCCTGGGAGCGCCTGGCGCTGGTGTTCGCCATCCTGATACCGCCGCTGTGCCTGCTGGTGCTGGTGGGGCTGATGGCGACCGAAGCCGACTACACTTTCCTGACCAGGCTTTCGTTCTTTCGCTGAAGTTTGAGTCAAAGTTTGAGTCAAAGTTTTATATACCAGCGCTGCCTGTCCATCGCATACACGATCAGCCACCAGGCAGCGACAAACGTCGCCGCGAACACCAGCGAGGCAACGTAAGGACCGGCCAGCGGCGTGATCCAGCCGGCGAACCATCGTTGATACAGTGCTTCCTGGCCGAGGCCGGGCAGCACGATCTGCATCAGCTCCGAACCGGCATACGCGGCCACGGCATTGAGGCCGAAGCGGCGCCCCAGTGCCGGCCAGTTGCGCTGGTCCACCAGCCAGTGGAACAGCAGCAGCGCCAACGTCGCCCATCCGGCGCACCACAGCACAAACGATGAAGTCCACAGATTCTTGTTGAGCGGCAGCGCCAGCGACCACAGCGCACCTAGCGCCAGCGCTGCGGCCGCCCCGATCAGCAGCCGCTGCAACCGGTCCTCGCGCAGCCAGCGGCCGACGCACAAGCCGAGCAGGCTGGTCGCCAGCGACGGCAATGTGCCGAGCAAGCCTTCGGGATCATGGCCACGGCCGCTGGCGGCGTCGACCTGGTAGACGAAATGGCCGAACAGGGCGCTGTCGCTGCGGCTGGCCAGGTTGATCCATGGCTCCAGCGAACCTCCCAGCGCCAGCAAGCCCCAGTAGCCGAGCAAGATCGCGGCGACCAGGTTCCATTGCGTGCGCGGCCTGGTGTAGATCGAGCACAGGGCGGTAGCGGCGAAGCACAGCCCGATGCGCTGCAGCACGCCCGGCAAGCGCAGGTGGGCGCCGGGCATGATGAGCCAGGCCAGCATATTGATCAGCAAGCCCAGGGCCACGATGCGCAGCGCCCGCAGCATGGCGGCGCGCGCCAGCGCCGATGGCGCGGCGCCTTGCGCCAGGCGCGGTTCGATGCCTAGCGCGGTCGATACGCCGACCACGAACAGGAAGAACGGAAACACCAGGTCGGTCGGGGTGCAGCCGTGCCAGGCCGAATGTTCCAGCGGGGCGTAGACATGGCCCCAGTCGCCGGGGTCGTTAACCAGCAGCATCGCGGCCACGGTGCAGCCGCGCAATGCATCAACCGACGCCAGGCGGCGCGTCATGGAGCGGCAAACCGTTGTAATGGGCAAGGCATGATGTCCCCGAGTGTTTTTATCCGGCAAAGATAGCAGAGTTCAAAGCAGCAGCAGCCAGGCAATCAAGGCCGATATGGCAAGGAAGGGAAAGGAATACAGGTGGAAGCGCAGCCAGAGGTGGCGTTCGGGCGCCATGCGCAGCGCGATGATGTTGGCCAGCGAGCCGGTCGCCAGGCCGAAGCCGCCGGCGTTGACGCCGTATGCGATCACCTTGTAGGCATCGGAATAATTGACCAGCAGGATTGTCGCCGGCACGTTGCTGATGGCCTGGGAGCCGAGCAGGGCTGTCATGAACAGTTCAAGCCGGGAAAACTGCGGGATCGCCGCCACCCAGTCCTGGATCAGATGCCATTGCGTCAGCAGGCGGATATCGATGAACATCAGGATGAAGACCAGGATCAGGCTCCAGTCGACTTTGGTGATGATCTCCCGGCAAAACAGCAGCGCCGCGGCCGCCACGCCAAGCAGGCCCCAGCCCGCGTGTCCCAGTTCCACCGAGGCCAGGAACGCCAGGTAGAGCAGCCCGCAAATGCGCAGCAGCCCGACCCGGTAGGAAGCCGGATTGTCTTCCAGCTCGACATGTATGGTTTGTTTGGGAAAGCAGAACCAGGCCGTCAGCAGCAACAGCAGGAAAACCGCCAGCGCCAGCGGCGCCATCTGCCAGGTGAAACTGGCAAAGGACAGGTGCGAACGCTGCCAGAGCAGGATGTTTTGCGGATTGCCGATCGGCGTCAGCAGGGAGCCGGCGTTGACCGCCAGCGCCTCGAAGATCACCAGGCGGCCAATCGGCAAGCCGCTGATGCTGCCCAGGCCGATGGTCAGCGGGACCATGATGAACAGCGCGATATCGTTGGTCAGCACGGTGGACAGCAGCGCGGATGCCGACACCAGGAAGATCGCCAGCACGCGTTCCTGCTGCAGCCGGTTGATGACGGTCCGTCCCAGGTGTTCCAGGTAGCCGCTGACTTCGATGCCCGTGGTCAGCAGCAGCATGCCGGCCAGCGTGGCGATGGTGTTCCAGTCGACCCAGCGGCGGTATTCCGCCGGCGGCTGCGGCGACAGGATGGAGAGGATGATCGCGATGGCCAGCAGCAGATGCATCAATCGATCGCGCAGGAACGGCAGGCAGATTTGCTGGATGAAAGTTGGCGCCGTGGTCGGCTCGGTGATTGCAGGCATGGATGTTTTCTGAAATGGGGGCAGATCGGCTGTTTTTGTTGTGAAAATATTATGCGGGCGTGGCGTTTTACGAGGCCGGCACTCTGGCATAATTGCTTCCCGCGCCCTTGAAATTTGCAGCGGCGACCTTATTTTAAATGCACTTCCTTCCCATTCCGGAGTTTTCTACATGAAACGTATTTTCTTGTTCCTTGCTACCAATATTGCGGTGATGGTTGTGATGAGCATCGTGCTGTCGCTGCTGGGCGTAGACCGTTTCCTCACGCGCAGCGGCTTGAACCTGCCGATGCTGATGGTGTTTTCGCTGGTGGTCGGGTTCACCGGTTCGATTTTCTCGCTGCTGATCAGCAAGCAGATGGCGAAATGGTCGACCGGCGCGCGCGTCATCACGTCGCCTTCCAATTCGACCGAGCTGTGGCTGGTGGATACGGTCGCCAAGCTGGCGCAGCGCGCCGGCATCGGCATGCCTGAGGTGGCAGTCTACCAGGGCGATCCGAATGCGTTTGCCACCGGTGCTTTCAAGAATTCGGCGCTGGTCGCGGTGTCCACCGGCCTGCTGGAAAGCATGACCAAGGAAGAAGTGGAAGCGGTGCTGGGCCATGAAATCGCTCATATCGCCAACGGCGACATGGTGACCATGACCCTGATCCAGGGCGTGGTCAACACCTTTGTGGTGTTCCTGTCGCGCGTCATCGGTTATGCTGTCGATCGCGCTTTGTCGCGCGGCAATAACGACGGCCCTGGCATCGGCTATATGGCCACGGTGCTGGTGTCGCAGATCGTGCTGGGGATAGGCGCATCGCTGATCGTCGCCTGGTTCTCGCGCCATCGCGAATTCCGCGCCGACGCCGGCTCCGCCAAGCTGCTGGGCAGCGCCTTGCCGATGCAAAGGGCGCTGGCGCGGCTGGGCGGGGTTGAGCCGGCGACATTGCCGGAATCGATGGCGGCATTGGGCATCAACGACAAGCCGGGTTTCATGGCGCTGTTTTCCAGCCATCCGCCGATCGAACAACGCATAGCTGCGCTGCGCGATCCGCAAGCAACAGCCTTGTAATCTTAATTTGCATGCAAGGCGGCGCTGGCCTTCGGTCAGCGCCGTTTTTCATTTTCCAGAATAGCGAGCCATGAGCCAGTTTTTCCAGATTCATCCGGATAATCCGCAGCTGCGCCTGATCAAGCAAGCGGTGCAGATCATCCAGTCCGGCGGCATCGTCGCCTTGCCGACCGACTGCTGTTATGCGCTGGTCTGCCAGCTGGACAACAAGGACGCGGTAGACCGGGTGCGGCGCATCCGCGGCGTCGATGACAAGCACCACCTGACCATGCTATGCCGCGACCTGAGCGAAATCTCGCTGTACGCCAAGGTCGACAACCGCCAGTTCCGCCTGTTGAAAAACGCGACGCCGGGGGCCTATACCTTCATTCTCGAAGCGACCAAGGAAGTGCCGCGCAGGCTCAGCCATCCTGCGCGCAAGACCATCGGCCTGCGCGTGCCGGAGCACAGCATCGTCAACGCCGTGCTGGAAGAACTCGGGCAGCCGCTGATCGGCACCACCCTGATCCTGCCGGGCGCGGAACAGGCGCTGACCGATCCGGAAGAAGTACGCGACCAGCTGGAAAAACAGATCGAGCTGGTGATCGACGGCGGCGCCTGCAGCCTGGAGCCGACCACGGTCATCGACCTTACCAGCGACGAACCCGAGCTGATACGCCAAGGGCGCGGAGACGCCGGCCTGTTTGGTTTGTAATGCTGCATGTGTGGGGCGGCCATCCGCGGGGCGGCCATCCGCGGGGCGGCCATCCGCGGGGCGGCAGTCCCACGCATGCGCATTGCTTGTCTTTTTGTAATTTTCCGCCAGCGATACAGTCCGATACAGTTCTTTTGTCAGATGCTGCATCGAGCTTTAACGCCCCTCTGATAGAATCCCGCCCATGAATGATCTTATCCAAACCGTCGCAGTGTATGCCTTGCCCGTGCTGTTCGCCATTACGCTGCATGAAGCCGCGCATGCTTACGCCGCCAAGTATTTCGGCGATTCGACCGCCGCCATGCTGGGCCGCATGAGCCTTAACCCGGTCAAGCACATCGATCCTTTCGGCACTATCCTGATTCCGATACTGCTGTATTTTTCCACCGGCGGCGCCTTCCTGTTCGGTTATGCCAAGCCGGTGCCGATCAATTTCGGCCAGCTGCGCAAACCGAAGCGCGACATGGCCTGGGTGGCGCTGGCGGGGCCGGCGGCGAATTTCGCGATGGCGCTGATCTGGCTGTTGATGTTGATCGGATTGAACGTGTTTCTTCAGCAAGGAGAACACGATTTCTTTGTCCTGATGGCGCGCGCCGGTATCCTGACCAATCTGGTGATGTTCGCCTTCAACCTGTTTCCGGTGCCGCCGCTGGACGGCGGCCGCATCCTGACCAGTTTGCTGCCGAATAAATATGCCTACAAATTTGCCCAGATCGAGCCGTATGGTTTCTTTATCGTGATGGCGCTGGTGCTGTTGAAAGTCTTGTATTTCTGGATGACCCCGGTAATGGCGATCGCCAGCGGCGCCCTGCAATTACTGGTGTCGCCGCTGTTATTCTTGTTAAACTGAAATTGCTCCCTCTTTTCTGACCGCTCACACTGACTATGTACCCTGACCGTGTTGTCTCTGGCATGCGCCCCACAGGCGCCTTGCATCTTGGCCACTACCACGGCGCCCTGAAGAACTGGGTAAGGCTGCAATCCGAACTGCCTTGCCTGTTCTTCGTCGCCGACTGGCATGCGCTGACCACGCACTACGACGATCCGAGCATGATCGAAACCAGTACCTGGGACATGCTGATCGACTGGCTGGCGGCAGGCGTCGATCCTTCGCAGGCGACCTTGTTCATCCAGTCCAAGGTGCCGGAGCATGCTGAATTGCACCTGTTGCTGTCGATGGCGACGCCGCTCGGCTGGCTGGAGCGGGTGCCGACCTACAAGGACCAGCAGGAAAAACTGACCGACCGCGACCTGGCGACCTACGGTTTCCTCGGCTACCCGCTGCTGCAGGCGGCCGACGTCCTGATTTACCGCGCCAGCCAGGTGCCGGTGGGCGACGACCAGGTGCCGCACATCGAAATGATGCGCGAAATCGCGCGCCGTTTTAACCACCTGTACGGCAAGGAAAAGGGCTTTGAAGAGAAAGCCCAGGAAGCCGTCAAGAAGCTGGGCAGCAAACGCGCCAAGCTCTACAACGAGCTGCGCACCGAATTCCAGCAGCGGGGCAGCGAAGACGCCCTGGGGCAGGCCAAGGCCATGCTGGACGACGCCCAGAACCTGTCGATGATCGATCGTGAGCGCCTGTTCGGTTTCCTGGAAGGCAGCCGCAAGCTGATCCTGTCTGAGCCGCAGGCGCTGCTGACCGAAGCGTCGCGTTTGCCGGGGCTGGATGGGCAGAAAATGTCCAAGAGTTATGGCAATGCCATCGCCCTGCGCGAAGACAAGGATGTCGTCAGCAAGAAGGTGCGCACCATGCCGACCGATCCGGCGCGCGTACGCCGCACCGATCCCGGCGATCCCGATAAATGTCCGGTATGGCAGTTCCACCTGGTGTATTCCGACGATGCAACCCGCCAGTGGGTGGGCAAAGGTTGCCGCAGCGCCGGCATCGGCTGCCTCGAATGCAAGCAGCCGGTGATCGACGCCATCATCCGGGAACAGGAGCCCATGCACGAGCGCGCCCAGCAATACCTGGACGATCCGTCGCTGGTGCGGGCGATTGTGGCGGACGGCTGCGATCACGCGCGCAAGCTGGCGCAGGACACGATGCGCGACGTGCGCGAGGCGATGGGCCTGAGCTATAGCTGAGCCCGGATCCCATCAAATTGAATCAATGCAACCGATAAGCGGGCAAGCGTGCCGATAAGTCCGGTATCTCCCTGGGTCAGACGCTTCGGCGGCCTGCTGCCTGCCGGCCTGGTGCTGGACCTGGCTTGCGGCAACGGCCGTCATGCCGCGTGGCTGGCGCAGCGCGGCCTGGAGGTGCTGGCGGTCGACCGCAATCCCGAGCTGCTGGCGGAGATAACGGCGCCGGGCGTACAGACCCAGCAGATCGATCTGGAAACCGGTCCTTCGGAGCCGCTGTCGTCGCTGTTCCTGCCGCAGCGCTTCAGCGCCGTGGTGGTGACCAACTACCTGCACCGGCCCTTGTTTCCCCTGATACTGGCCAGCGTGGCAAGGCAGGGCGTCTTGCTATATGAAACGTTTGCCGCCGGTAATGAGCAATTCGGCAAGCCGTCCAGCCCCGATTTCCTGCTGCAGCCCGGCGAATTGCTGGCGCTGCTGGCAGCCGATGCCGCAAGCAGCTGGCGCGTGCTGGCTTTCGAAGACGGTTACCTGGCAGGGCCGAAACCGGCCATGGTGCAGCGGATTTGCGCCGTCAAGCAAGCCGGGGCCAGCGTTTCAGCCTTGCGCATCGCATGAGGAATCCGGCGCAGCTTATGGATAAATTGCCAAATGGCAATTGTATTTGTAACCTGTTTTACAAGCGGAAATACCCACAGCCACTGTGATCCGCTACAATCAGTCTTTTATTTTTTCGCATTTACGATCATGATCAAGGGCAGCATTGTTGCAATCGTTACTCCCATGCATACCGACGGCAGCCTCGACTTGCCAGGTTTGCGCAAGCTGATCGACTGGCACATCGCGGAAGGGACCGACGCTATCGTCATCGTCGGCACTTCCGGAGAATCGCCGACAGTCACCGTGGAAGAGCACTGTG
Source organism: Collimonas sp. OK412 (assembly GCF_900112135.1). Classification (GTDB taxonomy): domain Bacteria; phylum Pseudomonadota; class Gammaproteobacteria; order Burkholderiales; family Burkholderiaceae_D; genus Collimonas; species Collimonas rhizosphaerae. The sequence goes on from NZ_FOLC01000001.1 coordinate 111,200, forward strand.
CCTTGATCAAGCTGGCGGTCGACCATGCGGCCAAACGGATTCCCATCATCGCCGGCAGCGGCGGCAATTCCACCGCGGAAGCGATCCAGTTGACCCGCTTCGCCAAGGAAGCCGGCGCCGACGCATCGCTGCAGGTGGTGCCTTACTACAACCGGCCGACGCAAGAAGGCATGTACCAGCACTTCAAGAAGATCGCCGAATCGGTCGACTTGCCTATCATCCTGTACAACGTGCCCGGCCGCACCGTGGCCGACATGAGCAACGAGACCATCCTGCGCCTGGCGCAGGTGCCGGGCATCATCGGCGTCAAGGACGCCACCGGCAACATCGGCCGCGGTTCCGACCTGATCCGCCTGGCGCCGCCTGAATTCGCCATCTATTCCGGCGATGATGCGACCGCCATGGCGCTGATGTTCTGCGGCGGCAAGGGTAATATTTCGGTGACGGCCAACGTCGCTCCGCGCGACATGCACCTGCTGTGCGTGGCGGCAATGGATGGCAATGTCGCCGAAGCAGTCAAACTGAACAACAAGCTTTTGCCGCTGCATAATAAATTATTTGTTGAGCCGAATCCTTTGCCTGTGAAATGGGCTCTCACGGAGATGGGCATGATGTCTGACGGGATCCGTCTGCCGTTGGTGCCGCTGGCTGCCGAGTACCACGCAACGGTACGGGCCGCGCTGCGTGAATCGGGTGTATTACAATAAACTGCGCTGACAGGCGTTTCCATTTCTCTCGTTTTTTTGATCCTGTATCCACATGACTATTCGCAAGAACATTTCATCGACTCAAATCAGTCTCACACAACGTGGCGTTGTCATCGCTTTGGCGCTCGCCGGTCTGGCAGGATGTTCGTCGATCAGTTCGGTGCTTGAGCCGGATCGCATCGATTACAAAAGCGCAGGCAAGGTAACCGCGCCGAAACTGGATATCCCGCCTGACCTGACCCAGCTGCAGCGCGAGAATCGTTATGCGATTCCTGAATCCAACGCAGGCACCGCCACCGCTTCCGGCTACAACCTGGAGCAGGGCGTGACGCGCCCCGCCGAAGCTGCCGCGGCAGTCGCGCCGAATGCCGCGCCGGACATGCACATCGAACGCGACGGTTCGCAGCGCTGGCTGGTGGTCAACGCCACTCCTGACAGCCTGTGGCCTAAGGTCAAGGATTTCTGGCAGGATTCGGGTTTCCTGATCAATGTCGAAAATCCGTCGACCGGCGTGATGGAAACCGACTGGGCGGAAAACCGCGCCAAGATCCCGCAGGATTTCGTGCGCAACACGCTGGGCAAGGTATTCGATTCGCTGTATTCGACCGGCGAACGCGACAAGTTCCGCACCCGCCTGGAACGCGGGCCTAACGGCACCACCGAAATCTACATCAGCCACCGCGGCGCGGAAGAAGTGCTGTCCGGCGCGCAAAAAGAATCGAGCATCTGGACCGCGCGCGCTCCCGATCCACAGCTGGAAGCAGAATTCCTGTCGCGCCTGATGGGCCGCCTGGGTAATGACGAAGTGAAAGCCAAGGCAGCAGTCGCCAATGCGCCATCGCTGCAAGCACGTTCCAAGCTGGTGAAGAATGCCGCCGGCGATTACGTGCAGGTTGATGAAGGTTTCGACCGCGCATGGCGCCGTGTCGGCCTGGCGCTGGACCGCGTCGGCTTCACCGTGGAAGACCGCGACCGCACGCAAGGCTTGTACTTTGTGCGTTACGTCGACCAGGACGCGGACGCCAAGGACAAGAAATCGGACAAGGGTTTCTTCGCCAAGCTGTTCAGCAGCTCGGATAGCGACAAGGCAAAGAATGCCGCCAGCTACCGCATCCTGGTCAAAGGCTCTGACGCCGGCAGCCAGGTCGCCGTGCTGGACAAGGATGGCAAGCCTGAACTGTCGAAGACTTCCGGCAAGATCCTGGCTTTGCTCAACGAACAGCTGAAGTAAGCTGACTCGCAGTCGTAGCGCGCAATGCGGCTGTCTTCCTGTCACCAGAGCTACCCTTGAAATTCGCAAGCCTGGGTAGCGGCAGCGAAGGCAACGCATTGCTGATTTCAGCAGCGTCAGGCAGCACCGCCACCAACGTGATGCTTGACTGCGGCTTCGGCATTCGGGAAACCGAACGCCGCCTGGCCCGCCTGGGCCTGGATGGCGCCGCACTCTCTGCAATTATCGTCACCCACGAACACCAGGACCATATCGGCGGCGTTTTCAAATTCGCCCGCCGCCATCGCTTGCCTGTGTGGCTCACCTACGGTACTTATCAAGCCTTGCGCCAGGACAGCACGGACGGCGTCGCGGTCTGTTTCTGCCGTGACAGCGATCCCTTTGCCGTCGGTAATCTGCAGTTAATTCCATATACGGTCCCGCATGATGCACGCGAGCCGGTCCAGTACGTCGCCACCGACGGCGATCGCCGGCTGGGCGTGCTGACCGACGCCGGCAAGCTGACCGAGCATCTGGTGCAAGCCCTGGGCGGCAGCGATGCGCTGGTGCTGGAATGTAATCATGATAGGAAGATGCTGAGCGATTCCGCTTATCCGCCATCGCTCAAGCGCCGCATCGGCGGCGAATACGGCCATTTGTCGAACGATGCGGCGCGCGAAATCCTGGCGGCGCTGGATCAGTCGCGCTTGCGCAAGGTGGTTGGCGCGCATTTGAGTGCGCGTAACAATTTGCCTGAGCTGGCGTATGCGGCGCTGTGCGGCGCCCGCTGCAGCGAATCGGTGGAAGTGACGATAGCGTGCCAGGAAGAAGGCTTCGGCTGGATAGAGATGTAGTGCGCGGCATGGCGCGCGAGCGATGCGCCGGTTCGATATTTACCGGAAATTTTCAGCAATAAAAAAGCCGACCCAGGGGTCGGCTTTTTTTAAGCAACCAATGATTACTTGGAAGCAGCAGGTGCGGCAGCAGCTTTAGCAGCGTCAGCAGCAGCGTCAACAGCTGTGTGAGCAGCATCAGCAGCAGCGGAACCAGCGGCAGCAGCAGCGGAACCAGCAGCAGTTGCAGCGTCAGCAGCAGCCGAACCAGCGGCAGTTGCAGCAGCAGCAGCGTCGGATGCAGCGGATGCAGCAGCGTCAGCAGCAGGAGCAGCGACGGATGCAGCAGGAGCAGCGTCAGCAGCAGGAGCTTCGTCTTTTTTGCCGCAAGCAGCCAGAGTCAGAGCCAACAGGGATGCGATCAACAGTGTTTTTTTCATGAATGTTCCTTCAGTAGTAATCAAAAATTTTGCGATGAATAATTACCGGTAATTATCGCTCTACAGGATGTTTTCGCAGTGCTTTGCCGGGACTGCGCATCGCGATGCAACAAAAACTTTCCAGCTCAGAATTATAGCTGGAATTTGTTAAATATGACATTAACGGTTTGCTATTTGGTAAGAATTTGTATCAATGCAACAGCGCTGTCGCGTGTCCAGGTAAACGTTGCCAGCTAGTCGGTGACAGGTATCTGCTGTACTTATTCAATTTGTCGCTGAATGCGCATTTGCCGTCGCTGCATGACTAGTCGCGGCAAATGTGAATGGATATCCGCTTTTGGCAGCTTATTTGTTAAATAGTGTGAATTGCAGATAATGTTTATGGCGACCGGATTAAATATTAACTCCGGTATTTGTTTTATTATTAATGGCATTAAAACAAAGTTATATTTATTCTATAACTAAGTTTCAGATGTGGTTTCTCGCAGTTTCTCGCAGTTCCTTATTCGCGGCTGCTTATTTAAAGCAGCCGCGATAACATTCCGCTGCACCGCCATGGCGGGAAAGGCATCCGGCGCGGCCGGCCTGAAGCGCGTCCCCGCAATCAGCCGAGGGTAATCCAGCCATCTTCGTACCAGGTGTAGAGCGCCTCCAGCACATCAGTGGAAACCTTGGCGGCGGCTTCGCTATCGAGCCGGCGCTGGTCTGCCAGCAGCGTCAGCGATGTTTTGTCGGCACGGCCCGCAGCGAATGATTCGCCGTTGATGAATACATGCTTGCCGCGATACAGCATCTGGGTCTTGCGCGACAGCGCGACGCCACGCTTGTTCAACGCAGCGGTAAAGCGCGCCAGGGTCAGCGGCCGCGCCGGCGATTCGAAAAACACATTGGCCTTGGGTTCGGACAAATACTCGCCGACGAAAATTGCAATGTCATCTTCGGTGAAGCGCACCTTGTTGAGTTCGTCCGAGATTTGCGCCAGCATGGCGCTGCCGATTTCCGCCGGATGCTTGCTGGCCTGCAGGTCCGGGTCGGCATAGCGTCCCGGCAGGTCGATCGAGTCCGCCATGAACTGCAGGAAGGCTTCGCCCAGTTCCTGGAACGGCGGGGCGCGGAAACCGATCGAATACGTCATGCACTCGCCGATCGCGGTGCCGTCGTGGGCGTATTGCGGCGGCAGGTACAGCATGTCGCCCGGTTCCAGGATGAATTCCTGCTCGGGCGTGAAGTTCTTGAGTATCTTCAGCGCACTGCCTTCCACCAGGGTCAGGTCCTGGGTGGCGCCGATTTTCCAGCGCCGCTGGCCGTGGGCCTGCAACAAAAACACATCGTAGGAGTCAAAGTGCGGACCGACGCCGCCATTGTCGGTCGCATAGCTGATCATCAGGTCGTCCAGCCGCGCATCGGGAATGAAGCGGAACTGGCGCAGCAGGGTGTCGGCGCCGTCGTCGTGCAGGTTGACGCCTTGCACCAGCAGGGTCCAGTCCTTCTGCGCCGTGTCCGGCAGCTCCAGGGCCGGGCCGTTGCTGACTTGCCATTGCTGCTTGAAGTGGGTCACCAGGCGTGATTCGACGTCGTCCCGCTGCGCCAGTTCAAACAAGGCGTCGGGCGTCAGCAAGGGGATGAAACCAGGCAAGGCCTGGCGGATCAGCAGGGGTTTCTTGTGCCAGTAATCGCGTAAAAATTGCGCGGGCGACAGGCCGCCCAGGAGTGTTGAATTTTTCATGCGGTCATTATATCGGGTTGGATGCCGTAAAATCAGGTCGGGGATCGGGATTCGACGTGCGTTCAAGCCGCCTGGACGGAACCATCGCGTAATTTTTTGCTATCCCGGCGAGGCAGGGCCGTTCCGGCGGGTATAATCCGAACGCATGTTAAATGAAAGGAATGATCATGAAGATTGCCAAAAATACGGTAGTGACTGTACGCTACAAATTGTCAGATGCCCAAGGCAATCTGATCGAAGAAAGCAGCGAACCGATGGTGTACTTGCACGGCGGTTACGAAAACACGCTGCCGAAAATCGAAGAAGCACTGGATGGCAAGGAAGTCGGCTATCAAACCGAGCTGCAGGTTGAGCCGGACGATGCGTTCGGCGAATACGATTCGAACCTGGTCAAGATAGAGCCGCGCAACCGCCTGCCGACGCCGCTGGAAGTCGGCATGCAGTTTGAGGGCACGCCGGACAACGAGGATGAAGAAGAGCAGGCATTGATTTTCACGGTGACCGACATTGCCGACGACAAGGTGGTGCTCGACGGTAATCATCCGCTGGCCGGGATTGCCCTGCGTTTCGACCTGAGCGTGACCGAAGTCCGCGCCGCCTCGGAAGAAGAAATCGCCCATCAGCATGTGCACGGCGCTCACGGCCATGACCATGACGATCATGACGACGATGGCGCAGACGATCATTTCCGCAGCCATCCTATCCACTAAAGCATCGGTGATTCGTGTCGTCGCAGCCGCGACGGCGCATCAGGAAAAAAGCCGCAGACATGTTCTGCGGCTTTTTTTTGTTTCCAGGCGCTTGCCCGCGCTACGGTTAACGGCGCGACAGCACAGGCTGGTCCGCCGGCTTGCCGAGTTCGAACAGTTTCGGGTTGGCCGGGTCGACCATCACTTTCAGCCAGCCGGCGGGAATTTCCAGGTCGCCCAGGTTGCGTTGCCAGACGATGTTCGCCGGATTCTGCGAACTGGTTCCATGCGGCCCGTGGATCACCAGCACCTTGCCCTCGAAATGCGCGGCGTGCGAGCTGATGCGCTGGCGGATTTCGGCAAAGCCGTCGCGCTTGACGTTGAAGTCGAACACGCGATGGCGCTGGGCGGCCAGCGGATCGCCGTCGCAAAACAGGACCACCGCATCCGATTTCTTTTGCGAGGCATTCAGGAAAACGCGCTGCAGCCACTCCCGGTTGGCGATCTGCCTGTCCTCGAATTCGCTGTTGCGGCCGCCTTCCGCCAGGTAGTGGTTGTTGGCGGCGGGCAGGTTGATGGTGGCGAACACCACGTTGCCGATTTCCCAGCGCGCGTTCTCCACATAGCTGCGGAATTTCGGCGAAGTAGATTGCCGGATCAACGGGATCTTGCTGTCGCCAAAAGAAAATTCATCGGAAAAAAACAGGTCGCGGATCCGGCCCAGGCGCTCTATCGCAGCCGAGCGGTCGGCTGCGGTCCTGCATGTCACCCAGTCGCTGGCAGACAGCGACACGATCAAGCCGTTTTTTGCGCTGTTCAGCAAAGCCTTGCGCTGGCCATACAGCTTGTCGGTGCACGGTTCGCTGCTGGCCTTGATGCCGTTGGCCACCACAAACGCCAGGTTGTCGGCGTCGGTTTCGCTGATGGCGCTGCGCAGCGCCGTTTCATCCGCGCTGCTGCGAAACACATGCGCGATCACGCCGAAACTGAAGCTGGTGGTTTCCGCCAGCGCAGCGCTGCAGCTGGCCGTCAGCGCCAGCAGCAGCGCCAGCCGAAGCGGCAACCTGCGGCGTGTGTGCGGGCGGCCGGCGGCGCTCATCAGTTTTTCTGCCCAGCGACGAGATGCTTCAACCGGTACAGCTGTTCCAGCGCTTCGCGCGGGGTCAGGGCGTCGGGGTCGATGCTGTCCAGGGCGATCATCAGTTCGCTGTCCAGCGCTGCGTCGTCCCCGGCTTCATCAGCGTCCATGCTGGCGGCTTGCGCAAACAGGTCGAACTGCGGCGTCGACTGCACCGATTGCGATTCCAGCAAAGCCAGGTGCTTGCGGGCGGCGCGGATCACCGGCGCCGGCACGCCTGCCAGCTGCGCTACCTGCAGGCCGTAGCTCTGGGATGCCGGCCCAGCCTGTACCGCATGCAGGAACACGATGCTGTCCTTGTGCTCCACCGCCGACAAATGCACATTGGCCGCCGACGGATGCAGGTCCGGCAGCTGGGTCAGTTCGAAATAGTGGGTGGCGAACAAGGTGAAGCTGCGGGTGGCTTCGATCAGGTGGCGCGCGATCGCCCATGCCAGCGCCAGGCCGTCGAAGGTCGAGGTGCCGCGGCCCACTTCATCCATCAGCACCAGCGAGTTTTCGCTGGCGCCGTTGAGGATGGCTGCCGATTCAGTCATTTCCACCATGAAGGTGGAGCGGCCGCCGGCCAGGTCGTCGGCGGCGCCGATGCGGGTGAAGATGCGGTCGATCGGGCCCAGCACGGCGCTGTCGGCCGGCACGTAGCTGCCGACATAGGCGAGCAGGGTGATCAGCGCCACCTGGCGCATGAAGGTCGATTTACCGCCCATGTTGGGGCCGGTGATCAGCAGCAGCTTGCGTTCGGTCGACAGCTGGCAGTCGTTGGCAATGAAGCGTTCAATCTGCTTTTCGACCACAGGATGGCGTCCTTGCACGATCTGGATCGCCGGTTCGGCCACCAGCCGCGGCACGCACCAGCCGTTGCGCGCGGCGTGGTCGGCCAGGGCCACCAGGGTATCGAGCTGGGCCAGGGCATGGGCGATGCTTTGCAAGGTGCCGATATGCGGCGCCAGGTCTTGCAGGATCTGTTCGTATAGCGCCTTTTCGCGGATCAGCGCGCGTTCCTGTGCCGACAGAGCCTTGTCTTCAAAGGCTTTCAGTTCCGGCGTGATGTAGCGCTCGGCATTCTTCAGGGTCTGGCGCCGGCGGTAGTCGTCCGGCACCTTGGTGGTCTGGCCGTGGGTGACCTCGATGTAAAACCCGTGCACCTTGTTGTATTCGACGCGCAGGTTAGCGATGCCGGTGCGCGCCCGTTCGCGCGTTTCCAGGTCGACCAGGTACTGGCCTGCGTTTTCCGACAGTCCGCGCAGCTCGTCCAGTTCGGCGTCGAAGCCGGCGGCGATGACGCCGCCGTCGCGCACCATGGTCGATGGTTCGGCCGCGATCGCGGTCTGCAGCAGCTGCAGGCAGTCGACCGGGGTTTCCAGCGCGATTTGCAGTTCCTGCAGCAGCGGCACCTGATTTTCGCTGCCGCACATGGCGATGTCGGCGCGCAGCGCGTCGAGTTGCAGCAAGCCGTCGCGCAAGCCGGCCAGGTCGCGCGGCCGCGCCGACAGCAGGGCGATGCGGGCGGTGATGCGTTCGATGTCCGGCACCGCGCTCAGCGTGCTCGAAATGGCGCTGCCGGCATCGGCGGCAATCAGGGCGCCGATCGCCGCGTGGCGGCCACGGGCCACAGCCTGGTCGCGCTTGGCATGGTGCAACCAGTGGCGCAGCAGGCGCGAACCCATCGCCGTGCGGCAGTGGTCCAGCAGCGAAAACAGGGTGGGCGCGCCGGAGGAGGCATCCTGGCCGCGTATGGTTTCGGTCAGTTCCAGGTTGCGCCGGGTGGCGGCGTCAAGGCCGATGAATTCGTTTTCGGTTTCAACCGTGAGCGTGCGTACATGCTGCAAGCCCTTGCCCTGGGTCGACTGCGCATAACGCAGCAGGGCGCCGGCAGCGCCGATGGCAGCGCTCAAGCCTTCTGCGCCGAAGCCGCCCAGGCTGCTGACGGCGAGCTGGTCGAGCAGGGATTTCTGGCCGTTGGCGATATCGAAATGCCATTCCGGCACGGTGGTGGCTTTGTCGACCACTGCGCCGCCCAACATGGTTTCCACCATGTCGGCAGCCAGGATCTCGGCCGGTGCGATGCGCTCCAGTTCCTGCTTCAGCAGGGTATCCAGCGTCGCCGGTTCGCACGCGAATTCCATCATCTTCAGCGCGCCGCTGGCCATCGACAGCCAGGCCAGGCCGACCTTGACCGCCTTGCGCTGCTGGGTGACATACAGCGCCAGCAAAGGCTGGTCCGATTTTTCCGGCAGCAGGTTGGAGTCGGTCAGGGTGCCGGGGGTGATCACGCGCAGCACTTTGCGGTCGACCGGACCTTTGCTGGTGGCGGGGTCGCCGATCTGTTCGCACAGCGCCACCGATTCGCCCAGCTTGATCAGCTTGGCCAGGTACTGGTCGGCGGAGTGGAACGGTACGCCGCACATCTTGATCGGCGCGTTGTTGTAGGTGCCGCGGGCTGTCAGCGTGATACCTAGCAGGCGCGCCGCTTTTTCCGCATCGTCGAAAAACAGTTCGTAAAAATCCCCCATCCGGTAAAACACGAGCGTGTCCGGATAGTCGGCCTTGATGCCGAGGTACTGCTGCATGCCGGGTGAAACTTTTTGTGCCGCTGCCGTCATCGGGCGGCCCGTTGCTGGAAATTTGATTGCATTAAATGGGTTCTTTCTCAGGCGCTGGAGCGCGCCTGATTGCTAATATTCGGGAATAGGCGATATTGTAAGCCGAACAAGGCCGAGCCGCCATTTCTTTGCAGCCGGCGATGCCTGTTGCACAAGCATCGCCAGGCCCTTTTTATCGCGGCGGCGCGCTGTCCTGGTAAAACATTTCGCGCATCAGGAACTGCTGCAGTTCGGCGGTATCTTTCAGCCTGGCGCTAAGCGTGATGACGCGCCCCAGCCGTTGCGAACGCCACGGAATATCGGTGCTGGTCTTCTTGCGGATCATCTCGATCATTTTATTGACGATCGCCATTTCGATGCTCTCGTCGCTGCCGCGCTCGACCGGGATATTCTGCTGCGCGCTCCGGCTGACATTCGCGTTCCAGCCGCGGAAAATCAGGCTGGCCCGGAACGGGGTCTTGTCGCGCACTTCGAAAATACCGCCCGACTTGTCCTTGTCCATGCCCATCCAGCCCCGTTGCGCCTGGATGTTGGCGCGCGCGATATCGTTCGGCGATTGCGGCGCGTCTTCCGCGGTCTCGCCGGCCTCGGCGCGTTCCTGGGCCAGGGCCGCTTCGCGCCGCTGGCGCGCGGCCTGGATGTGCGTAGAAAAATCTTCCTCCACCGATTGCTGGTACTTGGGCGCATCGGGCGGCGGCGGTATGGCCGGTTCCGGCGCAGTTGCGACAACCGGCTTGCGCACCTGTTCCTGTTTGGGCGCGCTCTTGCGCGGCTTGGGTGCGGATTTCGGCTTGGCCGGAGTGGCCTGCGTTTTCGGCGGCGGCACGCTGCTGGGCGCCGCCGCCTCGCTGATCAGCAGCAATCCCATGTTGCCGGGCGACGGCGACGCCACCGGCATCTCGACCGCCAGCTTGGTCAGCAAAAACCAGATGCCGAGAATGTGGACCAGGACCGAAACCAGCACGCCGACGATCTTGGAAATGCGCCATTGGCCGGCTCGCTGCTGGTCTGCCTGCGACAGTTCGCCTGGATTCACACTCCCTTCCTTCATCGGTTCAGCCTTGTGTCGTCAACGTGATTGCAAATTGAATGGCGGCTCCTCGGGAAGCTGCGCCATTCGCCGGCAGGAGCCCGGAGCCAAAGGTCGTCATGTTACCGTAACCAGCTTAAAACGCCATTGCCGGCAGCACGTCCGGAAGCCAGGCAGGCGCTTAGCAGGTAGCCGCCGGTGGGGGCTTCCCAGTCGAGCATTTCGCCGGCGCAGAATACGCCCGGCAGGGCCTTCAGCATGAGCTGCGGATCCATGCCTTCGAAGGTTACCCCGCCGGCGCTGCTGATGGCTTCATCGATCGGGCGGGCGGCCAGCAGCGTCAGCGGCAGCGCCTTGATCGCTTGCGCCAGCAGCAAGGGCTGGCCGAAATCGGCGGCCGGCACCAGTTCCCGCAGCAGGCTGGTCTTGACGCCTTTCAAGCCCAGGCGGCTTTGCAGGTGGCTGGACCAGGAACGCGCGCCGCGCGGCCGCGCCACCTCATCCGTCACGCGCTGCAAGGACCAGTCCGGCAGCAGGTCGAGGTAGACCAGGGTGCTGCCGCTGGCGGCGATGCGGTCGCGCAGGCCGGCTGACAGCGCATAGATCAGGCTGCCTTCGACGCCGTCGGCGGTGATCACGAATTCCCCTTGCTTGCGCTGCGCCGGCTGGTCGCCGTCGGTCGTGGTTATCGCTACCGATTTCAGGTGGTGGCCGGCAAAGTGCTCGCGGAAATATGCGCTCCAGCTTGCCTCGAAACCGCAGTTCGCCGGCAGCAGCGGGGCGAGCGGAACCTCGCGCTGCGCCAGCAGCGGCACCCATCTGGCGTCGGACCCCAGGCGTGCCCAGCTGCCGCCGCCCAAGGCCAGCACCACGGCGTCGGCCTGCATCGCAAGCGGCCCTTGCGGGGTGTCGAAAGACAATGCGCCGGCCTCGTTCCAGCCCAGCCAGCGATGGCGCATGTGGAAGCCGACGCCGGCCTGGCGCAGGCGGTGCAGCCAGGCGCGCAGCAGCGGCGCGGCCTTCATGTCGGTCGGGAACACGCGGCCGGAGGAACCGATGAAGGTGTCTATGCCAAGCGCGTGCACCCATGCGCGCAGCGCGTCCGGACTGAACTGCTCCAGCAGCGGTGCGATTTGCGGGCGGCGGGCGCCGTAGCGCGTCAGGAAATCGTCGTAGGGCTCGGAATGGGTGAGGTTCATGCCGCCTTTGCCGGCCAGCAGGAATTTGCGGCCTACCGACGGCATGGCGTCGTACACATGGACTTGCAAGCCGCCGGCCGCCAGCACCTCGGCCGCCATCAGGCCGGCGGGGCCGCCGCCGATAACGGCGACTGTTTTTTGCAATCCGGAATTATTCAACGATGTCATCAGTCGGGAGAAGCCAATCCTGCAGTGTGATCCAAGGGAGCGTGGTTCAAGGAATATCTAACGGGAAGAGTTGCAGGAACTGCCATAAAAATCTGCCAGAGGAAGCGGTCTGCAACTTTACCATATTGCAGCAACGGCCACGGGCCGCATGCGGGCTCCGCGGTACTGGTGACATGGAAACAAAAGAGGCTGGTTTGCACCAGCCTCTTTTACAGAGAGTTACATTTTTCTTGCTAGATAAACGCTAGGACACAAATGCGTATACCGCTTAACGTTTCAGCTGGCTGATGTCGCGCACCGCGCCGCGGTCGGCCGAAGTCGCCATGGCGGCGTAGGCTTGCAAGGCCTGCGACACATAACGCTGGCGGTTGACCGGTTTCCAGGCATCCTTGCCTTTGGCTTCCATCGCAGAGCGCCGCTGCGCCAGTTCGCTGTCGCTGATTTTCAAGTGCATGCGGCGTTCCGGGATGTCGATTTCTATGATGTCGCCTTCCTCCACCAGGCCGATGGCGCCGCCTTCCGCCGCTTCCGGCGAGGCATGGCCGATCACCAGGCCGGACGAACCACCGGAGAAGCGGCCGTCGGTGAACAGCGCGCAGGATTTGCCCAGTCCCTTGGACTTGATATACGACGTCGGATACAGCATTTCCTGCATGCCGGGGCCGCCTTTCGGTCCTTCGTAGCGGATGATGACGACGTCGCCGGCATGCACCGTGTCGCCCAGGATCGCTTCCACGGCGTCGTCCTGGCTTTCAAAGACGCGCGCCCGGCCGCTGAACTTGAGGATGCTTTCATCGACGCCGGCGGTTTTCACGATGCAGCCGTTTTCCGCCAGGTTGCCGTACAGGACTGCCAGGCCGCCGTCCTGCGAATAGGCATGGGCCTTGTCGCGGATGCAGCCGTTGCTGCGGTCGGTGTCGAGGCTGGCGAAGCGCTTTTCCTGGGAAAACGCGACCTGGGTCGGCACGCCGCCGGGAGCCGCGCTGAACAGCTTGTGTACCGCGGCGTCCTGGGTCTGGGTGATGTCGTTGCTGGCGATGGCGTCGGCCAGCGTCTTGGCGTGGATGGTCGGACGGCTGGTGTCGAGCAGGCCGGCGCGCGCCAGCTCGCCCAGGATGCTGACGATGCCGCCGGCGCGGTGGACGTCTTCGATATGGTATTTGTCGGTCATCGGCGCCACCTTGCACAGGCAAGGAACGTGGCGCGAGATGCGGTCGATGTCGGCCATCTTGAAATCGACTTCGGCTTCCTGCGCCGCGGCCAGCAAGTGCAGCACGGTGTTGGTCGAACCGCCCATGGCGACATCCAGCGTCATGGCGTTCTCGAACGAAGCCTTGCTGGCGATGGTGCGCGGCAGGACCGAATAATCGTCTTGCTCGTAATGGCGTTTGGCCAGTTCCACTATCAGGCGGCCGGCGCGCAGGAACAGCTCCTTGCGGTCGGCGTGGGTAGCGAGGATGGTGCCGTTGCCGGGCAGCGCCAGGCCCAGCGCTTCGGTCAGGCAGTTCATCGAGTTGGCGGTGAACATGCCGGAACAGGAGCCGCAGGTAGGGCAGGCCGAGCGTTCGATTTCAGCGATGTCGGCATCGCTGACGGAGGCGTCGCCGGCCTTGATCATGGCGTCGACCAGGTCGATCTTGAAGATTTTCTGGTCGATGACGGCTACGCCTGGCAGTTTTTCAACCACTTTGCCGGCTTCCATCGGGCCGCCGGAAACGAACACCACAGGGATATTCAGGCGCATCGCCGCCATCAGCATGCCGGGCGTGATCTTGTCGCAATTGGAGATGCACACCATGGCGTCGGCGCAGTGGGCGTTGACCATGTACTCCACCGAATCGGCGATCAGTTCGCGCGAAGGCAGCGAATACAGCATGCCGCCGTGGCCCATGGCGATGCCGTCGTCGACCGCGATCGTATTGAATTCCTTGGCGACGCCGCCGGCCGCTTCGATTTCGCGCGCGACCATCTGGCCCAGGTCCTTGAGGTGGACGTGGCCGGGCACGAACTGGGTAAACGAGTTGACCACGGCAATGATCGGCTTGTCGAAATCGCCGTCTTTCATGCCTGTGGCGCGCCACAGGGCGCGGGCGCCGGCCATGTTGCGGCCGTGGGTAGTAGTGCGGGAACGGTATTGCGGCATGATTTGCATCTCCAGGATTGATGGCTTAAGGCTGACGTTAGATTGCCTTGCCCATAACGCGATGTCAAATATATGATTTGTGGCTTATTAATATCTATTGCATATATATGGGATTTGGCGTCTTTGAGGATGCCGGGCTGCGTGCTTTCTTGCTGATTTGTATTTAATTTCTTTACATTGTTAAAATTTTAGTAAATTATTCTAATTAATCGTGATTCAAGGATGTTTGTTGCAATAATTTTCCACGCGGGCGACCCTACAATGGCTACAGGTAATCTCGCCGTACAGTCCAGCATGGAGCGCTTCTTATGTCTTCCGATCATTCTTCAGCTTCCCCGGCAACCCATGTCGATACGCAGCTGGTGCATTGCGGCCGCGAGCCGGCGCGTTTTGCCGGCATGGTGAATACGCCGGTGTTCCGCGGTTCGACCATCATCGCCAACAACCTGGAAGACTGGGAAGCCGCACGCCAGATCGACAATCCGATGTCCAACTACGGCCGCTTCGGCACGCCGACCACGCGCTCCTTCGAGCAGGCGATCGTGACGCTGGAAGGCGGCCACAACTGCCTGGTGTTCCCGTCCGGCCTGTCGGCCTGCACCCACAGCATCATGGCTTTCGTCAAAAGCGGCGACCATGTCCTGATGACCGACAGCGTGTATGGTCCGACCCGCACCTTCGCTGACCGCGTCTTGCGCCGCATGGGTGTTGAAGTAGAGTATTTCGATCCGCTGATCGGCGGCGAAATCCGTACGTTGCTGCGGCCGAACACCAGCGTGGTGTTTGTCGAATCGCCCGGGTCGTGGACCTTCGAGGTCCAGGACATCCCCGCCATCGCAGAAGAGGCGCACAAGGTCGGCGCTTACGTCTTGCTCGACAATACCTGGGCCACGCCGCTGTTTTTCAAGCCGTTCGAACATGGCGTCGACGTCTCGATCCACGCCGCCACCAAATACATCGTCGGCCATTCCGACGCCTTGCTGGGCGTCGCCAGCGCCAATGAACGGGCCTGGTGCATCCTCAAGCACGGCGCCCACGATTTCGGCCAGACTGCCGGCCCGGACGATATCTACCTGGCTTTGCGCGGCATGCGCAGCATGTCGGTGCGCCTGCGCCAGCATTCGGAGAGCGGCATCCAGCTGGCGGAATACCTGCAGACCCAGCCGCTGGTGGAGCGCGTATTGCATCCGGCGCTGCCGTCGGATCCCGGCCACAAGCTGTGGCAGCGCGATTTCCTCGGCGCCAGCGGCCTGTTCACGATTGCCTTGAAAGAAGTCGGCCGGCCTGCGCTGTCGA
Organism: Collimonas sp. OK412; assembly: GCF_900112135.1. Taxonomy (GTDB): domain Bacteria; phylum Pseudomonadota; class Gammaproteobacteria; order Burkholderiales; family Burkholderiaceae_D; genus Collimonas; species Collimonas rhizosphaerae. The sequence continues at coordinate 126,382 of NZ_FOLC01000001.1, forward strand.
AATTCTTCGATGGCTTGCAATTGTTCGGGATCGGCTTGTCGTGGGGCGGTTTTGAAAGCCTGGCTTTGCCGCTGGACAAACCGCCGACCCGCGTGGCGTCGGCAACCACCTACCCGAATCCGCTGGTGCGGATCCACGTCGGGCTGGAAAACATCGACGACCTGATCGCCGACATGGGCCAGGCGTTCAAGCGCATGGAGCAGGCGCTGTAGGGAGCCGGCCGGATCAGTCTAGCCCGGCATAGTCAAGCGGCAGCGCGGTAGTGTGCTTGATCTGTTCCATGGCGAAGCTGGCGTTGACGTCGAACAGCGCGTTCGACTGCGTCAGCTTCTGGTACACCGCGTCGTAGGCGGCGATATTCGGCACCACCACCCGCAGCAGGTAATCGATGTTGCCGCTCATGCGGTAGAACTCGACCACTTCGGGAATCAGTTTTACGGTATTGCTGAATTGCGCATACCAGCCGGCGTTATGCTGGTTGGTCTTGATCGATACGAATACCGTCACGCCGACATTGAGCTTGTTGGCGTCCAGCAGCGCCACCCGGCGCAACACCACGCCATCCTCTTCCAGTTTCTGTATGCGGCGCCAGCAAGGCGTCGACGACAGGTTGACCTTCTCGGCGATTTCCGCCACCGGCGTGCTGGCGTCTTCTTGCAGGATGGCCAGAATCTGTTTATCTATTTTATCCATGGTCGGTATGGTTCACAATGAGTGCTTGCGCAGTTGGCAGAAGCAGTTTAGCGCCACTTGCGCGGACGCAGTGGATTTCGAGTGTTTTGCCTATGTCCTCGATTGACTTTGCAGCCTGGGAAGCAGATATTAATGGCGCAACATCTATAAATACAAGAGGGAGACACAATTGCGCATTTCATTAGCAAAACCATTCCGCCTGCGCCCCATGGCCCGTGCACTGACATTGGCGACCCATACCGCTGCCGTATTGGGCGCCGGGTTCGTCATCTGCGCGCCGGCCGGCGCCGCGAATTTTTCACAGATGGTGTTTTTCGGCGACTCGCTGACCGACACCGGCTATTTCACCGGAGTGGGCAAGCAGCCGTCGTTCACCACCAACCCGGATCCCGTCTGGGCGCAGCTCCTGGCGCATAAATACGGCACCACCGCCAATCCGGCGGCGGTGCTGACGCCGAGCGGCGTGCAGGCGGCCGGCGGCACCGACTACGCAGTCGGCGGCGCGCGCGTGACCAGCCAGAACGGCTGGCCCGACGCCGCCACGGCGCCTTTGGTGCCGACTGTCGCCAGCCAGGTCCAGGCTTACCTGGCGGCCAATCCGCACCTCGACAGCAAGGGGCTGTACGCAGCCTGGGCCGGCGCCAACGATGTGTTCGGCTACACCCAGACCAATATCGCCGGCCTGCTCAATCCGGCGACGCAGACCGCCACCGCGGTGCAAACCATCCAGCAAGTCACCGGCGAAGCCGGCAACGTGGTCAGCCTGGTCAGGCAATTGCAGCAGGCCGGCGCCGGCACCGTGATCGTGATCAACCTGCCCGATATCGGCCGTACTCCGCAGGGCTCGTCGATTCCGGCGCTGGCCACCTTGTGGACCGCGGCTTCGACCAGCTTCAACGCCAGCCTGAACAGCGGCTTGGGCGGCCTGGGCGGCAACATCGTCGCGCTCAACGCCTTCGGCCTGCTGCGCGAAGCGGTCGCCAATCCTGGCTTGTACGGTTTTACCAACGTCACCACACCGGCCTGCACCACCAGTTCTTCGTCGACCTGCACCACCTCGACCCTGGTTGCGCCGAACGCCGACAAGACCTATCTGTTCGCCGACGGCGTCCATCCGACCGGAGCAGGGCATGCGATCCTGGCGCAGTATGTCGAATCGGTGCTGCAGGCTCCCAGCCAGATCGGCATGCTGGCAGAAGCGCCGCTGGCCGGCGCCCAGGCTTTCACCCGCGTGATCGACGACCGCCAGCGGCTGACGCCGCGCGCGGGACAGGTCGAAGCCTATGCCGCGTATGACAATACCCACCAGAGCCTGGACCACAACGGCAACAATCCTGGCCTGGACGGCTCGTCCAATAGCGTGTCGGTCGGCGTCGATTACGCCGTCAACCAGAACGTTACGGTCGGCGGCGCTTTCGGTTTCGCCCATAACCGGGCGAATTTCGGTAACGATAGCGGCGGCTTCAAGCTGGACCAGGCCATGCTTTCGGCCTACACCCAATACCGCGACGGCGCCTGGGCCGTCAACGCGCTGGGCATGGCCGGCTCGCTGCAGTACAAGGATGTGACCCGCAATATCGCCCTCGGTGCGGCCACCCGCAGCGAGAGCGGCAGCAGCAACGGCCACCAGTTTCTGTTGCGCATCGGCGGCCAGTACGATTTTGATCTTGGCGCGCTGGTCCTGAGCCCGGTCGGCAACCTGACCTGGCAGCAGGTCAATGTCGGCGGCTACACCGAAAACGGCAACGACAGCACCGCCATGAACTTCCAGTCGCAGCGGCGCAATTCGCTGGTGTCCAGCCTCGGCGCGCAGGTCAGCAGCAAGCTGACGCTGGGGCAATATGCGGTGCAGCCGTTCGCCAAGCTGGCATGGGAAAAGGAGTTTAAAGACAGCGAGCGCGATGTGCGCGCCAATGTGGTCGGCATGGCCGGCAGCTTCGGTTTGCCCGCATACCAGGGGCCATCCAACAGCGCACGGCTGGATCTCGGCGCCAGCATTGCGCTGGCTGCGGATTTCAGCGCGTTTGCCAGCTACAGCGGCCAGTTCGCCGGCGGCAACAAGACCAACTCGTTCCAGGTCGGCTTGAAGAAGGCGTTTTAACCAGCTGTTGACATCCAGGTTAGAGCTTGACGGCCGCCAGCGTGTGAAAACACCGGCGGCCTTTTTCCTGGGCGGCGTTATTCCGGCGCTTTCGGCGCAGGCTTGACCGGCAGCGCCGGCTTGTCGCCCAGGCCCACCGCGGGCAAGCCGGTGTCGAGGCCGAGGTAATGTTCGATCAGGCCGAAGAAACGATCATAGAACTGCCCGGCCGGAATCGTTTCGCTGGCGACCTTGACCAGCGAATCGGAAGTGCTGCCGATCGGCATCGACACTGAACCCAGCACGCTCAGGCCGACGCTGGCCGAGTTGTTGGTTTTCTTGAGCGCATAGCGGTCCTGGGTGGCGCTGACAAACAGCGTGCTGTTTTTGCCTTGCTTGTCGTTGGCGGCGCACACCACATGGAATTCGATTTCGACGTGGACGTCGCTCTCCGGCTGGAAGTGCTTGTGGCCGTCGACCAGGTCATCCTTGGCCTGCTTGATGATGTAGCCCTGGCTCAGCAAGGTGCGGCGCGCCGCTTCGCAGGTATCCGCACTGGATTTGGCGAAGTCGTGGGAAAAAGTGCTGGTTTCGCTGAATTCCTCGCCCTGGTAAACCTTGGGCTTGGCGGTGGAGCAGGCGGCGAGGGCGCCGGCCAGCGCGACCAGCAGCGCGGCGCGCGAAAAACTGTACATCCTGGGCATGAACGAAAACTCCTTGAATCGGCTAATTGATAGCGGCGATGGCATTTTAGTCTATCGCACGCTCGATGATCAGCCGATTCGACAGAAGTCAGGGTATTTCGTTGCAATCCCGGTTCAGGCGGCTCTAGGGCCGCGCACCACAGCGTACTTCCCGGAATAATCGGAAAGCCATTGTTCCGCCAGCTCCCGGTTGTCATGCTGCCACGGGTGGAAATCGCGGCGCAGGTAGGCCAGCAGCGGGCCGGTGCTGAGCCAGACCAGGCCGTAGCGGCCAAAGAAGAAGCGGGCGGCGTCCAGCCAGGTGCCGGGCTTGAACAGCACGCGGTCGTGCCAGAGGTTGTTGATCGTTTGCCCGGTCGCCATCAAGGTTAAATGCAGCATGGCAAAAGCGTAACCGCTCATCCGCGCCCGGTAGTCGCCGCCCAGCGTGTGGAACAGGTCGAAAGCGACTGCCTTGTGCTCGGTTTCTTCCACCGAATGCCAGCGCCACAGGGTTTGCAAGGACGGTTCCGCGCCGTCCAGCAGCTGCGGATGGCGTAGCGTCAGGTCGGCCATCGCCGCGGTGTAGTGCTCCAGGGCTACGGTAATCGCCAGCCTGCGCATGGCAGGAACCTTGTGCTGGCGTCCCAGTGCGATCAGGTTGCCGGACCAATGCTGCCAATGGTTGTGCAATCCTTGTTTTTCCAGCTCGGCGTTGTACAAATCGTGCACGCGGCGGTGGGTGGCTTCCTGTCCCACAAAATCCTGGATGGTGGCGCGCAGCGCGCTGTTCTCAGGAGAATCCGGCAGTGCTTGGGCGGCGTCGCGCACGGAATCGATGAATTCCTGCTCGCCGACCGGAAAACTCATCGACAAGGCGTTGAAGTATTGGGTACGGAACGGTTTGCCTGCCAGCCAGTGGCGCGGGAAGCCTTGCGACAAGTCGACCAGCAGTTTTCTTACCATCAGTGGCGTGGAGGTGTTCACGGGCCTGCCTTTGTAGATTTGCGATAGAACCACTATACTGAGCTTTATTCAGTTTTTAAACTCGCAACTTGCTCAGTTTTTGACAGGCACGGACATGGCCAAGCGTAATCCAGGATCTCACTCTGAAATCATGCGGAAATTGCCCACCCAGGAGCGGGCGCAACGCACCATAGAGACCATTTTTGAAACCACTGCTCAGATTCTGGAAAGCGAGGGTCCGGCAGGGCTGACCACCAACAAGGTGGCGGAAAAGGCCGGTTTCTCGATCGGCACCCTATACCAGTATTTCCCCAGCAAGGAAGCGATACTGACAGCCCTGATTGCGCGCGAGCGGCGGCGCGTGATGGATGAGCTGGACGCATTGATGGAAAGCGCCGAGAACCAGGTTGGCCAGCTCGATCCGAAAACTTTCCTGCGCCAGTTCATCCGCATCAATATCGAGGGCCTGGGCAGCGGCCGCAGCGCCAAGCGCGCCATGGTCCGTTTCGCCTGGCAGCACGATCACCACGAAGACATCACACAGGCCTTGCGCGAGACGGCGGAACGGATCGCCATCAGCATGCAGCGGATCCACCATCCCAAGCTGCGGCCGCCGACGCCGGCCATGATGTTCGTGGTGACCCGCGCCGTCATCGGCGCCATCCGCAGCGCTTCGCTGGAAAAGTCGCCGCTGCTCGGCAGCGTCGAATTCGAAGACGAGCTGGTGCGGCTGGCCTGGGGCATGCTGTCGGAGCAAGACGATGCCTGACAATTCGCCAGATTCGAAGAGGGCGGAGCAAATGCTTATAATGCGTGAGTGCTGTCGTTCCGCCAGCCAAAAACCGATCTAGAAAAACGCGCATGAAATACCCGGCATTGCTGTCCTTTCAAGAAGTCCTTCCCCGGCTCAACCAGTTCGACGCTGTCATCGATGTCCGCAGCCAGTCGGAATTTGCCGAAGACCATATTCCCGGCGCCATCAATTGCCCGGTGCTGGACGATGCGCAGCGGGCGCAGGTCGGCACCATGTACAAGCAGGTCAGCAGTTTCGAGGCGAAAAAACTGGGCGCGGTGCTGGTCGCGCGCAATATCGCTTTCCATATCGAAACCCTGTTCCTGGACCAGCCGCGCGAATGGACGCCCTTGGTTTACTGCTGGCGCGGCGGCAATCGCAGCGGCGCCATGGCGCACATCATGGCGAAAATCGGCTGGCCGGTGGCGCAGCTGGACGGCGGCTACCAGTCGTATCGCAGGCATGTCAACGCCAGCCTGGCCGAACTGCCGCTGGGCTTGTGCTTCAGGGTGATCTGCGGCCCTACCGGCAGCGGCAAGAGCCGCCTGCTGCAAGTGCTGGCGCAACAGGGTGCGCAGGTGCTGGACCTGGAACAGATGGCGGCGCATCGCGGCTCGGTGCTGGGTAACCTGCCGAGCGAGCTGCAGCCCTCGCAAAAAACCTTCGAGAGCCGGCTGTGGGACATGCTGCAAGGTTGCGATCCGCAGCGTCCGGTATTCGTCGAATCCGAGAGCAGGAAAGTCGGCAACCTGCGGGTGCCGGAGGTGCTGATGGCATCCATGCGCAATTCGCCATGTTATGCGGTTGCGCTGTCGCGTCCGGACCGGGTGCGGCTGCTGCTGGAAGATTACGTGCATTTCATCGCCGACCCCGCCTTGCTCAATACCCAGCTGGCTTGCCTGGCTTATGTCCATGGCCGCGAGAAGGTCGCTTACTGGCAGCAGCTGAGCTTGTCGGGACGCATCGAGGAGCTGGTCGATGAATTGCTCCTGAAGCACTACGATCCGGCTTACGCGCAGTCGATCAGGAGGAATTTCGACCAGTTTTCCGAGGCGCAGGTGATTGACCTGCCGGATATTTCGGACGCTGCCTTCGTTCGCGTGGCGCAACAGCTGCATCAAGAGAAATAAGCGCCGATGGCGCGTATACTTCATTCCTATCTTTGACTGACTTCATCTCAGGACGCGTATGCCAGATCCCGCTGAATCCAATATCCGACTGACTTCCTTTTCGCATGGCGGCGGCTGCGGCTGCAAGATCGCGCCGGGCGTGCTGGCGGAAATCCTCAAAGGCTCGAGCGGATTCCCGGTGCCGAAAGAATTGATGGTGGGGATTGAAACCGCCGACGACGCCGCTGTCTATAAGCTCAACGACGAGCAGGCGCTGATCGCGACCACCGATTTTTTCATGCCGATCGTCGACGATCCTTACGACTTCGGCCGCATCGCCGCCACCAATGCGATTTCGGACGTGTACGCCATGGGCGGCACGCCGATCATGGCGCTGGCCCTGGTCGGCATGCCTATCGACAAGCTGCCGCTGGAAGTGATCGCCAGCATATTGAAAGGCGGCGAGTCGATTTGCGCCGAAGCAGGCATCCCGATCGCCGGCGGCCATACCATCGATTCGGTCGAGCCGATCTACGGCCTGGTGGTGCTGGGCCTGGTCCATCCGTCCAAGGTCAAGCGCAACGCCGGCGCCAAGGCGGGAGACAAACTCATCCTGGGCAAGCCGATCGGCGTCGGCATCCTGTCGGCAGCCTTGAAAAAGGGCGCGCTGGATGCCGCCGGTTATGCCGCGCTGATCAGCAATACGACCAAGCTGAACAAGCCTGGCCGGCTGCTGTCGGAACTGGCCGGGGTTAACGCCCTGACCGACGTCACAGGCTTCGGCTTGCTGGGTCACATGCTGGAACTGGCGCGCGGCGCCAAGCTGTCCGCGCGGCTGGCAATGGGATTGATTCCTTTGCTGCCGCAGGTGCAGCAGCTGGCGGAGCAGGGATATGTCACCGGCGCTTCCGGCCGCAACTGGAACGGCTACGCCAAGGACGTGACGCTGGCCGACGGCATCACGCCGGTGCAGCGCAGCCTGCTGACAGACCCGCAAACCTCGGGCGGCTTGCTGGTTTCCTGCGATCCCGCGGCGGTGGAGCAAGTGCTGGAGCTGTTCCGGCGCGAAGGGTTTGCCGAGGCTGCGGTCATCGGTGAAATGACCGCGGGCGGCGGCGTCGAAGTTGTGGCCTGACTAGGCCCTGTTCTTGAAAAACAAGGTGTCGCCCAGCCAGACGGCGATCATCGTCGCGCCCATCAACGGGAAGATGATGCCGAGCAGCGCCATATAGCCTTTCCAGCGCCTGATCGAGGGTGGCGGCTGCAGCACGCGCTTCGGCGCCCCGATCGAATGTTGCGGACGGCGCTTCCACCACATGATGAATCCGGTCGCGGCCATTCCCAGCAGCGCCATTGAAATGGCGGCGCAGATCAGCTGGTTGGCCAGGCCGAAATACTCTCCCATATGCAAGGCAACGCCGAGCGAGACCAGCTTGGAGACCGGGTTGTACTCGGAAAAACGCATGTCCTTCATGATCTTTCCGCTGTACTGGTCGATATGCAGCGTACGCTGCTGGTCAAGGTCGGAGCGGACAAATTCGCCAGCGCCAGGTGCATACGATGCGGTGAATACGCCGGAGCTCTTGCCCGGCAAGGCCAGCTGGTAGGTCTGCATGCCGTTGCGTGCCGCGATCGCCACCACCTGGTCGATCGCCAGGCGCTGCCGCGGCTGCTGCTTCGGCATATTCTGCGACGTCGGCACCGTGGTGGCGCCGACCGCCCACGGGACGCTGGCCAGAGGCAGGTCCTGCATTTTCATGCCGGGCATGTCCGGCATCGAAGCATGCGCGTCTGTCGGCATGTCCGCATGATGGACTTGGGTTTGCTTCGCTGCTACCTTTGGCGCCGTCTTTGCCGGCGCAGAATCCGCCCAGGTAACCACCGCCTGGAAATTCTTGCCCCAGAAACTGGACCACGGCAAGCCGCTCATGATGAAGAACACAGCGCCTATCGACACCCAGATGCCGGCTACCAGGTGCAGTTCACGCCAGACCGCACGGCCGCGCAGGCTAAGGCGCGGCAGCAGGGTGCCCCATGCCGAAAACCGTTTGCGCGGCCACCACAGGGCGATGCCGGTGCCGACCATCACCAGGGTCCAGCAGGCCGCCAGTTCCATCAGCCAGCCCCCCCATTTGCCGAGCAGCAGGTCACGATGGATTTGCCGCACCTGTTTCATCAGCCGGTGTTCGACGCTGAGCGTGCCCTGCACCTGGCCCGTGTACGGATTGACATAGACGCTGCTGCTGTCGCCGGATGCAAGGCGGAATACCGCTTCGGTGCTGCGCTCCGGATCCTGGCTGACGGCGATCGAACTCGCCTTGGCGTCAGGCGGCAACGCGCCGGCGGCGATGCCGAGCAGCTTGTCGTAGCCCAGCCTGGCCTGGGTGCCGGCGGGCACGAACAGCTTGTCGCCATAGAGCGCGCTTTCTATCTGCGGCTTGAAGACATAGATGGTGCCGGTGATGGCCAGCACGATCAGGAAGGGCATCACGAACAGGCCGGCATAAAAATGCCAGCGCCACAGGATGCGGTAATTGCGCGACGAGATCGAACTGGTTTCGTCCGGTGCTTGTTGCTGATTTTTCTGCTGGAAAACTGTCTGCATGATTGTTCCTTGCTAAAAGCGTGGGCCGGGTTGCGCCAGGTCAAAGGCTGACCTTGGCTTCCAGGTAGAAAGTCCGGCCTGGATAGGGGTAGTAGACGTAGTAGCGCTTGTCGGTCAGGTTGTCGATGCCGATTCCCAGCTCCGTGTTCCTGGTCGGCTTGAAGGTCAGCTTGGTGTCGAACACCAGGAAAGAACTGGTGCCGCCGAAGGTGGCGGGATTGGTGTCTGTATTGGTCAGCGTGTTGTACTGCCGGCCCGAATAACGTCCTGCCAGCATCACGGTGGCCTGGTCATTGACGCGGTAACTGCCGACCAGGTTGCTGCGCCACAGCGGGATGCGGTAGAAATTCTTGCCGACGGTGGCCGGGTTCTTGCTGTTTTCCAGGATGATCGACCTGGTGTAGCCGACGCTGGCGCTCAGGTCCAGTCCGCGCAGGAACACGTCTTCACCCGAATAGCTGAGCTCGATCCCGCGCGAACGCACGCGGTCGATGTTCTGGATATTGGTGACGTTGGGGAATACCGTGGTGTTGGTCTGGCTGAACAGAGTGTTTTTCACATCGTCTTCAAACAGGGACATGCGCAGCATGCCGTTGAAATGCGACCACTCGGCGCTCAGCTCTTTCGCCAGGTCGTTTTCAGGTTTCAGGTTCGGATCGTTGTTGACCAGCGTCGAGCCGGTCAGGCTGCCCTGGAACAGTTCGCTGACGGTCGGGAAGCGGTAGGCGCGGCCGGTGGAAAAGCGCAGTGTCAGGTCGGACGTAGCCTGGTAAGACAGCGCCGCCTTCGGTGACCAGTAAGACAGGCTGCGACTGTCGTAGCGCTGGGCGGCGGTGCTGGTGGCGCGTGCGCCGTCATAGGCGCGCCAGTCCTCATAACGCAGGCCGTAGGTCAGTTTCCACAACTGGCTCAATTGCCAGGCATCCTGCGCGAACAGGGCCTGGGTTTCGGTCTTGCCGGCGAAGGCGTTGTTGAAGCTGCCGCCGTTGTTGCCGCGCCAGTTGTCCAGGTTGTACGTCGTGTTTTCCAGGAAATAATTATCGTAGTGATAGCCGAAGGTCGGCCAATGGCTGCCGGCGGCGACGCTTGCCGGCTTGTAGTCGGCCGCCAGGTCCAGGGTTTTCCAGCCCGAACCGTCGCCATAGGTGGCGACACCGCCCAGGTTGCTCGCGAGGCCGCTGCCGGCGGAGCGCGAGATGCTCTTCGAGACGTCGAAATACGAAGCGATCGCCGAATAGTTCCAGCCGCTGGCATGGCGGGTTTTCAGCGTCAGGCCGTACAGCTGGTTTTCGCTTTCGCTGGCTGCCGGCGCAAAGAACGAGGCCGGCAGGTTGTACTGGTAGCCGCCGATATTGACCAGTCCCGAATACACCGGTTTGCCGTTAGCGTCGCGCAGGAAGGTCTGGGTGCTGTTGCTCACCTGCTGGCGCCAGTAGCCGAAGGTGAAGCCGGCTTGCAGGGTCGGCGTGATGTCGTAGGCAGCCTTGAACTTGAACTGGTCCTGCACCGCGCGTTCGGCGCCTTCGGCATTGACGCCGAAGATGGTGGCGGGCGCGCCGTTCGGATCGGTATATTGGTAGGCGCCCGTGACCGGCACCGCGGCAGCGGTCGCCGGCTGGCTGGAGCGCGGCTGGCTGGCGTATACGAAGGGCTGGCCGGCGTTGCTGAGATGGTCTATGCCGAGCAGGAAGGACAGGTCGCCGACCTTGTTGCCGATCGCGGCGGTGCTCTTGTTGCCGTCGAAACGGCCGTCGACGCCGAACAGGCTGAACTGCTGGCTGAATACCTGGGCCTTGAACATCGCTTCCAGTTTGGTCGGCATCTTGGTAGTGATGGCGACCGTCGCGCCCATCGAATTGCCGGGATACAGCGCTGAAAAGGGGCCGTAGACCACGTCCACCTGGGCGATGTCTTCCGGGAAAACCATCGACCAGCGCGGCGGGAAGCTGTGGGTATTGCCGAGGAAATTGCTGAGCAGCAGGCCGTCGGCGTACACCAGGCCGCGCGCGGTTTGCGAAGTGCCGTTGCCGCGCACCGAAATGGTGGCGTTCTCGTCGCCGATAAAACGCTTGCGCATTGCCATGTTCGGCATGTATTTCAAGGCGTCTTCGGTATTGACGACGTTCAGGTTTTGCAATTGCGCGGCGGTGATCCGTTCGCTGCTGGCGGGCAGGTTGGGATCGAGCACCCGCTTTTCCCTGGCGCCGGTGACGAATACTTCCGGCACTGCATGGCTATCTTCTTCTGCCGCCCAGGCGCCTGGCGACAGCATGGGCAGGGCAAGCATGAGGACGAACGACTGCGGCAGCAACGCCGCCGACAAGGTGGACAACTGAGTGGACGGCTGGTGTGGCAAGCGCGGCCGCGGACAGTCGCGGCGCGATGAAGCACTCTTGGTTTGCGTGAGCAAAGCGAGCATAAATTCCCCTGGGCTTGAAACGAGATTCGTCCCCGGATTGCGCAGGCAAGCGGGGATAGGCGGTACTGCCGGTGAAATCAGGAAAGGAGCAGGGGCGGGTCGAGCGGGTGAGTCTGGCCGCGGAATGGGCGTGGAGGGATGTAGTCGTAGGGCGGGAAGCTGGCGTGCGCGAAAGGCGCCACGGTCGCTTGCAGCAAATCGAAAGATGCCGGCGGCGGCGGGCTGTCGGCCAGCAGGGTGCAATAACCGCAGGCAGTCCAGTGGCCGGCGCCGGGCGCGGACGGCTTGCCGTCGTCAGCCGGCGGAGCGCTGACCAGTCCGGCCGCGGTGCAGATCTGGTTGTCTATCTGTATCGTCCCGGCCGCCTTGAGAGACTGGGAAACCGTCGGCATGAGGATGCCCAGCCAGATGGCAAACAGGCAGGCCCAGACCACAAGTTTTTGACGGCGGATACGTAACATGGATGACTTACGAGGACGCAAGCATTGCGCAGACAGGATGAAACGGGCCAATTATATATGATGATCGCGGCGCAAACCTGTCACGCCGGACGGCATTCTTTTATCAATTCCTCATGCGGCCGCTTTGTCTTTGCCGGCTGCCAGCTGCGCCTGCTTCATTTCGCTCAGCAGGCAATGCAGCATCTCGCTCGACAGCCCATGCAGCACCAGGCGGTAGCCGGCGCCGAGGGTGGACATCGGCACCAGCGGATGCTTGTTGTTCAACAGCAGCAGGTGCTGGGGAGAGTTGAGTATGGTGGCCGCATACACCGCCATGGTTTCATCCAGCTGCAGCGAATTGGCGGCGCGCCAGAAATCGTTATCGGTCAGGAACAGCTGGTAGACCGGCGTAAAAATCTCGATGGCGGTCTGCAGGTCGATGAAGTTGAGAGCGCGCTGCGGCATGGCTGCCAGCGCCAGCGGCGGCTCGCTGATCATGCTGAAGTCGACCTCTTGCACCGCCGCCAGGGTCTTGCCTTCGGTGCGCAGCTGCTGGTTGAGCCGGATCACGAAATTGAACAGGTTCAGGTCATGTTTCAAGAACAGCTCGTCGCCCAGGTCGTCGATCGTCAACGGCGTCAGCGGCGACAGGGCGACGCTGACCGGCGCGTTGCGCTCGATGAATTCGATGATCTGCGCGCCAAGGTGGAAGTGGCGCAGTATCAGCCAGTTGGCCTCGGGCGAGACGAATCCTTTCAGACCCCACACCAGCAAGCGGTGCAGCGTTTTCGAGGCCGACCAGCGCTTCGGCAGGATCGTCTTCAAGACCTGGATCAGGATGATCATCAGCCGCGCCAGCGGCCGTACGAACGGCAGCAGGTACTGGCGCGACGGCGACGCCAGGTCGTGCAGCCAGGCGCTCTTGACCGGATCCGGCAGCGGCGTGCTGCCATCCAGGTAGAGCGCCAGCCAGGGATTGGGATCGCGCGGATCGTGCGCGCGCTGCAGGAAATCGTCGCTTTGCATGGTTTGGGCCCGGTAATTAATCTTGTATGTGTTCCAGCTGCATCAGGTATAGCTGTGCGGTACGCTTGGCGGTGGCGTAGATGGCCTCGGCCGCCTGCGGATCCAGGGCCAGGGTGATCTCCACCGCGGTCAGCCAGCGCGCCAGGTGGTGTTCGTCGTTGGCGCCGTGGTATTCCAGGAAACGGAATGCCTGCGGCGGCAACGCGACCTGCTGGCGCAGCAAGGGCAGCAGCGCCGGCACGATCCGTTGTCCGGTGCCTTCGATAATGTAGATGGCGCCCAGCAGCCCGACCGGGTTGGAGGTAGAGGCCAACGCGTGCAGGTAGCTGTTGAGCGCTTCGCCGCCGGGATTGCGCTTGAGCGCTGCGAGCGGCAGTTCGCCGCCGGCGGCCTGGTAGTCCTGGTACAGGATCTGGAAATCGTTCTGCTCTTCGCCGGCATGGGTGGTGATCAACTGGCCGAGCGCGGCAAATTCGCCGTTGAGCGAGGCCACGGCTTCGCGCATCCACAAACTGCCTTCCTTCACTTGCGGGGTCCACTGCGCGGTCCAGTTGCGGTAGGCGGCGACGTCGAAACGGCCGCTGACCAGGCGATGGATCACGGGGGTGCGCCAGGCTTGCGAACGGTAGTCTTGCCACAGGCTGGCCAGGCGCGTCAGCAGAGGCTGCAACGGCAGCGGCGCGGCCTCGGGCTGATGCGGGGCGGCGATCGCCGGCATGGCGACGCTGGCGCCGGCATTGCCGCCCGCCGCCGCGGCAGGCTGCGCGGATTCAGGCGCGTTCGCATCTTCCACCTCGAACAGCATGTAGGCGGCCGTGATGCGGCCCGATTCCGGTATGAAGCAGAAAATCTTTTCGCCGGCGCGCAGGGTCTTTTCCTGCAGGAATTCCGCCAGCATGATGAAAATCGACGCCGCGCCGGTATTGCCGCGGGTAGCCAGGTTGCTGTACCAGCGTTCAGGCGGGATGGTGAGTCCTGCCTTGGCCAGCAGCTCTTCAACCACCGGCATGAATTTGGCGGAAGAGTAGTGACACAGGAAATGGTCGACCTCTTCAGACTTGATCCATCCTGCTTCCACCAGCTTGACGTACTCATGGATGCAGACATCGAACAGGTGCGGCAGCAGGCGGATGTCCTGGCGCAGCGACAATGCGCCGGCGGCTTCAGCTTCGCCGGAAGAGGCAAAGTCCAGGAACGATTTGCTGCGGTCTTCCGTCAGGCCGAGCTGCATGCAGACCGGATAATCGCCGGAAAAGCTTTTCTGGTGCACCCACTTGAGCTTGATGCGCAAGCCGTTGCGCGGCTGCGGCTGGCGGCTGAACAGCATCGCGCCGGCGCCGTCGGACAGCATCCAGCGCAAGAAATGGGCGTCGAAATCGCTCTGGTAGCCGCGCGGCGCAAAGCGGCTGCGCTTGAACATGCGCGACGGCATTTCGGCGGCCACCGCCAGCGCCCGCTGGTGCGTGCCGAGTTCTATCGCCTGCGCGGCGAATTCTATGGCGCTGACGCCGGCCGCGCACACGCCCTGGCTGGACAGGGTTTGCATGGGCGGCGCTCCCAGTTCGCCCTGGATCATGTTGGCAAATCCTGGCATCAGGGCATCGCCGCCGGATGATCCCACGCTCAGCAAGGAAACCTGGTCCAGCGCGGTGTCGGTCTGCCGCAGGCAGTCGCGGATGGCGCCGGCCGCCAGCTGGGCGTGGCTCTGCTCCGTATTGCCATCGGCGTCGATGGCGTAGTGCCGCGTCCGTATGCCGTTCTCGGCCAGGATGCGCTGCTTGATGCGGCCCGAGATGCGGTTGATCGGAGCGATATAGCGATCCATGTCGTCGTTGCCGACGGGCGCGCCCGGCAGGTGGAATCCTGCGGCGGCGAGATACACGCGATTGAACTCAGTTGGCATTCTTCTTCCCTGGCTGCATAAGGCTGCGGCTGGCACGGTGCGGCCACAGCAGACTCAAAATGAAAGTACGGAACATGTAAGGCAGTAACGGTCCTGCATTCAGTTGCGGATGCACCAGGTGGCGGTAGCGCTGGTGCAGGGCGGGCAATTGCGTCCAGTGCGCACGCGGATGGCGATGGTGCGCCGTATGCAGGCCGATATTGAACAGCAGCGGATTGACCGGGCCCTCGAAATTGCGGGCGAAGTCGGTCGGGGAATGGCCGTCCGTATGGGCATGCTGCAGGTAATTGGTGGCCAGCAGCCAATGCAAGCCATGCAGCTGCGGCAGCAGCACCAGCAGCAGGAATTTGTGCCAGTCGAGCCAGGCCAGCAGCATCCACAGCAAGGCCACCGCGAGGTATTGGCGCAGGAAATAGCGGGATACGCCGGCGTGGCGACGGCGCATGCGCAGCAGCCAGCGCCATATCAGGGGATACAGGACAAGTGCCGCCTGCACCGGGTGCAGCAGGTAACCGAGCAGATGGTTGGTGTCGCCGCCGAAACGATAGGTGCGCGCTACATCCAGCGGGCCGTGGCGGTAGCGGTGATGGTTGCCGTTGTGCGCCGGATAGAATACGAAAGTGGGGTGCCCTTGCAGCAGCGTGATCCAGAAATCGGTGAGGCGGTTGAGTTGGCGCCCGTTCCAGATGCGCAAATGGGCGTGGTTGTGGTGGATCACGCCTGTGCCCAAGGTCAGGAACAGCAGCAAGCCGTATAGCAGCGCGTTCAGCAGCGACAGTTCCGGATGGCGCCAAAGATAGGCGGCCAGCAGCGGCAGGGCAATCAGATACGCCAGGCTTTGCCAGTCGCGGCGGTTACGCAGCATTCTGCTTCTCGTCCGGTTTCGCGCCGCGGGCAATCCTGGTTTCCGCCGCATCGGGCGCCAGTTCGGTGGCAAACAGCCGGTCCATGAACGGGAACATGAAGCCGTAATTGCCGCGGTAGCAGGCGTGGTGCAAATGATGGCGGCGGGCGCCGTTGAGCCACCAGCGGTCGCGGTCGGCGTCAGGCAGGTAATCGTAGTTGGAATGGCCGATGTTGTTGAACACGATGCTGAACACCGGCACGAAGGCCAGCGAATAGATGCTGAAATCGTGCAGCAGCATGGGCAGCAGCAGTACATTGCCCAGCATCATGGCTTCCAGCGGCGTGAAGCTGTAGCAAGTCCATGGCGTGGTGACGACGGAACGGTGATGCGGCAGGTGGAAACGCTTCAGCCACGACACATGCAGCAGCCTGTGGCTGAGGTAAAAATGCACTTCATTCCACACCACCATGAACAGGATTTCCAGCGCGATCTGCCAGCCCGGCGCTTGCACGGCCAGCCGGGCCCAGCCGAGCTGCAGCAAGCCCCAGGGGAACACCATGCCGGTGCCGAACAAGAATATGGTGACGGCGGATTCGCCCAGTTCGCGCCGCAGCTGCTGCGGCGCCAGCGGCCGCGGATCGAGCACCCGGCCATAACCGAAGGCGGGCAGGATGCGGCGGCTGAGCAGCCAGTTGAGGCCGCCGAAAACAAAATACAGGCAGGCAAAAAATACGATGCCGACGCCCATGATGGTGTACCACTGACAGGTCAGGATGAAGTCGCGCATGAGAATGGATAGCAGGCTTTAGGAGCCGGTTCTTTTGATGATTGTCGCGAACGCATGTTGTCTCGACGCAACCCTGAATTTTGCGATGATAGCATGTTGCTAACGATACGCAGAGGGTGCGGGAACAATAAATATCACGGTCGGCCCGCTGACCGGGCAAGGCCGGAATCAGTCCAAAAGCGGCGCAACCGGCCTGGTCTTACATGTCGACCGGCTCGGGCCTGGCTTCCAGTTGCTGCAGCGATGCGATCAGGTCGACAAAGCGCTGGCCCTGGACCGTGACGTGCTGGCGCAGCAGGTCGGCCGCCAGCTCGCTGTCGCCGGCGATGATGGCTTGCACCACGCCGTCGTGCTCCTGGTAGGACACTTTCAAGCGGTCGCGCACCCGCAGTTGCAGCCGCCGGTAAGGCCGCAGCCGGCGCTGCAGCGATTGCGCCTGGGCTGCCAGGAAGGCGTTATGGCTGCCTTCGTAGATGGCGCCGTGGAACGCTTCGTTCATGTAGAAATAGGTGTCGGGATCCTGGGCGTCGCGCGCTTCCATGCATGCCTGGTGCGCCGCCAGCAGGCTGGCCTGTTCGTCGCCGGACATGCGGCGCGCCGCCAGGCGTCCGCACATCGCCTCCAGTTCCGCCATCACTTCAAACATTTCCACCAGCTGGCGCGGGCCGATTTCGGCGACCACCGTGCCGCGCCGCGGCCGCGTCACCACGATGCCCATCGAGGCCAGCTGGATCAATGCCTCTCGCACCGGCGTGCGGGACACGCCGAACTTGATTGCCAGGTCGGTTTCATCAAGATGCTGGCCTGGACGAAACTCGCCAACCGCGATCATCTCTTCGATGGTTTCGCGCAGCGATTCCGAGCGATTTTTTGTCGTGAGCATAATTGGGCCGTTTCTGGGAATATATGTATCCGAGATTTGATTGTAAGGCGTATTTATTCGTTGACATAAAAATGTTTTATGGAATACTGTGTATACAAGGAAATGAAAAAAGAATACATAGCATCTATCTTCAGCAATAACCGCATGAAAAGTAGCTAAAACTGTATCGATGGTTTTTCCAACAGAGGGAGGGGATATGTCTTTAATCAGCAGGAGGACGGTGCTGGGCGCGCTCGCGAGCACACCGTTCTGGTCGATGTCGTCAGTCTGGGCGCAATCGGGCGCCTTGAAAATTTCCCACCAGTTCCCCGGCGGCACCATCAGCGAAGGCGACTTCCGCGACCGCCTGACCCGCATGTTCGCCGCTGAAGTCGGCAAGCGCACCAACGGCAGCCTGAAATTTGAAATCTATCCCGGTTCTTCGTTGATGAAGACCAATTCCCAATTCTCTGCATTGCGCAAAGGCGCCCTGGATTTTTCCCTGGTGCCGCTCAACTACGCCGGCGGCGAAGTGCCGGAAGTGAATATCGGCTTGATGCCTGGCCTGGTGACTTCGTATGAACAAGGCGCGGCCTGGAAGAATTCGGAAGTCGGCAAGGAACTGTCGCGCATCCTGCTGGAAAAGGGCGTCATCATCGTCAGCTGGATCTGGCAAGCCGGCGGCGTCGCATCGCGCGGCAAGCCGATCGTCGATCCTGCCGACGCCAAGGGCCTGAAGGTGCGCGGCGGTTCGCGCGAGATGGACCTGATCCTGAAAGAAGCCGGCGCCGCCGTGGTGACCCTGCCTTCCAATGAAATCTATGCGGCAATGCAGACCGGCGCCATGGATGCTGCGATGACGTCGTCGACTTCGCTGATTTCCTTCCGCCTGGAAGAAGTCTCCAAGAGCCTGACCAGCGGCCGCGACAAAGCCTATTGGTACATGCTGGAGCCGTTGATGATTTCCAAGGCGACTTTCGATCGCCTGACCAAGGAACAGCAGGCGGCGGTGATGGCGGTCGGCGCCGAGATGGAACAGTTCGCCACCAGCGCGGCGCGGCTCGACGATTCCGGCGTCGCCGCGGTATACCAGCGGGCTGGCGCCAAGGTAGTCGACTTGAATGCGGCCACGGTCAAGAAGTGGCAAGACATTGCGCGCAACACGGCGTGGAAGGACTACGCCGCCAGGAACGACAATTGCGCCAAGCTGCTGAAACTGGCTGAGAAACTCCTATGAGCCACGGCTTCGATACGAAGCCGAATGCCGGACCCGCCTTGCCTGCCATCCCGGACAATCCGGTGGTGGCGGTCTTGGCCGGGGTCCTGGAACGCTTCCATAAACTCGCCCTGTATCTTTCCATGGCGGCGCTGACGCTGACCTCGCTGATCATGACGTATTCGGTGGTGGCGCGCTATTTCTTCCATGTCCCCACCGACTGGCAGGACGACGCCACGGTGTTCATGCTGGTCGGCGTGATCTTCCTGTGCGCGGGTTATGCCCAGTCGTACCGCGGCCATATCGGCATCGAAGCCTTGTCCTCGATACTGCCGGCCGGCGTCAATGCGGTGCGCCTGCTGCTGGTCGACCTGGTCTCTTTCCTGTTCTGTGCTTTCTTCTCCTGGAAATCGTGGGCGCTGTTCCATGAAGCCTGGTCGGAAGGCCAGACTACCTCGTCCACTTTTGCGCCGCCATTGTGGATTCCCTATTCGCTGATGGCGCTTGGCATGACGGCGCTCACCTTGCAGCTGCTGGTGCAAGTGCTGGCGCGCCTGACCGACCGCCCCACATCCGTTAACACTGTCACGGGAGAGTAATGAGTCCGCTTGCCTTAGGTGCCTTGTATGGCATCGTCACGATTGTCGTGATGTGTTCCGGCATGCCGATAGCGTTTGCGCTCGGTGTGGTCGCGACCAGTTTCATGTATTTCTTCATGCCCGCGTCGTCGCTCGATACGGTCACGCAAAACGTCTATGAGGAAATCGCCTCGGTCACCTTGCTGTCGATTCCGCTGTTCATCCTGAAAGGGGCTGCGATCGGAAAATCGCCCGCCGGGCGCGACCTGTATTCGGCGATCCATGCCTGGCTGAGCAAGGTGCCGGGCGGCCTCGGCATCGCCAACGTGTTTGCCTGCGCCTTGTTCGCGGCGATGGCCGGTTCTTCGCCTGCGACCTGCTCGGCGATCGGTTCCGCCGGCATCCCGGAAATGCGCCGCCGCGGGTATTCGCCCGGCTTCGCGGCCGGCATCATCGCCGCCGGCGGCACGCTGGGCATCCTGCTGCCGCCTTCCATCACCATGATCTTGTACGCAGTGGCGTCGGAACAATCACTGGGCCGGCTGTTCCTGGCCGGCGTCGGTCCCGGCGTATTGCTGGTGATCCTGTTTGCGGGTTATGCCGTGTACCGGGCGCGCAAGGAGTATCGCCTTGCGCACCAGATCTATAGCGAAGGCGGCGCCAAGTCGGCCTACCTGGACGACGAGCATTTCACTTTCGCCCAGAAGGTCGAGATGCTGCCGCGCGTGCTGCCGTTCCTGATCTTGCTGATCGGCGTCATGATTGCCTTGTACGGCGGCTTCGCCACGCCGTCCGAAACCGCCGGCCTGGGCGCCTTGCTGGCGATCGTGCTGATCGCGGTGGTATACCGCATGTGGCGCCCGCGCGACCTGATGCCGTTCCTGAATTCGACCATCAAGGAATCCTGCATGCTGCTGCTGATCATCGGCATGTCCTTGCTGTATTCGTACGTCATGAGCTACCTCCACATCAGCCAGTCGGCGGCGCAATGGGTAGTCGCGCTGCATCTGTCGAAATGGCTGCTGCTGGCGGTGATCCTGCTGATGGTGATCGTGCTTGGCTTCTTCCTGCCGCCGGTATCCATCATCCTGATGACCGCGCCCATCATCTTGCCGCCGCTGCGCGAAGCAGGCTTCGACCTGATCTGGTTCGGCGTGGTGATGACGGTGGTGATGGAAATGGGGCTGATCCATCCGCCGGTAGGCTTGAACCTGTTTGTCATCAAGAACATCGCGCCCGACATTCCGCTATCGGATGTGATCAAGGGCACGCTGCCGTTCCTGCTGCTGATGTTCCTGGCGATCATCCTGCTGTGCCTGTTTCCAGGCATCGTCACCGGCTTGCCTGATTTGCTGATGGGAGCCCGATAATGGAAAGCCGGCGCTGGGACTTGCGGAACACCAATCGCGAACAGCGCCTGCAGCGCGCCGCCGGCATCCTTGGCAGCGCCTGCAAAGGCAAGGTGGTGGACGCGGGACGGATTGCCGACCTGCTGTACAGCGTGCTGGAATCCGGCGACCGCGTTTGCCTGGAAGGCAACAACCAGAAGCAGGCCGATTTCCTGGCCAAGGCGCTGGCCAGGCTCGATCCTGCCCGTGTCAGCGGCTTGCACATGCTGCTGTCGGTGCTGGCCTTGCCCGAGCACCTGGACGTATTTGAAAGCGGCGTCGCCGAGCGCCTGGATTTTTCATTTTCCGGACCGCAGTCGGTGCGCCTGGCGCGGCTGGTGGCGGCCGGCAAGCTCAATATCGGCGCCATCCATACTTACCTGGAATTGTTCGGCCGCTACTTTGTCGACCTCACGCCGCGGGTGGCGCTGGTGGCGGCGCAGGCGGCGGACCGCCACGGCAACCTCTACACCGGGCCGAATACCGAAGACACGCCGGCGATTGTCGAAGCTACCGCTTTCAGCGGCGGCATCGTGATCGCCCAGGTCAACGAGATAGTCGATACGCTGCCGCGCGTCGACATCCCGGCCGACTGGGTAGGTTTTGTGGTGCAGGCGCCGACGCCGCACTACATCGAACCGCTGTTTACCCGCGACCCGGCGCAGATTTCCGAAATCCAGGTCTTGATGGCGATGATGGCGATCAAGGGCATCTACGCAGAATATGAAGTGCAGCGCCTGAACCACGGCATCGGCTTCGACACCGCGGCCATCGAACTGATCCTGCCGACCTACGCCGCTTCGCTGGGCCTGAAAGGCAAGATCTGCCGGCACTGGGCGCTCAATCCGCATCCGGCGCTGATCCCGGCGATCGAAGCAGGTTTTGTCGAATCGATCCATTCCTTCGGCTCCGAACTCGGCATGGAAGACTACATCCGGGCCCGCCCGGATGTGTTTTTCGTCGGCGGCGACGGCTCCATGCGCAGCAACCGCGCCTTCAGCCAGGTGGCTGGCCACTATGCCTGCGACATGTTCATCGGCTCCACCCTGCAGATCGATTTGCAGGGCAA
Source organism: Collimonas sp. OK412 (assembly GCF_900112135.1). Classification (GTDB taxonomy): domain Bacteria; phylum Pseudomonadota; class Gammaproteobacteria; order Burkholderiales; family Burkholderiaceae_D; genus Collimonas; species Collimonas rhizosphaerae. The sequence goes on from NZ_FOLC01000001.1 coordinate 147,846, forward strand.
TTCATCGACCGCGACCGCCGGCCGCATCGCCGGTTTCGGCGGCGCGCCCAACATGGGCGCCGATGCGCGCGGACGGCGCCACGCCAGCCCGGCCTGGCTGAAAGCCGGGCGCCAGGCGCGCGACGGCAAGAACCTGATCCCGCGCGGGCAAAAGCTGGTGGTGCAGATCGTTGAAACGTTCCGCGAGCACATGCAGCCGGCCTTCGTCGAACGCCTGGACGCCTGGGAACTGGCGGAACAGGCCGACATGGCGATTCCGCCGGTGATGATCTACGGCGAAGACGTCAGCCATATCCTGACCGAAGAAGGGCTGGCCAACCTGCTGCTGTGCCGTACCGACGAGGAACGCGAGCAGGCGGTGCGCGGCGTCGCCGGCTACACGCCGGTCGGCTTGGGGCGCGACAAGCGCATGGTGGAGAACCTGCGCGACCGCGGCATCATCCAGCGGCCCGAGGATCTCGGCATCGACAAGCGGCTGGCCACGCGCGACCTGCTGGCGGCGAAAAGCATGAAAGACCTGGTGCGGGCTTCAGGCGGTTTGTACGATCCGCCGAAACGCTTCAGAAACTGGTAGCAGCGGTTAGAAGGGCAAGGAGCAGTTGATGGAAACCTTGAATTTTCGTTTTGAACATGGCCAGCGCCGTTTGCCGCCGCTGGCCCAGCTGTCCGGCGTGGTCAGCTCGGGCAACCTGGAAGTACTGGTCGAAACGGCGGCGCTGAACGGCGCCTGCACGATTGAAATCAAGACTGCCGCGCGCGGTTTCGGCGCCATCTGGGAAGCCGTGCTGGGCGATTTCCAGCAGCGCTGGCAGCTGGCCGACGCCCATATCGCCATCAACGACATGGGCGCCACGCCGGCGGTAGTCAGCCTGCGCCTGGACCAGGCATTGCAAGCCATGACCGGGAGCGCGCCATGAACAGTTACCTGGAAGCGAATGCCCGCGAACGCCTGGCCGCGGTGCTGGACGCCGGCAGCTTTTACGAATTCCTGCCGCCGGCGCTGAAGATTGTCAGCCCGCACCTGGCGCAGCTGGATGCGCCGGTATCGTTTGACGACGGCGTGGCGATCGGCCAGGGACGGCTGTTCGGCGAAACCGTATTCGTGGCCGCGCAAGAGGGCGGTTTCATGGGCGGCGCGGTGGGCGAGGTGCACGGCGCCAAGCTCACCGGCCTGCTGCTGCGCGCGGTGCGCGAGCGGCCGTTTGCGGTGGTGCTGTTGCTGGAAAGCGGCGGCGTGCGCTTGCATGAAGCCAATGCCGGCCTGATCGCGGTATCGGAAGTGATGCGCGCCTTGCTTGAGGTGCGCGCCGCCGGCATTCCCGTGATCGTGCTGGTCGGCGGCTCCAACGGCTGTTTCGGCGGCATGGGCATCGTCGCCCGCTGCGCCAATGCGATCGCGATGTCGGAAGAAGGCCGGCTGGCGATGTCGGGGCCGGAAGTGATTGAAACCGCCAACGGTGTCGAAGAATTCGATTCGCGCGACCGGGCGCTGGTATGGCGCACCACCGGCGGCAAGCATCGCTACCTGCTGGGCGATTGCCAGGTGCTGGTGGCCGACGACGGCGCCGCGTTCCGCCAGGCTGCCTTCGGCTTGGCGCAGGAGTGCCATGCCGACGCCGGCGGCATCGGCTTGACGCTGGCGGCGCTGGAGGCAGAGCAGCAGCTGCTGCAAGACCGAATCGACAGTTTTGGCGACGCGACCGACCCGCTCGATATCTGGACCCGGATCGGCGTCGCCGACGCTGCCGGGCTGCCGATGCTGGAAGCCGACGCATTTGTCGCCGCCACCGCCAAGCTGCGGCTGGGAGCGTGAGGATGAGCATGGACTGGAAAACCCTGGCAGCGACCTTGTTCCCGGACGGCCATACGGTGGTCGAACAAGATGATTTTCTGACTGGCACGGCGCAGCTTGACGGCGACGCCGTGACGGTGATCGGCACCACTGGCCACGCGGCGATCGGCGTCGAAATCGCGCTGCTGCAGGCGCAGGCGATCCTGGCCACGGTGCGCCAGCATCCGCAGCGTTCCATCGTCATCCTGATCGATACCCAGGGCCAGCGCCTGCGGCATCGCGATGAAATGCTCGGCATCAACAGCTACATGGCGCATCTGGCCAAGTGCATCGACCTGGCGCGGCGCCGCCGGCACAAGATAGTCGGCCTGGTATACGACCAGGCCTTGTCCGGCGGTTTCATCACCAGCGGCCTGATGGCTGACGGCTGCTATGCCTTGCCGGAAGCAACCATCCGCGTCATGGGGCTGGCGGCGATGGCGCGCATTACCAAGGTGCCGGAGGCGAGGCTGACGGAGCTGGCCAAGAGCAATCCGGTATTTGCGCCGGGAGCCGTCAATTACCTGCAGATGGGCGGCGTCGAAGCCATCTGGCAGGCCGACCTGGCGCAGCAGCTGGTACAAGCGTTGCACCAATCAAGCCCGCAAGACCGACGCAGCGCAGCCGGCCTGCAGCGCGGCGGCCGCAGCCTGGCCTGGACCGTAACGCAGGCAGTGATCGATCATGCCGGCCCGCCATAGCCTGGTCTGGCTGAGCGCCGACGGCTGGCAGCGCGCAGCGCAGGCGGCGCCGGCGGATTATCGGGCCGTGCTGGCGCGCTGGCAGTCGCGCGACTGGCCGGCCGTCCTGCGCCGCCGCCAGCCGGATACCCCGGAAGATCAATTGTGCCTGGGCCTGGCGCTGCCGCCCGACGCCAATGGCGACAAGGGCAGGATCCCGTTCCAGGCGCAGTTTGGCGATGTCGGGCGGATTACCGATCCGCTGGCATTGCGGGCCGCCTTGCCGCATGCGCCGCCAGCCTGGAGCCGGGCGCTGCATGCTTTTGCCGGCGATTGCCTGCACAGCGGCATCGCGATGCGCATCTATGGTTCGTGGGCCTGGCAGATACTGACCCAGCAGAATTACCTGACCCGGACTTCCGACATCGACCTGCTGTTTACGCCGGGCAGCACGGAAGAATTCAGGCGCGGCATCGCCTTGCTGGCGCAGTACGCGGCGCGCTTGCCGCTGGACGGCGAAGTGGTTTTTGCGGACGGCCAGGCAGTCGCCTGGAAAGAATGCTGGCAGGCGCTGCAGGCCGGCAACGGACAGCAGGTGCTGGTCAAGACGCGCAGCGCGGTCAGGCTGGCGCCGATGGCTGACCTGGTGTCGACGCTGGAAAATGCATGATGCTGAGCAGCCGCACCGCCGAGACGCGCCTGCCTGCATCGCCGCAGTTGCGCCGCCAGGATGGCGCGCAGGAGCAAGGCGCACGCCAGCAGCGCATGTTTTGCCTGGCGGCCGGGCGGCTGGCCTTGCGCAGCCTGTACCGCGAATTGCAGCTGTATCCCAAGCCGGGCCTGGTGTCGCTGCTGGACAGCGGCAGCCACGACGACATGGACGCCGCTACCTTCATGCGCAGCCTGTTCGCGCTGCGCCACTATTTCATCCGGATTACCCAAGCCGGCATGGCCGGCAAGGAGTTCGCGGCGCTCAAGCAATTGGGCCTGGAGGCCGAACAAGCCATGTTGCGCGCCACCGGCGGCGTCAATACCCACCGCGGCGCGATCTTTTGCCTCGGCCTGCTGTGCGCCGCCGCCGGCTATTGCCATGGCCGGCGCATGCCGTTGTCGGCGGCTGCGGTCCGCGCCACGCTGCTGATACAGTGGGGCGACGCCCTGGGCCGCCACATGCATGAGCGGACCGGCGTTTCGCACGGCCGCCAGGTGGCCCAACAATACGCGGTAAGCGGCGCCAGCGAAGAAGCCGCGCTGGGATTCCCGTCGCTGTTCGAGATCGCCTTGCCGCGCTTCCTGCAAACGCTGGGCGCCGCGCGCGGCTACGACGCCGCTGCCGTTGACACCTTATTTACGCTGATGGCGGGCATCAGCGACACCAACCTCTATCATCGGGGCGGCCTGGCCGGCGCCGCCAAGGTCAAAAGCAGCGCCCGCCAGTTCCTGGATGCAGGCGGCTGTGCAACAGACGACTGGCGCGAACGCGCAATTAGTTGCCATAAGGTATTTATTCAGGATAAGCTGTCGCCTGGTGGCGCAGCCGATTTATTGGCGGCGACTTATTTTCTGCATGGACTTAGCTACTTGCGGTGATGGCGAGATAGCCGATCGGCCCTGCTGCTATTGCCTTTATACGCACATCAATTAATCCGTCATCATTTCTGGAGTACAAATGAAGAAGTTGTCTTTGGCTGTCAGCATCAGCCTGTTTGGCTTGTTTGGTATTGGTAGCGCTAACGCAGAACCGGGCGTCACCTCGAATACCATCGTCATCGGCCAGTCGGCCGGCTTTACCGGCACCGCCGCCGAAGAAGTCAAGCAGGCGACCGCGGGCGCGCAGCTGTATTTCGATATCGTCAACAAGCAAGGCGGTGTGTTCGGCCGCAAGATCGTGCTGGAATCGCTGGACGATGGTTTCGAGCCGAAGCGCACGGTTGAAAACACCCGCAAGCTGCTCAATGAAAAGAATGCCTTTGCCCTGTTCCTGTATCGCGGCACGCCCACTACCGAATCGATCCTGGGCGCCATCAACGACGCCAAAGTGCCTTTGATCGCGCCGGTCAGCGGCGCCACCTCGCTGCATGAGCCTATGCAGCGCTACCTGTTCAATGTACGCTCTAAATATCGCGATGAAGTAGGGACGGCCATCGAACAATTGTCGGGCATGGGCTTGCAACGTTACGCGGTGCTGGTATCCAACGATTCGTTCGGCAACGACGCCTTGGAAGGCTTGAAGCAGGCGATCAAGAAATACAAGCTGCCGGAACCGGTGATCGCCAATTACGAACGCAATACGGTGGCGGTGGAAGGCGCGGTGAAAAAGATTTTCGACGCCAAGCCGCAAGCCGTGCTGCTGATTTGCACCGCCAAGCCATGCGCCGCTTTCATCAAGGAATATCGCCTGGCCGGCGGCCAGCAGCAGTTGATTGCGCTGTCGAATGTCAGTTCGCAAGTGTTCCTGCAAGGCTTGGGCAAGGATGCGCGCGGCCTCGGCATGACCCAGGTGTTTCCGAATCCGAGAAGTTCGAGCACGCAGATTTCCAAGGAATTCATGACCGCGCTCAAGACCCGCAGCGAATTGTCCGATTCCTATCCGACGCTGGAAGGATTCATTTCCGCCAAGGTACTGGTGGAAGGACTGCGCCGCGCCGGCAACAAGCCGACCCGCGAAAGCCTGGTGAGCAGTCTGGAAAGCATGGGCGGCTACGACCTCGGCGGCATGTTGCTTAAATACGGCCCTGGCAGCCGCGACGGCCTCAGCTTCATTGAACTGACGGTGATCGGCAAGGATGGTTACGTACTGCGCTAGGCAAGTTCGGCAAGTCAAGCCGGGTGCGGGCCGGACATGAGCCTGCGCCTGGCGATCCTGTGTCCAGGCCAGGGCGGGCAGCATGCCGGCATGTTCGACTTGCCGCGCACCGATCCGGCCACTGCAGCGGCGCTGCAGCAATGGCTGCCGGAAGCTGCGCCGGGAATGCCGCTGGAGCAGGTGCTGGCTGACGACGCGCTGTTGTTTTCAAACCGGCTGGCGCAGCCCCTGATCGTGGCGGCGACGGCCGCGGCCTGGTCGGCGTTGCTACCCTTGCTGCCGGCGCCGGCGCTGGTGGCCGGATACAGCATAGGCGAGCTCACGGCGTATCATGTCGCCGGCGCGATTTCGGCGCCGCAGGCGATCCGGCTGGCGGCATCGCGCGCGCAGCTGATGGATGCCTGCCTGCAGGCAGCAGCGCCGCAAGTCTTGTGCGCGGTGAGCGGGCTGGCTGTCCGCACGCTGAACGCCATGCTGGCGCCAAGGAATTTATATCTCGCGATTGAAACAGACGCCGACAGCTGCATCGTCGGCGGCCTGGCCCGTGACATGGATCTTGCGGCAAGCGAGATTGAACGCCTGGGTGGAAAAATCCGCCTGCTGCCGGTGACGGTGGCTTCCCATACCCCTTTGATGGACGGCGCGGTCGAGCCGTTTTTGCAGCAGCTGCGCCAGCGGTTTCCCACCGACCCGCAAGTGCCGGTGTTGTCGGGATTAAGCGGGCAGGCGGTGGTGAAAAAAGAACAGGCGGTTAGCGTGCTCTCCCGGCAGCTGGCGCAGACCATACGCTGGAGCGATTGCATGGACGCCTGCGCCGAACAGGGCATCACGGCGGCGCTGGAGCTGGGGCCGGGGGCTGCGCTATCGCGCATGCTGCAAGCCAGGCATCCGCAGATTGCCTGCCGCTCGATAAGCGAGTTCCGCTCGCTGCGCGGCGTAGCCGGCTGGCTGCAGCGCTTGTGACGCGGGTTGCCGTCAGATTTTCTCGGCTTCCGGCATCAGCCGCAAGATGCTTCTCTCGTAAGCCAGCTAGCCGGCCTGGGCCAGCTCGACCAGGGGCGCGGCGGCGATAGCCGATGAACCGATTGTTCATGCTAAATTAGCGCACCGCTACCACATCGACCTGAAGGATTTTAATGCGCCGACTGCTGATCGTCCTGTTCTACCTGCCGTTCCTGGCGCATGCCGCTGCGGACCCTGCGCTTGCCGGCGTGTGGCGCGGCAAGCTGGGCAATGCAGAGATTGCCGCCTGCTTCAACAAGGCTGACGGCGGCGAAGCGAGCGGCAGCTATTATTACGCGCGCTACAAGAAACCGATCCAGCTGAAAATGGAAGCAGGGCAGGCAGGCTGGAAAGAAGGCGACGGCACCGGCGCATGGACGCTGGAGCCACCCGCAGGCGATAAATTGCTGGGCAGCTGGCGCAATCCGAAAGGCGGCAAGCCGCAAGCGCTGGCGTTGACGCGTGTCAGCTGGAACGGCGAGGGAAATGCTTGCGGCAGCGACGCCTATAACCTGGAGCTGGAAGTTTTCCCGGCGCTGCAGGTTGGCAAGGTGCAGGAATTCGAGGGCAAGAAATACCGCAGCCTGCGGATTGCAGATGTCGTCACGCTTGAATTGCTGGAGCCAGGCGACCGGCTGGCCGGCCTCAACCGGACGCTGCGCGCCGAGCTGCCCGGCAAGCCCGAAGACATCGCCGATTATTTTGCCACGCGCCGCCGGTTTCTCGGCGACATGGGCCTGGCGGCAGAAGATGAAACGCGGACTGAACCGGTGTTCTGGTCAGCGCGCTGGATCACCATCAATTTTTACCGCTGGGCCGCGGGATACGGCCGCAACGGCATCACGCTCGACTACCGTACCTGGGACCTGCAGAGCGGCGAGGAGGTCAACCTGTGGCAGTGGTTCATCGCCAAAGCGCCGGGCGACCGCAATGCCAATCCCTTGCCGGACAAACTGAAAAAAGTCCTGTTCAAGGGCCTGAAGCTGGAGAAGGAATGCCGGGACGGCTACAAAGGCGAAGGAGATTATCGCGTGTCGCTCAAGAACGACGGCGTGCAATTCTGGGAAGAGGCTTACGGCACCGGTTGCGAGCAAGACTTCCTGGTCCCTTATGCACAACTCGGCCCGTACCTGACGCCGCAAGGAAAGGCAGCCTTGCGCGACAAGCTGGGCCGCTGATCACGCATGTCCTGCCTGGGGCGCTGTGCTCGTTCCAGGCAGTGAGCGCATCAGGATCTCCACCGCATGCTCGCGCTGGTCATCTGCCAAAGCAATCGCGCTATCTTCCTGCGCCACGCCGTCTACCTTGAAATGCGCGACGGCGTCCTCGGCAGCGGTCTGCGTTACCACTATCCTGTACATGGTGTCTCGGTATCGATAATCCATGCTATAGGTATCCCAGTCGTGCGGCAGGCATGGGGCGACGTGCAGCTTGCCGCCTTCCAGCCTCAAGCCCAGCAGCGATTCCACGATCAGGCGGTACATCCACCCGGCCGACCCGGTGTACCAGGTCCAGCCGCCGCGGCCGACGTGCGGCGCTCCGGCGTAGACGTCGGCCGCCACCACATAGGGCTCGACCTTGTAGATGGCGATCTTTTCAGCAGTCTTGCCGTGGTTGAGCGGATTGATCATGCGCATCAGTTCCCACGCGCGCTGCCGGTCGCCCAGCTTGGCGAACGCCATCACGGTCCAGATGGCGGCGTGCGTATACTGCCCGCCATTCTCGCGCACGCCGGGAACATAGCCGCGGATATAACCCGGGTCCTGGTCGGATTTGTCGAACGGCGGATCCAGCAGCTGGATGATGCCGTCTTTGCGCCGTACCAGGCGCTGGTCGACTGCCTGCATCGCGGCCTGCACCCGTTGCGGATCGCCGGCGCCGGACAGTACCGCCCAGCTTTGCGAAATCGAATCGATCTGGCATTCGACATTCTGGGCGGAGCCCAGCGGCGTGCCGTCGTCGAAATAAGCGCGCCGATACCAGCCGCCGTCCCAGCCGTTCTTGGCGATGTTTTCCTGCAGCCGGCCGGCTTCGGCATGGCAACGGTCGGCGAATGCCTGATCCTGCTGGCCGAGCGCGACCTCGGCAAAACCGGCCAGCACGTCGTACAGGAAAAAGCTGAGCCAGACGCTTTCGCCTTTGCCTTTGTCGCCGACCTTGTCCATGCCGTCGTTCCAGTCGCATGATCCCATCAGCGACAAGCCATGCACGCCGAATCTCAAGCCCCTCTCGATGGCGCGCACGCAATGCTGGTACAAGGTTGCGACCTGGCTCGAATGGCCTGGCAGGTCGTAGTAGGAATCCTCCTCCGGATTGACCGCGCGGCCTTCCAGGAAATGTACGCTCTCGTCCAGCACGCTGCGGTCGCCGGTGCTGCTGACGTAACGATGGACTGCCAGCGGCAGCCACAGGAAGTCGTCGGAGCAATGGGTGCGCACGCCGCGGTCGCTGGGCGGGTGCCACCAGTGCTGGACGTCGCCTTCGATGAACTGGTGGGCGGCGCACAGCAGCAGATGGGCGCGCAGCAGCTGTGGCTGGCAGTGCACCAGCGCCATGGCGTCCTGCAGCTGGTCGCGGAAGCCGAAGGCGCCGCCGGACTGGTAGTAACCGCTGCGCGCCCACAGGCGGCAAGCGATGACCTGGTACATCAGCCAGCCGTTGGCGAGCAGGTTCAGCTCGCGGTCCGGCGTTTTTACCTGGACTGCTCCCAGCGTATGTTCCCAGAATGCATGTACCGCCTGCAGCGCTTCATGCGCCGCAGCGCCGCCGCGATAGCGTTGCACCAGGCTGCTGGCATTGGTCTGGCGGGTATCGGCCATGCCAAGGATGAAGACGATTTCGCGCTGCTGGCCCTGGTTCAGTTCGAACTGCACCTGGATTGCGGCGCATGGATCGAAACCGGCGCCGACCTTGCCGGACAGGCGCAGCCGTTCCATTGCCGCGGGTTTTTGCAGCGATCCGTTGCGGCCTATGAATTCATTGCGGTCGCCGCTGACGCTGCGGTTGCTGGCGTCGACATCGAAGAACGCGGCGCGCTCGGTGAATTCGGTATTGTAGGGATTGCGTGCAAACAAGGCGCCGGTGGCCGGATCGGTTTCAGTGACGATGTGCATGGACGATTTAGGGCGCAGGTCGCCCAGCACCCATTCGACGTAGCCGGTGGCGGAAAGCTTGCGCATGGCGTCGGACTCGTTGCGTACCCGCAGTACCGAATACTTGACCGAGGCATCGACCGCGACATAGACGGTCAGTTCGGAAACAATACCGTCCTCGATATGTTCGAACACGCTGTAGCCGAAACCGTGCCGGGTCACGTAGTCGCCGCTGCCGCGGCGGGGCAGCGGCGTGGGGGACCAGTAATGTCCGCTTTCTTCGTCGCGCAGGTAGAACACTTCGCCGCCGCCATCGCTGACTGGATCGTTGGCCCACGGCGTGAGCCGGAATTCATGGGCGTTTTCGCCCCAGCTGTAAGCTTGTCCGCTTTCCGAAATCACGCTGCCGAATTCCGGGTTGGCGATGATGTTGACCCAGGGCGCCGGCGTCAGCCGGGTGCTGGAAGTGGTGATGACATACTCGCGGCCGTCAGCCGTGAAGCCGCCGATGCCGTTCGCCAGGTCCAGTTCGCGCCGCGGCAGCCGGATTTCCGGCGGCATTGCGGGCAGCGTTTGTTTCAGCGCCGGTATCAGGCGCGGCAGCCGGATTTCCATCAGGTCGCGGCGGTTGATCTGCTCGGCCAGCGTGCCGCGGCTGTCGCTCAGGATGACCCGCGCCACCGACTGGAACAAGACCCGGTCTTCATCCGAGATCTGGTCGACCAGGCGCACAAAAATGCCACCCGGGCGATCGATTTCATGGGCGCCGGTAACCGATGAAATCAGCCCCAATATCTGCTCTTGCAGCAATTGCCGGTAACCGGCGTGGTCTTCGTTCCAGATCACCAGGTCGACCGCCAGTCCTTTCGAACGCCAGTAAGCATGGGCCTGCACCAGCTGCCGCACCAGTTCGATGTTGTCCTGGCTCTTGAGGCGCACCAGCACGATGGGCAAGTCGCCGGAAATGGCGTAGCCCCACAAGCCGGACTGTCCGCGATGGTTGCGGATCAGGATGCTGGCGTCGGCGCGCAGCAGCGGATTGACATAGATCACCGAATTCGCCAGCCGGCTGTAAAGCTGGGCATCGGCTTCGCTGGCGTTGAGCTGGCGCAGCACGACCTGGCTGTGCGGCCAGGACAATTCGACGACCCGGTCCGCCAGGTGGCGATCCTGGTATTTTTCGATCAGGCCGAGGCAGATGTCGCGCGAATCGCCGATGCCGGTCACCATGTCGATGGTGGCTGTCTGTTCCGCTTCCAGCGTGATCTGGTAACGGATGGCGACAATCGGATCAAGCACCGGGCCGGCGTTGCCAGCCAGCGGGCCTTGCCGGCGCATCGCTTGCGGCGCAGCCACGGTATTGCCGCGGCCGATGAACTGCATGCGGTCGGTTTCGTAAGATACGGCGTCGATGTCGGCGCCGTGCAGCGCCATCAAGTGGAACATCCACGGCATCTTTTCATGCATGGAACGCGGCCGGCGCGTGCACAGGATAGCGCGCTGGGCCGCCACGATTTCAGTCTGAACGAACAGGTTGCTGAAGGCCGGATGGGTGGCGTCGGCGGCGGCCGGCGCCAGCACCACTTCGGCGTAGCTGGTGATATCGATGGTGCGGCGCGAGCGCGAGCGGTTGACGATGCGGGTCCGGCGCAATTCGATATCGTCTTCCTGCGACACCACGATTTCGGTGTGCATGTCGAAACTGTTGTCGCGCCGGCGGAATTCGGCGCGGCCTTCGGAGAAGATCACTTCGTAGCTGTCCGGCTGCGCCAGCGTCGGCTGGAAAGCGGTCGACCAGAAATAGCCGGGTTCGCCGCCGTTCAGTTCGCGCACATAGCAGAAGGCGCCCCAGTTGTCGCGCGTGCTGTCTTCCTGCCAGCGAGTCACGGCGAGATCGTTCCAGCGGCTGCGGCTGCCGCCGGCGCTGGTGATCATCACATGATAACGGCCGTTCGACAGCAGCTGTACTTCCGGCGTACGCGGATCTGGACGTTGCAACACCCGCATCTGCATGCCCTGGTCAGCCGCGGCGGTGCGGATGTCGGCCAGTTCGGTGGTGTTGGAATAGGTTGCGCTGGCTTTCGGCACGCGCTCGTGCAGCAGCGACATGGTGGCCTGGAACAGCGGGTCCGATTCGAAGCGTTTTTGCATGGGCCGGTCCAGCAGCAGGTAAGCCAGCGACAGGAAACCCATGCCCTGGTGATGCGCCATGAAAGAGCGGATGACCACGCTGGCTTGTCCGCGCGGCAGGCGCGACGGCGTGTAGTCGATCGCTTCGAAGAAGCCGTATTCGCCCTCGAAACCTTCGGCCGACAGCTGCTGCAGGTTGCGGCATGCTTCTTCCGGCGCCACCATCAGCGCCATCATCGATGCGTAGGGAGCGATCACCAGGTCGTCGCCGAGCCCGCGTTTGAAACCCAGGCCCGGCACGCCGAATGCGCGGTACTGGTAGTTGAGGCTGGCGTCGAAAGTATGGTAGCCCGATTCCGAAATGCCCCATGGCACGCCGCGCTGCATGCCGTATTCGATTTGCCGCCTTACCGCCGACTGGTAAGTCTGGCCGAGCAGGGTGTTTTCAAAATTCGGCATGACCAGCAAGGGCATCAGGTATTCGAACATCGATCCGCTCCACGACAGCAGGATCGGGTCGCCGCCGGCGATGGTGAGCTGGCGTCCCAGCGCGAACCAGCTTTCCTGCGGCAGCTGGCCCTGGGCGATGCCGACGAAGGTGGCGAGCCTTGCTTCGGATGCCAGCAAGTCGTAGAAGCTGACGTCGCGCCGGCGCTCGCTGACGTTATAGCCGATGGCCAGCAGATGGGTGGCGGGATCGTACAGGAAACCGTATTCCATGCGGGCGAACTCGCCGGCCTGGGTCACCAGCTGCTCGATCAGCAGCGTGCGTTCGGCGGCGTGCCGGCTGCCCTCCGCCACCAGCTGGCCGAGGGGGGGCGGGACCTGGTCCTGGCGCGGATCGTCGTCGCCGGCAACGGCCGGTTCCAGCAGCGGCGCCAGGTCGGCATGGATCCGCGCCAGCTGGCGCAGGGTCGGAATCCGGTCGAGCTGCGGAAATGCGGTGATCCATGTCGCCGGCGCCAGCGAGGATATCCACGGCGCCAGGATAACCAGTTCGTTCAGGGCTTCGCGGCACTGGCTGGCCAGCGCTCGTGCCCAGACATTGAGCTGGGTGTCGGGAACGGTGTCGAGGCCGGCCACAAAGCCGGCGGCGCAATGGCTAAGGCCCTGCAGGCAATCGTGCGCCACGGTCAAGGTGGCTGGCGCCGATTCGCAGGCGTCCTGCAAGTCTTTCTCGAATTGGACCAGTTTGACCAGTGGTCCGCCGCCGGCGGTGGCGCGCAGGATTTCATAGGTGTCGCGGATGCCCGAGAATATCTTGGGGTTGAATATCGGCGCATCGAGCAGCCCGTTCAAGCCTGGCCGCAGGGTCATCAGATGGCCGGCAAGGTTGCCGCTGTCGACGGTCGAGACGTAAATCGGCTGCAGCGGCTTCAGGTATTGGGTGTCGTACCAATTATAGAAATGGCCCTGGTAACGTTCCAGCGAAGCCAGGGTCTGGAAAGTGTTTTGAGTGCGTTCCAGCAGCTGGCCCGAAGGGATGTAGCCGAAATCATAGGCGCTCAGGTTGGCCAGCAGCGACAAGCCGATGTTGGTGGGAGAAGTGCGGCGCGCCACCACGGCGACCGGGTGTTCCTGCACATTGTCGAGCGGCAGCCAGTTGTCCTCGGGGCCGACATAGGTTTCAAAAAACAGCCACATCTTGCGCGACAGCGATTTCAGGAACCGGGTCTGCTCGCCCGACAGCTGCACCGCGCGGCGCGCAATCGGCTGGCTGATCCAGCAGGCGACGAGGGGCGACAGCCACCACAGCAGCAGGACGGCGCCCGCCGCCTGCAGGGCGGACGGATTCCTTGCCAGCAGCCAGATTGCTGTCGCCAGCGCAATCGCCGGCGCGATCCACATCGACCGGTAGTAGGACAGCAAGCTGTTGCTGGCCAGGCGGCCGGCCTCGCTGGAAGGCTGCCATTCCAGCAGCTTGCGGTGCGAGACCAGGATCCGCCATTGCGTGCGGATGATGGCGTCGAGGTTGAGCGCGGCTTCATACGGCAGGAAAACCAGGGTCAGCGTGGCATGGGCGAAATGCTGCAGGGTTGCATGCAGCGATGCCGAAAGGTGTTGCCGCAGCAGCACATCGTCCGGCTTGCGCAGCAGGCTCAGGATGCTGGCGCAGAGCGAGGGAATCAGCACGATGCCGAGCGCGGCGCCGGTCCAGAACCAGGCTGAAGGCAGGCCAATCCAGCCGGCCAGCAGCAAGGCCGTCAGCGCGAACGGGACGATGCTGCGGCGCAGGTTGTCGAACAGCTTCCAGCGCGACAGGGCGGACAGCGGATTGCGGTGATGGCCGATCTTGCCGCTGGCGGCATCGCGTGCGCCCGGCACCCGCGGCAGCAGCCAGGACGCGATCTGCCAGTCGCCGCGTATCCAGCGGTGGCGGCGGCCGGCGTCGGCGCTATAGCGCGACGGATATTGTTCGTACAGCTGGACGTCGCTGAGCAGGCCGGCGCGTGCGTAGCAGCCTTCCAGCAGGTCGTGGCTGAGCACGCGGTTTTCCGGCATGCGGTCCTTCAAGGTCTGTTCGAAGGCGTCGACATCGTAGATGCCTTTGCCGACGAAAGAGCCTTCGCCGAAGATGTCCTGGTAGACGTCGGACACGGCGCGGGTGTAAGGATCGATGCCGGTTTCTCCGCCGCACAGCAGTTCATAGCGGGAGGCGCCGGCGCTGGGCAGGCTGACCGCTATGCGCGGCTGCAGGATGCCGTAGCCTTCCACCACGCGCTGGCGGCTGGCGTCGTACAGCGCGCGGTTCAGCGGATGCGCCATGGTGGCCACGAACTGGCGGGCGGCGTCGCGCGGCAGTTCGGTATCGGTGTCGAGCGTGATCACGTACCTGACATTGCGGAGGCCTCCGGTATCGCCGACGATCAGCGAGAAAGTGCCGGCGCCGGCGCCGCGCAGGAAAGCATTGAGGTCGGCCAGCTTGCCGCGCTTGCGTTCGTAGCCCATCCAGGTTTTTTCCTGCGGGTTCCAGCGGCGCGGACGGTGCAGCAGCAGGAAGTTGTCGCCGTGGTCCTGGCGGTATTTCTTGTTCAGTTCCTGGATATTGTGTTCGATATGCTGCAGCAGGACGTCGTCCCCGGGCAGGACTTCTGTATCGGCGTCGGCGAAATCTGTCAGCAGGCAAAAGCGCAGGTTGGGATCGCGGTTGGCGAGAAAGCGCACCTCCAGGGCTTCCGTCAGGCTGTCGATGTTCTGCCTGTTCGACAGTATCGTGGGCACCGCCACCAGAGCCCGCGATGTGGCCGGAACGCCATCCGAAAAATCCATGCGCGGCAGCGGGTGCGGCAGGGCGACCAGCGTAACCAGCCAGTTGACCATGGCTTGCGCCAGCTGGCTGCTGGCGACCAGCGCCAGCACCGCGACCAGGGCCAGCAGCCATTGGCTGGCGCCGCCGGCATAGGCCTTGAAGGCGATGCCGGCGCTGACGGCCAGGGTGATCAGCAATATGCTGGCCAGGTAGGTGCTCAGGGGCGCGGCCTTGCCTGCGCGGCGCAGCGCTTCCAGTTTCGGCAGCTTGAACGCTACTGCCCGTTCCAGCTGCGGCAGGCCCTGGCCGATCAGGTAGTAGCCGACATGGGCGCTGCGCTGGTCGGCGCCGTTTTGCGGCGCTTGCGTGCCGGCGAGGCGGATTGCATGTTCGGCTATTTCAAATTCCGGCAAGCTGCTGTGCCGGGCGATTCTTTCTATCACGTGCCGATAGTGGTCGCGGGTAGAGAAATCCATGCGGGCATAGACGTCGGCCGGATCCTTGCGCAAGGCATGCTCGACCACGCTCATGGTTTCGACGAATTCGCGCCAGTCCATGGCGCTCAGGAAGCGCAGGCTGCCGATGCTGTTGCTGATCGATACCTGGTCGGCAGCCTGCTGCTGCGTCTCCAGCTGGACCAGCTGCTCGATGGCCTGGCCGGATTCCGCCAGGCGCTGCGATAGCCAGGTCATGGGCAGCGTCAGGGCCGGACTTTGCCCTTGCAGGCGACGCACCAGTTCGGCCACGAATGAACTATCCATGGGCGGATCGGAGCGCGCCATGTCGGCTACCAGCAAGATCAGGTTGCTGGGGTCGTTTTCGGCGCTTTCCACCATGGCGTCGGCCCAGGAATCGGCCAGGTTGCGGTTGAAGCTGGTGAGCGCCAGGCGGGCGGCGACGCGGCGCAGGTTTTCGATCAGCGCCAGGCGCAGCATGATCGGAATCGCCCACAGTTCGCCCAGTTTCAGGGGCGTGACTTGCTGGTAGGCGGCGACAAAGCGGCTCAGGCTTTCGGGATCGACGCGGCCGTCGCCATGGGAAATGGTTTCCAGCGCGATGTCATAGACCCGCGGCCGGCCGGCCGAGCTGCCGCGCAGCAGGCGCGGCAATTCCCTGCTGTAGTTCTTCGGCAGGTGGCGCTTGGCGGTGCGGATCTGTTCTTCGATCAGGTAGAAATTGTCGAGCAGCCATTCCGCCGCCGGCGTCACCTGGCGTCCGGCCCGGATTGCCTCGGTCAGCAGGCTGCAGGCATCGATGATGACATTTTCATTGTCGGCCAGGCGCGACAGCAGCTGGTCGCGCCCGCGTGCGCTGCTGAGCTTGTGGGCGTTGGCCAGCACCCGGCCATGCTGTTCCATCTGCAAGGCGCTGAACAGTTCCGCGCGCAGCGGCAACTCGTCGCTCGCCGGACCATTGCGCAGGCTGCCAGGCAGCAGGGCGTTTTTGATGTCGAGCAAATTGTCGCGTAGCGCTTTGCGCAGGGATTCGTTATCTGATTTCAATTCTGACGTTTCTATTTATGCAATGAATCAGGAAGGAACCGGATCGCATGGCGTGGAAGGGTCAGAGATCTGATTCTGGCCCGGCCGGACCTCCTTGCTGGGAGAGGCGGCAGGGGACGGTAGAGATTGAGGCAGCAAGGGTGCAGACTGATACTCCGCGGACTGATTTCCTGCGGACCTCCTGCGTGATGCAGCTTGATAGAAGCTTGATACAAGCTCAATACAAGCTCAATACAAGCTCAATACAAGCTCAATACAAGCTCAATACAAGCTCAATACAGCTTAACAGTTTCCCCGGATAATTTTTGAATATCAATCTGCTACTGGCCTGGCCGCCGCGGATGAGGCTGCGGGACCGGATCAGGCTACGTGAAGCGGCGGATAAATTCTGTGCGCTGCCGCACATAATGGAAATCGGGAGCGCCTTGGCCATTGTGCGCCGGCCGCCAGCTATTTGCCGGTTACGTGTGCTGGCGCACAGATTCGCCGGCCGGATCGGCTTATCGTCCAGACAGGTCCTGGCTGCATAACCGCAAGACCCGCGACCAAGTGCACGCGACGAATATGGTGCTTCCCGTAAATGGAGACTGAGATGAAAATGAAAGCAATTGCATCCGCCATCATGGCGGTATCCCTGGCTACGGGAGGATTTGCTTCCGCCCAGAATTACGGCGACCGCAATGACCGCCCGCAACGCAACGACCAAGGCGATCGCCGCGACGGCCAGGGGCGGCAGCAGGATCATCGCGACGATAGGGGCCGCGGCCAGCAAAACCGCGATCAGCGCGGCGACTGGCATGGCGACCGGCAGCAGGGTGAGCGCCAGGGCGAGCGAGGCGCCGGCCCTAACCACGAGTTCTACCGGGGCCAGCGACTGCCGCCCGAATACCGCAACCGCCAGTATGTGGTCGATGACTGGCGCGGCCATCACCTGAATGCGCCGCCGCGCGGCTACCACTGGGTGCAGACCGGCGGTGACTACGTATTGGTGGCGATTTCCACCGGCATCATCTTGCAGCTCCTGCTGAACAACTGACCGGACTGCGTTTGCTGCTCCCCATCCCGTGATGCAAAACGACAAAGCCCTCCCGTACGGATGAACGGGAGGGCTTTATTTATTGTGGCGCCTCTGGTTTAATTCCCCAAGGTCCAGAACATCGTCAATACGGCGAGCGCCATGACCCCGGTGCAGGCCCAGCCCAATATCTTCAGCCTGGCGCCGATCACGAACTGCCCCATGATTCTGGGATGGGCCGCCATCAGCATCATGACAGCCATGATGGGCACCGAAATGACGCCGTTGATCACGGCGCTCCAGTACAGGGCCTTGATCGGATCTATGGGAGTAAAGCAGAGCACCACCCCGATAGCGGTCGAGACGGCGATGATGCCGTAGAATTTCTTGGCCAGCAAAGGTTTTATCTCCAATCCGTTCTTCCAATGGAAAGCGCCCGCCATGGCGTAAGCGGCTGAGCCTGCCAGCACCGGCACCGCCAGCATGCCGGTGCCGATGATGCCGGCGCTGAACAGCCAGAAGGCGAATTCGCCGGCGATCGGGCGCAAGGCCGACGCCGCTTGCGCCGAGGTCTGGATATCGGTAACGCCGTGCAGCCCAAGCGTCACCGCCGTGGTCAGCATGATGAAGTAGGCGACGATATTGGAAAAGCCCATGCCGATCGTGGTGTCGACCGTGATCCTCCGGAAATTGGCGCGGGCCTGGTCCGGCGCGTCCCGCAGCGGCCGGGCTCCGGGCTGCGCCTTCTGTTCCTCGACTTCCTGCGACGCCTGCCAGAAGAACAGGTAAGGGCTGATGGTGGTGCCGAATACCGCGACGATCGTGGTGATATAGGCCGGCTTCCAGGACAGTTGGGGCCAGATGGTTCTGGCGGCGGCGCCAGCCCAGGGCGTATGCACCACGAATGCCGTGCCGACGTAAGCGAGCAAGGCCAGCGTCAGCCATTTCAAGATACGTACATAACGGTCGTAGGGAATGAAAATCTGCAGCAGCAGCGACAGCATGCCGAATCCCAATGCATACAGGTGGGCCGGGCCGCCGGCCAGCAGTTTCAGGGCTTCCCCCATGGCGGCGACGTCCGCCGCGATATTGATGGTGTTGGCGACCAGCAGCAGGCCGACGATGCCGTACAGCAGCCAGCGCGGATAATGGCGGCGGATGTTGGTAGCCAGGCCGTGGCCGCTGACTCGGCCGATCTTGGCGCTGATGACCTGGATGCCGACCATCAGCGGATAGGTCAGGCACAGTGTCCACAGCAGGTTCAGGCCGAACTGCGCGCCCGCTTGCGAATAAGTGGCGATGCCGCTGGGATCGTCATCCGCGGCACCGGTGATCAGTCCTGGCCCGAGTTCGCTCAGCCATGTTTTTTTTGCGTCCGGATTTGTCATTGAAGAACCGTCTCCATGTCAGCAAACCAGTTTCCTGACAGCCTAGTGTCCAATCCCGGCCATGGTCTGTGCGCCAGCGCACAGACCATGGCAAGGTGTTGGCGAACTTGCAAAAAAATACTTCTTGCATCAAAGCTAAAGCTGGCGCTATGTGTGTCAGCGCACCGATTTTTTCTGGCCGGCGCCATACATTGGATACATGCATTGGACGCATCGGCAAGCCTGACTTCAATCCGGACACGCTGGTGCGGCGCGGCCATGCGGAATACGACGCCACGGATGGTTTCAGGGCCATGATCAAGGCCAACCTGGTTGGCGAACGGGTGGCGCGCCGATAACGTTTCACTACTGCTACTTTGAGGAGATTATCTTGCTTGAATCAAATTTGAAGGCCGTCAACGATGACGTGAAAAAACTGATCAAGGATGCGCAAGCCTTGTTCCTGGCAGCGGCTGACTTGACCGGCGACAAAGCGGATGAAATGCGCAATCGCGGCATGCGTCTGCTCGACAAGGCCGTGGTCACCGCGCAGGAAGCGCAAGCCAGCGCCCGCGTCGCCGGCCGGGAAATGGCGGATTCTGCCGAGAGCTACGTCAAGGATAATCCTTGGGGGGCATTGACCACAGCCGCCGGAGTGGGATTTCTGGTCGGCGTGATCCTGACCAAGAGATAGTCCGGCAGCGCCGTAAAACAGGATCGCTGTCTCGCTGCCGCGGGACGACAGCGTGGCGCATATTGCGCCACGCCTTGTTTATTGCAGCAGGTTATTTCAAAGGCGTCCGGTCAACAGCATGACGATCAGGATGACCACGATCAGGCCGGTGATGCCGCTCGGACCGTAGCCCCAGCTGCGGCTGTGCGGCCAGCTGGGCAAAGCGCCGATGACAATGAGGATCAGGATGACGAGTAAGATGGTGCTCATGCTTGGCTCCTAAAGAAGTTGACAGACTGGTTGGCAAGCAAGAGCGTGCGGCTTGCAACAGGAACTTGGCGCCGGAATTATTTCCCGCCAGGAGTGGAACCAAGATAATCCGGAAAGATCACAAGGTCTGTGCGCTGGCGTACAAAAACGATTGCCTGACTGCCGGCCGCCAAGGCGTGCTGTAGACGTTGACAGTAGCTGCGTCGGCCAAAATGCGGTCTGATCGAAAGCGCCGCGTTTATTGTGCCAAAATACAAAATCCGCAGATGCCGGCCCGGTTGCCTGTTCAGCCGTTTGAGCCGTTTAATATACCGTCCGGAGATTGCAATGCCTACCGAAACAATTGGTGAATATGAAATCGAATATTCCGGAATCCAGCTGCCCGACAGCGAAGACTGGGGCGCCAGCCTGGCGATCTATGGTCCGTCCTGCAATCCTATGCATAGAAACGATATCTTCCCGTCGCAGCGAGTGGCGGTCGATACGGTATTCCATACCGAGCAGGAGGCCGAGGCAGAAGCCCGCGTGTTCGCCATTTCGATGATAGAAAAAGGCAGGAAAAAAGAAACCTGAAAACAGGTTGATGTGAAAAATTCAGCGATACAGATTATTCAGCGAGGAGAGGCACGATGCAGCTAGGGATGATTGGCTTGGGGCGCATGGGCGCCAACATGGTAAGGCGCCTGACCAAGGGCGACCATCAATGCGTGGTGTATGACCTGCACCAGGATGCGGTGCAGGCGCTCCTGCATCCGGGCGCCACCGGCGCCTCTTCGCTGCAAGACCTGGTCGGCAAGCTGAGCAAGCCGCGCGTGGTGTGGCTGATGCTGCCGGCTGCCGTGGTCGACGAAAACCTGGCCTTGCTGGCGCCTTTGCTGGAGGCCGGCGATATCGTGATCGATGGCGGCAATTCTTATTACCATGACGATATCCGGCGCGGCGCCGAACTCAAGGCGCGCGGCATCCATTACGTCGATGTCGGCACCAGCGGCGGCGTGGCTGGCTACGATCGCGGTTATTGCCTGATGATAGGCGGCGACAAGGAAGCGGTGCAGCACCTGTCGCCGATCTTCGCCACGCTGGCGCCCGGCGCCGGCGTCGCCAGCCCGACACCCGGCCGCAAGCAATCCGGCAGCAGCGCCGAGCAAGGCTACCTGCATTGCGGTCCGCAAGGGGCCGGGCACTTCGTCAAGATGGTGCACAACGGTATCGAATACGGCATCATGGGCGCTTACGCCGAGGGCTTGAACATCCTGCGCAACGCCAATGTCGGCAAGCGCAATCACGAAGCGGATGCGGAAACCACGCCGCTGCGCAATCCGGAGCACTACCAGTACGAACTGGACCTGCCCGAGATCACCGAACTGTGGCGGCGCGGCAGCGTGATCGGCTCATGGCTGCTCGACCTTACCGCCGGCGCGCTGCAGCAGGATCCCGGACTGGATAACTACGCCGGCCGCGTCTCCGATTCCGGCGAAGGACGCTGGACGATCAATGCCGCTGTCGATGAAGCGGTGCCTGTGCCGATCCTGAGCGCCGCGCTGTTCACGCGTTTCAGTTCGCGCGGCGAAGGCGATTTCGCCGACAAGGTATTGTCGGCGATGCGCCAGGGATTCGGCGGGCACCTGGAAAAACCTGCCCAGCAACAGCAGCGGGAGGATTGATGGCGGCAATGCACAGGATTACTTACCATTGCCCAGGAAATTCAAGATGAAAATAAGTCCCCTGGCCGGCAAGCCGGCCCCGTTATCGCTGCTGGTGGATGTACCGAAACTGGTCACCGCCTACTACACGAATGTTCCCGATCCGACGGTGCCCGAGCAGCGCGTGGCGTTCGGCACCTCGGGCCATCGCGGTTCTTCGTTCGACAACAGCTTCAACGAAGCCCATGTGCTGGCCATCACCCAGGCCATTTGCGCCTACCGCAGCAAGCAAGGCATCACCGGCCCGCTGTTCCTCGGCATCGATACCCATGCATTGTCGGTCCCGGCCGGCGCCAGCGCGCTGGAGGTGCTGGCCGCCAACGGTGTTGAGGTGATGCTGGCGGAGAACGACGAATACACGCCGACGCCGGCGGTGTCGCACGCCATCCTGCGCTACAACAAGGGCCGCAGCAGCGGCTTTGCCGACGGCGTCGTGGTCACGCCGTCGCACAACCCGCCGCAAGACGGCGGCTTCAAGTACAACCCGCCCAACGGCGGCGCGGCCGATACCGACGTCACCGGCTGGATCGAGGCGGCCGCCAATGAATTCCTGAAAAGCGGCGGCGTCAAAAGAATGCCGGTGGCAAAAGCGCTGCAGTTGCCCACCACCCATCGCTACGACTATCTCACTACTTACGTCAACGAGCTCGACCAGGTGATCGACATGGCCGCGATCCGCAGCGCCGGCATTCATCTCGGCGCCGATCCGCTGGGCGGCGCCGGGGTCCATTACTGGCAACGGATCGGCGAGCGCTACAAGCTGAACCTGAGCGTGGTCAGCGACGAAGTCGATCCGACTTTCCGTTTCATGACCGTGGATTGGGACGGCCGCATCCGCATGGATCCGTCGTCGTCTTACGCGATGCAGCGGCTGCTGGGAATGAGGGATCGTTACGACATTGCCTGCGCTTGCGATACCGACCATGACCGCCACGGCATCGTCACCAAAAGCGCCGGCCTGCTGCCGGCCAACCACTATCTTGCGGTCGCCATCGACTATCTGTTCCAGCATCGTCCGCTATGGTCCACGGCGCCGCGGGTCGGCAAGACCATCGTCAGCAGCCAGCTCATAGACCGCGTCTGCGCCAGGCTGGGCCGCGAGCTGTATGAAGTGCCGGCCGGCTTCAAATGGTTCGCCGCCGGCTTGAATGACGGCTCGCTCGGCTTCGGCGGCGAAGAGAGCGCGGGCGCCTCTTTCCTGCGCCTGGATGGTTCGGCCTGGACCACGGACAAGGACGGCCTGGCGCCGGCCCTGCTGGCGGCGGAGATCACGGCGCGCATCGGCAGGGATCCGGGCGAGATCTACCGCAAGCTGGCCGCCGAGCTGGGCGATCCGGTCAGCACCCGGGTCGAAGCCAAGGCCACGCCGGCGCAGAAAAAGATGCTGTCGGCCTTGTCGCCGCAACAAGTGCAGTGCGATGAACTGGCCGGCGAGAAAATCCAGCGCATCCTCAGCAAGGCGCCGGGCAACCAGGCTTCGATAGGCGGACTGAAGGTGGTCACTGAAGGCGGCTGGTTCGCCGCGCGGCCGTCCGGCACGGAAGATATCTACAAGATCTACGCCGAGAGTTTCCACGGCGAAGACCACCTGCAGCGCATCGTGCAAGAGGCGCAGGCGATCGTCGATGCGACCCTGGCAGGCAGCCCGCAAGCATCGCCGACGGCAGTGACATGATACGCAAAGCGCTGACAGAGACGGCCGAACTGGACCTGCTGCAGCGCGAATCATTCAGTTATTTCATGCATGAAACCAACCCTGAAAACGGGTTGGTGGTCGACAAGACAGCGCCCGGCTGGCCCGCCAGCATTGCCGCCGTCGGCCTGGCGCTGGCGGCTTATCCGGTAGCGGTGGAGCGCGGTTTCATCGGCCGGGCGGCAGCGCGCAAGCGGGTGCTGCAGACCTTGCGCTTCTTTTGGGATAGCCCGCAAGGGCCGGAACCGGATGCGACCGGCTACAAGGGTTTTTATTATCACTTCCTGCATATGCAAACCGGCCGCCGGGCCTGGCAATGCGAACTGTCCACCATCGACACCACTTTTTTCCTGGCCGGGGCGCTGGCTGCGGGCGGCTATTTTGACGACGCGGCGAATGCCGATGAAGGCGAGATCCGGCGCCTGGCCGATGCACTGTATTTGCGCGTCGACTGGCAATGGGCGCTAGCCGGCGGCGGCGCGGTGTCGATGGGCTGGAAGCCGGAATCGGGTTTCTTGCCGAATCGCTGGGACGGTTATGACGAAGCGCTGCTGCTGTATATCCTCGGGCTTGGTTCGCCGTCGCATCCGCTGCCCGCCGACAGCTATTGCGACTGGGCTTCCGCTTACCGGTGGCAGCATAGCTACGGCATCGATTATTTCTATGCCGGCTCATTGTTCACCCACCAGCTGTCGCATATCTGGGTCGACTTCCGCGGCATCCAGGATGGCGCCATGCGGGCAAAAGGCATCGATTATTTCGAGAACAGCCGCCGCGCTACCCTGGTGCAGCAGCAATATGCGATCGCCAATCCGGGCGGATTTGCCGGTTATGGCGAATTTTGCTGGGGCATCACCGCCAGCGACGGCCCCGGACCAGCGATACTCGAGGTCAACGGCGCCAAGCGCGAGTTCTATGACTATGTGGCGCGCGGCGTGCCGCACGGTCCGGACGACGGCACGATTGCCCCGTGGGTGGTGGTGGCTTCGCTGCCGTTTGCGCCGGAAATCGTGTTGCCGACCATCGATTATTTCGTGCACCAGGTCGGCCTGAAAACCGGTAATCCCTATGGCTTCAAGGCTACCTTCAATCCCAGCTATCCGTGTAATTGCGCCAATCCCTACGGCTGGATATCGCCCTGGCATTTCGGCATCGACCAAGGGCCGATCATCCTGATGATAGAGAACTACCGCAGCGACATGCTGTGGCGCCTGATGCGCAATAACCCCTATATCGTGAACGGTTTGCGGCGCGCCGGATTCAGCGGCGGCTGGTTAGCTGCGCAGTAAGGCCAGCGCCCGCTGGCAGACGCTGGCTACGGTAAAGCCGTATTCGTGCATCACCAGTTCACCCGCCGCCGAGGCGCCGAAGCGGTCCACGGCGAGCACGTCGCCGCGCGCGCCGACATAACGATGCCAGCCCTGCGCCACGCCGGCTTCCACCGCCAGCCTGGCGCCGATCGCGGGCGGCAGCACCGTGTCGCGGTATGCCTGGGGCTGTTCATCGAACAGCTCCCAGCTCGGCATCGAAACGATCCGCACCTGGATGTCCTGCGCCGCCATATGCTGGGCCGCTGCCACGATCAGCGCTACTTCCGAGCCGCTGGCGATCAGGATCAGGTCGGGCTTGCCGCCGGCAGCGTCGGCCAGGATGTAGGCGCCGCGCTGCAGTTCTTCCGCCCCGGCAAATCGTGTGCGATCCAGGGTAGGGAGATTCTGCCGTGTCAGCACCAGCGCCACCGGCCGTTGATGCGACTGCACCGCTACCCGCCAGGCCGCTGCCGTTTCGTTGGCGTCGGCGGGACGCAGCACCACCAGGTTGGGCAGCGCGCGCAAGCTGGCCAGCTGTTCCACCGGCTGGTGGGTGGCGCCGTCTTCGCCCAGGGCGATGCTGTCATGGGTAAAAACATACACCACCTGCAGGCCCATCAGGGCGGCAAGGCGGATCGAGGGCCGCATGTAGTCGGAAAACACCAGGAAGGTGGCGCCGAACGGCAGCGTGCCGCCATGCGCCGCCATGCCGTTGATGATCGCGCCCATGGCATGTTCGCGCACGCCGAAGTGCAGGTTGCGGCCGCTGTAACTCCAGCCGCCGCCGTCGGAGCCCTGGCGGTCGCCGGCAATGATGTCGCCGGGCTCGAAATCTCCCAGTCCTTTCAAGGCGGTGTAAGTCGACGGATCAAGGTCTGCCGAGCCGCCGATCAGCGCCGGCAGATGCGCGGCGATGGCATTCATGACCTTGCCTGACGCGGCCCGCGTCGCCATGCCTTTGGCGTCTGCCGGAAACGTTGGGATGCCGGCGTCCCAGCCTGGCGGCAGGCCAGCCTGGCCGCCCTGCATGAGCTGCTGCAGTTCCAGCGCAAGCTGCGGGAACTGTTGCCGGTAGGCGGACAATTTCTGGTCCCAGGCTGCTTCGGTTTCCTGCCCTGAGCGGCCGCCTTCAAGAAAGTGCGCGGCGGCCGCTTCGGGAATATAGAAAGAAGGCTGTTCAGGCCAGCCCAGCTTCTGTTTGGTCAGGCGCAGTTCTTCAACGCCGAGCGGCGAGCCGTGGGCTTCGAAGCTGTCTTGCTTGTTGGGCGAGCCGTAGCCGAGATGGGTGCGCACCAGTATCAGCGAGGGCCTGCCGGTCTCTCCGCGGGCGGCGTCCAGCGCCCGCGCTATGGCCGCCAGGTTATTGCCGTCCTCCACCGTTTGCGTATGCCAGCCATAGGCATCGAAGCGCTGTGCGCGATCTTCGCTGAAGGTAATGTCGGTGCCGGCGGACAGCGTCACCCGGTTGTCGTCGTACAGGTAAATCAGTTTGCCCAGCTGCAGGTGGCC
Organism: Collimonas sp. OK412; assembly: GCF_900112135.1. Lineage (GTDB taxonomy): Bacteria > Pseudomonadota > Gammaproteobacteria > Burkholderiales > Burkholderiaceae_D > Collimonas > Collimonas rhizosphaerae. The sequence goes on from NZ_FOLC01000001.1 coordinate 173,679, forward strand.
GGCCAGCGAAGCGGCTTCCGAGGCAATCCCTTCCATCAGGTCGCCGTCGCTCACGATGCCGTAGGTGAAATGATTGACGATGTCGAGGTCGCCGCGGTTATAGCGTGCGGCCAGGTTGGCTTCCGCCATTGCTATGCCGACGCCGTTGGCAAAACCCTGTCCCAGCGGGCCGGTGGTAACCTCGACGCCCGGCGTCAGGCCGCGCTCAGGATGGCCTGGCGTACGGCTTCCCCATTGGCGGAACTGCTTGATTTGCTCTAGCGGCAGGTCGTAGCCGCTGAGATGCAGCAAGCTGTACAGCAAGGCCGAGCCATGGCCTGCCGACAGGATGAAACGGTCGCGGTCGAACCAGTGCGGGTGGGCGGGGTGGTGCTTGAGGAACTGCGTCCACAAGACATAGGCCATCGGCGCTGCGCCCAGCGGCAATCCTGGATGGCCGCTGTTGGCTTGCTGTACGGCGTCTACCGACAGGAAGCGCAAGGTGTTGATGCATAAATCGTCGAGTGCGGAAGCGGGAAGCGTTGAGCTCATTCGGCAACTCCTTCAGGGGGAATGTTGCAAGGGAATGGTGCAAAGGAATACTGCGCGCGCATAAAGAAAGGTAACACCCTTTGCGGCGTTCTTCACCGGTTTAATGTAACTGACAATAGCAGAGGAATTGGGCAGGGTGGTGCTGGTATGTTTCCCGACCGCCAGCCCCGGTAGTCCGATATTTACACCCACGTCCTCCAGTGAAACTGTTTGTCAGGCAGTCCCCTCTTCAAAGCGCGCAGCGTACTTATCGCTAAGCTTAAACCGCCAGGCTTCGGAGGCCGGGCAGGGAAGATGGAACTACTGTAACCAGGAGTTGGGCATTTATCTGTTCGCTGACTAACATAGGGAAATTATATTTCTTGCATCATCGCGGAACACGCTCACTGAATGCAATGCGGCAAACGAATTTCAAGGTTTCTTCGGCAGTTTGCGCGGTGTTTTTTTTATCTCCCCGGTTTTCCCGGTTGTCTCGTCCAGATGCTCGGTATCCTTGTCCGCGTGCTCGATGACGGCGATGAATCCGGTTCCCTGCGCGTAAAGGACCTGCCTGAGCTCGAAGACGAATTCATCCTCGACCATGCGGTTCAGGTCTTGCTCCAGGGCCGCCAGGCTCACGCCGACGACGAACCGGTATTTTTTCACGATGGCCTCGGTCGGGCCTGGGGTCTTAGCACGCATGGGATTCTTCCTTTGCCTGAGGCATGGTTGCGCAGCATTCGCAAGCGGCCTCATAGCGGCACAGCATGAAGGCGCGTGTCATTTTCCTGGCGTGGCGGTTGACGCTCAGCGTCAGGGAACGGTGCTTGTGGCAGCTGTCTATGGGACCGATGTCGACCTCGGCGACACCGTGATACAGCTTGGGCCAGTCGGCGCTGGTCACGCAGGTGATTTCAAGTTCGTCTTCATCGTCGCAGCCGCAGTCGTCGTCCGCATGGTCGACCGTCACTTCCAGCAGGTGGCTGTCGCGCAGGTCGGCATGCGTGCAAGGGCATCCTTCGATTTCCGGGCATTCCACCGCACAAGGCTCTTCCGTCTCGAACAGGATTCCCAGCTTGGTGATCTTCAGCACCGGATCGGCCGGCAGGAAAGGGAACAGCTTGCGCGTCAGCTGCACTTGCATGCTGCGTTCTCCTTCGCGGTTTTCGCGCGCGTTGCGGAATTGTTCCCAGGCGTCAGGGTAGTCCTTGCGCAGGTCGATCAGGATCCAGCCGTTGCCCGGCAGTTTCCGGCTGGCGCTGGCGCGCGCCGCCGCTCTCAAGGCATCGCCGCCTTCGCGCGTGGTGTAGTTCATGTGCATCACGACGTCGGTCAGGCTATCCATGTCGAAGTAATTATTCTCCGGCGGCATCTCGATGCGCCAGCAGCTGACTGCGCCGAGGTACTCGAAGGGGAGATGGCGTTCATCGCGAAAATTCAGCTCGAACAGGCCGGAATCGTTGCGTCCGCTGGATGTCGCGATGGCCTCGCGCGCGCCGTAGTGCCTGGTCACGCGCGGGTCGTTGTGGCACGGTTCGTAGTGCTCGTGCGGCTGATGCTGGCAACCGCAGGCGTTGCGCGGCTGGCCGTGGCAGCAGGCGGTGGCCGGGCACGGCAGGCAGGGGTCGGTCCTGGTGTGGCTGCTGAGCAAGGTCAGCCGGCAATGCACTCCCGTATAGGGGCCGGTGACGCAAGGAATGGTCAGGCTGACGTTCTTGATGCGGCGCAGGTACTGGCCTGGATAATCCATGTCGAACATCCACTCGGGAATGTCGATCTCGCAGCTTCCGGTGAGTTTCAGGCGCAGGAACTGCAGCGGAAAATGCAGGGACAGGGAGATGTGCTTGGTGAGCTCGTATTCGCGCCGGTTGCAATCGACATATTCGGCTTCCATGCGTTGCAGCCCAAGCTGCAGCCGGTCGCCTGCGAGCAAGCCTTCATGCAGGTTGTCCCAATGCTCGTTGCCGAGGAAGTTGCGCTGCGTGCAGCCTAGTTCGAAATTGAACGCTCGCTGCGCTTCGACGGCGAGGTGGCGCGCCAGTTCATAGGTTTTCCAATAGATGGCGGCGGTCTCCTTCTGCAGGTAGAGATAAAGTTCGTGGCTGGTGAACTTGTCGCGCAGCGCATCCAGCATTTCACGCGACTGCTCAAGCTGGTTCTGCTGGATATTCAGTTCTTCCAGCGCCATGCTGCGGCGCCGTTCGGCGCCCAGGATCTGGATTTCCATCTGTTCGATCTCGATGTCGAATATCTCGACCTGGTGCACCCAGTCGTCGAGACGGCGCTGCCAGCTGGCCTGGGTCAGGTCCAGGCTACCGTTGACGCTGGCGATCTCCGCGAATTCATTGGTAATGCGGGCGATGGCCTGGAACATTTCGCCGAGCTTGGTGCCCAGCGGCAGCCAGGTTTCTTCACAGGGGAACCCGACAAACAGGTCCGGTATCAGGCGCATGGCCTCGCCGGTAGCTTCGATCGGGATCGCCGAAGAACGCAGGTCGATGGAGGTATTGGTGTTGCTCTGGTAATTCAGTTCGCCGTTGTTGAGGCCGGTGTCGATCAGGTGTTTGTAATACAGCCGGTTGGACTGGTTGACTTCCTTGGTTTTTCCCAGCGCCTTGATTTGCCAGTCGGCGTCGCGCCACTGGTCTTGCCGCACCTTGATCGTCATGTCCGCCAGCTGCTGCTCATGCCTGGCCCGCATCGAAGCCAGGTATTCGGCGTCGCCGCGGTCGAAGGCTGACAGCAGGGCGCCGCCCAGTTCACGCACCTTGGCAGCTGCTTCCTGGGCCTTCTGCGCCAGGAAGACAAAACGATAGGGACTGTGCGGACGGCACCAGTCGCCATCGTCGCAGCAGGGTTCTGCTCCCGCATCGCAGACGTCGCGCTGCGCGGCCGGACCGCAGTCGCAGGAATCTTGGCCCCAGTACGGCGGCCGGCAGTCGGCCGTGGCGTTGCGCAGGCGGGCGCCGCTCAGGCAGCGGTGCACCAGCGACAGCTGGTCGCCGACATGGCAATAAAGTTCCAGCAGGCGCGGATTGAGCGGCGGAATCTGGGGTTTGAAGGTGGCGACGCTTTGCGGCGCCGGCAGTTCGTGGCTGACGGCGCTGCGCGGACATGGTCCGAGGATGCCGGCGGCGGTATCCAGGATCAGCCTTGCCTGTTGCGCGGCTTCCCTGGAATTTTGCCGCAGCAAGGCGCGCGACCACTCCACCAGTGTTTCGACGTAGTGCAGCAGGACGGCGCGGTTGCGCGCGGTTGCCGCGGAAATCGACGTGCTGTCGCAGCACATTGCAGATGGCAAGCGAGGGACAGCCGGCGTCGTCGTGCGGTCGGCAGGCGGCAGTTCCGATAAGGTTCCCGGAAAAATCGTTCCCGGGATGTTGCTGTCCGGCGGCTGGTTGGGGCGGGTATCCGTTGCACAATGGACCCAGCTGTTGTCGCTGCGCAGAGGATCTGCGACCAGCTGGTACCATTTCAGCGCCGGCTCGAAACGGCAATGGCAGCGCAGCACGCCGGCTACCGATACCGCCGGGCTGAACAGCGACTCAGGGAACAGGCGACCGCCCGGTTCCGCATACGCAAAATAGGGATAGGCCGGCAAGCCTGCCGGATAAGGGCTTGCGCTGGCCGGCGGATCGCTGACCAGCGGCAGGGCTACGCAGGCGTCTGCCGCCAGGTCGTAGCGGAAGCCGGGAGCATCCGTGCCGTCGTGGCCGGTTGGCGCAATGCCGCCGTTCACCGCCAGCGTCAAGGAATCGCCGATCCTGCCGACCAGCGCCAGGTCGGGACTGGCGCCTGGGTTCAGTTCAAGCACCTGATCCGAACGGCGCGGCTGCATGAATTGGCCGTTATGCACCCGGCACCACGCCAGGCGAGCTGCCGCCGCCGATTTCCAGTCCAGCAGCTTCGGCAGCTGGCTGGCGTCATGCCAGTAAATCGATGCCTGCTGGGTGGCGTCATAAAATTCATCCTGGTCGGGCGCATCGAACATCTGCGAGCCGACCAGCCAGAAATAGTACTCGTCGACCAGCGGCGGATGCTCGCAGCCGCATTCCTGGCAGCAGCCGGGTTCTTGCCTGAAATCGCTGGGCCGGAATGCGCTGCCGGCAGGCGCGACATTGCCGGCCGCGATGCGGATGAAACGCGCGCCAAGGCGGATTGCCGCCTGGATCCAGAATGGCAGCTTGCCGTTGTCCTGCACCGTGTTGTCCTGCGCCGGAAGACCTGCCGCGGCATTGGCGCCGGCGGCGGACAGCTGCGGTTTGCCGCCGGGTACCGTGGCGGCGCCGCCCGGCTGGCCGGAATCCGGCGCCAGCCACGCCGGCCGCGCATCCGTCTCCGGCCTGCCGAGCAGGCCCAGGCCTTCGCGCGGCGGGTTGAGCAGACGCAGGGTCGAAGCGTCCCGTTTCTGCAGCAGCGTTACCGCCGGATGCACCGGCGGCAGCGTTTCCGGCCAATACTCCAGTCCTCCCGGCGCCGCGATTGTCAGGGTGGAACGGCGCAGCTCGTCCTCAAGGAAGGTGAAGGCTTCGATCTTCCTGGCCTTTTGCAATTCGTCCCAGTCGATCCAGTTTTCCTTGTAGAGCGTGCGGCATTTGCATTTTTCCCAGACCTGGAACGAACTGAATTCGTGTTTCCACAGCTGGACAAAAGCAGCATTGACGCTCCACCCCGGTTCCAGCCCCAGCCTTGCTCGCTGGATGAAATTCTGGACTGCAGAGACGGCTTCTTCGATGCGGCTGGCGCGCTGGCACAATCCGGCTTCCACATCCAGCAACAGCAATGCGTTGAGATCCTTGGCCGATGCAGCGGCGCCGCCCCATGGCAGCGGCACCCGGTTCATGCCGCACAGATAGGCCAGCAGGGCGGCACGCGCGGATTCGCGCAGGCAGTCGTCAAGCTGCTTGACGTCAGCGTAGCGGCGCGGTTCGCCGTTTTCCAGGCAGCCGTCGCACAGGAAGGCGGACAGGTTGGCGTCGCCAGTCTCGGTTTCGGCGGCGACCAGGCTGCCGGGATCGTCGGCGGCCCACAAGTCGGGTCTGGCGCTGCGGATATCCTGCGGCGTGAAATGTCGCACCAGGCGCTGCACCCAGCGGTCGCCGTGCCAGGCGCGCACGGTCCAGCGGTCGTCTTCCAGGTCGGCAGTGGTGACGGCATAGACTGGCGTCGCCTGCGCCTGGAAATAGCTGAGCACGAGTCCGGCGTGGCGCAGATCTATCGCCAGGTGCCGCAGCAGTTGCGCCGGATTGTCCGGCTGTTTCTCCAGCGCTTCTTCAAACACCAGCCACACCGGCCGCTCCTTGGTCCGTTCGCAGTCGTGACGCATGCGGGTGTAATCGAACATTCTTTCCCACCAGTCGAACAATGCCTGCTCGCGCTTGGCTGACGGCGCCACGCGCAGGTCCTGGGCCGGCGACGGCGCATGGAAGGGATCGTTCAGCGGCAGGAAGTTGAAATCGAAATTGACTGCGTGGCGGGCGAACGGCGCCGGATTGCGATAGTAGCTGACGCCGGCGAACAGGTCGGCATGGTCCAGGATATAACCCAGCTCGGATTGGCGGTAAGGCGCTGCCGGATGGCCCGACAAGCCAAAACGATGCGCCAGCAGCAGGGCCTTGAAAGCGCGCTGGTAGGTGCGGCGGATGTCGCGCAGGGTGCTGGTGTACTGCAGTTTCAGCAATTGTGCGGCGGCGCCGTTTTCGGCCAGCGGCAAATCCTGGCCGAGGCTGTCGTCCTTGGCGTCGCGGAACAGGCGCCGCAGCGGCAGGGCCTGCGGCTGGCCGCCGGTGTCGGGTCCGGCGTATTTGACCTGGAAGCCGGTATGCTGCCGATGCAAGTCGTCGACGCCGGGGAAATCCGGCGCCGGCTGCATGAATTCCACCGAGATGCCATAGGCGCCGCGCTTCAGCTGCAGCGAAGATTCGGCCAGGCCGTGCTCGTCCGGCCAGCAATGGCACAGCACGATCCAGGTTTTCTGGCCGCGGCTGAGCGTTACCCGCCAGTGGCAGCGTTCTGCGCGTTCCTGATCCGGCTCTTCCCCATCGGGAGTCGGGGCGCCTGCCGTGAAGCGGTAGCGGCCGTCGTCGTCGACCAGCAGTACGCCGGACCACTTGACCTGGAATTCTTCCGCGCCGCCCAGGTCCTTGCCGTGCCGGTCCTGGATGGCGAAGCCGTTGCGCACTTCGATCAGCCTGAGCTGCTGCGGCGTCAGCGCCAGGTCCATCGCCGGCAGCATGGTCGGCAACGGCGCGTTGTGGTGGTCTCGTTCATGGCCGAAGGCTTGCATCGGCCCGCGCACTTCGCGCCAGGCCAGGGCGCCGCCGCCGCGCCGGAACTCGCCAAGCAGGCCGGTGCCGGCCAGGCCGAGCAGGGCCGCAAAGCCGCCGCCGCTGGGCAAAGGCTTCATGCTCAGTTCAGGCATGGCGCCGGAATCGTCTTCCCAGGTGGTCTTTGCTCGGTTTTCATCGGCAAACAGGTTTCTCAGCACCAGCCAGGCGGCCGGGCTGCCGTTTTCCCATTCATCGTCGGCGGCGGCTGCGACATGCTGCACAAGATGGGCGGCGATCATATGAGAGCGCTTGTAGGCCAGGGCGAAGTGCCGGCGGAACCAGGTCCAGCGCTGTTCTTCGTCGGGTTCTTCGACCAGGTGCGCCTCGGCGGCGGCGAAGTCCGGGAAAAAGCAGGCAAAAGGCGCCAGGTCGACGCGCGGCATGTGATACAGGTCTTGCACTGCCGACTGCTCTGCCGGGACCAGGTCACGCAGGTGTTCGAACTTCTCTATCACCGCCTGGTCGCGCAGCGGCAGCTCGGTCCACAGTTCGCTGGCCGCGGCGTCATAGCGGAACGGGCCGTCGGGCGGGATGTTCCACATCGCAGGCGACGCCGCGGCAAGGCTGACCCGGTATTGCCGGTCCGCCGGAGCGATTGCGATGCCGGCGTGCTCCAGCGTCGCCGGGAAGAAATGTTGTCCAAGCGAAGCCAGGTAATCGGTGTCGCCCGGGGCTACCGCATAGCCGAATTCATCCCTGATCGCGGCCTCGATCCGGCGCCAGCTCCATTTGTGGATTTCGTCGTCGCTGACTTCCGCCGCCAGCAGTTCGCGCCGCAATACCCATAGCGCATGGGCATGGTCGTCTTCCGGCATGTCGAGCGGAGTATCGAGCGCTTCATTCTGGTCTTGCAGGGGAAACGGATCGTCGCCGTCCAGGTGGTTGTCGGCGCTGAACAGATACATGATCTCGCCGACGCCAAAACGGGAGGCATAGATTTTCGCCAGGATCTCGGCGAAGCGCAGGGTGTTGCACGGCCTGGCGTGCCAGGTGTCGGTCGCCAGCGCCGGGTCGAAGCCGGCCAGGGCCGACAGCTGGTCCAGGTTGCGAGCCAGCAGCTTGATGAAATGCGGCGCGCGTTCATGGCACGCGTGGTGGGATTTTGCGAATTGCTGGACGCTGGCCAGCAGCAGCCCGATCGCCCAATCCCACTTGCTGGCGGCAGGGCCGACCCACAGGGCCAGCAGATGGCTGCGCTCGGCGCCGTGGGTGCCGGCGATATGGCTGCCGTCGTCCAGCTTCAGGCGGAACTGGTCCCTGAGCATCTGGAATGCGACCAGCTGGCGTATGAATCCGGGGTTGACCGAAGGACCGGTAAACAGCTGCAAGACTTCGCAGATATCGCACAGCTGCGCAAAAGTGTAGCGCGCGCCGCACACCTCTTGCAGCTTGCGCCACAGGCGCAGGAACACCGCCAGCTTGCGCAGGGCTTCGGTCTGGTCCGCCGGATGGGCAAAGCGGATCCGGTAGTGTTCCAGGCAACACGGTTCGCAGTCGGGCAGCAGGCCCTTGTCGCCGGTGTCGGCGCTGCCGCCGGCATTGGTCCTGCCGGGGACTGTGCGCTGTTGCTGCAGCGCCTGGAAGTCAAAGCACCTGGCCTTTTGCAAGTCGACCAGTTCGCAATAGCTCAGGCCGGTGCGCTTGAGGAACTCGGGTAGCAACAGCACGCTGTAGCGCCAGTCGACGCCGCCCGGGCTGGGGCTGTCGAAACCGTACAGTTCGTAGAGCACCAGCTGTCCCGGGGTCGGGACGTCGGCGATGTCCTTGGTGAACAGCAGCTCGTATTCTTCGGGGTTGAGCTGCAGGTACTCGATGGCGATGTCTATGCGTACCGGATAGCGCCAGAGATGGCTCTGGAAAAGCGGCGCCGGCAGGCTGGCGTCCAGCGCGAACTCGGTGATTTCGCGGCGAAACGTCCGCATCGTTTCAAAGCGGCAGCTGCCGAAGTGGTCCAGGTAGCTGCGGCAGATGGCCAGCGGTTCGGAATAGGGCAGCGACGGCGCCGAAAAATCCAGCTTGAGCTTGTCGTAGGCTCCCGGCTGTTCGACCGGGACTGCCGGCGCTGAATGCTGCGGCAGCGCTTCCAGCAATTTGCCGGGAGGGTGGCAGTCATCGGCCACATCCGGCGTGCAGAGCTTGTGGCCGCTCAGCTGAAGTTCGGCGGTATCGTAGACTACGCCGGCGGGAGCGGCCGGCAAGGTGGCGGCAAGATATTCCAGGTTCTCGTTAACGATATCGACCAGCGGGATCTGGGTTTCCGCATTGGCTGCGGTAACCGCAAGGTCGCCCAACGGACCGCGCCTGGCGCCGACTGCATCGGCCAGCGTCTGCTTGGGATTTTCCGGTACCGGCTGCCTGCAGGTCGAGCTTTCCGCCAGCGCCAGCAGCTCATGCAGGTATTGCCCCGGCCCCAGCGGCGACAGATGGCAGGGCGGGACGCAATTGACGAGCGAGCCGGGATTGACCGGCTTGAACGGTCCCGGGGACGGCGTCGGCGACGGTCCGCTGGCGCCGGCCTTGGCGTAGATGGCAGGCGCTTGCGCGAACGCCACCGTGCCGCGCAGGGCGTCGCTGAAATCGGCCAGGCTGAGCGGCTGTATGTCTTGCGCGCTGGTGAAGCCGCGCGCGTACAAGGCTTCCGCTACCGAAAAAGCCAGGCTTGGCGCCGGCGGCGTGACGTTCGACGCCACGCTCGCCAGCTGGCACAGATCGTTGATCGCGTTCACCCGCTGACTGAGCCAGGACTGGGCGGCAGGATCGCCGGGGCAGACCGACTGCACGGCAGCCTCGACCTGGCTTGCGTTCAGCGGGCCGGCGCCGAAGGTGAACAAGGGTACGCCGTAAGCCGCCACGAACTGCGCGACCAGGTCGTCGGTCGGCAAGTCCAGCAGCGGCGGCGCACCCGGCGCCGGAACCGGCATCGGCCCCACGCCGGACGACATGTCGAAGAATTTCTGCACGTAACGGATAAATGCCGCCACCCGCGCCTCGGGCGTGCCGGGCGCGGTGAATGGCGGCAGCAGGGCCAGGTTGGGCGGCGTTCCGAACAGGTTCTTCCATTGCGTTTCATCCAGCGCCGCGAGCGCGGCCACCGAAGCGACCGGGAGCGCCAGGATGGCGTTGACGAGCGCAGTGAAATCGCGCGTCAGCGCGCATAGCACCAAGTGCAGGTAGGGCAGCGGTTTGGCGATCAGTTCCGGGGCCCAGAACTTGACCGCATCGTCGCTCGCCTGGTAGTCGCGCCAGCTGGCCGCGTTCGGAAACGCCAGCCAGTCGTTGACCAGCGGCAGCACGGCTGCATCCAGCTTGCATTGCGGCGCCACGCTGTCGGAAGCCGGAGTCAATGCGCTCAGGCGGCGCACGGCTTGCGCCGGATTGACGGCCGGCAGCGGCGCCAGGGCGCCGTCGTCGACCGCGGCGGTCAGGATCGGCAGCAGGCGTTCCTGGTTATCGCGCACCGCCATCAGGAACCGCTGGCTGGCAGTCATCTGCACCGGCAGCTGGGCGCCGAGGACATAAAAATACTCGGCCGGCACCAGGAACGGCGGCGCCAGCGGGCCACCGCCGCCACCGCTGTCGACCAGCACCACCGACGCGGAACTGATGGTGGTCTGCAGCCCGACGGTGCCCGGATTGACCGGGAATTGCAGCAGCGCCGTTGCCGCGTTCTTGCTCAGGTTTTCACAAGCCAGCGCCATGCTCAGCGCATAGATGAAGCGCGCCAGCCGGTCGACCTTGGCATTGTGTATCGCGTAGTAGCTGTTGAGGTTGCCCTCGAATTGCTGGCGGTTCTGTTCCAGCTGGTTGCCCAGGCTGGCGTCGTTGACCTCCGAGGAATACAAGGCGCCGATGTCGTCCCAGTATGCCGGGACGTTGTTGGACGGCGGCGCCGGCAGCGGATCTTGCGGCCCCCATACGATTTCATAGGCAATATGGCGGGCTTGCGCCGGGCTGAGCGCGGCCAGCGCCGGCACCGGGCCCTGGTCCAGCGCCAGCACTGCGCTGACAGCAGCCTTCAAGGCCGCGTAGTTCGGCAGGCTGCCATCGTCGTTGAGGTCGAGCGACGCCAGGCCGGGCGCAACCGGGCGCGGCAGCTTGAGGTAGAGCGCCACGATGTTTGCCGGCGCCAGCGGGAAATCGACGCTGGGCGGGACCGGTCCGGGCACGGTGACGACGTCGTAATAGAAATTTTTGTCGGACACCGTGGCGCCGCCGCGGCTGATCTCGAGGCGCAGGTCCGGCGACACGTATTCCTTGTAGCCGGGCGGCAGCGAGGTCACTTCGATGACCGCTGTCGCCACCGCTTCCTGAGTGGGCAGGAACGGCAGGGGCGGCATGGTGAAATGCTGGACGATGCGCGCGGCAGGATCGGGCAGCCATGGCGTGGCGGGCGTCGGCGGCGCCAGGTAGCTGGCGCTGCCGACCTTGGTGCCGACCTTGGGATCGCCGGTGGAGAGATCGTAGGCGGTGACGGTCAGTCCGCTGAGGTAAGCAGTGAAGTCGGTTCCGGCAACAGGCTTGTCGGGATGCAGGCGGATGATGATCAAGGTCGACATGAAAGACTCCTTTGGAAATGCCTGGCATCAAGCTGTGTCTCGAAAAAAATACTTGCGGTCCCGTACGTCGGATCAGCGTTTGCGGTAATACATCCGGTTCATGCGCTCATGGCTTCGGATTGACGTGGACGATGCCGCGGCTATCGAGCCAGGGCACGCAGTAGTCGCATCCCGGATTCGGGAAACTGGAAGCGCTGCCCGGGCCGTGCAGATCGAAGATCTCCCCAAGTTCAAGTTCGCCCTGGGTTTCCGCATGCATGTAAGCCGAGCGCCAATCAGGGTGCGGCACCAGGCCAGACCTGAAGGGCGGACTGCCGACGATCTCGCCAGGCCGCAGCACTACCGATCCTTCTTCCGTCGCTTGCAGGAATGCTTCATATACGCGCGGATTGTTGACGTTGACAATAGTCACGCCTTCCCGCGTCACGGTTGAAAACGTGACGGGCAAGCGCGGCGCGCTCAGCGTGGCTTGGATCTTGGGTGAGGCGACCTCATAAAATTCGAGTCCTATTTCGCGTGCACGATTGGCGTCTTGCAGCACCACGGCGCCCTCCAGCACTGTCCCTTCCAGCGCTGCGCCTTCCAGGGGCGCTACCGGTCCGCAGATGCCGAAAGAGGCTATCGTGGCGACTTGGCCCATGCCTTCGGCGTCATCGCTGCTCTTGACCAGGAATGGCGTGGAAGCGACGGCGGCCACGCGAGCATATGGCGCAGCCCGAGCCAGCACTGTTGTCACCACGGTTCCAGCGCCGCTCAGAACCACCCCCGCTGCACCCACGGTGACCAGGCCTGGCACGCCCAGCCGGTCGCCGGAAGCGAATGGGTCTGGCCGGTTGACCCAGTCCTTGAAATTTTGCCAGGCGCCCGGATCATGGGCAGCACGATCGGTCTCGGCAAAGGCGCTGGCTTCTTCGTAAGTGTCGAAACCATGGGTAGTGCCGTCTGCAGCGACGAAAGAAAACCGTTTTTCAGCCGCAGGCGGAGCGACGGGTGCAGCGTCGGCGACAGACCCCGCGCTGTCGCCGGCCGGATGTTCTTCCGGAAGGCATGCCTGCACGTTTTCTTCGCGTGCGGTAGAGGCTTCGGGATCGACGCAGGATTGTGTTTCCGGGTCGCATTCGAGGCCGGTCGGATCCGTGTAGGCAATTGGATTGTTGCGGGCATACGCATACAAATTGGTGCCGTCAGTTATTCCTTGCGGATCGGGACTCAGCCAGCGCGCCAGCCAGGAGGCGCAGTAACGTGCACCGTGGTAATACAGGCCGTTTTCCTCGTCGCGCTCCTTGCCGGTGTAGCGATAACGCTTAGGCGTCTCGCTGCGGCTGCGCAGCGCCTGGTAAGTGGTGCTGCCGTAGGGGCTGTATTCTTCGTACGAAATGATTCTGGCGTGCGGGTCCAGCTCGATGCTCGACGAGCCGAGATGGTTGTTGAACTGGTAGCGAATCAGTTGCAGAGGAGAATCGTCGTCGCCTTTGCTGCGCGTTTCCACCATGGCTATCCGCTGCTTGTCGTCCATGATGTGCAGCGTCTCGCGTTCCAGGCTGACGGCAGCCGCCTCGCCATGCCCGGCGTATTCGCGGTATATTTCACAGCCGTCCAGGTACAGGCGTTCTTTCCATGGCGCCGGCGCTGCGCCTGCTTCGGCCGTGCCGCAGAGTTCGGTCACCTTGCGTATGCGCTGGCCGCTGGCGTCATACACATACCAGGTGCGGCCGGCCGCGCCGTCGCGGACTACCTGTTGCGCCGACATTTGCAGCTGGTCGCGATAGTCCCATTGCATCAGTGGCAGATGCGGCATCGCCGTGATGTTGCCGTGGCGGCCGGCTATGTCGCCATAGCTGTAGCGCTGCGTGCTGTCGCCAAGTTGCGTGCTGCTCAGACGATTATTCAGTTTTCCAGGCTCCAGCGGGCTGGATTCCTGGTATGCATAGCTGCGATGCCATCCGGCCTGCGCCGGCTCGGCGCCGCGGTGCCGCATGTCCAGCAGGTTGCCGGCGGCATCGTAGTCGTATTGTTCTACATACCTGGCCATGGCGTTGCCGTCGCCGGGCTGCAGCAGGGCTGCTTGCGGCGAAGCGTCGCTGGAGTATGGCGTTGCAGGGCCGCCGATCTGACCGAGGTGTTCGCGGCCACGGCCTTCGATCAGCCGGTACAGCGCATCGTAGGTATAGTCGTTGCTCGGATCGACGCGCCGGTTACGGAAATAGACAGTCTGTTGGGCATCGTCCTGGATGTGCGTGATATTGCCTGCGGCATCGTAGCTGTAGTGCAAGCTTTGAATCCGGCAACCGGGCCAGCCGATTGGCGGCGTTGCCGGACAGTCGCCGGGAAAGGCGGCTGCCTGCCGCCGGCTGTGCAGATGGACCAGGCGGAAGGTCTGTGCATCGTATTCATAGCGCGTGCTGACGCCGTTGCCATAGGTGATGCTGCTGCGCTGGCCCTTGGCGTCATAATCGATATGCGTGATAAACGGTGTCGTTGCGGCAGATCCGCGCAGCCGTGCCGCTACCTCTTGCAGCTGACTCCTGCGGTTGTAGCGGGGATAGATGATGCTGCGGTCTGCCTTGCCAATTTCTATCGGGCGGTTGAGCGCATCGTAGCGATTGTAACTGTCGTAGGCGGCAGGTTCCAGCCCGGCCTGGGCGGACCAGTCCAGGATCGTTTTATAGTCGCAGGCGATCTGGCGCCTGCTACGCAGCAAATTGCCTTTGAAATCGTATTCTTCACTTGATACCAGTCCGGCCTGGTCGAACACCTGTATCGCTTTACCGCGCAGATTGGCGGTCACTGCATCTGCACGTGTCTCGCCGTAGATAGTGCGCCCGACCATCAATTCCTTCCCCTGGTCCTGGCGCAGGAACGCTGCGTCGGGGCGCCGTAAAGCGTCGTAGCTGGCGCGGAATTGTTGTCCGCGGCTATCCCAGGCACGAATCGATTTCCCGCTCACGTCATTGAGCATCCAGCGCTCGCCGGCATCCATGCTGGCCTGGTGCAGGCGCTTGCCGAGCTGGTCATAATCGCAGCGCATGACAAGGCGCTGCCTGGCGTCAAACACCTCGCGCTGATTGCCTTCGATGTCAAAGCGCACTCGGCTCAGGTAGAACTCTTCTTTTATCGGGGGCGCGCCGGGATTGCCCTCGCGCGCAAAGCGATTGTGGGCGATGTTCAGGAACATGCGGCCCAGCGAGTCGAAACAGGCAATGCCTGGCGTGCCGGCGTGCAATGCCGACTTGCGCGCTGCCTGCTGGCGCCACTCGCCTTGCTTGCCGTCGCAGCTAGATTGATACCAGCTAGGCAGGTAGCTGGCATCAGGCAAGCGGCGGAAAAAGTCGCCGACATCCGGATCGGCCTTCGGGTCCGCCACCAGCACGGTGTCGCTGGCATCCCAGTTTTCCTGTCGCCACGGGTCGTAGACTATTTTTTGCCAGCTATGGTCGGGATTGACAGTCGCCAGCGCGCGGCCGACCGCATCGTAGATCAAGATGGGGCTGACGCCTGCTTGATTGCCGAACCTGAACACATGGCTGTCGTCGAAAAAGGCTTCATATTGCCGGACTGCTTTGCCCTTGTTGTTGAATATGGTCCAGCCGCTGGCAAGCCAGCGCGTATCGAGCGGCGTTTCGATACCGGCTACGGGGCCTGGGTCTGCCTGTGTTTTTTTCTGGATCTCGCGGCCGAAACCGTCGGAATAGCTGAAACCGACCTGGATCCGGGTGGCCTGGCCCGCGGTCAGGTCGCTTACGTGGGTTTCGCGCGCCAGCGTTGCGGAAAAGGCTGGCTGCTCTTGCCGATGCCTGTCGGAAGCGTTGTTTTCGCTTTGATAAAAACGATCGGCGTCGTAGACGATACGCACCGATGCCTGGCCGAGCAGGGCGTACGCCGGGGCGCCGCCTGGGTCAGCATAGAACTGGGCAATTTCCGATCGGGTCAGGTCGCTGCGGAACTGATGCAGAGAATCGCCCAGGTTCTGCGTAACCTTGCCCATCAGCGCCGAACCGGCCACCAGTCCGAGCGCATCGAATGCAACCGCCGAGCGATTGCCGTTCGGGTCGGTCAACAGGCGGGGCTGCAGCGTCCGGTAGTCGTTTTCGGCGTGAACGGTATTGCCGAGTGCGTCTATCGTCCGTATGGATAGCATGTCGTAAATGTCGAAATCGACGACACCGCTTTGCCCGAAGGGATCTTCATAGCGGCGCGGCAGCAGGAAGTGTCTGAGCGCCTGCGCCAGTTCAAGCGCGGCATCGGCCTCAAGGCCGGGATGAAAATAGACGCGATTCCCGCATACCCACCAGCGGCCGTCGCCATCCAGGTCTACGTAACCGCCACCATCCTCTTGCCGGCTGCTTAATACCTGTGCCGGTTCAGGCAGCAACACTGTCGCTGCCTGAGGAGTGTCGTGGCGCACATAGGTTTTTTGCAGCAAAGTCGAACTGAATGCTAGCGCATAGCTGTTTCCCGGCAAAGCCAGCGATTCAAGCTTGCCTAGAGGAAGCAATCGGTCGAGGCGGTTGCTGCGGTAAAAATTGCGGTTTTGCTTTAGCAGGCGTCGATACGGATGGCGTTCAATCGCGCCTTCCGCCCACGTATCCTCGAACGGCAAATCATGCTTGCCATCGCCGGCGCGCCGCACCTGCAGCGCCAGTTCATCGAAGCTTAACAGATTGGTTATCGCGGTGATGCGGCGTTCCGGATGGAAACCAAGCAGCTGATAGTGCCGCGTTTCAGCAATCAGCGGAGTGCGATAGGCGGTTTTTTCCTGCAATGCATTGGTGTAGCTGTTCTCGCTCAGGGTCAGCAGGATCTGCGTTTGCTGCTCGTGATCGGCACTGCTCAGCATGGGGGACGGATCCGCGAACCTGCGGCCATAGGTGATCGCCACGGATTGCAGTACATTGCCGAAATCGTCCACCGCCAGCGTGACGCCATGCGACACGCGCGGATCGGCGCGCTTGCAGCCATCGACATGATATAGCTTGCGCTCGTAGTTAAAGCTGAGCGCCTCACGCGCATGCGTGAAAAACACGGCGTGCCGGTTGCCGTGCCGTCGCTGTATGGTGCGGATAGTGTAGTTGTTTTCAATCACGGTATAAGGACGGTCCGACTCATCCTTGCCGTCCAGGGCATATATTTCCTGGCGCAAGGTAGCTCCCTTGAGCGAGCGGCAGGCTTCGCGCGCTTCGCCAGGCGTTAGATTTTCGGGGAGGATAGTATCGGTCAGCTGCATTGCATGGATTTGCGCGGCGGACAGCCTCGCTTCGCCTTTTTTTCCTGTACCTTCGCAGTAGTATTCATGCGCCAGGTGCCGGGCAACGGCAGCCCCGTTCGCATAGACGCCGGTATGGGTCCAGGTCTTGGTCAGGACCGGCGGCACATGCGAGCTTTGGTCCAGGTTGAGCGCTTGCGGGAAATGTCCGCTGGCCGATAGCGTTGCGAATTCCTCGGTGTCAAGCCGGTCGACCCGGCCGAAGCCGCGAAACTCTCTCTCGACGCCGTCGTAAAAACCGTGGTGATAGCTGTAACGGCTCACGAAGCGATTGCGGCTCACATAGTCGTAGGTTTCCACCCGGCTCACTACGTGGACCGGGAATGGAAGCTTGCTGATCCAGGGATGGCAGTGAGCTTTGTCGTCCAGGTAGAACTCCGTCGAAGAGGCGTATTCGATGCGGGTTTCGGCGCCTAGATGGTTGGTAGCGCTTGCCAGCAGATGCGGCTTCTGGCCGCACATCAGGTCTATATAGCGCAACTGGCGCCGGTTCTCGCGTAGCAACGGCGAGGACCAGAGCAGGCAGGCCGTGCCGCGCCCAAGGAAGTCTGTGACCGCGACCGACGCCAGGTTGTCGATGGCGGGAAAGCACGGCAGATGGCGTGCATCGCTCCAGCTGTTGCCGGCCTGGTTCAGGAAAATCCGCACGCCGTCCTTGGCCAGATAGATGATATCCGAGGTGCCGGAACCGTCGGTGTCGGCCAGGCGGATGCGGCTTTGCTCGAACAGATCCGGCATGTCGAAGCGTGGTGCGTTGTCCATGGTGATCTTGGCGCCGAAGCGGCCGTAGCCGAGATTGGGCCAGTAACAGACCTGGCTATTGCGGATGCGCAGGATGTCGGACAAGCCGTCGCCGGACATGTCGGCCAGGTAGATGGTTTGCGCAGGATCGGAAAATACGACGCGCGGCCCCAATTCTTCATCTAGCGGCAAACGCACCCGTATTCCCGGACCAAAACCATCCTTGAGCAGGGATGGGTGCCAGGTCATGGCGTCGTTTTCGGTGACCAGTACGTCGGCGACGCCATCGCCGGTCAGGTCGACGAAACGCAGGTTAGGATCGCTCCAATCCCTGAGCGGGAGCGAGAGAAAGGCCCGAAAGCCAATCCAGCCGGAATCGGCTGAGCGTTCATGAAAGCCAGCAGTCGGCGATCCCAGGTCGACCAGGTCGAGATTGCCGTCACCGGCAACATCCATCAGCATTTGCGCGCCGCCACCGAGCGCGCCGAGCGACGGTTGCGACTTGAGCATTTCGACGGCGCCGAAGCGGCCCTTGCCGTTGTTCGGTTGGTAGAACCAGGCGTCATCCTGTTCGCTTAGAACGCCTGGGATTCCCTCCGCATCGAGATCCAGCCAGTGATAGTCGTTGCCGTCGACGCCCTGCGGCAAGTTGGCCAGGCTGTCCGCAGTCACTGTTTCAAGCTGGAAGCCGTCAAAACCGCCATCTTCAAGCGGACTTACCGTATATGAAAACTCCAAGGGCGGCCATGAGCGTGTCAGGTATCGCAGGTCTTCCTCAAGCTTGTGCCCCGCTTGCCTGATGCTGGCTATGAAAGTGCCGCTGCCGGCTTCGCGGTATGCGAATGTGGTCGAGCGCACCAGGCAAGCGTCGACGCCCAGTTCGTCGCGGAAATGATGAAACATCAGCACTCGCCGGCAGAGGCGGCAGGTGCGTATCTCGAAACCTGAGCGATAACTGGAGAACGGGTCCTTGCGTACCGGCCAGGTGCAGACGGCGCCCGGGCTTGCGTGCGCCAGGATGCGCTGCTCCTGGTCGGCGGCATCCTCGCGGTAATGGCCTTGGTCGTAATCGAATACAACCTCAAACAGCCATGGCATCGAATCGAGCTCATGCCAGGCGGGCAGGCAAGCACTACGGAAGCCGGGATTTTCGGGGGCCAGCAGCAGAGGCAGCCGGTTGCCGTAGCGGATCCGCTTGGGATAGCGGTTCGCCGACCTTATGCGGTTGCGTTCATTGGACAGGTTGCAGGCTATGCCGTCGTCGTTTTCGGCAGCATAGTCGTAGATGATGGCGTTGCCTTTATCGTCATAGCTCTGACAGGCGAGCCAGCTGAATACATGTTTCGGGTCGGCCGGATCGGAGATGCGCGAGGCGCTATCGATGCCGTAGACAGTGAACGTGTTGTTCCTGGAGATGCTGCGCCAGTGCGTATCGCCATCGGTCAGCCTAGTCCAGCGTTCGATGCGGGCAAAGCCGCCTTCGATGCGCGGGCGATAGCGTTTGATGCGGTAACCGTCGTACTGGTGTTCATCGTGGATCCAGCGGCCCGCAGCGTCAGGTACCAGTATCGGCACCAGGTCTTCTGCCGAAGACAGAACGAAAATATCGCTTTCCTCGCAGTCCAGGTAACGTGGAATGCCTTTGTCGGTACGGCGCGTGATCGCCATCAGGGATAAGCCCCAGCCGATGCCGAAAACGCCATTGCCGCCGCCCGAATCGTACGTCAGGGTGAGTTGCGGAGTAAAACCGGAACGGCCGGGACTGACGGCAATTGCCACCGCCAGGGAGCCGGTCCCGGTAACCGGATTGGCGGCGAATTTCTCGTCGATGCCGCGGATCGCGCCACCGCCCTTGGGCAGGTTCAGCTGCGGCGCCGTTGGACCGAGCTGGGCCTGTGCCGGATCCGTAGCGTCCACGTCAGATGCAGTGCCAGCTGCCATTGGCTCTCCATTGAATCATGTCCAATCACAGTCCTGACACGTCGCCGACGTTGGTCAAGATGTTTTGTTCGATCCGGTCACGATGCGGTTGTGGTGACCTCCGTAAAAATATAGGTCGAGTATTGCCCTTTTGCAAGATAAGAAAAAAAGATAATTTGTACTTGGAAATCCGGGGAAGGCTGATGTCGGCGCGGTACATGCCGGCCGCTATTTCTACCGTTTTTTTTTGCACTGGCGCGGCCCGAAACCAGTCAAGCGCACTCGCCGGAAGGGGGTGAGATTTTCCGGCATTCCCGACGCGCGGCCGCCGGTCCAAGCCGGTGGCATGGTATGTTCACGATCTGTGCCCGGACTGCCGTTTTTATCGACAAGAGAGAATCCATGTTCGCCTTCGATCCCAATCATTATCCTTACGCTTCCCGCCGCAGCGCGGTCTACGCCAGGCGCGGCATGGTCGCCACCTCGCAGCCGCTGGCGGCGCAGGCCGGGCTGGCGGTGCTGCAGGCCGGCGGCAACGCGATCGATGCGGCAGTCGCTGCCGCCGCAGCGCTGACCGTGGTCGAGCCGACCGCCAACGGCATCGGCGGCGACGCCTTTGCGCTGATCTGGCACCAGGGCCAGCTGCACGGCCTGAACGCTAGCGGCGCGGCGCCGCAGGCGGCTACGCTAGCCAAGCTGCACGCCGCCGGCCACCGGAGCATGCCGAAATACGGCGGCTTGCCGGTCACCGTGCCCGGCGCGCCGGGCGCATGGGCCAGCATGGCCGAGCGCTTCGGCAAGCTGCCGCTGCAGCATTCCATGGCGGGCGCCATCGCGCTGGCGCAAGACGGTTATCCGGTATCGCCGATGGTGGCGTTCGCCTGGCAGCAGGCTTACAAATTATTCCGGGAAGAGCTGAAGGATGGCCATTTCCAATCCTGGTTCGATACCTTCAGCATCGATGGCCGCGCGCCGCATGCCGGCGAAACATGGCGTGCGCCGGACCATGCCGGTACGCTGCGCGCGATTGCCGCCGACAACTGCGCCAGTTTCTATCGCGGCGCCCTGGCGGAACGGACCGCCGCCTGCGTGCAAGCCGCCGGCGGCTACCTCGACAGCGCCGACCTGGCGGCGTACCGGCCGCAATGGGTGACGCCGATCAGCAGCAGCTACCGCGGCTACCAGGTCTGGGAAATCCCGCCCAACGGCCACGGCCTGGTGGCTTTGCTGGCCTTGAATATCCTGAAAGGTTTTGATTTCAGCGAACGCGATACCTTGCTGACCTATCACCGCCAGATCGAAGCCATCAAGCTGGCCTATGCCGACGGCCTGGCGCACATCGCCGACAGCGGCTACATGCGGGTGGCGGTCGAGGATTTGCTGTCGGATGCTTATGCCGACGAGCGGCGCAAGCTGATAGGGGCGCGCGCGGTGCTGCCGCAGGCGGGCCAGCCGGCGCGCGGCGGCACGGTGTACCTGAGCACCGCCGACGATGAAGGCAACATGGTGTCCTTCATCCAGAGCAATTACATGGGTTTCGGTTCCGGGCTGGTGGTGCCGGGGACCGGCATCGCCCTGCATAACCGCGGCAACAATTTCACGCTCGACGCCGCCCATCCGAATTGCCTGGCGCCGGGCAAGCGGCCTTACCACACCATCATTCCCGGATTCCTGAGCAAAGACGGCCGGGCGGTCGGCCCGTTCGGCGTTATGGGCGCGTTCATGCAGCCGCAGGGACATGTGCAGATGGTCATGAATACGGTGGATTTCGCGCTCAATCCACAATCCTCGCTGGACGCTCCGCGCTGGGAATGGGAGAGCGGCAACAACGTCAGCATCGAGCATACCAATCCCGAACACCTGTTCCGCGGCTTGCGCGGCCTCGGGCACGAAGCATCGTGGTCGGCCAACCAGCTCGGTTTCGGCCGCGGCCAGATCATCTGGCGCGACCGCCACGGCGTCCTGTGCGGCGGCACCGAGCCGCGCACCGATGGTTGCGTGGCGGCCTGGTGAACCTCGGGGTTACAGCTGGACGTTGGTGGTGGCGTTGAACTTGGTGTTCAGGCTGGTTTCCAGGTTGCCGATGGCCCCTTCCAGGACGGTGAAGATTTGCGCGCGGTTGGCGGCGTTGCTCAAGTCCAGCGTCGCGCCGGCAGCGACTCCGGCCGTGGCCAGCGCGCTGTTGAACGCAGCCTGCGCCTGCGCCGCCGAAATATAGGCCGACTGGCCGGCGCTGTTCACATACGCCAGGGTCTGGAACACATTGGAGAACACGGTTCCCAGCGCCGGGATGGCGAAGGCGACGTGGTTGGCCGGCGTCGCGAAGGCGGTGGCGCTGGTGGTCGGGATCGGGTTGTCATACAGCTGGTCCAGGTAATAGCGCACCTGATACGGATACTGCTTGTAGGTGTCGGTCGCGCCCCATACCGAACTGTAGGCGTTGACGCTGGCCACCGTCGCCGCCGTGGCGGTTGCCGCCAGCTTGCTGTAGCTGGTCATCAGCGTGCCGTAGAAACCTTGGTTGTAGGCGACGTTCAGCAGCACGTCCAGGAAATTGTCCGGCAGCTTGGTGAAATTGACCAGCGCATTGTCGTAATCCGGCTGCCATGGCGTGGTCCAGCCGCCGGTGCCTTTGCCGGTAACGATCAGGGCGACAAAATCGTTGTAGTGGAAATACGCGGTCAGCATCGGCCCGTAGTACTTGTTGTTGAACGACGGCGGCGTCGGCTTGCTGTACTGCTGGGCCGCGTTGGCCATGGTGTAACCGATGTTTTTCTGGAGCGCGACGTAGTTGATCAGCGAATGGCCGGCGGGCGCGTAGGAACCGGACACCATGTCGGCAGCGTAATTGTTGATCTGGTACGGACCGCCCTGGCCGGTGCCCATCACGGCCTGCTGGTCGGGGGACGGATCGATCAGGTTGCCGCTGCTGACGTACAGGCCGGTCGCTATGTTTTCCTGCAGCAGCTGGCCCAGGATCGAGCCGTACAGGTAGTCTTTCTGGAACTGCATGCCGGGATAATATTGCTTCAGCAGATGGCCATACATGACGCCGGCGATGATGTTCGACATGATCAGGTCATTGTAGTTGCCGCCGTCCAGCAGCAGCTGGTCCTGCGCCGAGCCGGCGCCCAGCAGCAGGTGGAAATTGATGGTTCCGGTGGTGGCGCCTGGAGGAGGCGGCGTGACAGGCGGCGGCGTCACCGGCGGCACCGAGTCGCCGCAGGCGCCGGCCGAAGTCCAGGGTTTTCCGCTGCCGGCCGGGCCGCTGTCGGTGGACGGGTTATTCCCCTGTGTCCACCAGTTGGCGGTGTAATTGACGTTGCCGTAGCTGGCGCTGTTGCCGCCGGTGTAGATGGCGCTGGCGACCCACGCGGCGGCGCAGGCCGGGGCGCTGGCCTTGGCTGAAACCTGCTGCAGGCTTGCGCTGGCAACGCCGGGCGAACCGCCGTCGCTGCAGGCGGCCAGCATGGCGCCGGCCAGGCTCAGCAGCAAGGTGTTGGATAGCGTTGTTCTCATGTCTCTCTCCTCGATCAATGGATGATGCAAGAGGAGCGAGCCAAAGTTCAGCGTCCGCGCACTCCCTAAGCTGTGGCTGAGGATGCGGCTGCGAAAAATGAGCGTCAAGTGGTTTAAAAATTCTCGTTGCGGCACCATACCACTTCAAGATCTGTGCGATTCCAGCCGGGCAAGCGCTTTGGTTTCACATCGCTGGCAAAATCTCCTTGCATCCATATATTTCCATGAGGAAACAATATTCGGGAAAAATGGGCCGGAGCCAAACGGCGGCATTCGCGGCCTGTCCGGCCCGGGCGCAGTACAGACGGGGACATACCACTTGCGCTGACGGCATCATGTGGTCTTAGCCGGCATGACGGTTCTTTCATCTTTTTTGCCGGCCCGGCCGCGGGCAGGCAAAGCAATGATCGACGCCGGAATGTGGCAATATCGCGGATATTTATCCGTGACGTGATCAATTACTGAAAGCCACAGCCATGCGACCATTACCTTTCCTGCGCAAGGTGTCTTGCGCGGTGTTCATGCTTGTGTGCGGGACCGTTAGCGGGACCGCAAGCGGGAGCACTTCCGCACAAAGCACTTACCAGGCCTCGGGCGACTGCGCCGGTCTCCCGCGCCTCGACCTCAAGGTCGCCAAGGGCATGTGCATGGGGCTGGTTGCCGAACACCTTGGTTTCGTGCGCGGCGTGGCTGCCATCGGCCAGGATATCTATGTGCTGGACATGGGCGGCTGGGCCAGCAACCGCGGCCGCCTGCTGCGCCTGAACCTGAAGCAGGGCGGCAAGCCGGAAGTGTTGCTGAGCAAGCTCAACATGCCCAACGCGATCATCGCGACGCCGGACAAACGGCTGCTGGTCAGCATGCTCGGCCGCATCGTGCGCATCGATCCCGCGGCCAAGGATATTGCCGCCAGCATGCAAGATGTCGTGACCAACCTGCCTGGCACCGGCCGCCATCCGCTGACAGCGATGGTGCTGGGCGCCGACGGTTCGCTGTATATCAATGTCGGCTCGGCTACCGACAATTGCGAGATCAAGCCAGACCAGCCCGGCAAGGCGGCTTTCCCTTGTCCCGAGATAGGCGAGACGCCGCCGCGCGCCAGCGTGCTGCACGCCAGGCTGCCTGCGACCGGGGCGGCGCTCGACGCCCGCACCATACCGGTCCATGCGCGCGGCTTGCGCAACAGCGTGGCGCTGGCGCTCAGCCCGGACGGCACGCTGATCGCCGCCACCAATTCGCGCGACAACATCACCGTCGCCGATGCCAGCTTGCCTGACGCCGAACTGCCGCACGACACCTTGAGCTGGCTGGCCGCAGGCGCCGATTACGGTTGGCCGTATTGCTTCGACCAGCTCAGGGCCAGCCCCGAATATCCGAAGTTCGACTGCAGCAAGAAGACCGCCCCCAGCCGCCTGTTGCCGCCGCATGCGGCGCCGCTCGGCATGCTGGTCTACAGCGGCAAGACCATGCCGGCGCTGGCCGGCCGCCTGGTCATCGGCTATCACGGCTATCGCGCCGCCGGCCACAGGCTGGTCAGCCTGGCTCTGGATTCATCATATAAGCCGGTGGGTGAGCCGAAGGAGCTGGTGTCGGGCTGGAATTTCCTGGCCGGTAAACATCCGATGGGCGCGCCGGTGGGACTGGCGACGCTGGATGACGGCAGCGTGGTGATTACGGAAGACAGGAACGGCACGCTGGTGCGGCTGGCTGCCGATACACGCTAGCCTGTGCAGGCGGCGGCGTGGTTCTGATCCGGCTGAGGCCGCCGGCTTAATTTGTCGTGCTGGGTTTACCGATATGTGAGGAGATTCTAGCCATCCCATGCTATCTGCATGGTGACAAAGCTATTGACGAATCTACTCACATATCGATACAGCCGCATGTGAGGCTGGAACAGAGCTTAACGGAACAATATGACAGGCGTTTGACATTGGATGCGGTTCCTCGCATGCCGGGCGCCGAGACCCGGGAACTGCCCTGAGAATGATGTTGCCACAGTGCAAAGTCATGATAATATTTCAATGAGCGAGCCGGCCGTTTTTCAATAACGTATCCGATTCTCGTGAATCTTATCGACAGGGTGGACTGACAGGCGCCGCTATCAGAGCGCTACGTCCGCAAAACAAGGGGAGCGGATGGAAAACATATATCCGGCAGGTCCGGCGAGCGTGCCGGGCGATCTTGCCAAACCAACCAAGGCATACAAGAATCGGGCATGGCTAGCGGTCGGCTGCCTTGCGTTGTTCATTGCGCTGTATTTTTTCCTCGCCGGCTGGTTCGGGCTTACCGCCTACCGGCTTATCGGAAATGCGGTGACGAATGGCAGGAATGCGTTCTGGAGTTTCGTCGCCGGGGCATGCGCTGCGTTCCTCGCCATCTTCATGCTCAAGGCGCTTTTCTTTACCAGGCAGATCGTCAAGACTGACGATCCCGAAGTCACGCCTGAACAGCAGCCTCGCCTGTTCGAGTTCCTCTACCGGCTTGCCGACGAAGCAGGCGCGCCGCGTCCGCACCGGGTGTTCTTGTCGGCGCGGGTGAACGCCGCTGTCTTCTACGACTTGTCCATCCTCAACCTGATCTTTCCCTCGAAGAAAAACCTCGAAATCGGGCTGGCGCTGGTGAATGTGCTGTCGCTGGGCGAACTCAAGGCGGTATGCGCCCACGAATTCGGCCACTTTGCCCAGCGCTCGATGGCGGTGGGGCGATGGGTATACACGGCACAGCAGATCGCCGCGCACATCGTTGCCAGGCGCGACGCCCTCGACAGTTTCCTGGCAGGTTTGTCGCGCGTCGATTTCCGCATTGCGTGGATCGGCTGGGTGCTGGGAGTGATCGTGTGGTCGATCCGCTCGGTGATCGACGTCGGATTTCGCGGCGTGGTCCTGGCGCAGCGCGCGCTCGCGCGTGAAATGGAAATGCAAGCCGACCTGGTGGCGGTTTCACTGACCGGCAGCGACACCCTGATACATGCCCTGCATCGCCTGGGAGCGGCCGACGACGCCTGGGACCGGGCCGTCCGGTTCGCGCATTCCGAGGCGGCCGGCAAGCGCGTCGTCAAGGATGTGTTTGCGATCCAGTCGAACATCATCGAACAGTTCGCCCGAGTGCTGGACGATCCGTTTTATGGAAAATATCCACCGCTGCCGGCCGATAACGCGCCGGCGCATCGCGTGTTCAAGGCCGACTTCGCGCTGCCTCCAAGCATGTGGGCGACCCATCCGCTGAACTACGAGCGGGAAGAAAATGCCAAGCGCAATTATGTGCCGGCCGCGTCCGATGACCGCAGTGCGTGGACCATCTTCGAGGATGCGCAATCCTTGCGCGAACAAGCCTCGGCGCGTATGGCAGGTGCGCAAGAGGATGAGCCCGCGCCGATCGAGGCATCCCTGGCCAGGTTGGGCGAGCAGTATTCCCGCGAATATTTCAACCGCGCTTACCGCGGCGTCTACCTAGGCCGCTCGGTGACGCGCGAGGCCAGGCACGCGAGCGATCTGTTCGATTTGCAGCGTGAGGCCGATGCGAGCGAGCTGCAATCGCTCTATCCTGAATCGCTGGGGCAAGACCTGGAGCAGTTGCGCAACCTTGAAAAGGAAGTGCTGCTGCTGGAATCTTTGCAAAGCAAGGCGTTCGTGCCGGCCGACGGCGTGATTCGTTACCGCGGACGGCAACTGCGCCGCAGCGAGCTGCCGCAAGCCATAGAAGAATCGCGGCGGGAAGCGACCCAGGCGCGGGACAAGATCTGCGCCCATGACCGCCTGTGCCGCACCCTGCACCTTGCCGCAGCCCGCAAACTCGGGCACGGCTGGGAGGAGTACCTCACAGGATTGATCACCTTGCTGCACTACGCAGACCACACCGATGCCTGCCTGCGCGACGCCCAGGCGGCATTGCGGCAAGTCATCTCGGTCGAGACCTCAGGCGGCGTCCGCCAGGTGGGCAACGATGGCGCCGACCGCATCGTGCGGGTGGCGAGCGAACTGTACCAGCTCGTCGCGCGAGTATATGAAGATGCGGCTGCCGTCGTGTTCGACGCCTCGTTCGCGCCGCGCCTTGGCGCAGAATCGTTTGCAGGCGCGCTTGGCGAACTCGGGCTGAGGCCGCCGCATCGGGAGAATATCAATGACTGGCTGCGGGTCGTAGACGGCTGGCTGAACCAGACGCTGGGGGCGTTGGTTGCCTTGTCCTCGTGCACGCTGGAGAGGCTGCTGCAGAGCGAAGCGGCGGTTGCCGGATGGGCGCGGACAAATGCCGAGCCTGAGGAAGCGCCGGCGCCTGCCCAGGCGCCCAAGGATTGCGCCACGCTGATTCCCGGCAATGAACGGGCGCGGACAATCAAGGCCGGATGGTGGCAGCGTTTTCAATCGGCGCAGGGGTGGGGGCATGGGCTGGCGCGCTTTGCCGTTGCCGGAGGGATCATCGGCGCCGTGCTGCTGACGGGCTCATCGCTGACCTTGCCCGACATTGCGATCTACAACGGGCTCGGGCGTTCCGTGCGAGTCAGCATCGGCGGCCACTCTGTCAGCGTTCCTGCTTTTGCATCGAGCAAGATAGAGGCTTCCCATGCCCGCAGCTACCATGTTGAAGCACACGATGAGCAGGGCCGCCTGGTCGAGAGTTTCGAGGGCGATATTAACGATGGCCAGGCTGGCACGTTCTACAATATTGCGGCGGCCAGCCCGCTGATCCAGTGGACTGCGGCGTACGGCGCCTTTCAAGCGCCGCCGCCAGAGAGCATAGGGGTCACGCGCTGGGGACATTCGACGGCAGACGTATTGTTCGAAGAGCCGCCGAGTTCGATCAAGAGCACGGGCGGCGGCATGCGCACCGTGCTGAGCGGCGCCGGCGACATGGCGCCGGCGCAAACCCTGAGCTGGGTGCCGCGCGCAGATATTCCAAAAACAATCGCAACCCGCGCGCGCTGGAGCAGTCCTCACGATCCCTATCTCATGCATTGGCTGAGCCTTGCAGCAGAGCAGCCTGGTTTTGACGGCATCTTGCGGCAGCGCATGGCGGATGATCCTCACGATATCGTTGCCTTGCGCACGCTGCAGGACAGTATCGCACCGGCCGCGCGTGCAAGCTTCTGCGCGCAGCAGGCCTCGCTCTCCGCCGCTGCGCCTGACAACCCGGACCTGCGTTACATCGCCCTGCGGTGCATGCCGGATTCCGACGCCAAGAACGCTGGATTCGACGAAGGCCATCGGCGCTGGCCCGGCCATGGCTGGTTCGCCTACGCAGTGGGCTATACCGCCGAGGAGAAAGGCAACTGGGCGGACGCCAGCAAGGCAAAGATGCTGGCGGCAAAAAACGAGCCGGCGCTGAGAGACGTCATCAGCGTTGATATTGCACGCCTGAGGCGCATGCAATCGGGCAATCCGCGGGCCGATATAGCCGACCTGGCGCGCAGTTCGACGAGCGTGCGCACCATGCTGGCGCTGGAAACCGGCGAGGGCATCAGCGGCAATGTGATGGCTGCGTATCACGAACTGGCGCTTGGGCACATGGAAAGCGCGGTATCGAAAGCCAAGGGCAGCGAACATGAAGCACGCGTGCTGCGTCTTGCTGCCGCCAGCAGCGGCGCGCCTCGAGCGTTGGTGGCGCAGGCGCTTGCCTTGCCTCTGCTCGATTCGGATACCGATGAGGCCAGCATATTCACGGCGATGGCGCTGGCAATCCGTGCAGGGAAAGATGTCAGCCAATATCACGGAGCGCTCAGCCGCCTGGAGCAGAGCCGCAAGAATGCCGGCCTTGAGGAGCGCATGCTGCGTTTTGCGGATGCGCTGCGCGACGCCAATGTCGCACAAGCCCAAGGGCAGCTGGACGGCTTGCCGATGGAACTGCGCGCGACGGCTTATGCCATGGGCGTCACGGTCCTCGGAGAGCGCGCCCCCGCTGACTGGAAGCTGGGAGCGCGCTGCATGCTGTTTGCCTCCGAGCGTCCTTATTTCGGATGAAGGCAATACGCTAGCCGAAGATTTGCCGGAGCCGGCAAAATGAACTTGCCGGCTCCGGCTCCCGCTCCCGCTCCCGCTCCCGCTCCCGCTACGGCTGCCTGGCTTTTAACCCTGCCTGGCGCGGATTTCCTCTATATACGCCTCGCCGTTGTTTAGCGCGGCTGGCGTCGTATGCACCGAGTAGTAGCCGAGGACAAGATCGTGCCGGTGCGGCGCCGCCGAGCCGACGACGAATTCGGTATCGGTCAGGGCCTCGAACTCCACCGCTTGATCCGACGTTTCGAATGCTGCGAAATCGCCATGCCGCAGTTCGTCGGGAACCGCTACGGCGCCCGCTGCGACAGCGCTCCACAGGACCGTGTGGCCGGCCGGCGGCTGGTAGCGCCAGCGTTCGCCGGCTTTCAGGCGCACCGCCAGGTAGTTGATCGGCGACGGCGCGGGAATCGCGCTCGATGCGGCGCCATGGCTGCCGAGCAGCACGCGCGCAGGGCCATGCGCCGGCACGTCTTCGGCTGCCTGGTAGATGCTTATGGTGGGCCCCAGTTCAAGCTCCGGCGGCAACGCTATCCACAGCTGGAAGCCGCGCGTCCGGCCCGGCTTGTCGAGCCCGCCGCCGTGCCACATGCCGCGCCCGGCCTGCATCCATTCGACGCCGCCGGCGGCCAGCACGCCGCTGGAGCCGTTCGGGTCTATATAACTGACGGCGCCTTCCGCGATGTAAGTCAGGGTGGCGATGCCGGAATGGGGATGCAAGCCGAGCTTGAAAGGCTGGCCTTCGTAGTCGAACAAGTCGAGGAACACGAATGGCTTGATGAGCTGGCCCAGGTCGGATGGGCTGACCAGGCGCGTGATGGGGCCGTGCGCCCGTCCCCGGGTACGTTTTGCAATCTGGCGCACGGCGACAGGTGCGATTTCGGGGTAAGTAGCAGAGAGAGACATTTTCTATCCTCGCAATTGTGGGTTATGTGCTTGCGCGCGCAGTCTTCAGGGCGGCAGTCCACCACAGCAGGTCGTCGATCATTTTGCC
This sequence comes from Collimonas sp. OK412, assembly GCF_900112135.1. Taxonomy (GTDB): domain Bacteria; phylum Pseudomonadota; class Gammaproteobacteria; order Burkholderiales; family Burkholderiaceae_D; genus Collimonas; species Collimonas rhizosphaerae. The sequence goes on from NZ_FOLC01000001.1 coordinate 203,498, forward strand.
GGCGGGTTCCGCCAGTCCGGCCAGTCCGGCGTTGACATCGCCGCCCTGGAAATGCGCCCACAGGGTGGCGGCAGGGATGTGCACCGAAGTGCGGACCGGAGCCAGCTGCAGTTCAACCGCGGTCTCGCGCAGCTGCTGGACGCTGCGTATGCCGGCAGTGCCGCCGTAGCTCACGAAAGCCGCGGCCTTGCGGTTCCACTCCGGATAAACCCAGTCGATGGCGTTCTTGAGCACGGCTGAAGTGCCGTAGTTGTATTCAGGCGTGACGAACACGAAACCGTCCGAATGCGCAATGGCGGCGGTCCATTTCTGGACCACTGCGTCAGGGTACGGCGCGCGGCCCGGCATGGCCGGCGGCACCGGCTGGTCGAAGAAAGGCATCGGGAAGTCGCGCAGGTCCAGCAGCCGCGCTTCGACGCCGTCGCGCTGCCTGAGCTGATCTGCGATCCAGTGTGCAGGCTTTTCGGAAAAGCGGCCTTCGCGGGTGCTGCCGATGATGACGGAAATGATGGTCATGTGATGCTCCTTGCTGATAGTTGGGAAAAACGGCCTGCTTGCGCCACCAGGCGCTGGAGCGGGGCTGTTCCTAGTCCATTGCCTCATGCTTGGTAAAGAAGCTAGACTTGGTATAAAACTGTTACCTGGACTATTGTAGGTACTGGTGATACGCTTCACAAGAAGGCACATGACTGATACCGGAGCACATGCAAGTGACTGTCAAACTACCCGATCACAAGAGCGAAGATTGCCGCGCCATCAGTTCCGTACTGGCGCGCGTAGGCGATAAATGGAGCGTGCTGATCATCGTCCTGCTCGGCGACGGGCCAAAACGTTTCAATGAAATCAAGCGTGCCGTGGGCGGCATTTCGCAAAGAATGCTCACGCTTACGCTACGCGGACTGGAGCGGGACGGACTGGTGACGCGGACGCAGTTCCCGACAATCCCGCCGCGCGTCGACTATGAACTGACCGACCTCGGGCGTTCCTTATGGAGCGCTGTCGAACCGCTTGGCGTGTGGGCGCGAGGACATGTGGGGCACATCACCAAGGCGCGTGCCGGGTTTGATGAAAAGGCCGATTTGCAAGAATAGCGTGAGGCAGGCCGGGCCGCCTGCCGCAGGCCCATGCTCGCAAATATATGCCCGTACAAACGCAAAAGCGCAAACAAGGACTGCGGCCGCCAGCGCCGCAGTGAACCAGCCCAGCCAGTCTATGCCAGGAGATCAGCCGGTTTGCCGGAGGAACTGCAGGATAAGTGCGGCAATCTCGTCCGGCGCATCCTCCAGGCAATAATGGCCGACGCCGGCCAGTAGATGGATTGGCGCCGTCGGGAACAGCTCGCTGAATAACGGCAGGAAATGCTCCGCATGGAGCGTGCGGTCCGACGTTCCCCAGATGGCGAGCGCCGGCTTGGCGCGGATGGCAAGTTCGGCAGCTGCGCCTGGCGTCTCGAAGCGGTGCATGCCGGTGGCGAAACCCTTGGCCCAGCCGATTACGCCGAGGCAGTCGGCCGAATTGGCGAAGCGCGATCCGTAGGCGGAGAGCCAGGTGTCGGTGATCAGGGCGTGGTCCTCGAAGCCGTTCAGCTTCAGCGTGCTCAAGATGTTGAAGCCGAGCTGCCCCAACACCGGTTCCAGGCTGCCATCCTGCTCGGCTTTTGCGATCCACTGGAACCACGGCGAGGCGCCGGCATTCGCGGTCAGCCGCTCGAAAAGATCCGCCTGGCCGAACGGGACCGGGCCATTGGCCGAGACCACGCGCAGGATGCGTCCCGGATGCCTGGCAGCCAGGCCCATGCCGACCGGGCCGCCGAAATCATGCATTACGAGGGTGATATTGCGCAGGTCGAGCGCGAGGACCAAGCGTTCCAGGTTGTCGATGTGATCCTGCAGCCAGTAGCTGCGGTGCTGCGGCGTCGCGCTCTTGCCGAAACCCATGTGGTCGGGGACGATCACCCGGTGGGCGCTGCTCAGCACTGGAACCAGGTGGCGGAACAGGTAACCCCAGGTCGGTTCGCCGTGAAGGCAAAGCACCACGTCAGCCTCGCGCGGGCCCTCGTCGACATAGTGCATCTGGAAACCGGGGGCATCGGTGAAGTGTGGTGCGAACGGGAAGCTGCCGTTGAAAGTGTCGTCGGGATGGGTCATGGGGAATTTCTTTCAAAGTCGTTGGCGAGAGGAGTTCAACAGGCTGTCTCAAATGAGGCGTGCTGCGGCATCGGAATCTCCGCACACATTGGTTTCATATTGAAACCAGTTGATTTATATCAGACATGGTTTTATTATGCAACCATAAAATTCGCACATGTTTATGCGTCACTGTCTAGGAAGAGAGAGATACACAATGGTCAAGCGAACCAGCCACAAAGAGGCTAGCTGCCCGGTCGCAAGGCCGCTGGACGCGATCGGCGACTGGTGGTCGCTGCTCATCGTCCGCGATGCTTTCGACGGCTTGCGGCGCTTTGGCGAATTCCAGAAAAACCTGGGCCTGGCAAAGAACATCTTGTCTGCCCGGCTGCGTAACCTGGTGGAGCACGGCATCCTGGAAACCGTGCCGGCGTCAGACGGCAGCGCTTACCAGGAGTACGTGCTGACCGAGAAGGGGCGAGGACTTTTTCCGCTGCTGGTGGCCTTGCGGCAATGGGGCGAAGATTATTTCTTCGATCCTGACGAAGCCCATGTGAGCCTGGTCGATGTCAAGCGCGGGCAGCCGGTCCGCAGGCTGGAACTGCGGTCTCACGATGGACGCCTGCTGGGGCCGGAAGATACGGTGGTGAAGTTTTCATGATCGGGGACATGGGCAGGCAGGTCATGGACTGTCCGCCGAAATAAAAATGCCGTGTACATCAGGATGTACACGGCATTCTAAGCGGCTCGCGGATACTCACGCTAACTCATTGATTTTATTGGTCGGGGCGAGAGGATTCGAACCTCCGACCCCATGCACCCCATGCATGTACGCTACCAGGCTGCGCTACGCCCCGACAAGCCTGATATTATATCAGGGCTAGTTGCTTTGTTACTCACCGAGAACAGAGAAATTTTATAAAATTTTCCCACCGATTGTCAGGCGGATTGCGCAGCTCCTTGCCGAAACTTGCGTTTCCGGCGGGCGCTGTGCTGGTCCGGGCGGCGATCCTCACCAAAAAATCCTATGCCGATAAAAATCAGCCAGCAGTTTGACGCCGCCGCCATTGAAGTGGTGCGCGCGGATAGTCCTCAGCAAATCGAATTGAAAATCCGCAAGGATTCGCACGCGGATTTCACCCAATGGTTCTATTTCCGCCTGCAGGGCGCGCGCGATGAAGACTGCACCATCCGCTTCCTCAACGCCGGCGCCACGACCTATCCCAAGGGCTGGGAAAATTACCAGGCGGTGGCCAGCTACGACCGTGAAAACTGGTTCCGCGTGCCGACCAGCTTCGACGGCCAGGTCATGACCATCAGCCATACGCCGGACTACGACAGCGTCTATTACGCCTACTTTGAACCGTACTCCTGGGAGCGCCACCTGGCGCTGCTGGGGCAGGCCGAGCAGTCGCCGCTGGCGCGCGTGCTGGATATCGGCAGCACGGTCGACGGCCGCGACATGAATGTGCTGGTGATCGGCAATCCTGACGCTGCCAAGAAAGTCTGGGTCATCGCTCGCCAGCATCCGGGCGAGACCATGGCGGAATGGTTTGTCGAAGGCATGGTCGACGCCTTGCTGGACAGCGCCAATCCGCTGGCGACCAAGGTATTGCAGCATGCGGTGTTCTACATCGTGCCGAACATGAACCCGGACGGCTCGGTGCGCGGCAACCTGCGCACCAACGCTGCCGGCGCCAACCTGAACCGCGAGTGGATGACGCCGTCGCTGGAGCGCAGCCCTGAGGTCTATGCGGTCAAGAACAAGATCCATGAAACCGGCTGCGACCTGTTCCTCGACGTGCACGGCGACGAGGCGTTGCCGTACGTGTTTGTGGCGGGATCGGAAATGCTGGAAGACTTCAGTCCGCAGCAGGGCGCGGAGCAGCAGAAATTCATCGATGATTTCCTGCGCGCCAGCCCGGATTTCCAGGCTGAATACGGTTATGCGGCGAGCAAGTACAGCAGCGACGTGCTGACCCTGGCGTCCAAATATATCGGCCACACCTTCAAGTGCGTGTCGCTGACCCTGGAGCTGCCGTTCAAGGACAACGTCAACCTGCCGGATGCGCAGGTCGGCTGGGATGGCGCGCGCAGCGCCCGCCTGGGCGAGGTGGTGCTGCAGCCGATCTTGCGGGCGTTTGAATAACTCGCAATCTTGTTTTCCGTTGTAAAGAAGCCGGGCATGTCAGACATGCCCGGCTTTTTTCATGCAACGGCCGGCTGTCAGGCCGGTTCAGCTATCCGCGCAAAGCGCCCGCTATTGAAGTCGGCGATCGCCTGGGCGATTTCTTCCTGGCTGTTCATGACGAACGGGCCATGGCCGACGATCGCTTCATCGATCGGCTCGCCGCTCAGCACCAGCACCACGGCGTCGTTGTTGGCTTCGATATCGACGCTGTTGCCATCGTTGTCGAGCAACACCATTTGCGCTTCACGCGCCACGGTTTCGCCGTTGACCAGCACGGTTCCGCGCAGCACCACCAGGGCCGAATGCCAGCCGGCGGGCAGCGACAGCCTGGTGCTGCCGCCCTGGTTCAGGCGCATGTCCCACACGTTCATCGGCGTGAAGGTATGGGCCGGACCTGCCTGGCCGTCGAACTCGCCGGCGATCACGCGCACGCTGCCGGCGCCGCCGGGCAGGGCCACGGCCGGGATGTCGCGGTCGGCGATGGCTTGGTAGCCGGGCGCCGTCATCTTGTCCTTGGCCGGCAGGTTCACCCACAGCTGCACCATTTCCAGCGTGCCGCCGGAGCGGGTGAAGGCTTCCGAGTGGAACTCCTGGTGCAGGATGCCGCTGCCGGCGGTCATCCATTGCACGTCGCCGGGACCGATCACGCCGCCGCGGCCGGTCGAGTCGCGGTGCTCCACTTCGCCCTTGTAGACGATCGTCACGGTTTCGAAGCCGCGATGCGGATGCGAACCGACGCCGCGTGGGCGAGTGGCCGGGCGGAACTCGGCAGGGCCGGCGTAATCGAGCAGCAGGAACGGGCTCAGCTGCTTGCCGTGGCTGGTGTAAGAGAACATCGAGCGAGCAGGAAAACCGTCGCCGACCCAATGTTGGCGAGGTGCGCTGTAGACGCCGAGGACTTTTTTCATGAACGACTCCTTGTGTAGGCAACAAAATTTGTTGCTGGTAGTAGATTAATACAGGGACAATGCGAGCGGTAGTATGTAAAATCGGTCATCAGCGTCCTATTTGGTGAACGATGAGGTATTTATGCAAGGCTTGCCATGCAGGATTTGAACGATCTCTATTATTACGTCCAGGTGGTCGACCACGGCGGTTTTGCACCGGCAGGGCGGGCCCTGGGCATGCCGAAATCCAAGCTGAGCCGGCGCCTGCTGCTGCTCGAGGAGCGGCTGGGCGTGCGGCTGGTCCAGCGCACCACCCGGCAGTTTTCCGTGACTGAAGTCGGGCAGTCTTATTACGAACATTGCAAGGCGATGCTGGTGGAAGCCGACGCCGCGCAGGACGCCATCGAGCTGACCCGCGGCGAGCCGCGCGGCGTCGTTCGGCTGACTTGCCCGGTGGCGTTGCTGCATGCGCATGTGGATGTGATGCTGGCCGATTTCATGACAGCCAATCCGCGCGTGACGGTATTGCTGGAAGCGACCAACCGCCGGGTCGATGTCGTTGCTGAAGCGGTGGATATCGCGATCCGGGTGCGGCCGCCGCCGATTCCCGACAGCGACCTGGTGCTGCGGGTGCTGGCTGACCGCAGCCAGTGCCTGGTCGCCAGCCCGCTATTGCTGAAGAGCCGGCAGCTGCCGATGTCGCCTGCCGACCTGAGCAGCTGGCCGAGCCTGGGCCTGGGGACGGCGCAGCAAAACCATGTCTGGACCCTGTACGGGCCGGACGGCGCCCAGGCCGCGATCCATCACACGCCGCGTTTTGTCACCGGCGACATGGTGGCCTTGCTGCGGGCGGCGGTGGCCGGCGTCGGCATCGTGCAGCTGCCGACCATGATGATCCGCGAACAGGTGGCGCAAGGCACGCTGCTGCATGTGCTGGACGACTGGCGGCCGCGGCCTGAGATCATCCATGTGGTGTTCCCGTCGCGGCGCGGCCTGCTGCCGCTGGTGCGGACTTTGATCGATTACCTGGTGCAGCGTTTCCAGGCTTTGAAAGAAGACTAAGCCGGCCTGGACGAGCGTTGCGGATTGCTTCCGGTTTAGTGGAAGTGCGCCGAGCCGCCGGGCGGCGTGTCGTCAGGCATTTCCGGATGCACCAGGTCGCCTTCGCGGTCCGGGTAGAGCGGAGTGCCGCAATCATCGCAAAATTCCATCGCAAACAGTTCTGCATGGCGCTGGATGTCATCGATGCCGCATTCGCGCAGCAGGCTCAGGATCTGTTCCAGCGGCGTTTCCGGCTCGGCGCTGGCGGCGTCGCTGTCGCTGGCGCGGCTGACGATTTCTTCGTTGGCTTCTTCCGGGCCGTACAGCGGCCACACTACACCGTAGATCACTTCGTTGGTCTGGCCCAGCGAGAAGCCGATGCGGTACTCGTCAACCCGGCCGCTTTCCGGCTGTTCGCTGAAACGGCCGATGCTGGCGTGCAGGTCTTTGGAGGCGATGTCGAGCGTATGCGACAGGTAGTAGCTGGCGGCGCGCAGGGAAGCGGGGCGGATCTGCAGGTCGGCTTCGCGGCAGGCGGCGAAATACGCTTCCGGCAGCAACAGCTGGATGCCGCAGCCCGGCAGCAGGCGCGTCATGTTGGGCGTGACCTGGTTGCGCCATTGTTCCAGCGCCTGCTCCTTGTCGGCGGCGATGTGGCCGACCTGGCCATGCATCATTTGCCAGCGGAACAGCGGCATGCCGCTGGGCGCCACCAGTGCTGCCAGCAGGTAGCGGGTGTCTGCCAGGAACGGCGCGGTCTGCGGCTGGTCGGCGGGACTGCGCACCGGCGCCGCGGTCAGCGCCGCGTGCGACAGCTGCTGCAGCAGGGCGAAGGTTTCGCTGTGGCTGCGCGGCAGCTGGTCGATCGCATACAGCGTCGGCACGATGGCGGTCATGACTTCCGGCGCCAGGATATGGGCGTGCAGATGGGCGCCGAGGGTCAGCATGACGTCGCTTGGAATCGGTCCTGAACCGATCGAAAAGCGGGTCCATGCCAGCAGCGGGATGCCGACCAGCAGGCAGTCGTACTGCTGGCCCTGGTAGTCGATGGTGCTCGATTCGCTGCAGGCTTCGACCACGTCCATCAAGGCATCGTAGGCGTCGGGCTGGGCCGGGAACAGCTGTTCCAGCGCACCGTCGATGGGTTCCTGGTGGCGCGCCTTGAAATGCTTGTTGAGCAAGGCTTCAATCTCGCGTTCCCATGCGCGCTCCTCAAGACGGCTGGAGGCTTGTATCAATGCTTGCGCCAGCTCGGCCAGGCGATGGCTGTCGGCGGAAGATTTACGGGAAGGTTTTTTTGACGGACGGCGCATAGTGGATAGAGTAAGGGCTGACAACACAAAGTCAATGTCTTACTGCGCGACCGTAGCGGATGCTCGCATCCAATGCCCGGCAACCGAGATGCTCACATATCCTCGCTGGATATGCTCCGCTGTTCTGCGCTGCCTTCTGGCCTACGACCGCTTGCTGTGAGTTTTTCTGGGACTCAAAGGCAGGAAGACTGCTAGCTTCTATTGTAGTGGATTTAACGCCATGTGGAATAACTACCTTGGATAACCGTGCATCCGTCCAGAAATGAAAAAACGCCGGTCTGGCCGGCGTTTTGAGGTACTTCCGACTGCCTGTCCGCCGCCGGTACAGATGGCGGCGGGCAGGGCGGTTGTTATGCTGCCAGCAACTGGCGCAGCACGAACGGCAGGATGCCGCCGTGTTTGTAGTAGTCGACTTCGATCGGCGTATCGATACGCAGCAGGACCTTGACTTCCTTGGTTTCGCCATCGGCGCGATGGATCACCAGGGTAGCGTCTTGCTGCGGCTTGATTTCGCCGTCGATGCCCTTCAGGTCGAACGTCTCGTTGCCGGTGATGCCGAGGGTCTGGACGCTGTCCGTGCCGAGGAACTGCAAAGGCAAGACGCCCATGCCGACCAGGTTGGAGCGGTGGATACGCTCGAACGAACGCGCAAACACGGCCTTCACGCCCAGCAGCTGGGTACCCTTGGCTGCCCAGTCGCGCGAGGAGCCTGTGCCGTACTCTTCGCCGGCAAACACCATGGTCGGCACGCCGTCGCTGACGTACTGCATGGCGGCGTCATAGATCGAGGTCTGTTCGCCGCTTGGCTGTTGCAGCGTGATGCCGCCTTCAACCCGGGAACCGTCCGGTGTCGCAGGAATCATCAGGTTCTTGATGCGGACGTTGGCGAAGGTGCCGCGCATCATGATTTCGTGGTTGCCGCGGCGCGAGCCGTAGGAGTTGAAGTCAGCCTTCAGCACGCCGTTGGCGATCAGCCACTTGCCGGCCGGGCTCGATTCCTTGATGGAACCGGCTGGCGAGATGTGGTCGGTGGTGATTGAATCGCCGAACACGCCCAGTGCGCGGGCGCCGGTGATGCCGGTCGCTGCTGCCTTCGGCACCATGGTGAAATCCTGGAAGAACGGTGGTTCAGCGATGTAGGTCGATTTCGGCCAGTTGTAGACTTCGCCGCCGGCGACGCCCTTGATGGCTTCCCACAGCTTGCCTGGTGCGCCCTTGACGTCAGCGTAGTTGGCCTTGAAGGTCTTGGCGTTCATCGCGAACTTCATCAGCTTGGCGACTTCTTGCGAGGTCGGCCAGATGTCGCCCAGGTAAATGTCCCGAACTTTTCCATCCTTGCCCTTGCCCTTGCCGACAGGCTCGGTCATCAGGTCGCGCGTCATGTTGCCGGCGATCGCGTAAGCGACGACCAGCGGTGGCGAGGCCAGGAAATTGGAACGGATGTTCGGATGGATCCGTGCTTCGAAGTTGCGGTTGCCCGACAACACGGCCGATGCCACCACGTCGTTCTTGACGATGGCTTCGTTCATGGCCGGCGTCAGGTCGCCGGCGTTGCCGATACAGGTGGTGCAGCCGTAGGCAGTAACGCCGAAGCCGAGTTTTTCCAGGTACGGCAGCAGGCCGGCTGCTTCCAGGTATTCGGTGACGACGCGCGAGCCAGGGGCCAGCGAAGTCTTGATGTGGGCAGGAACCTTGAGGCCGGCCTCGACTGCTTTCTTGGCCAGCAAACCAGCCGCCAGCATGACGCTAGGGTTGGACGTGTTGGTGCAGGAAGTGATGGCGGCAATCAGCACATCGCCGTTTTGCAGCTTGACGCCGTCGGCGTTGGTGTAGGTCGCATCCAGGTCTTCCACTTTCTTGTTGAAGCCGTTTTCTGCGATAGGCTTGCTGAACAGTTCTGCGAAGTTGGCTTTGACGTTGCCGATTTCGATACGGTCTTGCGGACGCTTAGGGCCTGCCAGCGAAGGCGCGACGGTAGCCAGGTCGAGTTCGACCACGGTGGTGTAGTCGATATCGCCGGCCTTTGGAATGCCGTACAGGTTTTGGGCCTTGAAATAGCCAGCAAACGCGTCGATTTCGGCTTTGCTGCGGCCGGTGCCTTCGAAGTATTCGATGGTCGCGTCGTCGACCGGGAAGAAGCCCATGGTGGCGCCGTATTCAGGCGCCATGTTGGCGATCGTGGCGCGGTCGGTCAGGCTCAGCGAGGCAGTGCCTTCGCCGAAGAATTCGACAAACTTGCCGACAACCTTGGCTTTGCGCAGCAGTTCGGTGATGGTCAGCACCAGGTCGGTGGCGGTGACGCCTTCGCGCAGCTGGCCGGTGAGGTTGACGCCGACGACGTCAGGTGTCAGGAAGTAGACCGGCTGGCCCAGCATGCCGGCTTCCGCCTCGATGCCGCCGACGCCCCAGCCGACTACGCCGATGCCGTTGATCATGGTGGTGTGCGAGTCAGTGCCGACCAGGGTGTCCGGGTAATACACCGAATCCTTCTGGTGGACGCCGCGCGCCAGGTATTCCAGGTTGACCTGGTGGACGATGCCGAAGCCGGGAGGCACGACGCCGAAGGTGTCGAATGCCTGCATGCCCCATTTCATGAACTGGTAGCGCTCGTTGTTGCGCTGGAATTCCAGTTTCATGTTGAGGTCGAGCGCTTTCTTTTCACGGAAATGGTCGATCTGCACCGAGTGGTCAACCACCAGGTCGACCGGCACCAGCGGCTCGATGTTCTTGGCGTTCTTGCCGAGCGAGGCGGCAACGTTGCGCATCGCGGCCAGGTCGGCCAGCAGCGGCACGCCGGTAAAGTCTTGCAGCACCACGCGCGCCACCACGAACGGGATTTCGTCGGTGCGGGCAGCAGTCGCGCCCCAGCTAGCCAGCTGCTTGACGTGTTCTTCGGTAACCTTCTTGCCGTCGCAGTTGCGCAGTACGGATTCCAGCACGATACGGATCGACACCGGCAGGCGCGAGATGTTGACGCCGAGTTTTTTCTCCAGCGCAGGCAAGGAATAGAACTTGCCTTTCTTGGAGGCGGAAATCTTGAATTCCTTGAGTGTGTTCAACGTGTTGCGGGACATGATTTCTCCTGGGTTTTCAGTTTAATTACAAGCTATGTGCCGGATCAACAGGTGCGGCAGCCGGCATGGATTCTTGCGCTGCCGATTTGCATTCGTTCGCCAGTTGATGTCCTGTTTTTGAATCAAGCAAAATGCCCTTGGCCGGGATGCCGATCCAGAGCAGGCCGTATTTGCGGTTTTCAAAGCGGTTGGCGCCGGTGGTGGTCGGCACGCGCGACAGGCGGTGCAGGGTTTTGCCCCAGCGTAGTGCGATGTGCTTGTCGTCTTCAGCGTTGGTGAAAATTGTCAGGCTGTTGCCGAGCTCGCATTTGTAATCGACCGAAACTGCAGTCTTGACGTCCGGCGTGCCTTCATCTTCGCCGTCGTCGGCTTCTGCCGGCGCTGCTTTTGCCGCCGGCTTCTTGGCGGATTTCTTGACGGTTTTCTTGGCGCTGGTCTGGGCTTGCACCTGCGGTGCTGCAACTGCCAGGCTGGCGCACAGCAAAACTAAAATAGACAGACTCTTTTTCATTTCCATTGCTCCATGATGCATCCCGCTGTCTTGGCAACGCGGGGCGCGGTTATAACAAAGTTATTGCATTTTCAGGTAGTGCGACGCCGTTGTTTTTTGCCCGCTGCAGAACACCCCAGTAATAACGGTAACTGGCGCGGTCGTGCAGCGTGCCCTCGTGTTGTATCGGTCCCCAGTCCGCCTGCCGGGCGGCAAGCAGGATCTGTGCCGCGGCGGCTATTTCCGACTGCGGCGGGGTGAATGCGTTCAAGATCGGCCTGATCTGCTGCGGATGGATGCTCCACATGCGGGTATAGCCGAATTCGCCGGCGGCGCGGCCGGCATCGGCAGCGGCGCTGGCGCTGTCCTTGATGTCTGTGGTGACGTTATGTGAAGGCACCTTGCCGTGCGCATGGCAGGCCGCGGCGATTTCCAGCTTGGCGCGGGTGACCAGCGGATGGCTGAACTGCGCCGGCGAGCGCATCGCTGCGCTGGGAATGGCGCCGTAATGCGCCGAAACGAAATCCATGATGCCGAACGACAGCGACTGCACCTGGGGCAGGGCGGCGATGGCGAACACGTCGGCCAGGGCGCCGTGGGTTTCAATCAAGACATGGACCGGCAACGCCTGCCGTCCGGCCTGGCTGCTGTGGTGCTCTATCAGGGCGATGGCGGCGCTGACTTCGGCCAGGCTCTCGGCCTTGGGCAGCATCAGGTAAGCCAGCCGGCGCGCTGCGCCCTTGCAGATGATCTCTACGTCTTGTTCGAAAAAAGCGCTGCCGCTGTCGTGCACGCGCGCGCCGATGCGCTCAAAGCGGTTGTCGGCGCCGGCGATGACGGCAGCGACCAGTTGTGCGTGTGCTGCTTCGTTGCCGGCGCTGGCGCCGTCTTCGCAGTCGAGTGTGATGTCGAATACCGGACCCAGCTCCTGCTGCAGGGCGACCGACTTACGCATGAGCTTTTCAGCGCCGGCGTAATGATCGCAGACCGGTAGCGAGACCGGCTGCTGCTTGCCTAGGAATAAGACCTGGGTAGGATGCATTGCGACTTTTTGTTGGGTGTGGCGGTAAAGAATTCTAAATTCTGTATTCAAGCGCTGCATGGCAATGGCAGTGTTGCCATGCAGGTGCTGCGGGTGTGCGTGCCTGAGGGGATTAGCCGACCAGGTGTTTCACGCCGTCACGCTCTTCTTGCAGTTCTTTCAGCGTGATGTTGATGCGCTCTTGCGAGAAGGCGTCGATTTCCAGGCCCTGGACGATTTTGTATTCGCCGTTTTCGGTGGTGACTGGGAAACCGAACATGGTGCCTTCAGGAATTCCGTAGGAACCGTCCGACGGCACGCCCATGGTAGTCCACTTGCCGTTGGTGCCGAGCACCCAGTCGCGGACGTGGTCGATCGCAGCGTTGGCGGCCGATGCTGCCGACGACAGGCCGCGCGCTTCGATGATCGCCGCGCCGCGCTTGCCGACGGTCGGCAGGAACACGTCCTTGTTCCAGACCTGGTCGTTGATCAGGTCCTTGACCGATGCGCCGTCGGCTGTCGCGTAGCGGTAGTCGGCGTACATGGTTGGCGAGTGGTTGCCCCAGACGAACAGCTTTTCGATGCTGGCGACCGGCTTGCCGATCTTGGCCGCAACTTGCGACAGGGCGCGGTTGTGGTCCAGGCGCAGCATCGCGGTGAAGTTCTTGGCCGGCAGGTTAGGCGCCGATTTCATGGCGATGTAGGCATTGGTGTTGGCCGGATTGCCGACCACCAGCACCTTGACGTTGCGCGAAGCAACGGCGTCCAGCGCCTTGCCTTGCACCGTGAAGATCTGGGCGTTGGCTTCCAGCAGGTCCTTGCGTTCCATGCCTGGGCCGCGCGGGCGGGCGCCGACCAGCAGGGCGACGTCGACATCCTTGAATGCGGTCAGCGGATCGCTGTGGGCAGTGATGCCGGCAAGCAGCGGGAAAGCGCAATCGTCGACTTCCATGATCACGCCCTTCAGCGCTTTTTGTGCTTTTTCGTCAGGGATTTCCAGCAGTTGCAGGATGACCGGCTGGTCTTTGCCAAGCAGGTCGCCGTTGGCGATGCGGAACAGCAGGGAATAACCGATTTGACCAGCGGCGCCGGTAACGGCAACGCGCAGAGGGGACTTAGCCATGTTGAATCTCCAGAGAGAGTTAAAAATATTTGCGGGACAGAGCCGCCCGGGTAGGGTTTAGGAGCCACCGCAGCGTGGCGAATCACACTACTCGTGCAGCTCTGTCCTCAACCGTTCAAATAGAAGGGTTAAATAACAAAAATCCTTGCAAACGGAAAGCGGAGACTTAGCAACGCAGCCTCTAATGATACCGGCGAAAGCCGCGTGCGTCAGTTTGTTTCGCTTTGAGCAGGGAGCCGGAATTTGCGGCTTGCATCTCTTGCATGAAACGCGATTTGAGCGCGGCGATAGCCGTCAGTCAGTGCTTATGCCCGCGAGTTTAGGCCTGGCAACATGGTATGTCAATCAATATCTTATGTCTTATATAAGACATATCATTGCGTATTTTTTGCTGGACGACAATGGGTGTTTTATGGTGAAATCTGAGCTTATGAGTTCCATCCCGCCCAATGTGAGCAGTGACCCCGCCAGCCAGAGCGCTGCTGTTCCCGCATCTCCCTCAGCATCGTCCCCGACCTTCAGTCCCCTCTACCAGCAGATCAAGGCGCTGATCATGCAGCGCCTGCAATCCGGCGAGTGGAAGCCGGGCGAACTGATCCCTAGCGAAGTAGAGCTCGGCAACCGTTTCAAGGTCAGCCAGGGCACGGTGCGCAAGGCGATCGACGAGCTGGCCGCGGAAAACCTGCTGGTGCGGCGCCAGGGCAAGGGCACGTTTGTCGCCACGCATCACGAAGCGCGCTCGCAGTTCCGTTTCCTGCGCCTGATGCCGGACAGCGACCAGCCGCAAGTTACCGATAAAAAAGTCATCGAGCTGAAGCGCCTGCGCGCACCGGCGGAAATCGCGCGCCTGCTCGGCATGAAGTCGGGCGACTCGGTGGTGTATGTCAAGCGCGTCATGGCGTTCGACGGCGTGCCGACCATACTCGAAGAGCTGTGGCTGCCGGGCGCGCTGTTCAAGGCCCTGACGCTGGAGCGCCTGGTGGAATACAAGGGGCCGATGTACGGCCTGTTTGAAACCGAATTCGGCACGCGCATGATCCGCGCCACCGAGCAGATCCGCGCCGCCAGCGCCGACGCCGACGCGGCGCAGTTGCTGGCGGTGGAAAAGTCATCGCCTTTGTTGTGCGTGGAGCGTGTGTCTTTCACTTATGGCGACAAGCCGGTGGAAGTGCGGCGCGGCTTGTATGTAACCAATCGTCATCACTACCAGAACGAGCTGAGCTGAGCAGCGGTGGCGCGCCGGCTCCCTGTCGATACCGACGACTGGTGGCAAAATGGCAAAGCATCAGGATGAGCGCCGGTGATTATTCGCAATATTGAATAATAACTATTGGTGTGCTGCACAAAAATCGGCGAAAATTGCGGGATTGCGCTTTTGTCGCAAATTTTTAAACTGAGGAGAACCCTGTCATGTCTGAAGCCGCGAAACCCAATCGGCCACAGTTTCGTAATATAAACATTACTCAAATTGTCGGTTACCGCTTGCCGCTGGCAGGCATTATTTCGATTTTGCATCGCATTAGTGGCTTGTTGATGTTTTTGCTCTTGCCTTTTATCTTGTTCATGCTGGATAAAAGCCTGGTATCTGAAAGTTCTTTCGAATACTTCAAAGGCTTTACGTCGAACTGGTTCGTAAAGCTTGTCATCCTGGCCCTGTCCTGGGCTTACCTGCATCACTTCTGCGCTGGCATCCGCCATCTCGTCATGGATAACCACATCGGCCTGGACAAGGACAGCGCACGCAAGTCGGCTGCCGGTGTCCTGATCGTCAGCGTGCCGCTGGCGCTGATCGTTGCATTGAAACTGTTTGGAGCATTCTGATGGCTGATAACAATATTGGCGGCAAGCGCCTGGTAGTAGGCGCGCATTACGGTTTGCGCGACTGGCTGGCTCAGCGCGTCACCGCCATCGTCATGGCGGTTTATACCGTCATCCTGCTGATTTCTTTCCTGACCGCCAGCAACTTCAGCTATGAAGGCTGGGCGGGCCTGTTTTCGCACCAGTGGTTCAAGCTCGCTACCTTCGTGACGCTGATGGCGCTGTTTTTCCATGCATGGATCGGCGTGCGTGATGTCTGGATGGATTACGTCAAGCCGGTCGCCGTGCGCCTGGTCTTGCAAGTTGCCACAATCCTGTGGTTGGTCGGTTGTGCCGGATGGGCGGCGCAGATTTTGTGGAGAGTGTAATCGTGGCAGCTATTAAATCCACAATTCCTACACGCCGCTTTGATGCGGTAATCGTTGGGGCCGGTGGTTCCGGTATGCGTGCTTCGCTGCAGTTGGCGGAAGCTGGTTTGAATGTTGCAGTCTTGTCGAAAGTATTTCCTACCCGTTCGCACACGGTTGCGGCGCAGGGCGGCATCGGCGCCTCGCTCGGCAACATGTCCGAGGACAGCTGGTACTGGCACATGTTTGACACCGTCAAGGGCTCCGATTACCTGGGCGACCAGGATGCGATCGAGTTCATGTGCCGTGAAGCGCCAAAGGCCGTGTATGAGCTGGAGCATTTCGGCATGCCGTTCGATCGCAACGCCGACGGCACCATTTACCAGCGTCCGTTCGGCGGCCACTCGGCCAACTTCGGCGAAAAACCGGTAGCGCGCGCCTGCGCCGCTGCCGACCGCACCGGCCATGCGTTGCTGCACACGCTGTACCAGCGCAATGTGCGCGCCAAGACCCACTTCTTCGTTGAGTGGATGGCGATCGACCTGGTGCGCGATGCGGAAGGCGACGTCATCGGCGTCGTGGCGCTTGAAATGGAAACCGGCGATGTCATGATCCTGGAAGCCAAGACCACTGTCATGGCTACCGGCGGTGCAGGGCGCATCTGGGCCGCTTCCACCAATGCCTTCATCAATACCGGCGACGGCATGGGCATGGCTGCACGGGCCGGCCTGCCACTGGAAGACATGGAGTTCTGGCAGTTCCACCCGACCGGCGTGGCCGGCGCGGGTGTGCTGATCACTGAAGGCGTGCGCGGCGAAGGCGGTATCCTGATCAACGCCAACGGCGAGCGTTTCATGGAGCGTTATGCGCCAACCCTGAAAGACCTGGCGCCGCGCGACTTCGTGTCGCGTTCGATGGACCAGGAAATCAAGGAAGGCCGCGGCTGCGGTCCGCACAAGGATCACGTGATGCTGGACCTGCGCCACATCGGCGCCGAAACCATCATGAAGCGCCTGCCGTCGATCCTGGAGATCGGCCACAAGTTCGCCAACGTCGATGCCTTGAAAGAACCGATCCCGGTCGTGCCTACCATCCACTATCAAATGGGCGGTATCCCGACCAATGTGTATGGCCAGGTAGTGGTGCCGAAGAACGGCATCCCGAACGCGGTAGTCAACGGCTTGTACGCCATCGGCGAGTGCGCCTGCGTCTCGGTGCACGGCGCCAACCGCCTGGGCACCAACTCGCTGCTGGACCTGGTGGTGTTCGGCCGCGCGGCGGGCAATCACATTGTCGACAGCAAGCTCAAGGAACGCAGCAACAAGCCGTTGCCGGCGGATGCAGCCGACGTCGCCCTGGCGCGCCTGGCCAAGCTGGAAACCAGCACCGGTTCCGAGCGCGTGCAAGACGTGGCCGGCGATATCCGCAAGACCATGCAGCACTATTGCGGCGTGTTCCGTACGGATGAACTGCTGCAGCAGGGCTACAAGGAAATCATGGTGCTCGACGAGCGGCGCAAGCATGTTTCGTTCAAGGACAAGTCCAAGGTCTTCAACACCGCGCGTGTCGAAGCGCTGGAACTGGACAACCTGATCGAAACCGCCAAGGCCACCATTACTTCCGCTGCAGCCCGCAAGGAATCGCGCGGCGCTCACGCGCATCGCGATTATGAAAAGCGTGATGACGAAAACTGGATGAAGCATACCTTGTGGTATTCCGAAGGTAATCGTCTCGACTACAAGCCAGTGATCACCAAACCGCTGACAGTTGATACGTTCAAGCCAAAGCCACGCACATTCTGATTTGTCGCGGCAGGGCGGTGCGCCACCTCGCGGTGGCCCGCAACTCTGCCGCACAATTAATAAAAAGGTATAGCCATGTCATCACGTACTTTGAAATTTAAAATCTACCGTTACGATCCTGATAAGGACGCCAAGCCTTACATGCAGGACCTGACGGTAGAGCTGCTGCCAACCGACAAGATGCTGCTGGATGCTTTGCAGCGCATCAAGGCCGACGTCGACGATTCGCTGGCGCTGCGCCGCTCCTGCCGCGAAGGCGTGTGCGGTTCCGACGCCATGAACATCAACGGCAAGAACGGCCTGGCCTGCACCACCAACCTGAACGAACTGACCGAGCCCATCATCCTCAAGCCGCTGCCGGGCCTGCCGGTGATCCGCGACCTGATCGTCGACATGACGCAGTTCTTCAAGCAATACGAATCGATCAAGCCGTTCCTGATCAACGACAACATCCCGCCGGAAAAAGAGCGCCTGCAATCACCGGAACAGCGCGAAGAGCTGGATGGCCTGTACGAGTGCATCCTGTGCGCATGCTGTTCGACTTCCTGCCCGTCGTTCTGGTGGAACCCGGACAAGTTCGTCGGCCCGGCCGGCTTGCTGCAAGCTTACCGCTTCATCGCCGACAGCCGCGACGAAGCCACCGGCGCGCGCCTGGACAACCTGGAAGATCCGTATCGCCTGTTCCGCTGCCGTTCGATCATGAACTGCGTGGATGTCTGTCCGAAGGGCTTGAACCCTAACGCAGCGATCGGCAAGATCAAGGAACTGATGGTCCGCCGAGCAGTGTAGAAGAGAGTAAGCAGGGCGGCGAGACTTCCGAGTCTTCCCGCCCTTGTCGTTGCGGCAGTTTTAGAACTGTCCGTCGAAAGCGCCGAATGGCGATATCAAATAGAATAAGTGGGTTCCATGTCTATCATCCATCAAGCCGATCCTGCCAACCGAGCCCGCCTGCGCTGGCGTGCGCGACGCGGCCTGCTTGAAAACGACCTGATACTCACGCGTTTCCTGGATGCAAACGAAGCCAGCATGACGGACGACGATGTCGACGCTTTTTCGCGTTTGATGGAGCTGTCCGACAATGAACTAATGGATTTGCTGCTGGTCCGTAAAGAACCGGACGGCTTGCTGGATTTGCCGCAAGTGCATGCCCTGTTAGCCAGAATACGCACTGCTTAAGCCTGTATCTTCGCTGGCGGCGACGGCCGCGGAAGAGGTTGTCCAGCTTGCAGGCGCGTCTTTTGTTTTTTTGATTTAGAGTCACCTTTTGATTGAGGGAAGAGCCATGACCACCGCTGATACAAAAGCCACGCTATCGTTTTCCGATGGCAGTCCATCCGTAGAATTTCCTATTTACAAGGGCACCGTCGGCCCCGAAGTCATCGATATCCGCAAGCTGTACGGCGCTACCGGCAAATTCACCTACGACCCGGGTTTCATGTCGACCGCGGCGTGCAATTCATCGATCACCTACATCGACGGCGACAAGGGCGAGCTGCTGTACCGCGGTTACCCGATCGAGCAGCTGGCGGTCAATTGCGACTTCCTGGAAACCTGCTACCTGCTGCTGAACGGCGAATTGCCGACTGCAGCTGAAAAGGCGAAATTCGACGCCACCGTGACCCAGCACACCATGGTGCACGAGCAGATGCAATTCTTCTTCCGCGGTTTCCGCCGCGATGCGCATCCGATGGCCGTGCTGGTCGGCACCGTCGGCGCCTTGTCGTCGTTCTACCATGACTCGCTGGACATCACCGATCCGCGCCACCGCGAAGTGTCGGCCATCCGCCTGATCGCCAAGCTGCCGACCCTGGTCGCCATGGCCTACAAGTACAACGTCGGCCAGCCTTTCGTCTACCCGCGCAACGAACTGTCGTACAGTGCCAACTTCATGCACATGATGTTCTCGACTCCGTGCGAAGAATACAAGGTCAACGACGTGCTGGTGCGCGCGCTGGACCGTATCCTGACCTTGCACGCCGACCACGAGCAGAATGCATCGACCTCGACCGTGCGCCTGGCCGGTTCCAGCGGCGCCAATCCGTTCGCCTGTATCGCTGCCGGCATCGCTTGCCTGTGGGGTCCTGCCCACGGCGGCGCCAATGAAGCAGCGCTCAACATGCTGAAGGAAATCGGGTCGGTCGACAAGATTCCTGAATTCATCGCCAAGGTGAAAGACAAGAATTCCGGCGTCAAGCTGATGGGTTTCGGTCACCGCGTCTACAAGAATTTCGACCCGCGCGCCAAGCTGATGCGTGAAACCTGCTACGAAGTGCTGAACGAACTTGGCCTGCATGACGACCCGCTGTTCAAGCTGGCGATGGCTTTGGAAAAAGTCGCGCTGGAAGACGAATACTTCGTTTCCCGCAAGCTGTATCCGAACGTCGACTTCTACTCCGGCATCGTGCAGTCGGCGCTGGGCATCCCGACCTCGCTGTTCACCGGTATCTTCGCCATGGCGCGCACCGTAGGCTGGATCGCGCAATGGAATGAAATGATTTCCGATCCGGAACAGAAAATCGGCCGTCCGCGCCAGCTGTTCGTCGGTTCGCAGACCCGTGACGTGCCGCCAATCGAAAAACGCGGCTAAGCCGGGCGTGAACGGGCAATAGCAACACAAAAACAGCGAATCCCCGGATTCGCTGTTTGCGTTTGTGCAGGTTATGCTATGCTCTTGTTCTGTGCCGTGTCATGCGGCCGGAAGCAGTGAGAAATGGTGGTAGAAACGGTGGTAGAAACGGGTAGTAAAAGGTAGCAAAAAACACGTGGTAAACGTGTTTTGAAGGGCAGGCAGCACCCGAATTTAGAAAAAAGCAGTTGGCAGCAAAGAACACAGCAATAGAGCCCTTCCCCACAACTTGATGTGCAATCCGCTAACCGGTCAGGCCGTGTCGCGGAAGGTTATGTTAACCCGCTAATCTCGCGAAACGCGAAGAAAGGTGAGCAAGATGATGCAACAATACCGCTCTAATTCTTATCTCTTCGGAGGTAATGCACCGTACATTGAAGAGCTGTACGAGTCATACCTCGACAATCCCGGTTCAGTTGCCGACAACTGGCGTGCTTATTTCGACGCCATGCAGCACGTGCCAGCCGTCGACGGCACCGACAAACCTGACGTAGGCCACGCTTCCGTCATCGCCTCGTTTGCCGAGCGCGCCAAACACGGTCCTATCCGCACCATCTCCGCTTCAGCCGACGCTGAAATGGGCCGCAAGCGTGTTGCTGCAACCCAATTGATCGCCGCCTACCGCTACCTCGGTTCACGCTGGGCCAACCTGGATCCGCTGCAACGCCAGGAACGCTCCGTGCTGCCTGAACTGGAGCCAAGTTTCTACGGTTTCACCGATGCTGACATGGACATCGTGTTCAACATCAGCAACACCTACTTCGGCACTGAAACCGCTACGCTGCGCGACCTGCTCAATTCGCTGCGCGACACGTACTGCCGTTCGATCGGTACCGAATACATGTACATCAGCGATCCGACTGAAAAGCGCTGGATGCAAGAGCGCCTGGAGTCGACCCGTTCGGCGCCGGTATTCACCGCCGAGAAGAAAAAGCACATCCTCGATCGCCTGACCGCGGCCGAAGGCCTGGAGCGCTACCTGCACACCCGTTATGTCGGCCAGAAGCGTTTCTCGCTGGAGGGCGGCGAAAGCTTCATCGTGTCGCTGGATGAAACCATCCAGCGCGCCGGCGAAAAGGGTATCCAGGAAATCGTGATCGGCATGGCCCACCGCGGCCGCCTGAACGTGCTGGTCAACACCCTGGGCAAGATGCCGCAGGAACTGTTCGCCGAATTCGAAGGCAAGCACGCCGACGACCTGCCGGCCGGCGACGTCAAGTATCACCAAGGTTTCTCGTCCGACATCACCAGCCCAGGCGGCCCGGTGCATCTGTCGCTGGCGTTCAACCCGTCGCATCTGGAAATCGTCAACCCGGTGGTTGAAGGTTCGGTCAAGGCCCGCATGGAACGCCGCGGCGATGCCGACGGTTCGCAAGTGCTGCCGATCCTGGTGCACGGCGACGCCGCATTTGCCGGCCAGGGCGTCGTGATGGAAACCCTGAACCTGGCGCAGACACGCGGCTACGGCACGGGCGGCACGGTGCATATCGTGATCAACAACCAGATCGGCTTCACGACTTCCGATCCGCGCGATTCGCGTTCTACGCTGTACTGCTCGGACGTGGTCAAGATGATCGAAGCGCCGGTGCTGCACGTCAACGGCGACGATCCTGAAGCGGTGGTGTACGCGACCCAGATCGCGCTCGACTACCGTATCGAGTTCAAGAAAGATATCGTGGTCGATATCATCTGCTTCCGCAAACTGGGCCACAACGAGCAAGATACGCCGGCGCTGACCCAGCCGCTGATGTACAAGAAGATCGGCCAGCATCCAGGCACCCGCAAGCTGTATGCGGACAAGCTGGTGGCGCAAGGCACGATTGGCGCCGACGACGGCGACGCCATGGTCAAGGCATTCCGCGATGCAATGGACGCCGGCAAGCACACCATCGATCCGGTCATCACCAACTTCAAGAGCAAATACGCGGTCGACTGGCTGCCGTTCCTGAACCGCAAGTGGACCGACGCCGCCGACACTTCGGTGCCGGTGACCGAACTGAAGCGCCTGGCTGCGCGCATCACTACCGTGCCGGAAAACTTCAAGGTCCACGCGCTGGTCGAAAAAGTACTGAACGACCGCGCCGCCATGGGCCGCGGCGAACTCAACCTCGACTGGGGCATGGGCGAGCACCTGGCCTACGCATCGCTGGTGTCGTCGGGTTATGCGATCCGCCTGACCGGCCAGGACGCCGGCCGCGGCACGTTTGTCCACCGCCACGCCGTGCTGCATGACCAGAACCGCGAACGCTGGGATGCCGGCAGCTATATTCCGCTGCAAAACATCTCCGACCAGCAGGCGCCGTTCAAGGTGATCGACTCGGTCCTGTCGGAAGAAGCGGTGCTCGGTTTCGAATACGGTTATTCCACCGCGGAGCCAAACACGCTGACGATCTGGGAAGCGCAGTTCGGCGACTTCGCCAACGGCGCGCAAGTCGTGATCGACCAGTTCATCAGCTCCGGCGAAGTGAAGTGGGGCCGTGCTTCGGGCCTGGTCATGATGCTGCCGCACGGTTACGAAGGCCAGGGTCCGGAACACTCGTCGGCACGCCTGGAACGTTACCTGCAGCTGTGCGCTGACAACAACATGCAAGTGGTGCAGCCGACTACCGCCGCGCAGATTTTCCACCTGCTGCGCCGCCAGATGATCCGCCTGTTCCGCAAGCCGCTGGTGATCATGACGCCGAAGTCGCTGTTGCGTAACAAGGATGCCGGTTCGCCGTTGTCCGACTTCACCAAGGGCAGTTTCCAGACCGTGATCGGCGAAGTCGACGACAAGATCGATCCTAAAAAGGTCAAGCGCGTCATCGCCTGTTCCGGCAAGGTGTATTACGACCTGGTCAACGCACGCAAGGAACGCGGCCAGACCGACGTCGCAATCATCCGCCTGGAACAGCTGTATCCATTCCCGCACAAGGCGTTTGCCGCCGAGTTGAAGCAGTTCCCGAACTTCAACGAGCTGGTATGGACCCAGGACGAGCCGCAGAACCAAGGCGCATGGCTGCAGATCCAACACAATATTTTTGAAAACCTGGACGAAGGCCAGAAACTTGCCTATGCAGGCCGTCCAGCCAGCGCATCGCCAGCGGTCGGTTACTACGACAAGCACTATGCGCAGCAAAAAGCGTTGCTGGACACAGCATTTTCCAAGCTCAAAGGCTTTGTTCTTACAAAATAATCGATGACTGGGCACGCCATGCATGGCGTGCCCGACGCACACCCCAATATCGGAGAATTAAATGGCTCTTCTAGAAGTAAAAGTTCCGCAGCTGTCGGAATCGGTCGCTGAAGCGACTTTGTTGACATGGCATAAAAAAATCGGCGACGCTGTCAAGCGCGACGAAAACCTGATCGATATCGAGACCGACAAGGTTGTACTGGAACTGCCGGCTCCAGCCGACGGCGTGATCGTCCAGCTGATCAAGGGCGACGGCAGCACCGTGGTTGCGGATGAAATCATCGCCGTGATCGACACCGACGCTTCGGCCAAGGTCAGCCCGATGGAAGTGGCAGCCGTGCCTGTGCCGCAAAGCGGCAACGCGCCGACGCCAGTCGCAGCGCCTGAACTGCAATCGAAATCGGCAGCCGGCATCGCCATGCCTGCGGCAGCCAAGCTGCTGGCTGAAAACAACCTGTCGGCGGCGCAAGTCGACGGCAGCGGCAAGGACGGCCGTGTCACCAAGGGCGACGCCCTGGGCGCCATCGCCAACAAGCCGGCAGCACCAGCACCGCTGGCAGCCGCTCCAGCCAAGCCGGCCCTGCAGCAAGTCGCCGCGCCAACCAAGGCCAACCTGGACGATCGTCCAGAAGAGCGCGTGCCGATGAGCCGCCTGCGCGCACGTATCGCCGAGCGCCTGGTGCAATCGCAATCGACCAACGCCATCCTGACGACATTCAATGAAGTCAACATGCAGCCGGTCATGGACCTGCGCACCAAGTACAAGGACAAGTTCGAAAAGGAACACGGCGTCAAGCTGGGTTTCATGTCGTTCTTCGTCAAGGCTGCGGTTGCGGCGCTGAAGAAATACCCGATCGTCAATGCATCGGTGGACGGCAACGACATCGTCTACCACGGCTATTTCGATATCGGCATCGCAGTCGGTTCGCCGCGCGGCCTGGTGGTGCCGGTGTTGCGTGACGCCGACCAGATGTCGATCGCCGACATCGAAAAGAAAATCGGCGAATTCGGCGCCAAGGCCAAGGACGGCAAGCTGACGCTGGACGACCTGACCGGCGGCACTTTCTCGATCTCGAACGGCGGCACTTTCGGTTCGATGCTGTCGACGCCGATCATCAACCCGCCGCAATCGGCAATCCTGGGCGTGCATGCGACCAAGGACCGCGCGGTGGTTGAAAACGGCCAGATCGTGATCCGTCCGATGAACTACCTGGCAATGTCTTATGATCACCGTATCATCGATGGTCGTGAAGCTGTGCTGGCCCTGGTCGCGATGAAGGAAGCGCTGGAAGATCCAGCCCGCCTGTTGCTGGACCTGTAAGCGTCAAGTCTCGCCAGGCGAGAGCGCCCTGACTCTTGTTTCCCGAGGGGAAAATGGAGCAGGGCGCATCGTTTAGGCGGCTTAGTAAATGATGAGCGCCTTGCCACTGTGATTTTTACCCGAGCCGCAAACCGGCTGCCTGAGTTGACGGCATATGGGGCATGAGTTGGCAAGGCAATAATTCGAAGGATGGAAATGAGCAAACAATTTGATGTCGTTGTGATCGGTGGCGGTCCCGGCGGCTATATCGCAGCAATCCGCGCCGCGCAGCTGGGCTTCAATACTGCCTGTATCGATGAATGGAAAAACGCCAAGAACGGCCCTGCGCCGGGCGGCACCTGCACCAACGTAGGCTGCATTCCATCCAAGGCATTGCTGCAATCGTCCGAACACTACGAACACGCCGGCCATGCGTTCGCCGACCATGGTATTGAAGTCAAGGGCCTGGGACTGAACCTGGGGCAGATGCTGGCGCGCAAGGATAGCGTCGTCAAGCAGAACAACGAAGGCATCTTGTACCTGTTCAAGAAGAACAAGGTCACCTTTTTCCATGGCCGCGGCTCTTTCGTCAAGGGCGATGCCAGCGCTTACGAAATCAAGGTCGCCGGCGCTGCCGAAGAAACCATTACCGCCAAGCACATCATCCTGGCTACCGGCTCCAATCCGCGCGCCTTGCCAGGCACGCCGTTTGACGAAAAACTGATCCTGTCCAATACCGGTGCACTGGCAATTGACGCGGTTCCGGCTAAACTGGGTGTTATCGGCGCCGGTGTGATCGGCCTCGAAATGGGTAGCGTCTGGCGTCGTCTCGGCTCGGATGTCAGCGTGCTGGAAGCATTGCCGACTTTCCTCGGCGCGGTCGACGAGCAGATCGCCAAGGAAGCCGGCAAGCTGTTCACCAAGCAAGGCTTGAAGGTCAGCCTGGGCGTCAAGATCGGCGCCATCACGGCCGGCAAGAATGATGTCACAGTGGAATATGTCGACGCCACCGGCGCAGCGCAAAAAGCGGTGTACGACAAGCTGATCGTATCGATCGGCCGTATCCCTAACACCATCGGCCTGAACGCCGAAGGCGTTGGCCTGCAGCTAGACGAACGCGGTTTCATCGCCGTCGACGGCGATTGCAAGACCAACCTGCCGAACGTCTGGGCGGTGGGCGATGTGGTGCGCGGCCCGATGCTGGCGCACAAGGCCGAGGAAGAAGGCGTGGCGGTTGCCGAGCGTATTGCCGGACAGCACGGTCATGTGAACTTCAATACAATTCCTTGGGTGATCTACACTTCGCCGGAAATTGCATGGGTCGGCAAGACAGAACAACAACTGAAGGCAGATGGAGTAGCATACAAGGCGGGTACTTTCCCGTTCCTGGCCAATGGCCGGGCACGCGCCTTGGGTGATACCTCGGGCATGGTCAAGTTCCTGGCGGACGCCAAGACTGACGAAATCCTGGGCGTCCACATTGTTGGTCCAATGGCATCGGAATTGATTTCAGAAGCCGTGGTGGCGATGGAATTCCGCGCATCTGCGGAAGACATCGCCCGTATCTGCCACGCGCACCCGTCCTTGTCGGAAGCGACCAAGGAAGCGGCGCTGGCGGTCGACAAACGGTCCCTGAATTTCTAAGGGAGAAGTGCATGCGTTATCTGATACTGTCGTTAGGCGTTGCATTGTCCGGCTGCGCGACTACAGCGTCGGATAACGGCCGCGTGCAGATTGAGGCCACATCCGACAGCCAGCAGCTGGCTGGCGCGCGCTGCGTGGTGAAAACCGACAGCAGCCGCTGGAATGTGGTCACACCTGGCAATGTCCTGATTGTCGAAGCCGACGGCGACCTGCATGTGGTCTGCAACAAGCCCGGCTACCGTACTTCTGAAGTGGTGTATCGCGCTCCGCCCGGGCTGAATTCGCCGAGCATCGGCATCGGCGCCACCGGCGGCAGCGGCGGCATAGGTGCGGTCGGCCTTGGCTTGGGGGCAAACCTGCCGCTCAGTTTCGGCGGCAAGGAAAAAGCCTACCCTAGCCGGGTACTGGTAGAGATGGGGCGGTCATAGTTGCTGGATGTACTGCCTGGTTTGATGTGGGTGAGCGAAAGCTCGCCCATTTTTATTTTTAGCGGCTTGAAAAAACATGGTTGGTTTTTTGCCAATCCGTGAAGCCGGCAAACCGGTTTTGGTTTTTCGTCAAGAATTGAAAACACAATGAACGTCTTAGAGTTTTACGAACAGGCACTGACGCAACGAGGTTTCCAGGCGGACGATGCGCAACGGCGCGCGGTCGATCGCCTGCAGCAGGCTTACGATGAATGGGTCGAGTACAAGGCGCAGCGTTCCAATTCCTTCAAGCGCCTGATCCTGCGGCCGGATGTGCCGCGCGGCGTGTACATGTGGGGCGGGGTGGGGCGCGGCAAGTCGTTCCTGATGGACAGCTTTTATTCGGTGGTGCCGGTGGTGCGCAAGACGCGCCTGCATTTCCATGAATTCATGCGCGCCGTGCACCGCCAGCTGGACGAGCTCAAGGGCGTCGCCGATCCGCTCGATGAAGTGGCGAAACGGGTCGCCAGGAAATACCGGTTGATCTGTTTTGACGAATTCCACGTGTCCGACATCGCCGACGCAATGATTCTCTACAACCTGCTGAAAGCCTTGTTCGACAACGGCGTGTCATTCGTGATGACCTCGAACTACGAGCCGAGCACGCTGTATCCCGACGGCTTGCACCGCGATCGCATGCTGCCCACCATCAAGCTGTTGCAAGACAACCTGGACGTGATGAATATCGATGCAGGCATCGATTACCGCAAGCGCGCCCTGGAACAGGTCGAGAGCTACCATGCGCCGCTCAACGCCGATACCGACCGCGCCTTGCGCCATGCGTTTGCCGGCGTTGCCGATACTGCCGACGAAGATCCGATAGTCGATATCGAAGCGCGTAAAATCAAGGCCCTGCGTCGGGCCGGCGGCGTCATCTGGTTCGATTTCAGCACCTTGTGCGGCGGCCCGCGTTCGCAAAACGATTACCTCGAAATTGCCAGCCGCTTCCATACGGTGATATTGTCCGGTATTCCGCAGATGTCGGCGGCGATGTCGTCCGAGGCGCGCCGGTTTACCTGGCTGATCGATGTGTTCTATGATCACAAGATCAAGTTGATCATGTCGGCCGCGGTAGAGCCGGACCAGCTGTACACGCAAGGCATGCTGGCCAACGAGTTCCACCGCACCGTGTCGCGTATCATGGAGATGCAATCGCGCGAGTACATGGATAGCGAGCGGCGTTCCGAGGCCGACTCTATTGTATAAGTCGTGTAAGTAAGGCTGTAAATAAGGCTGTAAATAAGGCTGTAAATACGGCTGTAAAGAAAATAACGTATAGAAATGGATAGGTTTACGTGGAATTTGCCTCTTTGATCCTGGCCCCTTTGTCATCGCCGCTGACGCCCGCGCGTCGCCGGCGCCCGCTCTTGCCGGGCATGGCTGCGCTGCTGCTGGCGCTGTGCGCCGGCCCTGCTGCCCTGGCCGCCGACATCGAACTCAAGCCGGTAGACCAGCCGGCCGCCGAGCTGAGTGCGCGCTACCCGCTGGAAACGCTGACTTCGGTGGAGACCGCGAACCGGGCGCTGGCCGATGTCGCCGACGCCAAGGCTGAAGTCGAGGCGCGCGACCTGGAACAGCGCCGGGCCTGCTATCAGAAATTCTTCGTCAACCACTGCCTCGACATCGCCAAGGAACAGCGGCGCCTGGCGATGAAGACCATCCGTCCGATCGACATTACCGCCAACGCTTTCTTGCGCAAGGACCGGGCCGACGAGCGCGACAAGGCGCTGGAAGTGCACGATGCCGGGCAACCGGCCGAAGCAGCGCAGAAAGCCCAGGATCAGCAGGCGAAAGAGGTGAGCAACGCGGAAAAGGTCAAGCAAGGCGCGGCAAAGGATAAGGAAGTCGCCGCCAATACCCGCAAGCACATGGGTGAGGCCGACAAGCGGGTGGCCGAGCATAACGCCAAACTGCAAAAAGCGCGGCAGGATGAGGCCGCGAAGGCATCGGAGCGGGCAGCGAATGCCGCCGCTTTCGAGAAAAAGGCAAAGGACTCGGCAGCACGCCAGAAGGAAGTTGCCGACAACAAGGCCGCCAAGGCCAAGGACCTGGCCGCGAAGAAGGCTGCCGCCGCACCAGCGGCGCCGGCAGCAGCAACGCCGCCGCCGGCTTCCGCTCCGTAGCCCGGGCCAGCCGTGCGGCTTACACCGCGCGGCGCATTTTCTTGACGGTGTAGTTCTGCGCTTCCTTGGGCAGCGCCACCAGCTTGACGATCGCAAAAGTGCAATTGTCGGCAGCGTGGCCTTCGGCGCGCTTGCGGGTCTTGGTGATCAGCATTTCAGCCGCATCGCGCGGCTTGTTCATGGCGATGGCCGCACCCAGTTCATCTTCCGTAAAGTAATGCCATAGCCCGTCCGAGCACAGCAGGAAAGCATCGCCAGCCTTGAGGCCGGTGTAGCGGCTGATGCTGACCGTGGGCGTATCGGTGCTCGACCCCAGCGCGTTGAGCAGGATGTTGGAGAGGTTGTGCGATTTCGCCTCGCTGCGCGACAGCTTGCCTTCGCTCACCAGTTTCTCGACGTAGGAATGATCGATGGTGTGCTCGGCGAAATTGGGGCCCTCGAAGCGGTACAGGCGTGAATCGCCGACATGGCCCCAGGTAGCCGTGCCGTCCGGCGACAGCACCAGGATCACCATGGTGGTGTGCGGATCCTTGTCGTTGGAGAAGCCGCTCAGCTTGATGACGGTGTGCGTCTCCAGCGCGATGTTCTGCAGCATGGTTTCGACATTGTCGATCAGCGGCGAGAAACCTTCGAAGATCTGCTTGGCGGTGCAGATCACCTGCTCGGCAGCCAGCGCGCCGCCGCTGCGGCCGCCCATGCCGTCGGCGAGTACTGCCATCATGTAACCCGGTGCTTTTGGGGCAGTGAATAATGCGGTCCGGTCCTGTTGTTCCTGGCGGTCACCGATGTGTTGGCCGGTGCCGGCTTCGATCTTGTATTGGCTCATTCGTCTGGGTAGATTAAACTGCATCCTGTTCTAGGTAATTCTGGATCCGGCGTCAAATCGCCATTCATTCACAGTAATACAGTATGAAGTTGATGGGAAATATTATACGCAGGAATGATTTTCAACGTGTTTCCATATGTTAACATTTTCCAACGCTAGAATATGACCATGATCGATCGAGAAGAAATCCTGCGCCGCATTATAGAACTTGAAGTCGAACATCGCGACCTGGATGCGGCCATTCATACCATGACAAATCAGGTCTTGCACGAAGAATTGCAATTGCGCCGCCTGAAAAAGCGCAAATTGCAACTGAAAGACCAGATCACGCTGTTAAGAATGCAATTAATTCCCGACATCCCTGCCTGATAGCCCACCCCGTGGCTGGTAGGATAACCATCCAGCCTCAGCTTTAAGTAAGTTACCTTGACCGAAGATACATCCCCCCTTGCCGCCGAAAGCGTCGCCGCTGTAGCCGCCGCCGCGCCAGCCGGCACGCACGACGCCGACATCGATCGCCTGTTCGCCAGCACCGGCCCGCTTGGACAGGCGGTCGGCGGCTTCCGGCCGCGCCAGGCGCAGACCGAAATGGCGAAAGCCATCGCCGACGCCATCGCCCAGCAGCGCACGCTGATCGCCGAGGCCGGCACCGGCACCGGCAAGACCTTCGCCTACCTGGTGCCGGCCTTGCTGTGGGGCGGCAAGGTGATTGTCTCGACCGGCACCAAGAACTTGCAGGACCAGCTGTTCTTGCGCGACATCCCGACCGTGCGCAGGGCGCTCAGCGCGCCTGTCTCGGTGGCGCTGCTGAAAGGGCGCGCCAACTACGTCTGCCATTTCCACCTGGAGCGCACGCTGCAGAACGGCCGCATGACGTCGCGCGAGGATGTCGGCTACCTGCGCGAAATTTCCCGTTTCATGAAAACCACTTCGTCCGGCGACAAGGCGGAGTTGTCCAATGTGCCGGAAACCGCGCCGATCTGGAACCTGGTGACCTCGACCCGCGATACCTGCATGGGCGCCGAGTGCCAGTATTACCAGGATTGCTTCGTGATGAAGGCGCGCAAGGAAGCGCAGCAGGCTGACGTGGTGGTGGTCAACCACCACCTGTTCTTTGCCGACGTCGCCCTGAAGGATACCGGCGTCGCCGAGCTGCTGCCGTCGGCCAACACCATCATCTTCGATGAAGCGCACCAGCTGCCCGAGGTCGCCACTTTATTTTTCGGCAATACCGTCTCCACTTCGCAGATCCTGGAACTGTGCCGCGACGTGCTGGCGGAAGGCTTGTCGCATGCGCGCGACGGCGCCGACTGGGGGCAAGTGGTGCTGCCGGTGGAAAAGGCCGCGCGCGACCTGCGCCTGGCTTTTCCGCAGGACGTGGTGCGGCTGGCGGTCAACCAGATTGCTGCCTCGAGCATATTTTTCCCGGCGCTGGAAACCATGCGGGCACAGCTGCACGGCATGATCGCCGTCCTGGAAAAACAGGCGGAGCGGGCCGAAACCATCGAGCAGTGCCGCACCCGCGCGGTCGAGCTGGGCTACAAGCTGGACGGCTGGAACAGCGCGCCTGCCGCGGCTGGCGGCAAGCCGCAGAAGAAAGCCAAGGCCGCCGACGCAGAGGACGACGAAGGCAGCGTGCTGTGGGTGGAAGCCTTTTCTTCTTCCCTGCAGCTGCACCAGACGCCCTTGTCGATAGCGCCGATTTTCAACAAGCAGCGCGAAGGCGTGGCGCGTTCCTGGATCTTCACTTCGGCCACGCTGGCGGTGAAGAACGATTTCCAGCACTACGCCTCGCAAATGGGCCTGTGGGACGAGCCGGCGCAGTCCTGGCCCAGTCCCTTCGACTATGGCGAACAAGGCTTGCTATACGTGCCGCAGAACCTGCCGCAGCCCAATTCGCCGGACTATACCGACGCCGTCATCGACGCTGCGCTGCCGGTGATCGAAGCCTCCGGCGGCCGCGCATTCCTGCTGTGCACCACAATACGCGCAGTGAACCGTGCGGCCGAGCGGCTGCGGGCCGAATTCGAAGCGCGCCACCTGGATTTTCCCTTGATGGTGCAGGGCGAGGCCGGGCGCACCGAGCTGCTGGACCGCTTCCGCGCCGCCGGCAACGCCGTGCTGGTCGGCAGCCAGAGCTTCTGGGAGGGCGTCGACGTGCGCGGCGAGGCGCTGTCGCTGGTGATCATCGACAAGCTGCCGTTCTCGCCGCCGGACGATCCGGTGCTGGCGGCGCGCATAGACGCGCTGGAATCGAAGGGCATGAACGGTTTCATGCATCACCAGTTGCCGGCGGCCATCATTAACCTGAAGCAGGGCGCCGGCCGCCTGATCCGCGACGAAACCGACCGCGGCGTCCTGATGATCTGCGATCCGCGCCTGATTTCCAAGGGCTACGGCCGCCGCATCTGGCAGAGCCTGCCGCCGTTCAGGCGGACCCGGGAACTGAGCGCGGTGCAGGCATTCTGGAGCGGCGAGAAGGTCGGCAGCTAACTGTCCGCGCTTGTGAGAGGATGTGGTCTGCCGCATCGCCGCCGCGCTGTCGTTTTGGCCTGGTGCGATCGGTTGCGATCGGCTAAGCTGCGCTGACGGTTTGTCATCAGCATGTAATAATCCGGCTCTATTGTCGCAGTTCGTCACAGTGTCTAATCCCGGCCGGCCAGGCCGGTTTTTCTCGAACGCTCGTTTGGATAAAGGTAAGCAATGTTTGCAGCAGTGGATTTGGGGTCGAACAGTTTCCGTTTGCATATAGGCAAATACAATGGTGATGCGATCCGCGTCATCAAGAGTGCGCGCGACCCGATCCGACTGGCTGCCGGCCTTGACGCCAAAGGTTACCTGACCGAACAGGCGATGCAGGTTGCGCTGGATTCGCTGTCGCGCTTCCGTAGCATCCTGGCCGACTACCAGCTGGAAGCGGTGCGGGTGGTGGCCACCAACACCTTGCGCGTGGCCAAGAATGCGGCGGAATTCCTGCCAATCGCCGAACAGGTCATCGGCTATCCGATTGAAATCATTTCGGGCGAAGAGGAAGGCCGGCTGATCTATATGGGCGTCGCCAGCATGCTGCGCCTGCCGAATGAAAAAAGGCTGGTGCTGGATATCGGCGGCGGCTCCACCGAGCTGATCCTGGGACGCGGCCAGCAGATCGAACGGGTCGAATCGTTCGGCATCGGCACGGTCAACCAGAGCCTGGCGTTTTTCGCCGACGGCCAGATCACGGCCGAGGCTTACGACGCGGCGGTGCTGTCCGCCCGCAGCCATTTCGAAGACGCGGCGCCGCCGTACCGGCCGC
Organism: Collimonas sp. OK412; assembly: GCF_900112135.1. Taxonomy (GTDB): domain Bacteria; phylum Pseudomonadota; class Gammaproteobacteria; order Burkholderiales; family Burkholderiaceae_D; genus Collimonas; species Collimonas rhizosphaerae. The sequence continues at coordinate 236,187 of NZ_FOLC01000001.1, forward strand.
AAAACTGGAGCCATGCGTATGGCTCTTCCGGCACGATCCGGGCGATTGCCGAGACTATCGAGAAAAACGGCCTGGGCGACCATCGCCTGTCGTACACCAGCCTGGAGGCCCTGCGCGGGTGTTTCGTCGAGTTCGGCCACGTCAGCCGGATCGACCTGCTGGGCATGAAGCCGGAGCGCGCCGCGGTCATGGTCGGCGGCCTGGCGGTGCTGATCGGCCTGATGCAGGAACTTGGCATCGAAGCGATCCAGCCGATCGAGGCAGGCCTGCGCATGGGTGTGATGTGGGACCTGCAGTTGCGCGGCACGCGGCTGGACCGACGCGACCAGTCGGTGCACGATTTTTCCCAGCGTTTCCATGTAGACCAGCTGCGCGCCAGCCGGGTCGCCGAAACCGCAACCTCGCTGTTTGAAATGCTCAAGCCCAGCAGCGACGGCCTCAGCCAGTACCTGCACTGGAGCGCCTTGCTGCATGAAGTCGGGCTGGTGGTGTCGCAGAGCGGTTATCACAAGCATGCTGCCTACCTGATCGAGAACGCTGACCTGTCCGGTTTCACTACCCGCGAACAGCGCGCCATGAGCATGCTGATCCTTGGCCAGAAGGGCAACCTGCGCAAGATCAGCGATGCGCTGCTGGATCCGGATTTTTCCAAGGCGGTGCTGGCTTTGCGCCTGGCGGTGATGTTCCTGCATTCGCGGATCGAGATCGACCTCGACGAATTGCGCCTGAAGATGAAGAGCAAGATCGAACTCGACATCAAGCGCGACTGGATTGAAGACCATCCCACCGCGACTTACTGGATGACCAAGGAACAGGACTGGTGGCGCGAGATCGGCGTCGATTTTGCCATCCGCCGGACCTGATTGCCTGCAGCAGCCGGCGCGGCATCAAGCCGGCCGGTTTTTTGATTTGCTCCCTGATTTGCCATGTTTGCCGCTGAAGTGCGGCTGGGCTGCTTCAGTAAGTCAGTCCGCTGGATTTGTTGAACAGCGCCATGTCGACATAGCTGGAGAGGTGGTTGCTGTCGGCGACGTCGCCCACCATGTAACCGCCAATGTCGAAACCGCCGCCGGGAATGGCGTATTCGGCCTGGCCGGCGGCGCGTTTGCCGGCCGGCAGCAGGCGCAGCCATGATTTTGCCGCGGTAAACCCTTCCAGCGTCAATGCCGATACCGGCTCGTCGCGATACTTCCGCATCATGTTCAAATGTTCCAGCTGTATCGACGAGCTGCCGATGTTGGGGTTCGGGACGACTTGCGAGAACACCGTCCACTCCACGGCCTTGCCGCCCGCCAGCTGGCGCAGCGTGGTCAGGTTGGTGAGGGACGAACCGGCGACGAAGGTTTGCGGCGCCAGCTTGCGGAATTCTTTCAGGAATACCCCGGCATTCACGGTATCGGCGATCATGATCACGAACCCCGGTTTGGCGCTGGCCAGCTGCGCCGTTTCGCTGCGCATCCTGGCGAGATCGTTGCCGAGGTGGACCGTACCGCTGAGCCTGATGCCGCTTTCCTTCATCTGTTCGGCCAGGCGCCGGTAAGCGTCGGCGGTGGCGGCCGATTCCTGGTACACCACGCCGACGTCCTTGATGCCGAGCTTGTCGAAATGGGAAAATATATGGCGGATTTCCTGCTGGTAGCTGGGCCGCCAGAACAGGATTTTGGCATCTTTCCGGTAATCGGCGCCGGCCAGCGGCGCGTACAGCGTCAGGCCGCTGCGCTTGAATTCGGCGGAATCCAGCACGGCCCGGGTGACATCGTCGCCGACGCCGCCGAACAGGTAAGAGACGTGGGCCTGGGTGATCAGTTCGGCGACCGCTTTCACCGCCTGGTCGGCCTGGCCGCGGTCGTCGCGCACCAGGTACTGGATGCGGCGGCCGTTGATCCCGCCTTTGGCGTTGAGCACGTCGAAATAGGTCTTGATGCCCGCTACATAATCGCGTCCGAGGTCGGCGTTGGGGCCGGACAGGTCGATGGCCTGGCCGACCACGATGGCGTCGGCCGCCGCATTCGCCAGCAGCGGCAGGCACAGCGCAAGGCCGGCCAGATACTTGCACAAAAAGCGTTTCAAGTTTAAGTTCATCGGAAAGTCGAAATATGGCGGAGGAGGAGTCGCGATTCTGGTTGTAAATTGTGACGGCTTGATGAATTTGTTGTGTTTGTTGAAGCTGTTCTTGCCGACGATGGAATAATTGTATATATTATTTATACGATTTAATTTTGGAGAGTTGAATGGTTACCAGTAAAATTGTGAAACGTGTCGTCAAAAAGCCGGTTGCAGCGCCAAAAACCGTTGCCAAGGCCAAGCCTGTTGCGCGTCCAGCTGCCAAGCCGGCGGCAAAACCTGCTGCCAAGCCAGTAGTGAAGGCCGCCGCAAAGCCTTTGCCTAAGGCCTTGCTGGCTACCAAGCCGGTTGCAGCCAAGCCTGCGCCAAGCATCAAGTCGCTGCCGGATTTGAAGGGCAAGGTAAAGAAAGCCAAGCTGGTGCGCGACAGCTTCACCATGCCGGCCGATGAATACCAGGTGCTGGGCGACGTCAAGAAAACATTCTTGAAAGCCGGCCTCGAAGTGAAGAAGAGCGAGCTGCTGCGGGTCGGCGTTGCCTTGATCCGCGAACTGGGCCTGGCCAACCTGAAACTGGCCGTGGCCAGCCTGCCGCCGGTGAAGGCGGGCCGTCCGAAGAAGGAAAAATAAGACAGCCCGGCCGTACCGCGCGGTGCGCTGAACGGGGTCCGGATTTGTGCGATGGCGAAAGCCGGCGTGCAAATCCGGATCCCGTTTGCCTATGGGCGGCATGTGCGCGGCCTATCGAAAAACGGCGGCATCCAGATCGTTTCGATTGCATTTTCGACACTGTTGCTATGTCATAAAACCGAAATAAACCTGTCATTTTCTTGAAGTAATCCGTGGTTAGGCTTGTCATCGTCACAATCAGAAAGGACGATGAATGCAACTACTAACGAATCCTGGCGAAGCAAGTACGAGTGTTTCCAAGTTGACGGTTAGTCTTGCCAGTACGCCGGAAGAAGTACGCGAAGTGCAGCGTCTGCGCTATAAGGTTTTTATCGAGACGATGGGCTTGTCCGCGCTGGCCAATGCGGATGGCCTGGACAGCGATGAATTCGACTCTTATTGCGATCACCTGATCGTGCGCGACACCAACACCTTGCGCGTGGTTGGCACCTATCGCGTCATGAGCCCGCATGCGGCAAGAAGCATGGGGCGTTATTACTCGGAACAGGAATTCGACCTCGGCCGCCTCGACAACCTGCGCAGCAGCATTGCCGAAGCCGGGCGCGCCTGCATCGATCCCGAATACCGCAGCGGCAGCGTCATCATGCTGCTGTGGGCCGGCCTGGCGGCCTTCATGCGGCGCGAACGCTGCGACTACCTGATGGGCTGCGCCAGCGTCAGCCTGGCCGACGGCGGGCACAACGCCGCGGCCTTGTACCACAGCCTGGAGCCGGGCAATTTCGCTCCGGCCGAATACCGGGTCACGCCGCATGTGCCGTTTCCGGTCCATGAGCGTGAAGCCGGCCATGTGGCGCAGATGCCGCCGCTGCTGAAAGGCTATCTGCGCAGCGGCGCCTGGGTCTGCGGCGACCCGGCCTGGGATCCCGATTTCCACTCCGCCGATTTTTTCCTGCTGCTGCCCTTGTCCAAGCTGGACCAGCGCTATGCGCGCCACTATCTTAAAGAAACGAGGGCGACATGAAACCAGGCGAACAGTTTCTGGAAGCTGCGTTGTTTGGCGCAAATTCCGGCGCCGGCGTTAGCGCCGGCGCCGGCGCCAAGCGAGATCCGATCCGCTTTCGCACCATCTGGATTTCCGATGTCCACCTGGGAACCACCGGCTGCCAGGCTGCTCGCCTGCTGGAGTTTTTACGCGCGACCGAGTCGGACACCCTGTACCTGGTCGGCGACATCATCGACGGCTGGCAGCTGAAGCGCCGCTGGTACTGGGACCAGGTCCACAACAACGTAGTGCAAACGGTGCTGAAAAAAGCGCGCAAGGGAACCGAGGTGATTTTTGTGCCCGGCAACCATGACGAGGCTGTGCGCCAATTCATCGATCTGGACTTCGGCGGTATCCGGATTCGCGATGAATTGGTGCATACCACCGCGCAGGGGAAACGCATGCTGGTGCTGCACGGCGACCGTTTCGACGGCGTGATCGCCTGCGCCAAATGGCTGGCGTACGTGGGCGACAGCCTGTACACCGTGATCCTGAAATTCAACCAATGGTTCAACGGCTGGCGCGCACGCGCCGGCCTGCCTTACTGGTCGCTCTCGCAATACCTGAAGCTGAAGGTGAAAAACGCCGTGAACTACATTTCTTCATTTGAAGATGCCTTGGCGGCGGAAGCGCAGAAGAAGGGCCTGGACGGCGTCATTTGCGGCCATATCCACAAGCCGGAAATCCGCGACATCAACGGCATCACCTATTGCAACGACGGCGACTGGGTGGAAAGCCTGTCGGCGCTGGTGGAAGAAGCCAGCGGCGAATTGCGCCTGGTGACCTGGCAGGAAATCATGCAGCAAAAGAATCCAGTGTCCGGCAAGAAGGTTAAAGAATTATGCGAATTGCCATCGTAACGGACGCCGGGCAATCGCAGATCAACGGGGTAGTCAATACTTTGCGCGCCACCAGCGCATGCTTGCGCCATAACGGCCACGAAGTGCTGCTGCTGAGTCCCGACGATTTCCCGACTTTCGCCTGTCCCACCTATCCGGAAATCCGCCTGGCGCACAAGCCTTATGCCAGGATCGCGGCCAGCCTGAAGGCGTTTGGGCCCGACTGCATCCATATCTCGACCGAAGGGCCGATGGGCCTGGCCGCCAGGCGTTTCTGCCTGCGCCAGGGAATAGGCTTTACGACCGCCTACCATACCCGTTTCCCCGAGTACCTGAGCGCGCGTTCGATCCTGCCCAAGGCGCTGACCTACCGCTGGCTGCGCTGGTTCCACGGTCCTTCGAAAGCGGTGATGGTGCCGACGCCGCATGTGCTCAAGGAGCTGGAGCAGCGCGGCTTCCGCCATCTGGTGTTGTGGGGCCGAGGGGTGGATACCGAGCGTTTCAAGCCGGTCGACGAGGACCACGCTTGCATCGTCCGCCCTTTGTACCTGTACGTCGGCAGGGTGGCGGTGGAAAAGAACATCGAGTCGTTCCTGCAGGTTGACCTGCCGGGCAGCAAATGGGTGATCGGCGACGGCCCGCTGCGCGAAGAGCTGCAGCAGCGCTATCCGGATGTGCAGTTCCTGGGCGCCAAGCCGCACCACGAACTCACCTCGTATTACAACTGCGCCGACGTGATGGTGTTTCCCAGCCATACCGATACCTTCGGGCTGGTCATGGTCGAAGCCATGGCATGCGGGGTGCCGGTCGCCGCTTATCCGGTCGCCGGTCCGCTCGATGTGGTGGCGCACGGGCGCTCCGGGATACTGGACGAGGACTTGACCTCGGCTTGCCAGCGGGCTCTGGCGCTGGACCGGCGCGAGGTGCGGGAACATGCGCTGGAATATTCCTGGGAGTACGCCACGCAGCAGTTCCAGCAGCATCTGTTTCAGATCCATGGGGTGAAAGCGCGCCCCAATAATCTGCTGGCCGGCAGGTCACGGCCCGCTTCCGGCCTTTGACAAGCCAAGCCGTTCAGGCAAGCAAGACTACTGGCTGGCGCGTGGCGACAAGCATCGCCTCAAAATAAAATGCCCCGTTTGGAAGAACGGGGCATTTTTATTTAGTGCGAGCCTGCCTGTTACCAGAATTTCCACCAAGGCGCTTTTACTACCTTGGTGCTGTCGGTGCCGGTACCGCCGACATACTTGCTGTTCGGGTAGGTTTTCTTCAGCACGCGCTCAGCGTCGTCATGCAATTGCGTCAGGCCCAGGGCTTCGTAAGACTGCACCATGATATGCAGCGCTTCTTCCACCGCCGGCGCATCGCGATATTGCTGGATGGCGCTTTGCGCGCGGTCGGCAGCCGCCACATACGCGCCGCGGCGGTAGTAGTAGCTGGCGACGTGGACGTCATACTGCGCCAGCGCATTCACCAGGTATTTCATGCGCGCCAGCGAATCGGGGGCGTAGGTGCTCTCGGGGAAGCGGACCACCACCTGCTTGAAGGCGTCGAATGCATCGCGCGCCGCTTTCGGATCGCGCTCGGTGGCGTCCTCGCTCGACAGGAAGTCAAAAATGCTGATCTTGTCGTTGAAGTTGACCAGGCCGCGCAGGTAGTACATGTAGTCTACGTTAGGGTGGTTCGGATGCAGCTTGATGAAGCGGTCAATTGCCGCCAGCGCCTCAGGCTGTTCGCCTTGCCGGTAGTGGGCATAGGCGATATCCATCTGCGCCTGTTGCGCGTAGGTGCCGAACGGATAACGCGATTCCAGCTTTTCAAAGTACTTAATTGCCTTATCGTAGCCGCCGCTGTTCATTTCATCCTTGGCCTCCGAGTATAATCGGGGGGCGGACCAGTTTGCGGTTTCATCGACTTTGTCTGGCAATAAGCCACACGCAGATAAGGATAGAGCGAATGCGACAGCAGCTAGTTTTAAGAGTCTTTTTTGCATAGTGGTTTGCAAGATTGCGCGTATTTACGTGTATTAACAACGATTGATTATAGCTGATGGGACTTCAAGTGATGTCATTTACCAAGCCAAATTTGGCTGAAAGTCTGCCTGACGCTGATTTAGAGGCCGATATCGACTATGTCGACGACGGCGACGCGGCTACTGCCAGCGCGCCGATAGTACTGCAATTGACACCGGATGTGTGCGGCACGCGCCTGGATAAAGTAGTTTCAACCCTGGTGCCGCAATATTCGCGCAGCCGCATCCAGCAATGGATCGAAGCCGGGCACGTTACCGTCGACGGCAAGCCGGGCACCACCAAGATGACCACCTACGGCGATGAAACCGTGGTGGTGCTGCCGCAGCCGGCGCCCGACGAAAAGGCGTTCACGCCGGAAGACATGGCGCTGGATGTGGTTTACGAAGATGCGGCAATCATTGTCATCAACAAGCCGGCCGGCCTGGTGGTGCATCCCGCCGCCGGCAACTGGTCAGGAACCTTGCTCAACGGCCTGCTGTTCCGCTGGCCGGCATTGGCAGGAGTGCCGCGCGCCGGCATCGTGCATCGCCTGGACAAGGACACCAGCGGCCTGATGGTGGTCGCCAAGACGCTGGAAGCGCAGACCGACCTGGTGCGCCAGCTGCAGGCCCGTACCGTCAAGCGCCAGTACCTGGCGCTGGTGTGGGGCACGCCGCAGCTGAACGGAACCGTGGACAGTCCCATGGCGCGCCATCCGCGCGACCGCATCAAGATGGCGGTATCCGACAGCCTGATCGCCAAGCCCGCCATCACCCACTACCAGCGGCTGGCGACCGGCCTGCTGGAGCGGCGTCCGGTCAGTCTCATGGGTTGTCGCCTGGAAACTGGGCGTACCCACCAGATCCGCGTCCACATGCAGTCGCTCGGGTTTTCGCTGGTGGGCGACGCCTTGTACGGCAAACAACACCTGATGCCGGCTTTCCCGCGCCAGGCCCTGCAGGCGTCGCGCCTGGGCCTGATCCATCCGAGCACGGGCAAGGCTTGCGAGTGGCATGCGCCGCTGCCGGAGGATTTCGCTGCGCTGCTGGTGCGCGCCGGCATGAGCGTGCCGGAATGACGATCGCGGTTTTGTGGACTAGACGGAAAGAAGGAGCCTTCGGCGCATGCAATTGATCATTCCGGACTGGCCTGGATTGCCGCCGAATATTGGCGCTTTTGCCACCTTGCGCGGCGGCGGCGCCAGCCAGGGGCCGTATGACGACGGCAACGGCGGCGGCGGCCTGAACCTTGGAAGCCATGTCGGCGACCTGCTGCCCGCGGTCGAATCCAACCGTGCGCAACTGGATGTCTTGCTGCCGGCGTCGCCGCTGTGGCTGGCGCAAGTCCACGGCCATCATGTGGTCGACGCCGGCGCTGCCGTCGCCGGCGTCGAAGCGGATGCCGCCATTGCCACCCGGGCCGGCGTAGTGTGCGCAATACAGACCGCCGATTGCCTGCCGGTCTTGTTTGCCGATATGAACGGCGCCGTGGTCGGCGCCGCGCATGCCGGCTGGCGCGGACTGCAGGGCGGAGTGCTGCAAAATACCGTGGCGCGCATGCGCGCCGCCGGCGCCGGGCCGATTGCCGCCTGGCTGGGCGCGGCCATCGGCCCCGAACGGTTCGAGGTCGGCGCCGATGTGCTGGCGGCATTCGCCGACGCGGCGCAGGCTGGCCAGGCAAGGCAGCAGGCCGAAGCCTGTTTTGCGCCGATCGCACAGCGGCCGGGCAAATACCTGGCCGACATTTATCAGCTGGCGCGGCTTGCGCTGCGCGAGGCAGATGTGCAGAATGTTTACGGTGGCGGATTGTGCACGGTCAGCGACAGGAATTTTTATTCCTATCGCCGCGACCATGTGACCGGCCGCATGGCTTCGCTGATCTGGCTGAAATGACCGGCGCCGCTTATGGTTTGGCTGATTCAGGTTTTTCTTGCGAAGCAGGTGTCTCGGCGGTTGCGGCGGCGGCAGCTTTTTGCTGTGCCGCCAGCCTGTTAGAATTTTCAGTGCGCTGACGATTTCTCTTGCGTTTCGGCGTGCCCATCAGGTATAAAACAATTGTCAAAGGAAAAACACCGTACAGTAAAAAAGTCATCACGCCGGCAACTGGAGTAGCCTCTGTAATTGCCATCATGAAGACAACGTAAATCCATGCGATGGCGACGATATGCATTTTGGTTCCTGCTCTAGAGTCAATCCGATAAAAGATACACGAAAATAAGCCAAAACAACGGTCACCGCATGAATACGCCTAATTTTTCCGTCTTCGATCCTGCCGCATTGTCGCAACTCTCGCAGCAATTCAGTCAAGCCTTCAATCCCCAGTTTCTCCAGCAGCTCGGTCATATAGCCGACCCCGGCATGTTCCTCGGCTTCAATCCAGCCGCGCAAAACCAGAACGGCGCGGCGGGTTTTGGCGAGCTCGGCATTTCGCTCGATCCGGCGGTGCTGGAAAAGCTGCAGGCGGAATACACGGAGCAGCTGTCCGCGCTGTGGAAGGACATGCTGGCAGCGCGCATACCGGCCATCGCCGACCGCCGTTTCAGCGCCGCGGCCTGGCATGACAATCCGCTGCATGCGTTCAATGCGGCGGCCTACCTGCTCAATGCCCACTTCCTGAACGCGATGGTCGAAGCGCTGGATGCGCCGCCCAAGCTCAAGCGCAAGATCGGCTTTACCGTGCAGCAGATGATCGACGCCATGGCGCCTTCCAATTTCCTGGCGACCAATCCGGCGGCGCAGCAGAAAATTGTCGAAACCCATGGTGAAAGCCTGACCAAGGGCATCGCCCAGATGATCGCGGACATGCACAAGGGCCGGGTGTCGCAGACCGACGAATCGGCATTCGAGGTCGGCAAGGACGTGGCCACCACCGAAGGCGCCGTGGTATTTGAAAACGACCTGTTCCAGCTGATCCAGTACACGCCGCTGACCGCCAAGGTGTACCAGCGGCCGCTGCTGATTGTGCCGCCTTGCATCAACAAATTCTATATCCTCGACCTGCAGCCGCAGAACTCGCTGGTGCGCTATGCGGTGGAGCAGGGGCACAGCGTGTTCCTGGTTTCCTGGCGCAACGCCGATGAATCGCTGGCGCATGCGACCTGGGACCAGTACATCGTCGATGGTGCAATCCGGGCGATCCAGGCAGTGCAGGAGATCAGCGGCCAGGACAAGATCAACACGCTCGGTTTCTGCGTCGGCGGCACGATCCTGTCGACGGCCCTGGCAAAGCTGGCAGCGGAAAAAAACAATCCGGTCGCCAGCCTGACCTTGCTCACCGCTTTCCTGGATTTCAGCGACACCGGCATCCTCGACGTATACATCGACGACCTGCAGATCCGCATGCGGGAACAGGCCATCGGCCAGGGCGGCCTGATGCCGGGGCGTGAATTCGGTTCTGCGTTTTCCAGCTTGCGTCCCAACGACCTGCTGTGGAATTATGTCGAATCGAACTATCTGAAAGGCGAGCAGCCGACGCCTTTCGATCTGCTGTACTGGAACGCCGACAGCACCAATTTGCCGGGGCCGATGTTTTGCTACTACCTGCGCCACATGTACCTGGACAATTCGCTGAAGGAGGCCGGCACGCTGACGGTAGGCGGACAAAAGATCGACCTCGGCAAGATCGATGCGCCGGCTTTCATCTATGCCTCGCGCGACGATCATATCGTGCCCTGGACCTCAGCCTATGCCTCGGTTTCCCTGCTCAATCCCGGGAAACCGAAACAGAACCGCTTCGTGCTCGGCGCTTCCGGCCACATCGCCGGCGTGATCAATCCGCCGGCAAAGAAGAAGCGAAGTTATTGGACCGGCAACGCCGCCGGCAAGGCAGGCGCCGTGGATGCCGAAACCTGGATGGCGGCGGCGGTTGAACATCCTGGCAGCTGGTGGACCGAATGGACCGGATTTTTATCCGAACATGCAGGAAAACAAGTGGCCGCGCCGCGCAAATTGGGAAATACTCAGTACAGCGTCATCGAACCTGCGCCGGGCCGGTATGTCAAAGTCAGGGCAGAATAAAACACAGCGGGAAGACTGTCGGGGAAGTTGTAGTCACGAAGCAGATGGATTTTTTGAATCGTTTTTTTGAAGGAGACAAGAGATGGCAAAGCGAATCGTTTATGTGACAGGGGGAATGGGCGGCATCGGTACCCCAATTTGTACTCGTCTTTGCACAGATGGTTTTACCGTGGTAGCCGGCTGCGGGCCGAATTCCACGCGCAAGGATAAATGGCTGGCCGACATGCGCGCCAAGGGTTTCGATATCCATGCTTCGGAAGGCAACGTCTCCAACTGGGAATCGACCAAGGCAGCGTTCGACAAGGTCAAGGCGGAAGTCGGCGAAGTCGATATCCTGATCAACAACGCCGGCATTACCCGCGACGGCCAGTTCCGCAAGATGTCCAAGGCAGACTGGGATGCGGTCATCGACACCAACCTGAATTCGCTGTTCAACGTCACCAAGCAGGTCATCGACGGCATGGCGGACCGCGGCTGGGGACGGATTGTCAATATTTCGTCGGTCAACGGCCAGAAGGGCCAGTTCGGCCAGACCAACTACTCGACCGCAAAAGCCGGCATCCACGGCTTTACCATGGCGCTGGCGCAGGAAGTGGCGACCAAGGGCGTTACCGTCAATACCGTGTCGCCGGGTTATGTCGGCACCGACATGGTGCGGTCGATCCGCCCGGACGTGCTGGAAAAAATCGTTGCCGGGATCCCGGTAAAACGCCTGGGCGAACCGGAAGAAATCGCTTCCATCATCTCCTGGATCGTGTCGGAAGAGGGCGGCTACGCCACCGGTTCCGACTTCTCGCTGAACGGCGGCCTGCATATGGGCTGATGCGGTTTCCCGCATGGATTGCGAATCCATGCGGGATATTGCACATGCTTGTTTGTACTGCAATGCAATAAAACTCCCTGCACTGTCTTTGCACATGCATATAATGGAGATGTACTGTAGCAAAACGTCGATTGCTAAAGTAACAAATATAAAATGCGTTATGGGCGCAGCAACCTGGGACTGAAATGACTACACCAAAAAAAATGTCTGAACGTTTGATCAAGAAGTATCCGAATCGTCGCCTCTACGATACGCAAACCAGTTCATACATTACCCTGACGGACGTCAAGCAGCTGGTGCTGGACAACGAAGAGTTCGTTGTGCTGGACGCCAAGACCGAGGACGACCTGACGCGCAGCATCCTGCTGCAGATCATCCTGGAAGAAGAGTCGAACGGCACGCCCATGTTTTCCAGCGCGGCGCTGTCGCAGATCATCCGCTACTACGGCCACGCCATGCAAGGCATGATGGGTTCTTACCTGGAAAAGAACATCCAGGCGTTCATCGATATCCAGAACAAGCTCACCGAGAATTCCAAGGGTTTTTACGAAGGCAAGCCTTTCAGCCCGGAAATGTGGGCGCAGTTCATGAATGTCCAGGGGCCGATGATGCAGGGCATGATGAGCAACTACATCGAACAGAGCAAAGGCCTGTTCATCCAGATGCAGGAGCAGATGCAAAACCAGACCAAGAACATGTTCGGCACTTTCCCGTTTGCGCCGCCGCCGCCGGACAAGACAAAAAAATAATCATTGAGCAAGCCTCGCGGCAGGTTTTTACGAACCTTGCAGGGTAACCATGGCGGTGGAAGGGGTACAATAGCGACTTTGCTTTGAGCCCATCTCCCGCCATGTCCAACGTCATCTCCGCCGCGCCAGCAGCATCGGCCGCCGCACTCCCAGCACTAGCCGCCGCCCCTAAAGTCGGTTTTGTATCCCTTGGTTGTCCCAAGGCGCTGGTCGATTCCGAACAGATCCTGACCCAGCTGCGCGCGGAAGGTTATGAAACTGCCAAGTCGTACCAAGGCGCCGACCTCGTAATCGTCAATACCTGCGGTTTTATTGATGCCGCAGTGCAAGAGTCGCTGGACGCCATCGGCGAAGCGCTGAGCGAAAACGGCAAGGTCATCGTGACCGGCTGCCTGGGCGCCAAGAAGGATGCCGACGGCGACGACATCATCCAGAAGATCCACCCGAAGGTGCTGGAAGTGACCGGCCCGCATGCGGTCGGCGAAGTCATGTTTGCCGTGCACAAGCACCTGCCCAAGCCGCACGCGCCGTTCTTCGACCTGTTGCCGCCGCAGGGCGTCAAGCTGACGCCCAAGCATTTCGCTTACCTGAAAATATCGGAAGGCTGTAACCATCGTTGCAGTTTTTGCATCATCCCGTCGATGCGCGGCGACCTGGTGTCGCGCCCGATCGCCGACGTCATGCTGGAAGCCGAGAACCTGTTCAAGGCCGGCGTCAAGGAACTGCTGGTGATTTCGCAAGATACCAGCGCCTACGGCGTCGACGTCAAGTTCCGCATGGGTTTCTGGAACGGCAAGCCGGTCAAGACCCACATGACGCAGCTGGTCACGGCGCTGGGCGAACTGGCGGCCCAGTACGGCGCCTGGGTGCGCCTGCACTACGTTTATCCTTACCCGCACGTCGACCAGATCATCCCGCTGATGGCCGAAGGCAAGGTGCTGCCGTACCTGGACGTGCCGCTGCAGCATGCCCATCCCGATGTGCTGAAGCGCATGAAACGCCCGGCCAGCGGCGAAAAGAATATCGAGCGGATCCAGGCCTGGCGCGCGATGTGCCCGGACCTGACCATCCGCTCCACGTTTATCGCCGGTTTTCCCGGCGAAACCGACGCCGAGTTCGAATACCTGCTGGATTTCCTGAAAGAGGCGGAAATCGACCGCCTCGGCTGCTTCGCCTATTCGCCGGTGGAAGGCGCCACCGCCAACGCCCTGGACAATCCGGTGCAGGAAGAACTGCGCGAAGAGCGCCGCGGCCGCGTGATGCAGCTGCAGGAGGAAATTTCCAAGAAACGCCTGCAAGCCAAGGTCGGCAAGACCATGCGCGTGCTGATCGATTCGGTCGACCGCAACGGCGGCGTCGGCCGCTCCAGCGCCGATGCGCCGGAAATCGACGGCGTGGTGTACGTCAAGCCGCCGTATGAACCGCACAAGAAGCTGGTGGTCGGCGAGTTTGTCGACGTCACCATCACCGCCTCCGATGCGCACGATTTGTGGGCCGCTGCATGACGGCAGGGAAGGTTGCTGTTGCGCTGACCTTGCTGGCTGGTTTTGCCGCCGCCCCGGTGCTGGCGGATAATCGAAATACTGCTGGCGCGCCGGCAACCGCGGTTGCGGCGCAAGACCGGTTCGCCACGCCGCTGACCTTGCGCGGCACGCTGGGCGATGCGCAGATCGAAATGCATTTGCAGCAGAAGCCGGATCCGAGCGAAGGCATCCAGGGCAGTTATGTGATTGCCGGCCAATCCGCTAAAATCCTGCTGGCAGGCGAATCGGACAATGCCGATATCCTCATGGAAGAATCCGTCAACGGCAAGGATGTTTCCGGCGAGTGGGCTGGCAAACTTGTCGGCAATACTTTCAGCGGCACCTGGTCCACTACCGACGATGCAGTGACCAAGCCTTTCGCCTTGACTGTCCAGTCTCCCAGAGCCGTCAAATAAAACCATCATTGAACATGGCAAAGAAGAATCCTCAAACCGCATTGATGCACAGCGACTACACCGCGCCGGCAGGTTTTGACGCTTTTCCGGTAGCGATCCACCACGCCTCCACCGTGCTGTTCAAGAATGTCGCGGCAATGCGCGCGCGCGAGTGGCAGGAAAAGAACAGTTATACCTACGGCCTGCACGGCACGCCGACTTCCTTCACGCTGGAAGCGCGCCTGGCGGAAATCGAGGGCGGCCAGCATTGCCTGCTGGCGCCTAGCGGGCTGGCGGCGATCACCATGGTCGACCTGGCCTTGCTGAAGAGCGGCGACGACGTGCTGTTGCCGGACAATGTGTACAACCCGAATCGCGAGCTGGGCAACTGGCTGTCCAAGGATTTCGGCATTACCGCTCGCTATTACGATCCGATGGCCGGCGCCGGCATCGCCGGCCTGATCCAGCCGAACACCCGCCTGGTCTGGACCGAGGCGCCGGGTTCGGTATCGATGGAAGTGCCGGACCTGCCCGCCATCTGCGCCGCGGCGCACGCCAAGGGCGTGCTGGTGGCGATAGACAATACCTGGTCGGCCGGCCTGGCGTTGCGCGCTTTCGACCTGGGCGTTGACATCGTGATGCAGGCGCTGACCAAATACCAGTCGGGCGGATCGGATGTGCTGATGGGCGCCGTGGTCACCCGGGATCCGGCCTTGAACCAGAAGCTGCAGCTCGCGCACATGCGGCTCGGTTTCGGCGTCGGCATGGATGACGCTTACCTCGTCTTGCGCAGCCTGCCGACCATGAAACTGCGCTTCGACGCGCACGACGCCGGCGCGCGCACGGTTGCCGCCTGGCTGCAGCAGCAGGCGCAGATCAGCCGGGTATTGCATCCGGCTTTTGCGGACTGCCCGGGACATGAAAACTGGAAGCGCGATTTCACCGGCGCGGGCGGCCTGTTTTCAGTGCTGTTCGATGCCCGCTATAGCGAAGAGCAGACCGACCGTTTCGTCGACAGCCTGAAACTGTTCAAGATCGGCTACAGCTGGGGCGGCGCCAACAGCCTGTGCGTTCCTTACCGGATCCAGGGCATGCGCAAGAACTGGCAGGACCAGGGCACGCTGGTGCGCTTCAATATCGGCCTGGAAGATCCGCAGGACCTGATTGCCGATATCGAGCAAGCTTTCAACCTGATGTAATGCAATGCGTGGCCAGGCCACGACGGCTTCAGCGAGCAAAAAAATGCCGATCCAGACAGATCGGCTTTTTTTTTCGCCTGCAGCTTGGGCCTGTAGTTCAGGTCAGCTGCTGACGCATATAAACGGCAGCGCCCTGATTTCCTTGCACTTGATAGCTGGCCAGGTTTTCCCTGGCGGGAGATGGCGGGGATTCTACAGCGGCATAACCTAGCGTTTCCCAGAATACCTGCGACCGTTGCACCGACACCAGCGCGCTCCAGCGCAAACCGTCTGCGCGCGCGTGTTCCAGTGCAGCCGTTGCCAAGGCATTGGCAGCCCGCCGGCCGCGCGCATCCGGTGCAACGGCCAGGTCATGCAGGTACAGGCAGTCGGGCGCCGCAGGAATCGTGAAGGGATGATCCAGCGCGGTGACGGCGTCCTTGCTTGAAGGGTAGCTGAACAGATAGGCGCCGGCGCCTTGCCCTGGTCCTGACCATATCCAGCAAGTCGCCGGGGCCAGGGCGAGGCGGGCGCGGAATACGGCTTCCGACTCGAGCATCGGTTCCGGATAGCATTCTGCCTGGATCCGCATGACGGCAGGAATGTCGCGGTCAGACATCGCCCGCACCGCGCCATGGCTTGCCGCCGGCCGTTTTTTGCTAGATGGAATCAAGCAGGCATTGCCTTGTTGTCATTCAAATCCACCAGGCCCTTGATCAGGCGATAACCCTTCCACAGCCAGGCAATGCCCCACACGGCGAAAGCCAGCGGGATGCCAAGCACGGTCAGGAACAGGGCGCCGCCGACCACCATCCACAGCAGGTACCACCAGAACGAGCGGATTTGCCAGTTATGGTGGCTGTACACAAAGGTGTCGGCCGCATCCGAGCGTTTGACGTAGTTGATGATCAGGGGGATCCAGGACAGCGCTCCCAGGGAAAACAGCAGGCTGGCGGCATGAAACAGGTAGAGCCACCAGGCGAGATTTTTCTCGGAATGCAGCTTGCTATCGAAGACTAGTTCTTGGGCCATGACTGTCCTTTACGTTAAGAGAGGCGCTGGATTCTTCAGGAATTACGCCAATATAGGCAAGATGCCATCCAAACCGACAAAATTCAAGGCCACGCTCGCTTGCGCGCGCACCACAGGCTTGGCGCGGAAGGCTACCGACAGGCCGGCGATCTTCATCATGGCCAGGTCGTTGGCGCCGTCGCCCATGACAATCGCCTGGCTTGGCGCGATGCCCAGTTCGGCGCAAACGCGTTCGACCGTCGATTTTTTCTCCTCGGCGTTGACGATGCCGCCCAGCACTTTCCCGGTCAGCTTGCCGTCGACGATTTCCAGCACGTTGGAATGGCTGTAATCGAGTCCGAGAGCGGCTTTCATGTGATCGGTGAAGAACGTGAAGCCGCCCGACACCAGCAAGGTCTTGAGGCCGGCCGCCTTGACTGCCGCCAGCATGGTTTCCGCGCCTGGCGACAACTGCAGCCGTTCGTCCAGCACCCGTTGCAGCGCCGACGCATCCAGGCCTTTGAGCAAGGCCACGCGCCGGGTCAGGCTTTCATTGAATTCCAGCTCGCCGCGCATCGCCGCTTCGGTAATCGCCGAGACTTGCGGCTTCAAGCCTTGCATGTCGGCGATTTCATCGATGCATTCGATCGTGATCAGGGTCGAATCCATGTCCATCGCCAGCAACTTGAAATCATCCAGTTTCGGCGCCGCCGGCAGCCAGGCGCAGTCGATCCGGGCGCCGTAGCAGGCGGCGTCGATCAGCGTCTTCAGGCTGTCGGAATAGTCGACGCCATCGCAACGCCAGGCATGGCGGCCGGCGCTGCTGATATCGGCCGCGGCAACGCCGGCCAGGTTGGCGATACGGTCGATGGCGCTGCTGGTGCTACGTTCTGCGCTCAGGCTTTGCAAGATGAGATTCATGTGTCTGGTTTGGTTTCTGGAAATTCAAATAATCGGATAACGGCGCAAGATCATCCCGCCAGGGCTTTGATGGTGGCCTTGACCTGGGTCAGGCGCGCCGCCAGGTCCGGCATGCTGACGGTGATGCGCAATTTGTCCTGGCCGTTGAGCTTGATATGGCGGTTCTTCTGGATCAGGTCGATGATGCGCATGGCGTCGATCGGCGGATTCGGCACGAACTGCAGCAGCGCGGAGTCGGTATGCGCATCGATCTTGACGATGCCTATCGATTTCGCGGCGATCCGCAAGCGATGGGTTTCGACCAAGGCTTTGGCCGGATCCGGCAGCTTGCCGAAGCGGTCGATCAATTCTTCCTGCAGGTCGTCGATCTTGTCCTGGCCGTCGCAATTGGCCAGCCGCTTGTAGATCGACAGCCGCTCGTGGACGTCGCCGCAATAATCGTTGGGCAGCAGGGCCGGCACGTGCAGGTTGATTTCGGTGGTGCTCGAAAGCGGCGCCGCCAAATCCGGCTCCTTGCCGTTCTTCAATGAGCGTACGGCTTCGTTGAGCATGTCGGAATACAGCTGGAAACCGATCTCGTGCATTTCGCCTGACTGGTTATCGCCCAGCACCTCGCCGGCGCCGCGGATTTCCAGGTCGTGCATGGCCAGGTAGAAACCGCTGCCGAGTTCTTCCATCTGCTGGATCGCATCCAGCCGGCGCTGCGCCAGCTTGGTCAAGCCCTGGACGTCGTGCACCAGCAGGTAGGCGTATGCCTGGTGGTGCGACCGGCCGACGCGGCCGCGCAACTGGTGCAATTGCGCCAGGCCGAACTTGTCGGCGCGGTGCATGATGATGGTGTTGGCGGTGGGGACGTCGATGCCGGTTTCGATAATGGTGGTGCACAGCAGGATGTTGAAACGCTGGGCCACGAAATCGCGCATGACTTTTTCCAGGTCGCGCTCATGCATCTGGCCGTGGGCGATGGCGATGCGCGCTTCCGGCAGCAGCGCTTCCAGCATCGCCTTGCGGTTCTGGATGGTTTCGACTTCATTGTGCAGGAAGTAGACCTGGCCGCCGCGCTTCAATTCGCGCAGGCAGGCTTCGCGGATCGTCGATTCGCCCTCGCTGCGGACGAAGGTCTTGATCGCCAGGCGCTTTTGCGGCGCGGTGGCGATGATCGAGAATTCGCGCAAGCCTTCCAGCGCCATGCCCAAGGTACGGGGGATCGGCGTTGCGGTCAGCGTCAAGACGTCGACTTCGGCGCGCAGCGCCTTGAGCGTTTCTTTCTGGCGAACGCCGAAGCGGTGTTCCTCGTCGATGATGACCAGCCCCAGGCGCGAAAACTTGATATCGTCGGACAGCAGTTTATGGGTGCCGATCACGATATCCAGGGTGCCGTCGGCCATGCCCTTGATCGCCTGCGTGACTTCCTTGCCGCTGCGGAAACGCGACAGCTCCGCAATCTTTACCGGCCAGTCGGCGAAACGGTCGGCGAAGGTTTGCGCGTGCTGTTCCGCCAGCAAGGTGGTCGGCGCCAGGATCGCGACCTGCTTGCCGCCGAGCACGGCGACAAAGGCGGCGCGCAGCGCGACCTCGGTCTTGCCGAAGCCGACGTCGCCGCAGATCAGGCGATCCATCGGCTTGCCGCTGGTCATGTCCTTGATCACGGCATTGATGGCGGCAGCCTGGTCGGCGGTTTCTTCAAAGCCGAAACTTTCAGAAAAAGCCTCGTAGTCGTGCGCTGAATATTCGAACGCATGGCCTTGGCGCAAGGCGCGCCGCGCATACAGGTTCAACAGTTCGGCGGCGGTGTCGCGTACTTGCTGCGCAGCCTTGCGCTTGGCTTTTTCCCACTGGCCGGAGCCGAGCGCATGCAGCGGCGCATCTTCCGGCGAGGCGCCGGAGTAGCGCGAAATCACATGCAGCTGGGATACCGGCACGTAAAGCTTGGTGTCCTTGGCGTATTCCAGGTGCAGGAATTCGGTTTCGCCTTCGCCCAGGTCCATGCTGAGCAAGCCCATGTAGCGGCCGATGCCATGGTTGATGTGCACCACCGGATCGCCGATCTTGAGTTCGGACAGGTCGCGCACCATGGATTCGACCTGGGTGACGCCTTCCTGTTTTTTCTTGCCGATGCGGCGGCCGGAGCCAGCATACAGTTCGGTTTCGGTGATGAATGTGAATTGCGGCAGTTCAAAGCCGGCATGCAAGGGCGCCACGCCCAGCATCAGTTTTTTTTCCGACGTGGTGAAGTCGGCGTAACCGTCGCACAGCGCCAGCGGCAGGTCGTATTCGTTGAAATACTGTTGCAAGGTTTCGCGGCGGCCATTCGATTCGGCGCAGATCATCACGCGCCGCTCGCTTTGCAGCAGGTAGGCGCGCAGGTTGGTCAGCGGGTCGTCGATGCGGCGGTTGACGGCGATATTCGGGATGGGCGCCGACAGTTCGGAAGCGGCGTCGCTGTGCTGGATCACCCAGCGGCCGTAAGGCTTGGCCTGGCTGAAGAAATTTTCGTCGGTCAGGAACAGCGCTTCCGGCGCCAGCAAAGGGCGCTCGCGGTCCGACTTCAGGAATCTGTAGCGTGACTGGGTGTCGCTCCAGAAACGCTGGATGGCGCCGTCGATATCGCCGACCAGGGCAAACATGGCGGTGTCAGGCAGGTACTCGAACAACGTCGCGGTGTCTTCGAAAAACAGCGGCAGGTAATACTCGATGCCGGCCGAGGCGATGCCGTTGCCGATATCCTTGTAGATCGCGGAGCGCGACGGGTCGCCTTCGAACACTTCGCGCCAGCGGCTGCGGAAAGCCGAGCGCGCCGCTTCGTCCATCGGGAATTCGCGGCCCGGCAGCAGCCTGACTTCTCTCACCGGATACATCGAACGCTGGGTGTCGGCGTCGAATGTGCGTATGGTTTCGATGGCGTCGCCGAACAGGTCGAGCCGGTACGGCAGCACGGATCCCATCGGGAAAATGTCGATCAGGCCGCCGCGCACCGAATATTCGCCGGGCGACATGACCTGGTTGACATTGCTGTAGCCGGCCAGGGTCAGCTGCGATTTCAGGCGCGCTTCATCCAGCGTCTCGCCTTGCTTGAAAAAGAAGGTGTAGCCTGCCAGGAAGGACGGTGGCGCCATCTTGACCAGGGCGGTGGTAGCGGGAACCAGCAGCACGTCGCATTGGCCGCTCTGCACCTCGTACAAGGTCGCCAGCCGCTCCGACACCAGGTCCTGGTGCGGCGAGAAGGCGTCGTAGGGCAGGGTTTCCCAGTCCGGCAGCAAGTGGCAGCGCAAGCCGTTGGGTTCGTCGCCGCCGGCCTGGAACCAGGGGATTTCGGTGCGCAGCCGCTGGCCGTCGGTGGCGTCGGCCACGATCACCACCAGCATCCTTTGCTGCGCCTTGAGCGCCAGCGCGGCTTGCGCCAATGCATAGGCATCAGCCGAGCCGTGCAGGGCCGGCAAGACAAAACGGGATGCCGGCCTGGGCAGCAATTTTTCTAGATCAAAGGACATTGGGGCCTATTGTGCAAGCCTGCAAGCGTGTCGATAGTGGTCAAAAAAAGCCACAATACGCCTGATTTGACAGTTAAAATTCAGAGCCGCATTATAAACCACTGCCCTTAAACCGGATTCCCCCGAGATTGTGCATGAATTCATCCCGCTATTTTGCCCTGATTCCTGCCGCCGGCATCGGTGCCCGCATAGGCACGGATATCCCTAAGCAATATATGCCGC
Organism: Collimonas sp. OK412; assembly: GCF_900112135.1. GTDB lineage: Bacteria > Pseudomonadota > Gammaproteobacteria > Burkholderiales > Burkholderiaceae_D > Collimonas > Collimonas rhizosphaerae. The sequence continues at coordinate 257,102 of NZ_FOLC01000001.1, forward strand.
TGGCCGGCCAGCCGATGCTGATGCATGTGCTGGACACGTTTGCCGCTGCCGGCGCAATCAGCCATGTGTTTGTCGTAGTCAGCGCCGATGACGGTTATATCGCCGGCCTGATGGCGGCGGCGCCGCATCTGCAAGGACGGGTAACGCTGTTGTTCCACGGCGGCGCCACGCGCCGGGACTCGGTGTTGAACGGCCTGCAAGCGATCCGCGAAGAGGTTGGCGACGACGACTGGGTGCTGGTGCATGACGCCGCCCGGCCGGGCCTGACCTGCGCCCTGATCGAGCGCCTGGTTGAAACCCTGCGCGACGACCTGGTTGGCGGTTTGCTGGCGTTGCCGGTGGTCGATACCCTGAAACGCGGCGACCTGAACGCACGCGTGGCCCAAACCGTGGAGCGCGCCGAACTGTGGGCGGCGCAGACGCCGCAAATGTTCCGCTACGGCATGCTGCTGCGCGCCTTGACCCTGGCCGAAGCGGTTACCGACGAAGCCAGCGCGGTCGAGCAACTGGGCCTGCAGCCGCGCCTGGTCGAGGGCAGCCCGCGCAATTTCAAGGTGACCTTGCCGCACGACGTGGCGTTGGCAGAGATGTTTCTAAAGGAAGAATTTTGAAGTTACTGAATTTGAAGGGGTACGCATGAGCCAGCAGTTCCGCATCGGCCAGGGCTACGATTGCCACGCCTTGCAGGCTGGCCGGCCATTGATTATCGGCGGCGTGACGATTCCGCATAAAACCGGCCTGCTGGGACATTCGGATGCCGACGTGCTGCTGCATGCGATCATCGATGCCTTGTTTGGCGCCGCGGCCCTGGGCGATATCGGCCGCCATTTTTCGGATACGGATGCGCAGTTTGCCGGCGCCGACTCCCGCAAGCTGCTGCGCGAAGCGGTGCGGCTGATTGGCGAAGCCGGCTATGTCGTCGGCAATATCGACTCGACCATCATCGCCCAGGCGCCGAAAATGGCGCCGCATATTCCGCAGATGGTGGCGCATATCGCCGCCGATTGCGGGATTGCGCCCAACCAGGTCAATGTAAAGGCCAAGACCAATGAAAAGCTGGGTTACCTGGGCCGGGAAGAGGGGATTGCAGCGGAAGCGGTAGCGTTGCTGCTTGCGCGCTAGCCTGGGGGAACAAAACCTAGGTTTTCAACTAAACCCTAGGTTTTCAGCTGCAGCTCGATCTGGGTAGCCAGGCCGCCGCCTTCGCGGTTGCTCACGCGCAGCTTGCCGCCGTGCTGCTTGACGATGCGGCTGACGATCGCCAGCCCGAGGCCGGAACCGTTGGCTTGCCCGCGCGCCACGTCGAGCCGGGTGAACGGCCGCAGCAGGCGGTCTATCTCGCTATCCGGCACGCCGGCGCCGTGGTCGGAAATGTTCAGGAGGACCTTGTCGCCGCGGATCTGGCAGCTGATGTCGACCTCTGCGCAATCGTCGCCTTCTTTCTTGCCGTAGCGGCGCGAGTTTTCTATCAGGTTGTTGAATACGCGCCGGAGTTCGGTTTCGTTGCCGGAAACGTGGACATTTGGCGAGACGATGGTCTGGATCCGGATGTCGGCATGGCGCGTGGCGGTTTGCACCACATTGTCGATCAGCGCGCTGAGGTCGATTTTTTCGAAGCTGCTGGTATCGGTCGGTTTTGCGTAGTGCAGGAACTGGCCGATGATGCCATCCATCTGCGCCAGGTCGGATTGCATGCCGGTGCGTGCATCGTCGGACAGGTTCGCCATTTCCACTTCCAGCAGCATGCGCGCCAGCGGCGTGCGCAAATCGTGGGAAATGCCGGCCAGGATGATCGCCCGGTCCGATTCGATGCGCTGCAGGTCGCTCACCATCTGGTTGAAGCTGCGGTTGGCTTCTTCGATTTCAGTCGGGCCGGTTTCGGGCAGCGGCTCAGGCTGCAGCCCTTTGGCCACCGCGCGGGTGGCGGCGGTGAGGCGCGACAGCGGCTGGTTGATCAGGGTCGAAATGAACATCGCGCCCAGCAGCGACAGCACCAGTGCGACGCTGCCCCACTGCAGCCACTGCACGCCCGAGCTGCGCTCGACCCGCTCGCTGTCGAGCATCAGCCAGTATTCGTCGCCGTCGATCTTGAAACTGATCCAGAAGCCGTCGATGTCATTGACCTTGGAAGAAAACCTGGTCTGGTTGCCGAGCCTGGCGCGGACTTCCCGTTCCAGGTCGGGCATCAGGGCGTTGTCGGGCGGCGGCTCGATTCGGTCGGTGTCTTCCAGCGGATAAATCCGGATGCCTTCATTGCTGGCCAGGTCGAACAGCAGTTCGCTGCGCAGGTCCGGCGCCGAATGGGTGAGGGCGGCGCGGGTAATGGTGACGATGGAGATGATCTGCGCGGCGATCTGCTGCGCGCGCGGGCCGCGCTCGACGATCTTGAAGCTGGCGACCCAGGTCACCATGCTGACCGTGATCAGGAAGGCGATCATGAAAAAGGTCCGCCACATCAGACCGCTTTTCAGCCAGGCCAGCCGGTGCGGAGTTACCATGTGGCCGGACGTTGGCGAGGGAAGGACGATGCCGCGCAGGCAGGCATCAGCGCGGTTGGCCTTCTGGGATGAAGACATAGCCGAGCCCCCATACGGTCTGGATGTAGAGCGGGCTGGCGGGATCCGGTTCGATCAGCTTGCGCAGGCGCGAAATCTGGACATCCAGGCTGCGGTCGAACACTTCGTATTCGCGGCCGCGCGCCAGTTCCATCAGCTTTTCGCGCGACAGCGGCTGCCGCGCGTGCCGCGCAAACACCTTGAGCACCGAGAATTCGCCGGTGGTGAGCGGGATCGATTCGCCGTTCTTTTTCAGCGTACGTGTGCCGAGGTCAAGGATGAATTCGCCAAACTCGAAAGACTGCGGCGTTTCCGACGGCGCGCCCGGCAGCTCGTCGGGCCCTTTGCGGCGCAGCACCGCGCCGATGCGCGCTACCAGTTCGCGCGGGTTGAATGGTTTGGGCAGGTAATCGTCGGCGCCCATTTCCAGTCCGACGATGCGATCGACGTCTTCGCCTTTCGCGGTCAGCATGATGATCGGCGTCTGGTCGCCGGCGCCGCGCAGGCGGCGGCAGATCGCCAGGCCGTCTTCGCCCGGCAGCATCAGGTCCAGCACCAGCAGGTCGTAACGCTCGCGTATCCACAGCTTGTTCATGGCCTGCGCGTTCTCCGCGGTGACTACCTGGAAGCCTTGTTCCGTCAGGTATCGTCGCAGCAGGTCGCGCAACCGGATGTCGTCGTCGACCACCAGGATTTTATGTTGATGGGCGCTGCTTGTTTGGTTTGAGGTGTTGATCGTATTCATGGTCATATGGTAACGTCAGAGTGCGCATCAAAAATACAGTTAAGACCCATGGATTACAAAGTGTTACACACTTTACTAAAAACGTCTTATGCCGATTAATAGGGAAGCTTACACTTAATTCGTGATGATTAAGTCTTAACCGTAGTCCTGAATTCACAGAAGAAGTCCATATGACGACGATGTTCCGGAAAATCAGTGTTTGTTTATTGTTGCTGTCGGCAATGATGAGCGCCTCTGCACGTTCCGACCGTATGCCTGACGACCGCGGCGGCGACCGTCGCGCGCCGCCTCCTTCACAGTATGAACCGCGGCGCGGCCAGGCGCCAGATGAACAATGGCAGAATCGCGGACGCGGCTCGGATCCCAATGAGGGACGAGGTAGGATGTCGCCGGACGAGCGGCGCGCTTTGCGCCAGCAGATCGACAGGGCCGGCCGGGATATTTATCCGCAGCGGCGCTGATATCGACAGACAGGAAATGCCAGCTTGGTGGCGCAGAGAACCGGTGATGAAGATCGCCGGTTTTTTTATTGGGCGCTGCTTTTATAAAATGGAAGGCAGGGGATGGGAATGTCCGGCGCTGTTTTGCGGGCAAATGAAAAACGGGGACGTAAACCAGAAAGGGGTTGCAAGATTTCTCTTGCAACCCCTCGTAATACTGGTGCGGCTGGCAGGAATCGAACCCACGACCCCTTGGTTCGTAGCCAAGTACTCTATCCAGCTGAGCTACAGCCGCGAAAAACAAAATTATATATTAGCTTTGTTAATTTTGGAAGAGGGAAATATCGTAAAACCTGATATTTCTTCTCGCTTACAGAGGTAAAACACTTTTTCTGCTTGCTCTCAACCAAGTCCGTTACTATGCCACAGACATTGTGCAATGGGAAGCTTTATTTGTGTTTTAGCTCAGGCTTTTTTGATCCTCTTTACTCCTTGTGCCAGAGGGCGCAGCCGATTTCATCGAATGATATAATCAAACAATAATCATTATCATTTATATTGCGAAAGGTTGATTACATGAGTGTGAAATTGCTTACGGCGGCCGCGCTTGTTTCTGTTGGGTTTGCCGGCGCCGCAATGGCAGCCGAGTATCCGATCGGCAAGCAGCAGATCATGAATGGCCTGGAGATCGCTGCTGTTTACCTGCAGCCGATCAAGATGGAGCCGGAAGGCATGATGCGCAAGGCGGAACTGTCCGACATCCACGTCGAAGCCGATATCCGCGCCGTCAAAGATAATCCGAACGGTTTTGCCGAAGGCGACTGGATGCCGAACCTGGTGATCTCCTACGAATTCACCAAGGCCGGTTCGAACCAGGTGATCAAGGGCGACATGATGCCGATGGTGGCTAGCGACGGTCCGCACTACGGCGATAACGTCAAGCTGGCAGGGCCTGGAAAATACACATTGAAAATGATCATTTCGCCGCCGTCGGCTAATGCCAGCGCGCATTTCGGCCGCCATGTGGACAAGGAAACCGGCGTCGGCGCCTGGTTCAAGCCGTTCACCGTGGTCAACGAATTCACCTTCGCCGGCGTCGGTAAAAAGGGCGGATATTAATGCAGGAGAAATGCGCACCCATGAAATTCTTGTCGCAGGCCGCGGCCAACATGGCGGGCAAAACGCGCGGCTTATTGGGCGTCGGCCTGCTGCTGGCGGCAACGGTTTCGATGGCTGCCGATCTGCCGACCTTCAAGCTGGAAATGAAGGACGGCGTCCTGAATCCGGCGCGGATCGCGGTTCCTGCCGGCCAGAAGATAAAAATCGAGATCCACAACACCGGGCAGTCGGCGGTGGAGTTTGAAAGCGTCCAGCTGCGCAAGGAAAAAGTGCTGGCGCCGGGCGCGCAGTCGTTCGTGGTGATTGCCCCGCTGCAGCCGGGCGAATACAAGTTCTTCGACGACTTCCATGTGCAAGCGCAGGGTGCGATTGTCGCTAAATAAGAGGCCGCCGGCGGCGGTTGCAATAAATAGTTTGATGGAGTAACAAGCGATGGGTCAGGTTTTGTTCATAGTCTGGCGCGAGAGCGTCGAGGCTTTGCTGGTAGTCGGTATCTTGCACGCGTGGCTGAAGAACGGCGGGGATGCTGCGCGCCGCGGCTTGCCGTATCTATGGAGCGGCGTCGGCGTCGGCGTCCTCGGCGCGATCGGCCTGGGCGCGGCGCTGCTGGGTTTCAGCGAACTGCTGTCGGGCGACGCCCAGGATTACTTCCAGATCGTGATGGTGATCCTGGCCGCGATACTGATCGTGCAGATGGTGTTCTGGATGCGCAAGCACGGCCGCACGCTCAAGCGCGAAATGGAAACCTCGCTCAGCGCCAACCTGCAAAGCGCCAACTGGTGGGGCGTATTCGCGCTGGCGGCATTGGCGATCGCGCGCGAGGGCAGCGAAACCGTGATATTTCTTTACGGGCTGGGCCTGGCGGACAAGGGCGATTCGGCCGGCGCGATGGTGCTGGCGGCGGCGCTCGGTTTTGCGCTGGCGTTCCTGACTTTCTATCTGCTGCAGCTGGGCGGCAAGATTTTCTCCTGGCGCCGTTTCTTCCAGGTCACTGAAATCATCTTGCTGTTCCTCGCCGCAGGTCTGCTGCTGACGGGCATCGAACGCCTGATGTCGCTGGATATCATCCCGACGCTGGTCGACCCGGTCTGGGACAGTTCGCGCCTGCTCGACGACACCACTGCATTCGGCAACCTGGTCTCCACGCTGACCGGCTATCGCGCGCAGCCCGCGCTGATGAGCTTGCTGGTGTATGTGGCATATTGGGTGTGCGTATTGTTATTCCTTAAACGAGCCAGGCCGCAGCCGATCCCAGCTAAATAAACCAATGAATACTTGTGCCATTCCTCAAACGCAAACACGCCTCTCCCGCACCGCTGACTGGATGCGGGACCATGCGAAACTGATTCGCTGGGTGCAGTGGGGGATTGTGCTGGTGTACGGTTTCCTGATCCTGGTGCCGATCTTCCTGCCGCTGCCGGACGAGACAGCGCACATCTGGTCGAACCTGACCCTGATCGCGCAATTCGCTTTCTGGGGCATCTGGTGGCCGTTCGTGCTGATCAGCATGGTGCTGATGGGACGGGTCTGGTGCGGGGTGCTGTGCCCGGAAGGTGCGCTGACCGAGTTCGCCAGCCGCCATGGGCTCGGCAAAGCCATCCCGCACTGGATGCGCTGGGGCGGCTGGCCGTTCGTGGCGTTTGCGCTGACCACCATCTACGGCCAGATGGTGAGCGTGTATCAATATCCTAAAGCGGTGCTGCTGGTGCTGGGCGGTTCCACCGCCGGCGCCATCGTGGTGGGCTACCTGTATGGCCGCGACAAGCGCGTCTGGTGCAAATACCTGTGTCCGGTGAACGGCGTGTTCGGCCTGCTGGCCAAGCTGGCGCCGTTTCACTACAAAGTCAATGAAACCGCCTGGCGCGCTTCCTACGGTACCCACAGCCACACGCAAGGGCGTACCGTGATTCCGGTCAATTGCGCGCCGCTGGTGCCGTTGCGGGCCATGAAGGGCGCTTCCGACTGCCATATGTGCGGCCGTTGCAGCGGCCATCGCGACGCCATCGAACTGAGCTGGCGCGCGCCGACCGAGGAAATCGTCGCGCATGGCGAACAGCATAACAACCTGTGGGAAAGCGCCCTGGCCTTGTACGGCCTGATGGGGATCGCCATCGGCGCCTTCCACTGGTCAGCCAGCCCCTGGTTTGTGCAGGTCAAGCAAGCCATCGCGACCTGGCTGATCGACCGCGACATCATGTGGCCTTTCGATACCCATGCGCCGTGGTGGGTGTTCACCAATTATCCGGCGCAGAACGATGTCTTCAGCTGGCTCGACGGCAGCCTGGTGATTGCCTATATCCTCACCACCGGCCTGGTGCTTGGCACTGCGCTCACATTGTTGTTCGCGCTGAGCAGCCGTGCGCTCGGCAACTGGGACCGCAAGCGTTTCAACCACCTGGTGCAGTCCACCATCCCGCTGGCCGGCTGCGGCGTATTCGTCGGCTTGTCGGCCACCACCGTCAGCCTGCTGCGCGGCGAACACTTGCCGGTATTCTGGGCCAACGACTTGCGCGCCATCCTCCTGATCGCGACCACCTTGTGGAGCGTCTGGCTGGCCTGGCGCGTCACCGGCCGTTATACGGCTTCGCCGGTGCGCCGCCTGGCGAGCATGGCGCCGGTGATCGCCGGCCTGGGGCTGGTCAACTTTGCCTGGCTGCTGATGTTCTGGTTGTGGTGAATTCCCATCATTTGCCGGAATTTTGTCACGTACTGGTCGATGGGCAGGTGGTTAGTGCGTAAAATGCGGGTTGTTGTCCCGTCTATATTTGTCTTGCCGTTCCCCTCCACAGAGGAACGGCGACGGCGGCGGGGAAGCTTTCTTCAACTCTACGCGACTCTGCGTTTCTTATCATGGTCCGCCCACGCTTTTTACCCGACAACTTCACGTTGTTGCTGGTTACCACGGTTCTTGTCGCCAGTCTTTTCCCGGCCAAGGGCCAGGTCGCGGTCTCTTTCAACCTGATTACCACGCTGGCCATCGGCCTGCTGTTTTTCCTGCACGGCGCCAAGCTGTCGCGCGAAGCGGTGGTGCAAGGGGCGCTGCACTGGCGCTTGCACCTGACGGTGCTGCTGGCCACCTTTGCCCTGTTTCCGCTGCTCGGGCTGGTGTTCAAGCCGCTGCTGCTACCGCTGGTGACGCCCGACCTGTATCTCGGGATCCTGTTCCTGTGCACCTTGCCGTCCACCGTGCAATCCTCGATCGCCTTTACTTCGGTGGCGCGCGGCAATGTGCCGGCCGCCGTGTGCAGCGCATCCGCGTCCAACCTGCTTGGCATTTTCCTGACCCCGGTGCTGGTCGGCCTGCTGGTGGTGACGCACAGCCAGGGCAAGGGTTCTTTCGACTCCATCCTGAATATCGTGATGCAGCTGCTGTTGCCATTTGTCGCCGGCCAGATTGCCCGCCACTGGATCTGCAAGTGGCTGGACAAGCACAAGATCATCCTGAAGATGGTGGATCAGGGGTCGATCCTGCTGGTGGTCTACACCGCGTTCAGCGAGGCCGTGGTGCAGGGCCTGTGGCATGAACTGCCGCCGCTGTCGCTGGTCGGCCTGATGCTGGTGGTGATGCTGCTGCTGTTCGTGATGCTGACCATCGCCACGCTGGCCAGCCGGCGCCTCGGCTTCAACAAGGAAGATGAAATCACGATCGTGTTCTGCGGCTCGAAGAAAAGCCTGGCGAGCGGCGTGCCGATGGCGAAAGTCTTGTTTGCCGGGCACACCGTCGGCATGATCGTCTTGCCCTTGATGCTGTTCCACCAGGTCCAGCTGATGGTGTGCGCCGTGCTGGCGAAACGCTATGCCGCGCGTCCGATCGAAATCGTCGCCGGCGGCCCGGCGCCGGTCTGGTCTGACGTCAGCCCCGAGGACTGAGGCTGCTTTTATTCAGGGAGCCGGATTAGGCTGGCGCACGTGGATTGCTTCAATCTCGCGCAAGATATCGTCATCCAGCGTGAGGTTGACGCTGTCGAGATTGCTTTGTAATTGTCCTAGCGTGGTGGCGCCGACGATATTGCTGGTCAGGAAACCGCGGCTGTTGACGAAAGCCAGCGCCATCTGCGCCGGATCCAGTCCGTGTTTTTTGGCCAGCGCAACGTAGTCGCCGACCACCCGGTTGACTTGCGGATTGGTATAGCGGCTGAAACGTTCAAACAAAGTCAAGCGGCCGCCGGCGGGCCGCGCGCCGTCCAGGTATTTTCCCGAAAGTACGCCAAAAGCCAGCGGCGAATACGCCAGCAGCCCGACCTGTTCACGGAATGCAAACTCCGAATGGCCGATTTCAAACGTGCGGTTGAGCAGGCTGTACGGATTCTGGATGCTGGCCACGCGCGGCAAATCGAATTTCTCCGAAGCCCGCAGAAACTCCGAAATACCCCATGGCGTTTCGTTCGAAATCCCGATTTGGCGCACCTTGCCGGCCTTGATGAAGTCCGCCAGGATGGCCAGCGTTTCTTCGATCGGCACTGTATCTTCGTCTGGAATATGGCTGTAGTTCAGGGTGCCGAAACAATTCACGCTGCGATCCGGCCAATGCAGCTGATACAGGTCGACGTAGTCCGTCTGCAAGCGTTCCAGGCTGCCGTGCAAGGCTTCCGTCAATCCCTTGCGGTCGAAATTGTTGACGCCGCCGCGCACATGGCGCGGGTTGTGCGGCTTGCGCGCCGGGCCGGTAGCCTTGGTGGCGATCATGACTTCGCTGCGCTTGCCGGATTTTTTCAGCCAGCTGCCAATATAACGTTCGGTCGAACCCTGGGTCTCGGCACGCGGCGGCACCGGATACATTTCAGCAGTGTCGATCAGGTTGACCCCATGCGCCAGCGCCAGGTCGATCTGCGCATGCGCTTCTGCTTCCGTATTTTGTTCGCCCCAGGTCATGGTGCCGAGCGTAATCAGGCTGACCTTGAGCTTGCTGTGTCCGAGTTCACGATATTGCATTGTCGCTTCCTTTGCGGCGGGCGCTAAAAATTGGTGATGACGATTTGACGACCTGGACCGCCGGTGTGCGGCAGCCGCCGATCCCCGCCTGGGTGCAGGGGGGAATTGCCGCTTGCTGCCGAGGGCTAAGAGTATAGCCGGATCGCCGTTTCGCTGCAGGCCGCGGCCGCCCGCAGTCAAGTAGCTGTTGGGGTTGCCGGCGACGGCGGCTGGTTTGACGGATGCGGGGCCGCGGCCGGACTGGCAAGTTTGTCGAGGCCGAACAGGGTCGGGAACAGGCGTATCCACAGCAGCACCACGACCATCGTGCCGATGCCGCCCAGCAGCACCGCCGGCACCGGTCCCAGCCACGCTGCGGTGACGCCGGATTCGAATTCGCCCAGCTGGTTGGACGTGCCGATGAATACCGAGTTGACGGCGCTGACGCGGCCGCGCATATGGTCCGGCGTTTCCAGCTGGACGAAAGAAGAACGCACCACCACGCTGATCATGTCGGAAGCGCCGAGCACAACCAGCGTCGCCAGCGACAAGACAAATGAACGGGACAGGGCAAACACGATAGTCGCCAGGCCAAACACGGCAACCGCAATGAACATGCTGCGGCCGACGCGCCGGCTCAGCGGCCGCCGCGCCAGGAAGATCGCCGTCGACAACGCTCCCACCGCCGGCGCCGAGCGCAGCAGGCCAAGGCCGAGCGGGCCGGTGGCGAGGATGTCATGCGCATAGATCGGCAGCAAGGCGGTGGCGCCGCCCAGCAGCACGGCGAACAGGTCGAGCGATATGGCGCCGAGAATCGCTGGCCGGCTCTTGATGAATGCAATCCCCGCCAGCAATGAGCTGAGGGTGGCCGGTTCGCGCCGCGGCAACACGCTTTCGATGCGGATCAGCGACACCAGCAGGCTGGCGCCGATGAACAGCACGCTGCTGGTGGTATACACCGCGCTTGGCCCCAGCACATAAATGAAGCCGCCCAATGCCGGGCCGATGATCACCGCCGTTTGCGTGGCCGATGCCGCCCAGGCGACGGCGCGCGGCAGCAGGCGCGCAGGCACCAGGCCGGGCACCAGCGCTTGCAGTGTCGGCGATTCAAAGGCATGGGTCGCGCCGATCACAAACACGATGGCGAAGATGGCCTCCTTGTCGAGCCAGCCGTAGATGCTGCCGATGGCCAGCGCCGCCGCGGCCACGCCCTTGATGAACAGGCAGATGCGGGCGATCTTGCGGCGGTCGTAACGGTCGGCGACATGGCCGACCAGCAACGCCAGGAACAAGGCGGGCAGGAATTGCACCAGGCCCACCATGCCGAGGTCAAAAGCGCTATGCGTGAGTTGATACACTTGCCAGCCGACGGCGACGATCTGCATCTGGTTGGCGATGGTGGAGGCAACGCGCGCGCCCCAGAACAGCGTAAACGGGCGATGGCTCAGGACGGATTCGGATGCTGGACTGGCAGGGACGGGGGCGGTCATGTGGCGTAGGAAAATCGGGGCAAGGCCATAGAATATGCTTTTCCCATAAAAAAAGCCGCTATCTGCAGCGGCTTTTTTCATGCGTGTGGCTTATTCGGGATGGAACTGGTGGGCGAAAGTAAATTCGTCGGTACGCGGCGTGTATTTGAGGCCCTTGCGCAGCGCCCATGTCGCGTACTGGTGATATAGCGGGATCAGTGCGTAATCGTTGAGCGCCACCACGGCGCCCTGGCGCGCGAAATCCTCACGCTGTTTCTGGTCGACCGAACCCAATGACGATTGCACCAGCTGGTCCAGTTTCGGATTGGTGTATTTGCCCCAGTTCCATGAACCCCAGCCGGTATCGGGATTGGTGGTGCCGAGCAGGGTGCGCAAACCGAAATCGCCGGCCAGCGTGCCCCAGCCCAGCAAGGCGGCGCTGTACTCGCCCGCACGCGCCTTGCCGAAGTAGACTGCCAGCGGCAGCGTCTCGACCTTGGCCTGGATCCCGACCCGGTTCAGGAATTGGGCAACGGTCTGCACCACGCGCTCATCGTTGATGTAGCGGTTGTTCGGGCCATGCAGCGTAATCCCGAAGCCGTTGGGATAGCCGGCCGCCGCCAGCAGTTTCTTGGCGCCTTCAGGATCGTATTTTTCCACTTTCAACGTATCGGCATAACCCAGGATGCCGGGTGCGATGATGTTCGATGCCGGCACAGCCAGTCCTTCCAGGGTGCGGTCAACCAAAGCCTGGCGGTTGATGGCCTTGGAAATCGCCTGGCGCACGCGCACGTCTTTCAGCGGATTTTTGTCCAGCGCTTTGCCGGCCTTGTCGGTAACGTCCGGCGATTTGTCGCGCGACTGGTCCAGGGTCCAGAAGATGGTGCGCCAGGAAATCTTTTGCGCCAGCTTGAACTGCGGGTTGGTTTTCAGTTTGGCGAGGTCGGCCGGCGGTACGTTTTCGATGGCGTCGACTTCACCTGCCAGCAAGGCGGCCAGGCGGGCGCCGTCAGAGGTCAGGATGCGGAAGGTGACCTTGTCCCAGGCCGCTTTCTCGCCCCAGTAAGCATCGTTGCGCACCAGCTCGATACGGTCGCCGCGCTTGAAGCTGGCGAACTTGAAGGGGCCGGTGCCGACCAGCGCCTTGCCGCTGTTGAAATCATCGGTGGTGGCGTTTTGCGCGGCTTTCTTGGAAACGATGAAGATGGTGCTGACGTCCAGCGCCAGCGGCCCGTAAGGCGTGGCGGTTTTGAGGCGGACGGTATAGGGATCGACGGCCTGTTTGCTGACGATCTGTTTGGTGTAGCTGGTGAACGGGCCAGGGCTGTTGGCCAGCGTCGCGGGGCGGTCCAGCGAAAATACAACATCTTCCGCGGTCAGTTCGGAGCCGTCGCTGAATTTGACGCCGTGGCGCAGCTTGAATTCCCAGGTGAGCGGATCAATTGCCGTCCAGGAAGTAGCCAGGCCCGGAATCAGGCGGCCGTTCGGGTCGACATTGACCAGCGCATCGAACAGGTGCGACGACAGCGAGATGTTCGGCGCAATATTGTTGAAGTGGGGGTCAAGGGTCGAGACATCGGCAAACAGGCCGATTTTCAGGTCCGCAGCGTGGCTTGGCGCGGCGCTGAGCGCTACCGAAGCCAACGCGCCAAGGCCGGCAAAAGCCAGGCTCAGTATTTTCTTTCTTGAAAGCTGGAACATGCGATCTCCCAATCGTGATGAATAAGGCAAAAGCTGATTCTATGGGCGCTCGCATAATTATCAAAACACAATAATTGCTTCCTGTTATGTGTTTTGGTTATATAGGGTAATATGGGCCTCCCGAATCGCTGGCCGGGAACGGCAGATTGCGCAATCAAAAACGCAACTCTTTCCCTCGACGCAACTTTTATTTACGCCCCCGGTGTTTTAAATAAAATTATCGGTTATAATGCGACATCGTTTAAGATTCGAGCTAGTAGTGCAGTATTAGTCTGTCATTTCTTTCTTGCTTCAAACGATCTAACGGGCGACAGCCCAACTTAACTGAAATAGGAAATGTAATGGCAACTGGTATCGTAAAGTGGTTCAATGATTCGAAGGGTTTTGGTTTTATTACTCCTGACGAAGGTGGTGAAGATCTGTTCGCGCACTTCTCCGCAATCAATTCTTCCGGCTTCAAGTCGCTGCAAGAGAACCAACGTGTTTCTTTCGAAGTTACTGCCGGCCCAAAGGGCAAGCAAGCTTCGAACATCCAAGCTATCTAATATTAGATACGGCTTACTCAGTTGAAATAAACTGAGCATCGCAAAAATCCCTGGCTTGCCGGGGATTTTTTTCGTCTGTAGCAAACGCAGCGGCGACTATATAAAAGCGGAAAGAGGCGCCTTGTCAGGAAGCTGTAAGGGTGGCCTGAAATGCTGGGGTCGTCTGTATACCAGATGGCGGATATTGCAGTATGCTGGATCACCTTTTACTTAAGACAGCGCATTGGCATCCATGCCGATGCCCATCAATATAAAAACACGGAGGAGACGACATGAATACAATAATCAAAACATGTGTGGCAGCGGCATTGGTCAGCTGGTCGCTGGCGGCAGGAGCGGCAGAGCCGATCAAGATCGGCGTCACGGGACCATTTACCGGCGGCTCCGCGCCGATGGGCGTATCGATGCGCGACGGCGTCAAGCTGGCGGTGGCGGACATCAACGCCAAGGGCGGCGTGCTGGGACGCCAGCTGCAGCTGGTCGAGCGCGACGATGAAGCCAAGAATGAACGCGGAGTCCAGGTCGCGCAGGAACTGATCAACAAGGAAAAAGTGGTCGGCACGGTCGGCTTCATCAACACCGGCGTCGCCCTGGCGTCGCAGCGCTTCTACCAGGAAGCCAAGATCCCGGTCATGAATAACGTCGCCACCGGCAGCATCATCACCAAGCAGTTCGTGGCGCCGGACCAGAAGGATAACTACATATTCCGCACCTCGGCCAACGACACCATCCAGTCGGCGATGATCGTCGACGAAGCCGTAGTGCGTCAAAAACACACCAAGGTGGCAATCCTGGCGGACTCCACCAATTACGGCCAGCTCGGCCGTGAAGACCTGGAACGCGCTTTGGCCGCCAAGGGCATCAAACCGGTCGCCGTTGAAAAATACAACCTGAAAGATGTGGACATGACGGCGCAGCTGCTGAAGGCCAAGCAGGGCGGCGCCGAGGTGGTGCTGACTTACGGCATCGGCCCGGAGCTGGCGCAGATCGCCAACGGCATGGAAAAGCTCAACTGGAAAGTGCCCCTCATCGGCAGCTGGACCTTGTCGATGGGGAATTTCATCGACAACGCCGGCAAGAACGGCGACGGCGCGCGCATGCCGCAAACCTTCATCCAGGATGGCAGCACAGCCAAGCGCAAGGCCTTCATCGAAGCCTATCAGAAAGCCTACAAGATCGACCGCATGCCGTCCCCTGTGTCAGCTGCGCAAGGCTATGACTCGCTCTACCTGCTGGCGGCAGCAATCAAGCAGGCTGGCAGCACCGACGGCGTCAAGGTGCGTGAAGCATTGGAAAACCTGAACGGCACGGTGGAAGGCGTGGTCACCAGCTACACCAAGCCGTATAGCCACGACGACCATGAAGCGATCAAGCCAAATATGGTGGTGATCGGCGAAGTCAAGAACGGCCGGGTGGTATTGGCCAAGTGATAGGAAGCCGGAGCGCAGCACTGCCGCGTTCCGGCGATACATCCGTTTAAGCGACATCGGTCCAGCCTGAGCAGGTATACAGGCTGGATTTGTTTCGTCAAACGGCAGCGTTACTTTGCCATTTGTCTCTTGGGTCCATATCATGGAAATTCTGCTGCAACTCGTCTTCAGCGGCATCGCGCTAGGCATGATCTACGCGGTGATCGCTTTCGGTTATCAACTTACGTTCGCCACCTCCGGCACCCTCAACTTCGGCCAGGGTGAAGCGCTCATGCTGGGCGCGCTGGTGGGCCTCAGCCTGGTCGGCAATATCCATGGCGGCCCTTACCTGAACTATTGGTTGATGATCCCGGTGGTGATCGTGTTCGGCGCGCTGCAAGGCGTGGTGGTCGAATGGATAGGGGTGCGCCCGGCGCTCAAGATCAAATCGGAATTCGGCTGGATCATGTCGACCATCGCGCTGGCGATCATCTTCAAGAACGTCGCTGAAAACATATGGGGCAAGGACGACCTGACTTTTCCTTCGCCCTTGTCGTCGACGCCGTTCCAGGTATTCGGCGCCAACGTCCAGCCGATGCAGGTGGTGGTGGTGCTGGGCGCGCTGGCGATGATGCTGGCGGTCGAGTTCTTCAACCGCAAATCGATTTACGGCAAGGCAGTGGTGGCGACTTCCAACGACCGCGATGCGGCCGGCCTGATGGGCATCAACACCAGCATGGTGATCACATTTTCCTACGCGTTGTCGTCGGCCACGGCAGCGTTTGCCGGTGTGCTGGTGGCGCCGCTGACCTTGACCGGCGCCACGATGGGCGCGGCGCTCGGCCTGAAAGCTTTTGCGGTGGCGATCATCGGCGGCCTGACTTCGGGCATGGGAGCGGTCGTCGGCGGCCTGATCCTGGGCATCGCCGAGACGCTGACCGGGTTCTATATCTCCACCGGCTACAAGGAGGTGCCGGGGCTGCTGTTGCTGCTGCTGGTGCTGGCTGTCAAGCCGGCCGGCCTGTTCGGCAAGACCGCCATCAAGAAGGTGTGAATATGAATAAAAAAATATTTGCACTGGCTATCGCCGGCATCCTGGTGCTGCTGGCGTTTCCCCAGGTTTTTCCGAATCCGTATTACATCCACCTGGCTGAAACCATCCTGATCTACGCCATCCTGCTGTTCGGGCTGGATATCGTGGTCGGCTACACCGGCCAGGTTTCGCTGGGACATGCCGGCCTGTTCGGCATCGGTTCCTACACGACCGGCGTGCTGGTGTTCAAGCTCGGCTGGCCGTTCCTGGTTGCGGCCCCGGCCAGCCTGGCGGTGACCGCCATCTTCGGCGCCGTCCTGGCGCTGCCCGCGCTGCGGGTGACCGGGCCTTACCTGGCCATGGTCACGCTGGCGTTCGGCACCATCATCCAGATCCTGATCAATGAGATGAGCTTCCTGACGGAAGGGCCGATGGGGATCAAGCTGAACAAGCCGAGCTTCTTCGGCCATCGCCTCGACGAGGTGGAGTATTTTTACCTGGTGGCGGCGCTGATGGTGTTGTCGCTGATCGTCGTGCACCGGATCCTCAAGTCGCACCTGGGGCGCGCCTTCCAGGCGCTGCGCGATAGCCCGATCGCTTCCGATTGCATGGGGGTTTCGGTGTATCGCTACAAGGTGTACGCGTTTGTGATCAGCGCCGCGCTGGCTGGCCTGGCGGGCAGCCTGTATGCGTATTCGGAGGAATACATTTCGCCGAATACCTATAACTTCGAACTGACTATCCTGTTCCTGCTGGCGGTCATCATGGGCGGGCGCAAGAGCCGCACCGGCTCGTTGATCGGGGCCTTGATCGTGGTCATGCTGCCGAGCCTGCTGGCGGATATTGAACTGTTCCGCCAGATCGCCACGGCTGCTGCCGTGATCGCAGTGCTGGCGACCGCTTTCCTGCTCTGGAAAAAACGCATGACCTTGCGCGAAGTGGCGGTGCCGGTGGTGGCGACGGTCGGCATGGCGGTGTTTTCCTATAAGCTGGAAAGCATCACCGACTGGCGTTTGACGGTGTTTGGACTGATGACGCTGTTTGTCGTGTATTACCTGCAGGACGGCATCGTCGGTTTTGCCCGCAGCCTGCTGGGCCAGAGGATACCTGCCCGCAGCGAACCGGCCAGCGTGGCCGCCAGTCCTGAGCAGGCGTGGGCTTCGGCCGGCGGTAGCGTTGCCGCCGGCGCCACCTTGCTGAGCGGCCAGAAGATATTGATGCAGTTCGGCGGCCTCAAGGCGCTCAACGACGTCAACCTGGATATCGTCAAAGGCAGCGTGCATGGCTTGATCGGGCCGAACGGTTCGGGCAAGAGCACCATGATGAATGTGCTGACCGGCATCTACAAGCCGACTGCCGGCAAGGTTGAATTCAACGGCAAGACCATTTCCGGTTCGACGCCGGCGGCCATAGCGCTGGGCGGCGTCGCCCGCACTTTCCAGAACGTGCAGCTGTTCGGTGAAATGACCGCCACTGAAAACGTGCTGGTCGGCCTGCACCACACCTTCCGCAGCAATGTGCTGGACGTGATCTTCCATACCCCGCGGTACCGGCGCGAGGAACTGGCGGCGCGCCAGCGTGCCGCCGGCATCTTGCAGTTCGTCGGGCTGAGCGGGCTGGCGGCCGAAGAGGCGCGCAACCTGCCTTACGGCAAGCAGCGCCTGCTGGAGATCGGCCGCGCGCTCGGGCTGAATCCGGAACTGCTGCTGCTGGACGAACCGGCGGCGGGATTGACCGCGCCCGACATCAAGGAACTGATCGCGATCATCCACAAGATCCGGCAGCACGGCATCACGATCATCCTGATCGAACATCACATGGATGTCGTCATGTCGATTTCCGATACCGTGACGGTGCTGGACTTCGGCCAGAAAATCGCCGAAGGCAAGCCGGCCTCGGTGCAAAGCGATCCCAAGGTGATTGAAGCCTATCTCGGCGGCACCGCCGGCGAAGCCGCTGACGATGCCGGCAGCGCGCCGTCCACTTCCAACGCAGCGGGGTCATAAGATGCTCACGATTTCCAATTTGCATGCAGCGTATGGCAAGGTTGAAGTACTGCACGGCATTTCACTGGAGGTGCCGAAAGGCAAGGTGGTAACGCTGATCGGCTCCAACGGCGCCGGCAAGACCACCACCATGCGCGCCATCTCAGGCATGATCAAGGCCAAGTCCGGCAACGTCACCCTGGCCGGGGTCGACGTTACCGGCCTGCCGTCGCACAAGATAGCGCGTGCCGGCCTGGCGCATTCGCCGGAAGGGCGCCGCGTGTTCGCCACCATGAGCGTGGTCGACAACCTGCTGCTGGGCGCATTCCCGCGGTTCACCCGCTTGCGTCCACGCGGCGACATCAAGCACGACCTGGAACAGGCGCTGGAACTGTTTCCACGCCTGAAAGAACGCCAGGGCCAGCTGGCCGGCACCTTGTCCGGCGGCGAGCAGCAGATGCTGGCGATGGCGCGCGCGGTCATGCTCAATCCGGAAGTGATCCTGCTGGACGAGCCCTCGATGGGCCTGGCGCCGATCCTGGTGGAAGAAGTGTTCCGCATCATTTCCCGACTCAAGGAGCAGGGCGTGACGATGCTGCTGGTCGAGCAGTTTGCCGCCGCGGCGCTGAATGTCGCCGATTACGGTTATGTGCTGGAGAATGGGCGGATTTCAGTGCACGGGCCGGCGCAGAAGCTGAAAAACGATCCTGCGGTCAAGGCGGCGTACCTGGGTGGCGGGCAGCACTGATCTATCCTTATTTGTTGGTTTTTGGAAAGTATTTGTTGCAATAAACTGCTTAACAACGATTAATTTTCATCAAATAGGCACAAAAGACGGACCTGTGACCAGGGTTTAGTTTTCTACAGTGTTCCGAACGTGAGAATCTGGCAATACCGTGATGCAGCTCATGCATAAAGCGGTCAACCATGTTTTCCACTTCGGAGCACTCAAATGAAACAAGACCACACAATCAGTACCTCCAGCCGTCTCGCAGGAGGGAAATTCATCCCGTCGTCCGTGCCGACAGCCGCACTGCCTGAGGAGCGCCTTCCATTCACCGTCAGGATCGTCAGCGACGAGCAGGCTTTGCAGAAGGCCGTGGGGATTCGCCATGCAGCATACAGCCGGCACCTGCCTGAGCTGGCGCAAAACCTGCTCCGGTTCGAGCAGGCCGATCTTGCGCAGGATACCATCGTGCTGCTGGCTGAGTCGAAGCTTGACGGCTCGTCTTTGGGCACCATGCGTATTCAGACCAATCGTTTCCGGCCCCTGGGGCTGGAGCAGTCGGTGACTTTGCCGGACTGGCTGCAAGGCCGCAGCCTGGCTGAGGCGACACGGCTAGGTGTAACCTCCAGCCAGATCGGCAAGATCGTCAAGACCTTGCTGTTCAAGGCTTATTTTTTATATTGCGTCGAGAATGCTATCGACTGGATGGTGATTACTGCACGCTCCCCATTGGACCGTCAATATGACGCCTTGTTGTTCCGGGATGTCTTCGCGGGGGCTGAATTCATCCCGATGCTCCATGTCGGCAATTTGCCGCACCGAGTCATGGCGTTCGAGGTCGCCACTGCCCGCGAACGTTGGGCTGCCGCCTGCCATCCTCTGTTTGGGCTGGTGTTCGAGATGCAGCATCCTGACCTGATTCTCGAGCCGCCTCCCAATGTGCTGGCGAATCAATTCACTTCCCGCGACAGCTTGGCGAAAGAGCGGACGGCCTTGCCGAAATAGGCGTTTAATCTGGTGTTGATGCAACTTGATATTGAGAGGGTATTATTGTTTGTTTAAAAGGAATATTGTGTCTTTTTTACAGTACAGTAGAACCCTCTCACTCTACGGATACGATGTCTATGTGGCTATTCCATGCCGATACGTCGAAAAGCTTTAATCAAAACCTGAAGCCTCAAGACTGGGCGGTGTTTTATTTTTCGGTCGTATTGGTGCCTGTGCTGGTTATCGTGTTTACGATCATCGCCTTCGCTACGCTCAACAGCCGCTTCGGTCATAGCGATCCGAGCCCGTCGCCATTCCATGTATTGAGCGATCCCGGACAGCGCTTGCAGCCGGCGCAGGCGTTCCAGGCGCTGGCGGCAACGCCGTTGCTGACCTACAGCAATACACAATTGCAAGAGACGCCGTTCTGGTTTTCATTTTTGGTGCCGGCAGCTGCGGATCCGGGGCTGACCGAGGTTGAGCTGCCTTCGCGCCATGCCCAGCAGGTGAGCTGCTGGGCGGGAGCCGGCGAACGTTTGCTGGGGACTGCCAGCCGCGACCGGGTAGACGGCCAGATGAAAGCCGAAAAAACCGGTTTCGTCTTGTCGCTGGCGCCCGCCGCGCTGCCGCTCAACGTGCTGTGCAAGGGCGTGTTTTCCGGTCCGGCGCGCATCACGGTGCGGCAATGGACGCATCCCGATTTCGTGCAGTCGCAGAAGGAATTTTATCGCGGCATAGGCCTGATGGAAGGCGGGCTGCTGACGTTGACCCTGTTCGTGCTGGTGGCGGCGCTGATCAACCGCGAGTGGATGTATGTATTGTTCGCGGTCTGGCTGCTGGGCAATTTGCGCCTTGGCGCCAATGCCATGGGCTGGGATGTGCACTGGCTGATATGGACTATCCCGAACCAATGGCTGCCCTGGGTCCGCAAGCTCACGTTCGCTACCTACTACATCATCACATTCACCTTGTTCGGCCGCCTGTTCCAGAATGAACTGAAGCAGATCGGCTATGTTTTCCTGCAAAACGTGTTGCGCTGGATGGGACTGGCCCTGCTGGTCGCCGCCATGCTGCTGTCGTACCAGCGCTTTCTTCCGGTCTTGTGGTTATGGACCGTGGTCGGCATCGTTATCCTGGTGTTCCTGCTGGCGCGCATCGTCTGGAAGGCGCGTACCCGGGCGGTGCTCTGGTATTGCGCGTCGATGTTCGTGGTGCTGTTTACGCGGGTCGATGAAGTCGTGGCCGCCGCGTTCGGCATCAAGACGCTGGATGAAGTACCGAATAATGTGATCGTAGCTTTGCTGTCGAGCCTGATGGCGTCGTTTGCCTTCGCCGAACAGATGCGCGCCGGCAAGCGCGAACTGGCGATGGTCCAGGCCGAATTGCGGACCACTTATGAAGTTACGCCGGTCGGTTTGTTTACCCTGGCCGCCGACGGCAGTTTTGTGCGCACCAATCCCGCCCTCGAAAAAATCCTGGGCCACGATCCCGCCGCCGAATCGGTAAAAAAATTCGACGATTATTTTGAAGCCGGCGCGCGCGAAAAATTGCTGCGTATCGGTTCCGGCAGCGGCGGCAACGAGGCGGAGTTGCGCGGCGTCGCTGACGCCAGCGGCCGCAGCAGTTTCTACCTGGTGACAGCCACTTTCGCCAACGGCCGCATCGAAGGATCGCTGCAGGACATTACCGACCGCTCCCAGGCGGTCGAGCGTCTGCGGTTTTTTGCCGAGCACGATCCGCTGACCGGCGTCCTCAACCGGCGCGGCATCGAAATCATGCTGGAGCAGGCGATCGAGCGCCAGGCCGGCGACAGGCCGCTGGCCTTGGCTTATCTTGACCTTGACCGCTTCAAGCTGATCAACGACCTGTTCGGCCACCAGTCCGGCGACGAGGTTCTGAAACAGCTATGTTTCCGGGTGCAGCAGCTGCTGGACGGCGACTGCCATATCGGCCGCATCGGCGGCGACGAATTCATCATCCTGTTCCGGGACGTCGAGATCGGCGCGGCAACCGCCATCTGCAGCAAGATCATCCAGAAAATCAGCTACCAGTCGTATAACATCGGCGCTCGCGCATTCCAGGTAAAGGGGTCGATAGGACTGATTGAAGTCGATGCCGGCATGCGCGTGCAAGACGCCATCTCTGCCGCCGACCGCGCCTGCCGCGAAGCCAAGCGGGCCCACAACGAACATATCGTGGTGTACCAGAAAAATGCGCCGGTGTTCCGCGAGCGGCTGGAAGAACTGAGCCTGATCGAAAGGCTGGGCGGCGAATTCCTGCCGGTCGGCCTGTTTGTCGAGATGCAGCCGATCATGTCGCTGCGCGAACCGGAAGCCTCGCTCAATTTTGAGGTGTTGCTGCGGCTGCGCGACGCCGACAACAAGGTAGTGCCGGCCACCAAGGTGATCGCGGCGGCGGAAGAAAACGGCAACATCGCCGTGATCGACCGCTGGGTCATGAGCACGGTGCTGGAGTGGCTGGCGCAGCACCAGGCGCAACTGCCGCTGACAAAATTCGTTTGCGTGAATTTGAGCGGAGCCTCGCTCAACGACGAAAAATTCATCCAGGATATTTTTGTGATACTCGGCAGGCATCCGCAAGTGGTGCCGATGTTATGCATCGAAATCACGGAAAGCGTGGCGCTGCATGACCTGGAGCATACCAGCCGTATCATCCAGCGCTTGCAGGCGTTGGGCGCCAAGATCGCGCTGGACGATTTCGGCGCCGGCTATACCTCGTTTACCTATCTGAAGAGCTTGTCGGCCGATGCCTTGAAAATAGACGGCGCCTTCATCCAAAGCATGAACCAGCATCCGGCCAACGAAGCGATCGTTGAAGCCATCGTTGAGCTGGCGCGCAACCTGGGCATGAAGAGCATCGCCGAATGGGTGGAGGACTGCGCCATGATCGAAGCGCTGGCGAAGCTGGGCGTCGACTATGTGCAAGGTTACGTAGTGGCCAAGCCGCAGTCGCCGCAAGCGATACTGGAAGCCAGTTCCGCCGCCAGCTTCATCACCGATCCGGCCCTGGCGCGTTTCGTGGCGAGCCGGCGGGTCGATGGCCGGCCGT
This sequence comes from Collimonas sp. OK412, assembly GCF_900112135.1. Classification (GTDB taxonomy): domain Bacteria; phylum Pseudomonadota; class Gammaproteobacteria; order Burkholderiales; family Burkholderiaceae_D; genus Collimonas; species Collimonas rhizosphaerae. Next base: position 279,797 of record NZ_FOLC01000001.1, read on the forward strand.
GGGTTGAAGCAGGAGATGGCTTTCCGCCCTCGGGTTTGCATTAAGCGGCAAGACGCCGATGTTATGATTACAATTTTCATGAAGTATCTATGAACGCTGCAATCTCCGGTTTTTCCCTCGGCCTTTCGCTTATCCTCGCCATCGGCGCACAAAATGCCTTTGTCCTCAAACAGGGACTCAAGCGCGAACATGTTTTCCTGGTCTGCCTGACTTGCGCGGCGTCCGACGCCGTCCTGATACTGCTGGGCGTGATGGGCCTGGGCATCATCATCGAGCAGGCGCCATGGCTGATGCCCATCATGCGCTACGGCGGCGCGGCTTTCCTTTTGGTGTATGGCGCCAGGAGCTTCATCGCCGCCTGGCGCTCGTCGGACGTGCTGCTGCAGGCCGCGCATGTGAAAGGAGCGCTGCTGCCGACTTTGCTGACCTGCGCTGCGCTGACCTGGCTCAATCCGCACGTTTACCTGGATACGGTGCTGCTGATCGGTTCGATCTCGACCCAGTTTCCCGAGCAAAAAGGCTTGTTCGCCGCAGGCGCGATGCTGTCGTCGTTTGTCTTCTTTTTCTCACTGGGGTATGCCGCCGCCTGGCTCCGGCCGATCTTCGCCAGGCCGATGTCGTGGCGCGTGCTGGAAGTCATCGTCGGCATCACGATGTGGGCCATCGCCTACAAGCTGCTGAGCGAATAGGCTTGCCGGCCGGCCGCGCAGGTAAAATAGCGGCTGGCGCCGGGATTGCGCCATTTATTCATTACCGGACAAAGAACATCATGAGCGCGACACTGAAACACATCGTATTCTGGAAATTGAAAGAGCATGCCGAAGGCGCCGACAAGGCCAGCAACGCCTTGCAGCTGAAAGCCTTGCTGGACAGCTGCGCCGGCATCGTGCCAGGCATGCTCAGGTTCGAAGCTGCAATCGCCCAGCCCGGGCTGGAGGCGACTTACGACGTGGTGCTCAATTCCGAGTTCGCCTCGGCGGCGGCGCTGGAGGCTTACCAGAACCATCCGACCCATGTGGCGATCAAGCCTTTTGTCGGCGCAGTGCGGGAATCGCGCCAATGCATGGATTACCTGAGCTGACCGGCGGCCATGTTTCCTTCCCATGTTTTTCCTATCGATAATCCCTTCCTGACCTACCTCGGCGTCGAGTTCGTGGCGATGGGCGAGGGCGCGGCCGAATTGGCCTTGACCTTGCAGCCGCATCACATGAACAGCTGGCAAGTGACCCACGGCGGCGTGTCGATGACCATGCTGGACGTGGTCATGGCCCTGGCCGGCCGTTCGCTCTATCCGCAGGCGGAAGCGGCGGTCACGGTGGAAATGAAAACCAGCTTCCTGCAACCTGCCGGGCAAACCGGCGCGCGTATTGTCGCCAAGGGCCGCGCTTTCCATCGTTCCACCACCATGTGTTTTTGCGACGCCGAGCTGTGGCACGGCGAGCAGCTGGTGGCGAAGGCGATGGGTACATTCAAATATCTCAGGCACCATCGCGCTGCACTGAAAATCAAGGCGGGCTGAGGCAGGCATGAACAATAAAGACATGAAAATTCATCTGACGGTGGACGTCTGGGCGGCGCAGAAAACCGACGCCCGCGCAGTGCGTTTCGACGTCTTCGTGATTGAACAGAAGATCCCGGTCGAACTGGAGTGGGACGACATGGACGAGCACTGCCTGCATGCCGTCGCCTATGACGCGGCCGGCCATGCCATCGGCACCGGCCGCCTGCTGCCGGACGGCCACATCGGCCGCATGGCGGTGCGTGCAGCCGGGCGCGGCAAGGGGGTAGGCGCCGCCATCCTGAAAGCTTTGATGGCCCAGGCGCGGCAGCGCGGCGACGCCGAGGTGGTGTTGAATGCCCAGACCCAGGCCGAAGCGTTTTACGGACGCTACGGGTTCAGCCGCGACGGCGAGGAATATGACGAAGCCGGGATTGCGCACATCTGCATGCGCCACGTATTTAGCTGAACAGTCACCAGCTCGGCGCGTCGCTGCCTAACGGCACGGACGGCCGGCTCCAGTGCGCCGGCGTCAGCGACAGCTTTCCTGCATGGCTCACGGCGGTCAGGCGGCCAAAGCCGGAAGCGCTGTGCTCCAGCAGATCCTGGATCTGCTCGAATTCGATATCAGCCGTCGCCAGCCCATTCTCGATCCGTCCAAGCTGGCGCAGCCAATGGCCGGTCTGCGCCAGCGATATCCGCACATGCCAGCTGCCGCCCTCGGTGACGCGGCGCGCCAGCGCCGTGATGGCGCCGGCTGCCATCAGATAACCGGCGGCATGGTCCAGCACCTGCATCGGCAGCGGTTTCGGTTTGTCGCTGTGCGCGGCCTGCGCTTCGGCGTGGTTGAAGCCGCTGGCGGTCTGCACCAGCGAATCGAAACCGCGGCGTTCGGCCCACGGTCCGGCATGGCCATACGCCGACAGCGATACATAGACGATGCCCGGATGTTTTTTTGCCGCCGCTTCGGGGCCAAACCCCAAGGCGTCGAGGCCGCCCGGACGGTAGCCTTGCACGAAAATATCGGTGTCGTGCAGCAGGCGGCTCAGGATGCGATGATCGTCGGCCTGGCGCAAGTCGAGCTGGCATGAGCGTTTGCCGCGTCCGGTGTCGATCACCAGCGGCCCGATCGCCGGCAGTTGCGGCGCCGTCACCAGCATGACGTCGGCGCCATGCGCGGCCAGCGTGCGGCCGCAGACCGGTCCGGCGATGATGCGGGTCAGGTCGAGCACGCGCACGCCGTCCAGCGGCCGCTGCGCGACCGGCGCCGGCAGCGCGCGCGGCGGCGCATCGCCGATCTTTTCTATGGTCAGCAGCGGCAGTGCCTGCACCGCCTGTCCTTGCGGATGGCGGTCCCATTCCTCGAACGAACGCATGGCGGTGACTACCAGGCCGGTAGCGGCCGCGGCTTCCTCGAAATCCTCCGCGCTCCAGCTTTGCAGTGCCTGCTGCACGCTCTCGACCGTATGCTGGCATTGCAGCAGCCTGAGCACGCCGTCGCGGTGATGCGGGAAATTGGTGTGCAGGCGCAGCCATTTGCCGTCGCCGCAGCGATAGGTGCCGGCGATCTTGTCCCAGATTTCGTCGCTGCGGACATCGTTGACCCGGAAATAGCGTTCGCTCCGGAACTCGGCCGCGGCGTGGCGCATGTCGACACTGACCTGTTGCTGCTGCTGGCTGCGCAAGTACCACAGCTGCGCAGCCGACAAGGCCGCCGCCGCAATGCTGGCCTGGGCCGCGGTGCCGACTGCGAACGACGATGGCAGCACCGGGTCGCTGCCGCTCAGCGACAGCTGCGACAGCGCACCCTGCGGCTGGCCGAGGGTGCGCCACAGCTGCTGTACGACATCAGATGGGGCCAGCGCCGCTGGCGATGAGTTCGGACTGGATGGCGACAACATGTTCTGCTCCTGTATTAGCGACGCGCGGCCCCGCCGGACATGTCAGCGCGAACAGCGGGATTCAGACGGCGATGAAGTATGCGTGTGTATTTGCGAAGAAGGGCAAAACGGCGGCGCCACTCTTTCATGCAGCATGGCGCTGCCGTTGGCCTTGATCCTGACCAGGGTCGAAGCGCGCGTGCCGTAGTCCGGAGACTGGATAAATACCGCCGACAACACGCGCTCCAGTTCGATGCCGACGCCGGTGGACGGCAAGCGGCAGTCGCCGGCGCGGGTGGTGTCGCTCAGCATGTCGAAGAAACAGGCGTCGGGCGCTCCCTGGCACAGCAGGCTGGCGAACTGCGCCTTGGTGCGGACCACCTTGGGCCAGCAGCCGTCCAGCGAAGCGTTCGACAGGCCGTAGATGCCGGCCGACAGAGGCTGGCCGTTGCGGACGTCTTCTTGGTGCTTGTTCGAAAACCAGATCAGTTCCTTGCCATCGCCGACCAGCAGGTTGAAGCCGTTGTATTTTTCCGCATCGCCGGAAATTCCGGCAATGTACTCAGCCGCCGTCTTTTGGCCGCCGAGGAAATCCGACACCAGCGTGCCGCGGGTGGGCGCATCGGTGCGCCGTTCCGCCGGCGCGCGTACATTGGTGATGGCGGCAAAACGGCCGCTGCGGGTGATGCCGATCCAGGTGCCGCCGTCCTGCAGGTCGCGGCCGGCGTAGATGCCGGGCCGGTCTTCCCACCAGCCGGCGGGCGCGGTCGGGCGCGCATAGAATTCATCGCGGTTGGCGGCGGCTATCAGAGGGGAGCCAGGAATCACTTGCCACGCAAAAACGATCAAGCACATGATGAAATATTCACAAAAAATTCAGTATGACGGGGACCATCGATCAAGGCGGCGAGGCCATGCTCGGCAACCGCCTGATCGATAATTTTCGTAAAATCCGGCGGCACCGAAGAATACACCTCCATCCAGGTGTGATGTTCATCCTTGATTTCGGGACTACGTTTGAGGGCGGTGGCGATCTGGTATTGCAGCGACAGCCCGGCTTGCATTTTCGCTGCCGCCTGGTCGAACTGCTGAGCGTTGCCGGCGGCCACGCGGTAATAGATGTAGAGATCGGAGCTCATCTTGCGCTTACGCCGGCAGTTCAGCGTCAGTGACGTCGACGATGGAGTAGGGCAGCGCCTGGAACTGCAGTTGCGCGCCGCTGGCCGAGCCCAGGTGGACCGTGCCGTTTTCCAAGGCTGCCAGCTTGATCTCCAGCAGGCAGCGGCTGCTGCCGGCGCTGTCGGCTTCGGCGTTGACGACCATGCCGCAGGGCTGGTCCGGATCGGCGCTGGAAAAGACTTCGGCGCCGGCGGCGATGCCGGTCGCGGCGACGCTGGCCAGCACCGCGCGGCGCTTGAGCTTGCCCAGGTACTGGCTGCGCGCGACAATTTCCTGTCCCGGATAGCAGCCTTTCTTGAAATTGACGCCGCCGATCACTTCAAAATTGATCATTTGCGGCACAAACTGTTCTTGCGTCGGCAACGTGATTTGCGCCACGCCGGCCAGGATATCGCCCAGGCGCCAGGCTGACGCGGCAACCGGCTGCAAGCTCTTGCTCAGCTGCGGCCAGGCGGCGATTGCGTGCGCGGGACTGGCGATCCATTGATAACGTGGGGCGGAACCTGCATCGGCGACCCGGATCAACGTGCCGTGCTGGTTGTCGATCTTGGCATAGGGTTCAGCCGGCAGAGCAGGGAACCAGGGCGCCAGCGCGGCGCCGGCGGCATTGCCGGCCAGGCCGAGGATGACTTGCGCATCGGACACGTCGGCCAGCTTGGCCTTGGCGCGCATGACAAACATCTGCAGGCGCTTCTGGATCGCCGCCTGCAAGCTGCGCGGCAACTGCAGCAGGATGCTGTCGCCGTTCTTCCACATCAGGAAGGTTGCCAGCAAGCGTCCTTTCGGCGAGCAATAGCCGGCCAGCCGGGCTTGTCCGGCAGCAAGGTTCTGGACATCGTTGGTCAGCTGTGTGTGCAGGAAACCGGCGGCGTCTTCGCCGGTGAGCGCGATCAGGCCCAGGTCGGCCAGCGGCGCCACGAAGGATGCGCCGGCAGTTGCCGTCGCAGGAAGCGCATCGAATGCTTGCTGCTGTGAAAAATCCAGCCAGGTACTTGTTATTTCATTCATAAATTGTAGGCATTCCCTAAACAGCGATTATCATATTGGGTTGATTATAGAGTTGTCGCAAAAAAAGCGTTGGAGTCGGCCAATTTTGCGAGATGCATGAAAACCATTCGGAGCGGACCGGTCTTGTTTAAAAAACTATTGTTGAGCGTGATCTTGCTGGGCGGAGCGGTCGCCGGCGGCGTGGCTTACTGGGCGCAGCAAGCGATTTTCGAAGCCGGTCCGGTGCGGCCGTTCACCATCAAGCCGGGCAGCACCCTGGCAAGTTCGGCGCAGCAGATTGACGAAGCCGGGGTGGGCGTCAATCCCCAACTGCTGGAATTGCTGGCAAGGGCGACCGGCAAGGGCGGCAAGCTGAAAGCCGGCAGTTACGAGCTGAAGCCTGGCACTACGCCGCTGCGCCTGATAACGCAGCTGGTGCGCGGCGAGTTTGCGCAGGAATCGCTGACCGTGATCGAAGGCTGGACATTTCGCCAGATGCGCCAGGCGGTAGCAGCGCAGCCAGCGCTGAAACACGACACAGCGGCGCTGTCCGATGCCGAACTGCTGGCAAAAATCACGCCCGACTTCAGCACGCCGGAAGGATTGTTCTTTCCTGACACTTATCTGTTTGCCAAAGGATCGAGCGACCTGCAGGTATACAAGCAGGCGCACGGCCTGCTGATCAAGCGCCTTAACCAGAGCTGGGAGGGGCGCGACGCTGCGCTGCCTTACAAGACGCCGTATGAAGCCCTGATCATGGCTTCGATCGTGGAAAAGGAGACCGGCAGGCGCGCAGACCGCAGCACGATTGCCGGCGTATTCATCAACCGCCTCAAGATCGGCATGCTGCTGCAGACCGATCCGACCGTGATCTACGGCATGGGCGAGCTATACCAGGGCGCCATCCGCAAGCGCGACCTGACCACCGATACGCCTTACAACACATACACTCGCGCCGGCTTGCCGCCGACGCCGATCGCCTTGCCCGGCGCGGAGTCGATCAGCGCGGCGATGCATCCGGCGCAGACCGACGCCCTGTATTTTGTCGCCAGGGGCGACGGCAGCAGCCATTTCTCGAACAACCTGGGCGAACATAACCAGGCGGTCAATCAATATCAGCGATAATCGGGATATTCGGCAATCCAACAGACAAGGCAATGGCAAAATTCATCACATTTGAAGGCATAGACGGCGCCGGCAAGTCGACCCACATCGGTTTTGTCGCCGACCTGCTGCGCGCGCAGGGCTTGCAGGTGGTTACCACCCGCGAGCCGGGCGGCACGGCGCTGGGCGAGGCGTTGCGCGAAGTATTGCTGCATCAGAAAATGCACCTGGAAACCGAAGCGATGCTGATGTTCGCCGCCCGCCGCGAGCACCTGGCGCAAGTGATAGAGCCGGCGCTGGCGCGCGGCGACTGGGTGATTTCAGACCGGTTTACCGACGCCTCTTTCGCCTACCAGGGCGGCGGCCGGCAATTGCCGCTGGCCAAGCTGGAAGCCCTGGAGCAATGGGTGCACCCGCATTTGCAGCCGGACCTGACCTTGCTGTTCGATGTGCCGCTGGAAGTGGCGCGGGCGCGCCTGGATGCGAGCCGCACGCTGGACAAGTTCGAGCAGGAAAAGGCCGCTTTCTTCGCCGCCACGCGCGCCGAATACCTGCGCCGCGCTGCGCAGTTTCCCGAGCGTTTCCGCATCATCGATGCGACCCGGACGATTGCTGAAGTCCAGCAGGAACTGACGCAAATCATTTCAAGCCTGTCAGGCAAGCAAAGCGGAAAGCAATGAGCAATTCCTTGTTCCCGTGGCAGGACGGCGTCTGGCAGCAGCTGCAGCAAATGCGTGCACGCCTGCCGCACGCGATCCTGTTCCATGGCGCCGAAGGCATAGGCAAGACCGCGTTCGCCGAGCAGTTCGCGCAGTCGCTGCTGTGCGAGCAGCCGCAGGCCGACGGCCATGCATGCGGCGTTTGCGGCTCCTGCGGCTGGTTCATGCAGTACAACCACCCCGATTACCGGCGCGTGCGGCCGGAAATCCTGGACGGCGAGGATGCGGCCGAGGGCGATGGCGCAGATGGCGAGGCCGGCGACGGCAAAAAGACCGCCAAGTCAGCCAAGGCGCCATCCAAGGAAATCAAGATCGACCAGATCCGCGCCTTGTCCGGCTTCATGAATATCTCCACCCACAGGCAGGGACAGCGGGTGGTCCTGCTGTATCCGGCGGAAGCGCTGAATACCGCTGCCGCCAACGCCTTGTTGAAGACGCTGGAAGAGCCGCCGCCGAATACGGTGTTCCTGCTCAGTTCGAACAGCCTGGACCGGCTGCTGCCGACCATCTTGTCGCGCTGTCGCAAATTCGCCATGCCGCTGCCGTCGCGCGAACAGGCCATGGCCTGGCTGCGGCAGCAGGAGGTCAAGGATGCCGATGTCTGGCTGGCCGAGCAGGGCGGCGCGCCGCTGACGGCTTATGCGCAGTCGCAAAGCGAAGGACGCGAGCTGATCGACGAGTTTTTGCAGCATTTGACCAGGCCCGGCATAGACGGCGCCCTGAAATGCGCCGAGCATTTGCAGAAAACCCCGGTCGCCGAGCTGGTGGCCTGGCAGCAGCGCTGGCTGTACGATCTGTTTTCCTTTAAATTAAGCGGCACAATCCGGTATTATCCTCGTTATGAAAAGGCGCTTGCAGGATTGGCCGCCAAAGTCGAAACCGGCGCCTTGCTGCGGGCGCTGAAAAGCAGCAACGAGCGCCGCGCAATCGCAGAACACCCGTTGTCGGCGCGTCTCTTCATTGAAGACATGCTGCTGGACTACGCCGCAATGTTTGCTTGAATTTTGCTTATAGGACGAAGATGGCTGAAAACACCACAATCCCGGCTGAACCGGTCAAACTAACCCGGCCATCGGTCTTGTCGCTGGTGATCAAGGAAAAATCGGCCTTGTATGCGGCATACATGCCGTTCCTGACCAACGGCGGCATCTTTGTGCCGACCAACAAGAGCTATCACCTGGGCGACGAGATCTACCTGATCCTGAGCCTGATGGACGACGGCACCAAATATCCGATCGCCGCCAAGGTGGCCTGGATCACGCCCAAGAACGCCAATAACAACAAGGCGCAAGGGGTAGGCGTGCATTTCCCGGACGACGACAGCGGCCAGCGCCTGCGCAAGCGGATCGAAGAAGTGCTCGGTTCGGCGCTCGGTTCTGCGCGTCCCACTCATACCTATTAAGGCTGGTCAAGCCAGCAGCATCTCGATGAACCAAACGAACTACAGTTTCAGGATCGCCGGCCAGCAGGATTTGCCGGCGATCGTTGCCATCTACAACAGCACCGTCGCCTCGCGCGAAGTCACCGCCGATACCGAACCGGTCACGGTCGCCTCGCGCCAAGCCTGGTTCGACCATCACAACGCCGAACGCCGGCCGCTGTGGGTGGTGGAACAGCAGGGCGCGGACGGCCAGCCGGCCATCCTGGGCTGGCTGTCGTATTCCGATTTCTATGGCCGCCCGGCTTATGCCGGCACCGCCGAGCTGTCGATCTATATCCATGAAGACGCGCGCGGCAAGGGCATGGGCCGCTATCTGCTGGGGCTGGCGATCGAGCGTGCCCCGAGCCTGGGCGTGCACACCTTGCTTGGTTTCGTTTTTGGCCACAACCAGCCTAGCCTGAAACTGTTCGATGCCTTCGGTTTCGAGCGCTGGGCCAATATGCCGCGCGTCGCCACGCTGGACGGCATCGAGCGCGACCTGGTGATCCTGGGCAAGCGCGTCGCCTGATCCGTTTTAGCTGCGGGTCCGACGTCAATTCCTGCCGGTGCTAAAGTACCGGCTTTCTCCTATCTTGTTTCGAGTTGCTCATGTCACGCACCCTGGTCCTGGCCTCCAATAACGCCGGTAAATTGAAAGAATTCAGCGCTTTGCTGGTGCAGATCGATTTCGAGGTCCGTCCGCAAGGCGAATTCGATGTTCCGGAAGCGGAAGAGCCGTACCTGACCTTTATCGAAAACGCCCTTGCCAAGGCACGCCACGCCTCCCGCCTGACCGGCTTGCCGGCGCTGGCCGACGACTCCGGCGTCTGCGTCAACGCCTTGGGCGGCGCGCCCGGTGTATTGTCGGCGCGTTACGCCGGCGAGCCGAAATCGGACGCGGAAAACAATCGCAAGCTGGTTGCCGACCTGGCGCCGCATGCCGACAAATCGGCCTATTATTATTGCGTGCTGGTGTTCGTGCGCCATGCCGACGATCCGCAGCCGGTGATCGCCGACGGCCGCTGGAACGGTGTCATCATCGATCAGCCGCGCGGCGCCGGCGGTTTCGGCTACGACCCGTATTTCCTGCTGCCGGAGCAGGGCAAGACCGCGGCTGAATTCAGCGCCGCCGAAAAAAACGCCGTCTCGCACCGCGGCCAGGCATTACGCGCGCTGGTAGAAAAATTACGATGATCCCGATCAAACCCATAGGCATGCCTGGACAGGCCAAGAGCCAGGCCGGCGACAAGCCGTCGGCAGCGGCCCAGGCGGCGCTGGCGTATCTGCAGCCGGGCGCGCTCAGCCTGAGCGCCTTGCCGCCGCTGTCCCTGTACATTCACTTCCCGTGGTGCGTGAAAAAATGCCCGTATTGCGATTTCAATTCGCATGAAGCCAAAGGCGGGTTTCCTGAAGAGGAATACCTGGCAGCCTTGCGCGCCGACCTGGAAGCGGCGCTGCCGCTGATCTGGGGCCGCAAGATCTACACGATCTTTATCGGCGGCGGTACGCCCAGCCTGATGTCGGCAGCCGGGTTGGACCGCCTGATGTCGGATGTGCGCTCCCTGCTGCCGCTGGACGGCGCAGCGGAAATCACGATGGAAGCCAATCCTGGCACCTTCGAGGTGGAAAAATTCAAGTCCTACCGCAACAGCGGCATCAACCGCCTGTCTATCGGGATCCAGAGCTTCAACGGCCGCCATTTGCAGGCCCTGGGCCGGATCCACGACGACGGCGAAGCGCGCCGCGCAGTCGAGATTGCCCATGCGACTTTCGATAATTTCAATCTCGACCTGATGTATGCCTTGCCGTCGCAAACGCTGGCAGAGGCACAGCAGGATGTGGCTACCGCCATCGGCTTTGCGCCGCCGCACCTGTCGCTCTACCACCTGACGCTGGAACCGAACACCTATTTCGCCAAGTATCCGCCGGCAGTGCCCGACGACGACGCCAGCGCCGAAATGCAAGACATGATCAGCGCCCACACCAGCGCCGCCGGTTATGGACATTACGAAGTGTCGGCCTACGCCCAGGCTGGCCGCCAAGCACGCCACAACCTGAACTACTGGCAGTTCGGCGACTATCTCGGCATCGGCGCCGGCGCCCACTCCAAATTGTCGTTCCCGCACCGCGTGATCCGCCAGATGCGCTACAAGCAGCCCAAGGCTTACCTGGAACACAGCCGGCTCGGCAATGTGGTGCAGGAAGAAACCGAAATCGGCCGCGACGACCTGGGTTTTGAGTTCATGCTCAATGCACTGCGCCTGAACAACGGTTTCGAGGTGAACCTGTTCAGCGAGCGCACCGGGCTGGCGCTCAACTCGATAGAGAAAACCCTGAACCAGGCCGAGGCCAAGGGCTTGCTGTACCGCGATCACAAGATCATCCGGCCGACCGAACTGGGGCGGCGCTTCCTGAATGATTTGCAGCAGGTGTTCCTGCTGGATTGAGCGGTTTTCCTCGTAAAGTCAGGCGAATTCCAGGAAAAAGCGTGTCCGGTATCGTTAATTTTCTGCAAAATGGGTATAATTACGACCTTCCCAGGAAGTGTGGCCGAGTGGTTGAAGGCACTAGTCTTGAAAACTAGCGACGGTTTATCCCGTTCGTGAGTTCGAATCTCACCGCTTCCGCCAGATCCAAGCAAAACGGCCCTTTGAGGGCCGTTTTGCTTTTCCGGCAAGTCCTTTGTCAAGTAATCGTTTCCGCATATTGAAGCACGCCAGGATATTTTTATTGTATTTATATTGCAACTGTTGTCTACTAATTTGGGTCCGACCTGATAAGTTATTTCAGTGAGAATCAAACATTGCCCGGTATGCTTCTGACCGAAATCGGCTGTGGATTCAACAGGTGGATGCAACGGGATGATGTACCGCGGTCATCACGCCACATACAAATTTTTTTTGTGCGCGAGCTAATTGCCATCGCGTTGGTTTTACTTTCTCACCTATTTGACGGTAGACCAGTCTGGTAATCTCTTCCTCGGTGTGACCAAGCAATTTACTTGCATCTGTGAGGCTCTCAATTTCGCTTGCTGCTTTCGGGCGGATATCCCGAATGAAATTCTCTGATGCGACCGGCTAGGTAGTCGTTGCCATCACTTATAGCCCGTTCCGCTGCCACCACCCTGGCATTGTCGAAGCGTGTGCGAAGCATCCATTTTTTGAGCGGTTCCTCCTCAGGCGTGCATATCAAATGCTGGGTGCGACATTGCACCTCACGGGCGACGATCCGGTCAAGCAGATCACCCAATTCAATCCGCTTGTCAGTTCCCTCAAGAATGATGTGCAACTTTTTCTTGATCTTCCCCTGTTTGACTTCGAGAAAGCCGCTTTGGATGTGCGGCATCAACATCCTGAGCGTATCCTTTTCTCGCGCGTAAGTACTGCGCGTTTTGACAGGTGCTCTAAAGAAATATTGAGAGTAGCCTCAAATCGCTGACTCAAATACGCAACAGCGTTTGCCGTATTAAAAAATCACATTCCGATTGATGTCAGCACAACAGTTTCCACCCTCAATCCTATTAAGAATGAAGGAGAAATAGCAATGACTCAACTTACTCTGTGGGGCAGCATCGAAAAAGACGGAACGATAGTCAGTGGATCCGGCGGCTTCAGCGTGAAGCGCGAGAGCACCGGCAATTATTCGATTTTGTTCAAAAACCAATTCACTGACAATCCGGCCATGACAGGCGCCCAGTGGGGATACGGAAGTGGGGAAAACACTTTGGATAATGTGATATTTCCTTCTTTGTCTGGTGGCGGTGCTACCGTTCAAACAGGTGATAGCGGGGGGCATTATACCGATAGAAATTTTAGTTTCATTGCCATCGGCGACATCACTTAGCCACAATATTTTATGAATGCGTAACGATCGGAAAGACTCAAGACCTTTCGACTGTGTTCTCCGCATCGTGCTTGACGTGATCGTCGAAAGTCTGTTTCGGCGATCACATCGCCAGGGGGTTAACTCATGGAGGCGGTTACTATCAGTGACCGCGGCAGTGGTCATATCTATTCTGTCAAAATGAAGAGGTAAATATGCAGTCGATTGATATGGTTTCTGGCGTTAAATTCGATGACATGCTCCCAAACGGTCTTCCTCCCACGAATTGGATGAACGCTCCCCGCCCAAATTATGAGGTCAACGAAGATCTGAAATACGCATATGCAGAAACTCCTGATCTTCATTACAACTCTTCGTACGAATTTGAGGTTCAAGCGCTGCAGGGATCCATTCCGATAGTAGATTATTACGGGGAGGGATACATCAAGACGGATGGAAATCAGATAACTGGCTTCAAGGGAGCCTACAACGTCAATTGGCAATATCAATGCGTATCGAATGGTCCGGATCGTGGCAAGAAAATTCCAAATCGAATCCCTGTCAACGCCTATAACGAAGAAAAGACGGCTGCATATATCCGCAATAATTCATGCGATGCCGTGACAATCATGAATGCGCCGATAACTGATAATGCGGCAATCGATATGACGCGCATCGTAAATAACATTGGTAAGATAATTGCGTACGACTATTCAAAAAATGATCCGCAGGCCGAACTACTTGCCAAGCATGCGACGAAAAGAAAATTCATTTTCGACCCGACATATGCGTTGACAAGCCCATTCAACAAAATTGTTATTTCGAGCCATGGATCGACCTCATATTTTGCGTTCAGGCCGGTGCAGGTTGTACGTTCTGAATTCGTCAGAAATGTTGTTAGCTTAAAATTCCGGGCCGCAGCCGCAGTGCTGCAATCGATGTATGCCGATTTCGGAGGAGTTGCGAGGCCCTTCATCAAAAGCTTTTTGGATGAACTCGGTCCAGCGGAAATTTTTCCGGTTGTTCATTCTGTGGGGGTGAATTGGGCGAGTAACCGGGCGCAATTCGTAGCTGACCACGTCTCGAATTCTGACTTACGCAAACTTCTAATGGCCTGCTGGAATGGTAATACTGTTAGGCTTTCTTGCTGGAACAGCGACCTCAAATCTACAGTCTACCTAAATGGCACAGGTAAGCTGTGGTCTGGCGGTCCCAGCTATCACGTCACGACAGACGAGGGTGACCGACAAGGCGCCCACTTCGATTTGTCTCCTACGGCGGAAGGGGCAGGAATCCGATTTTCTCTCTTAGTGGGTAAAGATAAGTTGTACCTGAACGGTAAGGGCGAACTCTGGTCTGGTGGTCCGAGCTACTGGGCGAGTACTGATCTCGCCTCCCGCTCAGGAGCAAGTTTTACGTTTAATGTGGTTTCGGAGACGGGCGCGGGTCTTGCCTTCACTTTGGCTACCGAGTTTGGGCTCAACTATCTGAATGGGATGGGCCAAGCATGGTCTGGAGGCCCCTCATATTACGTCTCTACAGACTTGAAGAGCCGCCGAGGTATTACCCAGCTCGTTTGGAATGTCGCGTGACGGTGGGCAACCCTGGTTTAATTTCTTCTCAACTCACATTTGCTTGGATAATTCAATACGAGTTGCCGACAATTCGGACATCTGTCGGACTCGGAACGTAGGAAAGACAAAAGGGTTACAAGTCGAAAACTTGTAACCCTTTGATTTTATTGGCCGGGGCGAGAGGATTCGAACGTCCTAACCCTTGCATCTCATTAAATGTGTCATTGCAAGACCTGTCATTGCAAGACCTGATAATCATCTAGCCACTTATGAACCCCTCCGGCAGGACCAAGGCCACGGGAGGAAGTGCTTCGATCGCATTCTAGTCCTGCGTATTTCTCGTTGAACATCTCGGTCCTTAATCCACTACGCAGCTGCGCACCGCGCACCATCGACATTCGCACTGCATCAAGGCGACAGCGATATGTTCGTTCGTCGCTGTCGCCAAGCGTAATGCCACTCCGTAAATCCGCCGGCTATCCGAGCGCAAGGACTTGCGTTGCCTTGTTCCAATAGTCCAATCGCGATTGCAAACCTATATCGCCGCCGTTGATGCGTCGGCAGATCTTGATGAAATCATCCCTGGCATTGCCGTTCGGCTTGAGATCGGCAAGCTCATTCAGTCCTGCCGTGGCCCAATACCAGGCTGCTGAACGCGCTGCGCCTGCCGGTTCTTGCAATAATTCCGGTTGCGCCAGCAGGTCCAGTTTTAATGCCTTGCCACAGCGTTCATAGTTGTCGCGTCCGGTCAGTTGAATCAAGCCGCGGCCGCGATATTTCCAGCCGTCGCCGCTGGCTTCGTCGCCATTTCCAAGTCGATTGGCGTAAACGTTGCTAGCCAGTTTTTCCGGATTGCTGGCATATTGGAGCGCGACGCTGTCGGTCGGAAAGCGGTGCGGCCATACCTGGCGCAGCCGTATAGACGAGTAGTTGAGATTCTCCGACAGGACTTTCAACTGTGCCGATTCGTGCAGGATTTGCGCAAGGAATGCCGCCTGGCGATATGTGTTGCCGATTGACCATTCTGTGAGTGCGGCGTTGATGGGATCGAGCCAAAGAGTGACTCGGGAATTGTCAGCTGCGGTGTCCAGCAAGCTGGCAAGCTGTTCTTGGGAGATGGCAGGCATAGTGTCCTCTGAAAGAAAAACAAGCAAATCCGTGCACAGATTCACTTGCTTGAAGTCGCATTAAAATTTACGGACCGACAGCGACAGCTGGCTTGGTGCCATTGGATCTAGGCTGGATGGACGATTGCAGAATGTCCAGTACCCGTGCCAGGCCTTCCGGCATGCCGTTATCTTCAGCCAAGACTTCCACGTGGTATTTGGCGGAATTGTCGGATGAGCGGGTGTTTTCCTTGTGGGTTGCAACCGAACCTTCGACGTGCACCGTGGCGCTGAACATGCCCCAGCCGAACTTCATGTCGGCCGACATTTTGGCCGATGCATCGGTGGATTCCTTGGAGGCGAAAGAAGACTTCACTTCCATGTCAAAGGTGATATCCACCTTGGTGATTGACAGCGCCGGCACCTTGACGATTGCCAGCAAAGGCACATCCAGAGAAACGCTTTCTTCAATCGTTTTGGTGGCGTCATTGGGATCGGCGATCGGCCGGGTGAACGCAAAGTGCGCCGTGCGCGTCGCGCCTACGCCATTTGGATCATTCGCAGCCGGCGGCAGAAAGCCGATGTACTTAATAAAATTGGCAGTAGCGTTCGCCAACTTGATTTGGGCATCGCAAGCGGCAGTCAATGGGCTGCCAATCAGGTCGCCCATCGGCAAGCCCTTGAACTGAGACGCCATATCGATAAGATCAGACATTGTTTACTCCTTTAGAAATGACCCAGACGGGTCTGAAAAAAGCCATGCTGAAAAACCGCAGCCTGGCGCCGAGTCGCGCATGACGCGCTCAGGACAATCTTAGGATTGGCAAACAATGAGTTCGTGACATTTCCTGTCGTATCGGCTGGGTGGCGCGCGAAGTGAGCAGGGGAATGGAGAAGGGGATTGGAGTTGTAGAAAAGTTGAGCCGGATTTTTTAAGCAAAAAAAATGACGAAATCTACCGTCATTAAATTGACATCCTACCGACTCCAGGATCGTTGTAATGCAACAGGCGGTCGCTACATTTATTCAATCTTGCGGATCCAGAATTTGCGCCACATTTTCTGCGACGAACGCCACCAGGAAGTGTCCGGAATCAGGCTGGAAAATTTTGACTGCTGATCCTCCGTTAGCAGAAAGATCCAATTTCGACGACTGCGTTTCGGCCGCATCGCGTTACCCGGACCTAGCGCCAGATTGGTCCCATCTTTGGCGACCTGAATTTCCAGATGCTTCAGTACGTGGGGATGGCGTATTTTCTGCCACCAGTTCGGCGTCTGGAGCATGAGCACCACTTGAGATTCCTTGTCGAATTTCCTGGTCGTCAGGTAACAGGGCAGGCTGAAAATAAAATCCTGCAAGCTATAGCCGTGATTCCTGTGGAATTTATCGTAGGGGATGGTTAGCAGTTCGTATGTCGCCTGATGCGGCAGGCGATACGAAAATACTTGCGTTGCATCTGCGCCTTTCTGTTCAGAGATAGCAGGCAAGTCGCGGTTGACTTGTTCAAATACGCGGGACAGCTCAGCACAAAACACATCCAGCGTTAAGGTGATGGCCGTCATGCTCAGTCCAGATGCAGCGGCTTGCGCGCAAAGCCAAGGTGGTACACGGCGTATTGCAGCACCACCTGATGCTCGCCGATGTTATACAAGCCGAAGCATTTTTCCACATTGAGGATAAAGCCGCGCGGCGTGCCGCTTAAACAGCGGTTAACCAGGTCCATGGCTTCCTGGACTTCGGCCTCGGTGCGGATGTTTTGCGGGTTGTCGTTGCCAACCACGATGCGTTTGATAAAACGCATTTCAGTTAAACGAAAGCGATCCATACTCACGTTGTACTCCTTTTTTGATTACTCCTGCACCAGTCCGGTTGGACCCTGTTCTTTCACCACATCGTTGAGCAGGCGCGCCAGCCCATCCGATTTTTCCGTGGCCTGCAGTTTCAATTTGATGTGCGCTATATTCCTGTCCCGGGAGCCGTTATTTGCGCTGGCAGGGCTGACCATGAGCCCGGCCTTTCTGCCCGCCGGCGCCGCCATGCCGGTCTGACTCATGATGGATTCGTTGTGGCCGCTGCGATCCTGCTCTTCAAACGCGCCCAGTTCCATGTCCAGATCAATCTCTGCCTCGCCGATGATGAGCGAACTGTGCGGCACCAGCGACAGCAAAGGCAGGCGGTAATGCAACATGTCACCGGGCTTGGCGGTGCTGTGTACCGCCGGTAACTTGAGCTCGATGGTGGTGGGTTGCTTATCATCAGTAAAGAAAGACGCAATGTTTGCTACCTGTGCTTTTTCCACCATGTGCTGTGCATTCATGATGGATCCGGCAATCGCAAGCACCATATCTTCCAGGCTGGTTAAATTGGCCATGACTACTCCAGTTTGTTGTAGGGTTTGTGAATCGGCCGCGACTCTGTTCTGCCGGGTTCAGACGCAAGCATACGAATCTGTGCAATCCCTCTTCTAACCATTTCTGACCATTTTCCTGAGGCCGCAGAAGCAGCAGATTTGGTCAGGAATGGCGTTGTTTTCCCCCTTTAATCTGTGATTCATGACGTTTTCTCTGCCGTGCAAACGAGCGGCGTCATTGATTTTTCCATCAACTTAAAAGGGGTATCTCCATGAAGTCAACGTCAGGAAATCGCACCGTCAGGGTGCTGCAGCAATGCATGTTTGCGATGTTTTTTTTGCTTGCAAGCCAGTCTTCATTTGCGGCGGGAAAAACTTCCGGCCTCATCCACCTTCCGATTGAGGGGCGTCCTCCGATTCCAACGGCAATCAACTGGTCGGCGGAGCTGCTCAATGCCGCCAATGCCGCACTGGCCGCAAAAAATCCGCCGGCTGCAGCAATGCCCAGCGCGACAGCCTGGGTTGGAACCAACTTTTCCAGGCACCACATCATTCCGCAACAGTATTTGCAGGCGCTGGTTGGCCTCAGCCAGGCAGCGGATAGCGACATAGCGGATACAGACGCAAACAAGCTGGCCCTGCAAGGCGCACTTAGAAAAATCCGCTACCCGAGTGCGGCCCCTTTACTGACGGGCATGGTATGGGCGCCGGTCAATCTGTTTGAAGGTCCCGTCGGATTTCTGCGCAGCGATGAGCCGGGCAATGATTTTGAACTCAACAAGCCGCGCAGTTTCGACGAAAAGCGCTGGAATGCGTTGCGGAACGTGGTGGATGTCATGACAGTCCTGGAATTCAGCAACCAAGGCACCGAATTCACTGTGTCAGCGCAGACTCTGAATGCAAGGGGAGGACTGGCTAAACTGACGGCTGCGGTGGTGGATCTGGCTAAATATACACAGGCAAACCCAGTCCCTATTCATCGCTTTGCCAATGCCGACTGGGTCGATGGCCGCAGCCTGTCTGCCATCAACCTGCAAGATCTGGTGGGATTTTCCAGCAGTCTGATAGTCACCGATTCGCTGGTGGCCAGCAAGAAGAACGCCTATCGCCTGAAGCTCAAGAACGAGCGTTGATTTCTGCGAACGGCGGCACACAAAAGCGACGCCCCGCTTTTGTGTGCATTCCGATCTTCTTTTACTTTCTGTATTCCTGCGCGGATTCTATTTATGCAAAAAGATATGTTGCGGCTTGCGCGGCTGCTGCTTTGCCTCGGCCTGATTTTCATTATGCTCTACGCCACGTTCAGCGCCGTTCCTTCGCGTCGGATCAGGATCGCCGCTGGTCCGGAGGACGGCAGTTTTTATGCGATGGCGCTTCAGTATAAAAAAATACTGGAGAAAAAATCCTATCGGGTTGACATTGTCTCTTTTCAAAACACAGATGAAATTTCCGCCGAGGTGGCGGACAGCACAAAACATATTGATATCGGTTTCGTAGCAAACGATCTGCAGGGTAAAAGCCAGGCCAGCCTGATATCTCTTGGAGAGATTCAACTGCAACCCATTTTCATTTTCGTAAACCGGAAAGTGGAAACGGAAAGAAGCATTCTGTCGCTCGCCGACCTGCGCGGTTTAAGCCTGGTTCTTCCTCCCGAAAAGAGCGTCACCAGCCAGACTTTGCTGAGCATGTTCGCGGCATACGGCATAGACCAACGCAATACGCTTATCCGCTTTCTTCCTTTGAATATCGGGGTCGCCCGGCTTGCCCGCGAAGAATTTGACGGCGGCCTGTTTATCCTGGGCGCCGAGAGCGAGTTGATGGCAGAACTGGGAAAGAACAAGAAATTTGTTCTGGTGGAGCTGACGCAGCAATCGGCCATCGTAAAGAAATTTCCCTTTTTGCAGAAAGTAACTCTGCCGAACGGCATCTTTGATCTGAAAGAGAAAATTCCAAGTGGCGATGTCAAGCTGTTGGCGGCGAATATCTCAGTAGTTGCTCAAAAAAAATTACCGCCGGCCACAACTTATGCATTGCTGGAGGCGATGCGAGAAGTGCATCGCAACAGTAACTACGTCAGCAATGCAGACGAATTCCCTAAATATCGCGGCACTGCGATCCAGACCAATGATCTGGTCAGCGACTTCTACCGCAACGGCACACCCTGGATTTTTTCCACCTTCCCGATAGCAATTGCCAGCATCCTCGATGCCTACCTGGCGCCGCTTCTGGGGCTTTGGTTCGTGCTCAGCATATACAGGGTTTTTATTCAGTTTGAAAAAATTCGCAGTCTGACTTTGTTTTTTCTAGCCCATCTGCTGATTTTCTGGACGCGATGGCATATCAGGAATGGCCGGCCTTTATCCGCACGCGTTCGATTTTTTCTGGAAAAAATCGAATCCGCAATAAAGAGGGAGGAGCGGGGCCTGCCTGTGTTGCTGGCGGAAATAAGACATATCAAACAGCTTTAGCACGCAGCGAATCATTGTCGCTTTCCACGTCAATCCACACAGGAGACCATGCCATGTCCATAGATGCGAACGATATCAGCAGAACGATGCAAGAAACTTATGATCATTATTTCCTAAGCGATGGATATCGTCGACGCTATCCCGAACCTAATGTCGCAACCATGACGTATTTGCTGGAAAAAGGATTGGCCGAAGTCGACCAGATCCTTGATTTCGGTTGTGGAAATGGCCGATATTCGTTGGCCTTGCTGGAAAAGTCGCAGGCCCATTTAACCGCCTACGATATTTCTGCTGCTTCTTTGACTGAGTTCGAATCCCGGCTGCGAACCACGTCTCACCGCGAGCGCGTTACTTTTGTGTATGGCGATCTGGATGGCTTGAACAGATACGCCTGCTACGATGCAATTCTCATGTTGTTTGGCGTCTTGTCGCACGTGGTCGAACGCAATTTGCGGCTTGAGACTTTGCATAAAATGCGCAGTCTGATTCGGGCCGATGGAAAATTGATTTTATCTGTTCCTTCAATCTTCCGGCGCAGACCTTGGGAATTGTTCAAATACGGGCTGGCTCGAACTCTGGGCCATGCCCGGCCGCCGCATGATGAAGCGGGCAATATCTGCTTCACGAGGCGCATCCAGGGGCGCAACCTGACGTTCTTCTATCATCTCTACTCATTGCGTACCTTATGCGAAGAGTTGGCTGAGGCTGGATTTGCGATCAGCGAGTGGCAGCCGGAAAGTGTGTTTCCTGAGTGGCTGGTAACGCAATCCAGTTTGATGCGTTGTATCGACCGGCGCCTGTGCTCCTGGATTCCGGCTGAACTTGGCTATGGCATGCGAGTGCTGGCCAATCCTGTATGAAACCGGGCAGGAGAATCCGGCGCTCGGGATGGCAAATAGGCTGCGCTTGTTTACTTGTACTCGTTCTCATGTTCGTTGCCGCTGCGCATGCCGAAAGTCGCATGGATTTAATCAAAAAACGCGGTGTGCTGATCGTGGGAGTCAAGACGGATTACCCGCCTTTTGGGATGTTATCGCCGGATGCAACGCTCCAGGGTTTTGAGCATGACTTGGCAGAAGATCTGGCGCGGGGCCTAGGCGTCGCCCTGCGCAAAGTGGCGGTGACTGGGGCTAACCGCTTGCAGGTACTGGATGAAGGCGGAATAGATCTGACGATCGCGACTTTAGGCGATACCTACGCACGGAGGCAGATTGCCGATTTGATAGAGCCCAACTACTACTCTTCCGGCGTAACGTTAATGACGCGGCCGGACAGCAAGCTAGACACCTGGGCCGACGTGCGGGGGCAAAAGGTATGCGCCACCCAAGGCAGTTACTTCAACCGCGCAATGGCTACCCGCTATCTGCTGGATTTGCAGATATTTGCAAATGGCCGCGACGCCAAACTGGCAGTGCGCGACGGCCGTTGCGCCGGCTGGCTGTTTGATAACACAGCGATCGCGGGCGATTTATTGTCAGATGAGTGGAAATACTATAAAACCAAACTGCGCCCGCAGCTTCTGACGCCATGGGCCATAGCTATTGCGCGCTCTGAAAAAGGCGGTGCATTGGAGCGCTTCATCGGCGATACCGTCGCGCAATGGCATCGGCGCGGCTTTTTGCTTGAACTGGAAAAGAAATGGCGCCTGCCGCCTTCCATTTTTTTGACCGAGATGCATACCTTGTGGAATGAGAAAGATGAAAAGGGCGCATTCGTTTGCGGGCGTTTGCCGGACGGCCAATGGCCGGTAGTTTGCCGTAACCCTATCTTCATCACATCAACTGAAACCACAGGCTTGCGTCAATTCGGATTGCTGGTCAAAGAAAAAACCGGCGTCAATCTCACCTTCATTTACGACGACTATGAGCGTGATCAATTTATCCGTGCTTTATTCACCACGTTGGCGCTCACGGCTTCTTGCGTATTCGGCAGCCTGGTTAGCGGCATGATCTTCGCGCTGGCCATAGAGCAGAGGATTCCGCTGCTCAGTCAATTTTTAAAAGGTTTTACTTTAATTGGCAGAATGACCCCGCCTCTGTTGCAGATTTACGTGCTGGCATTTGGAATAGGCAGCGTACTGGCAGCCAACTGGGGGATACAGCTGAACTCCTTCCTGATTGTCGTGCTGTGCCTGTGCTGGTACACCGGATCAGGTATTTTGCACATTCTGGAAAATGCCAGCGACAAAGAACGTTTGCGAGATCCCGGCTTTCGGCTGAACTTAGGTACTTTACGAGCAATCGCGAGTCGCTGTTCGACATCGATATTGGCGTCCCTGGTGAATGTGAGCAAAGCCACCATGATGGCCAGTGCTGTTGCAGTGCCTGAACTGTTGTCGGTGTCCACTTCAATTATCGCTGAGCACGGAACGGTGGCAACGATGATGAATACATTGATGCTGTTATTCCTGGTTCTGGTGTTCGTGGTGCTGCGTCTGTTGCAACGGGTAGAGCGGAGGTGGTGCCATGGGATGGATTGAAATCACGAGAAATCTGCTTGAGTGGACTCCCTTTTTGGCAATTGGCTTTATGTGGAATATCCTGATTTCCGTGCTCGCATTGGGTATTGGCGCGGCCTGCGGCGGCCTGCTGGTTCTGTTACGGCTGTCCCGCCATCGGAAGCTGGCTCTTGCAGGAGCCAGCTTGACCGAATTCATGCGTAATGTGCCGACATTTGTATTCCAGATTTATCTGATGTTCATGCTGCCGGAATCATTGATGTTGCCATTTTCTACTATCAACCTGTCTTTTCCTTCCTGGCTGAAAGCGGCGTTGGCGCTGGCATTGGCCGTGGCGGGTTTTGTTTCAGATAATTTGCTCAGTGCGATACAGGCATGGCGCAACGAAAGATTTCAGAACGCACTGCTTTTTATCCCTAATTTGTGTAATTTCTTTGTGATTATTATCATGGCATCCTCCACCGCCTCGGTGATAGGCGTGTCGGAATTGGTCAGCCGCTGCAACACAGTCATCAACGCCAGCGGAACGACACAGATCATGTTATGGGTTTACCTGTATGCGATGATCTGGTTCTTTTTGTTTTGTTATATGGTGACGGCGGCCATCAATAAATTCAGTTCCGGCATGTTGCGCCGTATAAGTACTTAACTGGAATTTTCGCTAAAAGTAGAAAAGGCGGGCATCGGATCGGACGATCCGATTGCCCGCCTGCGATGGATCTCATGCGATGCGTCAGGAGGATGAAGCAGCGGGATTCAGGGCGCCCCGAAAAGGCGCCGGCATTAACTGAGTCCTGGCAGATAGTGCGTCAGCTTATCGTAGCCGTTGTCTTTCAGTGCCCTGACGGCATCAGCCCCTTTCTTTCCCCATGTCAGGACATCTCCATTGGCGTCAACATATACCCAGTGCAACAGGCCGTATCGATAGTTGCCTTGGTTGTCTCTTTTCCCCAGGCCGTAAATCGCGTTTTTATACGGTAGCGGCTTATCGAGATTCAAGGCGTTGGTGGTTGCTGTCGTCGCATGAAAATCATAGTTCAAGAAGCCCAGGTCTTTGCACAGCAGGCTGACGGCCGCTGCGGTCATCGCAATTCCCACCTGTTCATCCATTGCATGGTTGCCACGCATCTTATCCGTGACTTCTTTGAGGCTTTTATAGGCAAACACTGCCCCGAAAACCTTTGAAAAGTCCAGTAGTTCTGCTGACCGGTCTGCATGATTTCTGCAGAAATTCTCGATCAGAGGGAACAACGTGCCATAGGTGTCAGCCGCGAGATTGCCTCCCGGCTTGTGGTTCAGGTTGGCGGCCTGAACGGCTGCGACAAAACCGCACACTCCCCAGTTATTCTGATTCAGTTCTTCGCTTTTCATAATCATTCCTTTTCATGTGGGCGTATATGGCGTTGAGCCATATACTTAAACGGACCACCGCTTAATCAATAGAAGGCGGCCACACGGAATCTTTTTCGCTTTCGTGCCCAGCGTGTCGGCATGAAAACCTCAAAGATCATGAAAAGAGTAATCTCGGCATTTGCCTGGAAAATGATGATTCCTGACATGGGCAAAGCGCTGACTGGAATGCGCAAAGGAGAGAGTGACAGTAGTGGGGCAGCTCGCTGGCAGGGCGAATGATTCACAGAATTGGATGCAAATATGCCCGTTGATCGGGCAAACGAGATACGGGATTTTCAGGCCATCATGGCGATGAATTTACATTCAGGGCGGACCTGCCTGTGTTACGGATGCATTAGCAACAGCGTTTCCCATCCGTGGATCATCATGTTTCTAAAAAAATATGGAAAATGTCATGAATTGTCATGATAACAGTATTTCCATGAACCAACATATGGCTATGAATCTACTTTGTTGGGGCAAAAAATGATGACGTTGCTTCTCCTGAACGATGACACTCGGGATAAAAATGAGATCTGCGATTTTTTCAGCAGCGCCGGTTATCAGATCAATTGGAGCGAAACATCGGCTACCTTTCTGGCCGGACAAAGCCTGAGGGAACAAAATAAATCCATCACCATCCTTCAAATAGATCACACGCATCCATTTCCCCCCGACATAGCCAACCTGACCCAGGGCCTCATGGTGCCTTGGCGCCTGTCCTTGCATCAGCGGACCTTGACTGCGCCAAACAACAACAAGATCAAACTTACCAGCCTTGAATTTACATTGATCAAAACCTTCGCCCTGCTGGAAAAAGGCGAGGTGGCGTCCAGGAAGAAGATTATTGACGAATTTGGCGAGCACTATTTGAGCTACGATCAAAACCGGCTAGACACCATGATCATGCGCTTACGCAAGAAAATCAGACATGGACTGGGACTGACACTGCCCTTAAATACGGTGAGGGTGCGCGGATTCAGCTTTGACGATCTACTCATCCTCGATCACTAAGATGCCGCAATCCGTGACATCTTCATAGCTTGCCTTTTATTTTCCGAACACAACACACTAAATCATCCGGCGCAATGGAACGCTCATTCTAAACAAGCGGTCTGTTGCTTTTTTCAGCTTCGGAAATTCCTGACATCAGGCAGTCACATTTCCTCGTGAGAATGCGGGTTTATCCAGATGCAGCCGCCTGTGGCGCCCATGCACTCTGGCCTGAATCTGACAATCATCCAATCACGGGATAACCATGAAACTTCGTTCCTTGGCGCTGGCATGCGCAACGCTAGCCTATCTGAGCGGCTGCAGCGGTGGCGGCGGAAATGCGCTCGGCGCTGGTGGCGCCACGGTAAACGGCGTTGCGGCGAGCGGTAAAGCGCTGGCTGGCGTCAATGTAACCATCACCGACAGCAGCGGCCAGAACGTACAGACGGCGCTAACCGACGCCAGCGGCAAGTTCACGCTGACGCTGAAAGGCAGCGCGCCTTTTATCCTGACCGCGCCGTTTAACGACGCCGATGGCAGCGCCGCCACATTGTCTGCTGTCATCAATCCGAGCTCGACCCAGGTGGGGACCGTGCAAGCCAACCTGAATCCTCTGACCTCGCTGGTGACCCAGCGTGTGCTCGGCCTGATCCCGAACGGCAGCCCGAGCGCAGCGCAAATCAGCGCTGCTAAAATCAGCTCAGCCAGCGTAGCGCAGGCAGTCAGTGACGTCTCCTTGCCGCTGCAGCCTTTGTTTACTGCGCTTGGTGTGCCTGCCAGCGAGACCGGCGATCCGATAGGCAGCACCGCCTACCAGGCGATTGCAAGCGATCCGCTCGATAATCTGTTCGAGCTGGCGCACTTTACCGTACATACCGGCCAGGTCGCGGTCGGCGCCGACGCCAATCGCGCAGTCCTGACGATCCCGGCCAGCGGCAGCGTCAGCGGCGCATTGCCGGCGAGCGCGATCCAGTCGCTGGTGGCGCTGAACAACGGCCCGACCACCACCCCGATCCAGAACGTCATCGTGATCGTCGGCGAAAACCAGACCTTCGATGCGGTATTCGGCGCTTATCAGCCGCCGCAAGGGCAGACCGTAAAGAATTTGCTGTCGCAAGGGATCATCAACGCCGACGGCACTCCCGGTCCGAACTTCAGCCTGGCGCTGCAAAACCAGGGGGCTAGCCAGACTGCCTATACGCTTAACCCGGCCCGCGTCGGCGCTTACGCTACCCTGCCGCAACCGACCGCAATCGGCGAACTCAGCCCGCCGACCTTCCAGAATCCGGGCGGCGTGCCGGATACCCGTTTCCCGGCAAACCTGCCGAACGGCCCGTTCCAGCTGACCAAATATGTGGCTTACGGCACCGCCAACAGCGCGCTGACCGGCGATCCGGTGCATCGCTTCTTCCAGATGTGGCAGCAAACCGGCGGCGACAATGCCAAGCTGGATATGTTTACCTGGGTCGCCGCCACCGTCGGCCAGGGCGGCGACACCACCGGCATCACACCGAGCAATCCGGGGCAGGGCGGCGAGCTGATGAGCTTCCTTAACATGAACACCGGCGATGCGCCTTTCTTCAAATCGCTGGCGCAGCAATATGCGTTGAGCGACAACTATCACCAGAGCATCATGGGCGGCACCGGCGCCAACTTCTTCAGCATCGCTACCGGCGACCTGCCGTATTTCAACAGCGGCGGCGCGGTTGGCGTGCCGCCGGCGAACCAGATCGAGAATCCGAATCCGCTGGCGCAAACTCCCAATTTCTATTCACAGGACGGCTACCAGGGCGGCTCCTACGTCAACTGTTCCGATGCGGGCCAGCCTGGCGTCGGCGCCATCCTGAATTTCCTTGTTGGCAAGAAGGTCAAGAGCAATTGCGAGGCCGGCAAATATTACCTGGTCAATAATTACAATCCGGGCTACGACATGAACGGCAATGTGCAGCCTATCGGTCCCAACAATTACAACTACCCGCCGCAAACCGTGCCGACCATCGCTGAAGGCCTGTCCAAGAAAAACGTCGGCTGGAAGTGGTATACGGGCGCTCGCGAAACAGCCGACGTCACCGCCGACGCCGCGGCCCTTGGTTTCCCGGTGTCGGTGACGCAAGGCGCCCAATACAACGCCATCGGCGATCCGCTGGTCGCGTCCAGCAACATCATGAACAGCAGCCTGAAATCGAACCTGGCAGGCCTCACCACCTTCTACAGCGACATCGCCAAGGGCAGCTTGCCGGCGGTTTCGTTCGTGGTGCCAAAGAACCTCGACAGCGGCCACCCCGGCTATTCAGCACCGGCGCGCTACGAGGCATTCCTGCAAGACCTGATCGCCAAGGTCAAGGCGAACCCGACGCTGTGGGCGCATACCGCGATCCTGGTCACTACCGATGAAGGCGGCGGCCACTTCGACACCGGCTACATCCAGAACGTCGACTTCTTCGGCGACGGCCCGCGCATCCCGTTCCTGGTAGTGTCGCCTTACGCCCGCACCGGCTTCATCGACCACACCTACTACGATCACTCATCGGTGCTGAAATTCATCGAGCGCAACTGGCGCCTGGCGCCGCTGTCGCCCCGCAGCCGCGACAACCTGCCCAACCCGGTCAGCCTCGCCGCCGACCAGTACCGCCCGGTCAACACCACCGCCATCGGTGACCTGATGGCAATGTTCAACTTCTGACCTGAAAAAATTAGGGTCAGGAAAAAATTAGGGTCAGAGTTGAATTAAAGAAAAATTAGGGTCAGAGTTGAATATTTCCTCAAATAAAAATTCGACTCTGACCCTAATTTAAATGCGGTTTTATGGAAATGGGTTGAGAATCTTGGGCAACAATCGCGGCTGGCTTGTTTGCATGCGTTGGCATGGCGCTGCTGTGCTGTTTGCGGCTGCGTTGCTGGCTGGCTGTCACGATGCGGAAACGCCGGCCCGGGCGGCGCATGCGGCTGGTGCGGCGCCGGCTGCGCCTAAACCGGCGCTGAAAATGTGGGTGCGTTATCCTGAGCCGCCGGCTGCGCTGAGTATTGCGGCGAGTTTGGGGAAGCAGATATTCTTCGATTCCTCGCTGTCGGCTTCCGGCGCCATGTCTTGCGCCACCTGCCACAGTCCGGACCATGCTTACGGGCCGCCCAACGGACTGGCCGTACAGCTGGGCGGCGCCGACATGCAACGGCACGGGACGCGCGCCGTGCCGTCCTTGCGTTACCTAGGTTTCACTCCCAAGTTTACACGCCACTACTACGTCCCCGGTCCGGACGATACCGAGGATGAAGGTCCTACCGGCGGCTTCACCCATGATGGCGCGGTCGACTCCTTGCATGAGCAAGCGCTGATTCCGCTACTTAACCCAAACGAGATGGCCAATCCGGATCCGCAGGCGGTGGTCGCCAAGCTGCAAAAGACCGCTTATGCCGAACAGTTCCGGCAAGCCTATGGCGCCGACATCTTCCAGCGGCCGGCGGCAGCACTGGAACAGGCGACGCTGGCGCTGGAAGCATTCCAGACTGAAGACGTGAGCTTCCATCCCTATACCAGCAAATTCGATGCGGCGATGGCAGGCAACGCCGAGTTTGCGCCGGCCGAATTGCGCGGCTACGGTCTGTTCAACAATCCAAGCAAGGGCAATTGCGCCAAGTGCCACATCGACACGCCCGGGCCGGGAGGACGGCCGGCGCAATTCACCGACTTTGGTTTCCAGGCGCTGGGCGTGCCGCGTAACCTTGAGATCGCGGCGAACCGCAATCCGAAATATGTCGACCTTGGCATCTGCGGCCCCGAGCGTAAGGATATGGCGCGGGAGGCGGAATTCTGCGGCATGTTCAAATCGCCCACCTTGCGTAACGTGGCGACGCGGGCAGTCTTCTTCCACAACGGCCGTTTTCATACGCTGGAAGACATGATGCATTTTTATGTCACGCGCGACACCGATCCCGCCAGGTGGTATCCGAAGATAAAAGGCAAACTCGCCAAGTTCGACGACCTGCCGCCGCGTTACCGCGCCAACATCGATAACCTGGACGCTCCGCTGAACCGCAAGATGGGCGAAGCACCAGCCCTGGACGAGGAAGAAATCGGCGACCTGATCGCCTTCCTGAAAACCCTCAACGACGGCTACTCGGCCAAATCCGGCGCCGCCCGCACCGAATGAAGCAATTCAGGGATGTGCCGCCGGCGCCATCCAGCCCGCCATGTTTCAGCAGCCGTACGCCTTGCGTCCGCCAATCCATTGATAGCGGCCGCCGCGCGGTCCGACATGGCAAGCCGCGCCGCGGGAGGCGCCGTGCCGGAAACGCCAGGGCGGCACCGGATTCGGGGCTGACCACAATCCGGTCCTTTTATTGCGCGCGATTGCCTCAAGAGCCTTGAGTTCGCGGTTGCTTCGTGCGGAGGTCCAAGCCATGCCGCGTTCCACCTGGGCCCGGCCGGCATCAATACCATTGCAGCGCACGGCCGCAACGCTGCGGCCGAAACGATCGGTGGCTCGCGTGTTGTACTGGACATCCGTGCCGGCGCAGAGCTGATGCAGCGATTGCCGGGCCTGCGGGCCGAACGCCTGCCTGATTTCCGGCGCGTCGATATCGGCCAGGCGCAGCTTGATCCGGTTGCGGCCAACCTGCAGCGTCATGCTGTCGCCGTCGGCCACGCTGACAACCTGGTGCGCGTACGCGGCCAGCGGCGCGAGCAGCAGAAAAGTGGCGAGCAGTATTCTCATTTACACTGAGGCATGGGGAAGAGGAAACGACTGATCCGCCAGCTTACAGAGGAAGAACAATGAAGAATATAAGAGGTATCGTATTCGATCTCTACGGCACGCTATACGACGTGCATTCGGTCGCTGCGGCCTGCGATGCCTATCATCCGGGCCGGGGGCGCGAAATCAGCACGGCCTGGCGGCAGAAGCAGCTTGAGTACACCTGGCTGCGCAGCCTGATGGGCGACTATGCCGATTTCGAGCAGGTTACTCGCGACGCCCTGGAGTTCACATCCGGGCAGCTGCGGCTGCCGCTCGGCGAGGCCGCGCTCTCAGCGCTCTGCGCGGAATATCTCAGTATCGCGCCGTACCCGGAAGTGCCCGCAGCGCTGGCAAGGCTGCAGGCAATAGGATTGCCGCTGGCGATCCTGTCCAACGGTTCTGCCAATTCAATACGCAGCGTGGTAGAGGCGTCCGGGCTGGAGCAGCGCTTCGCGCATCTGATCAGCGCCGACAGCGTGCGTGTCTTCAAGCCGCACGACAAGGTCTACCAGCTGGCGGAGCAGCAGATGCATTGCGATCGTTCGGAACTGCTGTTCGTGTCATCAAATGCGTGGGATGCGTCGGGCGCGCGGCATTTCGGCTATCCGGTCTGCTGGATCAACCGGGCCGGCAACGCGTTTGACGAGTTGGGGCAGTCACCCGATCATATTCTGCAGGGGTTGGACCAGCTGGCGGACCGGTTTGAAACACGACGGCCAGCGGCCTGACTGGATTCAGCTCAACAATCTTTCGCGTTTTTGCTCTTCATCGAAAAACAGCCGCGACGGCTTGATCAGGTCGCTGCGGCTGATGATGCCGACCAGGCGCCGGCTTTGCAGGTCGCTGACCACCGGCAGCCGTTCCAGGTGGTGGGTCGCCATGCGCGCGGCGACGACCCGGCAGGTTTCGGACGGCAGCGCGACCAAGGCGGCAGATTGCTCCAGGCAGGCCGGATTGAACAAGGTCGTCAGGGGATTGCTGCCGTCGGCTTGCGGGCTGAAGCTGCTGCGTTCGACCATGCCCATCAAGCCTTGGTTCATGTCGACCACCGGATAGCAGCGGTGCACCTGTTGCGTACCAAAATAGCGCTCCAGCGTTTCCGCGATGGTGAGGCTGGCGGGAATCGCCGCCACTGCATGGGTCATCACTTCATCCACATGCTGGCGCTCGAGCGGATCGACGCCGTATTCGCGATAGATGTGATAACCGCGCCGGGCAATCTTTTCCGTCATGATCGAGCGCCGCATGGTCAGCACCGTAAAGCCGTAGGCGACGCCGGTGGTGAGCAGCAGCGGCAGCAAGGCATTGGTGTCGTGGGTCAGGCCGAAGGCAAACACGGCAGCGGTCAGCGGTGCGCCCAGGACTCCGGCCAGCACCGCAGCCATGCACACCAGCGGCCACAAATGGGCGTCGCCGCCCGGCAGCCATGGCGCCAGCACCGTGCCCAGGCCGGCGCCGATGATCAGCAGCGGCGCCAGCACGCCGCCGGAGGTGCCGGAGCCGAGCGCAATCACCCAGATCACGGCTTTCACCAGCAGCAGGCTCAGCGCCAGCTGCAAGGCCAGGTTGCCGTTGAGCAGATCGCCGATCACGTCGTAGCCGACGCCCAGCGCCCGCGGCTCGAAATAGCCCCCTATGCCGACCGCGACGCCGCCCAGCGCCGGCCACCACATCCAGTGGATCGGCAATTTGCCGAACAGGTCCTCGACCCGGTACAAGGCAGTCGACATCAGCGCCGACAATGCGCCGCCCAGGATGCCGGCAACGACGCAGGAGAACAGGGCGCTGAGGCCGATTTCCGGTGTCTGCAAGGGAAACAGCGGACCGGCGTCCAGCAGCAGCGGCCGGGTGAATCCGGCTACGGCGCAGGCAACGATGACCGGCAGCAGGCTGCGCGGGCGCAGTTCGAACAGCAGCAGCTCCACCGCCAGCAGCACCGCGGCCACCGGCGTGCCGAACACCGCCGTCATGCCGGCTGTCGCGCCGGCCACCAGCAGGGTCTTGCGTTCGGCTGCGGTCAGGCGGAAATGCTGTGCGATCAACGAGCCGATGGCGCCGCCGGTCATGATGATCGGACCTTCGGCGCCAAACGGGCCGCCGCTGCCGATCACGATGCCGGACGACAGCGGCTTGAGGACGGCGACCTTGGCCGACATCTTGCTTTTGCCGAACAGGATCGCTTCAATCGCTTCCGGAATGCCGTGGCCGCGGATCTTGTCGGAACCGAAGCGCGCGATCAGGCCGACGATCAAGCCGCCCAGCACAGGCAGCACGATCACCCAGGCTCCGAGATGGTGGCCGGCGGGTGAACGGGTAGCGAAAGACAGTGTTTGATAGAAGAACAGGTTGGTGAACAGCCTGATCAGGTTCAGCAAGGCGTATGCCGCCAGCGTGCCGAAGCCGCCGATGACCACCGCGATCAGGGAAATCCTGAGCAGCCGCGTGTCCGCTGCGAAATCGCGCTTGTGTGAGTGCTGTGTCGACGACATGGTGGGTTTCTCAGCTATTGATGGTCGGGATGCGGAAGATGTCGGCCAGGGTATTCAATTCGGCATGGTGCAGTTCGGCCAGCTTGGCGAGGCAGCGTTCGCCGGCCGGCAGCAGGTGGATGTTCACCTGGCGGCGGTCGACTTCGCTGTTGCGGCGCTGCACCAGCTTGAGTTTTTCGCAGCGCGATATCAGCGCCACCACACTGTGGTGCTGCGACTGCAAGCGCTCGGCCAGCTCGCCGACGCTGGCCCAGTCGCGGCCGGGGGTGCCTTTTACGTGCAACAGCAGCAGGTATTGCTGCGGAGTGACGCCTTCGCTCTGCGCCGCTTCTTCGCTGAAGCGCAGGAATTTACGGAGCTGGTAACGGAATGTCGACAGCGCTTCAAAGTCTTGCTTGGAGAGGGAGGATGGCGGCATCTGGCAATTGCCGCTTTGGACGGCAGGTTTCTTGAGAGCGGCTAATATATCACAATACGATATATATTTGCTCAAGGCCGGCCCCGGTCCGGAGAACAAGGAAATAGTAATAGAATGCAACTTCCATCAACCCAGGAAAAAGCGGATGAATCCAGGTCACGGCAAGGCAGCGGAGTTGTCGGTAGAGCTTTTCGAGCAGCAAAAGGACTGGACCGCATGGCTGAAAAAGAACCACGGCAAGTCGGCCGGGGTCTGGCTGCGGCTGGCGAAGAAAGGTGCGGAGCAGAGTTCGGTTTCCTACCAGGAGGCGCTGGAGTCGGCGCTGTGCTACGGCTGGATAGATGGCCAGAAAAAGGCCGACGATGAACACTATTGGCTGCAGAAATTCACGCCGCGCTCAGCCAGGAGCATCTGGTCCAAGATCAACCGCGACAAGGCTCTGCTGCTGGTCGAGAGCGGCCGGATGGCGCCGGCCGGGCTGAAGGAAATCGAGCGCGCCCGAGCCGACGGCCGCTGGGAAGCGGCTTATGACTCGGCCAGCAAGTCCACCGTGCCGGCCGATTTCCAGGCAGCGCTGGATGCCAGTCCGCGCGCGCTGGCGTTTTTTTCCACGCTCGACAGCGGCAATCGCTATGCGCTGCTGTTCCGGATACAGACGGCAAAGAAACCAGAGACGCGTACCAAGCGGATCCAGGATTTCACCCTGATGCTCGAAAGGCACGAGAAATTCCATCCTTGACGCCGGGCATGAAATGGACATCCTTGACCTTCAGGTCGCGATCACTTGATCGACAAAATCCTATACCGGTGTACCCTGTGGTTTGTTTCCGGATAAATGCCTTTTTCGGGAATAAATTTTTCGCATCTGCAGTCTTGTGTTTCATGAACCCTGGAAACGCGTGAATGACAGTCCCGACAAAAAAACAGCGATTCCAAGCGAACGTGCTGCCGCACTTGAATTCCGCATTCAACCTGGCATGCTGGCTCACGCGCAGCCGCCAGGATGCGGAGGATGTGGTGCAGGAAGCCTATCTGCGCGCCTTCAAGTTCTACGACGGTTTCCATGGCGACGACAGCCGCGCCTGGCTGCTGACGATCGTGCGCAATACTTTCTACACCTGGTACCAGGATCAGCAGAAGCAGCGGCAGGAGACGGTATTTGACGAGGATGTGCATGATTTCAGCGCGGCCGGCATGGCCGACGGCAACCCGGAGCTGCTGCTGATGCAGAAAGACAGCGAGCGGCAGCTGCAGCAGGCGCTGCACGCCTTGCCCGTGGAGTTTCGCGAGGTGATGGTGATGCGCGAGCTGGAGGAACTGTCCTATAAGCAGATCGCCGCGATTGTCGGCATCCCCATCGGTACCGTAATGTCGCGCCTTGGGCGCGGCCGTAAATTGCTGGCGGCAATCCTTGCGCCAGCCAGGCAGGAGGCATGATGGATCATCAGGAAACACTGGAGCTGTTGCCGGCTTTTGCAGACCAGGAGCTCGGCATAGTGGAGATGCAGGAAGTACAGCGCCATCTTGAAAACTGCCCCGATTGCCAGCGCGAATATGCGGCGCAGCGCATCGTCAGTGCACGCTTCAAGAAGGACGCGGTTTATTTCGAGGCGCCGCTGCATCTGGCGCACCGCATCAACAGCGCTTTGCCGGCAGAAGCCGTGCGCGCAAGATCCTGGGGTTTCAACTGGATGAACCTGGGCGCGGCCATGGCAGCCGGGCTGGCGTTGGCCTGGAGCGCCGGTTTGTATCTCAACCTGCCGTCAGACCAGGACCGGCTGACTGGCGAAGTGGTGGCCAGCCATGTGCGTTCGCTGCAGGTCGACCACCTGTCGGACGTGGTTTCAAGCGACCAGCACACGGTAAAACCCTGGTTCAACGGCAAGCTCGATTTCTCCCCGCCGGTGGTGGACCTGGCGCAGCAGGGTTTTCCGCTGGTCGGCGGCCGCCTCGATTATCTCGACGGCCGGCCGGTGGCAGCGCTGGTCTATCGCCGCGCGCGGCATCCGATCAATTTGTATATCTGGCCGAGCAACGACCGCGACCAGCCGCCGCAGTTGCAAAATCATCAAGGCTACCACCTGGTGCGCTGGACCTGGGACGGCATGAATTACTGGACGGTATCCGACCTGGCCGCCAATGACCTGCAAAACTTCGTAGGGCTGGTGCGTTCCACGGTACGGCAATAAGCTGCCATTCAGGCCAGGAAAAAAATATCGATTTCGCAACATGTTTTCCTGTCAGGGCTTTTCTTTTACGTTGGTCGACAAAGTCATAACATTTTCTTGTTTGACAGATGCCTGTCCGTGGACAACAGTGAATAGGTCCGGAATCGCAATCGCGCCTGCTTGATCAGGGCGTCGCCGCGAACTTGCAGTAATATGCAAATAACTGCCACTATTGACAGTTCAAGACGGATCACCAAAAGCGTAGTATCAAAGGAATGAAACGGGCCGCATGCCCGGTGCGCCGCAGTCGCGGCGGAACCGGGCATCCGCTATTTTTCCTGCACGATCGGCACTGCTTTTCCCGCGCGGCGGGAAGTCGATGTTTTTGCCAGGCAGGGGAATCTTTATCTTTCGACATTGGGCTAAGGAGATTGCAATGGTCAGGCTGACTGAAGCTACCGTCATTTTTAAAGGACTTGCCTACGAATTCGACAGCACCGGCGAGGCTGAGGAATTCAAGAAGCGCCTGGAAGCCGGCGGCGATCCGAAACGCTATGCGGACGCATTCAAATGTATTGATATCTACGCAAGCCCGGCCAAGCGCGAGGTGGAAGAGGCCTGATGTAACCGCCTTTGCTGCTGCCGGCAACCGGTGACCGCA
Source organism: Collimonas sp. OK412 (assembly GCF_900112135.1). GTDB lineage: Bacteria > Pseudomonadota > Gammaproteobacteria > Burkholderiales > Burkholderiaceae_D > Collimonas > Collimonas rhizosphaerae. Next base: position 315,216 of record NZ_FOLC01000001.1, read on the forward strand.
GCAATCTGTGCTAGGATTTCCCTCCGATAAATTCAACGCGCCGGCTGCGTGCCGCGTCGCTGAACCATCAACAGGAGAACCTATGCAGCTCATCGGCATGCTTGACTCACCCTTCGTCCGCCGCGTCTCGATTTCCTTGCAACTGCTTGGCATCCCATTCGAACACCATTCCGTCTCGGTGTTCAGCACCTTCGAACAATTCCGCCAGATCAATCCGGTCGTCAAAGCGCCGTCGCTGGTATGCGACGACGGCGAGGTGTTGATGGATTCCAGCCTTATCCTGGATTACGCGGAAGCATTGGCGGCGCCGCGCAAGAGCCTGATGCCGGCCGCCATCGGCGAGCGCCAGCATGCGCTGCGGGTGATCGGGCTGGCGTTGGCGGCATGCGAAAAAACCGTGCAGATTGTGTACGAGCGCAATTTGCGGCCGGTGGAAAAGCAGCACGAGCCATGGGTCGTCCGCGTCCAGGGCCAGTTGTTCGCGGCTTACCAGGCACTGGAGCAGGAACTGCGCAACAAGCCGCTGGAAGCCGGCAGCAAGACGATCAACCAGGCCGGGGTGAGCACTGCGGTGGCTTGGCAGTTTACGCAAATGATGCTGCCAGAAATCGTCATCGCGGCCGATTATCCGACGCTGCAGGCATACTCTGAACAGGCCGAACACCTGGCCGAGTTCATCGCCGCGCCACCGTTATAAAATCCAGGAAGCTGCTACCCGCCCGAGCCGGGCGGTTCTTATTGCGCGCGTTTGGCGCCATGGCTGGCGCCCGTATCGTCGCACCAGGACGGGCGGACATCGGGATCGTCGCATTTCAGGTTTGGATAGGCGCAGCCGGACAGCAGCGAAATCAAGACCAGTATTCCTAGTGCTGTTTTCATGGGACCCGCCTGTGGCCTGGATTTAATTCATCATGCGGCACTGCCGCTGTTCACATTTGTAAAGCTGCTGCTGTCCATCCTGGCAGCTGACCTGGTAGGTCTCGACGGCGCCGGTCTTTGCGATCAGCGTTGCACCGGGCTGAGCCGGCAGGCAAGCCGTCTTGCGCGCCATGCGCTCCACGGTGTCAGACAGTTCGCCGCCTTTGCGGGCCGATGGCTGCTGCGGCACATCGATCACTTGCTCCGACGGGCTCAGCGATTCCGACAGCGATACCGGCGCCGGACTGCGTTGCGGCGGCGTGTAGCTGCGCACGTTGGGCTGCAATGCGCTGCAGCCGGCAAGAAGGATAGCGGCGAGAAATAGAAATGAATTTTTCATGCGTCTCCCATTTAGGAATGCAGCAGGGTGCTGCTGGAATCAAGTGTGTCAAATGTATCATCTTTCGGTTGTGCATAGCTTGCTTAAGTGTTGCCCGGGATAGCAAAAAAGAAACCGCAAGCCACGAAAGCGCTTGTGGTTTCGGCCAGGCCTGCCAGCCGGTAGTCAGGCTTTGCCTGGACTCGTGATATAGCGCCCGACCAGCAAGGCGGCGACGCCGTAAGCCAGGCCGATCGCGCCGAAGGCCAGCGGAATCCGTATTTCCCAGCTCGGCGCTGCGTGCAGGATGCTGCCGATGATGGCGACCCCGACCAGCGCGCCGATCTGGCGGTTGGCGTTCAAGGCCGCGGCGGCGCTGTTGGCGTGGCTGCGTCCGGCAATCTGCATGACGGTGGTGGTCATGGCGGGTACGGCAATGCCGACGCCCCAGTTGGCGATGGCGACCGCCGGCGCGAACAGCAGGTAAGAGGTGTGCGGCCGCATGCCGGTCAGCAGCGCGGCCAGCAAAGCCGCCAGCAGCAAGCCGCCCAGCATGGGCAGGCGTGCGCCCCAACGCACGGTAATGCGTCCCGACAGCAGGTTCCCGATAGAAAATACGGCCATCACCGGCAACAGCTGCAAACCGGTGTGCAAGGCGTCGGCGCCACGCGCCTGCTGCAAGAACAGGCTCAGCAGGAACAACTGGCCGAATGCGCCGAAGTTGACCAGGAAGCCGATTGCATTGGCGGCGGCAAAGCGCGGCGTGGCGAATAATGCGCGCGGCAGCAGCGGCTCTGCACCACGCCGTTCACGCCGCACCAGCAAGGCAAGGGCGATCACCACGAGCGCCGCGGTGGCCAGGATAGGCGCCGAGGTCCAGCCGAACACCGGCCCTTCGATCAAGGTAAAACACAGGCTGGCCAGTCCCGCGATGCCAAGCGCGTGGCTGGCGGCAGGCAGCGGCCGCCAGTGCCTGGGAGCGGCAGGAATCACCTTCTGCGCCAGCACCAGGCCCAGCAAGCCGACCGGGACATTGATCAGGAACACGCTGCGCCAGCCGAAACTGTCGACCAGCACGCCGCCCACCAGCGGACCCATGGCCGCCGCCACCGCGACAATCGCCGACCAGGTGCCCAGCATGTGTGCGCGGACGCGGTCGTCTTCGTAAGTGTGGGTCAGCAGGCTCAGGGAGCTGGGCATGAACAAGGCCGAGCCGACGCCCTGCAGCATGCGGGCGGCGATCAGGGTATTGCCGTCGGGCGCCGCGCCGCACAGCAGCGAACCGAGCATGAACACCACCAGCCCGCTCAGGTAGATAGTCTTGGCGCCGTAGCGGTCCGCCAGCGCGCCGCCGACCAGCAGCAGGGCGGCAAAGGTCAGCGTATAGCCGTCCACCACCCACACCAGGCCGCTCAGCGGCACCGAAAGGTTGTGCGCGATATCGGACAAGGCGACATTGACGGCGGTAACGTCCAGCATCGCCATCACGAAACCGATCGCCAGCGTCAGCAGCGGCAGCAAACCGCTGGGTGCCGTGTGGGCAGCGCCGGCGGCGGGGATGGGACATTGAGCTGACATGGTCTGTTTCTCCTGTGATGTGGCGGCATTGGTCGGCAAGGCTCTATGGTAGTCCGCCCAGTTGATGTAATAAATCCGTATAATTTCATTGGTCTGATGCAAAAATGCATCATCAGGGAGAGCTTTATGGATTGGGACAACGCCCGGATTTTCCTCGGCATATACCGCGCCGGCACGCTGCGCGGCGCCGCGGCGCTGCTGCAGGTGGACCAGGCCACCGCCGGCCGCCGCCTGAACACCATGGAGCAGGTCTTGGGCGCGCGCCTGTTCTTGCGCACCCCGACCGGCTACGTGCCGACCCCGGCCGGCGAGCTGGCGTTTGCCGCGGCGGAGCGGATGGAGCATGCCGCCGACCAGTTGCAGCGGCAGATGCAGGGCATTGACGATCGTCTATCCGGCGTGGTGCGGCTGGCAGCGACCGATACCATGGGCAAGCATTTCCTGATGGTCGCCATGCAGCGGCTGCATGCGGTGCATCCGGATATCCGGGTGGTGCTGAGCACCTCCACCCAGGTGTCGAACCTGACCCGGCGCGAAGCGGACCTGGCGGTGCGCACCATACGTCCCAGCAGCCCGGACCTGATCTCGCGCCACCTGACGCGCCGCGAGGTCGGCCTGTATGCAGCAAAAAGCTACCTGAAACTGCGTGGCGAGCCGCAACCCGATACGGCGCTGGCCGGCCATGACCTGGTGATCTACCAGCGCAGCATTTCACCCTCCCAGGGGGTGGCCTTGTGCGGCGAAGCTATCGGCAACGCCAAGGTGGCGATGGAAGTCAATTCCGGCCTGATGATGATCGAAGCGGTGCGCGCCGGACTCGGCATCGGCGAACTGCCGACCCACATGGCCGACGGCGATCCGCTGCTGGCGCGGATCTGGCCGCAGCGCGCCGAAGCCTACGACATCTGGCTGGTGCTGCACGGCGACCTGAACCGTACGGCGCGGGTGCGGGCGGTGGCGGATGCGATTGTCGAAGTCTGCGGCGAAATGTGACGCCGCCGCAAAAATCGAATGACTAGAATTTCAATGCCTTGAGATAACCGGTCAATTCCAGGTAGCCGCGTCCGACGCGCCGGCCGTTGCGGTTGACGGTCACCGCGCCTTCCCAATACACCGATCCGGTCGACAGCCGCGAATCGAGTTCCTGGTCATCCTGCAAAGGCGCCAGCGACCATTCCGCGGTGCCGGCATGCAGCACCTGCTGCACCGGATAACTGGCGTCGGTGCGCGGCGAACGCCAGCTGCGCTGCGGCTGGAAGCTGACCTGCCCGGGCGCGAACTGGGTAACCTTGCCATCGGCGTCGCGCAGTGCGGCGTGCGCCCACAGCTTGCTGCCGTCGCGGCTGCGGATCTGGAACGCCATCAAGGCTGAACCGTCATCCAGGTTGGCGCCCAGCCAGTCCCAGCCGACAGCGTCGGCGTCCAGCACGCTGGTCGACCATTCGTGATCGAGCCAGGCGCTGCCGCTGACCTCTTGCGCACGGCCGGCGCGCACCAGTTTGCCGCTGACCTGCAGCTGCGGCTCGCTATAGTAATAGCTGGCTTGCGCGGCTTGCGGTCCCTTGCGTGAATAGCCGTGGTCGCCTTGCAGCATGGGCGGCTGGCTTGGCTTGAGGCTGAGCTGCAGGGTGAATTCATCGGCGGCGATGCTGGCCTGGTAGCTGCCGTCGGCGTTGCGCAGCAAGCGCCAGTCATCCACGGCGACATCGGTGTTGCCTTCCTTGGCGTAGGCCAGGCCGAAACCGGCGCGCGCGCTTTTTTGCGCATGCAGGAGCTTGCCCAGGTTGGGATCCGACAGCGCCGCATGAGCGATGATCAGCTGGCTAGGCGCAAAGGCGCTCGGATTGGCGCGGTCGTGCTCGGTGGCGGAACGGAAGAAGGTCACCTGGAAGCCGATCGGCTTGCCGTCCGGCGTGGCCAGCCAGCCGGTGGCGTACCACCATTCGGTGCGGAAATCGGGGTGGGCGCCGCTGTCCTGCGGCAGCGCCAGCTGCCGTTCCGGCGTCACTTGCGCGAAGCGCGGCGGCGCAGCGAATTGCGGCGGCGCCGCCAGCAACAGGACGCTCAATATCCAAAACCGGCAACAGCGAAAAAACATCACCAATCCTCCCGTACCGAATGCAGCACATCGGCAGACACGGCGCGCAAGCCCGCCAGCAACGCCGTGGCGCCGGCCGACAGCAGCAGCAACAGCGCCACCGCCGCCAGTTCTTGCCATGGCATGTGCAGCTCCATGGTCCAGTGAAACGATTGCGGATTGACGATGAATACCAGGATCAGGCTGATGGCCCAGCCCAGCAGGAAACCGACCAGCATCCCCAGCGCGGTCAGCAAACCGCCTTCCAGCGCCAGCATGGACAGGACCTGGCGCCGCGTGACGCCGACATGGCGCAGCATGCCGAACTCGCGCGCCCGCGCCAGGGTCTGGGCGGAAAAGGTGGCCGCCACGCCAAACAGGCCGATCACGATGGCGACGATTTCCAGCAGATAAGTGACGGCAAAGCTGCGGTCGAAAATCTTCAGCGTCTGCGCGCGGATTTCGCCCGGCTGGGAAATCTCCAGCGCGGCGCCGAACGGCAATTTGCGCAGCGCGCTGATCACCGTACCGGGATCGGCATCGCGCTGCAGCCTGAGCGCGGCGTCGGTGACTTCGGTGTCGCCGCTCAATCGCTGGTAATCCGCCAGGCGCAGCTGGATTGCTCCCGATTGCCGCGCATAGTCGCGCCAGACGCCGGCCACCGTAAAGCGGTAAGGATGGTTCGCCAGCGGCAGCGTGACCTGCTGTCCCAAGCGATAGCCATACAGGTCGACCATGGCTTCCGAGACCCAGATCGGCAAGCTGCCGGCGGCAATCGCGCCGGCCGGCAGCAGCGGGCCGACGATGGGCAGCGCGCGGGCCGGATCGGCGGCGTCGATGCGGCGTGCGATCAGTATCACCGGCGGCCGCGCCGGATCCAGCGTGAGCGTCGAGGTGCGCAGGAAATCGGCGCGCGCCACGCCTGGAACGGCCGCCAGCAAGCGCTGTTCGGCAGGCTGCATGGCGCCGGTTTCGCCGCTGACGGCGGAACGCGCATACAGGTCCGCCGACAGTAATTGCTGCATCCAGTCGTCAACCGATATGCGGAAACTGGCGACCATGATCGCCATCGCCACGATCAGGCTGAAGCTGGACAGCACGCCGCCGAGCGCAATCGAGGCTTGCCCCGGCACGTTGGCCAGGCGCGCCAGCACCAGGGTCGTGAGCACGCCATGGCGGCGCCCCAGGCTGAATCTTTGCAACGCAGAGAATGCCAGCGCCGCCACCCGCGGCATCAGCGTGATGCCGCCGACCAGCAGCAGCGCCACCGCGATGTAACCAAACACAGGCAAGCCGAACAGCGGCGGCAGCTGCGTCAGCAGCGCTCCCAGCAGCAGGCAGGCCAGCGCCGGCCAGGGTGTCGCCAGCGGCGCCAGCGCGGTTTCTTCGCTGCCGGACTTGAGCGCCGCCGCCGGATGCGCCCGCGACGCCTCCAGCGCCGGCGCCAGGCTGCCGAGCAAAGCGATGCCGCTGCCGAGCGCAAAAAAAACCAACGCCGCCGGCAGGTCGAACTGCACGCTAGCCTGCACGCCGCGGAAATAGCCGCCGCCGAGGTCGCCGCCAAAAAAATGCAAGGCGGCGGCCGCCAGCGCGTATCCCAGCGCCAATCCAAGCAGCGCCCCGAGACAGCCCAGCAAAGCGCCTTCCAGCAATACCTGGCGCAGCAACTGGGCGCGCCGCCATCCGAGCACACGCAGCAAGGCAAACTGCGAACGGCGCCGGATCACCGACAGCGCCTGGGTCGAGAACACCAGGAACGCGCCGGTGAACAACGCCACCAGGGCCAGTACATTCAGGTTGATACGGTAGGCGCGCGACATGTTGTTGTTGCTGCTCTCTTGGTCCTGGCCTGCCGATACCTGCAGATGCAACGGCAATTCGGCCTGCAGCGCGCGCCTGAACGCTTCGCGGTTGACGTCCGGCTGCAGCTTGAGGTCTATGCGCGAGAGCTGGCCGATGCGTCCGAAGCGCCATTGGGCGGCGCCGATATCCATCACCGCGATCCGCTGCCCGGCGCGGGCGCCCGCCAGGCCGCCGGCCACCCGCAGGCTGACGCTGGCGGTGCCGTTGCGCAGCGCCAGCATCTGGCCCGGCCGCACCTGCAGCCATTGCTGGGCTGCCGGCGACAGGAAGATGGCGTCGTCGGCCAGGGTGTCGAACGGACTGCCGGAGTCGGCCATGCCGATCAGGTCGGGCGTGATGCGGGCGGCGCGGAAGGTGTCGATGCCAAGCACTTTCAGTGCGCCGGTCTTGCCCGGCAGCGTGACGTTGAGCTCCAGCACCGGGCTGGCTATCGCCACGCCTTGCCGTTTTGCCAGTTGGGGATAGACGGCTTCGTCGAAGGTCCCCTGCACACCGCGCAGCTGCAGGTCGGACTGGCCGGACAAGCTCCTGGCGGCGGCCGAGAATTCGTTGAAGGCGGCGCCGTTGATCAGGTCTACCGCATAGCCGAGCGCGACGCCGAGCGCGATGGCGGCAATCGCCACCAGCGCGCGCACCGGGTGGGCGCGCAATTCGCCCAGCAGCAGCCAGCGCGCCAAGGTGCGCAGCGGATTGCCGGCGCCGGCGGCAGCTGTAGCGGCGGCAGGCGTCATTGCTTCAGCGGCTGCAAACCGTCTGCGCTCATGACCAGGATCCGGTCGGCGCTGGCGGCTGCGGCGGCGGAATGGGTCACCATGATGGCGGAGGCGCCGTTGGCCTTGATTTCCTGGCGCAGCAGGGCCAGCACTTCATGCGCGGTATCCGGGTCGAGGTTGCCGGTCGGTTCGTCGGCCAGGATCAGCTTGGGGCGATGCACCAAGGCGCGCGCAATCGCCACCCTTTGCATTTCGCCGCCCGACAGCTGGCGCGGGAAGTCATTGCCGCGGCCCGCCAGGCCGACCGCCGCCAGCAGTTCCAGCGCGCGTTCCTGCGGCGCGCCGTTGAGCAGCAAGGGCAGGGCGACGTTCTGCTGCAAGGTCAGGTGCGGCAATACATGGAAGGCCTGGAAAATGAAACCGAGTTTCTGCCGGCGCAGCAAGGTGGCGGCGTCGTCGTCCAGGCTCGACATGCTGACACCGTCGATCAGTATCATGCCGCTGTTGGCGCTGTCGAGGCCGGCAATCAGGTTGAGCAAGGTCGATTTGCCGACGCCGGAGTCGCCCATGATGGCGACGTATTCGCCGGCCGCCAGCGCAAAGTCGAGATGCGCCAGCACCACCCGGCCATGGCCATAAGACTTGCGCAGTCCGCGGCATTCCAGCGCCGGGGGAGCATCGACGGCAGGGGGCATGGTTTCAGTGTCTGTGTGCATGCAAGATTGTTTTATCGATTAGCTTAGATGTCGGCAGTGTAGAGGATTTTGCGCAATGACTCGGATTCCCCGGGCAAACCGTGCGCAAATCCGATAAGGACCTGATCCCGCGACGACGCAGCCCGTTGCTGAAGGTAAATGGTCAGCAAAATGAAAATAATGTATCAAATGGTTGCAGAAAGTTGGAATAAACTCGTCATGCCGGACGTTTAACTGCTATCCCAGCAATCATTCGCCCGGCTGGTTCTGAGCTGTATTTTTTCCCGACGATCATCCTGAGGAGGAATCATGCGAAAACCCCTATTTCTGCTGCTGAGCTGCGCCGCTCTTGCGATACCCGCCCTGGCCGAAGCACCCAAGGCTGTCAATGGCAAGCTGGTGGATGACGAAGGCCGCACGCTGTATACCTTCGACAAAGATACGGTAGCAGGCAAGAGTGCTTGCGAGGGCGGCTGCGCCGCAAATTGGCCGGCGGCGCTGGCGGATTCCTATGACAAGGCCGCTGCCGACTGGAGTTTTGTGACAGCCGCCGACGGCAAGCGGCAATGGGCCTACAAGGGACATCCGCTGTACCGCTTTGCCATGGACAAGAAAGCCGGCGATGCCAACGGCGACGGCAAGGGCGGCGTGTGGCACGCGGCGAAACCCTGAGCAAACGCGGCGCGTATCGGCGACTGGCCTGGGTGCTAGAGAATGCAATGCCTTTATGAGTTTTGAGGCCGACATGGTGGTCTGGCTGCCGGCGCTGCGGCGTTACGCCCGCGCGCTGACAGGCGATGCCGCATGGGCTGACGATCTGGTGCAGGACACGGCGGAGCGCGCCCTGAACCGATGGCATACCTTGCAGCCGCAAAGCAATGTGCGGGCGTGGCTGTTGACCATCCTCAGGCATTTGTATATCGACCAGCTGCGCAAGCGCCGCGAAATCGCCGTCGATGAAGATAGCGCGCCCTGGCGCACGATGGCGGCGCCGGCCGATGAAGTCGACGGCCTGTTCCTGCTCGACGTGCAGCGTGCGCTGTATCGCCTGCCGCTCGATCAGCGCGAAGTACTGTTGCTGGTCGGCCTGGAAGAGCTCAGCTATCAGCAGGTTGCGGCCATCCTGGACATTCCGGTCGGCACGGTGATGTCGCGCCTGTCGCGTGCCCGGGAGCGTATGCGCTCTTTGTTGAAAGAGGACCCGGGCAGCAAACGGCCGCCTCTTAAAGTAGTCAGCAACAAATAGCGAGAGACACGCCATGAACGAAGAAACCACCTCCAAGCTGCCGGACCCGGACGAAGCACATTTGCAGATGCTGTCGGCATGGGTCGACAATGAACTTTCCGGCCCCGAGCAGGCTGCCGTCGCTGAGCGGCTGGCGAACGATCCGCAGGACAGCACTCGCGTCGCCGACTATCGGGCGCAGAATGCCGGTTTAAAAGCCTTGTTTGCGACGCCGCAAGATAACGTCCAATGTATTTTCCTGCCGCGCCGGACGCCTTGGTGGCGCAGTGCCGGGATGGCTGGAGGCTGGCTGGCGGCGGGCTTGCTGTGCGGCTTGGCGTCCGGCTGGCTGAAGCCGTATCTTTTCAACGAGCAGCCGGCGTTCGCCAAGCGTGCCGACATTGCCTACGCGGTCTATGCGCCGGAGCAGCGGCATCCGGTTGAAGTTGCCGCTGCCGAAGAAGCGCATTTGATCAGTTGGCTGTCGAAGCGCCTCAATCATCCGCTGGCGGCGCCATCGTTGCAGGAATACGGCTACACGCTGGTCGGAGGGCGCTTGCTGCCTGGCGAAGCCGGTCCGGCAGCGCAGTTCATGTACCAGGACGGCGAGGGTGAGCGATTGACCTTGTACGTCACCGCCGTAGCCAAGGACGCCACGGCGTTCCAGCTGCTGCATGAGGGTAAGCGCAGCACCTTTTACTGGATAAGCGAGGGCATGGGATATGCGCTGTCCGGACAAACCTCGGTGGCCCGCCTGCGTTCCATGGCGATTGACGTGTGCAGCGCCTTGGGCGGCCATCCCGAGGCTTGGCGCTGACCACCCCGGCGCTGGCCGGGATCGGCTTTTTCCAAAAAATATCGATGGAATAGCCGCACCGTCTCCTTCGTTTACATATCACAGGCTGGCTTGGCGCCGGACTGCGTACCGTTCCGGTGTCGGTTGGCTGGGAGCAAGCCGATATTGCGGAGCGCCGGGTTTGCACGCGCCGTTACGTCGGGCATTTATTTAGGACGACATCATGTATAACGAAATTCCTTTTGTAGTGCTATTGCTGGCCCTCTCCGCCTGCAGCTGGACGCAAGGCGGTTCGGACTATGCCGGGACCGGCAAGCCGAGTTGCCAGAAATTGACGACCCAGGCCGAAATCAACGGCAAGACAGAGCCGGTTACCGGCGTTGCTTGCCAGCAAAGCGACGGCACATGGCAATTCATGCAAAACACCGACCGGCCATACTACGGTTATCCATATGGCTATTATTACGATCCCTGGTATTGGGGGCCGTTCGGCTTCGGCGCGGACTTTGTCTTCATAGACCGGGACCATCACCATCACCACTTTAACCACGGTTCGACGATGCATCAGAGCGTTGCGGCAGGTGCCGGCTTTCATGGGCACGGCATGGGCGGCGGGATGCGCCACTGAACCGGTGCCGGGATGCGGCCTCGCCGCCATCGGATGGGGCCAGGCCGCGCCATGCTGCGGATGTTGCGCCGATAAGCCTTCACAGAAGGCTGGAAGCGCACTATATTGAGACAAATAGCACATAATTCTCTGTCCACCTCATCCTGGAGGAGGATCGTCATGTCGATTTCCGCCACATTGGAAGACTGCCTGCGCAGCAAAGGCAGTCATTACAAGATCCTGCATCATCCGCACACCCTCAGCAGCACCGGCACCGCAGAAGCGGCGCATATCCCGGGCGACCGCCTGGCCAAGACAGTGGTCCTGGAAGACGAGCATGGCTATGTGGCTGCGGTGCTGCCATCGACCTTTCACTTGCATTTGTCCGACCTGTGGGACAAGACCGGGCGGCACCTGGTGCTGGCCAGCGAAGACGAGCTGCGCGAGATGTTCAAGGATTGCGATGTAGGAGCGCTCCATCCGGTCTGCAGCGCCTACGGCATGCAAACCTATCTCGATGAAAGCCTGGCGCAACAGCCGGAAATCTATTTCGAGGCAGGCGACCACGAAGCCCTGATTCAGATGCAGACAGCCCAGTTCCTCGATCTCATGGACCAGGCGGAAAGAGGACGCTTCGCCCATCGGATGTAGGACGCCGACGCACTGCATGCACACCGCTCGCGCGGTTCGCCGCACGGCATCGGCTGTGTGCGACGCAAAATAAAATGCTGGCAGGCCATAAAGCACGCCGGCGCTAAAGTGAGCTAAACTCAACTGGACATCACCAAGCGCGAGGGAGCGGGTATGAGCCAGTGCAAGCCTCTGACGTTGCATGTTCCGGAACCTAGCGGCCGGCCCGGCCACGAAACCGATTTCTCCTACCTGCATCTGGCGGCGGCCGGCGCGGTGCGCCGGCCGCCGCTGGACGTGCAGCCGTCCGACACCAGCGATCTCGCCTATGCCCTGGTGCGGGTGCTCGATGACGAAGGCAACGCCGTCGGCCCTTGGGTTGCAGAAATAGAGCCTCAATTGTTGCGCCGCGGGATGCGGGCCATGATGAAAACGCGGATTTTCGATGCCCGTATGGTGATCGCGCAGCGCCAGAAAAAAATGTCCTTCTACATGCAGAGCCTGGGCGAGGAAGCGATAGGCACGGCGCACGCGATGGCGCTGCAGGAAGGCGACATGTGTTTCCCCACCTATCGCCAGCAAAGCCTGTTGATGGCGCGCGAGGTCCCTTTGGTGGACCTGATTTGCCAGCTGCTGTCGAACCGGCGCGATCCTATGAAGGGACGGCAGCTGCCGGTGCTGTATTCCGTGCGCGCCGCAGGTTTTTTCTCCGTTTCAGGCAATCTTGCCACGCAATTTATCCAGGCGGTCGGCTGGGCCATGGCCTCGGCGATCAAGGGCGACACCAAGATCGCTTCGGCCTGGATCGGCGACGGCTCCACCGCCGAATCCGATTTCCATACCGCGCTCACTTTCGCACATGTATACCAGGCCCCGGTGATTCTCAATGTGGTCAACAACCAGTGGGCCATCTCGACTTTCCAGACGCTTGCCGGCGGCGAGAGCACCACGTTCGCCGCGCGCGGCGTCGGCTGCGGCATCGCCTCGCTGCGCGTCGACGGCAACGATTTCCTGGCCGTGTACGCTGCTTCGCGCTGGGCCGCCGAACGGGCGCGCTGCAACCTGGGACCGACCCTGATCGAATGGATCACTTACCGCGCCGGTCCGCATTCGACTTCCGACGATCCGTCCAAGTACCGGCCGGCGGATGACTGGTCGCACTTTCCGCTGGGGGATCCGATTGCCCGCCTCAAGCAGCACCTGATCCGCATCGGCGTATGGTCGGAGCAGGAACACCAGGATACGGAACAGGAACTGGAGGCGCAGGTGATCGCGGCCCAGAAAGAGGCGGAACGCTATGGCACCCTGGCCAGCGGCCAGATTCCTGACCCGGCGACGATGTTCGAGGATGTCTATAAAGACATGCCGGAGCATCTGCGGCAGCAGCGCCGCCAACTGGGCGTGTAACCATGGCCGCCCAGAAAGACGCCAAACCGGCGATGGCGCAGACGACTACGCCGATGACGATGATCCAGGCGCTGCGTTCGGCGATGGACGTCATGCTCGAGCGCGACAGCAATGTGGTTGTTTTCGGCGAGGACGTAGGGTTCTTTGGCGGCGTGTTCCGCTGCACCGAAGGTTTGCAGGCGAAGTACGGCGCTTCGCGCGTATTCGATGCGCCGATCTCCGAGGGCGGGATTGTCGGCGCAGCCGTCGGCATGGCTGCCTACGGTTTGCGGCCGGTGATCGAGATCCAGTTCGCCGACTACTTTTATCCGGCCTCGGACCAGATCGTCTCCGAGGCGGCGCGCCTGCGCTACCGTTCGGCCGGTGAATTCACGGCATCGATGACGATCCGCATGCCCTGCGGCGGCGGCATCTATGGCGGCCAGACCCACAGCCAGAGCCCGGAAGCCTTGTTCACCCATGTCTGCGGCTTGCGCACGGTGATGCCATCCAATCCGTATGACGCCAAGGGCTTGCTGATTGCATCGATCGAAAATGACGATCCGGTGATCTTCCTGGAGCCGAAGCGTCTGTACAACGGTCCGTTCGACGGCCATCACGACCAGCCGATGGTGCCGTGGTCCAAGCATCCGCTGGGCGAGGTGCCGGACGGCTATTACACCGTGCCGCTTGAATCTGCGGCGATATTCCGTCCCGGCGCCGAGCTGACGGTGATTACCTACGGCACCATGGTATTCGTATCGGCAGCCGCCGCGCGCGAGACCGGCATCGACGCCGAGATCATCGATTTGCGCAGCCTGTGGCCGCTCGACCTGGAAACCATCGTCGCCTCGGTCAAGAAGACCGGGCGCTGCGTGGTGGTGCACGAAGCCACGCGCACCAGCGGCTTCGGCGCGGAATTGACGGCCTTGGTGCAGGAACATTGTTTCTACCATCTGGAGGCGCCGATCGAACGTGTCACCGGCTGGGACACGCCTTATCCGCACGCCCAGGAATGGGCTTATTTTCCCGGTCCGGCCCGCGTCGGGGCTGCCTTCAAACGCGCGCTGGAGGCAAGATGAGCGTCCATGTGATAAAAATGCCGGATATCGGCGAAGGGATCGCCGAGGTTGAACTGGTGGCCTGGCGCATCAAGGTCGGCGAGCGCGTGGTCGAGGACCAGGTGCTGGCCGATGTGATGACCGACAAGGCCACCGTCGAGATTCCATCGCCGGTTGTAGGCAGGATAGCGGCGCTGGGCTGCGAGCCCGGCCAGGTGCTGGCGGTAGGCGGCGAACTGATACGCATTGAGGTCGAGCCAACAGAGCATGCCGCTGCGGCGTTGCCCGTTCTGCCGCAGGCCGCGGCCGCGGCGGTCGCTGCGCCGCCAGGGGAAGTGCCGTCTTCCAAGCCGCCGGCGCAAGGCCCCGGCTCAGTGCAAGCGATACGGCAGGCCGCCGGCTCGCCGACTGCGTCGCCCGCCGTGCGCCGGCGCGCCCGCCAGCTCGGCGTCGAGTTGCAGGATGTGCCTGCCAGCGGCGCCGATGGCCACATTACGCATGAAGATCTCGACGCTTATGTCACGCTCGGCAGCAGCCTGCCGGCGGCGCGCGCCGGCGATGGCCGTTATGCCGAGCGCCATGGCGAAATAGCGATGCCGGTCATCGGCTTGCGCCGCAAGATCGCTCAAAAGATGCAGGAATCCAAGCGTCGCATCCCGCACTTTACCTACGTTGAGGAGTGCGATGTCACCGAAATCGAGGCGCTGCGCCAGCATCTGAACGCAAGATGGAGCGGCGAACGCGGGCGCCTGACCTTGTTGCCGCTGCTGATGCGCGCCATGGTGCTGGCGTTGCGCGAGCACCCGCAATGCAACGCCCGTTTCGATGATGACGCCGGCGTGGTGACGCGCTACGACGCAGTACATATCGGCGTCGCCACCCAGACCGCAGCCGGCCTGATGGTGCCGGTGGTGCATCATGCCGAGGCGCGCGATCCGTGGTCGAGCGCGGCCGAAATCGCCCGCCTGGCCGAGGCCGCGCGCGCTGGCAGGGCGGTGCGGGCGGAACTCTCCGGTTCAACCATCACCGTCACCAGCCTGGGCGCCTTGGGCGGCCTGGCATCGACTCCGGTGATCAATCACCCGGAGGTGGCGATTGTCGGCATCAACCGGATTATCGAAAGACCGGTGATACGCGGCAATGTGGTGGTCGCGCGCAAGATGATGAATCTGTCGTCCTCGTTCGACCATCGGGTGGTCGACGGCTTGGATGCTGCCGAGTTCGTGCAGTCGCTGCGCGCTTATCTCGAATTTCCAGCTACCTTGTTTGTGGAGTAGCGAAGACGCGGTTCTGATATTCCCTGGTCCGTGATAAGCGCTTCAATCGCAGCTAGACACAGGCTGAAAAGGCGATTATCTTGATATTCAGGCACTCCCGCCAAGTCGCATTCCTACTCATAAAAAAAGTGACGCTACGTAAATGGGGCAAGTGGCTGTTGCTGGCCGGTTTGTTAGGGTTATTGACGCTTGTAGCCCGGCTGGCCGGTAACGAGTTGCGCTCATCGCAATGGCAAGCGCGGCGGCTGTCCGAACTTGGCCGCGAACTGACATTCAAACTTGAGCCCGGGGCAAGCGCGGCTATCCGTTTTCCTAAATCCGGCCCTTACGACGAACGTCTCGGCTATAGCAGGATTCCCGCTTTTACCGAATATCTGATCAAGCACGATTACCGGATTACGCAACAAGCGCGGATCTCGCCCAAGCTTGCGGAGCTCGCGGACAAAGGCATTTCCCCGGCCTACCGCGAGAAGAACCGGGCGGGCCTCGATTTGTTGGACTGCAATGAACAGTCGTTGTATTCGGAACGTTTTCCCGAACGCAGCTATAGCGATTTCGAGCTGGTGCCGCGCCTGCTGGCAGACACGCTGCTTTTTATAGAAGACCGCGATTTGCTCACTACCCGCTATCCGTTGCGCAATCCGGCGATCGACTGGGGCCGTTTCGCCAGGGCCGTCTTCGACCAGGGTTTGCATGCGCTCGATAAATCGCACCAGACGCCGGGCGCCAGCACCCTGGTTACGCAGATCGAAAAATACCGTCATTCGCCTGAAGGCCGCACCGCATCGCCAAAGGAAAAATTGCGGCAGATGGCGTCGGCGTCGATCAGAGCGTATCTGGGCGGCGAGAACACGCTGCCGGCGCGGCGGCAGATCGTGGTGGATTACCTGAACACGGTGCCGCTTGCCGCCAAGCCCGGCTATGGCGAGATCGATGGTCTGGGCGACGGCCTGTGGGCCTGGTACGGCCGCGATTTCGCGGAGGTCAACCGGCTGCTGGACGGCAACCCCGGCCTGGCAGCCAATCCCGATCAGCTACAGCGCAGGGCAGAGGCATTCAAGCAAGCGCTCTCGTTGATGATCGCGCAACGCCGGCCATCGTATTACCTGCGGGAAGGCGCGGCCGACCTGGAGCAACTGACCGATAGCCATTTGCGGCTGCTGGCGGCAGCGGGAATCATTCCGGCGGCGCTGCGCGACGCGGCGTTGCCGGTCAAGCTGAGCCTGCAGCAAAAACCTGTCAGCGCGCCGCCGATCTCATTTGTCACGCGTAAGGCGGTAACTGCATTGCGCGCGAATCTTTCCGGCTTGTTGCACGTTAATCACCTGTACGACCTGGACCGTCTCGATCTCACCGCGGCGACCACCATGAACGGCGAGATGCAGCGGGAGGTGACGACCGTGCTGCGCCAGCTCAGGAAACCGGCTAACGCAAAAGCGGCGGAACTGTATGGGCATAACATGCTCATCCCCGGCGACGATCCGGACAAGCTGATTTTCAGTTTTACGCTGTTCGAACAGCGTGGCGGCGCCAATCTGTTGCGCGTGCAGACTGATAATTTCGACCAGCCTTTCG
Source organism: Collimonas sp. OK412 (assembly GCF_900112135.1). Classification (GTDB taxonomy): domain Bacteria; phylum Pseudomonadota; class Gammaproteobacteria; order Burkholderiales; family Burkholderiaceae_D; genus Collimonas; species Collimonas rhizosphaerae. The sequence goes on from NZ_FOLC01000001.1 coordinate 331,936, forward strand.
ATATCAACGAAGGCGCCAGGCTCAACCTGGGATCGACCGCCAAGTTGCGTACGCTGATTACCTATCTTGAAATCATCGCCGATCTGCATCAGCGTTACGCCGGCATGACGCCGCAGCAGCGCGCCGGGCTGCAAGTGGAGAAGGAGGATGTCTTGAGCCTGTGGGCGCTGGCTTACCTGGCGCAGGCGCGGGACAGCGGTTTGCCGGCGATGCTGGAAGCAGCCATGGAGCGCCGTTACTCGGGCAGCCCGGGGGAAACATTCGTGACCGGCGGCGGCGTGCAGACATTCACGAATTTCGAATCTGAAGAAAACTACAAAGTGATGACGGTACGCGAAGGTTTCCAGCAATCCGTGAACCTGGTTTTTGTGCGGCTCATGCGCGACGTCGTGCGGCACTACAAATTCAAGATGGCTGGCGCCGGTTCGGCGTCGCTGGACGGCGAGAACGCAGCGAAACGGCAGGAGATACTGTCTCGCTTTGCGGATAAGGAAGGGCGTCAGTTCATGGTTCGCTTCTACCGCAAATACCACGGCAAGACGCCTCAGGAATCGCAAGAGCTGCTGTTGGAAAACCTCCATCCGGCGCCAGCCCGGCTGGCCACGATATTCCGCAGCATAGCGCCGGACGCGGATCTGCAGCATTTTTCTGACTTCATGCGCAAGCAGTTTCCCAAAGACGGCTTGTCGGAGGACAAGTTGGCTGCGTTGTATGCGCAGTACGGGCCGGATAAATTTTCACTGGCCGATCGCGGCTACATCGCACGCATCCATCCGCTGGAGTTGTGGCTGCTCGGATTCATGCGCCAGCATCCGGACGCGACGCTGACGCAAACGCTGGAGGCCAGCCGTGATGCGCGCCAGGATGTCTACGCCTGGCTGTTCAAGACCCACAATAAAAATAAGCAAGATAAACGTATCCGGCAAATGGTGGAGCTGGAAGCGTTTCTGGAGATCGGCCGCGCCTGGCGGCGGCTCGGTTATCCCTTTGAATCCCTTACTCCCTCTTACGCAACCGCGGTTGGCGCGTCGGGCGACCGGCCTGCGGCGCTGGCGGAATTGATGGGGATTATCGTCAATAAAGGCATGCGTCTGCCGCTCAGGAAATTGCAAACCCTGGAGCTGGCGCAAGGCACGCCTTATGAAACGCACTTTGATAATAGCGGGCCGGCGGCGGAACGGCTGTTGCCCGAAGAGATAACGGACGTGGTGCGCCGTTCTCTGATCGACGTGGTGGAGGGCGGTACCGCCAAGCGCCTCCAGGGCGGCTTGCCGTCACGCCATCCGAACGGCAAGCCGCTGGGAGTCGGCGGAAAAACCGGCACCGGCGACCAGCGCTTCGAGGTCTACGCGCCCGGCGGCAGACTGGTTTCCTCGCGCGCCGTGAACCGTTCAGCCACGTTCGTGTTTTTTATCGGCGATCGCTTCTTCGGCACCATGACCGCCTATGTTCATGAACCCTATGCGGCCAGCTACAAGTTCACCAGTGCGCTTTCGGTACAATTGCTCAAATCGCTGACGCCGACCTTGCTCCCCATGATGGAAACGGACGCAGGCAACCCGTCATTGGCCTGCCGGCATTGACTGTCCCGGTTTTGCTTTTTGCAAGTGATGCCTTGGGGCCTGTATCATGTCGCACATCATGCTGCACAATAACGATAGAATAAATCTCATGGCTACCCCACTCAATCCGTCCGAACTGAAGCAATCCGCGATCAACATCAAGACACGCTTTGTTGCAATTTCGTGGCGTGACCTGGCGATCAGCTTCGGTCCGATAGCCTTGCTGGTGGTAGTCGCCATCTGGCTGGCGATCTGGCTGATCCACCCGGCGCCGCCGAACACCATCACGATGATCACCGGCCCCGAACACAGCAATTTCTGGAACACGGCCGAGAAATACAAGAAGATCCTGGCGCGCAACGGCATCAAGCTGAAGATCGTGACTTCGGAAGGATCGCTGGATAACCTGAAGAAGCTGAACGATCCGCATTCCGGCGTCGATGTCGGTTTTGTCCAGGGCGGCGTGGCGGGCGACTTGCCGATCGGCCAGCTGGTGTCGCTGGGTAGCATTTCCTATGTTCCGGTGTCGGTGTTTTACCGCGGCCGCGAGCGCATCAACCGGCTCTCCGAGCTGGAGGGCAAGCGGGTAGCCATCGGCATGCAGGGCAGCGGCTCGCGGGTGCTGGCATTGACGCTGCTGAAAGCGAACGGCATCGAAGCCGGCGGCAAGACCGAGCTGCTCGACATGGGCGGCGACGAAGCCGCGCAGGCGCTCACCGACAGCAAGATCGACGCCGCTTTCCTGATGGGCGACTCTGCCTCGCCGCCGACCATGGGCAAGCTGTTGCACACGCCTGGCATCCGTCTTCTCGATTTTGCCCAGGCGGGCGCTTATGCACGCCGTTTCAGCTACCTGAACGAGCTCAATATCCCGAAGGGAGTGTTCGACCTCGGCCAGAACATTCCCAGCCGCGACATCCGCCTGATCGCCCCGACCGCCGAACTGATCGCCCGCGACGACCTGCATCCGGCGCTTTCCGATTTGCTGATTGACGCCGCCAAGGAAGTGCACAGCGGTCCCAACGTGCTGCAGCGGGCCGGCGAATTCCCGGCGCCGCTGGCGCATGAGTTCCGCATCAGCGACGACGCCACGCGCTACTATAAATCGGGCAAGGGTTTCTTCTACCGCACCTTGCCGTTCTGGCTGGCCAGCCTGGTGGACCGTACCCTGGTGGTGCTGTTGCCGATCATCTTGCTGCTGATCCCGGGTTTCAAGCTGGTGCCGCTGCTTTACGGCTGGCGCATCAAGTCGCGCATCTACCGCTGGTACGGTATCTTGATCGCACTCGAGCGCGCAGCGGTGGTCGATACCGACACGCCGGAACAGCAGGCGCAATTGCTGAAGCGGCTCGACCATATCGAGGAATCGGTGAACCGGATGAAAATGCCGCTGGCTTTTGCCGATCAGTTCTATGTATTGCGGGAGCATATCGGTTTTGTGCGCAACCGCCTGCTCAGCCGCAGCTGAACTTAACCTTTGCACGCGGCCGGTTTATCTAGCACATTACGAATGGCTATGGCGAGCGTGGTTGTTAAAACATCTTTACAAATTGCCGAGCAGCATCGGTTATGATTTCACAGGTATTTGTCAATCGAGCAGAGGTGAGCCATGAGATTTCCCGTTCCTGTTATGTGCGCGTTGCTGTTTGCGCAATCCACGCCGGCGTTTGCGGCGCTCGGTGCGGCTGCCGGCCCGGCCGCCGGCACCGTCCAGGCCGACAGTGTTGCGCGCGCCAAGGCCAGCGCCAGCGCCCGCGTGACCAGCTACAACGGCTATACGGTCAGCGAAGTGGTGGAGCCTTCGGGCACCACGGTACGGGAATATATCGGTGCGGACAACGTGGTGTTTGCCGTCAGCTGGCAGGGGCCGAGCATGCCTAACCTGCAGCAATTGCTGGGCAGCTATGCCGAGCAATTTACGGCTGTCGCCAGCGCGCCGCACCAGGGCCGGCGCGCCGTCGCGATCCAGTCGGACCAGCTGGTATTGCGTTCCGGCGGCCACATGCGTTCCTTTGCCGGCAGCGCTTACGTGCCTGCCTTGCTGCCGCAAGGCGTGACCCCTGACAATATTCGCTGACCGGAGATGACCATGCGCTTTCTGACGTATCTGCTGTGCCTGCTCAGCACTCTGTTTCTGTTCGCCTGCGGCGGTGGCGGCGGCTCCGACGGCGGCACCACGCCGACGCCTACGCCGCAGCCGATCCAGAATGTGCAGGCCCTGGTAATCGATAACGGTCCCGCGGGCGCCTCCGGTTCCGTCAACGCACCCTATGTCTCGCTGACCATCTGCCAGCCCGGCAGCAGCACGCAATGCCAGACCATCGACCATGTCCTGGTCGACACCGGATCGAGCGGCCTGCGCATCATGTCTTCGGTCCTGGCCGGCAGCCTGGCGCTGCCGTCGGTGGCCAGCGCCAACGGTAGTCCGCTGGCTGAATGCGCGCGTTTTGCCGACGGTTATAGCTGGGGCTCGGTGAAGCAGGCTGACTTGCGCATCGCCGGCGAGGTGGCCAGCGGCATTTCGGTGCACGTCATTGGCGACAGCGCATTCCCGACAGTGCCTAGCGGCTGCTCCGGCAGCCTGGTGGCGGAAAACACGGTAGCAGCGTTCCATGCCAACGGCGTGCTCGGCATCAGCACCTTTATCCAGGATTGCGGCGCGGCATGCGCCAGCCAGGCCTTGGAAGGCTGGTACTACTCTTGCCCGAGCAGCAACAACTGCACGGCAACCACGCTGGCGGTCAACAAGCAAGTCGGCAATCCGGTCGCTGTTTTCCCGCAGGATAACAACGGTACGGTAATTACGCTGCCGTCAGTCGGCGCCAGCGGTGCGTCCGGCGTCACCGGTTCGCTGGTTTTCGGCATCGGCACGCAAACCAATAATGCACTGGGCAGCGCCGCCATTTACACCTTGAACAGTTCCGGCAACCTGAGCGCCTTATATCAGGGACAGGTCATGCAGGCATTTTTTGACAGCGGTTCGAACGGACTGTTTTTTGCCGATTCGACGATCCCCGCCTGCACCAGGAGCCAGGGGTTTTACTGCCCGACGTCCACGCTGAGCCGGAGTGTGGTGAATACCGGCCTGAACGGCCGCAGCAGTACCGTCAACTTCAGTATCGTGAATGCCGATGCGCTGTTCCAGGCCAACCCGAACAACACGGCATTCAACAACATTGCCGGCGGCGCGGCGTTCAATTCGTTTTTCGACTGGGGACTGCCGTTCTATTTCGGACGTTCGGTCTATACTGCGCTTGAAGGCGTGTCGGCCAGCGGCACGACAGGGCCATACATAGCCTATTGAACGGGTATCCTGGATGATCAAAAGGGGCGCATCATGCGCCCCTTTTTTTTTTGCCCGGCAGCCTCGCCGTTACCGGCTGGGCAGGAAACGGGAAGGGTCTACCGGCTTTCCCTGGCGGCGGATTTCGAAATACAGCTTGACTGCGCTGCTGTCGGATTTCCCCATCTCGGCGATCTTCTGGCCCTTGCTGACCATCTGTCCTTCCTTGACGACGATGGTCTTGTTATGGGCATAGACCGACAGCAGGTTGCTGTTGTGCTTGATGATGACCAGGTTGCCGTAGCCGCGGATGCCGCTGCCGGAATACATGACCTTGCCGGCGGCGGCGGCCAGCACCGGCTGTCCCAGCTGGCCGAATATGTCTATCCCTTTTTTGCCCTGGCCGGAGCCGCTGCTGGACTGGCCGCTTGCCGGCCAGCCCCAGTCGACCGGATCTTTTTCATCGCTGGCGGCCGGCGTGGCGTCGGCGCTGTCTGTGCTGCGCGGGCTGGCTTTGCTGCCGGTGCCGCTGCTGGAGGCGGCGCTGGCGGCAGCGCCTTGCGGCAGCACCCGCAATACCTGGTCTACCTTGATGTCATTGGGGTCCGACAGCCGGTTCCAGGCGATGATGTCGCTGTTGCTGCGGCGGAATTTGCGCGCAATGCTGGATAACGTATCGCCCTTTTGCACGGTGTAGTAGCCGGGCCCGCTCGGTTGCGCCGGGCCGGAACCGGACGGGGTGCCGCAGGCGGTGAGGGTGGCCAGCAGGATCAGCGCTAGGCTGGCGCTCCTGATTCTGTTGCGTTTTCTTGGGCTGGATGTTTCGGTATTCTGGACCAACAATGACATTCCTCTGATCAATCGATCTCGCTTTGGTTAGGCAATGGCAGGCGCCGTTGGCGCCAGCGACGCATCTTCTGACCTTGTCCGGCGCAACTAGTTGCGTGTTTTGCATTCATTGCCGCTTGAATTGCGCCGATGTTGCCGTTTTTTCTAGAGGCTTGAGGATATCTCAATTGTGCTGGCGGGGTAAATGCCGGCAGTAATCCGGGTTAGGCCGGCAGTGACTTTCGGGTAGCTGAGAAGCTCTTGTGTTGATGCTAGTAAAGCAACTGTTTGTACCCGTTTCCTGTTCTCTGTTACGTTACATGTAACGTATCAATCGACGTTTGGCGACTTCAGTCCGGCATCGTCGGCATCCTGCCGAAAATCAGCTTAGTCTTTGATTTTTAAGGATTTATTGTATGTATTAATTATAAGCGCCGATGTGAATTTCCCATTTATCCAGAGGTTTCCCGGTTGGCATGTTCTTTGCGGAATAGACAAGCAGGGACAACCGGTTCGAACTTTCAATAAAAGGGGAAACACATCATGAAAACATCAAAGGGCAGTTTGATTGTCGCATCGTTGTTATTGACCAGTTTGCTGGCTGGTTGCGCTAGCGGAGGCGGCGAACTCGGTAAATCGCTGGGTTCCGGCTCTGGTGCCGGTGCCGGCACTGGTGCAGGCGGCGCAGGCGGCGGCACTGATGGCGGCGGTGGCGGTACTGGAGGCGGCGCTGACGGCGGTGGCGGCGGTGGAACAGGTGGTGGCGGAACAGGTGGTGGCGGAACAGGTGGTGGCGGAACAGGCGGTGGTGGAACAGGCGGTGGTGGAACAGGTGGCGGTGGAACAGGTGGTGGTGGAACAGGTGGCGGTGGAACAGGTGGCGGTGGAACAGGCGGTGGTGGAACAGGCGGTGGTGGAACAGGCGCTTCGGCCAATTTCCTCTCCAATGCCGGCACAGCCATATCCGGCACGGGCGCTGCGCTGGGAACGATAGGCAATACCGTAATCAACAACGTGCCGTTGCTTTCGACCGACGCAAAAAGCGGCTTGGCCGGCGTGGTTAACAACGGCACCGGCATTGTGTCTACCTTGGGCGCCGGCGTCACCAACGGCCTCGGCCAGCTCGGCACCAATCCGAACGCCCTTGGCACCACCCTCGGCAGCACCGGCGGTGTGGTTACTCAAGTGGGGAATACAGTACAAAGCGCCGGACAACTCGTGTCCGGCCTGGGCAGCGGGCCGCTGGCGCCCCTTGCCGCCGTGACCACGCCATTGGGCGGCTTGGTGACGCAGGTCGGCGCCGCGGTCTCCGGGCTGGGAGCGCCGTTGACCTCGGCCCTGACTAGCGGTCCGGTGCAGCAGGTCACCCAGACCGTCACCCAGGCGATCGTGCCGCTGACCAGCACGGTGACAACCCTGACGCAGACAGTCGGCAATGCAACCGGCCTCAACCAGCCTGTAAACAGCTTGCTGACGGCGGCGGGCGGCGGTGTTTCCAGCTTGGGCGGTGCGCTGACCGCGGCTAATGTGCCTGTGGTCAGCACCCTTGGCGGCGTAGTCAGCGGTGTCGGCGCTACTGTAGCGGGCCTTGGCACGAATGCCCTGGTCGGCACCGGCCAGCCTCTGCTGGGTAACCAGACCGGCGGTTTGCTGAGTGGTTTGACCGGCGCGGTCGGTGGCGGAACCGGCTCGGCCGGCGGCCCATTGGCGCCAGTGACTGGTTTGCTGAGCGGCTTGACTGGCGCAGTCGGCGGTGCAACGGGCGCCGGCGCCGGTCCATTGGCCCCGGTCACCAATCTGGTTAGCGGCCTGACCGGGGCCCTGAGCGGCGCTGCAGGTACTGGCGCAAGTCCCTTGGCTCCGATCACTAATCTGGTGAGCGGCTTGACAGGTGCTCTGGGCGGCGCCGCAGGCACTGGCGCAAATCCTCTGGCCCCGGTCACCAACCTGGTAGCCGGCCTGACTGGCGCGGTCAGCGGTACAACCGGTTCGACTGCCGCCAGCCCTCTGGCTCCGGTCACCAACCTAGTTAGCGGCCTGACCGGCGGCAAAGCCGCGACCGGCGCCACCAACGACCCGCTCGCTCCGGTGACAGGTTTGCTGAGCGGATTACTGGGGGGAACCGCCAAGAAATGAGCCATGTTGTCTGGTAGTCCAAGGAAGCCCTGGCAGCGCCAGGCTTCCTTGATTCAAGGCTGGATACATAGCAACCTTCTGAGGTGGAATCATGAGAGCCGAACAAATAGTCGATCTGATCGCTTGCGCCAGCCCACAAGCGCAGGTGCCGGGGAACGATCTTCTGATAGGAATGCTGGCTCGTGAAATTGCGGCGCTGTCGTACAAGCTGACCGAGCAGGAGTTATATCGTCTGATAGCCGTTGGCTCGCTGGTGTATGAACGCGGACGGCGCGGCAGGGCGTGACTTGCAGAATGCAGCTCGTCAGTATTGATGGAATGCGTCCTGTTGTTATTGTCTAATGCGGGTCGGCACTGGAGCAGACCAGGTTGCGGCCCGCCGACTTGGCTGCATACAGTGCCTTGTCCGCTGCCTGAATCAACTCAAACGGAATATTGCCGTCGCGGACCGGGACAAAGGCGTCGACACCGGCGCTGATCGTGACCACGCCGGTATTGCTGCCGGGATGCCGGATGTTCAGGTCGCTGATGGCAACCCGGATCTTTTCCGCTACCGCAACCGCGCCAGCCAGATTGGTATCGGGCAGCAGCACCACCATCTCTTCGCCGCCATAACGCGCCGCCAGGTCCCCAGGGCGGTTCTTGCTGGCTTTCACGACTTCGCTGATCTGCCGCAGGCATTCGTCTCCAGCCAGATGTCCGTAGATATCGTTATATTGTTTGAAGTAATCGACATCGATCATCACCAGCGCCAGCGGACTCTCGATGCGCATGGCGCGGCTGAATTCGTCGCGCAGCGCATTGTCGAACTGGCGGCGGTTGGCGAGTCCGGTCAGGCTGTCTTGCAGGGCCAGCTGCTCCAGGTGGTGGTTGAGGGCTCGCAGCGATTCCTGGACGCGCAGCAGGTCAGCTTCTGCCAGCAGGCGCAACTGGATCTGGTGAACCAGGCGCCAGCCGAGCAGGCCCAGCGCCAGCGTCAGCAGCATGGCGCCGAACAGGTGCAGATAGGCATCGGCGCGCCACTCGGTCAGTACTTCATCCTTGGAACGCGCGACGGTCACGAACAGCGGGTATTGCTGCAGATGGCGATATGCGATCAGCCGCTCCACGCCGTCCTGGCCGGATTTCATCATGGCGGTGCCTACCGCGCTCCTCGATGCGTAGTCGCGGTAGATGGGGTAGTTGGACAGGTTCTTGCCGATGGTGTCGTCCATCATCGGCCGCCTTACCAGCATGGTGCCGTCATTCAGGCTGAGGAAAATGGAGCCGGCGCGGCCGATGTCGAAACTGTCGTAATATTTCTTGAAGTAATCGATGTTGATGGTGCCCAGGACCAGGCCGGCAAAACTGCCGTCGGCATGGTTGAAGCGGCGCGAGACGGTGACGATCCAGGCGCCGGTGGAGCGGCTGCGTATCGGCGGCCCGATATACGGTCCGCGTCCGGTGTGGCTGCGATGGTAGCGGAAATACTGGCGGTCGGCATTGTTGACCACCGGGACCGGGCCGGTGCGCGCGTTGGCCAGCCATAACCCGGTTTCATCGTAGATCGACAGGTCGTTCAGCTGCGGCAGTTCGGCGATATGCTGGATCAGCAGTTTGTGCAGCCGTTCCAGCGAGGCGCTGCCGGCGCCTTCCACTTCCAGCCGCTCGACCAGGCCCACCAGCACGGTGTCGGTTTCCTTGATCGTGTCGTCGGCATGCTGCGACAAGGCGCGTGCAAGATTGGTTGTGGCGATTTCGGTTTCATGCAGCTCGATGTTGCGCGCATTCCAGCTGCGCCACACTTCGACCGACATCAGCGAGACGCACACCAGCAACACGAAGACGGTCGCCAGATAAGTGATCGGCAACGACTTCAGCGCAGGGTGCGCTGGCCGGAGCGCGATAGCGATGGGGATGTTCATCGTTTGTCCAGTAGCGCGCAGGCCTTTGCTTCAGCTTGGTCGTATTCCCTTGCGATATTCTGTAGGAGAAGTCCACATGTGCTTGCGGAACAGCTTGGCGACATGCTCGCCGCTGAACAAACCGCAGCGCCGCGCTATCTTGTCGATCGGCAGGTCGGTCTCGGTCAGTTGCTGGCGTACCGCTTCCAGGCGCAGGTTCCGCAAGAAGTCATGCGGAGTCTGACCGGTTTCGCGCTTGAACTGGCGCACGAAATTACGTTCGCTCATGGAGACGAAATTGGCAGCGTCGACCACGCTGACGGGCTCCGCCAGGTGCTCGACAAACCACAGCGAGGCGCGGTGGATCTTGCTGACCTTGACCGGATCGAAGGCTATCGTCGCCTGGCTGGCAGGCGGGGTGTCGCGCCGCCGCTGGCAGACCACCAGGCTTTGCGCCACGCGCTGCGCAACCGCAGGGCCGAGATCGTTTTCCAGCAGGAGCAGCGCCAGGTCGGCTGCCATGCCGACATCGCAGGACGTGAAAATTCCATCGTCTTCGCTGATCTGCGCTTCGCGGTCGATTTTGATTAGCGGGAATTCGCGCGCCAGCTTGTCCAGCAGCGCCCAATGCGTGGTGGCGCGCCGATTGTTCAGGAAGCCGGCGGCGCCGATCACGAATACGCCGGTGCAGATCGCGGCGACGCGGCGCACGCTGTTGCGCATCTGCTGCAGCCAGGCAATCAGGTCGGGATCCCGGTAAGCTTCGAAGTTTCCGGTGCCGCTGGCGATGAGCAGCGTATCGAATTGATGTTTGCAGAACGACGCCAGCGATGAGGTCATGATCTGCACCGACGCTGACGACATGATCATGCCGCCGGCGATGGAGAGAACGGAGACGGCGTAGCGTGTGGTACCTGGGAATACCGTGGATATCAGCTTGTCGCCGATCCCAAAGACATCTGCCGCGCCAACTACGTCAGCCAGCACGACCCCTTCGAACACGATGATCCCTATATGCCTGGTTGAGCTGTTGCTGCCCATCACTTCAAGTGTCTTTGCGCACTCGATATCCATGTGATTCTCCCCTGCTAGCGATCTACCTTTTTTGCATTGCCGGAACGCAATTTTTTATTGGTAAATTACTATTCCCTATTCTGCTACAAAATTGGCTTTTGTCCAGAAAATGATTGTTAAATATGGTTATTTATGTGGCGCGTTTACACTAGTTTTTTATGGCAATAAAAAATCTTCATACGAAAACCCGCTGTGTCCTTCAATGTTAATTTCTGTATGGCATTTAATTGAGGTGTGATGAGTGCCTAACGTGTTTCGTCCCGCGCTGCTTCCATTTCTTTTGCACATGATGCCGCCTTCAATTCGACGAGCTGTAGCGTTCATGCTTGCTTTTCCTTTCGTCCAGCGCGTCGTGCAAGCGCGAGTTCTCCAGCGTCAGTTCCGCCACGATCTGCTTCAGCTTGGCGTTCTCTTCCCGCAGGCACTTCAGGTCGTGCGGATAAGCCTGCAGGCCGTTATACTGTTTTTTCCAGTTGAGAAAAGTGCGTTCGGAAATCCCGGCTTGCCGGATCACATCGGCCAATGGCATGCCGAGCTCCTCTTGCTTGAGAGCGGCAGCAATCTGGCTGCTTGAGTACGGAACATGTTTCATGGCATCCCCCGTATCTCTTCTTAGCGGTCTTTTAATCCCGATAGGTCGGACAGCTTGTCCAGGCCGAGCCGTGCGCGTATTACCGGATCCTTGTACTGATCGCCTATGGTGTTGATGTTGTTCTGGCCGACGACGCCGGTTGACGCTGCGGCAGCCGGCATGGGCGCGGCAGGCACGCCGGCTCTTTCCATGCCGGGACAGGAACGTCCGGTGGATTCAACCGCTTTCCGGTTTGCTTCGCTTTGGCACAGCAGGGCAAGTGCGACATCGTTCAGGCCCATGGCGCGGAATTCCCTGGAATCGAGGCGGCGTACGCAAGCCTGGTCGACCATGGTGGTGCCGCCGGTGGCGCCGAAACCTGTGAACGACAAGCCGAACGATGCTGAACCCATGCAGGTGTCGGACAGGGTTGTCGTCAGCGATGGCGCAACGATGTTCGGCACGGTCTTGACGGAATAACTGCCGCCGTAGTCAACCGTGGTCTTGGTGTTGTTCGCGCTGCTGCCCGGGTCACCTGCAGCGCTGCTGGTGCCGGTTCCTGCTCCTGCGGATGTTCCGGCGGCGGATGCTCCCGTTCCCGATGTGGAAACGGATACGCTCACGGTTGAATTGCCGCCGGTGCCTGAGCCGCCGGTTGCACTGCCGCCATTGGTGGCAGATGCGCCATATGTTCCAGATATCGTGTTGGAAGCGGTGCCGCCTGCTGCCGTGCCGCCTGCTGCCGAGCCGCCGACGCCGCCCGCGCCGCCAACCGCAGTTGCAGTCGATGTGGATGTGGTGGTAGGTGTCGTCTGTGCTAGCGCCGGCACTGTGAAGGTCGAGGCTACCAGGATGCCTATAAGTATGCGTTTCATGGCTTCTCCATCGTGATGGTTGGTTTTATAAACGAGAGGGAAAAATTTCTCTTCCCTCTCGCAACTCATAGCTAACCGAGCCGTTGCCAGTTGTTGTTATTGATTGCCGGCTTTTGCCGAGGAGAATGCACTGCCGCCAAAACCGCCGTTGCCGGCAGTAGCATTGCCAGATCGGGCGCCGCCGGCGAACACGAAGCTTCCTGCCGCGCCGCCGGTATTGCTAACGCCGCTAATCGATGCATCTGCGTTGCCGGTCCATGAGCCGCTGGTTCCTCCGCCTGAAGTGGCATTGCCGTTATAAGCTTGCGTACCGCCAGTGGCGCTGGATGAGCCAGCGCCGCCTGTGGAACTGCCAAACCTGCCAGCGTCGCCGCTGCTGCCGCCAGTGCCGGCGCCGCTGCTGGTTCCACCGGCTGTAGTTGCGCCGCCGGACGCCGTGCTGCCGCCGGCGCCGGTCCAGTTGCCGCCGGTATTGGCCAGGCCGCCGGTAATGGTTTGGGTTGCATTGCCGCCCGTTGCCGTGCCGCCAGTGGCCGATCCGCCGGTTGCGCCGCCGGAAGATGCCGATCCGCCTGCACCGCCTGCGCCACCGACCGACACTGCGGTTGCGACGCTAGTGGTTGTGACTGTACTAGTGCTTGTATTTGAACCCGAAGATTGATGGGCGAATGCAGAGACGGCGAACAGTGAAGCTATGGATGCGGCAATAATTTGCTTTTTCATTTCTGTTTCTCCTTGGAGTGGGGACATCATTCACAAGATTGTCTTGCCCATGCGCCCCTGGGCATCGACAAGTGTTACTACAAATAAAAATCATCTCGTCAGCGTGCCGTGCATAAGAAATGTGCCGGATGAGAGCGATATTCTTATGCTGCAACAAGCGTTGCGAAGGCCTCGCCGAACTAAACGAAAATGTCTCTTTTCGACAGGACAAAGCGTGATCGAAGTATTGCTGTGGTTTGGGCGCGATCAGCGCAGGGCACGTCGAGCGAGTGCACTTACGTTGATCTGATCATAGGAGTGCAAAACCTAGTATTTGCGACAAAACCTTGTCGGCTTCGGACAGGCAAGTTGGCCGGTTTGGCTAATGTTTTTCCGTGCTGCATCATGGGGCGCCAATAAAAAAAACATAAGAATGCGATGTCACTCTTGGCGCATGGATTGGCGTAGCTGCGAATCATGCCGTGCGGGAAAACTGTCGAGAGAACGTGATGTCCGGTTTTGACAAGGCGTAAAACAAGCATGTGCAGATTCCGGATTGTTGCGTTGAAATTGCATGTGGAGCGCCACATTCCGCATGTGATGCGCGGGCAGATTTTTATGCGAAGCGGGTTGTGCATCACGGTGCTGTGCTGTTTTTTTTTGCGATCGGCATAGGTCTCGGTAGCGTGAATTTTTTACGCGGTCGCGATTATCGGATATATTGCCGCATGTCAATTTGTGTCCCGCTGCCAAATGCTGCCGGAGCACTCAATCCAAATCGAAAAGCCAGCCATGAATATTGCGGAATTGTTTTCTCTCGCGGCCATCTGGGGCGCATCGTTTCTTTTCATGCGCATTGGTACGCCGGAATTCGGCCCGGTGCCGTTGATCGCCTTGCGCGTCGGCATCGCCGCGCTGGTGCTGCTGCCGGTATTGCGTTCGGCTGCCGCGCGCGGTCAGGTGCGCAGCAAGTTGTGGCCGCTGCTGGTGGTCGGCGTCACCAATTCAGCCTTGCCGTTTTCGCTGTTTGCCTACTCGACCTTGTATGTGAATGCCGGTTTCGATGCCGTCTTGAACGCCACCGTGCCGTTATGGACCGGCCTGATCGCGTTCGTCTGGCTGAAAACGCCGATGAGCCGGCCGCAGGTGATCGGCATGCTGGTCGGCATGGCGGGCGTGGTGGTGCTGGTGTGGGACAAGATCGGCGAGGGGCAGCCCGGAGTCTGGCTGGCGACCGGCGCCGTGCTGCTGGCTACGCTGTCCTATGGTTTCGCGATCAACTATTCGAAAACCCGCCTGGCCGGCGTTCCGCCTTTTGTCGTGGCCTGCGGCAGCCAGCTGGCGGCGACCATGGTGCTGTTGCCGCTGGCAGTACTGTATTGGCCGGCGGCGCCGGTATCCAGCACCGCCTGGTATTCAGTGCTGGCGCTGGGAGTGCTGTGCACCGGCGTGGCCTACGCGATCTTCTACCGCCTGCTGGACCGCGTCGGCTCGGCTTATGCGGCTTCCGTGACCTTCCTGATCCCTATCTTCGGCGTGGTCTGGGGCGCCATTTTCCTGAAAGAGCAAGTAACGGCCGGCATGATCCTCGGCTGCCTGGTCATCTTGCTGGGAACTGCGCTGGCGACCGGAAAACTGGATCTGTCCGGCTATCTGCGCGGCAAAGCGGCTAAATAATAGCTAAACAATTTCCAGCTTTGGCTTTTCCGGCGGCCGGCAATACGTGAATATAAGCAACACGCCAGGGGCCGGAATGTCATTTTCACGACGTTCCAAGGTATTGGCGGGCTGCTTCTATGGCATAATCAAGAGCTAAATTCACTGTTTTGCGCGGTCTCGAAGCCGCCCTGGATCATGCTTAAAACGCTCTACGATAAACTTTGGGAATCCCACGTCGTCCATACCGAGCAGGACGGCACGGCGATTCTGTATATTGATCGACATCTTTTGCATGAGGTCACCAGCCCTCAGGCTTTCGAGGGGCTGAAGCTGGCCGGCCGCAAGCCATGGCGGCAGTCGGCCAACCTGATGGTGGCCGACCACAACGTGCCCACTACCGGCCGCGCCAACGGCATCGCCGACCCGGTCTCGCGCCTGCAGGTGGAAACCCTGGACGCCAACGCCAAGAGCTACGACCTGACTTATTTCGGCATGAACGACCATCGCCAGGGCATCGTCCACGTGATCGGTCCTGAGCAGGGCGCGACCCTGCCTGGCATGACCGTGGTCTGCGGCGATTCCCACACGTCGACCCACGGCGCCTTCGGCTGCCTGGCGCACGGCATCGGCACCTCCGAAGTGGAGCATGTGCTGGCTACCCAGACCTTGCTGACCAAGAAATCGAAGTCGATGCTGGTGCAGGTCGACGGCGTGATACCTGCCGGCGTGACCGCCAAGGATATCGTGCTGGCCGTGATCGGCCGCATCGGCACCGCCGGCGGCACCGGTTACGCGATCGAATTCGCCGGCTCGGCGATCCGCGCGTTGTCGATGGAAGGCCGCATGACAGTCTGCAACATGGCGATTGAAGCGGGCGCGCGCGCCGGCATGATCGCCGTCGACGACACGACGCTGAACTACGTCAAGGGCCGGCCGTTTTCGCCGGCTGGGCCGCATTGGGAACGCGCGGTGACCTACTGGCGCACCCTGCATTCCGATCCGGGCGCCAAATTCGACATGGTGGTGACGCTGGACGCAGCCGAAGTCAAGCCGCAGGTCACCTGGGGCACTTCGCCCGAGATGGTAGTGGCGGTGGACGGCCGCGTGCCCGATCCGGACAAGGAAAAAGACGCCACCAAGCGCGACGGCATGGAAAAGGCGCTGGCTTACATGGCGCTGAAACCGAACACTGCGATCGAAGATATCCGCATCGACAAGGTATTCATCGGCTCCTGCACCAATTCGCGGATTGAAGACCTGCGCGCGGCGGCGGCAGTGGTGCGCGGCAAGTTCCGCGCTTCCAACGTCAAGCTGGCGATGGTGGTGCCGGGTTCGGGACTGGTCAAGGAACAGGCCGAACGCGAAGGCCTGGACAAGATTTTCAAGGACGCCGGTTTCGAATGGCGTGAACCGGGCTGCTCGATGTGCCTGGCCATGAATGCGGACCGGCTGGAGCCGGGCGAGCGTTGCGCGTCCACCTCGAACCGCAATTTCGAAGGCCGCCAGGGCGCCGGCGGCCGCACCCACCTGGTCAGTCCGGCGATGGCTGCCGCCGCTGGCATCGCCGGCCATTTTGTTGACGTGCGTGCTTTATAACCTGTTCGCTATACCATTATTACGGAAGGACCAAGATGAAAAAAATAGTCACCCTGTGTGTTTTGCTGGCCAGCGCCTATGCATTGAGCGCTTGCAATACTTTCCACGGCTTCGGCAAGGATGTGGAACACGTCGGCGAAAAAATTCAAGGCAAGTGATCGCCTCGCGCTAGCGGGCAAATTGGAATAAAAGAGATGAATAAATTTACTGTACTGGATGGCTTGGTAGCGCCGCTGGACCGCGCGAACGTGGATACCGACGCGATTATCCCGAAGCAGTTCCTGAAATCTATCCAGCGGACCGGTTTCGGCCCGAACCTGTTTGACGAGTGGCGTTACCTGGACCATGGCGAGCCGGGCATGGATAATTCACGCCGTCCGCTGAATCCGGATTTTGTCCTGAACCAGCAACGCTACCAGGGCGCTTCGATCCTGCTGACCCGGAAGAACTTCGGCTGCGGTTCGTCGCGCGAGCATGCGCCTTGGGCGCTGGACCAGTACGGTTTCCGTGCCGTCATCGCGCCTAGCTTTGCCGACATTTTCTTCAACAACTGTTTCAAGAACGGCTTGCTGCCATTGGTGCTGCCCGAAGCGCAGATCGACCGCCTGTTCGACGAAGTCAAGGCATTCCCCGGTTATCGGCTGCAGATCGATCTCGAAAAGCAGCTGGTGAGCACCGCCAACGGCAACATTGCGTTTCCGTTTGAAGTGGGCGAGTTCCGCAAGTATTGCCTGCTGAACGGTCTCGACGATATCGGCTTGACCCTGCGCCAGTCCGACAAGATCCGCGATTTCGAGGAGCGCCATCTGTTTGCGCAGCCTTGGCTGGGAAACACCATTTAAGCAGCTGGTCTGCACCCGTTTTTTTGAATTATTCAATCCAGGAAAAAATGAAGATAGCAATTTTGCCAGGTGATGGCATCGGTCCGGAAATCGTCGAGCAAGCGGTCAATGTGTTGAATGCGCTGGGCGAAAAATTTGAACTGGAAAGCGCGCCGGTCGGCGGCGCCGGCTATGCTGCGCACGGCCATCCGCTGCCGGAAGGCACACTGAAGCTGGCAAAAGAAGCTGACGCCATCCTGTTTGGTGCGGTCGGCGACTGGCAATACGACACCCTGGAGCGTTCGCTGCGCCCCGAGCAGGCGATTCTTGGCCTGCGCAAGCACCTGGGCCTGTTCGCCAACCTGCGCCCGGCGATCCTGTATCCGGAGCTGGCCAACGCCTCGACGCTGAAGCCTGAAGTGGTGTCCGGGCTGGATATCCTGATCATCCGCGAACTCACCGGCGATATCTATTTCGGCCAGCCGCGCGGTGTGCGCACTGCGCCGGACGGCGCTTTCAAAGGCGAACGCGAAGGTTTCGACACCATGCGCTACGCCGAGTCGGAAATCCGCCGCATCGCGCACGTCGCCTTCCAGGCGGCGCAAAAGCGCGGCAAGCGCCTGACCAGCGTCGACAAGGCCAATGTGCTGGAAACCTTCCAGTTCTGGAAAGACATCGTCACTGATGTGCATAAGGAATATCCTGACGTTGCGCTGGACCACATGTATGTCGATAACGCTGCGATGCAACTGGTGCGCGCGCCGAAGAAATTCGACGTCATCGTCACCGGCAACATGTTCGGCGATATCCTGTCGGACCAGGCCGCCATGCTGACCGGTTCGATCGGCATGCTGCCGTCGGCTTCGCTGGACGCCAGCAACAAGGGCTTGTACGAGCCGTCGCATGGTTCGGCGCCGGACATCGCCGGCAAGGGCATTGCCAATCCGCTGGCGACCATCCTGTCGGCCGCCATGATGCTGCGCTTTTCGCTCAACAAGGCGGAGCAGGCTGATCGCATCGATAACGCCGTCAAGAAGGTCTTGGCGCAAGGCTTGCGCACCGCCGACATTTATGAGGCGGGCACCACCAAGGTCAGCACCGGGGAAATGGGTGCGGCGGTGGTCAAGGCGCTGGGATAAAAAAATTTGGCAGGTGGGTCTGTCGTGGAGTGCGGGGCTTTTCCCCGATTTTGTTAGGGAATCATGATGAAACTGGTTGGTTTGGTCGGTTGGCGTGGCATGGTGGGTTCGGTCTTGTTGCAGCGTATGCAGGAAGAGGGCGATTTCGCCCATATCGAACCGGTATTCTTTTCAACTTCAAATGCCGGCGGTAAAGCCCCGGCGCTGGCGAAAAACGAAACAACGTTAAAAGACGCCACCGACATTGAAGCCCTGAAAAAATGCGACATCATCATTACCTGCCAGGGCGGCGACTACACCAGCGAGATTTTCCCGCAGCTACGCGCCGCCGGCTGGAACGGCTACTGGATTGACGCCGCCTCCACCCTGCGCATGAAAGACGACGCCATCATCGTGCTGGATCCGGTCAACCTCGATGTCATCAAGGACGGCTTGCAGCGCGGCGTGAAGAACTACATCGGCGGCAACTGCACCGTCTCCTGCATGATGATGGGCCTGGGCGGCCTGTTCCAGCAAGACCTGATCGAGTGGATGACCTCCATGACCTACCAGGCGGCTTCCGGCGGCGGCGCGCAGCACATGCGCGAACTGCTGACCCAGTTCGGTTCCATCAACGCCGAAGTCAGGGCGCTGCTGGACGATCCGAAATCGGCGATCCTGGAAATCGACCGCAAGGTGCTGGGCAAGCAGCACTCCCTGTCGGCCGACGAAACCAGGCAGTTCGGCGTGCCGCTGGGCGGCAACCTGATTCCCTGGATCGACAAGGACCTGGGCGAGGGCTTGTCAAAAGAAGAATGGAAAGCCGGCGCCGAAACCAACAAGATCCTTGGCCGCGGCGAGGGTTTCAGCAATGGCGGCAAGGTAATCCCGGTGGATGGCTTGTGCATCCGCATCGGCGCCATGCGCTGCCATTCGCAGGCATTGACCATCAAACTGAAAAAAGATGTGCCGCTGGACGAAATCAATGACATCATCGCCAGTAACAACCAGTGGGTGAAGGTGGTGCCTAATGACAAAGAGTCATCAATGCGCGACCTGACCCCGGCGGCAGTGACCGGCAGCCTGACAATTCCTGTCGGTCGTCTGCGCAAACTGCAGATGGGTGGCGATTATTTGTCAGCCTTTACCGTAGGCGACCAGTTATTGTGGGGTGCGGCAGAACCGTTGCGTCGCATGCTGCGGATTGTGCTGGATACCTGACTTGTTGCAGTAGTTGTGATATTGTTGCCGACTTGCAATATGGCCCGCTAAGTATTTTCTTGAAGAAAGTCTTGGCGGGCTTAGCGTATCTGTCTGTATTGGCAGAATGTTGTTACGCTAATGTGCAAGTGCTTCATAAATGGGATCGCATTTGCGAAGCGCCAGACTAATGTCAATCTGGATATTGATTTTTAAAAAAACTGGGTACAGTATTTGCTTTCAGCAAGATTTGTTTCCTTATACGTCAACGGACAGTCCTTCATGCCACACAACATGCACCTGAATTCTTCGAATAAATTTATTTCCACCGGTTTAAAGACCCTCACCGCAGCCGTGGTTTCCACCCTGCTGATGGTGTCCAGCGTCGAGGCTGCCGGACTGGGTAAATTAACCGTGCTGTCCTCGCTGGGACAACCGTTACGTGCAGAAATTGAGCTTACCTCGGTAAGCGCGGACGAAGTCGGCACGCTGGTCGCGAAACTGGCCAGTCCGGAAACTTATCAACAAGCCAACATCGATTTCAATCCGGCCCTGATGTCTTTGCAGTTCGCCATCGATCAGCGCAATGGCCGCCGTTTTGTGCGGGTCACTTCGACCCAGCCCATCAATGAGCCGTTTGTCGACATGCTGATGGAACTGGGCGGCACCAAGGCGCGCCTGGTGCGCGAATACACCCTGTTGCTCGACCCGGCCGGCCAGCGCCAGGCCCAGCCGGCACAGATCGCCGCCGCGCCCGCAGCGCCGCGTGCTACGACCGGGGCTCTCAATGCGGCTCCTCGTTCGGCCCCGGCCCAGACCCAGACCAGCCAGGTACAGTCGCAAGGCGGCGTCGCTTCGACCATTACCGATGCTACCCGTGCAGCAGCCGCCAGGGCAGTCGCCGGCGGCGCGACTGCTCCTGCCGGCAGCGCAAGCAAGCCGGTTGCCTCGGCCTCGACTGCCGGCAGCCCTGCCAAGTCCTCCAGCGCAGCAGCGGCGCCTGCGAGTGGCGATTACCAAGTCAAGAAGGGTGATTCGCTGGCCCGCATCGCCAGCGAAAACCTGCCGGCCGGCATCTCGCTGGACCAGATGCTGGTAGCGTTGTACCGCAGCAACGAAGGCGCGTTTGTCGGCAAGAACATGAATCGCCTGCGCTCGGGCCAGATCCTGTCGATCCCGGATGCCGACAGCGCACGCAGCGTCAGCAAATCGGAAGCCCGCAACATAGTGCTGGCGCAATCGAACGATTTCAAGAGCTATCGCAACAAGCTGGCCGGGATGGTTGAATCGGCTGCGCCGAATGCGGCTGCCGAATCCAGGCAAAGCAGCGGCGGCAAGATTACCGCCAAGGTGGAAGAACAAGCCACGCCGGCCAGCGAGTCCAAGGACAAGCTGAAATTGTCGCGCGGTGCAGCCGCCGACGCCAAGGCAGCGGCTGCCGCTACTGCGGCGACAGAAGAGAAGATCGCACGGGAAAAAGCTGCCGCCGAAGCGCAAGCGCGCGTCAAGGAACTGGAAAAGAATGTCAGCGATCTGCAAAAGACGCTGGAATTGAAGAACAAGAACCTGGCCGACCTGCAAAACCAGGCTGCCAATGTGAAGCCTGCAACTCCTGCAGCGGCGGCGCCAGCCGCTGCCGCCGTCCCGGTCACCCCGCCGCCGGCAGCAACTGCGCCTGCGGCAGCGGTTCCTGCAGTGGCAGCCGTGCCGGTACCCGCGCCTGCCGCGGCTGAGCCAGCCGCTGTCAGCTCGGCTCCTGCCGCTATTGTCGATACAGGCGTCGCCAGCGCTGCGCCAGCCGCTGCGCCAACCCCGGCGCCGGCACCTGCGCCAGCCAAGCCAAAGGTAGCCGCACCGCCGCCACCTGAGCCGAGTTTCATCGAAAGCATTACCGAAAATCCATTGCTGCTGCCGGTTGGCGGCGTTCTGGTGGCTTTGCTGGCCGGGCTCGGACTGTTTCGTTACCGTCGCAACCGCGCGCGCCAGCAGGCTTTCCTGGACAGCAGCGGAGCACCGATGACAAATACCGGCCTGAAGGGCAACTCCCTGTTCGGTTCGACCGGCGGTCAGAGCGTCGACACCAAGAACAGCATCTTCAATTCGAATTTCGTGCCGTCGGTCAGCCACCTGGATACCAATGTCGACCCGGTCGCCGAAGCTGACGTCTATATCGCTTACGGACGCGACGCGCAAGCCGAGGAAATCCTGAAAGAAGCCCTGCGCAACCAGCCAAACCGCAATGCGATCCGCGTCAAGCTGCTGGAAATCTACGCCAACCGCAAAGATCCGCGCTCCTTTGAAATCCTGGCCAGCGAGCTCTACAGCCTGACCCGCGGCGAAGGCGAAGACTGGCAGCAGGCTGCCGCACTGGGCCTGAATGTCGATCCGGCCAACCCTTTGTATGGCGGCGGCAAGCTGCAGGACCAGGTGATTGCGAAGGCTGATGCGATTACCGCGCCGACCCAGCCGATGGATGGCCTCGACTTCAATTCATTGACAGCGCCAACCGAGCCGCACGCTGTTGCGCCGATTCCTGAGCTGGTGCAACCGGCTGCGCCAGCCCAGCTGCTGGCGCCGCTGACAGCCACCGAACTGGGCAAGCAAGGCAGCGCTGCAGCTGCGCCGCAAGCGGCTGACATGGATTTTGACCTGGAAGAACTCGGTAGCGAAACATCCGCCAACCAGAACACCGTGTTGCTGTCGGCTTCTCACGACGCCGGCAAATCCATGCTCGACGCGCTCGACTTCGAACTGGACCATAAGCCTGCGGCGGCTCCTGCCGCGGCGCCGAAAGCCGTGGAAAAGAGCGCTGCGCCGGCAGTGGCGTTCAGCTCGCTGGAACTGCCGGCAGGCGGCCAGCCTTCGAACTACGAACCGGCCCATGCCCACATTGATATTCCATCGGAAACCAAGCCGGCCAAGGCGCCGCCGGCACCTTCGTATGCCCAGCATGCGGAACCTATGGTCGCGCCGCTGGAGTTCAATCTGGCCGGCATGAACCTGGACCTGGACAGTGCGATCCATGCGCCAGCCGCCAGCGCTGCTCCTGCAGTGGCTGCAGTAGCTGACACTGCATCGTCGGCGACAGCCAATCCTGAAATGGCGACCAAGCTCGACCTGGCCGTTGCGTACAAGGAAATCGGCGACAAGGAAGGTGCTCGCGAACTGCTGGAAGAAGTCTTGAAGGGCGGTAGTGCAGAGCAGGTCGATGCAGCCAAGTCGTTACTGGCCAAGCTGTAACCAGTACAATACCCTTAGCATTTTGCTTTTGACGGGCGCGGCGTTATGCTGGCGCCCGTTTGCTTTTTTGAGATTGGAACCGGATTGAATCGTATCGTTCTTGGCGTGCAGTATGACGGCGCGCCTTGGCAAGGATGGCAGACCCAGCCTAGCGGCAAGACCGTGCAGGACCGGCTGGAGGCCGCCTTGGAAAAATTCACGCAGGGCGCAATCGGCACGACTTGCGCCGGCCGTACCGACTCCGGCGTGCATGCGCTGGAGCAGGTCGTGCATTTTGATACGGCATTGTCGCGTGAAACATTTTCCTGGGTGCGCGGCTTGAACGCATTCCTGCCGCCGTCGATCGCGGTGCGCTGGGCGCATGAACTGCCTGCAGGATCTTCCAGTGCCGGCGAAGATCAATTCCACGCGCGCTTCAGCGCCACCGCCAGGACCTATCATTACCTGCTGTACAACAACCCAGTCCGTTCCCCGCTGCTGGAAGGCAAGGCCGGCTGGGTGTTCCGGCCGCTGGAACTGGAGCTGATGCGCCAGGCCGCGGCGCACCTGGTCGGCACCCACGATTTTTCCGCGTTCCGCGCGGTGGAATGCCAGGCCAAGTCGCCGGTGCGCACCATGGAAGAGATCCGTATCGAGCGGCGCGGCGACCTGATCGTGTTCAGCTTGCGCGCCAACGCTTTCCTGCATCATATGGTGCGCAATATCGTCGGCTCCCTGATCTACGCCGGCAGCGCCAGCAAGCCGCCGGAATGGCTTGCCGAGTTGCTGGTCCAGCGTGACCGCGGCCGCGCGGCGCCGACTTTCATGCCCGACGGCTTGTATCTGGCGCAAGTGGCTTATGATCCGAAGTGGCAGCTGCCGCAGCAGACGGCTGCGCTGTTGCCCTGGTTATAGGCAACGGAAATTTTGCTGTCGATTTGTCATGTTTGAAGATGATATATTGCGCTTTCCGATGTGTTTCCGATTAGACTGAATCCCATGAACCACCGTACCAGAATCAAGATCTGCGGCTTGACCCGCGAGCAGGATGTACAAGCCGCCGTTGCGGCGGGCGCCGATGCCCTGGGTTTTGTGTTCTATCCGAAAAGCCCGCGCTACGTCACGCCGCAGCAGGCTGCCGGCCTGCTGGCCAAGGTGCCGCCGTTCATTACTACGGTCGGCCTGTTTGTCAACGTCGAGCCAGGGCAGCTGCAGGAGATCGTGGCGCAGGCGCCGGTATCTCTGCTGCAATTCCACGGCGACGAAACGGTAGAACAATGCGCGGCGCTGGCACAGGCGGTAAACCGGCCGTTTATCCGCGCCATGCGCATCGGCAGTGCTACAACGGCTGCCGATTTGCTAGAATACGCACAGGCATATCGTGACAGCAGCAGCGGCAGCCATTTGTTTGCAGGATTGCTGCTCGATACCCTGGTTGAAGCTTATGGCGGCAGTGGAAAGGTATTTGATTGGTCTCTCATCCCAAAAGAACTCGCGCCTCAGGTCGTTTTAAGTGGTGGCTTGAGCGTGCACAATGCGACTGACGCGGTAAAGCGCGTACGTCCCTTTGCGGTCGACATCAGCAGTGGCGTCGAGCAAGACAAGGGCATCAAGGACGCCGCCAAGATTCGCGCATTCATTGCCGCGGTACGGCAGGCGGACGCCGATCCAGCCGGACTCTAGCAGTTTTCCAAGGTCCGGCGGGCAGGCTCAGCAACCAATACAGAGAGATATGCCATGAAAGAATTCACTCCCCTCGAGCAATACGCCGAGCGCCAGCCGCTCGCCAATACCACCTTGCGCCAGAGCGCGCAGTACAACCTGCCGGACGCCAAGGGCCATTTCGGCATGTACGGCGGCAGCTTCGTCTCCGAAACCCTGACGCTTGCATTGAGCGAGCTGCAGCAGGCTTACGCCAAATACCAGAACGAACCGCAATTCCTGGCCGAATTCCACAGCGAGCTGAAGCATTATGTCGGCCGTCCCAGCCCGATTTACCACGCCAAGCGCTGGTCCGAGCAGATGGGCGGCGCGCAGATCTATTTCAAGCGCGAGGACCTGAACCACACCGGCGCCCACAAGATCAACAACGTGATCGGCCAGGCCTTGCTGGCCAAGCGCATGGGCAAGCCGCGCGTGATCGCCGAAACCGGCGCCGGCCAGCATGGCGTGGCGACTGCCACCATTTGCGCGCGCTTCGGCCTTGAATGCGTGGTGTACATGGGCAGCGAAGACGTCAAGCGCCAGATGCAGAACGTGTATCGCATGAACCTGCTGGGGGCGAAGGTAGTGCCGGTCGAATCCGGCTCCAAGACCTTGAAGGATGCGCTCAACGAAGCCATGCGCGACTGGGTCACCAACGTCGAAGACACTTTCTACATCATCGGCACGGTGGCGGGCCCGCATCCCTATCCGATGATGGTGCGCGACTTCCAGTCGGTGATCGGCAATGAGTGCCTGGTGCAGATGCCGGAGATGACAGGGCGCCAGCCTGACCATGTGATCGCCTGTGTCGGCGGCGGCTCGAATGCGATGGGGATTTTTTATCCCTATATCGATCATCGCGACGTCGCCCTGGTCGGGGTGGAAGCCGCCGGCGAGGGGCTTGCCAGCGGCAAGCATTCGGCTTCGCTGACGCTGGGTTCGCCGGGCGTGCTGCATGGCAACCGTACTTACCTGCTGCAGGACGCCAACGGCCAGATCATCGAGACCCATTCGATTTCGGCCGGCCTGGATTATCCTGGCGTCGGCCCTGAACACGCCTGGCTCAAGGATTCCGGCCGCGCCACCTACGAAACCGTGACCGACGACGAGGCGCTGGCGGCGTTCCATACCTGCTGCCGCATCGAAGGCATCATCCCGGCGCTGGAATCGAGCCATGCCCTGGCATATGCGGCCAAGCTGGCGGCGACCTTGCCCAAGGACAGGATTGTCCTGGCCAATTTGTCAGGCCGCGGCGACAAGGACATGCATACGGTTGCCGAACGCCTGAAGCTGTAGCCGCCAAGAGCAGGGCGGCAATCCCGCCCTGCAGTCCTGACCACCTCATCCAATAGATACCATGTCCCGAATCCAGACTACCTTGGCAGCGCTCGCTGCAAACAATAAAAAAGGCTTGATCCCTTTCATCACCGCCGGCGACCCGGCGCCGGAACTGACGGTGCCGCTGATGCATGCGCTGGTCAGGGGCGGCGCCGACATCCTGGAACTGGGCGTGCCGTTTTCCGATCCGATGGCAGAAGGCCCGGTAATCCAGCGTGCTTGCGAACGGGCGCTCAAGTTCGGCGTCAGCCTGCATGACGTCCTGGGCTATGTGCGCCAGTTCCGGCAGACCGACAGCAGCACGCCGGTGGTGCTGATGGGTTACGCCAATCCGCTGGAGCGGATGGGTGTCGACGCCTTCATCGCTGCCGCAAAAGAGGCTGGGGTCGATGGCAGCATCGTGGTCGACTATCCGCCTGAAGAATGCGAAGAGTTTGCCGAAAAGATGCAGGCCAACGGCATGGATCCGATTTTCCTGCTGGCGCCGACCTCGACCGAAGAGCGGATAATGCAGGTGGCCAAGGTCAGCAGCGGATTCACGTATTATGTTTCATTGAAAGGCGTGACCGGCGCCGCCAATATCGATACCGGCGAAGTGGCGGCCCGGGTGGCGGCGATCCGCAAGCATGTCAAATTGCCAATCGGCGTCGGTTTCGGCATCCGCGATGCGGCCACCGCCAAGGCTGTGGCGCAGGTGTCGGATGCGGTGGTGATCGGCAGCCGGATCATCCAGGAACTGGAGAATACGCCGCCGGAACAGGCTGTAGCTGCGGTAGAAAGCTTCCTGTCAGGGATCAGGAAAGCGCTGGACGAGTAATCGGCATGTCAAAATGGCAAATATTTCCCGGGTTGGCTGGATTGATTAGCTATTTCGCCGATTTGGGGATGAAGGTACAATTCGGCAGGAAAAAAATCTGAAGGAGGTCGCTCTATGAGTTGGCTAGAAAAATTACTACCCCCACGTATTCAGCGCAGCGACTCGGCAACCCGTAAATCGATCCCCGAGGGATTGTGGGTCAAATGCCCGTCATGCGAAGCGGTTTTGTATCGCACCGACCTGGAGTCGAACATCCATGTTTGCCCGAAGTGCAACCATCACATGCGGATACGTGCACGCGAACGCCTGGACGCCTTGCTGGACGCCGGCGGCCGCTATGAGATCGGCCAGGAAACCCTGCCGATCGACACTCTCAAATTCAAAGACAGTAAAAAATACCCTGACCGCCTGAAGGCCGCCATGGACGCTACCGGTGAAACCGATGCGCTGGTGGTGCTGGGTGGTTCCATCATGACGTTGCCGGTGGTGGTGGCGGCGTTCGAGTTTGAATTCATGGGCGGTTCCATGGGTTCGGTGGTGGGCGAGCGTTTTGTGCGCGGGGCCCAGGTTGCGCTGGAGCAGAAGGTGCCGTTCATCTGCATCACGGCTACCGGCGGCGCGCGCATGCAGGAGGGCTTGCTGTCCCTGATGCAAATGGCCAAGACCACCTCGATGCTGACCAAGCTGTCCGAGAAGAAGCTGCCGTTCATCAGCGTCCTGACCGATCCGACCATGGGTGGCGTGTCGGCTTCGTTCGCCTTCATGGGCGACGTCGTGATCGCCGAACCGAAGGCGCTGATCGGCTTTGCCGGCCCGCGCGTGATCGAGAACACCGTGCGCGAAAAGCTGCCTGAAGGCTTCCAGCGCGCTGAATTCCTGGTTACCAAGGGCGCCGTCGACATGATCGTCGACCGCCGCAAGATGCGTGAAGAAATCGCGCGCCTGTTGGCGTTGCTGCAGGACCAGCCAGTCGAATCCATCGCTTGATGTGAATTTCGCCCCAGGGCCTGAACTGTTGCGGTTCAGGCCTTTTGTTTTTAGTTGGATGTCAAAATGTCAAATATCCCCGCCAAGCCCGTGACGCTGGCCGACTGGCTCGCCCTGCTGGAGTCGCGCCATTTCAAAACCATCGACATGGGCCTGGACCGGGTAGTGCAGGTGAAAGACCGGTTGCAGCTGCAATTCGACTGCCCTGTGATCATGGTGGCCGGCACCAACGGCAAAGGTTCGACCTGCGCCATGCTGGAATCGATACTGCTGCGCGCCGGCTACAAGGTTGGGCTGTATATCAAGCCGCATTTCCTCGATTTCAACGAGCGCGCCCGCATCGGCGGCGAATCGGCCTCGGATGCGGCCCTGATCGCCAGCTTTGAGGCAGTCGAAGCGCAGCGCGGCGACATTTCCCTGACGTATTTTGAATTCACCACGCTAGCCATCATGCATTTGCTGGCAGAGGCAAAACTCGACGTGGTGATCCTGGAAGTCGGCCTGGGCGGGCGCCTGGATGCGGTCAATATCGTCGATGCCGACGTCTCCATCGTCACCAGCGTCGACATCGACCACATCGAATACCTGGGCGACACCCGCGAGAAAATCGGCTTTGAAAAGGCCGGCATCTTCCGCGCCGGCAAAACCGCGGTGTGCAGCGATCCGGTGCCGCCGCAATCCCTGATCGACCATGCCAACGCGATCGGCGCCGACCTTTGGCTGCTGGGCCGCGATTTCAACTACACCGGCGACAAGCAGCAGTGGAATTACGGCGGCCGCGGCCAGCGCCGCAATGCGCTCGGCTACCCCAGCCTGCGCGGCGCCAACCAGCTGCTCAATGCCTCGGCGGCGCTGGCCGCGCTGGAAGCCTTGCGCGACCGCCTGCCGGTCAGTGCGCAGGAAGTGCGCAGCGGTTTCGTCATGATGGATCTGCCGGGCCGTTTCCAGGTCTTGCCAGGACAGCCGCTGGTGATCCTGGACGTCGCCCACAATCCGCACGCCGCGGCGACCCTGGCCCAGAACCTCGACAACATGGGGTTTCATCCGTACACCTATGCGGTGTTCGGCGCCATGCTGGACAAGGATATCGAAGGCATCGTGGCGCAGCTGAAGACGCGCATCGACCACTGGTGCCTGACCGCCTTGCCGCTGCCGCGCGCCGCCAGCGGCGAGCAGTTGAAAGAACGTTTGCTGGAAGCGGGTGTCCATGCAGAGCAGGGAGCGGATGCGCAAAGCAGCATCCTTTCCTTCGATTCTCCCGAGCTGGCCTATGCAAATGCATTAAGCAGGGCAGGCGAGAATGATAGAATTGTGGTTTTCGGATCGTTCCTGACCGTGGCTGGCGTAATGGCAGCCAGGAAGTCTGGATTTCACTGACGATTGACCGGCAGGCGCCTATGGCGCCGGCTCACTAGCTAGCTAAAAATATCGCATGGGTTTGTTCTCTTTTCTTCGCAAAAACAAGCAGCAAACCGACCCTGACCAGGGTATTTATCGTTCCAAGGCCGATACCGGCATCGGTCCCGGCGCCGAGCAGGCCGAACTGCCGCTGCGCAACCGCAAAACCAAGGCAAGCAAGGCTGGCAACCAGGCGAACGAAGCGGTAGATCCGGTACTGCCGGAAAAGAAGCGCGCCCGGCGCCGCCTGGTGGGAGCGGTGGCCCTGGTGCTGGCGGTGGTCATCATCTTGCCGATGATCCTCGATTCAGAGCCGAAGCCGCTGGCTGACGATATTGCGATCCAGATTCCATCGCGCGATAAACCCGGCGCCAGCGCCAGCGCGTCGGCCAGCGCTGCAGCCCCGCTCAGCAACAGCAGCGGCCTCGACCGCCAGGAAGAAATAGTCGATCCGGCCAGCGCCCCGGTGACGCCAGCGCCGCCGGCAGCCGCCGGCAAGCCTGCCGCTGCCGACAATGCCGCCGTGACCACTCCTGCGCCACCCAAGATGGCTCCAGTGGTGCCGCCTGAAGCCGCCCCAAAACCGGAACCAAAGCCGGAATCCAAGCCAAAGCCAGAGGTCAAGCCGGAAGCCAAGCCAAAACCTGAGCCGAAACCGGCCCCGGTAGCGGAAAAGCATGACGATGCGGCGCGTGCCCAGGCGATCCTGGAAGGACGAGCCGATGCAGCGCCGGCAGCCGACAAGAAACCGGCGAAATTCGTGCTGCAGGTAGCCGCGCTGGCGTCGCAGGACAAGGTCGATGAGCTGCAAGGCAAGCTGAAGGAAGCCGGCATCCGCTCCTATACGCAAAAAGTCCCGACCCAGGCGGGTGAACGCATCCGTATCCGCGTCGGCCCGTTCAGCAGCAAGGAAGAAGCTGAAAAAACCCGCGCCAAGCTGGGCAAGCTGGGGCTGAACGGCAGTTTGATTCCAGGCTGACCAGCGGGCGGCTTGATTTAAGCCGCATGCGGCGCCATATGGATCACTGATCAGGGATATGCAGGCAGCGTGACAATTTTCGACTATCTGGTGTTTTTCGTACTGATCTGCTCGGTCGTGATCAGCACCCTGCGCGGCCTGGTCAAGGAAATCCTGTCGTTGGCGAGCTGGGTAGTCGCCTTGGTGGTGGCCAACGCCTATGGTGAAAATCTGGCAAAATTGCTCCCCGATGCGATTCCGGGAAATGTAACGCGCTTAATCGTGGCTTTCCTAGCCTTGTTTATTGGCGTAAGGTTATTAATGATGTTGTTGAGCATGACCGTCGATGCCATGGTCAAGGCCAGCGGCCTGGGGCTGGTGGACCACGGGCTGGGCGTGCTGTTCGGACTGGCGCGCGGCCTGGTGCTGGTGCTGGCAGCGGTGCTGGTGTGTGGCGCTACGGCAATTCCGCAACAGCCTTTCTGGCGCGATGCGATGCTGAGCCCGCTGGCGGAGGCTGCCGCGCGGAATGCGATACCCTATTTGCCGGGGCAGTTCGCCAGCCACTTGAAGTTTTGAATTTGTTTGACCGGACTTGCGTCACCTCCGCAAGTCCCTCTAGTACCGGATTGTTTATTGTTTAGGAGTCCACCATGTGTGGCATAGTCGGCATCGCTTCCCAGAACCCCGCCAATCAGCTCATCTATGACGCCTTGCTGCTTTTGCAGCATCGCGGCCAGGATGCAGCGGGGATCGCAACCAACCACGGCAACGGATTTTTCATGCACAAGGCCAACGGCCTGGTGCGCGACGTCTTCCGTACCCGCAACATGCGTTCCTTGCCAGGCAACTACGGCATCGGCCAGGTGCGCTACCCGACCGCCGGCACCGCCAGCGCGGAAGAGGCGCAACCGTTCTACGTCAATGCGCCGTTCGGCATCATCCTGGCGCACAACGGCAACCTGACCAACGCCGAGCAGCTGAAGATCGAGATGTTCAAGAACGATCGCCGCCATATCAACACCGATTCCGATACGGAAGTATTGCTCAACGTGCTGGCGCACGAGATCCAGCAAGAGACCAGGGGCTATTCGCTCGATCCTGGCGTCTTGTTCAAGGCCGTGGCCAACGTCCACAAGCGGGTGCGCGGTTCTTACGCCGTGGTGGCGCAGATTGCCGGCCACGGTTTGCTGGCGTTCCGCGATCCGTACGGCATCCGGCCGCTGTGCATCGGCCTTAACGAAACCGACAAGGGCACCGAATACGTCATCGCCAGCGAATCGGTTGCGCTGGAAGGTTTGGGTTTCCGTTTCCTGCGCGACGTCACGCCGGGCGAAGCGATTTTCATCGATATCGACGGCCAGATGTACAACCAGCAGTGCGCCGACAATCCGACCCTGAATCCGTGCGCCTTTGAATTCGTGTACCTGGCCCGTCCCGATTCGATCATCGACGGCGCCTCGGTGTACGCCACCCGCCTGAAGATGGGCGAATACCTGGCCGACAAGATCAAGCGCGAATTCCACAGCGGCGATATCGACGTGGTCATGCCGATCCCGGATTCGTCGCGTCCGGCCGCAATCCAGCTGGCGCTCAAGCTCAATATCGAGTACCGCGAAGGTTTCATCAAGAACCGTTACATCGGCCGCACCTTCCTGATGCCAGGACAGGCGATCCGCAAGAAATCGGTACGCCAGAAACTCAATGCGATCGGCTCCGAGTTCAAGGGCAAGACTGTGCTGCTGGTCGACGATTCGATCGTGCGCGGCACCACCAGCCGCGAGATCGTGCAGATGGCGCGCGATTCCGGCGCCAAGCGCGTGATCTTCGCCTCGGCCGCGCCGCCGGTGAAGTTCCCCAATGTCTACGGCATCGACATGCCGACCCGCGGCGAACTGATTGCCTATGGCCGCAGCGATGAAGAAGTGTGCCGCGAAATTACCGCCGATGCGCTGGTGTACCAGGATATCGACGCCCTCAAGCGTTCGATTTCCGACGTCAACCCGTTGCTGAGGAATTTCGAAGCGTCCTGCTTCGACGGCAACTACATCACCGGCGATATTTCGCGCGACTACCTCGACCGCATCGAGTTTGCACGCAACAATCCCAAGCCTGAAAGCGAAGACGCGGTACGTTCGCAGCTGAACCTGAGCCTGGCGCAAGTCGACTAGTGGACTGTAACAGCCGAATCAGGAGTGAAGGGCGCGTATCCGGCGTGCAGGGCAAGGCGCACAGCGCAGCAATAGCGGGACTATTGCGAGCATGTGCAACGCCGCCATGCGTGTCGGATACGTGACAAGCACTTCTGATTTGGTTGTTACAGTCCACTAACCTTGTCATTGCGGGACTGCAAGGCAGGGTGGCCAGGTAATGGCCCACCCTGCGCTTGCCGAAGTTCCCAAATAAGTAGCGATCAAACATGACTCAAAAATACGGTTTCACCACCACCATCCTGCACAGCGACCGCCAGAAAACCATCGAGCACGGCGCGCCGCACAAGCCGATCCACACGTCGGTGACCTGGGGCTACAGCGATGCGCGCCAGCTGGCTGAGGTATTCCAGGGTAAGCAGTCCGGCTACCGCTATGGCCGCCAGGGCAACCCGACCGTGGCGGCGCTCGAGGACAAGGTCACCAAGATGGAAGGCGGCCTGGCGACCATCTGCTTCGCTTCCGGCATGGCAGCGATCGGCGCCGTGATACAAGGCTTGCTGCGTGAAGGCGACCACGTGGTGTCGTCGGCATTTTTGTTCGGCAATACCGCGAGCATGTGGCAGACCTACAGCGGCCAGGGCGGCAAGGTGACCATGGTCGACGCTACCGATGTGGCGCAGGTAGAGATGGCGCTGACGCCGGCTACCCGCGTCGTGTTCGTGGAAACCATCGCCAATCCGCGCACCCAGGTTGCTGATCTCAAGCGCATCGGCGAGCTGTGCCAGGCGCGCGGCATTTTGTTCGTGGTCGACAACACCATGACTTCGCCATACCTGTTCCAGCCCCGGCACGTGGGCGCGGGCCTGGTGATCAACTCGCTGACCAAGTCCATCGGCGGCCATGGCAACGCCCTGGGCGGCGCAGTCACCGACACCGGCCTGTTTGACTGGAGCCGTTTCCCCAATATCCTCGATGTCTACAAGCGCAATCCGCAACCGCAATGGGGGCTGGCGCAGATGCGCGCCAAGAGCCTGCGCGACTTCGGCGCTTCGCTCGGGCCTGAGGCGGCGCATCATATTGCCGTGGGCGCTGAAACCATCGCGTTGCGCATGGAGCGCAGCAGCGCCAGCGCCCTGGCCGTAGCGCAGATGCTGGAGGCCGATCCACGGGTGGCCGCCGTGTATTACCCGGGCTTGGCATCGCATCCGCAACACGCGTTGGCGGCGGACCTGTTTCGCTCAAACGGCTATCTGTTCAGTTTCGAGTTGAAGCAGGATATCGACTGTTTCGATTACCTGAACCGGCTCAAGCTGGGGATTTCCGGCACGCACCTGGGCGACAACCGGACCCTGGTGATCGCCGTCGCGCATACGATTTTCTATGAGATGGGCGCTGAGCGCCGCGCCGCCATGGGCATCAGCGAATCGCTGATCCGGGTGTCGGTCGGCATCGAAGATACCGCCGACCTGGTGGAAGACTTCCGGCAGGCGCTGCAAGCGTAGCCCGGCATGGTGATAAAGCGGGGCGGGCACGTTGCGTGTCCGCCCCGTTTGCATTTCAGATGGTGTCGCGATCCAGCCATTTCGGCACGAGATGCGGCACAAACGACTGGAACCGTTGCAGCAGCTCTTCGCCTTGTGCCGCCGCTATCAGGATTTCCGCCTGTTCGCCTTTCAGGAAGCGTTGCGACACCATGTGCTGGATGAACTGCAGCAAGCCATCATAAAAGCCGTCGACATTCAGCAGCCCGATCGGTTTCTGATGAAAGCCCAGCTGGGCCCAGGTAAACACTTCAAACAATTCTTCCAGCGTGCCGACGCCGCCAGGCATGGCGATAAAGCCGTCCGACAAATCCGCCATCATCGCCTTGCGTTCATGCATGTCCTTGACGATATGCAGTTGCGTCAAGCCTTTGTGGCCCAGCTCCTTTTGCAGCAAGGCTTGGGGAATCACGCCGGTGGCCTGGCCGCCCAGGCGCAGCACTTCATCGGCAATGATGCCCATCAGGCCGACGTTGCCGCCGCCGTATACCAGGGCGATGCCTTGCTTGACCATGGCTTGCGCCAAGCCGCGCGCCGCGTCCGCATAAACCGGCGTGGCGCCGGGGGAAGAGCCGCAATAAACGCAGAGGGATTTGATTTCTTGCATGGTTAAAGGATATGGAAGGTGATGTGACTGCAGCGGCAGGGCGCCGCTGCTTCGGTCAGGTGTTGGTTTGCAGGTATTTTGTCTTCAGCTGCTCGAAGTGCAGCAGGGTTTCGCCGCGCAGGTACGGATGCATGAGCGAGAGAACCTGGTAACAGCCGCTTGCCAGCGCATGCTCGACCACTGCCTGTTCGGTGTACTGGCGCGGATTCAGGACATACTGGTAAGACAGCCAGTAGCTGGCTACCACCACCATGTTCGACGACAGGGCGTCGATCTCGGCCGGGCTGGCCTGCAGCGTCTGGTCCTCATGCAGGCCCTGGCACAGTTCCTTGACCACGGCAATCTTGTGGCCGAAGATTTCCTTGAAATGAAGTTCCAGGGTGCGGTTGCGCGACAGCAGGTCGTTGAGGTCGCGATAGAAAAAACGATAACGCCAGATCAGCTGGAACATGTGGTGCAGGTAATGCCAGACGTCGTGCATGGTAGGCCGCTGCCCTTGCGTCATGGCCAGCATGCGGCTGATTTCTTCTTCGAAGGTGACGAAGATCGAATTGACGATATCGTCCTTGTTCCGGAAATGGTAATACAGGTTGCCCGGCGAGATCTTCATCTCGTCGGCGATGATGGTGGTGGTGATGTTGGGTTCGCCGAACTCGTTGAAGAGCCGTAACGACAGATCCATGATTTTTTCGCGGGTACGACGCGGCGCTTTTTGCTCCATGACTTTATTTTCTTTCTGATATCCATTGCGCAATACTGTTTTACCAATCGGCAAACATGTTCAGTAAAGATTGTATATTGCTTCGCGCCTATCGTCGCAAATGTATTGCTGAAATGATAGTAACCACCGGGGCAAGATCGTCGCCATGGAGAGGCGTCCATCCTGCTGCTGTTATAAAATGGAGGCTCCGGCTATGCCCGGCGTCAACCGCAGCAACGCTTCACATCTTAAAAGGTCAGCATGTCAGAGTCTCCTCCTCAACGCCCCGATACTCCTTGCGTGGCGGTTTGTTCCACCACTTTCGACGATGTCTGCCGCGGTTGCGGCCGTACCGTCAACGAAGTGGCGCACTGGGTCTTCATGACCGAGGAAGAGAAAACCAGGGTCTGGGAGCGGATCACCGCCGAAGGTTATCCGCGCCGGCAAGGATGACGGCAATCGGCGGCCGATGACGAGAACCCGGTACCTTGCGGGTAGCAGTGCTGCACAGATACGGAAGCCTGCATAGCCCGCAACCGAGTCGCTTGGATTGTGTTGTTTTTGATCGTCAAAGCGACTGCAATTTATTGGAATTGGCCAGTTTTGGGCCGTATCCCGTGTATTTTAATGCTAAAACATACTGTAACTTACTGTATATTCCGGCGTAAAAAACACCATGGCATGAGACATTGGAGGCAACGGTTAAAGATCATGTTAGTGCGTGATTGAGCAAGTTTCCTTGTTTTAAATACTTTATAATGCCGCCCAAAATACAGGAATTGCCGTCGGTTCAACTCCCTAGACTGGCCGAAAATAGAATCGATTTGATGGGTGTTGGAGAATGGTGAGATGAGACTCGGGGGAGTTAGGTTTTCAATTGTGTCTGAAGCGGCGTGGGCGCCCGGCCTGGATACGGCTGCTGCATGGCAGGCGTGGGCCGAAAAGCCGTATGTCATCAAAGGCAATGGCGACGCGGCGGTGTCCGCCATGCCCGCGATGTTGCGCCGGCGTGCCGGCGCCATGGGCAAAATGGCGCTGGAAGCAGCCTATCGCTGCCTCGACGGCAGGAGCGGCGTGCCGACCGTGTTTTGCTCCCGCCACGGCGAGTGCACGCGCTCGGTCGAGCTGCTGGAGGACCTGGTCCAAGGCCAGCCCCTGTCTCCCACCTCTTTCAGTTTGTCGGTCCACAACGCCGTCGCCGGCCTGTTTTCGATCGCGCGCCAGGACCAGGCCAGCCATGCCGCCTTGGCGGGCGGGCATAGCGGCGTCGAACATGCGGTGATTGAAGCCTGCGGCTTGCTTGCGGATGGCGCGGCGGAGGTGCTGCTGGTGGTGTATGACGGCGTGTTGCCGGAAGTGTTTCACGAGTTCGAGGATTGCCAGGAGCAGCCGTTTGCCTGGGCCTGGCTGATGCAGGCGGAAAGTGCTGAATCCGGCAACGGCATTTCACTGTCGTGGGGCGGCGCCGGCAGCGATGAAATACATGCCATGCAGCTGGAACCAGGCAGTCGGCGGCAGCCGGCCGGCCTGGATGTGCTGGCTTTTTATTTACGCAAGGACCGCGAGCTGGTCCGGATTGCCGACACACGCCGCTGGCGCTGGGGGCGCCTTGCTTAAGCGCGTCAACCGCTGCTGGCGCGTGCTGGCGACCGGTTTCAGCTTCCTGCTGTTCGCTATCGGCGGTTTGCTGTTGCGCGTCCTGGTGTTTCCTGTATTGAATCTGTTGATATGGGAAAGGCAACAACGGGTGCTGATGGCGCGTCGCGTGATCCGCCTGGCGTTTCGCGGTTTTGTCGGGTGCATGCGCTGGCTGGGCGTGCTGAAATACGATATCCGCGGGCTGGAGCGGCTGGACCGGCAAGGTTTGCTGATCCTGGCAAATCACCCGACCCTGATCGATACGGTGTTTCTGATGGCTTTCGTCAAGCGCGCCGACTGCATTGTCAAAGGGCGTCTCTGGGACAACCCGTTTACGCGCGGGCCGGTGAGCGCCGCCGGCTACATCAGCAACGAATACGGCGACGGACTGGTCGAGGATTGCATCAGTTCCTTGCGGCGCGGCAGCAACCTGATTATTTTTCCAGAGGGCACGCGCACCGCCGGCGACGGTCAGATCAATTTAAAGCGCGGCGCAGCCAACATTGCGGTGCGCAGCCTGTCGAACGTGACGCCGGTGGTGATCCGCTGCCTGCCGCCGACCTTGGGCAAGGGCGTCAAATGGTGGCAAGTGCCGCCGAGTGCCGCCCACTTCAGCATTGAAGTAAAAGAAGATATAGATGTCCATGGGTTTCTCGCAAAAGCCGGTAGCGAAGGGTTGGCAGCCAGGCATCTGACTGCTTACCTGCAAGATTATTTTAGGAAAGAAAGCCAGGGTTATGCAGCAGCTTGAAGAAGAAGTGAAGCAGGTCATCATCGATGTCCTGCAGTTGGAAGACATAATGCCGGCCGACATCGTCAGCGATGCGCCGTTGTTTGTCGACGGCCTCGGCCTGGATTCGATCGATGCGCTGGAACTGGGTGTAGCGATCCAGAAGCGCTACGGCATTTCATTGTCGGCGGATTCGGCCGAGACGCGCAATCATTTTGCTTCGGTACGCACGTTGGCTGCAATGATTGCCAGCAATAGAAAGAAGTGACGGTGTGACATGATATTGACCAATTCAATGAGCAAGGAAGAAATCTACCTGTGGCTGGTGAACGTGTTGCATGAAATGTTCGAGATCGACAAGGACCAGGTGACGCCGCAGGCCAACCTGTATACCGACCTGGATATCGACAGCATCGACGCAGTGGACCTGGTGGTCAAGCTCAAGCAGCTGACCGGCAAGCGCTTGCAGCCGGATGTGTTCAAGGCGGTGCGCACGGTGCAGGACGTGGTCGACGCGCTGGCTGCCTTGCTGGCCGAGGAAGAAAAGTAAGGCGCCCAGGGATACCGTGCAGAATATCAAGCGCCATTTGCCTACCGTAGCGAGCTTGCTGGTCACGTTGCTCTATCCGCTCGCGATCTGGCTCGGACACGGGCGCGTCGAACCGCGCCTGCTGGCTTTGCTGCTGGTGCTGGCCGCGGCCAGCCGCCTGCCGGCCCTGAAGCTGAACCGCAGCAGCCGCTGGTGGCTGGCGGGCGCCTTGCTGCTGGCGGCGCTGGCGATATGGAACAACGCCTTGCTGCCGTTGAAGCTGTATCCGGTGCTGGTCAACCTCGGCATGCTGGCAGTGTTTGGCTACAGCCTGTATGCGCCGCCATCGGTGATCGAGCGCATGGCGCGCCTGAGCGATCCGGCGTTGCCTGCCTACGCGGTTGCCTACACGCGCCGGGTGACCCAGGTATGGTGCGGTTTTTTTGTCATCAACGGCACGCTGGCCATGGTGACAGCGATCTGGGCTTCCGCCGCGGTCTGGTCGCTGTATAACGGCGTGCTGGCTTACGTATTGATGGGCTGCCTGTTTGGCGGCGAATACCTGGTGCGGATCGTCGTCAGGCGCCGCCACCGCCGCCTGGAACAGCAGCCGGATGGACCACATGCCTGATTCCCCCAATCTGCTGACATTGTTAAGCGAGCCGCCCGGACACTGGCAGCAGCGGCCGTTTGCATGGCGCGACAGCAAGCCGCTGAGCCATGCCTGGCTGGCCGCCCAGGTTGCCGCCTGGCGGCGTTTGCTGTCGATGCACGCGGGATCGCGTTTCGCCTTGTACGCCAGCGATGCCGCCGCCTTCGCCGGTATCCTGCTGGGCGCCTGGCAGGCCGGCAAGACAGTCTACCTGCCAGGCGATGTGCTGCCGGCTACCTGCGCCAACCTGGGCGCGCTGGTCGACGGTTACCTGGGCGACTTCCCGCCGCAATATGCGCCGTTGACCGATGCAGCGTTGACCGCTGCCGAAGCAGGCGGCGCCTGGCCGGCATTCCAGGCCCTGCAGCCGGATTTCCCCGGACTGGTGATTTATACCTCCGGCAGCACCGGCGAGCCGCAGGCAGTCCCGAAATTCCTTTCGCAGCTGGCTGCCGAGGTGGCGACCCTGGAGCTTTTGTTCGGCGGCCGGATGGGCAACGCCGATATCGTTGCGACGGTTTCGCACCAGCATATCTACGGCTTGCTGTTCAAGGTGCTGTGGCCTTTGGCTGCCGGCCGCGCGATGCATGCGCGGCAGCTTGACTACCTGGAAGAATTCCAGCCGCAGCCTGGCGCCAAGCCGGTTGTCCTGGTCTCCAGTCCCGCCCACCTGAAGCGTCTGCCGGCCGCATTTTCTGCAGGGCAGGCCGCGGTAATATGCACCATATTTTCATCCGGCGGCCCGTTGCCGCCCGCAGTGGCGGCCGCCGCCGGGCAAGCGCTGGGATCGATCCCGGTCGAGGTCTATGGCAGTTCCGAAACCGGCGGCGTGGCCTGGCGCCAGCGTGGCGCCGGCGCGGACGATAGCTGGCAAGTGATGCCGACGGTTGCCTGGCGCGTCGCCGCCGCCGACGATGTGCTTGAAATTCGTTCGCCCCATTTGCCGGATGCCGGCTGGCATGCGCTGGCCGACCAGGTGCAGGCGGTCGACCGGCAGCATTTTCGTTTGAAGGGGCGCGTCGATCGTATCGTCAAGGTCGAGGAAAAGCGCATTTCCCTGGATGCGCTGGAGCGGCAACTGACGGCGATGGCGCAGGTGGCGGATGCGCGCGTACTGCTGGTGGAACAGCCGGAATCGCAGCAGCGGCAGCGGATTGCCGCCTTCGTGGTGCTGTCGGCAGCCGGTTCGGATATCCTGGCGACGCACGGCAAGCTGGCCTTGAACCGCCTGCTGCGCGAGGGCATGGCGCATGCGGTGGAAGCGATTGCGCTGCCGCGCAGCTGGCGTTACCTGGATGCGCTGCCGGTTAACGCGCAAGGCAAGACCACCCGCGCCGATCTGCTGGCGCTGCTGGAACCGCAAGCCGGCACCGGCCTGGCCGAAGCGCCGCGCAAGCCTGTCGAGCGCTTGCTGGAGCAAGAATCCCATCGCGTGCTGATGGAGCTGACAGTGCCGGCGGATCTCCTGTATTTCAACGGCCACTTCGAGGGCGCGCCGATCTTGCCTGGCGTGGTGCAGCTCGACTGGGCAATCAGCTATGGCCGCCGCTACTTCGCTTTGGCGCCGCAATTCCTCGGCATGCTCGGCTTGAAATTCCAGCGCGTGATTACGCCGGGCATGGTGGTGCAGCTGGAGTTGCTGCACGATCCGCAAAAGAGCAGCCTGGCTTTCCGCATGTTCTCGGCGGCGGGACAGCACGCCAGCGGCCGCGTCACTTTTGGAGCAGGCCATGCCGCAAGCTGAACAGTTCAAGCCGTGCGCGGTGATCCCGGTCTATGACCACGAGCATGCCATCGGTACGGTGCTGGCGGCGGTGCTGGCGCACCAGCTGCCTTGCGTGCTGGTCGACGATGCCAGCTCGGCCCCGTGCGCGGCAGTGCTGGATGAACTGGCAAGGGCTCATCCTGGAATGGTCACCTTGCTGCGCCACGCCGTCAACCGCGGCAAGGGCGGCGCCGTGCTGACCGGCGTCCGGCACGCTGCCGCGGCTGGCTATACCCACGCATTGCAGATCGACGCCGACGGCCAGCATTGCACCGGCGATATTCCTCGTTTCCTGCAGCAAGCCGCGGCCCAGCCGCGCAGCGTGATTGCCGGCTGCCCGCAATATGACGAAAGCGTGCCGCCGGTGCGCCTGTATGCGCGTTACCTGACGCATGTCTGGGTCTGGATCAACACCTTGTCGCTGGATATCAAGGATTCGATGTGCGGATTCCGGGTCTATCCCTTGCCGTCCCTGATGCGCCTGGTACAACGCAGGAAACTGGGCGAGCGCATGGATTTCGATACCGAAGTGCTGGTGCGCCTTTATTGGGACGGCGTATCCGTCGTCAACCTGCCGACCCGGGTCACTTATCCGCTGGATGGCGTTTCGCATTTCCGGATGGGCCTCGATAACCTGCTGATCTCGCGTCTCCATGCCACCTTGTTTTTCGGCATGCTGTTGCGTGCGCCGCGCTTGCTGGGCCGGCGCCTGCGGCTGACACGGGGGCAAGCTTGAGCGCCGGCCAGCGCCATTGGGCGCAGATCAACGAAGCCGGCTTTGTGGGCGGCATGCGGCTGCTGTTCGGGATATACCGGTTTGCCGGCCGCTGGCCGTTCCGCTTCGCCCTGTATCCGGTGCTGGGCTGGTACCTGCTGAGCAAGCCGGCCGCGCGGCGCGCGTCCATGGCGTATCTGCAGCGGCTGTGCGCTTTCGATCCGGCGCTGGCCAGGCTTAACCGGATCAGGCCGGACTGGCGTGGCGTGTTCCGGCATTTTGCCGCCTTTGCCGAAAACATCCTCGACAAGATGCTGCTGTGGGGCGGCTTGTTCAAGACCGCGAACGTGGTGTCGTTCGGGCGCGAACAGATGCTGGAAAACGTCCAGGCGCAGCGCGGTGGCCTGCTGATTTGCGCGCACCTGGGCAATCTTGAACTGTGCCGGGTGCTGTCGCGCCGGCGCCAAGAGCTGCGGATTACCGTGCTGGTGCATACCAAGCACGCCCAGGCGTTTAACCGGCTGCTGGCGAAACTCGATCCTGACAGCCAGCTGAACCTGATGCAGGTCACCGAGATAACGCCCGCTACCGCGATGCTGCTGGCTGAAAAGGTAGGGCGCGGCGAATTTGTCGCGATCGCCGGCGACCGCATTCCGGTATCGCTCGCGCCGCGCGTAGCGCAAGCCCCGTTCCTGGGTGAAACTGCCGCGTTCCCGATCGGTCCCTATGTGCTGGCAAGCTTGTTGCAGTGTCCGGTCTACCTGCTGTTTTCAATGACCAAGAACGGCCATTCCGAATGTCACTTTGAACTGTTTCGAGAGTCGATCCAATTGCCGCGCAAGAGCCGCGATCAAGTCCTGCATGAATTGGCCGCAGCCTATGCGGCAAGGCTGGAGTTTTTTTGCCTGAAGGCTCCGCTGCAGTGGTTCAATTTTTACGATTTCTGGCATTTAACCGGGTACAAAGATGCTTCTCGCTGAACTGAAAAACCTGTCCGCGGCAACGCCGGGCGCGCCGCCGCAACGCACGGTCTGCTTTGACCAGGGCCGGCTGACGATCGAAGACATCGTCGACATCGCGTCGGGAGCGGCGCAGGCTACCTTGTCCGAAGCGCCGGCTTTCCGCGCGGCGATCACGCGCGGCGCCGATTTCCTGGACCGCCTGCTGCGCGAAGACGGCACCATTTATGGCGTGACGACCGGCTACGGCGATTCGTGCACCGTCAACGTCCCGGCTGAACTGATCGCTGAATTGCCGCATCATTTGTATACCTACCACGGCTGCGGCCTGGGCGAACTGTTCAACCCAGCGCAGACGCGGGCCATCATGGCGGCGCGCCTGGCGTCGCTCAGCAAAGGCTATTCCGGCGTCAGCGTCGGCCTGCTGGAACAGATTGCCCGCCTGCTCAAAGAAGACCTGCTGCCCCTGATCCCGTCCGAAGGATCGGTCGGCGCCAGCGGCGACCTGACGCCGCTGTCCTACCTGGCCGCCGTGCTGTGCGGTGAACGGGAAGTCTGGCGCGACGGCGTCACGGTCGGCGCCGCCGAGGCCCTGGCAAGCGCCGGCATCGCGCCGCTGCGCCTGCGGCCGAAAGAAGGCCTGGCGATCATGAACGGCACTGCGGTGATGACAGCCCTGGCGTGCCTGGCTTACGACCGGGCGCAGTACCTGGTGCGCATCGCCACCCGCATCACGGCCATGGCCAGTTTTGCCCTGGACGGCAATGCCCATCATTTCGATGCTGAGTTGTTTGCGGTCAAGCCGCATGCCGGCCAGCAGCAGGTGGCGGCATGGCTGCGCCAGGACTTGCCGGTGACCGACGCGCCGCGCAACCAGCAGCGTTTGCAGGATCGCTATTCGATCCGTTGTGCGCCGCATGTCATCGGCGTGCTGGCCGATGCTTTGCCATGGA
This sequence comes from Collimonas sp. OK412, assembly GCF_900112135.1. Classification (GTDB taxonomy): domain Bacteria; phylum Pseudomonadota; class Gammaproteobacteria; order Burkholderiales; family Burkholderiaceae_D; genus Collimonas; species Collimonas rhizosphaerae. The sequence goes on from NZ_FOLC01000001.1 coordinate 374,607, forward strand.
TGCGCGAGTCGATTGAAAACGAACTGAACAGCGCCAACGACAATCCGATCATCGATGCTGAAAACGAGCGGGTGCTGCACGGCGGCCATTTCTACGGCGGCCATATCGCATTCGCCATGGACAGCATGAAAAACGCGGTCGCCAATGTCGCCGACCTGCTCGACCGGCAGATGGCGTTGCTGGTCGACAGCCGCTACAACCACGGCCTGCCTGCCAACCTGTCCGGCGCCGAGGGCCCGCGCGCCAGCATCAACCACGGCCTGAAGGCGTTGCAGATCAGCGCCTCGGCCTGGACTGCCGAAGCGCTCAAGCAAACCATGCCGGCCTCGGTGTTTTCACGCTCCACCGAGTGCCACAACCAGGATAAGGTCAGCATGGGCACGATCGCCGCCCGCGACTGCCTGCGCGTGCTGCAATTGACCGAGCAGGTGGTGGCGGCGTTGCTGGTCAGCGTGCGGCAAGGCGTCTGGCTGCGCTGCCGGCTCGATGGCGGTGCGCAGCCGCAGCACAACCTGCAGCAGATGATGGAATTGCTTGGGGCCGATATCGCCGTGATACAGGAAGACCGCATGCTGGAACCCGATTTGCGCCGCCTGCTGGAGCGCATACGCCTCCAGCACTGGGCTTTGTACGAGTAAGGCCATGGCAAACCTGGATAAACACCGCTGGTCGGCGGAGCTGGAACTGCAAGTGCAATTCTATGATCTCGATCCGATGCAGATCGTCTGGCACGGCAACTACGTCCGATACCTGGAAGTGGCGCGCTGCGCGCTGCTGGACCAACTGGACTACAACTATCCGCAGATGCAGGCGTCCGGGTATGCCTGGCCGATCATCGACCTGCACCTGCGCTACGCCCATCCTGCGACTTTCGGGCAGCGCATCAAGGTGCGCGCCAGCATCATCGAATGGGAAAACCGGCTCCGGATCGCCTACGTGATTACCGACAGCGCCAGCGGCCAGCGGCTTTCCCGCGGCACCACCACCCAGGTGGCGGTGGAGATTGCGAGCGGTGAAATGTGCTTTGCATCGCCTCCCGTGCTATTTCAAAAATTAGGAATCGAACAGATATGAAACGAAGCCTCACTGTTGTTCTTGGCGCCGTCCTTTTGACTTGTACCGCATGGCCGGCGTTTGCCGCCGCGCCGGTGGAGAAAATCCAGGCAATGCTGGCGCGGCCGCCGGTCTTGTGCGGCCGCTTCGACCAGAGCAAGCAGCTGGTCGGCATCAAGAAACCGCTGTTGTCCAACGGCCGTTTTTGCGTGGTCAACGGCAAGGGCGTCCTGTGGCGTACCTTGCAGCCGTTCCCGAATACGCTGCGCCTGAAGCGTGACGAGATCGTGCAGATGCAGGGCGGCCGGGTTGCGATGCGCATGGACGCCAAGCAGGAGCCGGTGGTGAGGATGATCAACAGTGTGCTGTTTTCATTGCTGGCGGGCGATCTCAGCCAGCTGGAAACCCTGTTTGAGCTGGATGGCAGCGTCCAGGGCAATAGCTGGAAGGTCGCGCTGAAGGCGCGCGAGCCGGCGCTGGCCAAGGCGATCGGTACGCTGGCCTTGACTGGCGGCGCATACGTCAAGACCGTGAGCATCGACGAAGCCAGCGGCGATCATACCGAAATCAGTTTTTCCGCGCTGCAGAGCGGCAGCGGCGCCATGAGCGCTGAAGAAGGGGCGGCATTTGAGTAATCCCAGCCATGGCGGCAGCGCCGGCTGGGCCAGGCGCGCGGCGCTGGCATGGGCGCTGGCGGTGGCCTTGCTGCTGGCGCATGGCGGCTACCTGTGGCTGGTCAAGGGCGTGGTGCCGGATACCGACATCATGGCCTTGCTGCCGGTGGAGCAGCGCGACCCGGTGCTGCAGCAGGCGTTCACCCACATGGTCGACGCTGCCCAGCAACGGCTGATCGTGCTGGTCGGCGCAGACGACTGGGAACATGCCCGCGCAGCCGCCGATGCCTATGGCGCGGTGCTGGCCAGGCAGCCGGCGTTGCTGCAGAGCGGGGTCCAGCTGTCGGCGCAGAACCAGCAAGACTGGCTGGCGCCGTCGCAGCAGATGCGGCTCAGCCTGCTGACGCCGGCGCAGCAGGAAGCGCTGCACCGGCAGCCGTCCAAGTATTGGATCGACACCGCCTTGCAGCAACTGTACAGCCCATTCTCCGGCCCCAAGCTGGGCGCATGGCAAGACGATCCCTTCGGCTTGTTTGCCGGCTGGGTGCAGGCGCGCGCGCAAGAAACGCCGGTGCGTCCGCGCGACGGCTACCTGTTCGTGGAAGGCAAGGGGCGTCCTTACATCGTGCTGCTGATGAACTTGCGGCAGCCGGCATTCTCGATGGCGACCCAGCAGGCGTTATTGCCGCTGCTGGAGCAGGCCGCCGCCGCCGCCCGCGAGGCCGTGCCGGCGGTCGAGCTGGTCAGTGCCGGGGTGGTGTTGCACGCCGGCGCCGGCAGCGCCCAGGCCAGCCGGGAAATGTCGACCATCGGCATCGGTTCGCTGCTCGGCGTCATCCTGCTGATGTGGCTGACCTTCCGTTCCTTGCGGCCGATTGCGCTGATCGTGCTGTCGATAGGCATCGGCTGCCTGGCGTCGTTTTCCCTGTGCTGGATGATTTTCGGACAAGTGCATTTGCTGACCCTGGTGTTCGGCGCCAGCCTGATCGGCGTGGCCCAGGATTACGGGATTTATTTCCTGTGCAGCCGCGTCGCCGCCGGCCAGTCGCTAGGGTCGTGGCAGCTGCTGCGGCGCCTGATGCCAGGCTTGATGCTGACCTTGGCCGCAGCAGTGATCGGTTATGTCGGCCTGGCGCTGACGCCGTTTCCAGGCTTGCGGCAGATGGCCGTATTCTCGGTGCTGGGCCTGCTGTTTGCCTGGCTGACGGTGGTTTTCTGGTTTCCGTCCCTGGTAACCGCGCATACCTTGCAGAGTTCCGCCTTTGCCGGCTGGTTCGGCCAGACCCGGCGCCATTGGCCGTTGCTGCGCTTGAATCGCGGGTCTGCGCTGGCGGTGCTGCTGTTCGGCATTTTTGCCGTGGCCGGCATGATGCGCCTGACGGTGAACGACGATATCCGCTCCCTGCAGACGCCGCCAAAAGCGCTGCTGGCGGACCAGATCAAGCTGGGCAAACTGCTCGATGCGCCAACGCCGGTGCAGTTCTACCTGGTGCGCGGCGCCAGCGCGGAACAGGTATTGCAGCGCGAGGAAAGATTGAAACAGCGCCTGGAACCCTTGATTGCCAAGCATGCCATCAGCGGCTACCAGGCGATGTCCAACTGGATACCTTCGATGCAGGAACAAGCGGCGAACCGGGCCCTGGTTGCGCAAGCCCTGCTTGCTGCCGACGGTCCCTTGAAGGCGTTGGCCGCGCAGCTGGGCGAAGACGGCAGCTGGGTTGCGCAAATGCGCGATCGGGCGCTGAGCGCAGCGGCAAGCGCCAACGGCGGCCGCGATCTGACGCCGGCTGAGTTCCTGAAGAGCGCTGCCAGCGAGCCTTCGCGCCATCTTTGGCTGGGAGAAGTAGAGGGCGCGCAAGGCCGCGTCTATGCCAGCATCGTGGCGTTGCGCGGGCTGGACAATTACGGCAACCTGCCGCTCCTGAAACAGGCCGCCGAGCAGCTGGAGGGCGTGTCGTGGGTCGACAAGGTGAGTGAAATATCGTCGGTCCTGGGCTACTACCGGCAATATATGGGATGGGTGCTGCTAGGCGCGTATGCGGCGATCTTCCTGCTGCTGTTTACCCGTTATCGCAGCGCTGCCTGGCGCGTGCTGACGCCGCCGGCGGTCGCCAGCATCGCAACCCTGGCCGCGCTTGGCTTGCTGGGACAGCCCTTGCAATTGTTCCATGTACTGGCGCTGATGCTGATTCTCGGCCTGGGCGTCGACTATGGCATTTTCTTGCAGGAACAAAGCATGCAGCGCGAACGCTTCGCCTGGCTCACGGTCGGCCTGTCGGCCGCCAGCGCCTTGCTGTCGTTCGGCTTGCTGGCCTTGTCGGCGACGCCGCCGCTGCATGCGTTCGGATTCACGATGCTGATCGGCATTGCGGTCGTTTGGCTGATCGCCCCTTGTTTTAGCCACGATTCACAACAGGAAATAGAAAATGCAGACAAGAATTGAACAATGCGATGTCCTGGTGATCGGCGCCGGCCCGGCAGGTTCAGTGGCGGCAGCCTTGCTGCTCAAGCAAGGGCGGCAGGTGCTGGTGCTGGAGCGGGAACAGTTCCCGCGTTTCAGCATAGGCGAGAGCCTGCTGCCGCAAAGCATGGAATACCTGCAACAGGCGGGCATGCTGCAAGCCGTGGTGGAAGCGGGATTCCAGTACAAGAACGGCGCCGCGTTCGTGCGCGGAGAGCGCTATACCGATTTCGACTTCCGCGACAAGCACTCCGCGGGCTGGGGCACCACCTATCAGGTGCAGCGCGCCCAGTTTGACCAGGTGCTGGCCGACGAAGCAGAGCGCCAGGGCGTCCAGGTGCGTTACCGGCACACTGTCACGGCGTTTGACGGCGCTGCCGAAAAGCCGCGCGTCACCGTACGCGATGCGGAGGGTTCGGAATATACTGTGGAAGCAGGTTTTGTACTGGACGCCAGCGGTTTCGGCCGGGTGCTGTCGCGCCTGCTGCAGCTGGAGTCGCCATCGAATTTCCCGGTGCGCGGCGCCATTTTCACCCACATCGAAGATGGCATCGCCGTGCCTGGTTTCGACCGCAACAAGATCCGCATCACGGTGCATCCTGAACATTGCGATGTCTGGTACTGGCTGATTCCTTTTGCCGGCGGCCGTTGTTCGATCGGCGTGGTGGCGGAAACCGCGTTCCTGGAACAATTCAAAGGCAGCGAGACCGAACGCCTGCAGGCGCTGGTGATGCAGGATCCGGCATCGCGCGCCTTGCTGGGGAGCGCCGCCTGGGATACGCCGGCACGCCAGATCGTCGGTTATTCTTCCAACGTCAGGTCCTTGTGGGGCAAGGGTTACGCCTTGCTCGGCAACGCCGGGGAATTCCTGGATCCGGTGTTTTCGTCCGGCGTCACGATCGCGCTGAAGTCGGCCAGCCTGGCTGCCGCCGCCTTGCAGCGCCAGTTCGCAGGTGAAACGGTCGACTGGGAAAGCGAATATGCGATACCGTTGAAAAAAGGCGTCGATACTTTCCGTACCTTTGTCGATTCCTGGTATTCGGGCGGTTTCCAAAAAGTCATTTTTTATGAAAAACAACAGCCGGAAGTGCGCCGCATGATTGCCGCCATCCTGGCCGGCTATGCCTGGGACGACAGCAATCCGTATGCAAAGGAAAGCAAGCGGCGCCTGAAGGCTCTGGAGGAAATATGCAGTTGAATCTGGCTTGCCGCAGCGGCTGGCTGCGTTTGGGTTTGTCGGCCTGCCTGCTGGCGCTTGCCGCCTGCACGACTGCACCGGCCACGCAAGCGCCGGCGCGGCTGGGGCTGAAGCTGGCGCCGGCGTCCCTGGGCGCCGATATCAGCTTGCAGCAGCATTTGACGGTAGAGCGCCATGGCCGCGTCGACCAGCTTGACGCCGCGCTGGAAGTCGACCGGCAGCAGTTCAGCATGGTTGGACTGGTGCTTGGCCAGCGCGTGCTGAGCATGAATTATGATGGCAAGACGTTGCAGTCCTGGCGCCATCCCATGCTGCCATCCCAGGTGCGGGTGGAGGATGTGATGGAAGATACGCAATTGACGTTGTGGCCGCTGGCGGCGATCCGCGAGGCGTTGCCGCCGGGCTGGCAGATCGAACAGCAAGGATTGCGGCGCACGCTGTCGCTGCAGGGAGAGCCGGTCATGGTGATCGACTACAGCGCGCCGACGCCATGGGACGGTAAAGTGGAATTGAATAACCTGCGCTATCACTACCACCTGACGATCGAGTCGGTCAGCGATGCTGCCGCTCCTGCTGCTTCTTTGCCAACTGCAACGCCATAAACATGTTTTATCTTAATCAACTCGGCATGGTGTGTCCGCTTGGCGAAAGCCACGCGGAGATCAGCCGCCGCCTGTTCGCCGGCGACAGCGGCGTCGCCATGACCAGCAACTATTCGCCGGGTCGGGAGCTGGCGCTGGGCTGCGTCGAGAGCGCGCTGCCCGATATCAGCGCGCTGCCGCCGGGCCAGCGCAGCCGCAACAACCAGCTGGCCCTGGCGGCGCTGGCGCAGATCCGGCCGCAAGTGGATGCCGCCATCCGGCAATTTGGCGCGGATCGGATAGCGATTGTGCTTGGCACCAGTACATCCGGGATCGCGCAGAGCGAAGCGGCGTTTCGCTATCGTTTGCAAAATGCAGGATTCCCCGCCGATTTTGCTTACGAGCAGCAAGAAATGGCATCGCCGGCCGCTACCCTGGCATCGGTGCTGGGCGTGACCGGGCCCGCTTATGTGCATTCCAGCGCCTGCGCATCGAGCAGCAAGGCGATGGCTAGCGCCGCCCGCCTGATCGGGATGGGGCTGTGCGACGCGGTGCTGACCGGCGGCGTCGATTCGCTGTGCGCATTTACCGTGGCCGGCTTCGGCGCCCTGGAATCGGTCAGCGCAACGCGCTGCAACCCGTTCAGCGCCAATCGCAACGGCATCAATATCGGCGAGGGCGCAGCCCTGTTTTTAATGAGCAAGGTAGAGGCCGCCGTGAGCCTGCGCGGCTGGGGTGAATCTTCCGACGGTTATCATATTTCAGCGCCGGATCCGTCCGGTGCCGGCGCCCGCGGCGCGATCGAACAAGCCTTGGCGCGCGCCGGCGTGAGCCCGCGGCAAATCGATTACATCAACCTGCATGGCACGGCCACCATGCAGAACGATGCCATGGAAGGCCGCGTGATCGCCGCAATGTTTGCCGACCATGTGGCGCTCAGTTCGACCAAGCCGTTTACCGGGCATGCGCTGGGGGCCGCCGGCGCGGTGGAGGCGGGTTTATGCTGGCTGGCGATGCAGGACAACAACCCGCAGGGCGAGCTGCCGCCGCATTTGTGGGACGGCGCCGGCGATCCCCGCCTGCCGCAGCTGAACCTGCAGCCGGTCGGCGCGCGCCTCGGACATCCGTTGCGTTGGGCGTTGAGTAACTCTTTCGCATTTGGCGGCGCCAATGCAAGTTTGCTGCTGGGGCGTGAATGATGGATCAGCCGAGCGTGATGGAGTCCCTGGATATCCGCCGTTTTTTACCGCATTCCGGCGCCATGGTGCTGCTGGACCGGTTGCTGGAAGCCGGGACGGAAGAGTTGCTGGCGGAGGTGACGATCCGTCAGGACAGCCTGTTTTGCGACGGGCAGGGCGTGCCGGCCTGGGTCGGCGTCGAATATATGGCGCAGGCGATTGCCGCCTATGCCGGGTATGCCGCACAGCTGCGCGGCGAAGCGGTCAAAATCGGCTTCTTGCTGGGTACGCGGCGCTATGAAGCCGGCTGCCCCGGTTTTGCCGTCGGCAGCGTGCTGCAAGTCCATGTGCAAAGGCTGCTGCAGGCCGACAATGGGATAGGATCGTTCGAATGCCGCATCCATGCCGCCGGGCAGCAGCTGGCCAGCGCTACCATTACCGTGTTCCAGCCGGCTGACGCGGCTGTTTTTCTTGAGGGAAGTACTGAATGATGTTGGAAACAAGCTTGGCATCGAACCCGGCAGCGCCGGCTGCCCGCCCGAACCAGAGCGTGCTGGTCACAGGCTCCAGCCGTGGCATCGGCAAGGCGATTGCATTGCGGCTGGCGCGCGAGGGCTACGATATCGTCTTGCATTGCCACCAGCAGCGCGCGGCAGCCGACGCCGTTGCGCAAGCGGTGCGGGAGCTGGGCGTGCAAGCGCGCGTCCTGCAATTCGACATAGGCGACCGCCAGGCGAGCGCCGCTACCTTGCTGGCGGATGTCGAGCAGCACGGCTGTTATTACGGCGTGGTATGCAACGCCGGGGTGGCGCGCGACAATGCGTTTCCTGCCATGCCGGGCGAGGATTGGGACCTGGTGCTGAAGACCAACCTGGACGGTTTCTACAATGTGCTCAATCCGCTGGTGATGCCGATGGTGCAACGGCGCGCGCCTGGCCGCATCGTCACCCTGGCGTCGGTGTCGGGATTGATCGGCAACCGCGGCCAGGTCAACTACAGCGCCGCCAAGGCGGGCATCATCGGCGCCACCAAGGCGCTGGCGATCGAACTGGCCAAGCGCAACATCACGGTCAATTGCGTCGCTCCCGGCCTGATCGATACCGACATGCTCAGCGAGGTGCCGCTGGACGAGGCGCTCAAGCTGATTCCGGCGCGCCGGGTCGGCAAGCCGGAAGAGGTAGCGGCGACGGTGGCCTTCCTGATGCATGCCGATGCTGCGTACATTACGCGCCAGGTGATTTCGGTCAACGGAGGCATGGCATGACGCGCACGCTGACAGAGCGGCGGGTAGTGGTGACCGGCATGGCCGGCATCAGCCCGATCGGCAACGACTGGGACGCCATCCGCAGCCACCTCGGCAGCTATCGCAACGCCATCGTGCGGATGGACGAGTGGGCCGGTTACGATGGCTTGAACACCCAGCTGGCGGCGCCGGCCGCTGAATTCAGCTTGTCCGAGCGCTATACCCGCAAGACCATGCGCAGCATGGGACGGGTCGCCTTGATGGCGACCCGCGCCAGCGAACTGGCGCTGGCCGATGCCGGCCTGCTTGACGATCCGGTGCTGAAAAGCGGCGCCTGCGGCGTGGCCTACGGTTCGTCCGCCGGCACGCCGAAGGCGATCGGCGATTTCGGCAGGATGATGGACGAACGCAGCACGCGCGGCATCAACGCCACCACCTACATCAAGATGATGGCGCACACGGCGCCGGTCAACATCGGTGTGTTCTTCGGCATCACCGGGCGCGTGATCACGACGTCCAGCGCCTGCACTTCCGGCAGCCAGGGCATCGGCTACGCCTATGAAGCGATCCGCAGCGGCCGCCAGGCCATCATGGTCGCCGGCGGCGCCGAGGAACTGTGCGCCACCGAAGCGGCGGTATTTGACACCCTGTTCGCCACCAGCGTGCGCAACGACACGCCGGCCTTGACGCCGAGCCCGTTCGACAGCAGCCGCGACGGCCTGGTGATCGGCGAGGGCGCCGGCAGCCTGATCCTGGAAGATTTCGAGCATGCACGCGCCAGGGGCGCCAAGATGTACGCCGAAGTCGTCGGCTTCGGCACCAACAGCGACGGTTGCCACGTCACCCATCCGAACGCCGACACCATGCAGGTGGCGATGACGCTGGCGCTGGCCGACGCCGGTTTGCCTGCAAGCGCGATCGGCTATATCAATGCCCACGGCACCGGCACCGAGCAGGGCGATATCGCCGAGTCGCATGCCACCGCCGCCGTATTCGGCCGGCAGGTGGCGATCAGTTCGCTGAAGAGTTATACCGGCCACACCCTGGGGGCATGCGGCGCGCTGGAGGCTTGGATGGCTATCGAAATGATGCGCTCCGGCTGGTTTGCGCCGACCATCAACTTGAAGCAGCTCGATCCGCTGTGCGCAGAGCTGGACTACATCGTCGACCAGGGCCGCAGCTTGCAGTGCGACTATGTGATGTCGAACAATTTTGCGTTTGGCGGCATCAATACATCATTGATATTCAAGCGCCTGGACTAGCATCGCCGATGCCGTCCGCCGTCATCCTGCTGCACGACGCGAATCACCTGGCGGACGATCAGCGCGATCGCTTTCTTGCCTGCCTGAGCGAGGCGGAGCTGTTGCGTTACCGGCGTTTTGTGCGGCCTGTACGCCAGCGCGAATTTTTGCTGGGACGGATATTGTTGCGCTTCGCCGCCGCGCACCTGGCTGGAGCCGCATTTGATGCCGTGCAGGTTACCGAGCGTAAAAGCCAGGCGCCCTTGATACGGCTGCCGGCGGCTGTGGCTCCCCATTTCAGCTTGTCGCACAGTCGCGGCTGGGTCGCCTGCGCGGCCAGCATCGATACGGCGCTCGGCCTCGACATAGAGATGCTGGATCCCGGCCGCAACGTCGACGCCATTGGCCGCGCCGCTTTTTCCGCCGCGGAGAGCAACTGGTTATCCAGCCGTGCCGCGCAAGATAAAGTGGCGGATTTCTACGCCTTGTGGAGCAGCAAAGAGGCTCTCTTCAAACTCATGTCGAGCCAGGGCAGCGAGGCGCCATTGCCTGAGCAGGTGGCCGCCGGCATGCGCTTGCGGTCGGGGCCGGCATGGCACGCGCGCACCTGGGTGCAGCATGGCCTGGCGATTGCCCTGTGCAGCCGCGATCGTTTGTATCCGGTGCGGCGGATTTGCCTGAGCGGGGCAAGCCCGGCAGCCTGGCTGCAGCAACTGAACGGCAGTTAATTCCCTGGGCGGTTTCCTGCCCGACGGCGCGGCTCCTTGCCCACGCATGGCCATATTTGGCTACTCAAAAAAACAACACAGTGTTGATCATTGCAAAATCACATTCTTTTTATGGACGAAGTTTTATAAGAGTGTTAAGTTTTGCGCCTTGACAACTTTCCGAATTGAAATGTCAATTCGAAGATGGTCAGCAGGCGAGGTGGATTGCCGTTGAAAACATCAATCAGGCATTCAGCTATTTCATATTATCGATTGCCCCTAGGGGGAAGTTTGGAGAAGCAATTGAAACAAATCAGAGTGATTCCGGTATTGGCCGCTGCTGCATTGCTGTCAGCGCTGGCCGGCTGTGCAACCGAAACGTCCAATGCGCTGCCGGTGCAGAAGGTAGAGACAGCCAACAAGCCCTACAATGGCGCGCGCACCCAGATTGCGGTGGGCAAGTTTGACAACCGCTCCAGCTACATGCGCGGCATATTTTCCGATGGCGTCGACCGCCTTGGAGGACAGGCCAAGACCATTCTGATCACGCATCTCCAGCAGACCAATCGTTTTAGTGTCCTGGACCGGGACAACATGGAAGAGATCAAGCAAGAGGCCGCGCTGAAGAAGCAGGCCCAGGCCTTGAAGGGCGCCGATTTTGTCGTCACCGGCGACGTCACCGAATTCGGCCGCAAGGAAGTCGGCGACCAGCAGCTGTTCGGCATCCTCGGCCGCGGCAAGACGCAGACTGCCTATGCCAAGGTGAACCTGAACATCGTCAACATCAAGACTTCCGAGGTGGTGTTCTCCACCCAGGGAGCGGGCGAATACAATCTGGCCGCGCGCGAGATCATCGGGTTTGGCGGCACCGCGAGCTACGATTCCACGCTGAACGGCAAAGTGCTCGACCTGGCGATGCGTGAAGCCATCAATAACCTGGTCGCCGCAATCGATTCCGGCGCTTGGCAGCCGACTAAATAACAATAACCCGGAACACGTCAACTATCATGAAGAACAAATTTGCAAAACGGCATGTCCTGCCATTTGCGCTGACGGCCTGCGCCCTGCTGGCGGGCTGCCAGACCGCACCTAAACCGCTTTATCAGTGGGAAAGTTATCAGCCGCAAGTCTACGAATACTTCAAGGGGGAGGCTTCGGTAGAACAGGTGACGGCTCTGGAGCGCGACCTGCAGAAAATCCGTGCGGCAGGAAACATGCCGCCGCCGGGCTACCACGCCCAGCTGGGCATGCTGTATGCCAGCCTGGGGAAAGAGGAGCAAGTGGTCCAGGAGTTCCAGACAGAGAAAGAACTGTTTCCGGAATCATCGGCTTACATGGATTTCCTGATGCGAAAATTCAAAAAATAAGAGGATAGACATGTTAGAGAAGATTCTGAAATCATTTGTTTGCCTGTCGCTGGCAGTCCTGGCCGCAGGGTGTGCCGCGCCGGTCAAGCAGCTTGACTACACGGCGTTCAAGCAAAGCCGCCCTAAGAGCATCCTGATCTTGCCGCCGTTGAATGAGTCGCCGGATGTCAAGGCGACCTACAGCATGCTGTCGCAAATGAGCTATCCCTTGGCTGAAGCCGGTTATTACGTGCTGCCGGTGGCATTGGTCGATGAGACGCTCAAGCAAAACGGCATGACTGCCGCTGACGACATCCATGCCATAGCACCGGCCAAGCTGCAGGAAATCTTCGGCGCCGATGCGGCGCTGTACGTCACCGTCAGCAAGTATGGTTCGGTCTATACGGTGATCAACAGCGCTGTCGTGGTAACCGCCAACGCCAAGCTGATTGATTTGAAAAGCGGCGAATTGCTGTGGTCCGGCAGCGCTAGCGCTTCCAGCGCCGAAGCAAACAATAACAGCGGGGGTGGGCTGATCGGAGCGTTGGTTGCGGCGGCCGTCAACCAGATCGTCAATAGCGTTTCTGACAGGGGCCACGACATTGCAGCCCTGACCAGCCAGCGCCTGCTGTCGACGCGCCAGCCTAACGGCATCCTGTACGGTCCGCATTCACCGAAATACGGCACCGACTGATGCAGCTTGTGCCCATGCCGCGGTTTGGCATGGGTGTTGGTTGCCCAATATCCCGATTATCCAGCCAGCGGTTTTTTAGTTACTCAGAGTTTCTTCAGGCGCTTCGCATTGGCGGTTGCGCGCGCATGGATCGGCTGCAGGCCGGTTTGCGCAATGTGCGCCAGCGAGGTATTCAACTGCGACACGGCTTCCGCCGAGTTGCGCATGGTGTCGTGCGCCAGCTTGCTCTGGCGATGTCCAGACTGATGCAGCGTGCTGCTGCTAGCCACCGACAACAGGTTGGCGGTGCCGTCCAGCATGTGCTGGATCGCCAGCCGGGCCACTTCCTGGTGCAAGCTCATCATGCGGATCGCCATGGCATGTGCGGACTCGGCTGCGGCTTCCATTTTTTCCTGGCTCATCAGGCTGAATTCATGACGGTCGCTCTGGCTTGGCGCCGGTCCGGCCAGGGCCATGCGGGCGGTGCGATGCCCAATTACCTCAGCCGAGGCATTCATCATTTCCCCGGTTTTGAACAGCAGGTCGGTCCAGGCGCTCAAAGGACTGGCGACGACGGTGTTGCGGACTCGGTACGATTTCATTGTGACTCCTTAGGCCTAAATAGCCTTGATAGCGCTAACAATACCTCTTTTTAAGCATTCACTGTGGCTTTTATGTGGCGGCGCAACATAATGTTGCAATTGCCTTGTTTGCATAGGGGAATGGCAACTAAAACACCGGTCAAAGTGTCTTTAAACGGCACTTCGGTAAAATTCCAAAATCTTCATAAATGAGTAACATTGCTTCGGGTAAAATCCAGTTATGAAAATTTTGATCAGCAACGACGATGGTTACCTGGCGCCGGGTATCATCGCCTTGGCGGATGTGCTGGCGCCGATAGCCGAAATCGTGGTGGTGGCCCCGGACAGCAACCGTTCCGGCTCTTCCAATTCGCTGACCCTGGACCGGCCCTTATCCGTGCAGCGCGCCGAAAACGGATTCTATTTTGTCAATGGGACGCCATCCGACTGTGTGCACATTGCCTTGACCGGCTTGCTCAATTTTCGGCCGGACCTGATCGTATCCGGCATTAACCAGGGCCAGAACATGGGCGACGACACCCTGTATTCCGGCACGGTGGCGGCTGCCACCGAAGGCTTCCTGTTCGGCATTCCCGCCATCGCTTTTTCGCAACTGCACAAAGGCTGGGACGAGCTGGAGACGGCGGCCATGGTGGCGCGGGAGATCGTCGAGCGCCGCTTCGCCAACCTGCCGCAGCCTTACCTGCTGAACGTGAATATTCCCAACCTGCCTTACGACCAGCTGAAACCGATCATGGCGACCCGCCTGGGCAAGCGGCATGAATCGGAGGCGGTCATCAAGGACAAGGATCCGCACGGCCGCGACATCTACTGGATCGGGCCGCCCGGCGCGGCGCGCGATGCCGGCGAGGGCACCGATTTCCATGCGACGGCCAACGGCCACGTCTCGATTACTCCCTTGCAGATAGACCTGACCCATGCGGCGCAACTGGCTGCGCTGAGGAAAGATTTGTCATGACCGACAAGGCCAAGCGTTTTCCGCTGACGCTGTCGTCGCTTGCGGACAAGAAGAAGCCCGGCACCGACCAGAATAAACGCAGCGTCGCGACGCCGCAGACGGCAACAAAAAATGCCGCCTGGGAAAACTCCCGGCCGACGCCGCGGACTGCCGCCGGCACGCCGCCCGCAGCACCGGCAAGCAAGGCGATGGCACGGCCGGCGCAGACCGCAAGCCATGTCGACCGCTCGGGTTCGATGGTTTCCGACGGGGTGCGCAAAGCCATGGTGGAGCGGGTCGCCAGGCAAGGCGTCAGCGACGCCAAGGTGCTGGCCGCGATGGCGGCCGTGCCGCGCCACATGTTCATGGAGCCGGGCATGTCGAGCCAGGCATACATCGACGCCTCGCTGCCGATCGGCCACCACCAGACCATTTCGCAGCCTTACATCGTGGCGCGCATGATCGAAATCATGCGCGACAACCAGCAAGGCGGGGTCTTGAACCGCGTGCTGGAAATCGGCACCGGCTGCGGTTACCAGGCAGCGGTGCTGTCCCTGGTTGCGAAGGAAGTCTATTCGATAGAACGGATCAAGCCCTTGCACGAACTGGCAAGAAGCAACTTGCGTCCGCTGCGGATTGCCAACATCCGTTTGCATTACGGAGATGGTATGCTTGGGCTGCCGCAGGTGGCGCCGTTCGACGGTATCATCCTGGCAGCAGCCGGCCTCGAAGTACCGCAAGCCTTACTGGACCAGATGACGATCGGCGGCCGCCTGGTGGCCCCGGTCGGCGCCCGTCACCAGGTACTGCAGCTCATCCAGCGTACAAGTAAATTTGATTGGACCAGCACCACTCTGGAAGACTGTCATTTTGTGCCTTTGCGTGCCGGAACGGTTTGAGCGGCGACGGTCAAAATGCATTGACGAATGAATTGACGAATAATCAGCGACCATGTCGCATATACATAATTAATGTAATGAGAATGAAGAAAACACGCTTTATAGCTTTGGGATTAATGGTAGGTACACTGGCCGCCTGTACCACTCCGCGCACTCCGGCGCCGGTAGTCGAACGTCGGCCAGGCGGCAGCGGTGCGGTAGCTACCGCGGCTGCGCCGGAAACACCGCGGGCCGCTGAAGGAGGCGGTACTTATACAGTGAAGCAGGGCGACACCTTGTACCGGATCGCGCTTGAATTCGGCCAGAGCTATCGCGATATCGTGGCCTGGAACAAGCTGGACAACGCCAACGACATCAAGGTTGGCCAGGTGCTGCGGGTGCAGCCTCCGGGTAGCGGTTCCGGTTCGGCCGGGGGCGCCCAGACCGGCAGCGTAGCTTCCGGTTCGGGGGTGGAGGTGCGTTCTCTGGGATCCGCGCCGTCGGCAGCGGCTGCCGCCAGCGGCGGCAACAAGAGCGGACCGCGCGGCGACAAGCGCCCGTATTCCGACAGCGCATTGGCTGAGCTGCAAAAGCCCGATGCCGGGCCGTCCAGCGAGACGCCGAAACCGGCGCCGACGCCGGCCGTGGCGGCGCCTGCCACTGCCGCAGCTGCCGGTGGCGCAGCCTCGACAGCCGCGCCGGCATCCGGCGACGAAGACAAGGTGGACTGGATGTGGCCGGCGGAAGGCAAGCAGGTAGGCGCTTTCGACCAGGGCAAGAAAGGCATCGATATCGCGGGCAAAGCCGGACAGGCCGTGGTCGCCGCGGCCGGCGGCAAGATAATGTATGCCGGCAGCGGCATCCGCGGCTACGGTAATTTGGTTATCATCAAACATACCAGCAACTTGTTGTCCGCTTACGCGCATAATAAGAGCATCCTGGTAAAAGAGGGGCAGACGGTGAGCAAGGGCCAGAAAATTGCCGAAATGGGTAATTCGGACAGCGATGCGGTCAAGCTGCATTTCGAAATCCGCCAGCAAGGCAAACCTGTGGATCCATCGAAATTCTTACCTAGTCGATAAATGAGCAAACGGCCGACAGATCATCAGGATGACGAGCTTGACGATGCATCGGAGCAGATTGCCGATGACGGGCAAGATGATGTTGATGCTGTCGCCGCCGAACCGGACGTCGACGACGAAGTCGTGGTCGACGGCGTGGTGGTGGTGGTCGATGGCGTCGAGGAGCTCAAGAAAGTCCTTGCCGCCGAGCTGTCGACCGACACCACGCAGCACTACCTGAACCAGATCGGCACCCGGCCGCTGCTGTCGGTGACCGAAGAAGTGCATTTCGCCACCCTGGCGAAACAAGGCAATTTTGAAGCCCGGCAGAAAATGATCGAGCACAACCTGCGGCTGGTGGTCTCGATTGCGAAGCACTATATCAACCGCGGCGTCGCCTTGCTCGATTTGATCGAGGAAGGCAACCTGGGCCTGATGCGGGCGATCGACAAGTTCGAGCCGGAACGCGGTTTCCGTTTCTCTACCTACGCTACCTGGTGGATACGCCAAAGCATCGAGCGCGCCATCATGAACCAGGCGCGCACCGTGCGTTTGCCGGTGCACATGGTGCGCGAGCTGAACCAGATCCTGCGCGCCAAATACCATCTGGAAGCACAGCACCACGATGGCAAGGACGCCAGCGCCGAAGACATCGCCCACCTGGTGGACCGGCCGGTGGAGGATGTGCAGGATGTGCTGGCCCTGTCCGAACACGCGGCATCGCTGGATGCGCCGCTGGACCAGGATCCGCTGGCCAGCTTGATGGACCTGCTGCCGAGCGCGACCGAGGAAAATCCCGATTCGCGCGCCGAACAGCAGGAAATGTCGATCCTGGTCCGGGTCTGGCTGGAAAAGCTGACCGATAAGCAGCGCAACGTCATCATGCGCCGCTTCGGCCTGGACAACGACGATCCGTCGACGCTGGAAGAGCTGGCGGCCGAAATCGGCGTCACCCGCGAGCGGGTGCGGCAGATCCAGCAGGAAGCGTTGCTCAAGCTGAAACGCTTGCTGGGCGCCAAAGGCGTCGGCAAAGACTCCTTTCTTTAAACCTGCCCGGCCTAGCAGCCTGTCGGACTTAGGATGATCGGCTGCAAAAATACCTGGGCGGACCATATTTCACCGGCTTCTTGGTCAATAGCTAGGCTATTGACACTGCGAATCCGGCAAAATCTGTCCTCGCCCAGCTATTTTTTCGCTTCGACCCCCTAAGTCCGACAGGCTGCTAGCGCTATAATCTCGCACCATTTTCTTTCTGCTGTCGCCCCTGGCGACGAATAACTGCTTCCTATGCAACAAGATACTATCGACATCAAATCCCTCGACATGGATGCGCGCGGCATCGGCCACCTGCAAAATGAAGACGGCACCCAGGGCAAGGTCATTTTTGTAGAGGGCGCCTTGCCGGGCGAGCGCGTGAGTTTTGTGTCGTATCGCAAGAAGCCGAAATGGGAAGCGGCCACCATGACCGCCTTGCACAAGGAATCGGTGTTGCGGGTGAAGCCGCAATGCCCGGTATTCGGCATGTGCGGCGGCTGCGCCATGCAGCACCTTGAGCCGACGGCGCAGGTGGCGATCAAGCAGCGTGTGCTGGAAGACAACCTGTGGCATATCGGCAAGGTTAAGGCGGAATCCATGCTGCGGCCGATTTACGGGCCGACCTGGGGCTATCGCTACCGCGCCCGCATTTCGGTGCGCAACGTACCTAAAAAGGGCGGGGTGCTGGTCGGTTTCCATGAACGGAAATCGTCTTTCATCACCGACATGAAAACCTGCGAAATATTGCCGCCGAATGTATCAGCGATGCTGGTGCCGCTGCGCCACCTGATTGCGTCGCTGAGCCTGATTGACCAGATCCCGCAAATTGAACTGGCGATAGGCGAGGGGCCGCAGGGCAAAGTGACGGCGCTGGTGCTGCGCATCATGGCGACGCCGACGGCGGACGACGAAATCAAATTGAAGGCATTCGCCGACCAATACAGTGTGAACTGGTGGCTGCAAACCGCGGGCCCGGACAGCGCCTATCCGTTTTATCCGGAGCAGGGCGAGCTGTACTATACCTTGCCCGAATTCGGTGTGCGCATGCCGTTCAAGCCCACCGATTTCACCCAGGTGAACCATCAGATCAACCGGGTGCTGGTGGCGCGCGCCTTGCGTTTGCTGGATGTGCAGCCGGGCGAACGGGTCGCCGACCTGTTCTGCGGCCTGGGAAATTTCACGCTGCCGTTGGCGACGCAGGCGCAGCAGGTGGTCGGGATCGAAGGCAGCCAGGCGCTGATCAACCGTGCCGGCGAGAATGCCGCGGTCAACCAGCTGTCGGCCAAAACTACTTTTTATTGCCGCAATCTGTTTGAAGCGAGTCCGGAGGATTTTGTTGCGCTGGGCAAATTCGACCGCATGCTGATCGATCCGCCGCGCGACGGTGCAGCGGCAGTGTGCGAAGCGATCGTTGGCCTGGCGGCAATCGATCCGGCGTTGATGCCGAAGCGGATCGTGTACGTTTCGTGCAATCCGTCGACTCTGGCGCGCGACGCCGGTTTGCTGATCGCCGGCGGCTATCGCCTGAGCCAGGCCGGGGTGGTGAACATGTTCCCGCATACCGCGCATGTGGAATCGATCGCGGTGTTCGATTTGCCTTGATGCGACTCGCTCGGCAATAAAAAACCGGCCTTTTGGCCGGTTTTTTATTGCATGCAGCATTACTTAGTTTCGATTGCCGCCGAAGATTCCCAGCAGGGACAGCAGGTTGACAAAAATGTTATAGACATCCAGGTACAGGCTCAGCGTTGCCGAGATGTAATTGGTTTCGCCGCCATTGATGATGCGTTGCACGTCGTACAGGATGTAGGCCGAGAAAATCGCGATGGCGATCACCGATACCGCCAGGTAGAGCGCCGGGATCTGCAGGAAGACATTGGCCAGCGAGGCCAGCAGCAGCACCACGACACCGGCAAACAGCCATTTCCCCATGTTCGAGAAATCGCGCTTGCTGACCGTAGCGATGCTTGCCATGACGACAAATACGCTGGCGGTGCCGCCGAAAGCCATCATGATCAGCGAGGCGCCGTTCGAGAAGCCGACCAGCGTATGGCCGATCAGGCGCGACAGCATCAGGCCCATGAAGAAAGTAAAGCCGAGCAGGAGCAGCACGCCCCAGCCGGAGTTCTTGGTCTTTTCAATTGCATAGAAGAAACCAAACGCTACGGCCATGAAGGCCATGAAGCCGATCAGCGGACTTTTTCCGAAGAAGCTGAAGTCCATCTGTACCCCCAGCCAGGCGCCGGCAATCGTCGGCAGCATGGACAGGGCCAGCAGCCAGTACGTGTTGCGCAGCACGCGGTGCTGTACGCTCAGCGCGGTGCTGCCGGGAGAGTAGGTCGGTTGCAGGTTCGGGTTCATCAGGGACTCCTTTGGAAATTGCAAAAGTATTAAACTGTTGCGATCATAGCATCTACTTCAGCATCATTACATGAGACAACAACGCCGCAAAGTGGTTCTCAAGCCTTTTTTAAGGGATTTCTATGGCATGCGGCTTGCGTTTTGGCTGGTTTTGACGATTCTACATGGGTGTTTCGTGTTAAAATCAAAGGTTGATTGAACTATTAACCAGTCATTTAAATAAGCAGCTTAACCCTTTCATTTTATTGGAGTTTTTCAGATGGCAATTGAACGCACCCTGTCGATTATCAAACCGGACGCAGTGGCAAAGAACGTAATCGGTCAGATTTACACCCGTTTTGAAAACGCTGGCCTGAAAATCGTTGCTGCCCGCATGACGCACCTGTCGCGCGCAGAAGCAGAAGGTTTCTACGCGGTTCACCGCGAGCGTCCTTTCTTCAAGGACCTGGTCGACTTCATGATCTCCGGCCCAGTGATGATCCAAGCGCTGGAAGGCGAAAACGCAGTACTGAAGCACCGCGACCTGATGGGCGCAACCGATCCCAAGAAGGCAGAAAAAGGCACCATCCGTGCTGACTTCGCTGACTCGATCGATGCCAACGCAGTGCACGGTTCGGACGCAGTGGAAGCGGCGAAAGTTGAAATCGCTTATTTCTTCCCAGCGTAATTGTTTTAAATGCTTTGCATAGTTGTGGGCAGGGAAGCGCGCCGCACGGCGCCCCTGTCCTGCAATTATTTTGAATTGGAAATGCCATGACTGCTCTCACCAACCTGCTGGATCTGGATCCCGCACAACTGACCGCTTATTGCGGCGAGTTGGGTGAGAAGCCGTTTCGCGCAAAACAACTGCTGCGCTGGATCCATCAATTCGGCGCACACGATTTCGATGCAATGACAGATCTGGCCAAGTCATTGCGTGACAAGCTGGCGACGCGGGCGATGATTGCCGCTCCCGCCGTGATCAGCGATCACACTTCAACCGACGGCACCCGCAAATGGCTGCTCGACGTCGGCCAGGGCAATGCGGTGGAGACGGTGTTCATTCCCGAAGAAAACCGCGGCACCCTGTGCATTTCGACCCAGGCCGGCTGCGCCGTGAACTGCCGCTTCTGCTCCACGGGCAAGCAAGGCTTCAGCCGCAACCTGACGGTCGGTGAAATCATCGGCCAGTTATGGATGGCCGAGTTTGAACTGCGCAAATCCAAGGGCATCGAGCCCGGCCATAAAGGCGAGCGCCAGATCACCAACGTGGTGATGATGGGCATGGGCGAACCTTTGCTGAACTATGAGCCGACGGTGACCGCGCTCAAGCTGATGCTGGACGATAACGCCTACGGCCTGTCGCGCCGCCGCGTGACCTTGTCCACCAGCGGCGTAGTGCCGATGATCGACAAGCTGTCGCAAGACTGCGCGGTAGCGATGGCGGTATCGCTGCATGCTTCCAACGACACCTTGCGCGACGGCCTGGTGCCGCTCAACAAGAAATATCCGCTGCGCGACCTGATGGCGGCCTGCAAGCGCTACCTGGAATTCGCGCCGCGCGATTTCATCACTTTTGAATATTGCATGCTGGATGGCGTCAACGATACCGACGCCCACGCGCGCGAACTGGTCGCCCTGGTGCAGGGCCACGCAGGCGGGCCAGCCGTACCTTGCAAATTCAACCTGATTCCGTTCAATCCTTTTCCCGAGTCGGGATTGAAGCGTTCGAACAATCCGCGCATCAAGGCTTTCGCCCAGGTCCTGATGGACGCCGGCATCGTCACCACCGTGCGCAAGACGCGCGGCGACGACATCGACGCTGCCTGCGGCCAGCTCGCCGGCGAAGTGCAAGACCGGACTAGGGTGCAGGAACGCATGCAGAAAATGACCGAATATCAACAGAAATTCGGGAAGAATTTTGGCCGTATCATCGAGGTGTCTCAGTGATAGAAAAAGTAAGCAGCAAGCTAGGGAGCTGGCAAAGCCGGCTGGTGTTCGCCACGGCTACCTTGTCGTTATTGACCGGCTTGAGTGCTTGCACCACGCCACCGTCGAGCAGCGACAGCGAGGGTGGTTCGCGCCGCGAACTGGCGACCAGCTCGGACCAGACCGAAGCGCAGCGCCGCGCCGGCATTCGTTTGCAGCTGGCGATCGGTTATTACGAACAGCACCAGCTGGAAGTCGCGCTGGACGAAATCAAGCAGGCTTTGGTGGCAGATCCTGAATTGGGCGATGCCTATAGCGTGCGTGGACTGATCTACATGGAGATGTCTGAAAATCGCCTGGCCGACGATAATTTCCAGCACGCCCTGCGGCTGTCGCCGAGCAATCCGGATTACGCCAACAACTATGGCTGGTTCCTGTGCCAGAACGGCCGTGCCAAGGAATCGATCGCGCAATTCGAGACGGCGCTGAAGAGCCGCAACTACCAGTCGCCGGCAAAAGCCCTGACCAACGCCGGTGTCTGCAGCCTCAAATTCAACGATACCGTGGCGGCGCAGCGCTACCTGTCACAGGCGTTCCAGTTCGATGCCAGCAATCCCCTGACGAACGCCAAGCTGGCGCAGCTGGCGTATGACCGCAACGATTATGAACGGGCCCGGTTTTATATCGGCCTCGTATTGAAAACCGATGTGCAGAATGCGGAAGCATTATGGACAGCCATCAAAGTGGAGCGCAAGTTGGGTGACACAGCTGCAGAGGCAAGTTTGGCGACGCAATTGCGCCGTCGTTTTGGTGGTTCCCCTGAATTCGCCGCATATCAGCGCGGGGCGTTTGATGAGTGAGCCTGAACAGCTGAAAATCGCGGATGCCGACCTCGCAGGCGAGGCAAGCGCAGTGCCTGAAACCGCCGGCGCCAATTCCGGGCAGCTCTCGCTCGGCGAGCAGCTGGCCGGCAGGCGGCAAGAACTGGGCTGGTCGGTGCAGGATGTGGCCAGCCACCTGAAGCTGGCGCCGCGCCAGATCGACGCCATGGAAAACGATAATTACGCTGCGTTGCCTACCATGGTGATGACACGCGGCTTTATCCGTTCCTACGCAAAGCTGCTGGGCCTGGATGCGACCGCCTTGCTGGCGACCATTTCACCGGCCGTGACTGCGCAGCCGACAGCCAGCACGGTGCATGGCAGTCCCTTGTCGACGCCTTTCTCCGAATCCCGTTTTAGTTTGATGGGCCGCAATAAATTTGCTTATAAATGGCTGGTGGTGCTGGCGGTACTGCTGTTGCTGCTGGCGGTGGCGATACGGCTGGATGTGATTCCCGTGGTGCAGAACACGCTGCAGTCGCTGGCTGAAAAATCGGCTGCCGCGGGCAGCGCGGCAAGCACGGAAGACAAGGCAGTTGCACCAGCTGTCGAAACGCAGGCTGTCGAAACACAAGCTGTCGATACGGCGGCCAATGCGGCCTTGACTGCCACTCCTGCTCCCGCTGCGAGTGCGGCGGCGGTGTCCGAAACCGGTGTCAATGCAGTGCCGGCGAACACCCAGGTCGTGAATCCGGCGACAGCCGGCGGCGGTGAGCTGAGCCTGAACTTCCGCCAGGATTCATGGGTCGAAATCAAGCGCGCCGACAATACCGTGCTGATCTCGCGCCTGGCCAAGGCGGGCAGTGCCGAAACGGTGGATATGTCGCAGCCGGTCAATATCATCATCGGCAATCTTGCGGGCGTCGACGCGACGCTGCGCGGCGTGCCGGTTGACCTCAAGGCCGGTTCCAAAACCAATGTGGCCAGATTGAACCTGAAATAAGCGTGATGGAAAGAGAGCAGCCCATGCCGCAGACGAATTTGCCAATAAGTTCAGGCCCCAGCGTGCGCCGTCTTAGCCGCGGCGCAACGATCAGCTATGGCGATCGCAAGATCGTGGTTGGCGGCGGCGCGCCGGTGGTGGTGCAGTCGATGACCAATACCGATACCGCCGATGCGATCGGCACCGCGATCCAGATCAAGGACCTGGCGCGCGCCGGTTCCGAGCTGGTGCGCATCACCGTGAACAATCCGGAAGCGGCGGCGGCCGTGCCGGCGATCCGCGAGCAACTGGACAAGATGGGGATAGACGTGCCGCTGGTGGGGGATTTCCACTACAACGGCCATACCTTGCTGAACGACTTTCCCGAGTGCGCCCAGGCATTGTCGAAATACCGTATCAATCCGGGCAATGTCGGCAAGGGCGCCAAGCGCGACACGCAGTACGCACAGATGATCGAAGCCGCCTGCAGGTACGACAAGCCGGTTCGCATCGGCGTCAACTGGGGCAGCCTGGACCAGGCGCTGCTGGCGCGCATCATGGACGAAAACGCCCTGCGCAGCCAGCCATGGCCGGCGCAAGCAGTCATGTATGAAGCACTGGTGACTTCGGCGATAGAAAACGCGCAGCGCGCCGAAGAGCTCGGATTGGCGGCCGACCGCATCATCCTGTCGTGCAAGGTGTCGGGCGTGCAGGACCTGATCGCCGTCTACCGCGAATTGGCGCGGCGCTGCGATTATCCTTTGCATCTCGGCCTGACCGAAGCCGGCATGGGCAGCAAAGGCATTGTCGCTTCGACCGCAGCGTTGTCGGTGCTGCTGCAAGAAGGCATAGGCGACACCATCCGGATTTCGCTGACGCCGGAACCGGGCGGCGACCGCACGCGGGAAGTGATCGTCGGCCAGGAAATCCTGCAAACCATGGGCTTGCGCAAGTTCGCGCCGATGGTGATTGCATGTCCGGGTTGCGGCCGCACCACCTCGACCGTGTTCCAGGACCTGGCGGACAAGATCCAGACCTATCTGCGTGATCAGATGCCGGTCTGGAAAAAAGCCTACCCCGGCGTCGAAGGCATGAATGTGGCGGTGATGGGCTGCATCGTGAACGGCCCGGGCGAATCCAAGCATGCGAACATCGGCATCAGCCTGCCTGGCACCGGCGAATCGCCGGCGGCGCCGGTGTTCATCGACGGCGAGAAAAAACTGACGCTGCGCGGCGAACGGATTGCCGAAGAGTTCCAGGCAGTGGTGCTGGATTACGTGAAGAGCCACTACGGCCAGGCAGCAGCCTGATCCGAATAAATATTAATCATTACCTGCGTATCGAAAAAGAATGTCTGAAAATAAGAAAGCCGAAAAAATCGTCGGCGTAAAAGGTATGAACGATATCCTGCCGGCCGATGCTGCCTTGTGGGAATTGTTTGAAAACACGGTGGAATCGGTGCTGAAGAGCTACGGTTTCCAGAAAATCCGCACGCCTATCGTCGAACCTACCGCCTTGTTTGCACGCGGCCTTGGCGCCGTGACCGATATCGTCGAAAAGGAAATGTATTCGTTTACCGATTCGATGAACGGCGACAACCTGACCTTGCGTCCGGAAAGCACTGCCGGCGTGGTGCGCGCCGCGATCGAACATAACCTGACTTACGACGGCCCCAAGCGGCTCTGGTACAACGGCCCGATGTTCCGCCATGAGCGCCCGCAGCGCGGCCGCTACCGCCAGTTCCACCAGGTCGGCGCCGAAGCCCTCGGCTTTACCGGTCCGGATATCGACGCCGAACTGATCATGATGTGCCAGCGGCTGTGGGACGACCTCGGCTTGCAGGACGTGAAGCTGCAACTGAATTCGATCGGCGACGCGGAGGAACGCAACCGCCACCGTGCCGACCTGATCGCCTACTTTGAACAGCACAAGGACTTGCTGGACACCGATGCGCAACGTCGCCTGCATTCCAATCCGTTGCGCATCCTGGACACCAAGAATCCGGTCATGCAGGAAATGGTTAACGGCGCGCCGCAACTGCTGTCCTACCTGGGCGCGGAATCGCTGGCGCACTTTGAAGGCGTGCAAAAGATCCTGAACCACAACAATATTCCTTTCACCATCAACCCACGGCTGGTGCGCGGCATGGATTACTACAACCGCACCGTGTTCGAGTGGGTCACCGACCAGCTCGGTTCGCAAGGCACGGTATGCGGCGGCGGCCGTTACGATCCGCTGGTGGAAATGTTCGGCGGCAAGCCGACCCCCGCCTGTGGTTTTGCGATGGGCGTCGAGCGCTTGCTGGAACTGATGCGCGCCAACGGCGAGCAAGCCGTGCGCAACGAATGCGATGTATATCTGGTGCACCAGGGCGAAGCAGCACAGCTGCAATCGTTCGTGCTGGCCGAGCGTTTGCGCAATGCCGGACTGGATGTTGTGCTACATTGCGCCTCGTCCAATGCCGGCGGCAGCTTCAAGTCGCAGATGAAACGCGCTGACGCCAGCGGCGCTGCCTACGCCATCATTATCGGCGAGGACGAAGTGGCGAACCAGACCGCGACCGTCAAGACCCTGCGCGCCGAAGGCGATGGCGATGCCGAAAAAACTAGTGCCGGCAATCAAAGTGTCGTACCTTTCGATGCGGTCAGCGATTATCTGGTCGACCAGATCGTCGGCGCCGGCGACGATCACGACCATGGCGACGACCATGGGCACGTCCACTATCATCATTAATTCATCACTAAAAACTAAAATCATATGGCATTCGATCTCGACGAACAGGAACAACTGGCAACGCTTAAGGATTGGTGGAACAAATACGGCAATCTGACCACCTGGGTGCTGATTATTGCCTTGGCTGCTTATGCCGGCTGGTCCGGCTGGAATTATTACCAGCGCAGCCAGTCCTTGCAGGCTTCGCAGCTATACGACGAGCAGCAAAAGGCCGTTGCCGGCAAGGACAACGCCAAGGTGCAGCGCGCCGCTGCCGACATACAGCAGAAATTCGGCCGTACCGCTTACGCCGGCATGGCCGCCTTGTCGGCGGCCAAGGTGGCTTTTGACGCCAACGACCTGAATGCCGCGAAAGAGCAGCTGCAATGGGTGGTTGACCACGGCCGCGACGAAGACTACAAGGCGCTGGCCCGGATCCGCCTGGCCGGCATCCTGCTCGACCAGAAAGCTTATGACGACGGCTTGAAAGTGCTGGCGGCAGACCTGCCGGCGCCTTTCGCCAGCGCAGCGGCTGACCGCAAGGGCGACATCCTGGTAGCGCAGAACAAGCTGGACGAGGCGCGTGCTGCTTACCAGCTGGCGCTGGACAAGATGGACAGCAAGAATCCTGGCAAGGAATTGATTCAATTGAAACTTGATGCGATTGGCGGAGCTCCAGCCAAAGCCGCGGCCTGATAATTCGGAAAAAGGAAGAATATGCGTGTGAAGACTTTGCGAGCTGTTGCCTGTGCCGGTGCTTTGTTGATATTGGGCGGCTGTTCCTTGTTCAGTAGCAAGAAGACAAGCAACCTGCCAGCGCCTTTGGTTGAATTTACACAAAGCCTCAAGGTGCAGCCGGTCTGGAAACAGTCGATCGGCAGCGCTTCGATCTTCGCTTTCTCGCCTGTGGTTGCCGGCGACAGCGTGTTTGCCGCAGCGGCAGACGGCACCGTGGCGCGCATCAACGCCGCCAACGGCACGGTTGCCTGGCGCATCAGCGCGGGTACCCGCCTGACCGCCGGCGCCGGCAGCGACGGCAACACCGTTGCGGTGGCGGGTGAAAAGGGCATTGTGCTGGCGTTTGACGGCCAGGGCAAAAAGATCTGGCAGGCGCAAGCCTCCAGCGAGATCTTGTCGGCTCCGGCTGTAGGCCAGGGGCTGGTGGTCGTGCGCAGCCAGGATAACCGGATCGCCGCTTATGATGCGGCAACCGGCGAGCGCCGCTGGGCCGTGCTGCGCACCTTGCCGCCGCTGACCCTGCGTTCGGCGCCGGGCATCCTGGTTGTTCCACAGGCAACTTTCCTGTCCCTGCCGGGTGGCCGCTTGTCGGCGTTGAACCTGACTAACGGCGGTCCCTGGTGGGAAATGGCGATCGGCGATCCGCGCGGCACCACCGAGCTGGAGCGGGTAGCCGACGCTTCCGGCATGCCGGTGATTGTCGGCCGTGATGTCTGCGCCGTGGCCTACCAGGGCCGGGTCGGCTGCTTTGATGCCGGCAGCGGCACCGCGCACTGGGCCAAGCCGTTTTCCAGTGATGTCGGCGTCGGCAGCGACGGCAAGAACCTCTATGCGGCAGACGAGCATGGCGCGGTGTCTGCGTTCACCTTGGACAGCGGTGCTGTAGTATGGCAAAACAAGAAGCTTGCCAACCGTGTGCTGACTACGCCTGCCGTCTTGCCTAAAGCGGTGGTCGTGGGCGACTATGAAGGATATATCCACTTCCTGTCGCGCGACGACGGCGCCCTGATCGCACGGATTCGCGCGGACAGCAGCGCGGTCCTGCCGAACCCGGTGGTGGCAGGCTCCAACGTGATTTTTCAAACAAAATCCGGAACACTGATCGCGATTGCGACAGAGTAACAACTTAGTGAAAACAACTTAATGAAGCCAGTAATTGCACTTGTAGGACGTCCCAATGTCGGCAAATCGACCTTGTTCAATCGCCTGACGCGTTCACGCGATGCCTTGGTCGCCGATTTGCCCGGCTTGACTCGCGATCGCCATTACGGCGAAGGGCGGGTCGGTGAACGGCCATTCCTGGTGATCGATACTGGCGGTTTCGAGCCGGTTGCCAAAGACGGCATCATGCACGAAATGGCGAAGCAGACCAAGCAGGCGGTGGCGGAAGCCGATATCGTGATTTTCATCGTCGACGGCCGCCAGGGCCTGACGCCGCACGACAAGACCATCACCGACTTCCTGCGCAAATCGGGCCGTTCCGTGATGCTGGTGGTGAACAAATCCGAAGGCATGAAATACACTTCGGTCACCGCTGAATTCTACGAACTCGGCATGGGCGATCCGTATGTCATTTCGGCCGCCCATGGCGACGGCGTAACCGACCTGGTGGAAGAGTCGCTGGACCTGGCTTTCTCGCAGCGGCCGTCGGAAGAGGCGGAGCCGGAAGACAAGGACCGCGGCATCAAGATCGCCATCGTCGGCCGTCCTAACGTCGGCAAGTCGACCCTGGTCAATACCTTGCTGGGCGAAGAACGCGTGATTGCGTTCGACATGCCGGGCACCACGCGCGACTCGATCGAAATCCCGTTCGAACGCGACGGCAAGAAATACACCTTGATCGACACCGCCGGCATCCGCCGCCGCGGCAAGGTATTCGAGGCCATCGAAAAATTTTCCGTGGTCAAGACTTTGCAGTCGATCTCGGAAGCCAATGTGGTCTTGCTGCTGCTCGATGCGCAGCAGGATATCTCCGAGCAGGACGCGCACATCGCCGGCTTCGTGCTGGAAACCGGGCGTGCGCTGGTGGTTGGCGTCAACAAGTGGGACGGCCTGACCAGCGACCGCCGCGATGAAATCAAGATGGATATGGATCGCAAGCTGAACTTCCTTTCATTTGCGAAATTCCATTTTATTTCCGCACTGAAATCCACTGGCATCACGCCTTTGATGAAATCGATAGATTCAGCGTACGCAGCGGCCATGTCCAACCTGACTACGCCGAAGCTGACGCGCGCCTTGATCGAAGCGGTAGAGCACCAGCAGCCGCGGCGCAAGGGTTCGATCCGTCCGAAGCTGCGTTATGCCCACCAGGGCGGCATGAATCCGCCTATCGTCGTCATCCACGGCAACGCCCTGGAATCCATCGAAGACAACTATAAGCGTTATCTGGAAAAACATTTCAGAGAAACTTTTTCGCTGGTTGGGACTCCATTACGCATCGAGTTCAGATCCAGTCGGAATCCATACGCTCGCCAGGAAAAATAATTTTTTAAAAACACTTTTTTCTGAGCAGTAAATCCGAAAATCGTTTACATTCGTAAAACACCCACCGAGTCATTCGCAGAGTTCATTCTCGATTTTAGTTTGCATCTGACTTCTAATCACAACAACACAGTGGAGTAGCCATGAGTAATAAAGGGCAATTGTTACAAGACCCGTTTTTGAACGCCTTGCGTAAAGAGCATGTTCCGGTTTCCATCTACCTGGTCAACGGCATCAAGCTCCAGGGCCATATCGAATCCTTCGATCAATACGTCGTTTTACTGCGTAATACCGTTACCCAAATGGTATACAAACACGCCATCTCAACCGTAGTTCCTGCACGCGCTGTCAATCTGAATCTTGAATCTGAAGCAGAATAACTATTTGCCATCGGCGAGGGCCGTAGCAGCAACTCAAAAAATCCTATGCGCGCAGCGCTAGTCGGAGTGGACTTCGGCAAAGGCGACTTTGCCGCAAGTCTCGAAGAACTGTCTTTGCTGGCCAAGTCTGCCGGCGCGGTGCCGCTCGTCACCATCACCGGCAAGCGCAGCAGTCCTGACGCCGCCTTGTTTGTCGGTTCAGGCAAGGCACAGGAAATAGCCGACGCCGTGTTTGACGATGAACTAGAAATAGTCATTTTCAATCATGCGCTGTCGCCAGCCCAGCAACGCAATCTCGAACGTGTACTGAAAGTAAGAGTGCTGGATCGCACCAGCCTGATACTTGACATCTTTGCCCAAAGAGCCAAAAGCCATGAAGGTAAAGTGCAGGTCGAGCTTGCGCAGCTGCAACATCTGGCGACGCGGCTGATCCGCGGCTGGACTCACTTGGAACGGCAAAAGGGTGGTATCGGCTTGCGCGGTCCGGGTGAAACCCAGCTGGAAACCGACCGCCGCTTGCTGGGCGACCGGGTCAAGGCCCTGCGCGCCAGGCTCGACAAGCTGCACCGGCAGCATGCAACGCAACGGCGCGCGCGCGGGCGCAGCGCCACTATTTCGATTTCGCTGGTGGGTTACACCAATGCCGGCAAATCAACCTTGTTCAACGCGCTGGCGAAGGCCGGCGTGTATGCGGCGGATCAGCTGTTCGCGACGCTGGATACGACTTCCAGGCGGGTTTACCTGGGCGAGGCGGGCAGTGTGGTGATTTCCGACACGGTCGGATTCATCCGCGAATTGCCGCATCAGCTGGTGGCGGCGTTCCGGGCGACGCTGGAAGAGACCATCCATGCCGATTTGCTATTGCATGTGGTGGATGCGGCCAGTCCGGCGCGCATGGAGCAGATCGAACAGGTAAACCTGGTGCTGAAAGAAATCGGCGCCGACCATATTCCACAGATTCTGGTGTGGAACAAGATTGACGCGGCGGAACTGGAGCCGGCGGTCGAACGTGATGAGTATGATAAAATTCAGCGAGTTTTTGTTAGCGCGCAAAAGGGCCAAGGCCTGGATTTATTGCGGCAGGCTATCGCCGAATTCGTGACCGGCAACCGGACGTCCGGCGATCAGGCGGAAGACGATCAGGTGGCAGCGGCATATTCGATACCGGCCGTCGGAAATACGCAGCAGCTGTAACACCGTTCTAAAGTTTTGAAAGCAAGCGCCTCTAACGAGCATTCCAACCTATTTGTTTTATTTACTTAAAGATAACGATCGAATGCTTGGTACCTTATTCAAAAAACTTGGTGTTAAATTTTCGTTGAACGACCCGCAGTGGGGCCGGAATTCGCAAAATGACAACAAGCAAAATAACGATGGCAAAAAGCCAAACAACGGCCCTCCGGACCTGGACAAGCTGTGGCAGGATTTCAACCAGCGCCTGACGCGCCTGCTGGGCAATAAAAACGGCGGCGGCGATTCCGGTGGCGGCGGCTTCAATCCGGGCATGAAAGGCGCCGGCGTTGGAGTCGGCGCGATTGCAGCCGTGGTGGCCTTGCTGTGGCTGGCCAGCGGTTTCTTTACCGTGCAGGAAGGCCAGACCGGCGTTGTGATGACTTTCGGCAAGTACAGCCATTCGACCACTCCTGGTTTTAACTGGCGCTGGCCTTATCCGATCCAGAGCCATGAAATCGTCAACGTGTCCCAGGTGCGTACGGTCGAGGTCGGCTATCGCGCCAACGCCAAGAACAAGCAACCCAAAGAAGCCCTGATGCTGACCGATGACGAAAACATCATCGATATCCAGTTTGCCGTCCAATACACGCTGAAAAGCGCATCTGACTGGGTTTTCAACGTCCGCGATCCGGAAGAAACCGTGCGTCAGGTGGCGGAAACCTCGATTCGTGAAATCGTCGGCAAGAACAAGATGGATTTCGTTCTGTACGAAGGCCGGGAAAAAGTGGCGCTCGACACCAGCCAGCTGATGCAGCAGATCCTCGATCGCTACAAGGCCGGCGTGCAGATCACCAATGTCACGATGCAAGGCGTGCAGCCGCCGGAACAGGTGCAGGCCGCGTTTGACGATGCGGTGAAAGCAGGCCAGGACCGCGAGCGCCAGAAGAACGAAGGCCAGGCTTACGCCAACGACGTGATTCCGAAGGCGCGCGGCGCGGCATCGCGCTTGCTGCAGGAAGCGGAAGCGTACAGCGCCCGCGTCACGGCCAATGCCGAGGGTGATGCCTCGCGTTTCAAGCAGGTCCTGACCGAGTACCAGAAAGCGCCTGCCGTGACGCGGGACCGGATGTACCTGGATACCATGCAGCAGATTTTTGCGAATACGACCAAAGTCATGGTCGATGCCAAGAGTGGGAGCAATTTATTGTATTTGCCATTGGACAAGCTGATTTCACAATCGGTGGCTAACGCCGTGCCGGGCTCGGGCAGTACAGCGAGCAGCGCCGGCGCAGCGTCGCCGGGAATGAAGGACGGCGCCAGCACCGTGGAAACGCGGCCGCAGCCTGATGACCGTTCGCGTGACAGCCGCGACTCCCGCGATCGGGAGGGCCGATAATGAATCGCCTCATCTCCCTGCTGATATTCGTGTTCGCCGCGCTGTGGCTGGTATTTTCGACCATCTTCGTGGTCGATCAGCGCCAGTACGCGATCCTGTTCGCTTTTGGCGAAGTAAAACAGGTGATCAACCAGCCCGGCCTGCATTTCAAGTTGCCGCCGCCGTTCCAGAACGTGCTGTTCCTCGATAAACGGGTCCTGACCATCGATCCGCCGGATACAGACCGTTTTATTACCGCGGAAAAAATGAATATCCTGATCGACGCCTTTGTGAAATGGCGGATTACCGATCCGAAACTGTATTTCGTCAGTTTCGGCGGCGATGAAAAACGCGCCCAGGACCGCATGTCGCAAATCGTCAAAGCCGCTTTGAATGATGAAATCACCAAGCGCACCGTGCGTGAAGTGATTTCGGGCCAGCGCGGCAAGGTGATGGATTCGATTCGTCAAAAGGTGCAGGACGAATCCAAGCAGATCGGTGTCGAAATCATTGATGTACGCCTGAAGCGGGTCGATTACGTCGACCAGATCAATGCCTCGGTTTACGACCGCATGAAGTCCGAGCGCTTGCGGGTTGCCAATGAATTGCGTTCGACCGGTTCGGCCGATTCGGAAAAGATCCGTGCCGACGCCGACAAGCAGCGGACCGTGATCCTGGCGGAAGCCTATCGCGATGCGGAAAAGATGCGCGGTGAAGGCGACGCCAAGGCTTCGCAGATTTATGCCCAGGCATTCGGCCAGAATCCCGAGTTCTACAAGTTCTATCGCAGCCTTGAAGCGTATCGTGCGAGCTTCAAGACCCGCCAGGACTTGATGGTGATTGATCCGAACTCGGAATTCTTTAAATATTTCCGTAGTCCGGCCGGCGGCGGAGCGGTAGCGCCTGCAAAGAAATAGATTTTTGCTGCAGGGCTAAAGTTGTCCGGGAATGGCGCCCTCGCTTGAGGCGCCATTCCTTATTTTCGACGGCCATATAACTGTGTTTGTTTTATTGGTAACCGAATCCCCAGCCTTTAGCCAGATTGATCCACAAAAGTAATTTTCCCTAGATTCATTTTTCCTATGCCAAATTGGCTTCTCCCTGAAAACATCGCCGACGTCTTGCCGTCCGAAGCGCGCAAGATCGAAGACCTGCGGCGCCTGATACTGGATAATTTCCGCCTGTACGGCTACGAGCTGGTCATGCCGCCCATGCTGGAATACCTGGAATCGCTGCTGGCCGGCGCCGGCCAGGATACCGACCTGCGCACCTTCAAGCTGGTCGACCAGCTGTCCGGCCGCACCCTCGGCATCCGCGCCGACATGACCACCCAGGTGGCGCGCATCGACGCCCATCTGCTGAACCGCGAATCGGTCACCCGGCTGTGTTACGTCGGCAGCGTCTTGCATACCCGCCAGATCGGCTTGCACGCCACCCGCGAGCCGTTGCAGATCGGCGCCGAAATCTACGGCCACCTGGGGCTGGAAGCCGATGCCGAGATCCAGGAACTGGCGCTGGCCACCCTGGCGCTGGCCGGGATCACCCAGGTGCGCCTGGATTTGTGCCATGTTGGCATCTTGCGCACGATTATCGGCGGCGACGATGCCGCCAAGCTGGACGAATCCGAGCTGGTTGCATTGCTGGAAGCCAAGGATCTGCCTGGTCTGCGCACTATCAGCGTCAGCTACAAGCCGGACACCCGGGCCGCCTTGCTGGCCTTGCCAGGTTTATATGGCGACGCCGGCGTTTTGCAGCAGGCGCGGCAGGCGCTGCCGGCACTGCCAGCCATCGCCAAGGCACTGGACGAACTGGAAACTTTGGCGGAAGCAGCCGGGAAAGATTGCGTTACCGTCGATTTAGCCGATTTACGCGGGTATCATTACGAAAGCGGGCTGATTTTCGCCGCCTACGTGCCGGGCCTGCCGAATGCGATACTGCGCGGCGGCCGCTACGACGTCGGCGCGGCGTTCGGCCGTTCGCGTCCCGCCACCGGCTTCTCGATGGATTTGCGAGAGCTGGCAAGACTGATTCCGGTAGCAACCCGCAAGCGCGCGATCCATGCGCCTTGGGGAATTGAAGCAGGTTTGAAGGAAAAGATCGTTGAATTGCGCAAGGCTGGGGAAGTTGTGATCCAGAGTCTGCCCGGCCATGAAAACGATCAAGACGAGTTCGATTGCGACCGCGCGGTTGTACTCGAAAATGGAAACTGGATTATCAAAAATTTGGACTAAGTGATGTTACAGAAAAGCACCGCAAAAAACGTCGTTGTGATTGGCACCCAATGGGGCGACGAAGGAAAAGGCAAGATCGTTGACTGGCTTACCGATCACGCACAGGCAGTCGTGCGTTTTCAGGGCGGCCATAACGCTGGCCATACATTGGTCATCGGCGGCCACAAGACGGCATTGCAGCTGATCCCGTCGGGCATCATGCGCCCCGGCGTCGCTTGCTACATCGGCAACGGCGTCGTGCTGTCGGTGCCCGACCTGCTGCGCGAGATCGACAAGCTGCAGGTGGCCGGGGTGGAAGTTGCATCGCGCCTGAAGATTTCGGAAGCATGCCCGATCATCCTGCCTTACCACACCGCACTCGATGCAGCGCGTGAAGCAGCGCGCGGCGACGCCAAGATCGGCACCACCGGCAAGGGCATCGGCCCAGCCTATGAAGACAAGGTCGCCCGCCGCGCGATCCGCGTGGCCGACCTGCTCAACGAGAAGCGTTTTGCGGAAAAGCTGGCGGCCAACCTGGAATACCACAACTTTGTCCTGACCAATTACCTCAAGGCGCCGGCTGTCGATTACCAGAAGACGCTGGACGACGCCCTGGCGACCGTGCCGCGCCTGCGGCCGATGGTGGCCGACGTCTCGAGCGACCTGTACGCTGCCTACAACAACGGCGCCAGCCTGTTGTTCGAAGGCGCGCAGGGCAGCCTGCTGGATGTCGACCACGGCACTTACCCATTCGTCACCTCGAGCAACTGCGTGGCCGGCAATGCCGCCGCCGGCAGCGGTGTCGGCCCTAACATGCTGCATTACATCCTGGGCATCACCAAGGCTTACACCACGCGCGTCGGCTCCGGCCCGTTCCCGTCGGAACTGCCGACCGACCAGGGCGTCGGCAAGCACCTGGCCAGCGTCGGCCACGAGTTCGGCACCGTCACCGGCCGCGCCCGCCGCTGCGGCTGGTTCGATGCCGCGCTGCTCAAGCGTTCAGTGCAGATCAACGGCGTGTCCGGCATGTGCCTGACCAAGCTGGACGTGCTGGACGGCCTGGAAACGCTGAAGCTGTGCACCGGCTACACGCTCAACGGCAAGACCGTCGACATCTTCCCGGTCGGCGCCGAAGACGCTGCGCTGTGCCAGCCGATCTACGAAGAAATGCCGGGCTGGAGCGAATCCACGGTCGGCGCCAAGTCGATGGACGCCTTGCCGGCCACGGCGCGTGCTTACATCAAGCGCATCGAAGAATTGGTAGGCGTGCCTATCGATATGGTTTCGACCGGTCCGGACCGTGAAGAAACCATCGTTTTACGCCATCCATTTAAATAAAAGCAATATGAACAAATCAGATGATAAAGACCTGTGGGTCTCGTGGGATGAATATCACCGCATAATTGAAAAACTGGTATTGAACGTGCACGCATCCGGCTGGCAGTTCGACCAGGTCTTGTGCCTGGCGCGCGGCGGCCTGCGTCCCGGCGACGTGTTTTCGCGCATTTTCGACGTGCCGCTGGCGATCCTGTCGACCAGTTCCTACCGCGAAGATGCCGGCACGGTGCGCAGCGAACTCGACATCGGCAAGCACATCACCATGAGCCGCGGCGCCTTGTCCGGCCGGGTGCTGGTGGTGGACGACCTGGTCGATTCCGGCGTGACGCTGGACAAGGTCCTGCATCACCTGAAGGAAAACTATGCGCCGGTGACCGAGGTCAAATCGGCAGTGATCTGGTGGAAGGCATGTTCGTCGCTGAAACCGGATTTCTACGTCGATTACCTGCCGACCAATCCGTGGATCCACCAGCCTTTCGAGGAATACGACAGCCTGCGTCCGCACCAGCTGGAAGCCTGGAGCAAAAAAGGCGTATCGCGATAATCGAACGCGCTGAACAAAAAGCCCCGTTGCTTATACAACGGGGCTTTTTTACGCCTATACCGCCTATGCTTGTTGTCCCAGGCTGACCCAGCTGGCATCCTGCGCATGGCTGCGCAGCACCGCTTCGATGAATTCCATGCCTTGCACGCCATCCTCGACCGTGGTGAGGAAACGGCTATGGCTCGGAATGGGGCGGCCATCGTTGCGCGCGGCGATCTGCTGGGCGGCATCGACATAGAGCTGGGCAAACGCTTCCAGGTAGCCTTCCGGATGGCCGGCCGGGACCCGGGTGGCATGTTCCGCCGCCTGGCCCTGCACACGGCCGCGCGTGAGGCATTGCGCCTGGCCGCCTTGCGGCGTGAACCACAGCTGGTTCGGGTTCTCCTGGTCGAACGCCAGGCTGGCCTTGCTGCCGTACAGGCGCAGCCGCAGCGCATTCTCGCAGCCGGTGGCGACCTGGCTTGCCCACAGCGTGCCGCGGGCGCCGTTGGCGTAGCGCAGCATCACTTGCACATGGTCGTCGACCAGCCGGCCCGGCACAAAGGTATGCAGCTCGGCCAGCAGTTGCGCCGGGGTCGCGCCGCTGACGTATTGCGCCAGCTGATAAGCATGGCTGCCGACGTCGCCGAGGGTGCCCGCCGGGCCGTTGCGCGCCGGATCGGAGCGCCAGCCGAGCGCCGCCGGATCTTGCGTGCCGTCGTTGGCGGCGGCCGTCGCGGCGGGTATTTCGTCGGCCAGCCAATCCTGCGAATACTCCACTTGCAGCAGGCGCAATTCGCCGAGCGCGCCGGATGCGACCAGTTCCTTGGCATGGCGCACCATCGGGTAGCCGGTATACGTATGGGTCAGGGCGAACACCAGGTTCTTGCTTTGCGCCAGGGCTGCCAGCGCTTGCGCCTCTTGCAGGGAAACGGCGAGCGGCTTGTCGCAGATGACATGGATGCCGGCTTCCAGGAACGCGGTGGCGACCGGCGCGTGCAAGTAGTTTGGCGTGACAATCGCTACCACGTCGATGCCATCCGGGCGGGCGGCTTCGCGCCGCGCCATCTCGCGATAATCGGAATAGCTGCGGCTGCGGTCCAGGCGTATCGCGGCGGCGCTCGATGCCGCCCGCAGCGGGTTGCCGGACAGCGCTCCCGCCACCAGTTCGTAGTGATCGTCGAGCCGTGCAGCCATGCGGTGCACCGCGCCGATGAAAGCGCCGTCGCCGCCGCCCACCATGCCCAGCCGCAAGCGCCGTGGCAGCCTGGTTTCCTGTTTGCCGTGATTGATTCCCATGTCTAGTCCAATCCTAATATTTGTGCAATCTGCGAGGCTGGCACCTGGGCGCCGGCAAAATCGTCGAAAGCGCGTTCGCTGACGCGGATGATATGGCTGCGGATGAATTCCGCGCCCTCGGCTGCGCCGTCTTCGGGATGCTTGAGCGCGCATTCCCATTCCAGCACTGCCCAGCCGGGAAAATCGTACTGCGCCATCTTGGAAAAGATGGCCTTGAAATCGACCTGGCCGTCGCCCAGCGAGCGGAAGCGTCCGGCCCGTTCCTGCCAGTCGGAAAATCCGCCGTAGACGCCTTGCCGGCCGCTGGGACGGAATTCCGCATCCTTGACGTGGAACGCCTTGATGCGCCGGTGGTAGATGTCGATGAAGGCCAGGTAGTCCAGCTGCTGCAGCAGGAAATGGCTGGGATCGTACAGGATGCTGGCGCGCGGATGGTGGTCGACCGCTTCCAGGAAACGTTCGAAAGTCACGCCGTCATGCAGGTCTTCGCCGGGATGCAGTTCATAACAAAGATCGACGCCGGCATCGTCGAAGGCGTCCAGCACCGGGCGCCAGCGCCGCGCCAGTTCGGCGAATGCGGTTTCCACCAGTCCTGCCGGACGTTGCGGCCAGGGATACAGGTAGGGCCAGGCCAGGGCGCCGGAAAAAGTGACATGCGCGCGCAAGCCGAGCCGGCGCGAAGCGATGGCCGCGCAGTGCAGCTGGTCTTCGGCCCAGGCAGTGCGCGCCGCCGCGTCGCCGCGCAGCGCCGGCGGCGCGAAGCCGTCGAACAGCACGTCGTAGGCCGGATGGACCGCCAGCAGCTGGCCTTGCAGGTGGGTCGACAGTTCGCTGACCTGCAAACCGTGCTGCGCCAGCATGCCGGCGATATCGTCGCAATACGCCTGGCTTTGCGCCGCCAATTCAAGGTTGAACAGGCGCACGTCGGTAGGCAGCTGCAGGGCCTTGTAGCCCAGAGCGGACGCCCACCTGGCCATGTTTTCCAGGGTGTCGAACGGCGCCTTGCCGCCCATGTACTGGGCCAGAAACAGGGCCGGACCTAGTATCGTTTTCACGGTGCATTCCTTTCGTGCAAATCATGCAGGGCTGCGCCGCCGAAGCAGCGCGGCCCTGCTTTAAAACGGCGAATCGGGGAAATAAAACTGCTTGGCGTTCTGGTTGGTGATCAGGACCGAAGGGATGATGGTGGTCGCTGGCAGCTTCTCACCCTTGAGACGGGCTTCGGCGGTCATCTTGATGGCGTCGTAGATGAATTTCGGCGAATACGATACGTCTGCCTTGATCATCTTGTCGCCATCGATGATTTTCTTGACAGCACCCTTGGCGCCGGCGCCGCCGAAGATTTCCTTGATGTCGCTGCGCTTGGCCTGGTCGATGGCTTTCTGCACGCCGACCGCCATATCGTCATCGGCCGCCCAGACCGCGTCGATCTGGCGGAAGCGGGTCAGGTAGTCCTGCATGACCTTGAAGGCGTCGTCACGGTTCCAGTTGCCGTATTTGGCGTCGAGGATCTTGATGTCAGGATGTGCTTTCATGACGGCGCTGAAGGCATCGAAACGTTCGTTATCCAGCGTGGTCGAGATGCCGCGCAGCACCACGATGTTGCCCTTGCCGTTCAGCTGCTTGGCCAGGTACTCGGCCGGCAGCTTGCCGAACGCCGTGTTGTCGCCGGCGACATAAGCGTCCTGGGCGGCGGTATTGGTCAGGCCGCGGTCAACCACCGTGACATACACACCCTTGCCCTTGACCTGCGCCACCGGTTGGGTGAGAGCCGCCGATTCCAGCGGGAAGATCACCAGGGCGTTGATCTTGTTGACGGTCAGCATGTCTTGCAGCTGGTTAGCCTGTTCCGATGCCGCAGCCGAGGTCTTGACGATGATCTTCAGGTCGGGATGGGCTTTTTCCAGTTCTTTCTTGGCTTCATTGGCCCACCACACGATGCCGGAAGTGAAACTGTGGGTGGCGGTCGGAATGGCGACGCCGAGCGTGACCTTTTCGGCGGCGCAGGCGGGCAGGGCGGCGCCATACGACAATGCGGCCAGTGCAGCGCCCGCCAGCAAGCCGCGGCTAAAAATACGATGGATCGAATGCATGGTATCTCCTCCAGGTGGTGGTGCCGCTATCGGCATCCGGTTTTGAAACTACAAACGACAAACAACAAGGCGCCGCCGGCGGGAACCCTCAATGCCGGCCGCGCTGGAAATAAGCTACTGCGATGATGACCGCGCCTTGCACTGCCGCGTTCAGGTACACGCTGATGATGCTGGTCAGGTTAAGGATGTTGCTGATCACGGACAGCAGGATCGCTCCTACCACGGTGCCGACGATGCGGCCGGAACCGCCTTTGAGCGCGGTGCCGCCCACCACCACGGCGGCAATCGCTTCCAGCTCCCACAGCAGGCCGGTGGTGGGCGACGCCGAGCCCAGGCGCGGCACGTACAGCACGGTGGCGATGCCGACGCACACGCCCAGCAGCATATAAGTGCAGGTCTTGACGAAATCGACCCGGATGGCGGCGTAACGGGCTACCTGTTCGTTCGAGCCGATCGCTTGCACGTGGCGGCCGAACGCGGTGCGATTCAAGATCAGCGCACCGCCCAGCGCTACCGCCAGGAACACCCAGATCGGGATCGGCATGCCCAGCAGGTTGGTGTAGTAGACCGGGCTGTACAAATCCGACAGCTGGTTGTCCAGCGTCAGCGCGCCGCCGTCGGCCAGGTAGGTCAGCACCGAGCGGAAGATGCCCAGCGTTCCGAGCGTGACGATGAATGCTTCGATCTTGCCCTTGGTGATCAGCAAGCCGTGCAGGAAGCCGAAGGCCAGGCCGAGCAGCAGCGCCATCGCGATGCCGGTCACGACGATGGACAGCGGTCCGAGGGCGCCTGCGCTCATCAGCATGTTCATGAAATAAATCATGCTGCCGGCGATCAGCGCCGCCATCGAACCGACCGAGAGGTCGATGCCGCCGGAGATGATGACAAACGTCATGCCAACCGCGATGATGCCGATGAAGGCGGTCCGGGTCAGCACGTTCATCAGGTTGTCGACGGTGGCGAAATCGCCGTTGAGCAAGGTGCCGGCGATGCACAGGCCGACCAGCCCGAGCACCGGGCCCAGCCCCTTCAGATGATTGAGGTACTGGAAGAACCGGGCGGATGCGCGGGAATCAACGGGTGCCGGTAGCATGGGAAATCAACTCCTCTTCGGTCAGCTGGTCGCTGGCCAGCGTGGTTTTTACAACGCCCGCGCGCATGACGGCGACGCGATGGCACAGGCCGATCAGTTCGATCAGTTCGGATGAAATGACGATCACCGCCCGGCCTTCGGCCGCCAGGCGCTGGATCAGGAAATAGATGTCGCGCTTGGCGCCGACGTCGACGCCGCGGGTCGGCTCATCCAGGATCACCACGCGCGGATCGGCGTGCAGGTATTTGGCCAGCGCCAGTTTTTGCTGGTTGCCGCCGGACAGCATGCGCGCCTTCACCTGCGGATTGCCGGTGCGGATATTGAAATCCTGGATGGCGCGGGCGAGCGCCTGTTTTTCAGCCTGCAGGTCGAGCAGGGGATGGCTGTAACGCTCCAGCGTCATCAGGGTCAGGTTTTCGCGCAGGCCGAGATCGACATGCAAGCCCTTGCCTTTGCGGTCTTCGCTCAGGTAAGTCAGGCCGTGCTGCATGGCTTGCCGCGGGCTGCGCAGGTCCAGCTGCTTGCCGCCGATGGCGATGCGGCCGCCGCTGCGCGGGCGCAGGCCGATCAGCGCTTCCATGGCTTCGGTGCGGCCGGCGCCGACCAGTCCGGCAAACCCCAGGATTTCGCCGGCGCGCACTTCAAAACCGAGGTCCGGGATCCAGCCCGGCACCGCCAGGTTTTCCACCTTGAGCAGGACCGGGGCATCCGCCGCCGGCGGCGTCTTGGGCGGGAACATGTCCGATACGTCGCGTCCCACCATCAGGTTCGCCATCTGGTGGCGGTCCAGGCTGGCGGTCGGTTCGCGGGTGATGAAACGGCCGTCGCGCATGATGATGACTTCATCCGTGTGGTGCTCGATTTCATCCAGCTTGTGCGAGATGTAGATGATGGTGACGCCTTGCTGCTTGAGCTGCGCCATCAGGGCAAACAACCTTTGCGTCTCGCTCGATGTCAGCGTTGCGCTGGGCTCGTCCATGATCAGCAGGCGCGCCTTGCGCGACAACGCCTTGGCAATTTCCACCAGCTGTTTCTCGGCGACGATCAGGGCGCTGACCTTGGTGTCAGGGCTCAAGTCCAGCCCCACCTGGGCCAGGCAGGCTGCGGCTTCGCTGCGCATGGCGGCGTCATCCAGCAGCCAGCCCTTGCGTTTTTCATGGCCGAGGAAAATGTTCTGGGCGATGGTCAGGTGCTCGGCCAGGTTGAATTCCTGGTGGATCAGGACGATACCGCATGCCTCGGCCTGGCGCGAACCGGTGAAATGGCGGCACTGGCCGTCGATGAGCAGTTCGCCTTCGGTGATGTTTTCATAACCGGCCAGTATCTTCATCAAGGTCGATTTGCCGGCGCCGTTTTCGCCCAGCAAACCGTAGACCCGGCCCAGTTCCAGGTCGAAACTGACGCCATGCAGCACCCGCACCGCGCCAAAATCCTTGCGGATATTCTCGAAGCGGACGGCGACGCTCATGGTCAGCTGCTTTCTCTCTGGACCAGCTGGTGGGGCAGCAGCACGCCTTGCACGGTCGCCTCCGGGTCAGCCAGCCGCCGCAGCAACAGCTGCGCCGCGGTTTCGCCGAGGGCGCGCATGGGCTGGGCGATGGTGGTCAGCGCCGGCCAGGTCTGGGCGGCGATGGCGATATCGTCGAAACCCACCACGGCGACTTCCTCCGGCACCCGTTTGTTCAACTGGCGCAGGGCGCTCAGGGCGCCGATGGCCAGCGTGTCCGATACGGCGAATACGGCGGTGGGCGCGTCCGGCTGCGCCATCATCTGCAAGGTGGCGTGTTTGCCGGCTTCATAGTCCAGGCTGTCAACCTGGCGCCGCCATTGCGGGCGCGCCTGCAGTCCGGCGGACTGCAGGGCGTCAAGGTAGCCGCGCTGGCGCTCGCGCGCGTAGCGATAGCGCTGGTCCGAGTTGACCAGGCCGATCCGGGTATGGCCGCGGGTTATCAGGTGGCGCACGGCGTCGCCGGCGGCGCGGTAGTTGTCGACGCCCACATACGGCACGGCGATGCCGGGATCGAATTCGCAGCAGGCGACCCATGGCAGGACATTCGATTCGTTGGCCAGGGCGTGCTGTACGGTGTCGGGATCGAGGCAGATTGCGCCGTCGGCGCGGTGCGTGCGCAACAGGTCGAAGTAGGCGCTCTCGCGTCCGGCTTCGGCGCCGGTATCGCACAGCATGACGAAATAACCGTGCTCGCGCGCCACGCTGTCGATGCCGCGCACGATCTCCGAATAAAACGGATTGCCGACGTCCGGCACCATGGTCAGCAGCAGGCGGCTGGCGGCGGTGCGCAGGTTGCGCGCCAGGTGGTTCAGGCGGTAGCCCAGCGCCGTCACGGAGGCCATGACCTTGTCGCGGGTCCCTGGCCGTACGCCATCCATGTCGTTCA
The DNA here is from genome assembly GCF_900112135.1 of Collimonas sp. OK412. Lineage (GTDB taxonomy): Bacteria > Pseudomonadota > Gammaproteobacteria > Burkholderiales > Burkholderiaceae_D > Collimonas > Collimonas rhizosphaerae. The sequence continues at coordinate 417,301 of NZ_FOLC01000001.1, forward strand.
TGACGCGTGATACGGTAGCCACCGATACGCCGGCATGCAGCGCGACAGCGGAGATCGAGGCGGACGTGGATTTAGGCGGCATGCGAGGAATTTGTTTGCTGTGGCCAATTTAAATGTAATCGATTACATTTGATTTATACGTGCTCGCTGCATGGCTGGCAAGGTGAATCCATGCTGTGATGCAACATCAAAACTGGATAGGGAAAGGGCAAGGAGAGGGAGAATTCAAGCGCAAGAAAGGGTTCAGAAAATAACCGAAACCGGGGTATCACCGCGGTCAAACAAAAAAGGATATGTCTATGAGCAGCATTGCAAGCAACAGCAGCAGCACCGTCGCAACGCCTTTCGAACAGCACCCGCAGACCTGGCGCGCAGTCATTTCGTCGTCCATCGGCAATGCCCTGGAATGGTTCGATGTCTTGCTGTACAGCGCCATGGCGGTCACCATCGCCAAGCTGTTTTTCCCGACCTCGAACCAGACCGTCTCGCTGCTGATTACCTTTGCCACCTTCGGCGTCTCGTTTTTCATGCGGCCGCTGGGAGCGGTCGTCATCGGCGCCTATTCCGACCGGGTCGGCCGCAAGGCGGCCTTGACGCTGTCGATCCTGCTGATGATGATCGGCACCTTGCTGATCGCCATCATGCCGACCTACGCGCAGATCGGCCTGTGGGCGCCGGCCGGCATCGTGCTGGCGCGCTTGCTGCAAGGCTTTTCCGCCGGCGGCGAATTCGGCAGCTCGACCGCTTTCCTGGTGGAGCATGCGCCGCACCGGCGCGGATTCTTTTCCAGCTGGCAGGTCGCCAGCCAGGGCCTGAGCATCGTGCTGGCGGCGCTGGCGGGTGCGCTGCTGTCGTCGCAGCTCTCCACCGAGCAGCTGGAATCGTGGGGCTGGCGCTTGCCGTTTTTCTTTGGCTTGCTGATCGGGCCGGCCGGCTATTACATCCGCAAGAACCTGGAAGAGTCGCCTGAGTTCGCCCAAGCCGACGCAACCCGTACGCCGCTGCGCGACATCATGGCGAGCCAGAAGATGCGCCTGCTGATCGGTTCCGGCAGCGTCATCATGGCTACCGTGTCGGTCTACCTGGTGGTGTACATGCCGACCTATGCGGTCAAGCAGCTGGGCATGACTTCGACCGCCTCGTTCAGCGCCACCATCCTGGCCGGCCTGATCATGCTGCTGTTTTCGCCGGTGGTCGGCCAGTTGTCCGATAAATATGGCCGCACCCCGTTCATGCTGGGCAGCAGCGTGCTGTTCGTGCTGCTGACTTACCCCCTGTTTTCCTGGCTGTCGCTCAACCCGAGCTTTTTCAACCTGCTGCTGGTGCAAGGCGTCATCGGCTTGCTGATGACTATGTATTTCGCTTCGATGCCGGCGCTGCTGTCTGACATTTTTCCTGTTCAGACCCGTGGCACCGGCATGTCCCTGAGCTACAACATCGCGGTGATGATTTTCGGCGGTTTTGCAGGCATGACGATTACCTGGCTGATTGCGGTTACAGAGAACAAGCTGGCGGTGACCTTTTACGTGATCGGCGGGGCATTGCTGAGCGTGCTCGCCACGCTTGCCGCGCGTTACAAGCTGCGCTTGCGTTAAACGCTGGAAATGCATGGCAGTCAAGGTGGCTTGCCTGTCATGCAAAAAATATTCGATTAAAAAATTAAACGAAAAATTGTTTCTATTTTTAAGAATCGTGCCTACAATGGCAGAAAGCGGCAACCAGACCAAAATACAAACATAGACTCGGAGATGAACCATGATGAACGTTGCGGTGTTCGGCGCCGGCCGTATCGGCAAGATCCATGCGGGCAACCTGGTGCTGCAGCCGGGCGCCAGGCTGAAATATGTGAGCGACGTCAACCTCCAGGCGGCGCAGGAACTGGCGGCGCAGCATGGCGCGCAAGTGGCGGATATCGATAGCGTCCTGGCCGATCCCGGCATCGGCGCGGTGCTGATCGCTTCCAGCACCGACACCCACGCAGAGCTGATCATGCGGGCGGCGGCGGCAGGCAAGGCGATCTTTTGCGAAAAGCCGGTCGACCTGACGCTGGAGCGCGCCAAGGCATGCGCGCGCGCGGTGGCGGACGCCGGCGTGACTTGCATGATCGGTTTCCAGCGCCGCTTCGATCCGACATTCCATGCGCTGAAGACGCGCCTGGCGGCAGGGGAAATCGGCGATCCGGAAATGCTGATCGTCACCAGCCGCGATCCTGGCGCGCCGCCGGTGTCGTATATCAAGAGCTCGGGCGGCATATTCAAGGACATGCTGATCCACGATTTCGACATTTTCCGCTGGATACTGGATGACGAGGCTGTCAGCATCTCGGCCACCGGTAGTTGCCTGACCGACCCGGCGATCGCCGAAGCCGGCGACATCGATTGCACCGCGGTTACCATCCGCAGCCGCCGCGGCCGCCTGTGCCAGATCAATACCAGCCGCCGCGCCGCGTATGGCTACGACCAGCGTTTCGAAGTGCTGGGCAGCAAAGGCATGCTGCAGGCCGGCAATCACAAGCCGACCGAAGTGATCGCCGCCACCGGGTACAGCATCAGCCAGGACAAGCCGGAACATTTTTTCCTGGAGCGCTATCGCGCTGCTTATGCCAGCGAGATCGCCCATTTCTTTGATGCGGTGGTCAACCAGGTTGCCGTGCGCACCACGATAGAAGACGGTGTCAAGGCGCTGGAACTGGCTGAGGCGGCAACCTTGTCGTGGCGTGAAAACCGTACCATCGAGCTGGCCAAATGAGCCGGGCGCGGACACTGAAAGTTGGCATCGTCGGCCTTGGCAGGCTAGGGCGGCGCCATGCGGAAAACCTGATGTCGCGGGTGGCCGGCGCTGAGCTGGTCGCGGCTTGCAGTCCCTTGCCGGCGGAACTCGAATGGGCGCGCGCGATGTTCCAAGTACAGCTGCAGGTGCCGCACCTGTATGCCGATTACGGAGCCTTGCTGGCGCATGACGGGCTGGATGCGGTGTTCCTGGTGACGCCGACATCCTTGCACCCGCAGCAGATCATCCAAGCCTTGCAAGCCGGTAAACACGTGTTTTGCGAAAAACCCTTGTCGCTGGACCTGGAAGATTGCCGCCGGGTCAGCGCCGAGGCGGCACGCCATCCGCAGCTGAAGGTGATGATCGGCTTTGTGCGCCGGTTCGACGCCAGCTACCAGGATGCGTACAAGAAAATCCAGCAGGGCGCCATCGGTGCGCCGTTCATGGTGTATTCGCAGACTTGCGACCAGTACGATCCGGATGGGTTTTTCGTCAAATTCGCCGCCACCAGCGGCGGCATCTTCCTCGATTGCAGCGTGCACGATATCGACCTGGCGCGCTGGCTGCTCGGCAACCCGCAGGCGGTCCGGGTCTACGCCGGCGGCACCCGCGCCATCCACCAGGATCTGCAGCAGTTCCAGGACGTCGATAACGGCGTCGCCATTTGCGAGTTCGATAATGGCAAGATTGCCACCTTTTACGCCTCGCGCACGATGGCGCACGGACACGACACCATGACGGAAATCACGGGGACGGCGGGACGCCTGACAGTGGGCAGCAATCCGCGCAAGAACCGCGTGGAGATTGCCGATGTCCATGGCGTCCGCAACGAATGCCTGCCCAGTTTCTTCGAGCGTTTTGAGGATGCCTTCCTGACCGAGGTCAGCACGTTCGTCGATGCGATACGCCGGGAGCAAAAGCTGGAGCTCACCCTGGATGACGCTACCGAGGCAACCCGGATCGGTATTGCCTTGCGCGAGTCATTGCTGTCCGGGCAAGCGGTCCTGCTGTAACTGGCTTTGCGCCGGGGGCGGCTGGCTAGCCCCCGATTGCCGTAAACGCAGCATCCGAGCAGGCAGTGTCCTCGCCGATTTTCCGCCACTTTGCGGTTTCTTCATCCATGTAGGCGCGTTTTTGCTCCCACAATCCGTAAGCATCCGCTCCTAGCAGGATGCGTAACGGCGGCTCGCTGCTTTCGACCACCTTGATCATGACCTGGGCCGCCTTGCGCGGATCGCCCAGCTGCTTGCCGTTGACGCCGTCGAGATAGCTGCGGATGGGTTCAATCACAGGTTGGTAGTCAGGAATGTCTGTCTCCGGCCGCACGTTGGCCTGGCCGGCGAATTCGGTGCGGAATGCGCCAGGTTCGATGATGCTGACGCGGATCCCGAGCGGCTTGAGTTCATCGTGCAAAGCCTCTGAATAGCCTTCCAGCGCGAACTTGGCAGCACCGTAAAGCGCAAATCCGCCGACATTGACGCGCCCGCCGATGCTGGAAACGTTGAGGATGTGGCCGCTTTTCCTGGCGCGCATGCCCGGCAATACGGCGCGGATCATTTCAGCGCAGGCGATGAAGTTGATTTCCATCTGCTCGCGCAGCTGCGCCGAGGAAAATTCTTCCGCCGCACCCAAGCTGCCGCGGCCGGCATTGTTGACTAAAACATCAATTTTCCCAAAGCGCTGGATGGCCGCCTGGAGCGCCGCCTGCCGATCATTTTCACTGGTGACGTCCAGGCGCGCGGCCAGCGCCGTGTCCGGATATTGTTGCGCCAGGTCGGCGTTGGCCTCGGTTCTGCGCGCAGCCAATACGGCCTTGTCGCCGCGGCTGAGAACCGCTTCCGCAAGTGCGCGTCCCAGGCCGCTGCTGCTGCCGGTGATGAAGTAAACTTTACTCATTGCATGTTCTCCTCAGGTCAGGAAAGTACTGCGCAACATCGTGCGCAATTGGCAAGGCGGGAAGTATTACTGGAATTACTGAAGCATGGCTTGCCGCTGCATCAATCCGTGCTGCGGATCACAGCGGCAAGAGCGCTATTCTAGCGTCGCAAGGGACGCCGTGCATTACTACTCATCATAACCGTCGATGGCGCCGGTCTCTTCTACATTCAGTTCCAGGCGATATGCCAGTGCGATGAACAACGCCTGGCACAGGCACATCGCATTGGTCAGCGAACGGAAGGCGAAGGCGCTGCCTTCTTTCACCGTCAGCAAGACAGATGCGTGCCGCGCCAGCGGACTCAGCTGGCTGTCAGTGATGACCAGCGACTTGGCCTGGTGGTGGTGCGCCAGCCGCACGCAAGCCTGGGTTTCCTTGCCGTAAGGAGTAAAGCTGATCGCGATCACGACGTCGTTCTTGCCGATGCTGCGGATCTGCTCGCGGATCATGCCGCCGAGGCCGGACAGCAGGTGCACGCGCTTGTTGGTGTGCTGCAGGGCGTACACGATGTAGCTGGCGATGGGGAAGGAGCGGCGCACGCCGATCACGTAGATGTTGTCGGCCTTCTGCAGCAGCTTGACCGCGGCGTCGAACTGCACGTCGTCCATGCCGTTCAACAGCTCGTCCAGGCCGCTGCGGCTGGCTGCGATGAATTCGCGCGCCATCGAGCCGCCGGTGAGCGGGGTCGGCTTGGCGTCGATCAGCTTGCGTATCCGCTGCTGGTAGTTTTGCGACGGTATCGCCTGCGCCGTATAGGCATCGCGAAACACCGCCTGCATCTCGCTGAAGCCGCTGAAGCCGAACTGCTTGGCAAAGCGCACGATGGCGGACGGCTGCACATCGCAATGCTCGGCGATGTCGCTGATCCGTTCCAGCATCAGGCTGCTGCGATGCTGTTCCACATAGGTGGCGATAATCTTCAGCTGGCGCGAAAGCGTTGCGTATTGTTCGGCGATTTGCAGCATCAGCTGGTCGACAGTCGGCGTATCTGCCATGGTGTTCTTTCTGGTTTATGTCGTGAAGCAATTATAAAGAAAATCTGGCAAGTGAAAATAAAATTCTAATTTAAATTTAATTGAAAAAAACGTTGCATATTGCACTTGCTTGTTCTATTGTTTAATACCGATGACGCTGTCGGATCCGGGCGATCAGCCTAAAGGGTAGTGAACAAAACAACAACGGAGACAATTATGCAACGACTCAGATGCAAGGGCCTGGTCAGGGCCCTGATGGTGACGGCGCTGGCGATGAGCTTTGGCGCCATGAACCCCAGTTATGCCGCAAATGAAAAATTCGTCCTGATCAGCCATGCGCCGGACTCCGATTCCTGGTGGAACACCATCAAGAACGCCATCAAGCAGGCCGGCGAAGATTTTAACGTCACGGTCGATTACCGCAATCCGCCGAACGGCGACCTGGCCGACATGTCGCGCCTGATCGAACAGGCGGCGGCCCGCCACTACGATGGCGTGATCGCCAGCATTGCCGATTTCAGCGTGCTGAAAAAAGCCATGGAAAACGTCACGGCCAAGAAGATCCCGCTGGTCACCATCAATTCCGGCACCCAGCAGCAAAGTGAAGAATTGGGCGCGGTGATGCACGTCGGCCAGCCGGAATACGATGCAGGCAAGGGCGCCGGGGAAAAAGCCAAGGCAGCCGGCATCAAATCTTTCCTGTGCGTCAACCATTACGCCACTAATCCATCCTCGTTTGAACGCTGCCGCGGTTTTGCCGAAGCCATCGGCGCCGACTATAAAAAATCGACGCTGGACGCAGGCCAGGACCCGACCGGCATAGAGAGCAAGGTCAGCGCCTACCTGCGCAACAATCCCGGCACCCAGGCAGTGCTGGCGCTCGGCCCGGATTCAGCCTCGCCAAGCTTGCGCGCGCTGCAAAAGATGGGCTTGAAAGGCAAGATGTGGTTCGCCACCTTCGACCTCTCCGAAGAAGTCGCCAAGGGCATCAAGGACGGTTCGGTGCAGTTTGCGATTGATCAGCAGCCCTACCTGCAAGGTTATATCCCGGTCGCCGTGCTGGCCATCATGACGCAAAACAAGACCACCGACGTCGCCACCATCCAGGCCAAGCTGAAAGCCAATCCGAAATTCCAGGCACGGCTGGCCGAATATGGCCTGGCGCCGCTCTACGGACCGCGCCACATCAGTTCCGGTCCAGGCTACATCACCAAGGACAATCTCGACAAAGTGTTGAAATACGCCGGCCAGTATCGCTGATCGGGGGCTTGTCTTACACGGCTGCCCGTAACGGCGACGGCACGGGCAGCCAGGCGGAAACCCAGGGGGACGATGCACCCCGGGCCTTGTTTCGTCCGTAACATCTCGCCATACCCCAACCGGCCGGTCCGACACGCGGCTAACGCGGTTAAGTTCGCGGTTAAGTTAATACATGCAGGAGAGACAACCATGAATTCAAGCAGTGCGCACGCTGACAAGCTAGGCGCGGACGGCAGCGGCCCGGCGCAGCAGAAGAGCGCGCCGAAAGACGAACGGGTGCGCCAGGAAGGCTCCTTGAAGCGCTTCCTCGGACGGCCGGAATTCGCCTCGCTGGCAGGCGCCATCCTGGTCTTTATCGTATTCGGTTTTGCCGCCGGCGATTCCGGCATGTTCAACCTGGACGGGGTGGTCAACTGGATGCAGGTGGCAGCCTACCTGGGCCTGATTTCGATCGGCGCCTGCGTGCTGATGATCGCCGGCGAGTTCGACCTGTCGATCGGTTCGATGATCGGCTTTGCCGGCATGATGGTGGCGATTCCCACTGTCTATTTCCACTGGCCGTTCTGGCTGGCGGTCATGTTTGCCTTCGCCGGCTCGATGGCACTGGGCTGGCTCAACGGCTACCTGGTAGTCAAGACCCGGCTGCCTTCCTTCATCGTCACGCTGGCGTTCATGTTCATCCTGCGCGGCCTGACGCTGGCGCTGTCGATCATGTTCGCCAACCGCACCATTGTCAGCGGCGTCGGCGACCTGGCGGCCAACGACTGGCTGGGCAGCTGGCTGTTCACCGGCAATCTCGGCAGCGGGCTGTTCCACTGGATGGCCAGCCATGGCTGGATCGCCACCATGAGCAACGGCCAGCCATTGGTTGCGGGCATTCCCAAGGTCATCGCCTGGTGGCTGGTACTGGCGCTTGGGGCCAGCTTTGTCCTGGCGCGCACTCGTTTCGGCAACTGGATCTTCGCTGTCGGCGGCGACGCCAACGCCGCCAAGAATGTCGGCGTGCCGGTGAAGCGGGTCAAGACGTCGCTGTTTGTGTTTACCGCCTTCTGCGCCTGCCTGTTTGCCGTGCTGCAGGTGGCCGACGTCGGCTCGGCGGCGGCCGACCGCGGCCTGCAAAAGGAATTCGAAGCGATCATTGCTGCCGTGATCGGCGGCGCCTTGCTGACCGGCGGTTACGGTTCGGTGATCGGCGCCTGCTTCGGCGCCCTGATTTTCGGTGTGGTGCAGATCGGCATCACCTATACCAATCTCAATTCCGACTGGTTCCGGGTGTTCCTCGGCGTGATGCTGCTGGTGGCGGTATTGTTCAACAATTATGTCCGTCGCCGCGTGACGGAGGCGAGGTAATCATGAGCGAAACCATTTTAGCCCTGGAAAATGTCAGCAAGTATTTCGGTTCGGTGATTGCCCTGCAAAATGTCACATTGCGCCTGAAAAAAGGCGAGGTGCATTGCCTGCTGGGCGACAACGGCGCCGGCAAGTCGACCTTGATCAAGACGCTGGCGGGCGTGCACAAGCCCTCCGAAGGAGAATACCTGGTGGATGGCAAGCCGGTCTCTTTCAACTCGCCGAAAGAGGCGCTGGATGTCGGCGTGGCGACCGTGTACCAGGACCTGGCGCTGGTGCCGCTGCTGTCGGTGGCGCGCAATTTCTTCATGGGGCGCGAGCCGACCAAGAAAGTGTTCGGCATCACCGTCATGGATATCAGCTACGCGGCCGAGACGGCGCGCGAAAAGCTGGCTGAAATGGGCATCATGGTGCGCGATCCGCATCATGCGATAGGCACCATGTCGGGCGGCGAAAAGCAATGCCTGGCGATTGCCCGCGCGATTCATTTCGGCGCCCGTGTCCTGATCCTGGACGAACCGACCGCGGCGCTCGGCGTGAAGCAGTCGTTCAATGTGCTCAAGCTGATCCACAAGGCGCGCGAACGCGGCATTTCGGTGATTTTCATTACCCACAATGTGCATCACGCCTATCCGATCGGAGATTCCTTCACCTTGCTCAACCGCGGCAAATCGATGGGCACCTTCACCAAGGACAACGTCACCAAGGATGAAGTCCTGGACATGATGGCGGGCGGCGCGGAAATGCAGACGCTGATGAATCAGTTGGAAGGCATACAGGTTTAAAGGAATGCACTCATGCTAAACACTAACAATACCTTCGCATCAGGGCGCAAGCTCGATGTGGTTTGCATCGGGCGCCTGGCGGTGGACCTGTATGCGCAGCAGATCGGCGCGCCGCTGGCGGATGTCAGCAGTTTTGCCAAATACCTGGGCGGGTCTTCCGCCAACATCGCTTTCGGCTGCGCCAGGCTGGGCCTGAAATCGGCGATGCTGGCGCGGGTCGGCAACGAGCATAACGGCCAGTTCCTGACGGCGGCGCTGGCGGCCGAGGGCTGCGATGTCAGCCAGGTCAAGGTCGATCCGGAGCGGCTGACCGCGCTGGTGATGCTGGGCTTGAAAGACAAGGACACTTTTCCTCTGATTTTCTACCGGGACAATTGCGCCGACATGGCGCTGGCCGAAGAAGACATTGATGAGGCGTTCATCGCCTCCAGCAAGGCGCTGCTGATTACCGGCACCCATTTTTCAACGCAGCAGGTGCACCGCAGCAGCAGCCTGGCGCTGGAATATGCACGCCGCAACAACGTCCGCACGGTGCTCGATATCGATTACCGGCCAGTGTTGTGGGGGCTGACGCAAAAGGGCGACGGCGAGACGCGTTTCATCGCCAACGACGGCGTGACGGCGCACCTGCAAGGAATCTTGCCGAAATTCGACCTGGTGGTCGGCACCGAAGAAGAATTCATGATCGCCGGCGGCGGCCGCGACATCATCGCTTCCTTGCAAGCGGTGCGCGCAGTGAGCCAGGCAACGCTGGTGGTCAAGCGCGGCCCGCTAGGATGCGCCGTGATCCATGGCGCCATTCCCAGCTCGCTGGATGAAGGTTTCAACTACAAGGGCGTGCAAGTCGAGGTGCTCAATGTGCTGGGCGCCGGCGATGCTTTCCTGTCGGGATTCCTGAAGGGCTGGCTGAACGGCGAAGGCGATGAAAGCTGCTGCCGTTACGCCAATGCCTGCGGCGCCCTGGTGGTGTCGCGCCATGCTTGCGCGCCGGCGATGCCGACGCCGGTCGAACTGGCCTATTTCCTCGATCATGCGGAACGCATGCAACGGCCCGACCAGGACGCGCACCTGCAGCGGCTGCACCGGGTCACGGCGCCGCGCAAAACCTGGGATGAGGTCAACGTATTCGCCTTCGACCATCGCAACCAGTTCTTTGAGCTGGCGCGCGAGTCAGGCGAGTTCGGCGTCAGCGAAGCGCGCTTGCCGCAGCTCAAGCAGCTGCTGGTGCAGGCCGTGGCCGCCACCGAGCAGGCGTTGGGCCTGCAAGGGAAGATCGGCATATTGGCCGATGACCGGTATGGCCAGGATGCGCTGAATGCGGCGACCGGACGCGGCTGGTGGATCGGCCGCACAGTCGAACTGCCGCTTTCGAATCCGCTGGAATTCGACTACGGCCGTTCGATTGGTTCGCATCTGCTGAGCTGGCCCAAGGAACATGTGGTCAAGTGCCTGGTGCAGTTTCATCCGGACGATGCGGTAGAAAAGCGCCTGGAGCAGGAAGCGCAGATCCGCGGCTTGTATGACGCGGTGCAGGTCAGCGGCCATGAGCTGCTGCTGGAAATCATCCCGCCCAAGGATTTGCCGAAGGCTGAGGATACCGTGCTGCGCGGCATCAAGCGCCTGTACAACCTGGGAATTTATCCTGAATGGTGGAAACTGGAATCGATGTCGGCCCAGCAGTGGCAGGCGATCGACGGCCTGATTGCCGAGCGCGATCCCTATTGCCGCGGCGTGGTGCTGCTGGGACTGGCGGCGCCGGTAGAAGAACTGGCCGCGGGTTTCCGTGCCTCGCGGCACAGCAAGACCTGCCGCGGTTTCATGGTAGGGCGGACGATTTTCCATGAACCGTCCAAGCTGTGGCTGCAAGGGCAAATAGACGACGCCGCCTTGATCCGCCAGGTAAGGACGACTTTCGAGAAACTCATCGGCGTCTGGCAAGCCAGCCGCAGCGAAGAACCGGCAGCGGAGCGCGCAGCATGAATGCAAAAACCATACGCCTGACCATGGCGCAAGCGCTGGTGCGCTACCTGGCCGCCTTGCGGGTCGATACGGCGGACGGCCAGGCGCCGTTGTTCGGCGGCGTCTTTGCCATCTTCGGCCATGGCAACGTGGCCGGCCTCGGCGAGGCCCTGTACCAGCATCGGGAGCAGTTGCCGACCTATCGCGCGCATAACGAACAGGCCATGGCCCATGCTGCCATCGCCTATGCAAAGACCAACATGCGACGGCGCATGATGGCGGTCACCAGCTCGATCGGGCCGGGCGCCACCAACCTGTTGACAGCGGCGGCGCTAGCCCATGTGAACCGTTTGCCGGTGCTGCTGCTGCCGGGCGATATCTTCGTTTCGCGGCGGCCTGATCCGGTGCTGCAGCAGGTGGAAAATTTCCAGGACGGCGGCGTGTCTGCCAACGATGCGTTCAAGCCCCTGTCGCGTTATTTTGACCGCATCTGTTATCCGGAGCAGTTGCTGACGGCCTTGCCGCGCGCGATCCAGGTGCTGACCGACGCCGCCGAGTGCGGCCCGGTGACGCTGGCGTTGCCGCAAGACGTGCAGGCCATGGCTTACGACTATCCGGTCGAGTTTTTTTCGCCGCAGACAGTAAGGTTCCGCGCCCGCGGACCAGCGGCAGACGAGCTGCAGGAGGCGCTGGCCTTGCTGAAAAACGCCCGGCAGCCTTTGATCGTGGCCGGCGGCGGCGTGCTGTATGGCGAAGCCACCGAAGCGTTGCGTGCGTTTGCTGAAAAACATGCGGTGCCGGTGGCGGAAACCCAGGCCGGCAAAAGCGCCTTGGCCTGGCGCCATCCCCTGCAGCTGGGCGCGCTTGGCGTAACCGGTTCGCCGGCTGCCAATGCCCTGGCGCAGAAGGCCGACGTAGTGATTGCGGTCGGTACCCGGCTGCAGGATTTTACAACCGGTTCGCATTCCCTGTTCGGCCAGGCAAAACTGTTGAGCATCAACGTCAATGCGGTCGATGCCATGAAATGGCAAGGGACGCCGATGCTGTCCGACGCCCGGCTGGGGCTGGCTGCCTTGTCGCAAGGCTTGCAGGACTGGCGTTCCGGCACTGGTTGGCATGCACTGGCGCTGGAACAGGCCAACAGCTGGCGCGCCACGGTCGACAAGATCACCGGCCAACGGGAAATAGAAGCGCCGGCCTTGCCGTATGACGGCGAAGTGATCGGCGCGGTGCAGCGTTCCAGCATCGACTCGACCGTGCACGACATCGTGGTGTGCGCCGCCGGCACCTTGCCGGCCGAGCTGCACAAGCTGTGGCGCACCTCGACTCCGGGCGGCTATCACGTCGAATATGGCTATTCGTGCATGGGCTACGAGATTGCCGGCGCGCTCGGCGTCAAGCTGGCGCAGCCGGACCGCGACGTGATCGTGATGGTGGGCGACGGCAGCTACCTGATGATGAATTCGGAGATCGCCACGTCAGTCATGCTGGACAAGAAACTGATCATCGTGGTGCTGGACAACCGCGGCTACGGCTGCATCAATCGCCTGCAGCAGGCTTGCGGCGGCGCGCCGTTCAACAACATGCTGGAGGATTGCCTGCAAGGACCGCAGGGCGCGCCGGCCATCGATTTCGCCGCGCATGCCAGGTCGCTTGGCGCGCTGGCGGAAAACGTCAAGACCATCGCCCAGCTGGAAGCGGCGCTGCAACGGGCGCGCGCCGCCGACCGTACCTACCTGGTATGCATCGATACCGACCCCGCGCGTACAACCGAAGATGGCGGCTGCTGGTGGGAAGTGGCGGTGCCGGAGGTATCCGAGCGGCCGCAGGTGCAGGCCGCGCGGGCCGAATACGAACAAGCGCGCCATAGCCAAAAAGTGTGAGGCTTAATAGAGTGAGTGTTAATAATGTAATGCAGCGAGAGAAACCATGACATTTAACGTAAAGATCGGCATCAACCCGATTTCCTGGATGAACGACGACCTGCCGTCGCTGGGCGGCGAGACGGCGCTGGAGACGGCGCTGGCGGAAGGCGCCCAGATCGGTTATCGCGGCTTCGAGCTGGGCAACAAGTTTCCCAAGGAACCGGCGGCGCTGGCGGCCGTGCTCGGCAAATACCGGCTGGAATGCATTTCGGGCTGGTATTCCGGCCGCCTGGCGACCGGTTCGGTCGAGGATGAAATCGCCGCCGTCGGCCCGCACCTGCGGCTGCTGGCGGAAAACGGCTCCAAGGTGATGGTGTACGGCGAGGTCGCCAACGCCATCCAGGGCCGGCCGGATCCCCTGTACAAGCGGCCGCGTTTCCTGACCGACCTGGAGTGGCAGCAATACGCTGAACGGCTGACGGCGTTTGCGCGCTTTACCTTGTCGCACGGCGTGCGCCTGGCGTACCACCATCACATGGGCGCTTACGTCGAAACGCCGGCCGATGTCGAACGCCTGATGGCGCTGACCGGCGACGAAGTCGGCCTGCTGTTCGACAGCGGCCATATCACCTTTGCCGGCGGCGATCCCTTGCAGGTGCTGGAACAGCATATCAAGCGCGTCTGCCACGTCCACTGCAAGGATGTGCGGCCGGCAGTGGTGAAGATGGCGCGCAACGGCAACTGGAGTTTCCTGCAGGCCGTGATCAACGGCGCGTTTACGGTGCCGGGCGACGGCGCCATCGATTTCGGCGGCCTGCTGCGCCTGCTGCATCGCCATGGCTACGCCGGCTGGCTGGTGGTCGAGGCAGAGCAGGATCCGGCCGTCGCCCCGAGCTATCAATATGCCGAAATGGGCTACCGCCACCTGGCAGGGCTGGTGCAAGCCATCGGCAACGAGAAGGAGGCAGCATGAGCTTGCTTGTCAAAGGCCAGGCGCAGGGGCGCGAAATCGTCAGCGTCACGCCGCAATCGGCCAACTGGCGTTTTGTCGGCTTTGCCGCCTATCGGCTGGCGGCTGCTGAACGGATCCGCTTCGATACCGCCGAGCGCGAGGTGTGCATCGTGGTGCTGCGCGGCGTGGTCAGCGTGCAGGCCGGCGACCACGCATGGAAAGAAATCGGCGAACGGCAAAGCGTGTTTGACCAAAGTTCGCCGTATGCGGTGTATGTGCCGCATAGCCATGCGGTCACCATCAGCGCCCATGGCGATGCCGAAATTGCGGTTTGCAGCGCCCCCGGCCATGGCAGCCTGGCAGCGCGCCTGATCGAACCCGGCATGGCCAAGCGTTCGGTGCGCGGGCAGGGCAGCAATACCCGTTATGTCTGCGACATCCTGCCGCAGACTGAACCGGCCGATCATTTGCTGGTGGTGGAAGTCGTGACGCCCGGCGGCCATTCTTCAAGTTACCCGCCGCACAAGCACGATACCGATAACCTGCCGCAAGAGAGTTCGCTCGAAGAGACCTATTACCACCGCCTCAATCCGCCGCAGGGTTTTGCGTTCCAGCGCGTGTACACCGACGATCGTTCGCTGGATGAATCGATGGCGGTGGAAAACCACGACGTGGTCATGGTGCCGCGCGGATATCACCCGGTAGTGGCGCCGCACGGCTACGACAGCTATTACCTGAACGTGATGGCAGGTCCCAGGCGCGAATGGCATTTCAAGAACGATCCCGCCCATGAATGGATGTTGCAGCGTTGATCCGGTGCCGGTTTGGGGCGTCGTCTATGAAGGGTAGTAAATAATTGCATAAAAATCGCAAACTCCGATTGACCGAAGCTATCAAATGCACGTATTATTCTGTCTTCGGAATTGCAGTGAGTCTTACGGGGCTTCGCATTACGGCCCACGTGGCGGAATTGGTAGACGCGCATGGTTCAGGTCCATGTGCCGCAAGGTGTGGGGGTTCGAGTCCCTCCGTGGGCACCAGGTAACTGGTGTTGGAAGTAAAGAGAAACCGCATAAACATCAATGTTTATGCGGTTTTTTTCTTTTCTGGCCCAATTTTGCTTGGTTCCATCCAGCGTCGGCAGCAGAAAATGCGACCAGGCTGATGAGTCTCCCGGCCGCGGCTGTCAACGATGAAACCCTGCCGCCTTTCAGTTTTTTGCCGGCGCCGCCGGGCAGCCGCGCCAGTTGGTGCCTGCCGGGATCGATTCGCCTTTCATCACCAGCGTCAGCGCGCCCAGCTTGGCGTTGTCATTGACGGTCGCGCTATACAGCACAAAGCTGCGCGGCCCCATGTAGACCCGGCTGCCGATGTGGACGTGGTCGATCTTCATGACCCGGTCTTCGAACAGGTGGGTCTGCGGACAAGCCTGGGCGTTCAGTTCGCTGTAGTCGCCGATGGTGACGCAGTCGAACTCGGTGATGTCGGTGGTATTCATGTACACCCCGCGCCCGATATGGCAGCCCAGCAGGTTCAAGGCCAGCGGCAGCCACGGCGTGCCGCGCAGATAGTTCATGAAGTTGGGTATCGCGATCCCTTCATACAGGTTGGTGACGCCCTCCGACAGCCAGACGAACCGCGTCCACATGGGCACGCTGCATTTCTTGTAGCGCCCGATCAGCAGCCACTTGAGGGCGGCGATGAAGATGAAGGTGCCGATGCCGTACAGCAGGCCGGCGCTGGTGAGCAAGGAAATCACCTCGCCCCATTGGCCGGCGCCGGCCAGCGGCATCAGGTTCAGCACCACGGTATAGCCGACCGCGATCACGATCGCATGCGGCGAAACGATCCGGAAGCCTTCCACCAGCGAGCGACCCAGGCGGCGCCGGCGCGATGGACGGAACGTCAGGTGTTCCGGGAAACCGCTGGTCTGCTCGCGCGCCGGCAGGTTGATCGGCGGCGAACCGAGCCAGGTGTCGCCCGGGCGCATGCGGTCGTTGTCCGGTGTACGCGAGTGGACGCCGATCAAGACGTTTTCCGGCAGGATGCTGCCGTCCGGCACGTAAGCGCCGTTGCCGACGAAGCTGCGGCGCGAGATCACGGTCGGCTTCATGGTCATCCAGCCGCCGTCGATCTGTTCGTCGCCGAGCAATACGGCATCGGCGATAAAGGTATCGTCGCCCAGGGTCAGCATGTCAGGCACCACGCCCAGCGCCGTCGAAATCTCGGCATGGCGGCCCACCTTTGCGCCCAGCAGGCGGTACCAGTAGGGCGCGTAGACAGTGGCGTAGACGCCATGCAAGACGCTCAGGCTGGATTCCTGGATCTGGTTGACCAGCCATTTGCTGCAATAGATATTGCTGCGCACCGGCCAGCTGCCGGCCCGCATGCGCGGCAGCAGGCTCCAGCGGATGCCGGCCGAGAGCAGGGCGGTGCACACGATCAGCACCGCAGTGGCGGGGAACGCCATGACGAAATATTTGGACAGCTGGAACGGCACATTGCCGTTGCTTTGCAGCCAGGGGAAACGATCGGTATCGTCGAGCCAGTCGATCAGGATGAAGCTGGGGAACACCGGCATGAAGAACAGGGTGGTAATCAGGAAGGCGCCGAACAGGAAAAATATCGACTCACCCAGCTGGCGCCTGCGCGTAACCGGCGGCCGCGGCGGTTTGGATGCCTGGTCGAAAGCGCCGGCGTCGCGCGCCGGGGAGCCGGTCCAGATGCGGCCGGCCGGCACCGCCTGGCCTTCGCTGATGGCGCTCTGGCCTTCCACATGGCCGAAGGCGCCGACATTCGTGTTGCCTTCCATGACGACATAGGAACCGATGCAGCTTTCACGCTGTAGCGTGATCGGCCCTAGCCACAGCTCGCCATGCTCGACGCGGGCGTTTTCAAAGTTGACGGCATTGCCGATGCTCACGCCGTCCTCTATGGTAAGCAGGTCGTGCGCGCGCAAGGTCATGGAGCCGATGATGACTTCCGATCCGATGCGCGCACCCAGCGCCCGCAGCCACCAGCTGTACAAGGTCGAGCCGCTCAGCAGGTAGGCCGGCGCCGCCTCGATCAGGCGGTCCGCCAGCCACCAGCGGTAATAAGTCAGGCCCCAGAGCGGATAGCGGCCGGCTTTCAGGCGTCCCGCGATCAGCCATTTGGCGGCGATCGCAATGGCGAACTCAAACAGGGTGGCCAGCAGGAATACGCCTACCGACACCACGATTGCCAGGGCAATCGAATCGCCCGGGTCGCCGGTGAAAAAGTGATAGGTGAAAAACGGCGCCAGCCATTGCATCATGCGCATCGCCACCAGCCACGGCACGGCGGCAGCCTGGGCAGCGCCGCACAGCCAGCGCTTCAGGTCCGACGGCGCGCTCCAGCTGGTATCGACCTCGATGCCGGCCGCCGGCGCCACGGCCAGCACCTGGGCGATGCGCCCTACGGTGCGGTTCATGTAAATGTCGCGCACCGTCACGTGGGCAAAATCGGGGTTGGCGCGCAGGGCGGAGGCAAGTTTTGCCGCGAACAGCGAATGGCCGCCGAGGTCGTTGAAGAAATCGGCGCTGCGCTGGATAGGCTGGCCGGGGAACAGTTTGTTGAGCGCCGTGAACAAGGCAACTTCGGCCGGCGTTTCAGGGACGTCGGAATCAAGGCCGCCGGCGCTGATTGCCGCCAGCGGCCGGGCTTTCAGCGCCTTGCGGTCGATCTTGCCGGATGTCAGGCGCGGCATCTCCTGCATCGCTTCGAAGAAGCCTGGCACCATGTAGGGCGGCAGCCGTTCGGCCAGGGCGCCGCGCAGCGCCGCGGGGACG
This sequence comes from Collimonas sp. OK412, assembly GCF_900112135.1. GTDB lineage: Bacteria > Pseudomonadota > Gammaproteobacteria > Burkholderiales > Burkholderiaceae_D > Collimonas > Collimonas rhizosphaerae. Next base: position 434,960 of record NZ_FOLC01000001.1, read on the forward strand.
ATTTCCGTGCCGCTTTCGGCGACGATGAAGGCGATCAGCTGGTCGATGCCGTCTTCCTGGCGCAATATGACCGCCACCGTGCCGACTCCCGGCTGGCGCGCCAATACTTCCTCGATTTCACCCAATTCGACGCGAAAGCCGCGGATCTTTACCTGGTCGTCGGTACGGCCCAGGCATTGGACCCGGCCGTCGGCCTCGATCCGGGCCAGGTCGCCGGTGCGGTACAGGCGGCAGTCATGTTCGCCGCTGGCCCAGGGATTGGCCAGGAATTTCTCGGCGGTCAGTTCCGGGCGCCCCAGATAGCCTTCGGCAACGCCGGGGCCGGTAATGCACAATTCGCCGGTTTCGCCGCGCGGCAGCAGGCGCAAACCGTTTTCCAGCGCCGGCTCAGTTACCACCTTAATCACCAGCAAACCGTAATTGGGCAAGGGCCGGCCTATGGTCACGACTTCGTTGGCGCGCAGCTCGGCCAGGCTGGCCGATACCGTCGCTTCGGTCGGGCCGTAGGTATTGAAGATATGTCGGCCCGATTCCGGCTTGGCCCAGCGGCTGACCAGCGCCTCGGGGCACATTTCGCCGCCCAGGTTGATGATGCGCAGGCTTGGCACATCCTGGTTGAACAGGGCCAGCAGGGTCGGCACCGCGTGCAATACGGTGACGCCATGCGCCGCCAGCGCGAGCGGCAAGGCTTCCGGGTCCGAGGTCAGTTCCTTGGGGGCGATCCAGAGCGTGGCGCCGGCCAGGTAGCTGATCCAGATTTCTTCAAACGACATGTCGAAGGCTACCGAAAAGCCCTGGTAGACGCGGTCGCTGGCGGCGACGCCCAACACCGCGTTTTCACTGCGCAGGAAATGGCAGATGGCGCCTTGGGTGATGGCGATGCCCTTCGGTTTGCCGGTCGAACCGGAGGTATAGATGACATAAGCCGGGTCGCTGCGCCGCACCTGCTGGCGCCGCAGCAGCGGCGCCTCGGAGGGCGCCAGCAGCTGTTCGGCGGTCCAGACCTGGCAATGGCCTTGGTCCAGGCGCGGCGCGAATTGCTGGCAGCTGACGATGCCCGGCGCTTGCGCGTCCTCCAGGCAGACGGCGATCCGGTCCGGTGGCGTATCCGCATCCAGCGGCAGCCAGGCGGCCCCGCTCTTGGCAATGCCGGCCTGCATCACCAGCAGGTCGATCCCGCGCGGCAGCCAAAGGCCGACGATCTGGCCCGGGCCGACGCCCGCCGCGATCAGGCGCGAAGCGACCAGGTCTGCGTATTGGTTGAGTTCCCGGTAAGTCAGCCGGCGTTCGCCGAACACCATGGCGACCTGGTCCGGCAGGCGCGCGGCAGTGGCTTCGAGCAGGTCTGCCAGCACCTCGTCCCGTATCAGCTCGGGCCGCAGCGGCCCCTGCAAAATGTCTGGATGGGCTGAAAAATCGCTGGCAGCCGCGGTATCGACGAGCAAAGACTGGGTCATGGATGAGGCAAGTAAAAAAGACAGGAGAAAGACAGCAAGGCGGCGATGGTAGCACGGCTGGTATCGGTAACGTTCAGACAATTTTGCACTGGGCCTGCGGTACGATTTCCCGGCCCGCGGCAAGCCCCGCCCGTGGTTATCCCAGCACCTTCAGATGGCCGGCCCGCGGCGGCTTTCCGGCTGCAAGCCGCGCATTGTTTTATCTGTTTTTTTATCTGTTGCTAATGAACTTGCTAATAGGAAACTATTGGCCGTATGATGGGCCATTCGGGCGCCGGTTTCAAGTAGTGTTGTTTTTCGCAATTTCCTGCAATTCCGCTAAAGCTTTCTGACTGTGCTGTTTTTATCAGTGAGGTTTTGTGATGCAGCGATTGAAGAAATTTTTCACCATGGACGGCGGCATGCGCTGGGTCAAGGTGGTCTTGCCTTTCCTGGCGATCGTCGCCTTGATGGTGGGGCTGCTGGCGTTCAGCATGAATATCCTGTCTTCGGTGCGCGCTTTTGTCGGCGGCGAGAGCCTATGGTCGAAGGCGCAGAAGGAGGCGGTATTCCACCTGAACCAATATACGGTGACGCATGCCGACCTCGACTACCAGAAGGTGCTGAAGGCGCTGGCGGTGCCGATCGGCGACCGGCGCGCCAGGGACGAGCTGGATAAAGCCGATCCCGACCTGCAAGTGGTGCGCCAGGGGTTCCTCGACGGCGGCAATCACCCCGACGACATTGACGGCATCGTCAGCCTGTACCGCAACTTCAAGAATTTCAGCCTGCTGCGGGAACCGGTCGCGAACTGGAAGATCGGCGACAAGCTGATCCAGGAGCTGAGCACGGAAGCCGACCGCCTGCACGCGGCGATCAATGCCGGCAACCCCGATCCACAGGCGATGATCGCCAGCGTCGCCCGCATCCGCGAGATAGACGCGGAATTGACGCCCCTCGAATTGCGCTTTTCAGCCAGCCTGGGCGAATCGTCGCGCGAGGTCCAGCGCCTGCTGCTGTTTGCGACGCTGGCCATCGCCGTCGGGCTGATGGTTTTCGGCAGCTGGATTTCCCGCTATATCCTGACCAAGAGCGACCAGTTCGAAGAAGCGCTGAAAGTCAGCCAGGAGCGGCTGCAGCTGGCGATGCTGGGCAGTAACGACGGCCTGTGGGACTGGGACATCGAGGCTGACAATATCTACTATTCCCCGCGCCTGAAGGAATTGCTAGGTTATTCCCTGGAAGACGACGAGCCGACGCCGCTGCAGTTCCTTAACTGCATCTATCCTTCCGACCTGGATGCGGTACGCGCCAAACTGACTTCGCACCTGCACGACAATTCGCCGTGCGACATCGAATTCCGGATTGTCACCAAGGGAGGAGAATTGCGCTGGGTGCGTTCGTGCGCGCAATCCACCAGCAATGCAGCGGGGGAGCCGGTGCGCATGGCCGGCTCGTTTACCGACATCACCGCCCGCAAGCGCTCCGAAGAACAGCTGTATGCCGCCAAGGAGCGCGCCCAGGTGACGCTGGAGTCGATCGGCGAGGCGGTGATTACGCTCAGCACCGACGGCCTGGTCGAGTACCTGAACCCGACGGCGGAAATCCTGACTCGCTGGACGCTGGCCTCGGCGCGCGGCTTGCCGCTGGAAAAAATCCTCAACGTGGTGGGCGAAAGCTCGGGCAACCGGATTCCCGACCTGATTCCCCAGATCCTCGACAACAGCATGCCCGTCGACAGGGCTTCCAACCTGCTGCTGGTCTGCGACGACGGCAGCGAAGTCGCGGTTAACCTGTCGGCCGAGCCGATCCGCAACCTGAGCGGCGAAACCATCGGCACGGTGCTGGTGCTGCACGATGTCAGCAAGGACCGCGAATATGCGGCCCAGCTGTCGTACCAGGCCAGCCACGACGAACTGACCGGGCTCATCAACCGGCGCGAGTTCGAACGGCGCCTGACGGTGGCGATGATTACCTCGCGCGACCAGCAGCGCCTGCATGCGGTGCTGTACCTGGACCTGGACCAGTTCAAGGTGGTCAACGACACCTGCGGCCATGCCGCCGGCGATGAGCTGATCCGGCAGGTCAGCGTCTTGCTGAAACAGCGCCTGCGCGATACCGACACCATTGCGCGCCTGGGCGGGGACGAATTCGGCGTCTTGCTGGAGAATTGCCCGGTCGAGCATTCGCTGCGGATCGCCGAAGGACTGCGGCAGACCGTCGCCGACTTCCAGTTTGTGTGGACCAACAAGCCGTTCACCATCGGCGTCAGCATCGGCCTGATCAACCTGGCGGGCGAAATGCATACGCTGGGCCAGATCATGAGCGCGGTTGACGCCGCCTGCTACCTGGCCAAGGAGAAAGGCCGCAACCGGGTGCACGAGTATCGGCTGGACGACAGCGAACTGTCGATACGGCATGGCGAGATGGAGTGGATTACCCGTATCAACGAGGCGCTCACGCATGGGCGGTTCTGCCTGTTCTCGCAGGAAATCGCCGCGTTGGGCAAGCCTCCCAGCCACGGCGCGCATTTCGAGATTCTGCTGCGGATGCTGGACAAGGACGACAACCTGGTGCTGCCGATGGTGTTCATTCCTGCCGCGGAACGCTACAACCTGATGCCGGCCATCGATCGCTGGGTGGTCTCGACGGTATTCGCCACCCTGGCCAAAATGCGCCAGCAAGGGCGCGGCCGGGAAATCCAGACCTGCGCCATCAACCTTTCCGGCACCAGCATAGGCGACAGCAATTTCCTCAATTTCGTGCAGGAACAGCACGTCAAATACGGCATCGCGCCGCAGATCATCTGTTTTGAGATTACCGAGACCAGCGCGATCGCCAATTTTGCCAAAGCCGCGCACTTTATCCAGGAACTGAGGAGCGTGGGTTATCGTTTTGCGCTGGACGATTTCGGCGCCGGCATGTCGTCCTTTGCCTACCTGAAGAACCTGCCGGTCGATTTCATCAAGATCGACGGCGGTTTTGTCAAAGACATGATGAACAGCCCGACCGATTATGCGATGGTGGAGGCAATCAACAAGATCGGCCATTTGATGGGGAAACAGACGATTGCCGAATTTGCCGTCAATGAACGGATTATCGGCACGCTGACCGAGATCGGCGTCGATTTCGCCCAGGGTTACGGCATCGGGCGGCCACGCGCTTTTGGCATAGGCGTCGACAGGAACCTGCTGAACGCCGGCTAGGGCCTATCGGCAGCAAGGCCCTAAGCCAGCGCTGCCTTGAGCATGGAGCGGAAGGCCCTAGGCGTGCATTGGTCGATGGCCACCTGCGGCGTGCCGTGCCAGGCGGCAAAACGCCGCAGTGTCGCCGCCAGTTCGGTCACGAATCTCTGGCTGGTGCGGGTGCCGGGCTCCAGGTACAGCGCCTTGACCTGGAACACGCCCTGGCTGCGGTGCGCCTTGGCGTCGAGCCGTCCCGCCAGCGCGCCGCGATGCAGGATGGGCAGCGTGAAATAACCGTAGCTGCGCTTGGCTTCCGGCGTGTAACACTCAAGCCGGTAATCGAAATCGAACAGTTCCAGCGCCCGCTTGCGGTCCCATACCAGCGGATCGAAAGGCGAGAGCAGGCTGGTGGCGCTGGGTTTCAGCAAGCCGCCGGCGGCGGCCAGCGCCAGTTCGCGATGCGCCGGATGGATATACAGCGGCTGCTGCCAGCCGTCCACCGTCGCCCGCAGCAGGCTGCCATCGTCGGCCAGGATCTCGGGGTCGGGGCTGGGGCGGCTCTTGGCGGTGCGGAAGTAGTCGCCGATCCAGCTCGCTTTCGCTATCCCCATCGCTTGCACCGCCTTGAGCAGCAGGGTGCGCTGGGTTTCCGCGGTGGAGGGCATGCGGGCATCGTCCCAATCCGGCAAGATGCGCTCGGCGAGATCGTAGATGCGATGGAAATTGTGGCGCTTGGCGATCATCAGGCGGCCGGCCGTGAACAGCACTTCGAGCGAACGCTTCTCCGGTTTCCATTCCCACCAGCCGCCGCCCTTGCCGTCGGTACGCTTGAAATCGGCCGAACGCACCGGGCCGTGCTGGCGGATATGCTGCAGCAGCAGCTCTATGGTGGCGCCATGCTCTTCCATCCATTTGGCCGAATACTTCCAGCCCATGGAGCCGGGGTCGATCATGCGGTGCCGGTACAGGCCGTAATCCTCGATCGGCAGGAAACTGGCTTCATGCGCCCAGTATTCGAACAGCCGGCGTTCCTCCAGCAACTCGTCCAGCCAGCACGGCTGGTAATTGCCTAGCCGGCTCCACAACACCAGGTAGGGGCTGCGCGCCACCACGTGGATAGTGTCTATCTGCAGCACGCCCATTTGCCGGATGGCGGCCAGCACGTCTTGCTTGACGGCTTTCTTGCGCACCGGACTGAGCAATCCCTGGGCCGCCAGTTGCAGAGCGCGCGCGGCAGGAACGGAGAGCTGGATGGCAGTCATGCTGGCCCCGGCTCAGATGCCGATGCTGGACAGGTCGAGGCGGCCGTCCTGCAGCGGCGGGCACCAGTAGTAGCCGCCGGTGACCGGGCGCGAAAAACTGAACAGGGCGTCGACGATGCCGTCTTCATGGCCCAGCATGCGGCGCAAGACGTTTTCGAAGCGGTCGCTGGATTCGCCGTAGGCGATGAATTCGGTCCCTTGCTGCAAGCCGTTGTCCCATGGCATGGAGTGGCGCACCATGTATGCCTCGGGTGTAAAACTTTCCTGCGCGGTGCGTTTGGCGTGGGCCGACTCCGGCGCATCTTCGATTTCCTCGTTGTCGGCGATCTGGCGGCCGATGGTGGCATCGCGCTGCGCGGCGGGGAAGCCGCGGAAACGCGGCAGGTCGTGGATCCAGCGCTGTACCGCGACAAAGCTCGAGCCCTGGCGTCCCGCGCCGTCCGCTACCAGCGCGGCGGCGATGGCTGCCGCCGCCTTGGGGTTTTCGGTGCCGTCTTCGTAGCCGGTCAGGTCGCGGCTGTCGCGATAGCGGAAAGTATCCAGCGCGTCTTCCAATACCAATTCGTCGCCCAGCAGCGCAACCAGTTGCGCGGTGCGTTCGAACAGGCTGCTGCGGTCGCTGCCGCGCAGCAGGATCCACATGGCCTGCTGGGTCGACGGCGCCGCGCAGCCCTGTCCTTCAAGCGCCGGAAACGGACGCAGGCCGCCGACATGCTGCTCCAGCGCCTGGACCAGGGGCGCGCCCAGTCCGACCACGCCCCAGTCCGCCGCAAAAACTTCGCGCAGCCGCGCCAGCGCGGCTTGCGGGCTGTGGCCGCCAAGGCGGAATGTAAGTGAGCGGCCGAGTGGCGCGAGTGCTTCGAGGATTCCTGGCTGGGCTTGGTCTGCGGTTGCTGGCATTGCTTGTCCTTAAACGGGGAAAGGGTGTGATATTAGCGGATTCCGGCCATTTTTTTGCATGGCGGGCGTTTTTGCATCGATGGCGCGAGGCACTAACCGGCTGCGGCTTTTGCGCTCTGCCTGGCCTGCCTTGCACGCAAGCCGGCGATGATGCCGCGGTTCATGAAGTAGTCGGTCAGCCTGGTTTTCTGGTGCGGCAGCAACTGGCTGGCGGCAATCAGGTCCGGCCACGCCGCCAGGGCTTTTTTGCAGACCTCGCCGATGACGTGGCGCAGCGGCGGCTCCAGCAGGCCGCTGCGGTTGGCGAAGGCGCGCAAGGTAAGCGGCGACAGGAATGAGCGCTTGGCCTGGCCTTCGGCAAACTTGAGGGCATGGCCGCTGCCGTTCAGGTACACGCTGTACGCCACGACGTCGTAGGCCGGCGAGAATTCGATGCTGCCGTCGGCCAGGTAGCGGACGCCGAAATTTTTCAGGTGGGCGTCGTAATTGCCGATCAGTTCGTTGACGGCGATGCGGCGCAGCAGCTCATGGCAGGCAGCTTCGCCCAGTCCCGGCACGGCTTGCATCACCAGCGCCATGTCGGCATAGCTGGCGCCCGTATATTTTTTGTCAGGATCGACCGCCAGTATCTGGCAAAAATCTTCGACATGGAGGCGGCCCGGCTGGTCGCGGTCGAAGCGCCGCACGGCCAGGAATTGCTGCTGCTCTTCCGCCGCATGCGGATGCTCGGCCATGATCGCGGCCAGCGGTTGCAGGCTGGCGCTGCATACGGTTACGCCGGCGGCTTGCGCCAGCTGCAGCGACAGGTGTTCGACTTCCGGCAGGCGGTCGTATTGCGCGGTGGGCAGCTTGCCGATGATGTGAGCGTCTTTGTGGCGGGTGCGGCTGACATACCTGCCGCCTTCCAGGATCAGGGCCAGTTTCGGCTGCATGCCGGAGATCGAGACGCCGTCCACCAGCGGCGCGGCGATCACGCTTTCTTCGATGGCTTCCTTGCCTTGCGTCACGAGGCGCGTCATCATCGCCCGCGTCAGTCTGGTCGGGATAGCCTTGACGGCGCCCGGCAAGTCGCGGCCGCAGGCTGCCAGCAGCTCGAAATGGTCGTCTTCCGCGCATTTGCGCTCGAACGCGATCTGCTTGCGCAATACGCCTTCCGGCAACAGGTTCTGGAAGAAGGCGGGCAGCCGCATCTGGCCTGGCGAGTTGAACATCGCCGCCAGAGGGTTGAGCAGCAAGGCCATGTCCTGCTGCGGCGTGGCGGCGCGCATGGAAAGCGACAAGGTTGGCCGCTGCGGGTCTTGTGCATAGGCCGGGTCGACCTGGAAACGCACCATGTCGCCGTACTGAAACAGGACGCCCGCCAGGCGCTCTGCCACGAAGATATCCAGTGCGCTCAGGTTCATCGGCGCGCTCCCTGCCGCGCCAGCGCCGCAGCCACCAGGCTTTGCACTTCTTCCTCGGCGGGCGCATTTGCGGCAATCGAAGACGCCACGGCCTTGGGCAGCAGCATCAGTTCCAGTCCCAGCTGATCGGCAATCGTCATCAAGGTGCTGAGGCGAGGGTCGTTCTTGCCGGCCAGGACACCGCGTATCGTCACCGTCGTCAGGCCGCTGTCACGGCTCATGGCAATGACCGGCAAGGCCAGCCGGTCCTTGGCTTGGCGCAGGATGGCAGAGAGTTCGTTCAAGGTTTTCATGGAGGTTAGTAAACTATCTTTTATGGATATAAGGATAGTATAGTATCTTTTTCTGGAAAAGATAGTTTAGTATCTTATTTGTTTAAAAGTTACTTAACTATCTCTTTACGCCGCCTACGCCAGGCGAAAACCATATAAGCATTGCCGAAAAGCTTCGTTCTGCTAGTTGTTCGAATCGATTAACTTTGCGCCAAAGCCTTAGCGTTGCATCAGCCAGGGCATTCAATTCCATCGATCGATTCAATCACAACGAGGGTTTGCATGATTGCCAATATTTTCAAACGTTTGCCAGCCTTGGCGGCTGCTTCAGTCATCGCGGTGCTGGCCGGCCGCGCCGGCGCCGCCGAACAGGAAGTCAATATTGCCTACCAGACGGTGGTCGAGCCGGCCAAAGTGGCCCAGGCTGACGGCGCATATGAAAAGGCCAGCGGCTGGAAAATCAACTGGAAGAAATTCGACAGCGGCGCCGACGTGATCACTGCGGTGGCGTCGGGCGACATCCAGGTGGGTTATGTCGGCAGCAGCCCGCTGGCAGCCGCGGCCAGCCGTGAACTGCCGATAGAAACCATCCTGGTCGCGGCCCAGATCGGCCAGGCTGAAGCGCTGGTGGTGCGTAACGGCAGCGGCATCAAGACGGCGCAGGACCTGGTCGGCAAGAAGATCGCGGTGCCGTTCGTTTCAACCACCCACTACAGCCTGCTGGCGGCGCTCAAGCACTGGGGCATTCCTGCTTCCAAGGTGCAGATACTGAACCTGCGGCCGCAGGAAATCACCGCGGCATGGCAACGCGGCGATATCGACGCCGCCTATGTCTGGGATCCGGCGCTGGGCAAGGTCAAGGAATCCGGCAAGATCCTGACCAATTCAGCCGAGGTCGCCAAGTGGGGCGCGCCGACATTCGACGCCTGGATCGTGCGCAAGGATTTTGCGCAAAAGCATCCCGATTTCGTGACCGCCTTCGTCAAGGTCACCGGCAAAGCCTACGCCGATTACCGCAGCCACGGCGCGGACTGGAAAGCCGGTTCGCCGCAGTTCGAGAAAATCGCCCGCCTGACCGCCGCCAAGCAGAGCGATATCGCTGAACTGCTGGCCGGCAGCGGCTTTCCTACCCTGAGCGAACAGGAGCAGCTGCTGGGCGGCTCGACCGTCAAGGCATTGGCGGCGACTTCCGGCTTCCTGCAGGAGCAAAAGAAAGTAGAACGCGTATTGCCGGACTACCAATCCTATGTCAATCCGGCGTTTGTCAAACAAGCCGCGCTTCAATAAGGAGTTGGCATGATCCGCCTGCAATCCGTGGGAGTGCGCTACCCCGGCGCCGTACGGCCTGTCTTGCACGACCTGTCGCTGGATCTGCATGACGGCCGGTTTACCGTGGTGATCGGCGAATCCGGCTGCGGCAAGACGACCTTGCTCAACCTGATCGCCGGGTTCCTGGCGCCGAGTTCGGGTTCCGTCAGCATCGACAGCGTGCCGGTCAGCGGACCGGGCGCGGAGCGCGGCGTGGTGTTCCAGAACGATACCTTGCTGCCATGGCAGACGGTGCAGGAAAATGTGGCGTTCGGGCTGCGCCTGGCCGGGCAGCCGTTGCAGCAGCGCCATGCCAAGGCGCGCGAATACCTGGCGCTGACCGGGCTGCAGGATTACGCCGACGCCGCCATCTGGGAGCTGTCCGGCGGCATGCGCCAGCGCGTCAGCCTGGCGCGCGCGCTGGCGGTGGATCCGCGTTTCCTGTTGCTGGACGAGCCGCTGGGCGCGCTCGACGCCTTGACGCGCGAACACATGCAGGAACATCTGCTGCAAGTCTGGAAAACCTCCGGCAAAGGCATCTTCATGATTACCCACAGCGTGGAAGAAGCCTTGTTCCTGGCGACCGACCTGGTGCTGCTGCGGGCGCGGCCGGGGCGGGTGGAAAGCGTGCGCCAGCTTGAATTCGGGGCGCGTTTCGCCGCCGGCGAACCGGCGCGCAGCATCAAGTCCGATCCGCGCTTCGTCGGCATGCGGGAGGAAATCCTCGAGCAGCTGCTGCATCCGCGCCAGGCTGCACGCAACGACGCCGGGCTGGAGGAGGCGCCGGCATGAGCGAATTGTCCGTGACGTTTTCACCGCTTGAACTTGAGTTGCCGCAGGAGCCTGAGGTGTCGCCAAGCGCTGCCCAGCGGCGTCAGGCGGTGCCGAAAACCAAGACCCGGCGCGCCATGTCAGAGCGCAGCATCACCCTGCTGACGGTGGCGGGTTTGCTGGGTTTGTGGTGGCTGGCCAGCGCCCTGGGGCTGGTGCCGCCGCTGTTCCTGCCGTCGCCGCTGGCGGTATTGGGCAAATTCAAGGCAGTGGCGCTCGACGGTTTTGTCGACGCCACCCTGTGGCAGCATGCCGCCACCAGCGTCGCCCGGGTATTCGCCGCGCTGCTGCTGGCCATCGCCAGCGCCATCCCGGTGGGCATCCTGATCGGCTTGAGCAGCCGTGCGCGCGCAGTGTTCGATCCGCTGATCGAGTTTTACCGGCCGATCCCGCCTTTGGCTTATTTGCCGCTGATCGTGATCTGGTTCGGCATCGGCGAACTGTCCAAGGTGCTGCTGATCTACCTGGCGATTTTCGCGCCGCTGGCGATCGCCACCTTGCATGGCGTGCGGCGCGTCGACCAGAACCGCTTGCGGGCGGCGCGGTCGCTGGGCGCATCGCGCTGGCAGCTGGTCCGTTTCGTCATCCTGCCGTCGGCGGTGCCGGACGTGCTGACCGGGATCCGCATCGGACTGGGCGTCGGCTGGTCGACCCTGGTGGCGGCGGAGCTGATTGCGGCCACGCGCGGACTGGGTTTCATGATCCAGTCGGCGGCGCAATTCCTGGTGACCGACGTCGTCATCATGGGGATCCTGGTGATCGCCCTGATTGCCTCCGGTTTTGAATATGGCCTGCGCTGGCTGCAGCGCAAGTACGTGCCTTGGGAAGGGCGCGCATAGTTTTCGATTCAGATTCAGGGAGGTGGGGGCAGGCCAGCCTTGACCGGCTGGCCTGTTTTTTTCATGACGCAACGATCTTAGGCTGCACTTGCCGTCGGGCGCACCACGATCTCGCTGAGGTCGACGTCCGCCGGCTGTTCGATGGCAAACAGGATGGTACGGGCGACTGCCTCCGCCGTAATGAAAATTTTGCGGTAAGTCTCCATTCCCAGCTTGGCGGCAGGGTCGGTGATGCTGTCCGCCAGCTCCGATTCAGTCACTCCCGGCGAAATCACCGTCACCCGGATGTTGTCGACTTCCTGGCGCAAGCCGTCGGAAATCGCACGCACCGCAAACTTGGTGGCGCAATATACCGCCGCGCTGGGCACCACCCGATGGCCGCCGACCGAAGCCACGTTGATGATCTGGCCGCTGCCCTGGGCTTGCATGACCGGCAAGGCAGCGGCAATGCCGTACAGGACGCCCTTGATGTTGACATCCACCATGCGCTCCCATTCGTCCACCTTCAGCTGGTCCAGCGTCGACAGCGGCATCACCCCGGCATTGTTGACGATGACGTCGACCCGGCCGAAGCGGCTTTTGGCGAGCGCCACGATATCCTCAAGCTGGCTGCGCTTGGTGACATCCAGGGCTTGATATTCTGCTATGCCGCCAGCCGTGCGGATCAATCCCGCCAGGACTTCCAGGCGTTCGGTGCGGCGCGCGCCCAGCACTACCCGGGCGCCATGTGCCGCCAGTATGCGGGCGGTGGCTTCGCCGATGCCGCTGCTGGCGCCGGTGACGATGACAACTTTATCCTTGATTCCAGGCATGTGTTTCTCCTTGATGTGGTCAGGTCCCGCGCCGTCGGCGCCGGACGTGCTTATCAATGTAGCGGCCGGGAACCAGCCCGGGATAGTCGCTTCGTCGCGACTTCTTGCCTGATCCTCCAGATGTGCAGCCCGGCGCCGCCGCGTCCGATCGAAAAATAGTAGACTCGGTCAAACCCTGCAAATGCTGAAAACGAGGCTGGAAATGAAAGATTCAGGATCAATCCAAGAGACCGCCGCCGACCCTTTGGTGTCGATCAAGCAAATCGAGCTGGCGCGCCTGATTGAGCAATACACCGGCACCGACGGCGTGCACCAGACGGCCATAGCGCCGCTCAACCTGATGCGGCTGTCGCAACCTTCGGCGCCGGCCCACAGCTTGCATAAGCCGGCCTTGTGCATCATCGCCCAGGGGCAGAAGCAGGCGATGCTGGCCGACGAAGTCTATGTCTACAACTCGGCCCAGTACCTGGTGGTGTCGGTCGACCTGCCGGTCATGGGCCATGTAACGCAAGCCACGCCGGCATTGCCTTACCTGTGCGTGCGCCTGGACCTTGATCCGAAGGACATCGGCGACATGATCATGGCCGGCGAGGTGCGTGCCAGAAAGCCGGATCTGCCGGCGCGCGGCATGTTCGTCAGCCGGGCCAATTCGAGCCTGCTCGATGCGGTGCTGCGCCTGATGCAGCTGCTGGCGACGCCGCAGGACATCCCGGTGCTGGCGCCGCTGGCGATGCGTGAAATCCTGTACCGGCTGCTGCAGGATGAACAGGGCGGCATGCTGCAGCAGATCGCCATGACCGACAGCCAGTCGCAGCACGTGGTCAAGGCGATCGAACTGATCAAGCGCGACTACCGGCTGCCGCTGCGGATAGAAAACCTGGCGCGCGAAGCGAACATGAGTTCCTCTTCGCTGCATCATCATTTCAAGGCGGTGACGGCGATGACGCCGTTGCAGTACCAGAAACAGCTCAGGCTGCAGGAGGCGCGCCGGCTGTTGTTTACCCAGGTCGGCGATGCCGCCACCGCAGGGCACCTGGTGGGTTATGAAAGTCCTTCGCAATTCAGCCGCGAGTACAACCGCATGTTCGGCTCGCCGCCGGCGCGCGATGTGGCGCGCCTGCGGGCTGCGGGCACTGCCAGTACCGGGGTCGCCAGCCCGGCTTAGGTCCCTTGCCTCATTCGGCGCGCCGCGTGCGGCGCCGCGAAATGCTTTCCTGGATGGCGACGACGATCAGTATCACGGTGGTCAGGCCGGAAATCATCAGCTGGTCGGTGTAATACGCGAACGGGACCAGTATCGCCAGCAGCGCCAGTCCGATCACATGCGAAAACGGAAACAGGCGGTAGACCACGGTCTTGTAGATGCCGTTGCCGAGCAGGTAAGCCATCGGCCCGCCGACCAGCACCGCCAGCGATCTGGTCTCTATGTGGCCGGCCGGATGGGCGATCGCCAGCTCGTTGCCGACCGCGGTGATGATCACGCCGGCGACGATGAGGACGTGGGTGTAGTGGAAATACGCACCGATCCGTCCCGGATCCTTGGACTCGACGATGGCTTCGGTGCCGGCCTGGCTGCTGGTGTCGAAATAGATCCACCACATCGCCAGGCTGCCAAGGAAAGCCACCAGGAAAGCGATCAGGGTCGGCGCATCCCAGTGCGCCATGTGGCCGATGGTGGCGCCGGTCACCAGGATCGACTCGCCCAGCGCGACGATCACGAACAGCTGGCAGCGCTCGGCCATATGGCCGCCTTCAATGGTCCAGTCCTGGGTCCGCGAGCGGCCCAGCACCGGCAGCCACAGGCCGATCATCGGCGACAGGTATTCGCAGGCTACCGCCAGCGTCCAGAACAGCAGCCGGTAATAACCTTGCGACAGGCCGCCGGCAATCCAGAATGCGCCCGAGATGCAGAGCCAGCCAAGCATGCGCTGGAAGTTCTTGCTCAGGGCATGGTGGCGGCCCAGGTGGAATACTACAAACAGGGTGCGGCCGATCTGCATGCCGGCGTAGCACACCGCAAAAACCAGGCCGCGTTCGCCGAATGCATCCGGCAATACCGCCGACATCACCAGGCCGACCAGCATGATGGCGAACAGCAGCAGCCGGATCGGCATGGCGTCCGGGTCGAACCAGTTGGTCACCCAGCAGGTGTATTGCCAGACCAGCCAGACCGCAAACCACAAGACCAGGGTCTGGATGGCTCCCAAGGGCGTCAGGTTTTCCAGCAGGTGGTGGGATAGCTGGGTGACTGCAAAGACATAGACCAGGTCAAAGAACAGCTCGACCGACAGCACCTTGGCCTCATGGCCGTCGCGCGCGCGCAATAGATTGGCTTTGCCCCAGATGCTCATTGTGCTGTTTCCTTATTGCGTTGATATCGTGATTCACAATAAGGGAGGTTTCCATCGCATGTCAATCGCCGCCGGCAGCGCTGCCGCGAGGCCTGATTGTGCACCATGCGCCTGGCGCCGCTGTTACCGCAAGACCGGGAAAACGCAGTTCGCCTAGACGTCGATCAGGCAGGCAAAAATGCGATGGCCGTCGACCAGCATGGGCGGTCCCGAACGGTGCGCTTTAAAACCGCCGCGCAGCAGCCAGCGCTCGATGCCTATCGGCGAAACGGTGATCAGGCGCTTGGCGCCGCGGTGGGCGGCGCAGTCGATCGAGGCCTGCAGCAGCTGGTAGGCGTTGGATGAAGAAACCTGTCCCAGCGGCGTTTCGTTTTTCTTGCTGAAATCGACTGCGGCAAAGCGCGACAGCTCCCACACTTCGGTGGTGCATGGCGGCGCGGCGCCTTTCAGCAGTTGCGGGAATACTTCGCTCAGCAGATAGGGCTGGTTGGTCGGCAGCAGGCGGGCGCAGCCGTTGACTTCACCGCGGTTGTCCTGCGCCACTACATAGATCGTGTCGGCATGGTCAAATTGATCCAGTTCTGCGCCGTCCTTGGTCTCCAGTTTCCATTGCAGTGTTTCGACAAAAACCTTGTGGCGGTAGCTGGAGATTTTCGAAAATAGTTCACTTGACAACTCGGCGGCGGCCCCGGAAATAACGTTCATCAATGGTGTCCTTAGTCAGAATTAGTGAATTAATTTTGAAATGCATGGGGCGCTTGGCGTAACTGTCAAGGTTGACAGGTGGGACGCGGCGGCATGTGGGACAGGGGCGGGCAAAAAAAATCCGGCCAGGGCCGGATTGACAGGGTTTGCGCGGGATTCCGGCGCCGGGGCAGCGCCCGGAGCGGTTACAGGATGCCGAACATCGCGGCCTTGATGGCCGCTGCGGTCTTGTTGGTGGCGTTGAGTTTTTTCAAGGTGTTCGAGATATGGAAATTCACCGTGCGGTCGGTGATATTCATGATCTCGCTGACTTCGCCCGACGTCTTGCCGTCAGCGGTCCAGCGCAGCACTTCGATTTCGCGCGAAGTCAGCTGCGTGGCGGCTTCCGGCATGTGTTTTTCGATCAGCAGCAGCGACAGGCCCTCATGCGCAACCCCCACCAGCCACGACAGCCTGAGCGAGATTTCACGCAATTCCTTGTGCGAGACGCTGTCATCCGACCGCGACAGGTTGAGCAGGCCGGAAATGCCTTTGGCGTCATGGCAGGATTGCGCCCAGCCTGCGTGCAGGCCATGCGAACGCGCATCTTCCCAGAACGAGCGGTTGCTGGCGACGTGCTTGTCGGACCAGACCATGGGCAGGTTCGAGTGCCTGCCATGCGCCACGGTGGGGTCGATTTTTTCGTAGCGCTCCTGCATGTAGCGCTGCTGCCAGGTCGTCGGGTAGTTGTTCAGGCTGACGACCTTGGGTTCGGCTACGGGCCAGGGCAAGCGCATGTCGTAAGCGCAGTAGTCAAAACCCAGCTGCTTGGCGACTCCGGACAAGGCGTTAAAAAGGACGGGCGCGGATTTCGCGCCCAACATAGACTGCATTTGCTGCTCTTGCCAACTAAACATACCTGCACTCCCGTAAAAAATGTGTGTTTTTCATGGAAGGAAATTCTTTTCTTCTGCTGCAAAACCGCGTTCAGGCCATCGACAGGGAACGGCTTGGGAAACGGTATTGCAACGTCACATCAGCTAGCACTTGGAATCACGACCTGTATGCCTTTTCTGGCTTCAGTTGCGGCGCGGGCCTCGGATTTCCGCGCTCACAAAAAAGTTTCCATTGGGAAATTTAACACACTTTTGCCGCCGTGGGGCTTGAGTGAACATACAAAAATAATTGTTGATTTATCTATGTTTCTGATGCGACCCGTCGGCGCCTGGATTTAAATGAAACGCATCTTGAAGCTCTTGCCCTTGATATTGCCGTTGCTAAGTTTGCCGAATGCTTGCTTGGCGATGCGTTTATCCAGCGCCACATAAGTCACGAATTCGAACACGCTGATCTTGCCGACCTGTTCCTTGCTCAGGCCGACATCGCCGGTCAGCGCGCCCAGCAGGTCGCCCGGGCGCAACTTGTCTTTCTTGCCGCCCATGATGCACAGCGTCAGCATCGGCGCGGTGAGCGGTTCGCCTTCGGCCGGCTCCAGCGCATCGAGGTCGAACCAGCTGACCGGTCCTTGCTGGTAGTCCTCGATCAGCTTGACCCATTTCTTTTCGTTCGGCGCGCACAAGCTCAGCGCCAGTCCCCGGTCCTGGCCGCGGCCGGTGCGGCCGACGCGGTGGATGTGGACCTCGGTATCCTTGGAAACATCGACATTGATGACCGCGCCCAAGGTCTGGATGTCGAGGCCGCGGGCGGCAACGTCGGTGGCGACCAGCACCGAGCAGCTCTGGTTGGCGAAGCGCACCAGGATTTCGTCGCGTTCGCGCTGCTCCAGTTCACCGTACAGCGCCAGCGCGCTGAAGCCCTGCGCGCGCAGTTCGTCGGCCAGTTCGCGGCAATGGATCTTGGTGTTGCAAAAGGCGATGGTCGAGACCGGCCTGTAGTGGTTCAGCAGCTGCGCCACGGCCGCATTGCGGCCCTCGTAGCTAACTTCGTAAAAACGCTGTTCGATGCGGCCGGTATCGTGCTGCGCTTCGACCTTGACTTCGACCGCATCGCGCAGGAATTCCGCGCTGGCCTTGCGGATGTCGTCCGGGTAGGTCGCGGAAAACAGCAAGGTCTGGCGGCGTGCCGGGCAGGCGCTGACGATGCCTGAGATTTCTTCGTAAAAGCCCATGTCGACCATGCGGTCGGCTTCGTCCAGCACCAGCGTCTGCACGGTGCCGAGGTTGATGCTGCCGCGGCCGATATGGTCGCGGATGCGTCCCGGCGTGCCGACGATGATATGGGCGCCATGTTCCAGCGAGCCGATCTGCGGGCCCATCGGCGTGCCGCCGCACAGGGTCAGGATCTTGACGTTGTCGGCGAAGCGCGCCAGCCGCCGCAGTTCCTTGGCGACCTGGTCCGCCAGCTCGCGCGTAGGGCACAGCACCAGCGCCTGGATCGCGAAATAGCTGGGATTGAGCTTGTGCAGGATGCCGATGCCGAAGGCCGCGGTCTTGCCGCTGCCGGTCTTGGCCTGGGCGATCAGGTCGCGCCGCTCGAGGATCACCGGCAGGCTCTGCGCCTGGATGGTGGTCATTTCGTGGTAGCCAAGGCTATCCAGGTTGCTGAGTAACGCCGGCGCCAGCGGGAGGGTGGAGAAGGAGGAGGTTTTCACGATGAGGTTGTCGCCAGCTTAAAAGGGAGGGAAGTCTAACAGGTGGGCGTGCTTAGGACCAGTGTAACCCCACCATGCTTGTCAGAACGGCTACTCGAATTGCTCAGTGCTCGTACAGCTCCAGCGGCAAACCGTCGGGATCGGCGAAAAAAGTGAAGCGCTTGCCGGTGAACTCATCGATACGGATGTCTTCCACGGCGACGCCTTGGCCGCGCAATTCCTGCGCCGCCAGGGCGACGTCGGGCACCCGGAACGCCAGGTGGCGCAAGCCGCAGGCTTCCGGCCGGCTCGGGCGCGGCGGCGGCGACGGGAAAGAAAACAGTTCTATCTGTACGCCGTCCGGGGTGCGCAGGTCGAGTTTGTAGGAGTCGCGCTGCTCGCGGTAGGTTTCGGCGACGATGGCCAGGCCCAGCAGCTCGGTATAAAAGCGCTTGGAACGCTGGTAATCGGAGGCAATGATGGCTACGTGATGGATGCCGGAAATTTGCATGGGTAGTCAGGCGGGAGCTAGGTATGAAAAGCGGCTGCAGGCTTGCCGCGGCCGTCCAGCCCCGACTATACCTGACCAATCCCGCTCAAGCCTAGCAGCGCGCCGGCGGCCAGCACCCACAGCGGATGCACCTTGCTCTTGTAGGTCGCCAAGGCGCAAGCCGCGGCGATCAGCGCCAGGCCCCAGGCATGGGTCGAGGCCTCGGTAATCAGGGCGGCGCTGGCAGCCACCAGGCCGACTGTCATCGGCACCAGCCCGGCTTGCACCGTAGCGCGCCATGGGCGGTCCTTGAAGCGCTGCCACAGGTGCAGGACGACGCCGGTCAGCAGCGACGAGGGACCGAATTTCGCCAGGCTGGTGACCAGTACCCCAGGCCAGCCGGCGACATGCCAGCCGACCAGCGTCACCACCATCATGTTCGGCCCCGGCGCGGCTTGCGCCAGGGCGAACATGGCGCTGAAATCCTGGGGCGACATCCAGTGGTGGATGTCGACCACCTGGCGCTGCATTTCCGGCAGGATGGTGTTGCCGCCGCCAAAAGCGAGCAGCGACAGCTGGCTGAAAATCGTTGCAAGGGCGAGCAGGGTATCGGTCATGACGGCAGCTTCCAGATAGCGATCACGCTGAGCGGCGCCAGCACCAGCATGGTCGGCAGCAAGGGCAGGCGCAGCAGGGCGATCGAGACAAAAAACAGGCAGGCGATAAACAGCGGCAGCGGCTTTTTCAAGATCGGCACCAGCATTTTCAGCGCCATCGAGATCAGCAGCCCGGAAGCCGCCGCGGCCAGGCCGGCGAACATGTGCTGCACCGAGGGATTGTCCTGGAAGCGCTGGTAGACCACGCCAAGCGCAATCACGATCGCCGACGGCGCGGCGATCAGTCCCAGCAGGGAAGCCAGGGCGCCGCCGACGCCGCGGAAGTGCAAGCCTATCGCGACAGACAGGTTGATGATATTGCCGCCCGGCAGGAACTGGCACAGGCCAAGCATGTCGGTGAACTGCGCCGGCGTCAGCCAGCGGCGCTGCTCGACGATCATGCGGCGCGCCAGCGGCAGCACCCCGCCGAATCCGATCAGTCCCAGCATCAGGAAGCCGGAGAACAGTTCGCGGGTGGACGGCGCGGCGCGCGCCATGTCCTGATTGGTGGTGATGGTTTCTGTAGTCATTGCATATTATATTGAGGCTCAAACATTGGCGACGATGAAAAGCCGCTTGAACGGCAGCAGCGTGACGCCGTTCTCGCGTTGCGGATAGGCGTCCCGCATCGCCTCGGCATAGGCGGTGCGGAAGGGCGCGCGCTTGTCTTCCGGCAATGCATCCAGGTAAGGCCGCAAGCTGGTGCCCGCAGCCCATTCGGCGACAGCGTCTGCGCCGCGCAAGGTATGCAGGTAAGTGGTTTCCCAGATATCCAGCTTGCCGGTGCGGGAACTCAGCAGGTCGTAGTAGTTTTCAGCGCTCAGGATCGAAGGCTGCTGCGGCACCCCGCGCAGGTAAGGCGCAAACGATGGCGACCTGGCCAGTTCCAGCTGCATTTTCCTCAGCGGCGCATCGTGCATCGCCGGCATCTGCACCGCCAGCCAGGAGCCGCCGCGCAGGAATGACAGCAAGCGCGGAAACAGGGTGGGATGGTCGGGCAGCCACTGCAGCGTCGCATTGGAGTAAATCACGTCCAGCAATCCTTCCGGCTGCCAGCGCGCCAGGTCGGCGCGCTCGAAGCGGCATTCCGGCACCGCGGCGGCAGCAGCTTCGAGCATGTTGGCCGAGCTGTCGACGCCAAGCACGTCGGCTGCCGGCCAGCGTGCCTTTAACAGGGCGGCGATGTTGCCGGTGCCGCAACCGAGGTCGACTACCCGCTGCGGTTCCTGCTCGGGGACATACGCCAGCAGATCGAGGGCGGGACGCAGGCGTTCATTGCCGAAGTGCATGTACTGCTTGGCGTCCCAGAAATCGGTGGTCGCATTCATGTCTTCTCCTAGAATTTGTCACAAGGTGGAGTGTTGGTGCAATTTCCTGGTATTTTTCGGAAAAATCATTCGTTTCACCCTAAAGAGCGATGAATATTGATTCGATAGACGCATGTTACAGAATTTTTAAAGCCTCACAAATCGACTTTTTTACTGCTTGTTTGTGATCTATAATCACAAGCATGTCTCGTCAACTACCACCTCTGCAAGCGCTGCGCGCATTTGAAGTCGCCGCCCGCTTTGAGAATTTCTCAGCTGCAGCCGAAGAGCTGCACGTGACGCACGGCGCGGTCAGCCGCCAAGTGGCGGCGCTGGAAGCCTGGCTGGGCATGCAAGTGTTCCATCGCATCGGCAAGCGGGTGCAGCTGACCGACGACGGCCGGCGCTACCTGCTGACCGTGCAGGCCGCTTTCGACAATATAGCCACCGCCACCAGGCAGCTGCGTGAATCCGGGACGGTGCGCGTATTGCACATCAACTCCTTGACGACCTTCGCCATGCGCTGGCTGCTGCCGCGCCTGAGCGGCTTCCAGCGCCTGTATCCGGGGGTCGAGCTGAAATTGTCGACCTCTGCCGCGCAGCAGCCCTTGGGGGAGTCGGGCGAGCTGTTCGACGTTGCGATACGGCGCGGCCCGGGGCACTGGCCGAACTGCGTCAGCGGCGAATTCCTGGGCGAAAGCGAGTTGCCGGTCTGCAGCCCGGCATTGCTGGCGCGTGCGCCTATCCGGGCGGCCGGCGACCTGGCCGCGCATACCTTGCTGCATTCGGATACGCGCCCCGACGCCTGGCCGGAATGGCTGGCGCAAGCCGGAGTGGCGCCGGCCCTGTGCAAGAAAAAACAGTCGTTCAATCATTTTTACCTGGCTTTGCAAGCCGCCGTCGACGGCCTCGGCGTGGCGCTCGGGCCATTGCCGCTGATTGCCGACGAGCTGGCCAGCGGCCGCCTGGTGATCCCGCTGGCCGAACCGGTGATCCGCGCCAGGAGCTACTGGTGGATAGTCGCGCGGCACCAGGCCGAGGTGCCCTTGATCAAGCATTTTTGCGACTGGCTGGAGCAGGAGTCGCTGCGCTGAGGCGGGCTCGGTGGCGCGGATCCCGCAAATAATGATGCATAATGGCAACAGCCATTTTGGACTCGGCTCAATTTACATAAAAAATATGAGGAGACAAAAGTCATGCGCCATATCCAGTTCAGCCGTTCTTTGAAATTGATAGCCGCGGTCCTGTCGAGCCTGGCGCTCGGCGCTTGCGGCGGTGGCGGCGGCAGCGATAACGTCGTCCCGCAATCGAAGGCGTTTACCGCCGACGGCGGGGTATCTTCGTTTTACCTCTGGAGCGGGACTGTTCCCGCTACCCCCGGCGTACTGCTGCAGCAGGAACCGCTGCCGGCCGGCCAGGTGCTGTCGAATGCCGCGCAGGCTGTGCGTATCCTGTACAGCTCGACCGATGGCGACGACGGCAAGACCGCGATCTACGTTTCCGGCGACTTGCAGCTGCCCAAGGGCGCGCCGCCGGTCGGCGGCTGGCCGCTGATCGCCTGGGCCCACGGTACGGTCGGCGTGGCCGACGTCTGCGCGCCGTCGTGGACAGTGCGCGATCCGCGCGACGTGGATTACCTGAATGCCTGGCTGGCGCAAGGTTATGCGGTGGTGTCCACCGATTACCAGGGATTGGGCACGCCCGGCCTGCATCCCTACCTGCATGCGCGGCCGGAAGCCTACAGCGTGCTCGACAGCATCCGCGCGGTTTCCAAGAATTTCCCGCAGCTGTCCGGTTCGGTGGTGATCGTCGGCCAATCGCAAGGGGCGCAGGGAGCGATTGCAACCGCCGCCTACGCGCCCAGCTATGCGCCCGAAATCAAGCTGCTGGGAACGGTCGCGACCGGCGTTCCTTACCAGCTGCAAAGCGTGCTGGCTTATCTGAACGCGCTGACGACACAGGTGCCCACCACCGGCTTCACCTCGGTGCTGGGGACGCTGGAAGCCTATGCCTGGCTGGGGTACGCCACCGCCGAACGGGTGGTGCCTGGCTTCCTGCTGTCGGATCACCTGACTGCCAAGGGCAAGGCGTTTTATGCGGTGGCGGCGAGCCAGTGCCTGGGGCCGATTGAAGACAACATCATGCAGAACAAGCTGGTCACTGCCGATGTGTTCAACGGCGACGTCACTGCCTGGGCTACGCAGACCTTGCAGTCGTCTAACTATCCGACGGTCAAGTTCGCGGCGCCGGTATTTGTCGGCACCGGGACCCTGGATACCGATATCCCGACCGTGGTCCAGTATCAGTTTGCGAAAGACGCTTGTACGGCCGGCAGCACCATCGAACAGCATTATTACGCCGGCCAGGATCACGACGGCACGGTGCTGGCGTCGCTGGTCGATTCAAAGCCGTTCGTGCAGAAACTGTTTGCCGGCCAGCCGATCACCTCGAATTGCGCGGCGCTGACTCCGCCGCCCTGACTGCTTCAGGGCAACGGCTTGGCCGCGAGGTCGATGCGGCGCTGGATGCGCGCCTGGGCTTCGCGGTCAGCCGCGGCCTTGGCGCGTTGCAATTGCACTCCCAGCCAGGCCAGCAATGGCCGGCGCCAGCCTTGGGCCGACGCTGTCTCGACCGCGCTGGCGATGTCGGGCGGCGTCAGCCTGCCGCTTTGCAGCAGGGCGCCGGCCGCGACCAGGCGCGCCAGCGGATCTTCGATATCGCCGATGCGGCCGCTGCTGACCACTGCCCTGTGCTGAGGCGGCAGCAAACCAGGGTCCAATCCCTGCCACTGGCCATTCAGGTAAGCCGCATAACTACGCTCGCCGGCGTCGGCGTCCGGCGCCAGCGGCTGGAACCCGGCGCAGTTGTCGAATTCCAGGCTGGCGGCGCGCGTGGCGCAGCGCGTCAGTTCGACGCGCGCTACCAGATCGGCGCGGCCGGTGCTGGCGACCGCATCGCGGGCGCGTGCGAATTCGACGTCGGCAACGCGCGTATTGCCGCTCAAATAGGTTGACGAAAAACTTTGCATGGAACCGAAGGCGTTGCCCTGCCATTCAGGTGCGGGCGGTCTGCTGCTGCAGGCGGCCAAGGTCAGCAATGCGGCGCCGAAGGCGAGGGGGGAAGCGATCTTCATGGCAGTTTGAGCTCCGTGTTGCGGGCGAAGGGCCATTTGCGGTTGATTTCGTCGACCAGCTGGGTCACCTTGCGCAAGCTGGCGTCGACTTCGGCGCGCAGTGCGCCCAGGTCGTTGCTGGCGATGCGGGCATTGCTGCCTACCGCTTGCGCCTCGGCCAGCACGGCGTCCACTTTCTTGAGGCTGGCGCGGGCATCGCTCAATACATTGTTGAGCTGGACAACCGCGGCTTGCGCATCGTCCATCACGCCGCGCTGGCCGGGCTGGCCGAATACGCGCTGGTCGGCCTTGGTGAGCAGCGCATTGACGCGATCCAGCGTAGCGATGATTTTCTTGGCATTGTCGTCGCTGCCCAAGGCGCCGCCCAGCACGCCATATTGTCCGTTCAGGCGGCCGGTGACGGCTTGCACATTGGCCAGGCTGGTGTTGAGGCTGGAATCGGCGGCGGTGATGGCCTGCAGGTTTTCCAGCAGTTCCCTGGCGGTCGCCACCAGGCGCGGGATTTCCGCCGCGGTATCGCCGCGCAGCACGGTGCGCACCGAGTCGGGCGGCAGCAGCGGATCGTCGAGCACGCCGGTAAAGGCGCGGATGCGGGTGTCGCCGACCAGCCCGCGCTCCAATGTAAATACGCTGCTGGTGCGCAGCCAGTTGGCGTCCTTGCTCGGGACGTCGATCAGGATGCGCGCCTTGCCATCCGAACCGAGATCGATGCGTTGCACGCGGCCGATGGGAAAGCCGGAGAAGGTCAGGTCCATGCCCACCAGCACGCCCTCGGAATCGTCAGCCACCAGCACCAGGCGCTGGGTGGATTCGAATACCCCGCGCGCGTACATCACGTACAGCACAAAACCGCACACCAGCGCAGCCATCAGGATCAGCAGCAGCAGCGCCTTGAGCTCGACATTGGCGGGTGGCCGGACAGAAGGAGATTCGGGGGCAAGTGCCATGGTCGCTTTCCAGATTAGATGTATTTCACTGCCAGCGCCCCGACTTCGATCAGGACCAGCACGAACAGCAGGCGCGTGGCGCCTGGCTGCAGGGTGGATGACAGCGTGGTATTGCGGCGCGCGCTTTCAAGAATCGCGGCGGTCGGGATGACCGCCACCGCCAGTCCGAACAGCAGGGTCTTCAGGGCGAAACCGAGCGTAACCGGCGGATCGAACACCCGCCCCACGGTACGGGTGTAATCGAGCAGGCCCCAGGGCGTGACGCCGTAGACATTGATATACGCCAGCAGCAGGACAATCATGCCGCTCACCGTGGCCAGGCTCATCACCGAGAAGGCGCTGGCAATCACGCGCGGCACCAGGTCCAGCTGCAATTGTGCGATGTCTGGCGCGGTTGCGGTCTGGCCGGCGGCGGTCGCCGGCAGTTGCGCGCCGTTGAATGCCAGGCCGGCGCGCAGCGCCACGAACAGGGCTGCCGACAGCGGGATCAGTTCCAGCACCAGCACCCGCACCATCATTTCCAGCGCATAGCGCGACAGGCCGTAGCTGAGCGCGGTGACCAGCACGATGCGGATCAGCACCAGGCTGAGCAAGGTCGACAGCACGGTGAACCAAGGGAGGATCTGCCAGGTGCCGCTATAGATATAGCGGTAGGTCGCGCTGCGGTTGGCCCGGTGATAGGTCGACGGCGACACGCCCATGGCCAGCGCGATGCCGACCAGGTGCAGCATATGCCACCAGCTGCTCAGGGTGCGCATGAAAGTCACGGCCCATTGCTCTGGTTTTATGTAGCGGGACGGGGTTGGATACATAGCGCAATGATAACGCAGCAACACTGGAAACAGACCTGTACGAATTTCTTTTTAATGCCGCTGGATTTGTGCTTTTCCCGCCGCGGTCGTCTACCGGCAATAAAAACCGATATGCTAGACTTTCTGGCAAGAATCGGCTGTTGGGGATTTTCTGGAACCCGTATCAATTTCACGGAAAGAGAAAAATGACTACCTTGCTATCGCTGAAGAGTATTTCTTGCGCCGCCGGATTTGCGCTGGCCGGCATGCTGGCTTCCAGTCCCGCGCATGCGCAAACGACCGCGTCGATCGACGGCGCTATCGCAACCGCCTCGCAGTGGGTGGCGCTGGCGGACAGCAACCAGGCCGAGCGGATGTGGAGCAGCAGCGGGTCTGCCATGCAAAAAAGCACCAGCAAGGAAGACTGGCTGAAATACCTGAGCGCGGTGAAGAACGAACTGGGGCCATTGGGCAGTCGTCAATGGGCGCAGATTGTGCATGTGACCAATCCACCCGATTTGCCGCCGGGAGAGTATTTGAATATCGCGTTTACCGGCCGCTTCGCCAAAGCGCCGACTGTCGAAAAAGTATCGATGGTGCAGGCCGGCGACAAATGGATACCGGTCGGTTACGTGATCACGAAATTTGAACCGGCTGCGGCGGCCGCACCGGCAACTGCAGATCCCAAAAAATAAATCGCTCGATCGCTGCTGCTGTGCGATCTCTGCGCTTCACTTCATCAATTATCAGCAGTACGCAATCAGCGGGCGCAGGCGACTGCCGCGCGCGCTCATTGCGCTGCTGTGATCGATCGGATCCTGGAGCGTCAAGCGGCTCCGCGGTACGTGCTCAAATCTGGTGTAAGCCGCTGCGGGCCTTGCGGTTGAGGTGTGTGCTTGGGCCTCTGCGAATCGGCCACGCTTTCCACGCCGTCGGCGGCAATCGCTTCGAGGAAGCCGAGAACGTTACGGTAATAATCAACCCGCATTTCCGCTTCCAGCAATTGCCTTTCTGACTGATACAACGCCAGGCGTGTATCGCGGAGTTCATTTTCTGCCAGCTTTTCAGGCGTCTGGATATATTTTATCGCCAATCTGTTAAGCCATCCCATGTCGGCACCTCTTTTGTATGGAGACGATTTGATCATAGATCGTTCTTGGCAAATAAACCTGATAATTGACATCATTTAACTATCTTGTTGCGCAATTTCCACGCCAATATTTATGTGAAACAGCTGAATATCGTCTTCGCGAAAATGCAAGGCATAACAAACAAGATGTGCGCCAGGCAGGTGTCGACAATTGGCGCGCGATTGCGCGAATCTGTCGCTTTGCGCGCGTTCATCCTGACTGGAATCATTTTCAACCAGGAACCCTGATGCCGGCGCGCATCCTGGGCGAGCCGGCAAGCCATATGCTGGCTTATGCGGTCAGCGTACTGTCGAGCCGCGGCAGCGCTGCTTAGTGAATCAAGAGCGGAGCGCGGTACGACTTGACCCGGTCGAGCTTGGCTGCATACAGGTCGTGGTCGTTGCTGGTCGTGCTGTTTTGCATGGCGATGCTCAAGTGTTTGACCGCCTGGTCGATTTCTCCCAGGCGCAGGCAGGCAATGCCTAGCCAGTACTGGAATTCATGATAGTAGGGATCGCGCGCAATTTCCCTGCTGAAGTGCAGCTTCGCGGCCTTGTAGTCGCCGGCGCGCATTGCCGCCATGCCCAGGTTGAATGCCTGGAAGGGGGCTTCCGGCTGCAATTGCGCCAGCCTGGCTGCCAGCGGTTTTGCTTCCGCCGATTTGCCGAGATCGTTCAGGACGCCGATCAGGTTGAAGATGACCACGGTGTTGTCCGGCTCGCGTTCATGTACCTGGCGGAATGTGCGTTCGGCTTCCTGCAAATTGCCGTGGCGCCGGTACACCACTCCCAGCGTATTGTAGGAAGCGAGGAAACCCGGGTCCTGCCGGATCGCTTCGCGCGCCCACCAGTAAGCGTCGTCCAGCCGATGCATGGCGAGGGCTTCGGCAGCCTGGTTATTCATGTACATCGCCACCACGGTGTTCTCTTCGATGTCCAGCCGGCGCTGGCCTTCGGTATCTTCCGGCGGCAGGAAATCAATCGTCATCAGGCGGCTATGGTCGAGCGGGGTGCGGATGGCGCTGGGCCGTTTGCCGAGGGTGAGGTTGACATGGCCGCTGGCAAAATAGAGGTCGTCGTTGCGGCTCCATGCCTGGTCCATGAGTATGGTCTGGTAGCGCACCGGCAGCCCCAGTTCCTTGGCGAAGGCAGCGGTCATGATCACCAGCGACAGGCAATTGCCGCTGCGCGCCGCAAAAGTCTCGGCGGCATCGCGGGTGTGTTCGGAACTGTATTCCAGCTGCAGCTGGTTCTTGCTGTACAGCGCATCGAACAAGCCTTGCTGTATGCCCTTTACACGCATCTGGTGGGCATTCTCGTCCCTGGCCAGGTATTGGCGCATGGCGTGGCTGACGGCAAATACATCGTCGGCGCTGATGTGCTGCGAAGGTGGGGCAAACAAGCGGTCGCTGAACAGCTTGTCAGCTTGCGGCGCCGGCGGCGGGGCCGCGCAGGCGGCGAGCACGAGACATAAAGACAGGATTAGCCAGCGTTTCATCTGGGGCCGCCGCTCGGTAGGATGTTTCAATATGCAGCTTGCAATGCGCTGCTTCCAATATATACCTGAATCGCTCAGGCCGGGTGTCCCATGATGTAGTGTTCGAGCTGCTGGATGATGAATTGCTGCTCCGAAATGATGTCTTTCACCAAGTCGCCGATAGAGATGATGCCGACCAGCTTGTCATCGTCCAGGATCGGCAGGTGGCGCAGGCGATTCTCGGTCATCAGCGCCATGCATTGTTCATTGGTATCGTCCAGGCGCACATACATGACGGAGGACGTCATGATGTCGCGCACCGAAGTGTCGGTCGACGAGCGGCCCTTGAGTATCATCTTCCTGGCATAGTCGCGTTCGGTGACGATGCCGACGATTTTCCCCTGCACCGTCACCAGCAGCGCACCGACGCTTTTGTCCGACATCATCTTGATGGCGTCGAATACCTTGGCGTCAGGAGCAATCGTGTAGACGGTTTGGTTCTGCTTGGTCTTGAGAATCTGCGCGACGGTTTTCATCAGTCATCCCTTCAGACAAACCTGCAATTCGAGTAATTATTTTGCGGCCCTGCTTAGTCTAGAAAGTAGCCTTTTCGTTTTCAAATTGCAAGCATCTTCAGTACGGGCGCGCGTTGCGGCTGACAATTCTGACAGTAGTAAAAAGATGGGCTATTATATTATTATTGCAGTGCGGCAATAATTCTTTGGCTGGCGAAATTGAACCATAGGCGGATAAGGCGCTCTGTTTGTGGGGCCCGACGCAGCGGATATTCCCGCTATGGAGGCAAGTCAATGCAAGAAACAGGAAATTTTCTTTTAATGACAACGTATTTCAATGGTCGTTTTGCCAATGACCGATTTTAGTTTTACCGCCGTGCTGAAAAAAATACAGAAGTCAGATGCAGCAATAGCTTTGCCGCGCCGATCGGATATCCGGCTCGCGATATTTTTTTTTGCAAGCGCATTAATCGCATGCATATGGGTGGTTACCTTATATGACGAAGCCAGCGAAACGCAGCGCGAACTGGAAAAAGTCGGGCGCGATGCACAGAACGTGGCCCGGGCGTTCGATGAAAATATCAGCCACGTCATCGAGCAGGCCGATGAAGCCAGCGACCTGCTGAAATTCCAGTACGAGCGTTTCGGCGCAAAAATGAACAGTCTCGAATATCGGGACGCATGGCTAATGCAAGGCAATCTCGCGAACCGTTTTTTTATCCTTGACGAACATGGAAAGCAGATCTACGCCAACGACGATATCGTGCTCAACGACGGACTCATCGCAGGCCATATGCAATTGCACCAGGGGCACGATTCCGGCCAGCTGATGTTCCTCGCCAAACCGGTGCGCGATCGTGTCTCGGGGGAATGGTCGATGCAAGCCAGCCGACGCCTTAACCGGCCCGACGGCAGCTTCAGCGGCATAGTCGGCGTCTCGATAAGCAACGAGGCGGTGACGCGTTTTTATCACCAGATCAATGTCGGCCGCGACGGCGCCATCAGCGTGGTCGGCGATGAAGGCACGATCAAGGCGCGCGAGCCGAACGGCGCCAAGGCGATCGGCATGGATTTTTCCGGCAGGCCGTCGTTTGCGGTGATGAGGCAGCACAAGCAAGGCTACCTGACCAGCAACGGCGTGGTCGACGGCAAGCAGCGGACGTATGCCTATCGCCAGCTGGAAAATTACCCGCTGATGGTGATCGTCGGCATTTCGGTCGAGGAAGCGATGCAGCCGTTCTACAACAACCGCTTTCGCGGTTATGTGCTGGCGGCGTTTTCCACCGGAGTGGTGGTGGTGTTTACCGTCTTCATCCTGTTCATGGCGAACGGCCTGGTGAGCACCGGGCGCGTGGCGACTCTTGCCAACCAGGCCAAGTCGCAGTTCCTTGCCAATATGTCGCACGAATTGCGCACGCCGCTGAACGGAATTTTGGGTTATGCGGAACTGTTGCGGGAAGATCTGGTCGGAACCGACGAGCAACATTTTGCGCAGGCAATACATGACAGCGGCACGCATCTGCTGTTGCTGGTCAATACCGTGCTTGACCTGGAGCGGATCGCGGCGGGGAAAATGGAAGTTTTCATCGCGTCCGAAAATTTGCGCGAGCTGATGCAGAAAATTGTTGCCAGCCATGCGTCCACCGCGATGCGCAAGGGGATCGCCTTGAGGCTGGTGCTGAGCCCGGCGCTGCCGATCGAGTTTGCCTGCGATCGCGGCAAGCTGATCAGGGTGCTCAACAACCTGATCCACAATGCGTTGAAATATACGGATCAGGGAGCGGTAACGGTGCGCGTGCTGCAGGGCGACGGCGTGCTGATATTCCGGGTAGTGGATACGGGCGAAGGCATCCCGATGGAACTGCAGCGCGTCATCTTTGAAAAATTTGCCCAGGTGGACGGCTCGGACATGCGGGCGCAAGCCGGCAGCGGCCTGGGCCTGGCGCTGGCCAAGGAACTGGTGAAATTCATGGGCGGAACCATCGCCGTACGGTCGCGGGTCGGCAAAGGTTCGATTTTTGCCTTCACGATACCGGTTTGAACAAGGCTTTACAGTGATTAGGTGTTAATGAAAAACATATTGGTAGTGGATGATAATCCTCTCAACAGCAACCTCGCCAGGATCATCCTGACCAGGGCGGGACATACGGTCCACGTGTTTGCCGGAGCTTCCGAGGCTCTGCGTTATCTGGAAAAAAATACAGTCGATGTGGTGTTGACCGACGTCGGTATGCGCGATATAAACGGAAAAGAATTCTGCCGCCTGGTCAAGGACGGCAGTCACGAGGTGGTTCCTCGCATGGTGGCATACACCGCATTTGCGATGGAGGAGGAGTTGTTGTCGATCCGGGCGGCAGGTTTCGATGCCGTAGTCATCAAGCCGGCGACCCGTGTCCAGATCCTGGCAGCAGTGGATCCTGCCAGTTGAAGCGCCGTCTCGCCTTGTTTGATATGGCGCTTCAGGAACATAACCAACCGCCGACCATGCAATCTTATATCTGCCATCACTTCAGCCCGGAAATGTTTTTAAAGCATTCCTATAACGACAAAGGCGTTTTTGTCGATTTGTGCAAACTGTTTCTGCAAGTCGGCAACGAACAGTTCGCGCGCCTGAAATCGGCCGTGCAGGCCGGGAATGTAGGCTCCACGACGCAGGAATGCCATGCGCTCAAAGGCACGCTGCTCATTTCTGGCGCCGATGCCGCCGTGCGCATGCTGGATCAGATAGAGATCGAGTTCAACCGGAAAAAACAGGTCTGTGCAGCGGAAAAAATCCTCGAGCTGCAAAATGAAATCACGCTTACGATGGATGAAGTGCGCGACTTCCTGCTGGAGCTGGAAAGCCTGGAGCTCCAGCACTGAAGCGTCAGGGCGCCGGCAGTTGCGCCGGCGGCTCGCAGCATTTTTCCACGGCGTGGCGGCGGCTTTCAGCAGCCAGCGCGGAATGGCCCGACAATAACAATGCAGCCTTGTCGATCAAGAGTTGGGTCGGTATCGGCCGGGCAAAAGAAGCCGCCAGCAGCAGCACAAAACTGACTGCCATCAAGGTGCGGTTCAATACCGGCTTGGGCAGGCTTTCAGCGCACCAGATGAAAGCGAGGCTGACTGCGCCGCCCAGCAGCCAGCCGCTGAGGGCTTCCGAGACCGAGTGAAAGTCCAGCACTACGCGCGACAGGCTGATCAGCGCCGCGAAGGCCATGCCAGACACTACCGCAAGCTGCCGCACGGCAGTGGTTTTCTGCTGGAACAGGAAATAGAAGAGCAGGGGGATGATCGCCGCGGAGCGCATGGCGTGGCCGCTGAAACCGGTGAAATCCAGTTCGTCTATGCCTATGCCCCAGCCGACGAACGCAATCTTCGAGGCGGCGACCAGCAGCAAAGCGGAACCGAACAGCAGGCACCAGGCCCAGAACAGACGTTGCGCGCGTGCCGCCAGCAGCCACGCTGCAATCGCAACGGCGGCGGGAAGCATGATGGTGCTGCCGCCGACTTTGGTGATACCCATCCATGAAAGCATAAAACTCATTGCCTAATTAGCGGCCAATACCGGTCTCCTGCGATACCAGCAGGTTGATCTGCGCTGATCGCGCTATTTTTACTTGAGTTGGTTCAAGCAGCGGATGCTGCACGAGCCTGGCGCGCCTTGCGTGCCGCACAGCCGCGCAAGAAACCGCGCAGCTCTTCGAACACGATAGGCTTCTGGAAAAACAGGACCTCATCGGGCAAGCCGCCGCGCGCATCGAGCTCGTCCCTGCTGAGCGTGGTGAGGACGGCGATGTCGATATGCCTGAGGTCGGGATTGGCAAGCACCGTTTTGACAATCTCATAACCGTCGATGCCTTCCATGACGATATCGAGCAGCAGGATGTCGTACTTGCGCTGGGCGATTTCTATCAGCGCCTGGTAGCCGTTGTCGCAAAAGCGCGTCTCCAGCGCGATATCCCAGGAAGCGATCTGCTTCTCATACACCATCCGCTGCAAGGCATTGTCTTCGACGATCAATGCGCTCAGTGTCGAAGACAGCGCGGTACGGCCCTTGTCCATCGGCAGGTCGCTGCGTTCGGCCTTCAGCGCTTCGATGGCTTCGCGCGGAATGCGGCGGTGTCCGCCTTGCGTCTTCCATGCCACCAGAACCCCGCGCTCCACCAGCTGCTGCACCGAGGTGACGGAAATTCCCAGCAGCTTGGCTGCTTCTTGCGTAGTGACATCGCTTTGATTGAGTTTCACTGCTGACATTGGGCGATTGATTGGGCGGTTAATTGGGCAGTTAAGGAGTTAGGCGGCGCGGGACAAGCTGCACATTCTATCAAACGTATTTATCGGAACGCATTTTATCAATTTATCAAATAGCTGCCACCAACTGATTGGAGGAGCGTCGCGCCAGGTAGTTCAGGCGTCTTTGCCGCCTGAAATGCATTTAATTGCCCGCGGATTGAATTATCTCTGGTCATCCAAATAAAAAATACTATAAAATCGTTGAAATCGGTATTTATGTGATTTTAAACGATTTTTGTTGTTTTTTTGATTTTAAATTCACATGGTTGCCTGGGTTGGTTCGAGCTGCGTATCGTTAAATTGGATCGGTGTGAATTAAATTGAAAAAAATATTGCTGCTAACTCTCGTGTTTGCGCTGGGCGGGTGTGCCTTTGCCCCAGGCATGAAATTCGATTCCTATTCGCCGCTGGACGCAAGCGATCCTGAGTCGGTCCCGGTGATCACGCCGATCACCCTCAAGCTGGTGCAGCAGGAGAACGCCGAGCGCATGCGGCTATCCGGGCAAGGCGAGCAGTACCGGGAACTGATCGGCAAGCCGCAGCCGTATCGCATGGGGCCGGCCGACATATTGTCGATCATCGTCTGGGATCATCCTGAACTGGTGGTTCCTAACCTTACCTACACCCTGGGCGCCACCGGCAACCTGTCCAACAGCGGCATGACCGCGCAGACGCTGCCGGGTTATGTGATCAGCAACGAAGGCGAAGTGCAGTTTCCCTACGTCGGGCTGTTCAAGGCGGAAGGATATACCGAAGTAGAGGCGCAAAAGAAATTGCGCGGGCTGCTGGCCAAATATATACGTGATCCGCAGATCACCTTGCGCGTCATCGGCTACCGCAGCCAGAAGATCTATGTCGACGGCGAAGTGCGTTCGGCCGGGGTCAAGCAGATGAGCGATGTGCCGATGACGCTGTCGGAAGCAATCAACCAGGCCGGCGGCATTCCGCCAAGCGGCGACGCCAGCCGGATTACGCTGGTGCGCGGCGCCAAGAGCTATGAAATCAGCGTGCCGGACCTGATTGCGCGCAACCTCAGCCCCTCCGACATCGTTTTGCAGAACGGCGACGTGCTGCGGGTCGCGCCGCTGAGCGACAACCAGGTGTCGGTTTCCGGCGAGGTGCGCAGTCCAGGCTTGCTGCCCTTGCGCAGCAACGGCCGCCTCACCCTGAGCGATGCATTGAACGGCGCCGGCGGCGTCGACGCCAACACCAGCGATCCAAGCGCGATCTATGTGGTGCGGGCCGCTCCCGACGGCACCATGCCGAAAGTGTTCCATCTTGACAGTAAATCGCCGGTGGGCATGGCGCTGGCGGAAAATTTCCCGCTGCAGGCCAAGGACGTAGTGTATGTCGATGCCCCAGGCCTGGTCCGTTTCAGCCGTGTGTTTGCACTGCTGGTCGGCACTTCTACTACCGCGGTCAATTCGCGTAACGCTGTGGATAAGAAAAATTGATCAAGTCCATTCTCATCGTCTGCATAGGAAACATTTGCCGCAGCCCCATGGCGGCGGCGCTGTTCGCAAAAAAACTGCCGGGACTGCATTGCCGTTCGGCCGGCATCGGCGCGCTGATAGGACAGCCCGCCGCGCAGGATTCGATTGAATTGATGGAGCAGCGCGATATCGACATCCGCGACCACCGGGCGCAGCAGCTGCAGTCTTGGCTGTGCGATTCCGCCGACCTGATCCTGGTGATGGATATCGAGCAGAAACAGCATATTGAAAAGCAGTACCCGACCACGC
This sequence comes from Collimonas sp. OK412, assembly GCF_900112135.1. Classification (GTDB taxonomy): domain Bacteria; phylum Pseudomonadota; class Gammaproteobacteria; order Burkholderiales; family Burkholderiaceae_D; genus Collimonas; species Collimonas rhizosphaerae. Next base: position 469,295 of record NZ_FOLC01000001.1, read on the forward strand.
GCGGCAAATTGTTCCGGCTGGGGCAGTTCAGCCAGTTCGATGTGTTCGATCCTTACAAACGTCCGCGCGATGAGTTCGAGAGCTGCCTGCGCCTGATCGAACAAGGCGTGGACGACTGGGTAAAGCGCATCGATTCGGTCAATTAGCGACGGCCGGCGAACCTGTTGCGAATTTGCTGCCAGACGGCGCCGTGCGATGTCGGTGTGCGTCCTTCGCAAGCAATGCATGTTGCCAGTACCTCTATCAATATTTGCCAACCAGCTGAATAATCCATGACTTCACTCAATCCGCTGCAACAAAATTTCACCGACAGGCATGAGGAAATCAGCCTTGCGGCCATTCTCGATATTCTGCTGGACAACCGCTGGCTGATCGGCCTGATCACCGCCGGCTTTTTGCTGCTTGGCGCTTTATACGCTTTCCTCGGCACGCCCATCTACAAGGCCGACATCCTGGTGCAGGTGGAAGACAATTCTCCCAGCGCCGCCGCCAGCAACATGCTGGCCGACATGTCGGCGATGTTCGACGTGAAGTCCACCGCGCCGGCCGAAATAGAAATCCTCGGCTCGCGCCTGGTGGTGTCCAGGAGCGTCGACAACCTGCATCTGTTCATCGACCAGGGGCCGAAGTATTTCCCCATCATCGGCGCCTTGATCGCCCGCCATAACCTGGAGCTGTCGGAGCCCGGCCTGCTTGGCATGGGCGGTTATGCCTGGGGCAGCGAAAAGATCGATGCCGACGTCTTCAATGTGCCGCAGGTGCTGGAAACCGAAACCTTCAAGCTGACCAACCTCGGCAAGGGCCGCTACAGCCTGGCCAGCTCGGTGTTCGACCAGGTGTTCGAAGGCACGGTCGGCAAGACCGAAAAATTTACCGTAACCGCCGGCGTGATCGAGCTGCACGTGGCGCAAATGCAGGCCAAGCCCGGCATCGTGTTCAAGCTGGTGCGCAATTCGCGCCTGAAGACCATACAGGATTTGCAAGACCAGCTGAATATCGCCGAAAAGGGCAAGCAGTCCGGCGTCATCGGCGCCGAGCTGCTGGGGCCGGATCCCTACCTGGTTAGCGCCACCATGAATGAAATCGGCCGCCAGTACGTGCAGCAGAACGTCGAACGCAAATCGGCCGAGGCCACCAAGTCGCTGGATTTCCTGGACGGCCAGCTGCCGGAACTGAAGGCTGAGCTGGACAAGGCGGAAAACCTGTACAACGCCTTGCGCGAACGGGTCGGCACCATCGACATGGGCGAAGAAGCCAAGCTGGTGCTGCAGCAGTCGGTATCGACCGACACCCAGATCCTGGAGCTGAGGCAGAAGCGCAAGGACCTTTCCACCCGCTTTGCCGATTCGCATCCGTCGATCCTGGCCATCGATCGCCAGATTGGCGCGCTGCAGAGCGAGCAAGGCAAGATCTCGGGACGCATCAAGACATTGCCGAACAGCGAGCAGGATGTATTGCGCCTGATGCGCGACGTCACCGTCAACACCAGCTTGTATACCGGCTTGCTGAATAATATCCAGCAGTTGAAACTGCTCAAGGCGGGCAAGATCGGCAACGTGCGGGTGGTCGATTCCGCTGCGCTGCCGGAAATCCCGGTCATCCCGAAAAGACCGCTGGTGTTCGCGCTTGCGCTGCTGCTTGGCCTGTTCTTCGGCGTGGTGACGGCGGTGCTGCGCAATATCCTGTACGGCGGTATCAGCAACCCTGAAGACATCGAGCGCCACGCCGGCCTGAGCGTGTATTCGACCGTGCCGCTGAGCGACGCCCAGCAGCTGCTGAATTACAAGATCAAGACGAAATCCAAGGAGATGGCGCTGCTGGCGGTGTCCGAGCCGCACGATACGGCGATCGAAAGCTTGCGCAGCCTGCGCACCGCATTGCAGTTCGCCATGCTGGAAGCGCACAACAACATCGTACTGCTGACCGGCCCGGCGCCAGGGGTCGGCAAATCCTTCATCTCCGCCAACCTGGCGGCTGTGATTGCCTCTTCCGGGAAGCGCGTATTGCTGATCGACGCCGACCTGCGCAAAGGCCACCTGAACCAGTATTTCGGCATGGGCCGCGGCAAGGGCCTGTCCGAGCTGATTTCCGGCAGCAGCAAGCCGAGCGAAGCGCTGCATAAAGGCATCGTGCCAAACCTGGATTTCATTTCCACCGGCACCTTGCCGCCGAATCCTGCCGAGCTGTTCCTGGTCGGGCGCATGTCTGAACTGCTGCAAGAATTTTCCGCTTCCTACGACCTGGTGCTGATCGATACGCCGCCGGTGCTGGCGGCATCGGATACCGGCATCCTGGCGGCGCTGGCAGGCACGGCATTCCTGGTGGCTCGGGCCGAGACCACCAAGCTGGGCGAAATCGTCGAATCCATGAAGCGCCTGGCGCAGAGCGGCGTCCATGCGAAAGGCGTGATCTTCAACGGCCTCAGGCTGGATACGCGCCGTTACGGCTACGGCAATTCGGGACGTTATCGCTACACCGCCTATTCCTATAAACCGCAAGACGTCAAATCCTGATCGCACCCGCCACATGAAAAAAGCCAAGGCGCTGCTGCAAGTGATTTTTGAGCAAGCAGTTTTCACACTGTCGTTTTTTGCCACCCAGGCGCTGCTGGCGCGCTACCTGAGCGTGGAGGCGTTCGCGTCGTTTTCCGCGATCTACTCGGCGGTGATCCTGCTCAACATCGTGCACGGCTGCACGGTCATGGAACCGTTGCTGGTGTTCGCCAAATCGAATTATTCGATCGGCCGCAAGCTGTTGCTGCAGCTGCACCTGCCGGTGGCGCTGCTGAGCATGCTGGTCGTGGTCTACCTGGTCTTGCGCATCCCCGATACGCCGCCGTATTTCATTTATGCACTGATCCTGGCGCTGGCGGGTTTCGTGGCGTACTGGACCGTACGCTCGGTTGCGATCCTGGACAACAAAAGCCTGAAATCCGTGATACCGGCGCTGGCCCAGCTGGCTGGCGTGTTCGCGGCAATTGCGGTGATTCCCAAGGACAGTCCTTACCAGCTGAGCGAGCTGCTGGCAGCTATCGGCCTGCCTTTGCTGCTGGCCAGCGGACTGGTCGCCATCGGCTCGAAGAAGAAAGACGCGCATCCGAACCCCGTGCCCGGCGAAAAAATCTCCTGGCTCAGCTTCGGCCTGAACAATTCCCTGAGCCAGATCATGGTCTGGGCCATGACCCACGGCCTGGTGATCTATTACATGTCCAGGCAACAGGCGGACCTGGCGGCCAACTTCCGGGTAGTGATGACGCTGGTGCTGCCGGCGCAGTACCTGAATATCGCGATCTCGAACTTCGGCCTGCCGAGGCTGGCGCGGCTGGCCGATGAAAAGTCGTCCAGGTTTGCCGCCATGGCGCGCATGCTGATCGCGGCGACGCTGGCTTCCAGCCTGGTGTACAGCCTGGTGCTGTGGCTCTCGGGACAATTGCTGGTCGGCTTGCTGTTCGGCGCCAAATACAGCGGCCTCGACATGCGCGACTACTTCCTGCTGCCGATGATCCTGGCGGCGATCCAGGGCACGCGCACCGTATTGAAGGCGCTCAAGCTGACCCACCACGCCAGCTGGGCGGTGGCCGGCGGCTTCCTGTGCTTCGTGCTGGTGTTTGTCACGCGCCCGGCGACCTCGGTCAGCACGGTGTTCGTGCCGACCGTATTCGGCCTCGGACTCGCTGCTTTCATCATGTTTTATCAAATCCGTAAAAGTCTGAAAGTGGTGGCCATATGAAAATCGTGATTTGCGCTGTTCCCTATAGCCCCAACCTGGGCGATGGCGTCATCTATGAAAATATCAAGCAGTTGCTGCTGGAGCGGGTTCCCGGCGCGCAGGTCAGCGCGCTCGACATTGCCGGCCGCGACGATTATGTGAAGGCCGGAATCTCGAAAAAATCGCTGGTCAACAAAGTGCCGAAGCGGTTGCGTCCGTACGCAGTCTGCACCTATTTCAGCCTGCAGTATTTCCTGCGTTGGCGCCGCAAGTGGGTAAGCCAGCTGGCGGACGCCGACCTGGTCGTGGTCGGCGGCGGCCAGCTGCTGCTGGATGTGCACCTGAATTTTCCGGTCAAGCTGTTCCTGCTGTCGAAGGCGGTCAAGGCCGCTGGAAAATCCGGCAAGGTCGCCGTATTCGGCGTCGGCGTGTCGAAGAGCATGTCTAGCGCCGGCACCGGCCTGACCAGGCGCACCTGGGAAAACCTGGCGCCGATCCAGGCCAGCACCCGCGATATCGCTTCGGCGCAGAACCTGAAGCTGATCTTGGGGCAGCCGCTGGATGTCAAGGTGACGCCGGATCCAGGCATCTATTCACAGCAGACGTTTGCCGCCTTCCTGCCGCCGCGCGCAACCGGCAACGTGCTGGGAATCTGCATCTCCAGTCCGCTGGAATTGAACCAGGCCGGAATGGAAAAACAGGATTACAGCGAGCGCATCGGAAAATATTTCCAGGAACTGGCGATCCAGGCGGTGACGCTAGGATACCGGGTCCACCTGTTTACCAACGGTTCGCCGGAAGACGAGGCGTTCAAGGATGCGCTGGCGGCCGGGCTGGACCCGGAAATCGTCAACCTGCCGCGCCCCGGGGTGCCGTCGCAGCTGGTGGCCAACATCGGTCAATGCGACTGCATCATCGCGCACCGGCTGCACGCCAACATTGTCGCCTACGCGCTGGATATCCCGAGCATCGGCCTGAACTGGGACAGCAAGGTCCAGTCGTTTTTCGAGCTTACCGGCCGCGGCCGCTTTTTCATGCCGGCGCCGGTACCGGACGTCACCCGCACTTTCAAGCTGCTGTACCAGGCGCTGCAAGTCGACGGCACCGGCGAGAAGCTGCGCCTGACGCAGCAATTGACAACTGAAATTGCCGCCTTGCTGGAGCGTTCTGGCCTGGCAGGAAAGGTGCACGCGGCAGAGGCGGATTCTGCGGCGAGGGCTGTCACGGCAGCGGCATAGGCAACCATGCGCTCCTTATTCGACAAACGCATCGCACCCGATATCCGGCTCATCTGCGGGATCTTGATGCTGGTGCTGACCGCGCTCATCTATATGTACCAGCGGGCGTTCCTTCCGAGTTATTTCTTCACCGATGAAACCACGATCATCGACCTGATGAAATATACCGACCTCAGCCTGGCCGAACAGAATTCGTTCGTCAGCACGGCGGTGATTTTTTCTTTCCTCGGGTCGGCCTGGTCGCAAGTGCTGCTGCTGGTAGCCACCTGCTCGGTGATCTTCTATATCAGCAGGAAATCGCTGCGGCTGGTCGACCTGGCGTTTGCCTGCGTCCTGATGCTGTCGTTCACGCTGTTCAACCTGAAGCTGTCGAAAGAGATCATCGTCATCCTGCTGAACCTGCTGGTGTGCTATGTCTGCACCTGGCGCATATCCAACCACGGCAAGACGGCGCTGGTGATTGCAATCTACCTGCTGTATGCCTGGCAGTTCCGCATCTACTACGTGCTGATCGCCGCCATCATGGTGGTCATGCATATCGTGTTCAGCACCCGCGGCAAGCTGCGCGCCGTGATCGTGCTGGGCATCATGGCGGCTTGCCTGGTGCTGCCGGGAGATTTCTGGAACCAGCTGCAGCAGGCGCGCGACATCATCAACATGGAAAGAGAAGGGCTCTCCGATTCGAAGACCATTTTCTCGAACGTCCTGACGCCGAACGGCATCATGACGGCTTTCCCGAACGCCGGTTTTGCCGCGCTGCGTTTTTATTTCGCTCCCATCTTTTCCCTGCGCGTGCAAGAGATATTCCTGTCTTTCACGCTATGGCTGCTGACCTTCCTCATGTTCCGGCGGCATAACCACAAACATCCGCTGTTCCTGCTGCTGGTCGCCAATTTCGCCATCCAGACTTTCTTCGAGCCTGACCTTGGGTCGTTTTTCCGTCACCTGACCGCTTATGCCTTCTGCGTATTCGGCATCGATTACCTTCAGCCGGGACGCATCCTCTTGCACCACCCGGCAGCAGCGCCAGCACCGGCGCATTTCTATCGGGAGACTTAAATGCAAAAGCAGGAACCCGTGCTGCATGTGTTGAATGTGGCAGAGACGATCAAGGGCGGCGTCGCAACCTACCTGGAAACGCTGGAGCGCCTCAGCGCCGATTTCAACTGCCGTTTCGACTACCTGGTGCCAGCCGCCCAGGCCGACCAGCTGAAAGCGGAGCGCGTGCACCATCATTCGCATTCGCGCGGCGGGCTGGGGCCGTTCAAGCTGGCGCTTGCGATCGTGCGCCAGGTGCGGAAGTCGCGCCCGGACATGGTCTATGCCCACAGCACCTTCGCCGGCGTTGCGCTGTGCCTGGCCAAGCCATGGCTGGGACGCAAGGTAAAGACCATCTATTGCGCCCATGGCTGGGCCAGTTTCCGCGACCGCAGCAAATCGGTGACCCTGGTTACCCGCGCCATCGAAAAAATCATGTCTTACATTCCGAACGCGGTGATCGATATCTCGCGCTACGAACACGTCAATAATCGCAAGTTCGGGTTCTCCCGCAACTGCATCCTGATCCAGAATACCGTGCTCGACCGCATCCTGCCGCCGGCCAAGGAGGACCCGGACGACGGCCACCTGCATATATTGTTTGTCGGCAGGCTGGATCACCAGAAAGGCTACGATATCCTGGTGGACGCCATCCGCATCCTGCAAAAGAAGCGGCCGAAATATGTGTATCACATCGTCGGCGCGCCGGTGCTGGCGAACCTGCAGATCGAAATGCTGGAAGCCGCCAACGTGCATTATTACGGCTGGATCGGGCAGGCCGAGATCAACGCCTATTACGACCTGGCCGATGTGCTGGTGATGCCGTCGCGCGCCGAAGGATTCGGCCTGACGGCGCTGGAAGCTTTCCGCAGCTATGTTCCGGTGGTGGCCAGCAACCGCGGCGCCTTGCCCGATATCGTCGAGCATGCGGTCAACGGCCTGATCTTCAACTGCACCGCGGGCGACCTGGCCGAGAAGCTGGAAAACCTGAACCGCGCCAGCCTGGGCGATTACGCAGAGGCGGCGCGCGCCTCTTACCTGACGCGTTTTTCTCCAGGCCAGTTCATCGCCAGCTACCAGAAACTATTTTCTCGCCTGCGGTAAACCAATTAACGCCTTTACCGTCCAACAGGATCCTATTCGACCGGAGCGAAAGATGAAACTACCTGCAGCATGGCTTATTCCTGTGTGCGGCGTATTGGCGGCTTCTCATGCGTCTGCGTGGGAAAAATACGGCATCCACTCCGCCTATCCGGCGGCTATCAGCGTCCAGATCAATCCATCGCAAATAACCAACCAGCAGCTGGCGGCCATCAAGGACGCCGGCTTCGAGTACGTCAGGTTCGGTACCCGTCCGCCGGTCAGCGACAAGCCGCAGGATTTTTCGGAACTGCTGGAGCGCTTGCGCAAGGCCCAGCTGAAACCGATCATCACCCTGTTCGGCGGCGCCACGGTCTGGATGCAGCCGAAGCGGATGATGTCGACGACCATGACGCCGCTGGATGCGGCCGATAATTTCTCCAGATTCGCGCTGACCACCTTGAACCAGTACGCGGATCCCAACATCCTGTGGGAATTATGGAACGAACCGGACAATCCGACTTTCCTGAAGCCGGGCATGCTGCAAACCGGCCTGGTGCCGGCAATCCAGAAAATCTGCGCGGCGCTGGAACAGCAAAAGGGCGGCGCCAGGAAAAACATCTTTGGCTTCGGCTTCGCCAAGCTGCCCAACCTGCAGCCCAAAATTCCCGATGACAAGCTGCTGGCCATCTCACTGCAAAATTGCCTGAGCGGCGTTTCGGTGCACCCGTACCGGAAAATTCCGGAGACGCTGGCCGACGATGCGTCCAAGAGCCGCGAGCTGCTGCACAAGTACGGCAAGGGCGAACTGCCGATGATTGCATCCGAATGGGGTTATTCCAACTTTACCGCGGCCCGGGACCAGGGCGGCCAGGCGCAACTGGTGCTCAGGGAATACCTGTCCACGGTATTCGCCGGCATTCCGCTGGTGAATATCTACCAGTGGCAAGATACCGGGCCGGACCGGGCTGCGCGCGAACAAAACTACGGACTGACCGACAGCAGCGGCCAGGTCAAGCTGGCTTTGCCCGCGCTCAAGCATTTGCTGGGCAAGCTGAAAGATACCCAGCTGGCCGGCAGCGAGAAAGTGGGTGAGGCTTATCAGCTGGTGTTGAATAGCCAGCCAGGGGCTTCGGCAAAACGCAGTGTCCACGTCGTATGGAGTTCTGCGGCGCGTCCTGGCGGCGGTTTTTCGATTCAGCGGAACAAGGGGCAACGCTGCGTGATCAGCGAATTCTATCCGCAGCAGGGCGATAGGCCTTGTCCGCAAGGCGCCGCCAGCGTTGACCTCAACGCCGGCCCGTCGCCAATGGCGGTTACGCTATACGAATAAGGCCGGCCGGTACTAGATCTTGTCGGCGACGAAGTTGTTGAGGAATTCGCGGAATTCCTTTTTGACTTCAGGGTGCTTCAGCGCGAATTTTACCGAGGCTTGCAGGTAGCCGAGCTTGCTGCCGCAGTCATAGCGCGTGCCTTCGAACTGGTAGGCCATCACCGCCTCTTGACCCAGCAGCGACGCAATGGCGTCGGTCAGCTGCAGTTCGCCGCCCGAGCCTGGCTGGAGCGTGTGCAGGTGATCGAAAATCGATGCGTTCAGGATGTAGCGTCCGACCACGCCCAGGTTGGACGGCGCATCTTCCGGCGCCGGTTTTTCAACGATGCCGTGCAGCTTGTGCAGGCGGTCGCCGGCTGGCGTGCCGGCCACCACACCGTAGGAACGGCTCTGCACCGGGGCGATCGATTCAACGCCGATGATGCTGCTGCCATAGTCCGCATACAGGTCGGTCATCTGCCGCATGACCGGCGTAGTCCCATCCAGCAGGTCGTCTGCCAGGATCACTGCAAACGGTTCGCCGTGCACCAGCCGCTCGGCGCACATCACGGCATGGCCCAGGCCCAGCGCTTCCGCCTGCCGCACATAAAAACATTCGACATTCTTGGGCTTGATCTGGCGCAGCACTTCCAGCAGCGCCTGCTTGTTCTTGGCCAGCAGTTCGGCTTCCAGCTCGTAGGCTTTGTCGAAATGGTCTTCGATGGCGCGCTTGTTGCGGCCGGTGACAAAAATCATTTCGGTGATGCCGGCGGCGGCGGCTTCTTCCACCGCATACTGGATCAAGGGCTTGTCTACCACTGGCAGCATTTCCTTGGGGCTGGCCTTGGTGGCGGGCAGGAAGCGGGTGCCGAGGCCGGCGACAGGAAATACGGCTTTGGTGATTTTTTTATGCATGCTGATGACTCTTGAAGATAGATTTGTAAAAAAAAGCGCCGCGGGCGGCGCCAGGCAAGCTATTGATCAATAGGCAGTCTTGCCGCTCCAGCCCTTGAACGCGGTCCACAGCAGGATCCGGAAATCCATCAGGAACGACCAGTTCTGTATGTAATGCAGGTCGAACTGGACGCGTTTTTCCATTTTTTCCAAGGTGTCGGTTTCGCCGCGGTGGCCGTGGATCTGGGCCCAGCCGGTGATGCCGGGCTTGACGCGATGGCGCACCATGTACAGGTCGAGCAGTTCTTCATACATCTGGTTGTGCTGCAAGGCATGCGGGCGCGGACCGATGACCGACATGTCGCCCAGCAGCACGTTGATGAACTGCGGCAGCTCGTCCAGGCTGGTGCGGCGCAGGAACTGGCCGATCCGGGTGATGCGCGGATCGCCTTGCGTGGCCTGGGTGACCTTGTTGTGCTCCTGGTGCAGCTTCATCGAACGGAATTTGTAGATCATGAATTTCTTGCCGTTCAGGCCCAGCCGCACCTGCTTGAAAAATACCGGTCCCGGCGACGAGATCTTGATGGCGACGCCGATCGCCACGAACAGCGGGGTCAGGGCAGTTAGCGCTACCAATGCAAAAAGCTTGTCCAGCAGGTGCTTGCAGATGCCGCGCGCACCGCTGGGAGCCGGGCGGTTCAGCTCCACGGTCGGCGTGCCGAGGAAATTGGTCATGCGGCGGCTGATCATCTGGATCGCCATCGTATCCGGCACCCAGCGGATGTCGACCAGCGTATTGCGCAGGTGGATCTGCAGGGGCCGCAGCTGCGCCGCTGCGCTCATCGGCAAGGTGATCCAGATTTCATCGATCTGGTTGGCGCTGACGTAAGCATGGATGTCTTCCAGCTTGTTGATGCGCGCAATATTGGCGTCCTGCAGGTTTTCGGTCTGTTCGGCGCTGCCGACCACGGCGTTGACCTCGTAACCGATCCACGGCTGCTGCAGGGCGCGCCGGTGCATTTCCTGTCCGGTTTCGCCATAGCCGACGATGATCACGCGCTTGAAGTTGAAGCCTTGCTTGCGCATGCGCGTCAGCGCGACGAAGGAAGCGAAGCGGTACAGCAGCAGCAGGACCATGCTGGTCAGGTACCAGTACAGCAGCCAGTGATGCGAGATGCGGCCGATGCCGGGCACCATGCGGCTCATGAAAATGCCGAGGATCAGCACCAGCGCCCAGGACGCCGCCAGCCGCACGAACGTGGCCGACGCCGGTCGTTCCGGCCAGGCGGTGTAGAGATCGAGCTTGGCGAACAGCATGAATGCCAGCACGCAGCAGAAATACAGCAGCACCATGTGGACTGGCGCCGCTTCGGAGAGGTTTGTGTGGAAAACGAAATAGGCGACGGCATTGGCGGCGATCGCCAGGATCGCCGTATCGGCAATCCGCCTTGGGAGCTCCTGTCCCAAAACATACTGGAGGAAGGTCAAGTGTGTTGAGTGTGACATGAGATTTATCTTATTGGACTATCAAAAAAGCGAATGAAGGTCCGTACTCGCTTTCAAGCCTTGAACCCAGCATCATCCAAAGCGGTTTTTACGACTACTGCAATGCAGCAAGTTACCTTCAGGAATTATGGTAATCATTAAAAACGATTTAATCAACGTAAACATTTTAATTAAATAGATTTTTCATGAATTTAATGATGATTTCTTATTTTTTTGGTATTTTTAGGAGGGGGCGGCTTGTCAAAGGAATATGGAGAGATGCGTTGGAGCAGCGCCCGGCCGGAAAAACGGGGAAGGGTGGAAAACAGCGCCAGGCTGAGGGCCTGGCTTTGCCGGGGCGGCGAAAGGGGGAGATTTTCCCGGCCGGTCGCTGTTGCTAAACCGGCATGCCAGGGATTACGTTTTGAGGAGAATCAGGGACGCCGGTTTCAGGCAAAAACAAGCGTGTCGTCTTTGCCGATGAAGTTTTTCCCGCGCGCACCGTCCATGGCGCGGCGCACCATCTGCTGTGCTTCTTCCGTCGTCACACCGTAGTCGGAAAAACGGCTGCCGACCTCCAGCTGCAGCAGGAATTGGCGCAGCTGCTGTTCCGCCGCTTCGGGCCCGGCGCCAAATACCCGTTGCAGCACAGCGTCGCGCGAAGGGTCGGCGCCCCAGGCCATGCGCAGCACCATCGGCAGCGTGAATGAGCAGGCGATGCCGTGCGGCAGGCCATGGCGCAGCGTCATCTCGTAGGAAATCGAATGGGCCAGCGCGGTCTTGGTGTTGGAGAACGCCAGGCCGGCTTTCAGCGCCGCCAGCGCCATGGCCGAGCGCAGGCTGAGGTTGCCGAGATCCGCGGCCAGCGCCGGCAGGCAGGCCAGGATGTCATGGATGGCTGACACGGCGTAGGTGTCCGAGATCGGATTGGCGTTAACGTTCCAGATCGACTCCAGGGCGTGCGACAAGGCATCCAGCCCGGTGGAAACCGTGGTTTTCCCGGGCAGGGACAGCATCAGGGCGGGATCGACGATGGCCGCCTTGGGCCAGGTGCAATCCAGGTGCAGTGAATATTTCTTCTGCTGGCCGGCGTCCCAGACGGTGGCCCATGGCGTGACTTCGCTGCCGGTGCCGGCGGTGGTCGGTATGGCGACCAGTTTCTTGGCCATGGGCGGTGCAAACGGCCCGGCGTCAGCCAGCAGTGCCAGCAACTCCTGGAAACTGCCGCTGGCGGTGCCGACCAGCAATGCCTTGGCGGTATCGATCACGCTGCCGCCGCCCAGCGCCACGATGGTCTCGCATGCCTGCCCGTGCCGCCAGAACTGTTCGTACATCGCGCCCAGTTCGGCAACGTCGGGATTGGGCTGCACGTTGTCGATGACATAAGAAAGCCGGTCTCCCAGCAACTGCTCCACTTCGGCTACCAGGCCAAGCGCTCGCGCTTCCGGGAATGTCACCAGGGCTGCCTGGCCCGGTCCCATGACCTGCGGCAGGTGCTGCAGGCTGCCCGCGCCGAAGTGGATTGCGACCGGATTGTGAAATCTTTGCATCATTGCTGCTTCCTTATGCCGTGGGGTTTCTCAAGCCATGGAAACTAGCACACGCGTTTTACCGCAGAATGACAGGGTCGCCGAGACATGGTGCGCTGCCAGGGTTGTTTTTTTAAAAAGCCTGTGGTTTTGCGCCTGCGATAGGTAGAATCTAAGCAGGATATGACTCGAAGTTAACCACTGTTCGAAAGAAAACCATGCCCAGCACCGCCATAGAAAGAAAACAGCAGAAATTGGCAGAAATGGTCGAGTTCGCACGCGATCGCCTGCCGCAGGACGTGTTCGCCACCATGCAGCCGTTCCTGCTCGAGTATTACGCGCAAGTGGGGGAAGAACTGGTCTTGAGCCGCGACATCGCCGACCTGTACGGCGCCGCCGTCGCCCACTGGCAGTTTGCGCGGCATTTCGTCAGCGGCGCGCCGCGGGTGCGCATCTACAATCCGCGGGTGGACGAGCATGGCTGGCAGTCCGGCCATAGCGTGATCGAGATCGTCAACGACGACATGCCGTTCCTGGTCGATTCGGTCAGCACCGAGATCAACCGCCTGGGCCTGACCCTGCATGCGGTGATCCATCCGGTGTTCAGGGTCTGGCGCGACGCCGCCGGCCAGGTCGAGAAAATCCAGCGCGCCAGCGAGAATGGCGGCAAGGACAGCAAGGACAACGATAGGGCAAAACTGGAATCGACCATCCATATAGAAGTCGACCGCTGCACCGAGGCTGCCAGGATGGAAGAAATCCTGGCCGGCGTGCTCAAGGTGCTGGGCGACGTGCGCGCCGCGGTGGAAGACTGGCGCCAGATGATGACGGCAGCCAGCGCCGCGATCGACGACCTCAAGCAGCAGGACAACGGCGATGCCGCGCAGCAGGGTGAAATTGCCGAGGCGCGCGCTTTCCTGGAGTGGATGATAGACGACCATTTCACGTTTCTCGGTTATCACGACTACGAACTGGTGGTCAGCGACGGCGAAAACTACCTGCAAGGCATGGCCGGTTCCGGCCTCGGCATCCTGCGCGATTCCCTGCGCGCCGCCGACAGCGCCGACATGACCAGGCTGCCGGTCAGCGCGCAAGGCATCATCGATGCGCAATCGCCGATTTTCATCACCAAGGCCAATTCGCGCGCTACCGTGCACCGCGCCGGTTATCTCGACTATGTCGGCGTCAAGCGCTACGGCGCCGGCGGCAAGGTAGTCGGCGAGCGCCGCATTGTCGGCCTGTATACCTCGACTGCCTACATGGTGCCGACCAGCGAGATCCCGCTGGTGCGGCGCAAGGTGGCGAAAGTGCTGGAGCGCGCCGGTTTTGTCCCGCGCGGGCACCTGGCCAAGACCATGACCACCATCCTCGAGCAGTACCCGCGCGACGAACTGTTCCAGGTCGATGAAGACGAACTGTTCGATACCGCCAGCGGCATCCTGCGCCTGGAAGAGCGCCAGCGCACCCGCCTGTTCGTAAGGCGCGACGCTTTCGGCCGTTATGTTTCCTGCCTGGTGTTCGTGCCGCGCGACCGTTTCAACACCGAGCTGCGCGAACGGATCCAGGACTTGCTGCTGGAAGCCTTCAACGGCACCGGCGTCGAATTCACGCCCCTGCTGTCGGAATCGGTGCTGGCGCGCATCCAGTTCACGGTGCGCACCGAGCCGGGCAGCGTCGCCGACATCAATGTCGAACAGCTGGAAGCGCGCATCGTGCAAGCCACGCGGCGCTGGCAGGACGACCTCACCGAAGCCCTGCTGGAACAGCGCGGTGAAGAGCAGGGCACACGGCTGCTGCGCCGTTATGCGATGTCGTTCCCGGCCGGTTTCCGCGAAGACTACTCGGCGCGCGCCGCCGTGCACGACATCGCCTTGCTGGAAGCCGCGCAGCAGGATACCGGGCTGGCCATGAGCCTGTATCGTCCGATCGAAGCGGCGCCGGCGTCGCTGCGCCTGAAAATCTACCGCGCCGGCAAGCCGATGGCGCTGTCGCAGAGCCTGCCGATGCTGGAGCACATGGGCGTCAAGGTCAACGAGGAGCGTCCCTACCGCATCGAACTGCAGGATGGCGAACCGGCCTGGATACACGATTTCGGCATGCAGACCGCGGACGACAGCGAAGTCGAGATCGAACACATCAAGGGCGTGTTCGAAGATGCATTCGGCCGTGTCTGGAGCGGCGAAGCGGACAACGACGATCTCAACCGGCTGGTGCTGCTGGCCCAGCTCAACTGGCGCGAAGTCACCATCCTGCGCGCTTATGCGCGTTACCTGCGGCAAGTCGGCTCCACTTTCAGCAACGCCTATATCGAACAGGCCCTGACTGCCAACCCGGCGATTGCGCGCAAGCTGGTGGAACTGTTCCTGGTGCGCTTTGATCCGGCCCAGGCGGCCGGCGCTGAAGCCAAGGCCAAGTCCTTGCTGCAGCAGACCGAAGAGGCGATGGACCAGGTGCCGAATCTCGACGAGGACCGCATCCTGCGCCAGTTCCTGGGGGTGATCAGCGCCACCTTGCGCACCAATTATTTCCAGCGCGGCGCCGACGGCCAGCCCAAGCCTTACCTGTCGTTCAAGTTCGATCCAGCCAAGGTGCCGGGGCTGCCGGCGCCCAAGCCGATGTTCGAGATCTGGGTCTATTCGCCGCGCTTCGAAGGCGTCCATCTGCGCGGCGGAAAAGTAGCGCGCGGCGGCTTGCGCTGGTCTGACCGGCGCGAAGATTTCCGTACTGAAGTGCTGGGCCTGGTGAAGGCGCAGATGGTCAAGAATGCCGTGATCGTGCCGGTCGGATCCAAGGGCGGTTTTGTGCTCAAGAGCGCGCCGCCGGCCAGCGACCGCGATGCCTACCTGCGCGAGGGAGTGGCCTGCTACCAGAACTTCCTGCGCGGGCTGCTTGACCTGACCGATAACCTGGTCGACGGCAAAGTGGTGCCGCCGCAAGACGTGGTGCGCTACGATCCCGACGATCCTTACCTGGTGGTGGCGGCCGACAAGGGCACCGCCAGCTTCTCCGATTACGCCAATGCGGTGTCCGCCGAATACGGCTTCTGGCTGGGCGACGCTTTCGCCTCCGGCGGCTCGGTCGGCTACGACCACAAGAAAATGGGCATCACCGCGCGCGGCGCCTGGGAAGCGGTCAAGCGCCACTTCCGCGAAATCGGCGTCAATACCCAGGAACAGGATTTCACGGTGGTCGGCATCGGCGACATGTCCGGCGACGTGTTCGGCAACGGCATGCTGCTGTCGCGCCATATCAAGCTGCTGGCCGGCTTCGACCATCGCCACATTTTCCTCGACCCGGATCCCGACCCTGCGGCCAGCTTTGCCGAGCGCGAGCGCCTGTTCGCCTTGCCGCGCTCCAGCTGGGCCGATTACGACACCAGCCTGATCTCCAGCGGCGGCGGCGTCTATGCCCGCAGCCTGAAGACCATTCCGTTGACGCCGCAAATACAGGCGGCGCTGGGCGTGACCGCCAGCGAACTGGCGCCGACCGAACTGATACGCGCCATCCTGCTGGCGCCGGTGGACCTGCTCTACAACGGCGGCATCGGCACCTACATCAAGGCGGCCCGCGAAAGCCACGCCCAGGTCGGCGACCGCAGCAACGATGCGATCCGCGTCAACGGCGCCGAGCTCAACTGCAAGGTGGTGGCAGAGGGCGGCAACCTTGGCTGCACCCAGTTCGGACGCATCGAGTTTGCCCAGAAGGGCGGCCGCATCTGCACTGACGCCATCGATAATTCCGCCGGCGTCGACTGCTCCGACCACGAGGTGAATATCAAGATCATGCTCGGCCTGATCGTCAGCGAAGGCGAGATGACCGAGAAACAGCGTAACAAGCTGCTGGCGGAAATGACTGAAGAAGTCGGCCTGCAAGTGTTGACCGACAACTACTACCAGACCCAGTCCCTGTCGGTGGCGGGCCGCCGCGCCGCCAGCCTGCTGGAGCCGGAGTCGCGCCTGATCCGCTTCCTGGAACGCGCCGGCCGGCTCGACCGCGCAGTCGAATTCCTGCCGTCGGAAGAAGAGTGCGCGGAGCGCAAGACCGCCAAGCAGGGACTGACCACGCCGGAACGCGCGGTGCTGATGGCATACGACAAGATGTGGCTGTATGAAGAACTGCTGGCCTCGGATTTGCCGGCAGACCCGTTCATCGCCGGTTCGCTGGCTGCCTATTTCCCGCAGCCGCTGCGCGAACGCTATCCGGAGGCCATGCAGCGCCATCCGCTGGCGCGCGAGATCATCTCGACCTACCTGGTGAACACGCTGGCCAACCGGGTCGGCGCCACCTTTGTCCACCAGCTGGCCGATGAAAGCGGCGCCAGCCCGGTCGACGTGCTGCGCGCCAGCGTCATCGCGCGCGAGGTGTTCGGTTTCGAGGAAATCTGGCGCGACATCGACGCTCTCGACAACCTGGTGCCGGATGCCTTGCAGGCGCAGATGTTTGTCGACGTCGGCGGACTGATCGAACATGCCAGCTTCTGGTTCTTGCATCGCCACGCGCAGGAAGCGTCGATCGAAGCCACGGTGGCCCGTTTCCGCCAGGCCGCGGACCAGCTGGGGCCGCAACTGGTTTCGCTTCTGGCGGCCAGCGACGCCGAAGCGCTCAAGGCAAAACGCGATGCCTTGATACAGGCCGGCGTCTCTGAGCAGCTGGCGCGGCGGGTCGCCAGCGCCGAGCTGATCGGCGCGGTGCTGGACATCGCCGAAGTGGCGGCCTCTACGGGGCGCAGCCTGGAACTGGTGGCGGCGGTCTATTTCGCGCTGGACGTCAACTTGAACTTCGGCTGGATGCGCGAACGTGCCGGCGCGCTGCCGGTCGATTCGCACTGGCAGACCCTGGCGCGCACCGCCTTGCAGAGCGACTTGACAGGTTTGCAGCGCGCCTTGACGGCCAAGGTGATCCAGCTGTCGCCGTCGCTGGAACAGTCGCAGGACATGATCGAAGTGTGGCAAGCCGCCAGCCGTACGCCGCTGGAACGTTATCGCCGCCTGCTCACCGATTTCCAGATGGGCGGCAATGTCGACCTGGCGATGCTGTCGGTGGCGGCGCGCGAGATGCGGGCAATTGAAACCATGTAAGTTGGGCGCGTTGCGCCCAACCTGCCAGGCAGAAAGGCAAGGCCATGCATACCGTTTCGTTCGACGCCGACGGCGCCATCTGCACCATCACCATGGCGCGGCCGGAAAAACGCAATGCCGTCGACCGCCCGATGGCCGAGGCGTTGCGCCTGGCGCTGGAACGGTTTGAAGCCGAGCCGGCGCTGAAGGTCGCGGTGCTGGCCGGCGCCGGCGGCCATTTCTGCGCCGGCGCCGACCTCAGCGCTATCGGCGATCCTGCCTTGCGCAACGAACTGCGCGCCGATGGCGGCGGCAGCGGCCCGATGGGGCCGAGCCGCATGGCCTTGTCGAAACCCCTGATCGCCGCCATCAACGGCTGCGCCGTAGCCGGCGGGCTGGAACTGGCGCTGCTGGCCGACCTGCGGGTGGCCGACGAAGACGCCGTACTCGGCGTGTTTTGCCGGCGCTGGGGCGTACCCCTGATCGACGGCGGCACGGTGCGCCTGCCGCGCCTGGTCGGCATGGGCCGCGCGCTGGACCTGATCCTCACCGGCCGTCCGGTGACGGCGGCCGAAGCCCTGGCCATGGGCCTGGTCAATCGCGTCACGCCGCCCGGCGCGGCGCTGGCGGCGGCGCAAGAGCTGGCGCGCGAGATCGCCGGCTTTCCGCAGC
This sequence comes from Collimonas sp. OK412, assembly GCF_900112135.1. GTDB lineage: Bacteria > Pseudomonadota > Gammaproteobacteria > Burkholderiales > Burkholderiaceae_D > Collimonas > Collimonas rhizosphaerae. Next base: position 487,308 of record NZ_FOLC01000001.1, read on the forward strand.
AATGCATGCTGGCCGACCGCCGTTCCGCCTATGAACAATGGGACCTGCCGCTGGCCGAGGCGCTGCGCCGCGAGGGCGTGCAAGGCGTGCCGGTGGTATTCGCCGAAGGCGAAGCGGGAGCCGCCAGGTTCGCGCTCGGCGCCGGCCGCCATCGCCGCGCCAAGGACTGAAAAGTCTTATACGTCAAATCGACAAGATCCGATTGTTGTCAAATCCACCCTGTTTCACATCCACCTTCTTGCATCGCGCGGGATAGCTGCGCCTGGAGAAACAAAAGGAAGGAAACTTGACTGGGGTCAATGCCGTCCTGTCTATGAGCTGGCTAAGATGGCATCAAGCTAAAGCAATGCAAGCGGTATTGCGGAGGCAGATAACCGATAACAGGAGGAGCAATGGCTGCAGTGATAACCGAATCGAAGGTAGCGCCTGGCGGCGTGTCGAGCACGACTGCCGACGATACGCTCAAGCGCAAGAGCCGGGAAGCCGGCGTGGTGTCTGGCGGACACCTGGTGGCGCGCGCGCTGAAGAATGAAGGCGTGGACACCATCTTTACCTTGTGCGGCGGCCATATCATCGATATCTACGATGGCTGCATCGACGAAGGCATCCGCATCATCGATGTGCGCCATGAACAAGTCGCAGCGCACGCTGCCGACGGTTATGCGCGCCAGACCGGCAAGCTGGGCGTGGTGGTGACGACGGCAGGTCCGGGGTGCACCAATGCGGTGACCGGGATTGCGACGGCGTTCCGTTCGGAAAGTCCGGTGCTGCATATCGGCGGGCAGGGCGGCATCACGCAGCACATGATGGGTTCGCTGCAAGATTTGCCGCATACGGAAATGATGCGTCCGATCACCAAATTCTCCGAAGGCGTGCGTTCCACGGAACGGGTGGCCGACATGGTGTCGATGGCGATCCGCGCCTGCTTTGCCGGCGCCCCTGGTCCGGCCTACCTGGAAATCCCGCGCGACGTGCTGGACCGCGAGATCGATAACAGCAAGGCGGTGATTCCGGCGGCCGGCCAATACCGCGCTTCCGTGAAATCGCTGGGCGATGTGGCCGATATCGAGAAGCTGGCCGACATCCTGGTGCAGGCGGAACGTCCGGTGGTGCTGTACGGCGGCCAGGTCTGGTCCTCGCGCGGGCACAAGGAAGCGATCGACCTGGTGCGCGGGCTGGATATCCCGGCGTACTTCAACGGCGCCTCGCGCGGCCTGCTGCCGCCGGGCGACCCGCATCACTTCGACCGCACCCGGCGCGAAGGATTCGACAAGGCCGACGTGATCCTGATCGTGGGCACGCCGTTCGACTTCCGCATGGGTTACGGCAAACGCCTGGGCCTGAACGCGAAAGTGATCCAGATCGACCAGGATTACCGGACGGTGGGCAAGAACCGCGACATCACGCTGGGCCTGGTGGGCGATCCGGGGACGATCCTGGGTGCGGTGCTGCAGGCGGCGAGCGGGCGCATCAACAAGACGGCGCAAGAGAAGCGGCGCTCGTGGATGAAGCAGCTGCAGCAGCAGGAAGCGATTGCGACCGAGAAGCTGATGCCGCTGTTCAAGTCGAACAGTGCGCCGATCCATCCTTACCGGGTGGCGTATGAAATCAACGAGTTCCTGAACGACGACACGATCTACATCGGCGACGGCGGCGACGTGGTGACGATCTCGGCGCAGGCGGTGCGTCCGCGCAATCCGGGGCAATGGATGGATCCGGGCGCCTTGGGCAGCCTGGGGGTGGGCACCGGTTTTGCGATAGCGGCCGGCCTGGCCAATCCGGAGAAGGAAGTGATGTGCTACTACGGCGACGGCGCGTTCAGCATGACGTCGTTCGACATGGAGACGGCGAACCGTTTTGGTGTGCCGTACATCGCGGTGATCGGCAACAACTCGGCGATGAACCAGATTCGTTATGGGCAGCTGGCGAAGTACGGCGAGGAACGCGGCAACGTGGGCAACCTGCTGAGCGATATCCCTTACGGCAAGTTTGCGGAGATGCTGGGCGGGCATGGCGAAGAGGTGCGCGATCCGGCGCAGATTGCCGGGGCGCTGCAGCGGGCGCGGGAAGCGGTGCGCAAGACGCGGCGTTGCGCGGTGGTCAATATCTGGGTCGATCCTGCGGTGTACGCCCCGGGAACCATGGCCCAGACCATGTACAAATAAGCCGCTGAGCCATTATAAAAAATTCGATCAAGTTGAACAGGAGATTTGAAATGAGCAAAGAAACAAGCAAGGCAAAACCACTGGACGGCATCCGCATCATCGACTTCACGCACGTGCAGGCCGGTCCTGCATGCACGCAATTGCTGGCATGGTTCGGCGCCGACGTGATCAAGGTCGAACGTCCGGGTTCCGGCGACGTGACCCGTTCGCAGCTGCGCGATATCCCTGACGTCGATGCCCTGTACTTCACCATGTTGAACAGCAATAAACGTTCGCTCACGCTCGACACCAAAAAGCCTGAAGGCAAGCTGGTGCTGGAAAAGCTGATCAAGGAATCCGACGTGCTGGTCGAAAATTTCGGACCGGGCGCGCTGGACCGCATGGGTTTTTCCTGGGAACGCATCAACGAACTGAATCCGAAGATGATCGTGGCTTCGGTCAAAGGCTTCAGCGACGGCCACCATTACGATGACTTGAAAGTCTATGAAAACGTCGCCCAGTGCGCCGGCGGCGCGGCTTCCACCACCGGCTTCTGGGACGGCCCGCCAACCGTCAGCGCTGCCGCCCTGGGCGACAGCAACACCGGCATGCACCTGGCGATCGGCATCCTGACCGCACTGATCGGCCGCGACAAGACCGGCAAGGGACAGCGCGTTGCCGTGTCGATGCAAGACAGCGTGCTGAACCTGTGCCGCGTCAAGCTGCGCGACCAGCAGCGCCTGGACAAGCTGGGCTACCTGGAAGAGTATCCGCAATACCCGCACGGCACATTCAGCGATGTGGTGCCGCGCGGCGGCAATGCCGGCGGCGGCGGCCAGCCGGGCTGGGTGCTCAAGTGCAAGGGCTGGGAAAACGATCCGAACGCATACATTTATTTCACCATCCAGGGCCATGCCTGGGCGCCAATCTGCAAGGCGATCGGCAAGGATGAATGGATCGAAGATCCGGCTTACAACACGCCGAAGGCGCGCCAGCCGCACATCACCGAAATTTTCGACACCATAGAAGTGTGGCTGAAGGACAAGACCAAGTTCGAAGCGGTCGACATCCTGCGCAAGTTCGACATTCCTTGCGCACCGGTGCTGACCATGAAAGAGCTGGCCAACGATCCGTCGCTGCGCGCCAGCGGCACCATCACCGAAGTCGATCACAAGGAACGCGGCAAATACCTGACCGTCGGCAGTCCGATCAAGTTCTCCGACCTGACGCCGGAAATCACCGGTTCGCCGCTGCTGGGCGAGCATACCGACGAAGTGCTGGCGGACGTGCTGGGCTACAGCGCCGGACAGATTGCCGAGCTGCATAAAGCACAGGCAGTCTGAGGATGGCAGCAGGCGAGTAATTGCCCCATGAGTCGTCCCCAGGACGGTTGACGGCGTCCGCCCAGGACGCCGTTTTTACATGCGGGCCTCAACAAGGAGCAGGAATATGTCAACCGAACTTGATCTCAGGCAGCTGGTGGAAGCAGTCGGCGACGCCATCGTTATTTCTGACGCCAAGGGCGCCATCACTTTGTGGAATCCGGCGGCCGAGCGCATGTTCGGTTTCACCCAAGGCGAAGCGCTAGGGCAGTCGCTCGACCTGATTATTCCCGAACGCCAGCGCCAGCGGCACTGGGATGGTTATCAAAAGACCATGGATACCGGCATTACCCGCTACGGCAACGACGTGCTGCGGGTGCCGGCGGTGCACAAGGACGGCCATGCCCTGTCGATCGCGTTCACGGTGGCGCTGCTGCATACGGCGGATAACAAGGTGGCGGCGATCGTTGCCGTCATCCGCGATGAAAGCAGCCGCTTTGCCGAAGACCGCGCCTTGCGTAAACGGCTGGCGGAACTGGAAGCCAGGCTGACTGCCTTGACTACACAAGCAGCTGAATCCAGTTAAGATCGTGACAGAACCGGCTATAAGGTAAAAGCACGGTGAAAATATAAATATAAACAGGAGATTTTCATGAGCAAAGCACTGGATGGCGTGCGCATTCTAGATTTCACCCATGTCCAGTCAGGGCCGACCTGCACCCAGCTGCTGGCATGGTTCGGCGCCGATGTGATCAAGGTCGAACGAGCCGGCGAGGGCGACGCCACGCGCGGGCAGCTGCGCGACATTCCCGGGGTCGACAGCCTGTATTTCACGATGCTGAACCATAACAAGCGCTCGATCACGCTGGACACCAAGAATCCCAAGGGCAAGGAAGTGCTGGAAACCTTGATCAAGGATTGCGACGTGCTGGTGGAGAATTTCGCGCCGGGCGCGCTGGACCGCATGGGGTTTACCTGGGAGCGCATCCAGGAACTGAATCCGCGCATGATCGTGGCTTCGGTCAAGGGTTTCGGTCCCGGCAAATACGAGGACTGCAAGGTCTATGAAAACGTCGCCCAGTGCGCCGGCGGCGCGGCTTCCACCACCGGCTTCGACGACGGTCCGCCGATGGTCACCGGCGCCCAGATCGGCGACAGCGGCACCGGCCTGCACCTGGCGCTGGGCATCGTCAGCGCGCTGTTCCAGCGCCACACTTCGGGCCGCGGCCAGAAGGTGCTGGCGCCGATGCAGGACGCCGTATTGAACCTGTGCCGCGTCAAGCTGCGCGACCAGCAGCGGCTGGAACGCACCGGCACCATGCACGAATACCCGCAATACCCGGACAGCAAGTTCGGCGCAGCCGTGCCGCGCGCCGGCAATGCTTCCGGCGGCGGCCAGCCCGGCTCGATCCTGAAATGCAAGGGCTGGGAAACCGATCCGAACGCCTACATCTATTTCATCACCCAGGGCGCGGTCTGGCCGGCGGTCTGCAAGGTGATCGGCGAAGAGGGCTGGATCACCGACGAGGCTTACGCCACGCCGGCGGCGCGCCTGCTGCACCTGAAACCGATCTTTGCCCGCATCGAGCAATGGACCATGAGCAAGACCAAGTTCGAGGCCATGGATATCCTGAACCAGTACGACATTCCATGCGGACCTATCCTGTCGATGAAAGAAATCGCCGAAGACGAATCGCTGCGCCAGACCGGCACCATCGTCGAAATCGACCACCCGACGCGCGGCAAATACCTGACGGTGGGAAATCCGATCAAGATGTCGGACAGCCCGACCGAAGTCACGCGTTCGCCTTTGCTGGGCGAGCATACCGAAGAAGTGCTGGCGCAGCTCGGCTACGGCAAGGATTACATTGCCGCGCTGCGTGAAGAGAAGGTGATCTGAAAACCCCGGGCCGACGACATGACAGCAGGATCAGATTACCAGGCGCTGAACGCCGCCGATGCGTCGGTCGTGACCTCGGCCGCGGACTACCCGGACGGCCACGTCATCCCGCTGCATCGCCATTCCTGCGCCCAGCTGCTGTATGCGACCAAGGGCGTGATGACGGTCGATGCGGCGGCCGGGCGCTGGATGGTGCCGCCGGGCCGGGCGGTCTGGCTGCAGGCGCATGTCGATCACCAGGTGCGCATGCATGGCGAGGTCGAGCTGCGCACGCTGCTGCTGGACGTCGCCGCTTCGCCGCATTTGCCAGCGCGCAGCTGTGTGCTGGATATCTCGCCCTTGCTGCGCGAACTGATCGCCGCCGCCCACGGCAATCCGGCCGCGCATGACGCCGACACACGCAACTGGCACATGCTGCAACTGCTGCTGCATGAGCTGGCGTCGGTAACCGTGCTGCCCCTTTATTTACCGTTGCCGCTGGCAGCGCGCCTGCGCAGCCTGTGCGAACTGCTGATGGCGACTCCCGGCAAGCAGGTAACAATCGAAACCTGGGCCGGCCAGCTTGGCATCTCCACCAGCACCTTGCACCGCCTGTTCCTGCGCCAGACCGGCATGCGTTTCGGCCACTGGCGCCAGCAAGCCAGGCTGCTGCAGGCCATGGAACAGCTGGCGCGCGGCGGCAAGGTCGCTGCCGCCGCGCAAGACCAGGGCTACAGCAGCCAGAGCGCATTCAGCGCCATGTTCAAGAAACATTTCGGCAGCACGCCTACCGCGTTTTACCGCTAGCCGGCTGTTGCCTTCGGCCGGTTTCCCGCCATTTTCTCTCCTGCCGCCGATAATTCCCGCAGAATCAAGGCCTTAGCTCTTCCTGGCCGATTCCCCTCCATGCCCCGCTGTCGAATCGAACTGGTTGGCGGTATCATGCAGTGCGTTTCGGTCGTAAAATTCGAAATATCATGGTTTTTTATAAAGGAGATGGGCATGGGTCAGGAAAAATATACGGTTGAGCATGAGTGGTTGCGTGTCGGGGATGACGGCCTGGTGACGGTCGGCATTACTGCCTACGCGCAAGACCATCTGGGCGACCTGGTTTTTGTACAGCTGCCGGAAGTCGGCGCCGCTATCGCCAAAGGCGAAGAAGCCGCGGTGATCGAATCGGTCAAGGCTGCCAGTGAAATCAATATGCCGGTTGCCGGCACGGTGGTCGAAATCAACGACGCGCTGGCGAACGCACCCGAAAAGGTGAACGAAGATCCGCTGGGCGAAGGCTGGTTCTTCAAGATGAAAATAGACGATGCGGCCGAGTTGAACAGTCTGATGGACAAAGCAGCTTATGACGACATGATCAAAGGCCTGGCTTAAAGGCCTGGCTTAACTAAGCGCAACTCTACTGTTCATTAAATGAAGGAAGCACCCATGACACAATCACGGCCTGCTCTTGAAGATCTGGCACAACATGCCGATTTCATTGAACGCCATATCGGCCCGGACCAATCCCAGCAACAGGCCATGCTGGCAGCCCTCGGTTTCGACTCGATCGAGGCGCTTATCAAGAAAATCGTGCCGAGCGCCATCCTCGAGCGCCATCCGCTGAAGCTCGGCGCCCCGCGCAGCGAAGCGGAAACGCTGGCGGCCCTGCGCGAAATCGCTGGCAAGAACCAGCTGTTCAAATCGCATATCGGCATGGGCTACTACAATTGCCATACGCCGACCGTCATCCTGCGCAATCTGCTGGAAAACCCGGCCTGGTACACCGCCTACACACCGTACCAGCCAGAAATTTCCCAGGGGCGGCTGGAAGCGCTGCTGAATTTCCAGACCATGGTGACCGACCTCACCGGCATGGAAATCGCCAACGCCTCCTTGCTGGACGAAGCCACCGCCGCAGCCGAAGCGATGACGTTCTGCCAGCGCCTGTCTAAAAGCAAGAGCAACACCTTCTTCGTTTCGCAAGACTGCTTTCCGCAAACCATCGACGTGCTGCGCACCCGCGCCGCGCCGATCGGCGTCGAGGTAGTGGTCGGCGACCATCTCAAGGACCTGGAACGGCTGGACTGTTTCGGCGTGCTGCTGCAATACCCGACCCTGAACGGCGAGATCAACGACTATGCCGCCACCGCGCGCCTGGCGCACGACAAGCAGGCGCTGGTAGTGGTTGCGGCCGACCTGCTGGCGCTGACGCTGCTGACGCCGCCGGGAGAATTCGGCGCCGACGTCGTGATCGGCACCGCCCAGCGTTTTGGCGTGCCGCTCGGCTACGGCGGTCCGCACGCAGCGTATTTCGCCACCCTGGATGCGCACAAGCGCGTGATGCCCGGACGCCTGGTCGGCGTGTCGATCGACAGCCGCGGCGAACCGGCTTACCGGCTGGCGATGCAGACCCGCGAACAGCATATCCGCCGCGAAAAGGCCACCAGCAACGTCTGTACCGCGCAAGTGCTGCTGGCCAATATCGCCAGCATGTACGCGGTTTACCATGGCCCGCAAGGCTTGAAGACGATCGCGCAACGGGTGCACCGGCTGACCGCGGTCCTGGCCGAGGGCTTGCGCCAGTTGCACCATGCGGTGCCGACCGCCAGCTTCTTCGATACCATCACCGTGCATACCGGCGGCCATACCCAGGATATCCATGCCGCGGCGCGCAGCCAGTCGGTCAACCTGCGCCTGATCGACGACGGCAGCGTCGGCATCGCGCTGGATGAAACCAGCACCCGCGCCGACGTCGAAGCGCTGTGGAGCATTTTTGCCATCGGCAGGCCGCTGCCTTCGTTCAGCGCGCTGGAAGCCGGCGCCGAGGAAAAAATACCGGCAGCGCTGGCGCGCAGCAGCGCCTACCTGACGCATCCGGTATTCAACAGCCACCATTCGGAAACCCAGATGCTGCGTTACCTGCGCGCGCTGGCAGACAAGGACCTGGCGCTGGACCGCAGCATGATACCGCTCGGCTCCTGCACCATGAAGCTCAACGCCACCACCGAAATGATCCCGGTGACCTGGCCGGAATTCGGTTCCCTGCATCCGTTTGCGCCGCTCAACCAGGCCCAGGGCTACCAGCAGCTGGTGGCCGACCTGGAGCAGATGCTGTGTGTCTGCACCGGCTACGATGCGGTATCGCTGCAGCCGAACGCCGGTTCGCAGGGCGAGTACGCCGGCTTGCTGGCGATCCGCGCCTACCACCATAGCCGCGGCGAGGGCCAGCGCAACATCTGCCTGATCCCGAGTTCCGCCCACGGCACCAATCCGGCCACCGCCCACATGGCCGGCATGCAGGTGGTGGTGGTGCAATGCGACGAGCAAGGCAATGTCAACGTCGCCGACCTGCGCGCCAAGGCCGACCAGCACGCCAAGGACCTGGCGGCGCTGATGATCACCTATCCGTCGACCCACGGCGTGTTCGAAGAAGCCATCGGCGAGATCTGCGACATCGTCCACGCCCACGGCGGCCAGGTATACATCGACGGCGCCAACATGAACGCCATGGTCGGCTTGTGCGCGCCGGGCACCTTCGGCGGCGACGTCTCGCACCTGAACCTGCACAAGACCTTCTGCATCCCGCACGGCGGCGGCGGTCCCGGCGTCGGTCCGATCGGCGTCAAGGCCCACCTGGCGCCGTTCCTGCCGGGCCACCGCATGCTGGAAAACGGCATCGCGCCGGTTTCCGCGGCGCCGTGGGGCAGCGCCAGCATCCTGCCGATCACCTGGGCCTACATCACGCTGATGGGCGCGCAAGGCTTGCGCCAGGCGAGCCAGGTGGCGATCCTCAACGCCAACTACATCATGCACCGGCTGGCGCCGCACTATCCGGTGCTGTACAGCGGCAGCGACGGGCTGGTGGCGCACGAGGGCATCATCGACCTGCGTCCACTCAAGGACAAGACCGGGATCACAGTGGAAGACGTCGCCAAGCGCCTGATCGACTATGGTTTCCATGCGCCTACCATGTCGTTCCCGGTAGCCGGCACGCTGATGATTGAACCGACCGAAAGCGAATCCAAGCAAGAGCTGGACCGCTTCTGCGACGCCATGATCGCGATCCGCGAAGAGATCAGGGCGGTCGAGAACGGCGACATCAAGGCCGAGCAGACGGCATTGCGCCATGCGCCGCATACCGCCCAGGACCTGACTGACGAATGGTCGCGCGCCTATTCGCGCGAGCAGGCGGTGTTTCCGCTGAAATCGCTGCGCCAGGACAAGTACTGGCCGCCGGTCGGACGGATCGACAATGTCTACGGCGACCGCAACCTGGTCTGTTCCTGCCCGCCGATGTCGGATTACGAGTAAGGCCAAGACGGGCGCCGCATGCGGTACGTGCGGCGCCCGCCGCGACGATCCGACCAGGCTTTTGATAAAGGACATTTCACATGAGTGACACCACCAGCGCCGCAGCAGCGGCGCGCACCCCGTTATACCAGCTGCACCTGGAGCTCGGCGCCAAGATGGTGCCGTTTGCAGGCTATGACATGCCGCTGCAATATCCGACCGGCATTCTCAAGGAACACAACCACACCCGCAGCCAGGCCGGCCTGTTCGACGTTTCGCACATGGGCCAGCTGCGCCTGAGCGGCGCCGGCGCCGCCGCGGCGCTGGAATCGCTGGTGCCGGTCGATATCGTCGACCTGCCGGTGAACCGCCAGCGTTACGCGCTGTTCACCAATCCGCAAGGCGGCATCCTGGACGACCTGATGGTCGCCAATGCCGGCGACCACCTGTTCCTGGTAGTCAACGCAGCCTGCAAGCAGCAAGACACCGAGCACTTGCGCAAGCAGCTTTCCGGCCATTGCCAGATCGAAGAATTGAGCGACCGTTCCCTGCTCGCCTTGCAAGGACCGGCCGCCGCCGCGGTCATGGCGCGCCTGGCCCCGGACACGGCGCAGATGGTGTTCATGCAGACCGCCAAAGTCACGCTGGCCGGCAGCGAATGCTTCGTCAGCCGTTCCGGCTACACCGGCGAAGACGGTTTTGAAATTTCGGTGCCGAACGCCGGCGCCGAAACCCTGGCGCGGCTGCTGCTGGCGCAGCCTGAGGTAGCGCCTATCGGCCTCGGTGCGCGCGATTCGCTGCGGCTGGAAGCCGGGCTGTGCCTGTACGGCCATGACATGGACGGCAGCACCACGCCGGTCGAAGCCAGTCTGGGCTGGGCCTTGTCGAAGGCGCGCCGCGCCGGCGGCGCCCGTGCCGGCGGTTATCCGGGCGCGGAACTGATCCAGCGCCAGCTGGAGCAGGGTGTCGGCCGCAAGCGGGTCGGCCTGCTGCTCAAGGATCGCATGCCGGCGCGCGAAGGCGCCGAGCTGGTCGACGCCGACGGCAAGCCGGTCGGCAAGATCACCAGCGGCGGTTTCGGGCCGACGGTGGGCGGTCCGGTGGCGCTGGGTTATGTCGACAGCGCCCATGCACAGGTCGGCACGCAGCTGCAGGCAGTGGTGCGCGGCAAATCGGTACCTATCGAAGTGGTCAAGACGCCGTTCACCCCGGCCCGCTATTTCCGCGGCTGAAGCCCGGGTACAGGCGCCTGGGCTGGCGCCGGCAAAATAAAGGACACATGCTTCGCTCAATTGAGGCGCGGGCCTCGATTGAGCGCGTTCTCGTGCTATTTGAAGGATCGCATGGAGGGCGGGCGACGTTATTGGCTGCGCCGCTCAGCGTTGGGCGCAGTCGATCAAGTTCCAATGCGGCCGGCCGTTGCGATGCCTTGCTTGCCCAGCAAATCATCCATCATGAAGTACCAGGCGAGCCAGCAGCTTGAATGAGCGATCATAGTGGTTCCTTTTGCTGTTTGCCCCGCGCGAGGTTTCAGTCTGGCTGCATAGGCCAGAGTTGCAGCTCTCATTTTGTTAGGCGCAGGTTGCCGCATATATGAATTCCAACTATCTGGAGATGATTTTATTCGTTCGTTTTGTTTTGCTTTCTTATTAATCTCGGGCTGAGCGCTGCTTGCAGCTTGACCAGGGTAATCCGTTCCATCGGGAAGACAACATGAGCGACAACAATCAAAACCGGACAAGCCGACGCCGTCTGCTGCAGGCGGGCATAGGCATGGCTGCCGTTGCGGCCCTTACGCCATTTGCCGTACGCGCGGCGCAACGTGAGCTGCGCGTCGGTTACCAGAAAGGGCTGCTTAGCTTGCTGAAAAAGCGCGGCACGCTGGAGCAGCGTCTCGCGCCGCTCGGCGTGGCGGTCAAATGGATAGAATTCAGCGCCGGGCCGGTGCAGCTGGAGGCGTTGAATGTCGGCTCCATCGATTTCGGCGACGTCGGTGAAGCGCCGCCGATTTTTGCCCAGGCCAACGGCACGCCGATTGTCTATATCGCCGCGACCGTACCGCGGCCGGCAGTCGAGGCGGTGCTGATTCCGGCGGCATCGGCGATCAGGACGGTGGCCGACCTGAAGGGAAAAAAGATTGCCTTGAACAAGGGTTCGAACGTCCATTACTTCCTGGTCAAGCTGCTGCAGAAGAGCGGCCTGAATTATAGCGACGTCAACCCGGTGTGGCTGTCGCCGGCCGACGCCCGCGCCGCCTTCGAGAAAGGCGTGGTCGATGCCTGGGTAATCTGGGAGCCGTTCCTGGCAGCCGCCGAGAAGACCTTGTCGGCGCGCATCCTGGCCATCGCTGTCGAGGAACTTAACAGGATCGATATCTGGGGCCGGGCCAACCGCAGCGACCTGGCGGCGGAACTGGCGGCGGTGTGGGGCTTGCCCAAGCCGATCGTCGATACCCTGGTTGCCCGCTCGTCCTTCGGCACCGAGCCGATCACCAGATCGATATTGGCCGAACAGCAGCTCATCGCCGACACGTTTTTCGACCTGAAGCTGATTCCCAGGCAGATCGACGTGCGCGACGCCGCGCCCGCCACGCTGGGCTGAACAGAGGGCGGCGGGCGCAACAGTTTCTGACGGGCGCGCGATTGCTTCTCCCATGGCCGGCAAGGAAGAGTTCCTTGCCGGCTTTTTATTTGCCCCAAAGCGTTCGAGAATATTTGCGCAGAGGCCGGTTGCGGCAGCAGTCCGTTGCTAAAAACAACAATAACATCGGCGTGCCACGGTGGCGCCAAAGATAAAAACGCAGGCTGCCAATTTTTACAGATTATTGAACCTTATCGGTTGCCGCGTTTCCAATTCCTGCAAAGCGCCGGCACGGATCCGTTCCGCTCTATGTGCCGCAGTTTCTTCCCAACCGCTTCTCGCGAAATTGCATGTCCGCCGAAATCTGCGCGGCTAGCCGAATCTCTCCATTTGCAAATTTAAAAAACAAAAAAGATCAACGTACCATCAAAAAATTTGCTTAGAACCTGTCACATTTGATAGGTTGCTTTGTGGAAATAGAGTGCGTATTGTCGACAAGCAATAGAAGAAAATCCCTCACCAAAAACAGGCGCTTGCTTTGCAGGTTTGTCGTTTTTTTCCGACGAATAATCGAGGGCATGCACTTGCTCGAGGGCGGATGATGTCAACCAATTCTCTTTAGAAAGGTTTTTCAATCATGAGCGAAACTGTCTATCAACAAGTGCAACTGCAAATCACCAATGCCCAGGCTGGCCAGAACATCTGGATCGACTTGCAGAAAGTAGACCTGCCGGTGGCTTGGAGCACAGGCCCGGCCTTCGATGGTTCAGGCGGCATCAATATCATAGTGCCCGGGTCCAGCAGCGCCTTGCCGCTGAATTCCTTCATCATCACCGCCTCTTCGGTGAAAGTCTCGACCGTTTCTTCCGGTGGCGGTGGCGGCGGCGCCTTGTCCTTCAATGTCACGCTGTACCTGGTGGCGCAAGCGGGCATTCAGAATTTCAGCCTGCGCTCGCTGTCTGACCCTGGCGTGATGGTGCAAGCCCAGGTTGGCTTTGCCCAGCCGCAAATGGTCAACCAGACTTTCTCGCAATTCCCTTGGGGTAAGTAACAATCCTGGCATTCCCGATGGTCCGCAGTATCGCTGCGCGGCCGGGTTCCGCATGGATGCGGAGTCCGGCCGTCTTAGAGGAGATTGGCTATGGAATACACCATTGCATTCAGTTTCACCACGGAGAACGGTACCGACACGCTGTCGGCGCAACTGAGCATCACCGACGACAACATGATTTCGCTGGAGAACAACCAGCCAGTCCAGATCGGCCCGGTATGGAGCGCCACGCCACCCTTGACGGCTCTCAACCTCGGGCAAAAATCGCTGGCGCTGACAGCGGCGCAAAACACCAGCGACAACCCACAGTCGATCAAGGTCACGCTGCCGATCAAGGCGGTGGGCACCAGCCTGTCCGGCAAGTTCGAGTCGTCCGGCGTCCTTGTCACCGCCCAATACCAATTTCTCGGCTACGCCAATTCCGGCCGCATCGCCGTAGGCAATTTCACGATTCCGTTTCCAAACTGATTTCCGACCGATGTGCAACTGATGGCGGCCGCTATGGATGCTAAAGAGAAAAATAATGTCAAGGACACGGTTGCGGCGGGCGCCGGCCCGTCCAGCCCGAAGCCGGCGCCCGGGCCTGCGGTACCTGCGCCCGCGCCAGCCGTGAATGTGGCCCAGATGATCAGCAACGACCTCAAGACGTTGCCCGAGCAGGCGCGCCAGTACCTCGGCGCGCATCTGCTTGCCAATCCCAGCCATGCGCTGAATGAACAGTGCTTTCGCGTCTGCCATACGTTCAGGCCGATTACGCTGACCTTCACCAACCTGCGCGCCAACAGCAAGGCGTTCCTGTCGCTGCAACCCGGCCAGGACGCCATCTGGAGCGATGGCGGCGAAAGCGAAAGGCTGGTCGGCCTGAGTTTTTCCAGCCGTGTCGATCCGGTCATCTATGTCCGCAATTTCCTGATCAATGCGCGCGAAATGTATCTGCAGACGTACAAGGATTGCAGTGAGATACAGGTCAACCTGTACCTGCGCACCGACCAGCACGGCGTCAAGGGCAAGGTAGACCTGCCGCCCGGCGCCAGCGTTACCCTGCAGTCGAGCAACGACCGCAGCACCGTCATTGGCCTGAGTTCTTTTGCCATCGACCTGGAATGATACTTACCTGTGAAAGGCCGTCATGATTACTGCACTGCCAGTTGAACCGATTGAGCCTGCCGCGGCCACCGTGCCCGATGCGGCAGTATCCATTCCAGAATCGCTCCCTTTGCTGCCGGTGGTATTGCAATTCCAGAATGTCGCTGCCAACTCGAACCTCAACTTCACCTTCACTACCGCCGGGGCCTACTGGTCGCTAGGCGCGATGTCGGGCGACAGCCTGGGTTTTTCGTATAACGTCACGCCGCAAAGCGCCGAAAGCGAATCGTGCATCCAGCAGATCGAATTCAACAATGCAGTGCTGTCGATACGCACCGGGGAAATAGACCAGGCCAGCAGCGGCTTTACCTTGACGCTGTTTTTGCAGGTGCGTCCGGGCGTCGATTACCTGCAAGGATATTGCACGCTCAACAACGAAGCCGTGGTCACCGCGCGGATCGGCGCCCAAAGCCCGGTGCAATGGCGTAACGGCCGCATCAGCGCGGTGCTGGTCGGTTCGGAAAACATTTACCGTAACATCAGCTTTACCGTCCGGGGCGCCTATGTCGGCAACAAGATCGATGTGATCCTGACCACCAAGAAGGGCCTGGGCAAGGTCAGCTGGTCGCTCGGGCCGCCATTTGCCGAAGCCAGCGGGGTCCAGCTGGCCAGCATGCTGGGCACGATTCCGCTGGCGTCCATGTCGTACGGCGTCAACACGCTCTCGTTCATCACCTCGATGATGGCAGACGATACAGCGAGCAGGAGCGCCGGCAATTCGCTGGAGTTTTACCTGAACGCCTATATCGTCTACGCTGCCAGCGACCTGAACTACGTTTACCTGAGGACGACCTGCAACAGCGACATCATGGTATATGCCCAGGTCGGCAACCGCCAGCCGCAGATCGTCAGCCAGTCCGACACCGTGTTTACCCTGTAGCGATGAGCCAGCCAACCAGCGATGGCGGACAGGTCCTGCGCAGCGTCAGCGAGTCTTTGCGCCGGCTGATCCGCCACCATATTCCCGAGCTGCAGGCCGAATCGGCGGTGGTGTTCGATTCGCCGGGCGAGATCGACAGCCAGGATGAAACCAGGCTGTCGCTCTACCTGTACCAGACCGAACTCAATCCCTACCTGCGCAACCTGGCGCCCAGCTTGACGCGCCAGCCCGGGGCCGAGCGGCGGCCGAGCGCGCTGACGCTGACGCCGAGCCCGCTGGTGGTGGACCTGCTGTACCTGATGGTGCCCTACGCCAGGTCGGCCGAACTGGAGCTGGTGCTGGTGGACCAGCTGGTGCGGCTGTTCCACGACGTCGCCCAGCTGTCCGGCGAATGGCTGGATCCGGTGCTGAAACGGAGCGGCAACGACAATATCGCTATCGTGCCGGATTCCGGTTCCATCGATACCTTGCGCAATATCTGGGCCGGTTTTCCCAACAAGACTTACAAGCTGACCAAGCTGTACACGCTGTCGCCGGTGCGGATTCCATCTGGCCTGGACCTGCAAGCGGACATGGTGACCCAGGCCGATACAGCCTACCTGGAACTGCCATGAAGCTGAGCGCCGTAGTGCAGCTGATCGACGGCTTCAGCCAGGCGCCCGCGGTCGGGTTCCAGCCGCGCTTCCTGCTGAACCAGAAGCCGTTCATGCCGCTCGCCAAGCCACAGGCGTTTTATGCATTCAGCGACCTCGACGACGGCGATTACCGGCTTACCGCCCTGGCGCCGCAGTTCTTTGCGCAAGAGGTGGCGTTCCAGGTGCCGCTGCGCCTGCCGTTGGCTGCGGCTATCGTTCCTTGCTACCTGGCGCCCAGTCCGCTGTATCCCTACCCGCCGGGGACCACGCTGATCCGCGGCCAGGTGCTGCACGCCGGAACCAAGTCGCCGCTGGCCGGCGTCAGCGTCAGCGCCAGTTATCCGAACTGGCAGGGAAAACCGAAGAGCGCCGCCACGCTGAGTTCGGATTACGGCAAGTACGACGGCCGCTATGCGCTGGCCCTGGGCGGCAAGCTGGCCCCGGACACGCAGGTGGTGCTGAGCTTTAGCAAGGCTGGTTATGCAAGCGTAGAAAAGCAGTTGCTGCTGCAACCCGCAACCACGCAGTTTGTGGATATTGAAATGCGTTAATTGTTAAGAAGGAATCATCTTGGCAACCACCTATCGTCATCCCGGCATTTACATCGAAGAAGTGCCGAGCGCCCGCAACATCCAGGGTGCATCGACCTCGACCGCAGCCTTCGTCGGCGTCACCGAGTCCGGCCCGTCCGCACAGCCGACCCTGATCACCAGCTGGAACGCCTACCAGCGCCAGTTCGGCGGACTGGTCTGGTACGGCATGGTGTCGTGGGCGGTGTTCGAATTCTTCAACGAGGGCGGCACCGCCTGCTACGTGGTGCGGGCCGTGGACAGCAAAGGCAACGGCAAGGCGGCTACCGGATCGGCCAGCGGCATCAAGATGACCGCGGTCACGCCCGGCACCTGGGCCAATATCCTGAATTTTGCGGTCAGCAACGCCAGCGGCCCCGACAGCGCGGTTTCGCTGGTATTCAACCTGAGCGTGGTGGTCGATCCCAAAGCGCTCAAGGCCCTGCCTGCAGGATCGTCCGGCGCCACCTTGCAAGCCTATGTGGCGCAGAACAACCTGCAGCCAACCACGATCGGCGGCACGCCGTATTACGTGCTGGAGTCTTTCAACGGCTACACCGCGGCCAGCATGGCCCCGGGCGGCGCACTGGCGAACGCGGTCAACACTACCTCGATGTTTGTGCGGGTGGAGACCAGCGGCACCACGCGCCCGCCCAACAGCGGCAAGAGCGCGACGCCGCTGGCAGGGGGCGCAGCCGCCACCTGGGATTTCGAGAGCGCCACCAAGACGCTCAGCACTGTGCAGGGCATCAGCCTGCTGGCCATCCCGGACACGGTCAATGCCGCCGACGCCGGCGGCAATCCGAACCAGGCCTCGCAAGCTACCGCCATCAACGGCGGGCTGCTGTTCTGCGAAGGTGCGCAGAACCTTTTCTATGTCAGCGATCCGCCGTTCGGCCTGGATGTCCAGGGCATCGGCAATTTCAAGTCGGGCAGCGCCACCTCGCCGGCGCTCAATTCCAGCTACGGCGCCATCTACTATCCATGGGTATGGATCTACAACCCGATCGCCGGCGCCAATGTGCCGATGCCGCCGTCCGGTCCCTCGCTTGGCCGTTACGCCTATACCGACAACAATGTCGGTGTCTGGAAATCGCCGGCCGGGGTCAACGACGGCGCGCTGCTGAGCGTGGTGCAGCTGCAGACCCAGGTCACCGACTCCGACCAGGATATCTTGAACCAGAACGGCATCAATGCGGTCCGCAATTTCCTCAATTACGGCAACGTGATCTGGGGCGCCCGCACGCTGGCGGCGACCGGCAGCGAATGGACTTATGTCAGCGTCAGGCGCCTGTTCATCTATGTCGAGCAAAGCCTGAAGCAGAGCTTGCAATGGGTCGTGTTCGAACCCAACGACCAGCAGACCTGGGCATCGGTGACGCGCGACATCAGCGCCTTCCTGACCACCCTGTGGCAGTCGGGCGGCCTGTTCGGCGCCAGCGCGGCGGAGGCGTTCTTCGTGACTTGCGACGCGTCGAACAATCCGCCCGAGACACGCTCGCTGGGCCAGCTGTATATCGACGTCGGCCTGGCTCCGGTGTTTCCTGCCGAGTTCGTCATCATCCGCATGACGCAGAAAATCGCTGGCCCGGATTCCGGCTCATAACGGAAACAGGGAAACGGACCTGCCTCTTTCCAAACCAATTTGACTGCGGAGAATCACGATGGCCACACAACTCACCAATCCCTACCGCGGTTTCCGCTTCCAGGTGGAGATCTCGGGCATCCAGGTCGCGGCGTTTTCGGAAGCCACGATCCCGGACAGCACGGTCGAAACGGTCGAGTACCGGGAAGGCACCGATCCGGTCTACAAGCGCTCGTTTTCCGGCCTGACCACTTACGGCAAGCTGAGCCTGAAAAAGGGCCTGACCGATTCGATGGAACTGTACAACTGGCACCAGCTGGTGGCCTTGCAGGGGTCAACGGCCAAAGGCGCGCAGAAAAACATCTCGCTGATACTGCTCGACGCCGGCGGCGCGGCCAAGGCGCGCTGGAACGTCATCAATGCCTGGCCCAGCAAATACGAGAGCACCGGCCTGAACGCCTCCAGCAGCGACGTGATGGTGGAAACCTTCGAACTGACCATCGAATACATGACCAGAGTGTCTTAACCGGGAGCAGCCAGCATGAACGCAATCAGCACCGAAATCGAATTTACCCTGCCGCTCGGCTACCGCGACGGCGACGGCAACCTGCACAAGAACGGCGTGATGCGGCTGGCTACCGCCGGCGACGAAATCCTGCCGCTGAAAGACCACCGGGTGCAGAGCAACCCGGCCTACCTGACCATCATCGTCCTGTCGCGGGTGATTGTGCGGCTGGGCAACCTGGACATGATCAACACCAAGGTCATCGAAGACCTGTTCGCCGCCGATTTCTCTTACCTGCAGAACCTGTACAACCGCATCAACCTGGTCGACGGCGAAGACAAGGTGGTGCAGATCGAGAGTTTCGAAGCCGCGGGAAAGCGCGCTTCCCTGTAGCGCCCGACCAGCTGTATGCGGAAATTGCTTTTCTGGCATACCACTTTCACTGGTCGTACGGGGAAATCCTGGCAATGGAACACGCAGAGCGCCGCCGCTGGTGCGGGGAGATCAGCAAGATCAACCAGACCATGAACAGCGACGATCGGCACAAAAGCCTAAATTTGGGAGCATGACATGGCTACCGGCCGCAATCCATCCGGCGCAGCATCGCAGCGCAAATCCGGCCCGCCGGCGAACCCTTTCAAGTCGTACAATTTTTACGTGGAAGTAGGCGGCATCGTGGTCGGCGGCTTCACCACGGTCGAGGGCCTGCAGTCAAAGATCGAAGTCAAGAGCGTGCGCCAGGGCGGGGTCAACGATCTCGAATACAAGCTTGGCGGGCAGGTGACGTATGTCGACCTGGTGCTCAAGGCAGGCATCACCGCGCTGGATCCGATGTGGCTGTGGTACCAGGCCGCCTTGAACGGCAAGATCAAACGCCAGAACGGTTCGATCTACCTGCTGGATGATGAAGGCAATCCTACCGTCAGCTGGAATTTCTACAATGCCTGGCCGATCGAGTGGCAGGGGCCGAGCCTGGACGCGGGCCAGAACCTGGTGGCCAGCCAGAGTTTTACGCTGGCGCATGAGGGGATCAAGAAAAACAGCGGGAGCGGCGGCTGATGACCAGGCCGACGCCAGTTTTCCATGTAAGCCGGGGGCATGCCATGCGCCTGGCGTGCGCCGGCGCGGCCAGGGATTTCCAGGCCGGCATCGCCGGCCGCGGCCTGGCATGGCCGGAACACTATCCGGGATTGGACCTGGCGTTCCTGCAAATGCCGCGGCCGGCGCCGCCAGGCAAGATCGCGCACTATATCTCGCAGCACCATCATTGGCTGCGGCTGGTGCAGCAGCACCTCCATCCCGCCGTTTCGCAGGAAATCCGCCAACAGATATGGCAAGAAACGCAGCGGCTGGTAGAGAGCCGTTTCGAAAAACATGACATGCAACGCCTGCAGCAGATATCGCGGTTGCTGCTTGCCGTTCCTGCAATCGGGCGCATTGGCAACATCGTGCTGCAGCGGCAGGCGCTGCTCCGTTCCGTGACCGTGCCGGCTGAGGATGCAGGTGCGCAACGATCCGGAAAAAAGGGGCGCGTTCAGCAACGGCCACAGCGCCTGGCATCACCTAGCTTGGCCTATCATTTTCAACGAACTGGCGCCGAGCCCATGCCCGGCCCGGCAGGCCGTTCAGCCGCATCTCCACTGACACTGCTGATGCCGCACACGCCGGCTGCGCAGGCAAAGCATCCGGTAACCACGCTGGTGCAGCGCCTGGCCGGCATCATCAGGCAAACAGCGCTGCAAGCGCCGCAACGACTGTTCCGGTCCGTATCGCCTCAGCGCAATGCAGCACAAGCCGTAAACCGGGCAGCAGCTGCTGCCAGCCGCCGCCCGGGTTCGTCGCAACCTGTCCATGCGGCAGGCAAGCTGCGGGAGCTTGGGTCCGGTACAGGCCCAGCACAACCCACGGCGCCAGAAATGCGCTTGGCGTTGCGGTATTCCCGTTATCTGGACAGGCATGATTTCATAGCCAGGCAAGAACAGCGTTTCTACATGTGGAAAAACCAGGCCCTGCGCCGTCAGTATGTCGTTCGTCGCGGCGATGTCCTGTTGCCGCAGCTGGCCGGCAGGAACCGCATGCATGCCAGGTCCGGCAGGCAGGCGCAGCAGATTGCTGGCCGTGCCGGACGTGACGGCAGGGCGCAAGGCTTTGTCTATGAATACATCTTGCCGCGATTGCCGGCAACCGGCGCAAGGACGGTCCGCATGCAATTGCAAGCCGTGGCGGCGCCTGGTTCATCGCCGTCGTCGACGGCAGCTATTACCTTGCTTGCGCCGATGAACAGTCCGGCTGCGGGCGACCAAGTCTCCCTCCAGCCCTACCAGGCCGGATTCACCGCCGCACTGGCTTACCGGCGCCAGGCGCAAGTCAGGCAGGCGGAGGTGCAGCGGCAGATCGAACGCATCGAGCATACGGTGCATACCAAAGTGGTGCGCGAGATCATGCATGACCGCCACAACCAGCAGCATATCCGCAGCGTGGTGACGGCGGCGATGCTGTCGCCGCAAATGGTGCAGGCGCTGGCGCGGCAGGTGCACGCCAGCATAGAGCAGCGCGCCGGCATTGACCGTTACCGCAGGGGGCGCTGATGCTGGAAATGGCCAAAATCGTGGTGCAGCAGACCCAGGAAGAAATTCCCGTCATGTACAACCCGACCGAACTGTCCCTCAACAAGACGGTGGTGCTGCTGGGACAAGGTTCGAATATCCAGTTCCAGCGGGTCGACGACGACGACCTGACGGTTTCCCTGTTTTTCGATACCTACGAACAGCAGACCGACGTCCGCGCCAAGACCAACAAGATCGTGGCGCTGACCCAGCCGACGGTCGGCAACGCCGAACGGCGCGAGCCGCCGGTCGTCGTGTTCACCTGGGCCGGCCCGCTGTTCGTCGGCATGATCAGCAAGCTTGACCAGAAGTTCACGATGTTCCTCAGCTCCGGCGTGCCGGTGCGGGCGGAACTGTCGGTCACCTTCAAATCGGTGCTGACCAAGGAAGAGGACCAGCGCGCGCAAGGAAAATTCAATTGCCGCCAGCTGTGGCGCGTCAAGGAAAACGACCGCCTGTACCTGATCGCGCAGCAGGCCCTGGGCGACGCCAGCCAGTGGCGCCTGATCGCGGAAGGCAACAATATCTACGATCCGCTGAATTTCCCCGGCCGCCATGACATCGGACGCATGCTGGTGATCATCGATGTCCACGGCGAGACATACAATAGCGGAGGCAGCAATGCCTAGCGTCCAGACCGGCGGTTTCCGCATACTCAAGAACCGAAGTGCCTTGCCGGTGTCTGTCATTGCGGCAATCCAGAGCGTGCGCGTGGAAGACGAGATAAACATCCCCACCATGTTCAGCTTTACCCTGAACATCGTCTCGTCCGGCGGCGCCTGGCAGGACGTCAACCTGGATATCTTCAAGCCGGGCGACGAAATCACGGTATTCCTCGGCCTCGACAGCCTGCAGCAGATGGTCAGCGCACAAATCACGGCGATCGAGCCGCATTTCAGCGACTATTCCACCGCCACCATCCGCGGTTTCGACCGCATGTACTGGCTGAAATTCGGCACCCGCACCAGGACCTACCTGAACCTGGACGACAATGAAATCGTTTCCCAGGTGGCGCGCGCGGCCGGCCTGACGGTGAAGTTGCCGGGCAGTCCGGCCATGGTCAACGACTATGTGCTGCAAAACAATTCCTCCGACTACGATTTCCTGATGGGCCGTTGCGCGCAGCTCAACTACGAGTTGCTGATGGACGGCGCCACCCTGGTATTCCGGCCTTCGGCAGAGGGCGGCAGCCCGGTCAAGACCATGAACTATCCAACGGATATCAGCGACCTCAGGCTCAGCCTGAAATTGCCGACCATGGGCAAGCAGGTCACGGTGAAGGGATATGACGTCGCATCGAACAAGGTGCTGACGGCGGTGGCGTCCTCCGGCAGTTCGCAGGACAAGATGGGCGGCAAGGAAACCGGCTACCAGCTGGCGCAGGCCTTTCCGGATTCGGACATCCAGCTGGAGCGGCCCGACCTCAGCACTCCGGAAGCCCTGCAGGCAATCGCCAACGCGCAATACAAGCGCAACCTGAACCAGTTCATCGAAGGCAGCACCAGCGTGCTGGGCGACCCGGACATGGTGGCCGGCGTCAACGTCAAGCTGAGCGGCCTGAGCCAGCGCTTCAACGGCATCTATTACATCACTTCCAGCGTCCACAGCTACGACGTCAGCGAAGGCTACCAGACAGAATTCAAACTGAGAAGGACGGGCGTATGAGTATGAATGCGGACGAAGGATTTTCTTCGGGCAGCATGACGCTGGGCGTGACCCTGGGCACGGTCAGCAATACCAAGGACGACAAGGGGCTGGGCCGGATCAAGGTCAATTTCATCCTGAAGGGACAGGAAATCGAATCCGGCTGGCTGCAAGTCATGAGTTTTTTCGCCGGTCCGGGCTACGGCGCGTTTTTCCTGCCGCAGCCGGGCGATTCGGCGCTGCTGGCGTTTGCCGACGGCGACGCCAGCCAGCCCTATGTGCTGGGCTTCCTGTGGAACGGCGTGCAGAAGCCGCCGCTGGAAGCCGCGCAGCAGCAGGACGTCCGCGTGATCAAGACCAAGGGCGGGAAAACCATCACGCTGGACGATTCCGAAAAGGAAAACATCACCATTACCGACAGCAAGAACAACCGCATCGTGATCGATACCGCCAACAACAAGATATCGATCAGCAGCGAAGGCGATTTCGCCATCAGCGCCAAGGGCAAGCTGACCATCAGCGGGGCGCAGGTAGTGGTGCAGAACACGGCCGGCAGCGTCAAGGCGGATTTGTCGAGTTCCGCCATGCAATTGCAGGGCGGGCAGAGCATCAAGCTGTCGGCCGCCATGATCGACTTGAACTAGGAGCAAGCATGGCACAAGGCGCCGCCAAGCAGGGCGACAGCATCGTCAACGCCGCCGATATCCATATCGTGCTGGTGCCGAGCCCGGGCGGGCCGGTGCCGACGCCGCAGCCGTTTCCGTTCAACGGCAAGATCACGCTCAACACCAGCCTGAATGTGCGCATCAACAGCCGGCCGGCGGCGACCGTGGGCTCGATGGCGCAAAACATGCCGCCGCACATACCCGCCAGCGGCGCCTTCCAGATCCCGCCCACCAACCTGGGCCAGGTAGTGATGGGCAGCATGACGGTACGTATCAACGGCAAGGCGGCGGCGCGCGCCGGCGACTTTTGCGAAACCTGCCACGATGTGCCGCCGGCCGGGCCGCAGGCGCCGCCGCCGACGGTGCAGGTGCTGGGCCTGAGCACGGTGAACATAGGATGAACGGCCCGGCGGACAGCGATTTCCTCGGCCAGGGCTGGGCCTTCCCGGTGACAGCCAGCGGCGGCAAGGTGCAGCTGGCGGCCGGCGCCGAGGACATCCGGCAGGCGCTGCTGATCATCCTGCAAACCGCGCCCGGCGAGCGGGTGATGCTGCCGGCCTTCGGCTGCCGCATCAATGAACTGGTGTTCGCGGCCGGCAACGCCACCGCCGTCAGCCTGGCGCAGCTGTATGTGAAGCAGGCGCTGGACCGCTGGGAACCACGCATCCAGACCTTGCAGGTGAACGTGACGATTACGCCGCAGCAGCCGAACTGCCTGCAGATCGCGGTCGACTACCTGATCCGCGACCGCAACCAGCCGGCCAACCTGGTGTTTCCTTTTTATCTTAAATAAAACCGGAGTCAAGCATGAACCACGAAGTGATCGAAGCCAGAATCAAAGAGCTGAAAGACAATTACCAGGCCGGGCAAGCGCAACTGCGCTCCCTCGAAGCGCAGCAAAAAGACTTGCAGCAAACCCTGCTCAGGATCAGCGGTGCGATCCAGGTGCTGCAAGAGCTGATAGACCAGCCGCTGCAGGCCGCAGGGCCGGATGCCCAGCCTAACGTCATGCATTTGGCCAGGTAATCCGGTACGCCATGGCTGATCCGATCCTGGACTTTCGCACTGCCGAGCAGTTTTATCAGCAGGCGCTGAAGCTGGCCCAGACCTACGCTCCCGAATGGAGCGCCTACTGGCCGGCGGCCTTGACCGCGGCCACGCCGGATCCGGTCGGCGCGGCGCAGGCGGTCAACCAGGATCCGGGCCTGGTCTTGCTGAACCTGTTCGCCCAGCTGGCGGCCTATACGGCAGGGATCGAAAACCAGATGCCGAACCAAAGGCGGCAGGCCTTTTTCCAGTGCATGGGCATGCAGCTGCGGCCGCCGCTGGCAGCGCAGGCGCCGCTGCAATTCACGCTCAAGCCGGAGCAGCCGGCGAAGACGGTGCCGGCGCAGACGGCGGTGCTCGACGCCGATGCCCAGGCCATCCGCTTCCAGACCAACCAGGACTTGCTGGTGGTGCCGGCCAGCCTGTGCGCCGCCATGACCATCATGCCGGCGCAAGACCAGTACATCGACGCCATGCCGGCCTTGGCTTCGAGCGCCGCCGGCACTGAGGGAGTGCCGCTGTTCGTCGCCGACGAAATCGCGGATCCGGCCGAGCAGGCGCTGGGCCACTGGTTCATCATGGGCGACAGCCAGCTGTTCAAGCCCGATCCGGCCCTGCAAAGCATCACCATCACGCTGTACGGCAAGCAGCTCTACAGCGATTATTTCGGACAGTGGTTCGACGGCGCGCTGACGCCGCTGAGCGCGCAGCTGACGCAATCGGCCGACGCCGGGCAGCTGGACATCCAGCTCAGCCAGAAGCCGCAGGCGGCAGCGCGGACAATTGCCCAAGTGCAGCAGGAAATCTATCGGCAGGAAGACCCGGGCGCCGGTTTCACCGACGACGTCCTGCTGACCGAACCGGACCAGCAGCTGGAATACTGGCTGCTGGTCAAGCCCCGCCCGCAGGTCAAGGTGCTGGCGTCGCTGGCGCAGCAGCTGCCGGTCGTCACCGGCATCCAGTGCACCTTCAAGGGCGACGCGATCCAGCCGCAGCAAGCCGCATTCAACGTGGTGCTGCTCGACATCTCGAACGGCGCCTATCCTTTCGGCCAGTCGCCGCAAGCCGGCGACGCTTTTTACATCCGCAGCGACAGCGTCTTTTCGCGCAAGGGCGCGCTGGTCAACATTTCCTTCCAGCTGACCGCGGTCGCCGTCGAGTATCCGGTCACCCTGTACTGGCAATTCTGGGACGGCAAGCAATGGCAGTCGTTCAACCAGACCTTGGCCCAGGCCAGCCAGTACCAGTTTGTCGACACCACCAGCAACCTGCAGCACGACAATCCCGACGGCCCGACCCGGATCCGGTTCCAGTGCCCGGCGCTGGGTGAAACCACGGTCGCCGGCGGCACCGGCTTGTGGATACGCGCGGTGATCGCCGCCGGCGGGTATGGCGAGGCCGGCGGTTTCACCACCACCAGCGTGGCCGATACGATAGACAGCATTCCCGCCGCGATCCTGACGCCGGAGCAGAAAAACAGCGTGATCGCCTACCTGAACGATGTCGAGGGGGTCAATTTTTCCTACCAGTTCAACCAGTCGCAGTTTTATCCGCCGTATATCCAGTCGCTGCAGATCGGCTACAGCTATGCAGCGCCGCCGACCCGCTACTGGAGCTACAACGCCTTCACCATGAGCCGCTTCCTGTTCAGCCCTTTCAAGCCGGTGGAAGAGGTGCTGACCGGGTTTTATTTTGCTTTCAGCACAGTCGATTTCGGCAATTTCACCTTGGGCAACAAGCTGACCCTGTATTTCTACCTGCAGCAGGAAAGCGCCGCGCCAGGCAGCAAGCTGCAGTGGGACTATTACGACGGCCAGGCATGGCAGGCGCTGTCGGTGGACGACAGCAGCTACGGCCTGAGCCGTTCCGGCATCGTCGGTTTCACCGTGCCGGCAGGCATGCCTGCGTCCTACCTGTATTCGCAGACAGCGTACTGGTTCCGCATCAACAATCCGCATGTCAGCCGCACCATCCGGGTCTACGGCATCTATCCGAATACGGTCATGGCCAGCAACATCACCGGCGTCGACGATGAGGTGCTGGGCTCAAGCAACGAGCAGCCGTCGCAGACTTTCGCGCTGGACTACACGCCGGTGCTGCCGAACCTGGACCTGCAGGTGATCGAAGCGCGCGGGCTCGACACCGCCGCCCAGGACGACGCCGTGCAAGACAGCGCAGGAGCTGCCACTGCGGCCACTGCCGGCAGCGAAATCAGCCGGCAATGGCGGCAGGTCGACAATTTTACGTTCTGCGGCCCCACCGACCGCGTCTACACGCTGGATTGCCAGAACGGCCTGGTGACTTTCGGCGACGGCTACAACGGCATGGTCCCGCCACGCGGCTACAACAACATCGTCGCCGCCCATTACGACTATACGCAGGGACTGGCGGGCAATGCCGGCGCGCATCGCCTGACCATGCTGCGGCCCGGCATCAGCAACATCGACGGCGTCGACAATCCGGCGCCGGCCGCGGGCGGCGTCAACGGCGATACAGTGGCCGATATCGCCGCGAACAGCCCGGCGCTGGTGAAGGCAGGCGGTTATGCGGTCGAGCTGAGCGAGCTGAGCGCGCTGGCCGCGCAGTCTTGCCAGCAGGTGGCGCAGGCGCGCGCGCTGGAAACGCCGCAACAAGACATCAGCATCGTCTTGCTGGCGCTCAGCAGCGCGCCGGCGCCTTACACCAGCCCGGAAATCCTGAACCAGGTAGCGGCCGCCATCAAGCAGGCCTGCCTGGCGCCGCTGGCGCCGCGCATCAGTACCCGGGCGCCGGATTTCGTGGCGATCAATGTCAGCGCACAGCTGGCGGTCAGCTGTGCGCCAGACCAGAAAAACGCCCTGCAGCAAAACATCGGGCGCCAGCTGCAGGCTTTTTTCCAGCCGGTGTTCGGCGGCCCCGGGCAGCAAGGCTGGCGCTTCGGGGAAACCGTGCAGGCTTCCGCGGTCAGCCGTTTCCTGCGCACGCTGCCGCAGATCGAAACCGTGCTCGGCCTGAACCTGAACGGCCACCAGAACGGCAACATTGCGCTGTTGCCGGCGCAGCTGCCGGTGGCCGGCCAGATGACGCTGTTACTTTACCTGGAGTAGGGCGATGAGCTTCGAATTGCCCGACCTCGACCTGAAGACCTACCAGCAGCTGGTGGTCGAGCTGGTGCGCAAGATTCCCCAATACACCAAGCTGTGGACCGACTATAACGACAGCGATCCCGGCATCACCTTGCTGCAGCTGCTGGCCTGGCTGGACGAATCGCTGCTGTACCAGGCCAACCAGATCCCGACCCTGACCGACGAAAATTTCCTGCGCTGGGTGCTGGGGCTGGCCTTCAGCAGCAACCAGACCGAATACAGCAAGGCTGCCCAGACCTACTACGATTTCGATTTCCTGGCCCTGCAGGCGGCGCTGGCGCAAATCGAGCAAGGACAGGCGGCCAGCAAGGCGACGCTGCAAAAAGAAATATTGCTTTACCTGCAAAGCCCATACCTGGCGCTGACCTTGCCGAATATCGAGGTGGTGGCGATGCAGAGCAACCGCATGATCGAATTGCTGTATGACCAAGCCGTGGCGCAGCAAAAGAAAATCCACTCCAGCATCCCGGTGCCGGTTCCGCTGTATGTGCAGCAAGCCTACGCGCAGGCTGCAGAGCAGGCCAGCACCGCCTATCTCCTGAGCGACGCCGCCTGGAACTATGTCTATCCGCTGTATCCCAACAAGCAGCAATATGCCTATTCCAGCACGACCATGCGCCGGCTGCTGCTGTTGCAGGGAAAAGACGAGCGCGCGCGGGAACAGACTTTGCTGAACCAGGTGAACTACTATCTGCAGCCGCGCGTGATTGCGGGCAGTGCGGTGCGGGTGCAGATGGCGCAGCTGACCGCGATCGACTTGACCCTGTCGATCCGCTGCAGCGCGGCCACGGTCATGTCGGTCACGCTGGATGCGCTGGTGAACCTGCTGTTCGGCTACCTGCTGCCGGGCGGCGGTCCCGATGGCCGCGGCTGGCCTTACGGCCAGGCGCCGCAGGCCGACGACCTGCTGCACCTGATCCTGAGCGTGCCGGGCGTGGCTGCGCTGGAAAGCATGGACTACAACTTCATCCCCACCATCGTCCTCAACCAGATGGCGCAGCTCGGCGCCAACACCACGCTGGCCGACTTGCCGTCGGGACGCAGCGCCATGCTGTACCAGGGCTTGCCGCGCTTGCGTTGCCTTGACATCACCGCGAGCAGCCAGCCATGAGCAAGCAGCCATCCAGCTATCAGCGCTACCTGCCGGCGATCTACAGCGGCAAGGATTCGGCGTTTGTCGGCGACTATCTCAAGATATTCGAGAAGCTGCTGACCGGTATCGGCGACGGCACCCTGGACGGGCGCCGCGGCATCCAGGAACTGCTGAACGCGGACGTCGCCGGCAACCTGTTTTATCCGCGCCTCAGTTTCCTGTTCGACCCGGCCAGCACGGATTTCATACCGCCGATTTCGGCTGCAAAGCCGAACCAGCAGCAGGCCATCCTGGCCAACCTCGACAGTTACATCGGCGTGCCGCCAGTCACCAATCCGCTGGCAGCCTACGTCGCCGGGCAGCCAGCCGCGGGTTCGACCCAAAGCGGGATCGAAGCCTGGCTCAACAGCTTCCTGAACTGGCTGGGCGGATGGGTCGACCTGACGCTGGACAACAGCTGGAACATTGACAAGAAACGCATGGTGACGGCGCAGATCCTGGCGCTGTACCGGTTGCGCGGCACGCCGCAGGGGCTGGGCTTCATGCTCGATTTGCTGCTGGACCTGCCAATGACCATCCAAGGCGTGCAGTACCAGATGCCGGTAGACGGATTCCCGGCCAAGGCCGTGCCGGTCAAGGGGCCGGTCACGCTGACGGTCAGCAACCCGGTCCCGCCCTGCATCCGCGTCGCCGGCCAGGCGCAGGGAGCGTTTATCCTGCAAGAGCGCTACCACGCCGGCAGCCAGGTGGTGTCGGGCTATTTTCCGTGGCTGTTCAATGTGCAGATCACGCTGCCCAATGCGCTCAACAGCGGCTTCGTCCTCACCAGCCAGAACACGCAGCAGATCCTGCGCCTGCAGCAGCAACTGCAGCAGCTGCTGGCCGCCATCAAGCCGGCCGCCAGCCGTTTCACCATCACCATTTTTCCCAGCATGCAGTTGCAGGCGGTCACGCCGGAGACGCAAATATGCAATGCCGCAACGCTGGGCATCAACACTTTGCTGGGCCTTCAAGGAAAAAAATAAATGAGCGCGTTCATTCCACCCATTCCATCCGATGTCGCGGTGCGTCTTAACTATCATGACGGCATGTTCCTCACCGCGCAAAACATGACGCTGGAGCAGAATTATTTCTCCAACTGGATCAAGCTGCAGAACCAGTGCCTGTACACCCCGGGCGTGCTGAACGGCTTCGACGTCGTGCTGCAGAACAATACCCTGGTGGTGGCGCCCGGCGTCGGCTTCGATTCCAGCGGCGATTTCCTGGTGTTCCCCGGCACCAGCGGCAACATGGTGCCGGCGGCGACCAACCTGGGCGACAGCTACGGGCTGTATGCGGTATATCCGCCCACGCCCAACGTTTCCACCGACACCCTGGACCAGGCCGCGGTGCTGCAAAGCGCTTCATTGACCTATCCGCCTAGTTATTCAATCATCCTCGTCACGGTAACGATGGACAGCGCCAACCCCGGCATCATCAAAAGCATTGCCGACAGCCGGAAAGCGGTCACCAGCCGCCTGCCGGCCGTGCTGGGCCAGCCGGCGGCAATCCAGTCGAACCTGGCGCAGGGCCTGGACGGCGCGCGCCACGGCAGCGTCACGTTCGATACCCGCACGCTGCTGAAAGTCGGCGACCGGTCGTCGCAGCCGGTGTTTTACGCGGGCGGGCAGGGGCCTGCCTTCAATGTGCCGCCCAATGTCAACGCCACCGTGGTCGGCACCGTCCCCTATGCGGTCAGCGTCAGCAATGTCGGCACTTCGCAGTTCACCCTGGAGCTGGTGGCGATAGAAACCCGCGCCAGCAGCGAGCCGTCGGCGCAGGTGAACTGGCTGGCCTTGTCCAACTCTTCCACGCTTGAGAACGCCTGACAGGAATCGCACCATGAGCAGTCCATTGATTCAACGTCCAAATTATTTCGCCGGCGAAGCCTTGCTGACCGCCGATTTCGCTTGCGAGCAGCAGTACCACATGGATATCCAGAGCTTCAACAACCAAAGCCTGTACATCTGCGGCATCGCCAGCGGGCTTGAGGTGTTCTGGGACGCCGAGAGCAGCGCCAGCCAGGTGGAGGTCAGCCCAGGCATGGCGATCGACGGCCTGGGCCGCCAGATCATCCTGCTGCAGCCGCAGGTAGTCAGGCTGGCCAATGTGGTGGCGGGAGCGACCTATTTCCTCAGCATCAGCTACAACCAGGTGTATGCCGATTACAGCAACGAGACCGGCGTCGCCGGCTACAAACGGATCGTGGAGCAGCCGCTGATCCAGTATGTGCGCAACCTGCAGCAGCCGGCCATGAACATCCTGCTGGCCGTGATCAGTTTCACCACCCAAGGCGCGATCAACCAGCTGACCTATCGTTCTGGCAACATCGAGCGGCGTTATGTCGGCTCGACCCTGGGCGCCTTGAATTTTGTGACTGAAGGCGCCGGCGTCCACCGGATCAATTTGCCGGACGCGCTCGCCGGTTTCCTCGGCAACGCGGACAGCGACGGTTATCCCAGCATCCGCGCAAAAAAAGAAAGCAGCGGCGACCAGGCTTACCTGGAAGTGGATGCGCCGCGCAGCCAGTTCATGGGGCTGCTGACCACCCGCAATAACCTCGGCGTCGGCAATCCCCAGCCGCTGGCCAACCTGCAGGTCGACGCCATTACCTTCAAAGGTCCGGGGACACTGTCTTCAGACGGTCCGCTGGTGACTTTGTCGAAGACGCTGGCGCCGTATTTCGAAGTCGGCGATGTGCTGATCTCGGATCCGCCGGTAACCACCATGAGCAACGGCCAGACCAGCTTTGGCCTGGCCCAGCGGCGCACGATCGTCGGCATTAACCCGGGCAGCCTGCAAGTCACGGTAGATGCGGCATTCAATCCGGTCCTGCAAAGCATCAGCTACACTTATGTGCGTTCGACGCTGGTGCGCTTCGCCGCCAGCAGCGACAGCAACCTGCTGCGCATCAATGTCGACGGCACGGTCGGCCTGGGCATGCAGGCTGCCACCAGCTCCGGCCTGGCCGGCGCCGGCCCCAATGCACTGGTGATCACCGCCGACCGCAAGGTCGGCATCGCCTTGACCGACCGCAGCCCGGCGGCGGCGCTTGACGTCAACGGCAAGATCCAGGCCGACGACCTGAACGTGCGGGGGCAGATCCAGACCGGCTCGATGATATCCAGCGGCCCGATCCAGGCTCAGAGTTTCGAGGGCAACGGTTCCAAGCTGCAAGGGTTGCCTATCCTCAGCTACTGGACCCGGGAAACCGTCGGCACCCCGACCAGCAACCTGTACTACACCGAAGGCAACGTCGGCATCCGCGACAAGAACCCGCTGGCTTCGCTCAGCGTCGGCGGCGGCCAGTCGTTCATCGGCAAGGGGCAGGTCACCGCCATCAGCGACAATGTCTTGCAGGGTTACCAGACCGCGTTCCTGGATGAAGTCACGGTCGGCGACACGATCACCGTCGGCATGCTGGTCGAGCAGGCCGGCGTCATCGCCGAAATCCTCAGCGACACCCAGCTGCGGCTGCAGGAACAGCTGCCGCTTGCGGTGCAGGATTGGGCCTACAGCTACCAGGCGCCTGGCGCCGACAGGAAGCCCGGGCAAGGACAGATCAGCAGCAACGGCAGCATCATCACCGGCAAGGGCAGCAGTTTCAAGAGCACCGCCGCCGTCGGCGGCAAAATCATCATCGGCCGTTTCGATCCAAAAACCAGCATCAGCCAGAGCAGCGCCGTGGTTACCGTCGCCAGCGCGACCGCGCTGACCTTGGCGACGCCGTTTGCGATCGACGTCATCGGCTCGACATACAAATATCAGGCGGGCAGCGGTCCGGTCACCGACGGCGTCGGCACGATCACTACCAAGGGCGTGCAGGTGACCGGCGACAAAACCGATTTCAGCGGATACAAGGCCGGCGATCTCCTGATCATTCCGCCGTCCATCGCGCTGCCGCAGACCATGTTCGTGCAGTCGGTCATCAGCCAGACTGAATTGAAGCTGACCCTGTCGGACGGAAAGGGCAAGCTCACAGGAAACTTTCCGGCCGCGGTGTCGGCTTATGTGGTGACGCCTTCGCTGCTGGGCTATTTCGCCGCCAATAACGCCAACGGCGTGCTGCCGTCCAGCGGCCCGGGAATTCCGCCGGCGATGATCGTCGCTACCAACAACATCGCCGCCACGCCCAACACGGTGGCGATCAATTACCGGCCGGAAGAAATCCAGAACAAGTACGCCTTGCAGGTCAAGGGCGACGTCAACTTCAGCGGCAGCAGCGTGGATGTCAAGGACCTGCATGTAGAGACCCTGACTGCCAGCAAAAGCATCACGGTGAAGGGCGACGACACCAGCGACAAGCTGCTGGATGTGGGCGAAAGCGGTTCGTCGCTGCTGACGGTCAGCAGGGACAATGTCACGGTGGGCGCGAGCAGCGCGCCGTACCAGCTCGAAACGACAGGCAACGTCCACGCCAGCGGCAACATCGTCAGCGACCAGAAGGTGCAGGGCGCCAGCTTGGCGGGAGCCGCGCTGCAGGCGGCCGGGACCAAGGTCAACGCCGACGGCAGCGTACAGATCATAGGCGACCGGGTGGCCTTCAACCAGTCAAACCTGACCAATAACGGCACCACGTTCCAGCAGAAGGCGAGCACCGACGGCTACGTCATGGCTGTCGTCGGCCAGCCGACCTGGAACGCTGATTATTGCGGCAGCCTGGCCGGCGTCACTACCGACGGCAACGGCAACCAGACCAGCTTTGCCTATGCAACCGCGCTGGCTTACCAA
Source organism: Collimonas sp. OK412 (assembly GCF_900112135.1). Lineage (GTDB taxonomy): Bacteria > Pseudomonadota > Gammaproteobacteria > Burkholderiales > Burkholderiaceae_D > Collimonas > Collimonas rhizosphaerae. The sequence goes on from NZ_FOLC01000001.1 coordinate 520,835, forward strand.
TATTCCGTACAGGATGGCAAAAAGAGCGCGCAAACCATTTCGATTCCAGTGCCTGGCTCTTTTACCCTGCCGGTCAAGAAAGGCGAGACCTGGACCCTCACCCTGACCTGGGTCACCACGGTCGGCCCGGCGCCTGACGTCGAATTCTACTGGATACCGCTGGGGCCGGTGCCTGCCGCGCTGAATGCCATGGCGCCAGCGCCGGCCGCCGCGCTGCCGGGCGGCGGCATGGCGGCAACCCTGCAAAGCCTGCGCGACGACCTGGCGGCGGGCCGCATCAGCAGCAGCATGCAAGCCAGCGCGCAGCAAGCCATCCAGAACCGGGTCGGGGACCTCACCCAGATTCTGGGCGACGCGACGCACATGAGCAGCAATCCGTCGGACCGGGAACAATTTATCCGCGACCTGCAGAAGATCGTCTGCGCCCCGGGATTGCCGGCGCAAGCGTCGACCTTGCCCGGCTTCGGGCAAAGCCTCGAGGACCTGATCGATACCTTCGGCAAGGTCACCGCCCACGACTTCAGCCCGGCGCAGCGCGGCTTGCTGGCCGCCGGCGTGCGGGCGCTGGTGCAGATCAACGACAACCAGGCCAACCGGCGCGACCTGAACCTGATCAAGAACAACATCAACCTGTTCCTCGACAACGTGCAGCAGGTGCTGCAGCTCCAGTTCGGCGCCAACGAGCAGCGGCTGCTGACGCGGGCGCTGGTGCGCCTGGTCGGCGACGGTTCGGGAGACGCCGATGGCAGTTAGGACGAGGCCGCCGTCCGCAATCCATTTTTTTTAGTCGCAACCAACCGCAATTCTTATCGATGTTCACCCATGAGGAATGATCATGAATACCATTGCAAACGGCAGTTTCGGAACCCGCACCGCGTATAACCAGTCCGACCTGGTTGACGGCGGCACCAGCTTTACCCAGGTCGCGACCAGCGACGGCTTTGTCATGGCGACAGTCGGCCAGCCCACCTTCAGCGCCAATTACCTCGGCACCCTGGAAGGCTTTACCGTCGACAGCAGCGGCAGCAACACCAGCTTTGTCTACGCTACCGGACTGGCATACAGCTACACCATGCAGAACGGGAAAAAGGGCGTGAACACGATCCTTATCCCCATGCCCGGTTCGTTTACCATGCCGGTGCGCAAAGGCGAGACCTGGAGCCTGCGGCTGACCTGGAACACAGAAATCGGCCAGGCGCCGCAAGTCGAGTTTTACTGGATTCCCGACCTGGATGGCACGCACGGACATGCAGGAGTGCCGGCCGGCCAGCAAGCCAGCATCATGAAACAGGCCATGAACACGCTGCGCGACGAACTGCAATCGGGCAAGGTGCAAGGCAGCATGCTGCTGTCGGCGCAACAGGCGATCGATGGCCGGGTGCTTGACCTGGCGCATATCCTCGGCGACAGCGTCAACCAAGGCAGCAGCGAACAGGACCGCCAGCAGTTCCTCGGACGCTTGCAAAAGATCGTCTGCTCGGCGGCGCCGCAGGGACAGAAAACGGACAACGCCGTCGATCCGCAAGCCTTGCAAGATTTGATCGCCAGCTTCGGCAAACTCAGCGGCCATACCTTCAGCGTCCAGCAAAACGGCCTGATCGAAGCCGGCGTGCGGGCGCTGGTGCAGATCAACGACAACGACGCCAACCGGCGCGACCTGTCGCTGATCAACCGCAACATCGGCCTGTTCCTCGACAACATGCAGCAGGTGCTGGACAAACAGTTCAGCAACAATGAGCGACGGCTGCTGACGCGGGCGCTGGTGCGCATCGTCGGCGACGGCAACCGCGGAGACCTGTGAACCACCGCTGGCCAGCTTCGGCGGACAAGCCATGCTAGCGGCCGCCGGCAACGCCCAGCTGGTTACCTTCGACTTGCTGGATGAAGCCGAATGCGAGGACTGGGTGCTGCGCACGCTGCTGCTGCGGCGCCATTGGCGCCCGCGGCATGCCGCGGCGCCGTTCTTTACGCTGGGCCTGGCGGCATACCTGGATTGCGGCGCGGGCAACGTCTATCATGACCTGGCGCTGCGCAGCCGCAACAACCGCATGCTGGAAAGCCATTTCAGCCCGCTGCTGCAATCGCTGGCGACGCTGCTGGGCGATCACTTCGGCGCGCCGGCCGGCATGACAGAAGCTGCGGCATGGCCCGGTTTCCATATTTACCTGCCGCATCCGGCCTTCAGCCTGCCGGTCGCCAGCGTACACCGCGACCTGCAGTACCGGGATGTGTTTCCGGGACATGCGCTCGGCGACGACGACATGTTCAGCTTCACCTTGCCGCTCAGCACGCCTGAGCGCAGCGGATTGAATCTCTGGCGCGACGGCGCCGCGGCTGCCGAACCGGATTTCCATCCTTACCGCAGCGGGCAGCTGGTGGTGCACAGCGGCCTGGCGACGCACCAGGCCGTGCTCAGGTGCGACGGCGATCTTGAACGCATCACGCTGCAAGGCCATGGCGTACAGCTCGGACAGCAAATTCTGTTGTACTGGTAAACGCATGCCGACCCCGACCATCCATCCCGAATTCCAGCTGCAGCTGTTCAGTCAGGCCGCAGCCGCCGACATCGTCCAGCGCCTGCTAGACCTTGATGCTTTCTGGCTGCCGCGCCATCCGCACCTGCCGTTCTATACATTGGGCGCGACCAACTACTATGACATCACCGGCAATCCGGCCAAGCCGTACCTGCGGCTGGCGCAGCAATACAATCCGTTCCTGCGCGAAAATTTCAGCGAAGTCTATGCTACCTTGCTGGCCAGCCTGCAGGAACGGCTAGGGCAGCCGGTCGGATTCCTGCCTGAGGCGGCGCTGCCCGGTTTCCATATTTTCGGCGGCCATGCCGATTTCGCCGCCGGCGACCAGCACGATGTCCTGCATGGCGCATGGTTCCAGCGCCGCGACGGCCATGGCTTTCCCGGCAATCCGATCCATACCGATACGGCGCACCTGGCGCTCGGGCTGCCTGCCGCGGTGGCCGGCGCGCCGCTGCCCACCTTGTCGTTTACCCTGGCGCTGTCTCTGCCGCAAGAGGGGGCTGGCATGAAGATATGGCCGCTGCGCTTGGCCGATATCGGCGACCTGGGCGGCCAGGAACAGATGCAGTTGCTGCAACGCTGCGCCAGCCGCCTGGTCGTTTACCAGGCCGGCGGCCTGTTCGTGCATTCCGGCGACTACTATCACCAGGCGCGCGGCCTGCCGGTGCAGGACGGGCAATACCGCATCACGCTGCAAGGCCACGGCGCCTGGCTCGACGGCCAGTGGCGCCTGTTCTGGTAACGCCTGCCAACGAAAGGAACCATGCCATGTTTTTCGCCCCAAGCCAATTTTCCTTTGCCCGGATGCTGACCCGGCACTGGGAAGCGATCCTGGCCGAATGCCTGGCTTTGCCCGGGCAGGAATTCGATGCCTGGCCGGAACGGAACCTCTACAGCCACGGCTGGGATGTGTACGGGCTCTACGTGGGACAGCAGCCGCTGCTGGAAAACTGCATCTTTTGCCCGCACACTGCCGGCCTGCTGCAACTGGTGCCGGGCCTGTCGGCGGCGGGTTTTTCACGGCTGGCGCCCGGCGCCGAGATCCGGCCGCACGTCGGCTACAGCGACCAGGTGCTGCGCCTGCACCTTGCGCTGCGCGCCAGCGGCGATTGCGGCATCCGCGTCGGCCGGCAGGTGCGGCGCTGGATTCCCGGCCAGTGCCTGGTGTTCGACGATACCGTGGAACACCAGGCCTGGAACCGCGGCGACGCCGAGCGCCTGGTGCTGCTGCTCGATTTTGACAAGCCGTTGCAAGGCCTGGACGCCGATGAGCAGCATTGACAGCAGCGCCTATGGCGATAACCAGGATTTGCTGCAGGCGCTGAGGCAGCTGGGCGACGGCATGATAGAGCGCGGCCTGCTGCTGCGCCAGCTGGCCGAGATTCCGGCCGCGAATCCGGCAGAGACGGACGACAGGATCGCCGCCTTATACCGCCAGGCCAGCCGCCGCCAGCTGCCTTCGCTGCAATTGCAGCAACAGCTGGCCCAGCTCGGCGCCAGCCTGCAGCGGCAGTGGGAACGGCTGGCGCAACGCAGCGCCGCCAGCGTCCAGGCCCAGGTATTCCTGCCCTGGGTGCACCTGGCGCTGTTGTTCCAGCTCGGCCGGCGCGACCAGGAGTTGCTGCTGTGCGCTTTCCTGGGCGAGCTGGACCAGCGTTATTGCAGCATCCTGCAAGCGTTCGGCGATGCGGACGCGAGCGACGCCGGCGACGGTTTTACCTCCCTGGACAGCGCCGCCACGATGCTCGGCGGCAGCCTGGCCGACCGCATCGACATGCAGAAGTGCCTGATGAGCGACGCCGCCTTGCGCCACTGGGACCTGGTCGAGCTGGCGGCCGGCAGCCGCCTCGGCGCCATGAGCGGCGGCTATCGCCTCAATCCTGCCATCGTCTCTTATCTGCTGGCGCGCGCCGCGCCGCAGCTGCGGCTGGAGCAGCCCCTGGTGGAAATCGGCAGCCGGCTGGAACTGGATGATCACCTGGTCGATGAAAAGGTGAAGCAGCAGCTGTCGCATTTCATAGACCATGCGAGCAGGGAAGACACGCACCTGTCCAGTTACCTGCTGCACCTGCAAGGACCTGACCTGCCGTTGCAGCAGAGCCTGTGCGCCGCCACCTTCGGGAAAATCGGCATGCATTGCGTCCTGCTCGACGGCAAGGCAGTCTGGCAAACCTACCTGAGCGAACGGAAGAACCGCGCCGCGCTGCTGGCGCGCCTGCGCCTGCTGTGCCGCGACGCCTTGCTGTGCAACCGGGTGCTGGTGCTGCTCCATTGCCAATGGATCTGCAGCCAGGACAGCGCCGACGACCTGCTGGAAGATATCTGCGGCACGCTGCTCGACAGCCAGCGCTACCTGGCGGTGCTGAACGGCCCAGCGCGGCGCCTGAGCGATATTGCCCACCAATACAGCGCCCACCAGGCGCTGCCGATCCTGATCAAGAGCACGGCGCCGGATACGCAGCTGCGGCGGCAAGTCTGGCTGCGCCACCTGCCGGCCTCCGGCTTCGCCCCGGACCAGGCGGCGCTGACGCAGCTGGTCAACAACTACCTGTTTACAGAACAGCAGATCCTGCTGGCGATCAAGGACGCCGCCAGCCGCAGCGTGCTCAATCCCGATGCCGAAAGCATGACCGAACTGCTGCTCGACGCCTGCCGCGAGCAAAGCAACCGCGAGCAGCTGAGCGTGGCGCAGGAAGTCAAGACTGCTTACCGTTTCAGCGACATCGTGTTGCCGGCCGACACCAGGCGCTGGTTGCAAGAGGTGCTGCAGTATGCGCAAAACCGCCACCAGGTAATAGAAAGCTGGGGATTCGACAGCAAGAACCAGAACAGCAGGAACCTGTGCGTGCTGTTTTACGGGCCATCGGGCACCGGCAAGACCATGGCAGCTTCGATCATCGCCAATGAGCTCAACCTGGGCCTGTACAAGATCGACCTCGCCAGCATCGTCAGCAAATACATAGGTGAAACCGAAAAACACCTGGCACAGCTGTTCGACCAGGCCGAAGCGATGAATATCGTCCTGTTTTTCGACGAAGCCGAAAGCCTGTTTTCCAAGCGCACCGAAACCAAGGATGCGCACGACCGCTACGCCAACCTGCAGACCGGCTATCTGCTGCAGCGCATAGAAAGTTATCCCGGCATCGTCATCCTGTCGACCAATCTGCTGAAGAACATGGACAAGGCGTTTACCCGCCGCTTCAAGTTCATGATCGAGTACCCGTTCCCGGGCCGGGAGCAGCGCCTGCAGCTGTGGCGCAATGCGTTTCCGGCGGCAACGCCGCTGGCCGCCGACCTGGACCTGCCGCTGCTGGCGGAGAAAGCGCCGCTCAGCGGCGGCAACATCAACAATATCGCGCTCAGCGCCGCCTTCCTGGCCGCGGCGCAGCAGCAGGCAGTGACGCAGCAGCATATCCTGCAAGCCACCGAGCGGGAATACCACAAGCTGGGCAAGGTGTTCAGCGCTGCCGATTTCAGCTGGAACGACGATGACTAGCCATCGCCGCAGCGCCGCCGTTGGACGGGAACCATGCAGAAACTGAGCGCGCAAACGGCCCCGCAAGCGCCGCAAGCGGATACGCAAGAAAACTTGCAGCCGCACTATGAGCCGCCAACGGAGGGCGGAGAACTGAGTGAAATGGGAGATTTTCACTACGCCGGCAGTCCATTCCGGCGCCGCGACAGAAGCATGGCGCGGCTTCCGCCTGCGCCGCTCACCCCACCCAACAAGACCGGCTTGCCGGATAAACTGAAGAACGGCATCGAAGCCTTGTCTGGCATCAGCCTGGACCGGGTCAAAGTACATTACAACTCGCCGCGACCGGCGCAATTGCAAGCGCTGGCCTATGCCCAGGGCAGCGAAATTCATCTCGCTCCCGGGCAGGAACGTCATCTGCCGCACGAAGCCTGGCACGTGGTGCAACAAGCGAGCGGGAGAGTGCGTCCGACCCTGCAGCTGAAAAGCGGAGTTGCGCTCAATGACGATGGCGGGCTGGAGCATGAGGCAGACTTGATGGGGCAAGCGGCCGTACGATACCGGGGAAACAGCTTGGCTGGCGGCGCGCACGAGCACGGCGGCAACTGGAATATGCCGGCGGTGGTGCAGCGTTTGCCTGAAGACGCCTTTACCTATGTCGAGGCATTGACCGCGGAGGAGATGGAAGAAAGCGAGGTCGCGAGAAATGTTGCCGTGCTGAAGCGGACCCTGGCGAACGCTCGCAACATAAACCGGACTTTTCCGCTGATTACGCAGAACACGGAAACATTCAAGGCGATAAAAGCTGCGCTCTATCGAAAAATTGCGACTTTGGCGATAAGCCTTGGCCGTGGACAGGGAGCCGAGTTCATTAAACGATGGAATGCGGGGCAGGGAAATAGGCTGGCCCTGGAATATTATGCCGCCACCGGCGTCTTTGGAAAAAAATACGTCCCGGTAGAATCGAAACCTTTTTTTGCCGGCGATGCGGCCACTCTCGACTATTTGAAAAACTGGCTAAAGAAAAAAAGCAAAGACAAAAGCATGAATCCGGATATCAAACTGGCCAGGATGATTCCCCTGATCTTGTCGGAGCCGGCTTTGCCCGAGGATGTCATCGTCGCTCTGAAGCTGTTCTTCGGGCACACCGCCAATTTCGTGCCGCAGGATAATCTGGGCCGAGATTTCCGTTCAGTCGAACACGGCGATTACTACCGTTCCAGCCTGGATCCTGTGCGAGAGGGAAATACCGCCTTGCTGCGCGAGCACGCCGAGGAACGCTACAAGGCACGGGGCGAGACGCTGCCGGACCAGCAGACTTTCCAGGTCATCAACCAGCCTCTGCATGCAGCGGTTAAAGAACTCGGCAGCATGTATGCCAATATCGATGGCATGGAGTTCATCGCCGACGAGACCGACAGCGACCTTAGCTATGCGAGATATTCCAGCAGCATCGGCAGCCATACCGGGGCGCTTGGACTGGTCCAGAACGTCTACAAGACTTTGCAGACCGGGACCAGGTTCAGCGGCGTTGCCGGCGATGAAAATTGGGACAGGCAGCTCGCCGCCGGACGATTTACGCCACTGATTCCTGAAGACATGCTGGCTCTCGACGGCGAGCAGAATTACCACGATCTTCTGCTTGCCGACCGCAGCCGGCTGGTGGCCGAGGTTGCGGCGGAGATCCGCAGGAAATACGATGATAAAAAAACCGGCTTGCGAGTTGTCCCGATACAGTCGGGGGAGCATGCCAGCCTGATTCTGGAAGTGATTTATCCTCCCGGCACCGAAGAAACCGCCAAGCTGACCGAGATGGAATGGCGCGAACTGTTCATCGCTACCTTCAATCAGGTTGCTGCCGGCAGCGGCCTGCAGACGCGCGTCACCCATCGCGGCAGTTTCGGGTTTTTGTATCCCAGTGCGTCTTCGGTCGGCGGCCCGGTGCGGATATGGCCCGGATTGACCCCGCCCGAGGTGTTCAAGAACCTGGTTTTTTCTACACTGGACCGGCTGGAGTCTCCCAAGGGCGCGTTTCAAACACCGGATCAGTCAGTTGTGCCGCAGCCGTCGGCCGATAGCGTGGCTCTGCATGTGGAAGCGTTGAAGACCGCCGTACGTTATGCACAAGACGCCATGCGCGATACGATCAGCGTGAAGGGTCCGGAAGCCCTGGTCAACTGGATCGAAGTGCGTCTGCAACGGAACCTGGCGAAAGCATTCGAGTTGTTGGCTGGCAGCAAGGATGGCAAGCCGCAACAGCAGGAGAACGCTTTCCTGAAATCGTCCTCGACGATTGAAAGCCTGATGGAGTACAGCTATCTGCTTGAAGCCTTGCGCGCCGATGCGCTGCCGGCACACGACCCGTATCCTGAGTACCTGCGCAAGAAACTGGCTGTGTCGTCCGACAAGGACGACCCTGGATACAGGGACACTCATACTTTTTACCTGGACAGCGGCATGCAGGCAATTGCCAGCGCACATCTTCTGGCGCGTAAGTGGGCCGCAAAGAAACATGGCGCCGATGTGCAGGGAGAACTCGATACCATCGACCTTTACAGCTATTTTGAATACGGCATGATCGACAAGGTCAACCTGCTTCTGCTGGCGCGCAATCGCTCAAGCCAAGGGTACCTGGACAAAGGCAGCTTCGATAAAATGCTGGACGAAATATTCAAGGATGGCGAGCCTGCTGTCATCGCCGCGGACCTGAATCCGGTGCTGACTACCCTGGCGGCGAAAACGGACCAGCTTCCGTACGGACCGGTATTCGAGCATTTTGCAAAGACCGGAGATGAAAAATCCAGCGTCATTCCCATCGTCGACGTCACCAACGCATCGCTGGACAAGGCGGCCGAGCTGGACCTGGGCCACGGCTACCAGCATTTCATCGTGGTCGAAAGCTTGTCCAAGCATCAGCAGCTTGGCGCCGACAAGTTCACCATGGGACGCCTGACCGCGATAGGCAGCGAGGAGTTTGTCCAGCTGGCGAAAACGCTGCTGCAGCCGATAGAAAACGCGGCCTATCACCGCCTGCCTGCGGCCTATCGTTTGCGGATGGACAAGGTGTTTTACGGCGACGCTGCGCAAACACAGCCGACTTTAGCGGCCTCGGTTCTGGATACCTCGGCGCAATACGACGATTTCATGGACCTGATCGGCATGGGTCAGAAGTGGCGGCGCGCCATGGACAAGGGTTCAGGTGACGGAGCTGACCAGGTGCAGCAACGCTACATGGCCATGAAAGTGCTGTTGAATGAGGGATTCGAGCGATACATGGCTGAACTGAAAGCGACCATCAACAGCCAGTTTGATTTGCAAAAGGCGTTCAATGCCTTGCCGCCCGCCGATCAGCGCAATCTGCAACGGCGGCTGGCGTGGCAGCTAGGCGCCGCGGAAACTGAAGAGGTGGTAACGGAAAACCCGTTCTTGCTGGGGCAACTCAGCGATACCGGCATCGTCAATGTCGGCAATACCTGTTACCTCGCGGCAGCGTTGAACACGATGGCGTTTACGCCGCAGGCGGCATTGTTCCAGCCGCGCCCGGACGATCCGAAGGCCGGCCTGCGCGCGGACATCCTGGTCATCCTGAACAAGATCCGGAACGGGCAAAAGGTGGAGTACGTGGAAATCGCAGCGCTGCTGAGCGCACTGGATCATGCGCGGCTGCTGGAAGGACCCAATGCATTTGCGATGGAAACCCCGCTCAACGCGCAGCGCGATCCGGCGGAAGTCATGGAATACGTGCTGGACTATTTCGGTATTGGAGAAGATCCGCGATACCTGCTGGGACAGACTGTTAACAAACGAATCAACCTGGAAAATGCACCTGTATTCGGTGAGATTGATCCAGGCGGATATTCGGAGGTCGACGCCGCCGGTTCTTATGCGCCGAAAGCATCTTCCGACTGGATGATCAAATTGCCGCTGGGGCAGGCCGCCAACCTGATTCAGCTATTGAACAATTACCTTGCCATGGAAAATATCCAGCAATTGACCGGGGTGCTTGATCACCAGGTACGCAGGGGACCCGGTATCAGCCAGACCTTCCTGGGGCCGGAGACACCGAACGCAATTTCGTTCCAGCTGGTCCGCTGGGAGTTCCGGCAAGGACAGGTGAGGAAAGACCGCACAGCAATCGACATGCCGACCGGCTTCACGTTTAACGGCGCCGAGTATCGGCTGAAGGCCGTCATATACCATCAGGGAAATTATGCGGACGGCGGTCATTACACCACCAGCACATTACACGACGAGCAAGGCTGGCAATATCGCAACGACAGCCGGGTATCTGCGGATCCTAAGTTTGAGGAAAGAAAAAACTTCGGATATATCTATACCTACGCCAAGACAGAGGAATTGCCGGAGCAGCAACAACAGGGCGGGCTGCCGGCCGGCATGGATAATTTCCATGATTTAGACGATTTAGATGGTTCTGGCGGTCTCGACGAGGGAGCTCAGCTAGACCAGCCCGATGCCCCGCAGCTTGGCAGGAAGCGTTCGTTTGAGATGGCTTTGGACAAGCCTCGGCAGCCGTCGGATGCATCGCAAGCTACGAGCAGCGGGCAGCCGTCGGAACAGGCGCAAAAGAAACCGAAATTCGCCGAGCTGGACGACCCAGCCGATCATCAGTTCGAGCCTTCGGAACCTATGCAGGAGCAGCAGCCCGCAGATAATGTCCAGCAACAGCTTGATGATGAATCCCCGATAATCATGGCGGACCATGACGGATTCTGACGGGATGGCGAATTCTTTCCGTTTTTTAATCCATGACTTCCCGGCGTCGGCCGGAACATTCGGCTGGACGGACCAGGCTAAAGGATAGGCGAACGTGCAAAAAATGATGCCGCAATCGTCGCCGCAACCAGCGCCGGCCAATGTTCGCGAGGGCTTGCCGGAGCGAACCGGCCGCATGGCATATGGCGTCAACCATCTCCTCCCGATGGGTGCATACCATTACGCCGGCAACCCGTTGCAGCGGGGCGAAGCCGCCGCTGTCAGCCGAAGCGGCTTACCGGATGATTTGAAGGCAGGAATCGAAGGTTTGTCGGGGTTAGCCCTTGATCAGGTCAAGGTGCACTACAACTCGGCCAGGCCGGCGCAGCTGCAGGCGCATGCCTATGCGCAAGGCAGCGACATCCACCTGGCGCCGGGACAGGAGAGGCGACTGCCGCACGAGGCCTGGCATCTCGTACAGCAGGCGCAGGGCCGGGTGGCGGCCAGCATGCAGGACAAGGGAGTCGCGCTCAACGACGACTGCCGGCTGGAACGGGAAGCCGATGTCATGGGCGCACGGGCCATGCGCTTGGCGGCGCCGGCGCAGCGGCAGCAGCATGCCGCGCCTGCGGCTGCTGCGGACGCCACGCCGGTGACCCAGTTGTACCGGATAGAGCGCGAACCCGTCACGCAGCAGGTCTATTCCGTCTCAAACGACAATTCGATGGTGACCGGCATGACCACGCCGAACCACGAATTCTATGTGGAAAGAGCGCCTCAGATCGGCGCCATGAACAATGCCATCTCCGCTTCGCCGCTGCAGTTCTATTCCGCCGGCAAGGCCAGTTTGTTCGAGCGCGACTATTACCGGGTCGGCCTGAGTTTCGACACCGGCAGGGTGCGCGGCGGTGCGCCGGACGATCGGCGTGCGCCGCGCCAGGACAACCTGCAGGCGCTGTACCGGGACCAGGTGCTGCCCGAGATACGCGCGTTTCGCCAAGGACGCCGCGCCGGAAAAACCGCCGAGATAGACGCCGCCGCGGTGGCGTCCGAAGGACAGGTCAATCCGGCTTTCATCAATCCTGCGCTGGCGTTCTCGGTGCGCAGGCTTGAGCTGTTCAAGAAACTCATCCTCAGCCAGCTGTCACAGGCTTCTTACCGCGACGATGAAACCGGGGCGATAGACGATGCCGGCCGCATCGTCGCTACGCTGGAGAGCGTGCTGTATTCCACCGACATCACCAGGGGCGCCGTCACGGCACGGCTGGAACAACTGGCTCCTTATTTCAGGGAAGAAGAAAATCCGGCGCGCTTCGCCCGCACGCCGATCCTGCGCACCACCTTGCTTGAATTGCATGGGGGCGTCGCGGCGCTGGCGGCCGCATTGCCGGTGGACCTGCCGGTAGACCTGATGTCGTTCCACAACGCCAGCTTCCAGGCCCGCCAGGTCGAGGCCGTCGACGGTCCGGACAACGTGCTCCTGTATCGCGCCTGCGACGTCACTGCCTCCACCTTGCTGGGCAACAAGATCACGGAGCAGAATGCGCAGCGGCTCAAGACTTATGTCGCAGGTACCGGCGGTGCTTTCCATTACGCCACCAAGATCCTGCAATCAGGCGGCGACTGGGTCACCCTAGAGGGCTTCGCGGCCAGCGACAGGGAACGTAACATCATCGGCATCGATGACGACGCGGCAAAAAATGTCGACGATACCTGGCAGTACATCATGTACGGCGCGCTGGCCGGCGACGGCGATCCGCTGCTGTCGGACGAAGACCGTTATTTTGCGCTGTACACAAAACTGCGCTATTACCTGAAAGGCATCGCCGCGCCAGGTGTTTTCGGGTCGGAACAGCGCGATAAACTGATGCCCAAGCCGGTTGGCGCCTGGCGGTTGCAGCCGCTGTTTCCGGTCGCCAAGGGCATTGGCGGCTATTTATCGCGGTTGGTGACATATACGCCACAGCAAAAGGCGGAGGCGCTGCTGAAGCAGTTGCAGGAAGTCGGTTTGCTGGACAAGCAGGGATGCGTAGCCAACCGCGGGACGTTGACGCTGCAACTGGTGCGCAAGCTGTTGCCGAACCTGCCGGAAGGCACCACGGTGAAGATTTTCCGCATCCTGCGAGATTCGCTCCAGTCGCAGCATATCCAGATCGGCTTGGGCAGCGATCTTTCCAATGCCATAGCCTGGCGCGCCTACCTTCGCGCAGGCGGCGACGAGCAGGTGGCGCTGCTGACGCAGCAAGCTGACGCCATCACGGAGCAGCGCATTGATCCCCGGGCGCAGTCGGCAGCCACATGGGACGACCTGGCGCAGACCGTCGCCGGCCTGCCGCCAAGATCGGTGATTGAACCGGAGCCACCGGTCTTGGGGCTGCATGCCAAAACATCGTTGACCGCTAGCGAGCCGCTCAAGGCGAGCAAACCGGTAAAGGATCAAAGCGCGCCAAAAGGCAAGCAGCCACCCGCACGCCATGAACTGGTTGCGTTAGGGTTGCGCGAACTGGATCGTCTTCGCGACCTGTGGCGCAGCCGGCAACCGCAGCCGGCCTTGGGCAGCCCGCCGAATTACCTTGACTGGCGCGCCGCGATACAGTCGATTCCGCTGGCGCCCGAAGACATGCCGATCGGCGCCATCCAGGAAGACCTGATGCAATGGCTGTCGCATGCCCGGGAGAAATGGGGAGTATAAGCAGCGGCGAAAGGTTCAGGCCGGCACGTCGCCTTCGACCGTAGTGCGGTACAGCGTGCGGCGCAGATGCTGCGGCGTGATCGGTGCATAGTGCACGGTGCTGCGGTTGTCCCAGAACACCATGTCGTGCGCGCGCCATTGGTGGCGGTAGATGTTTTCGGCACGTATGGCGTGCTCATGCAGGTAGCGCAGCAGGGCGTCGCTCTCGTCCTTGGACAGGCCGACGATGTGCGAGGTGAATCCTTCGCTGACGAACAGCGCCTTGCGGCCGCTTTCGGGATGCACGCGGATCACCGGATGTTCCACTTCTGGCACTTCGTCGATCTGCTTTTGGGTCAGGTCGGCGCGCCAGGGAGACAGTTTCTGCAAGCGCCGGTAGCGGTACACATAAGAATGTACGGCGCGCCGTCCTTCCAGCGTGCGCTTGACGTCGTCCGGCAAGGTTTCGTAGGCCAGGAACATGTTGGCGAAGGAGGTGTCGCCTTGTTCCGCCGGCAGTTCCTGCGCATGCAGCAGCGAGCCCAGGCTCGGCTTGGGCATGTAGGACAGGTCGGAATGCCAGTCGGCGCCGGCGTCCACCAGGCCGATCGGCTGGCCGTCCTGGACCACGTTGGAGACGATCAGGATTTCCGGGTAGCCCTGCAGGTGGAAGCGGTTCAGCACGTGGACTTGCAGCGGGCCGAAGCGGCGGCTGAACGCCACGTGCTGCTGCGGCGTGATGCGCTGCTCGCGGAACACCAGCAAGCCATGCTTGACCAGCGCCGCGCGGATGCGGGCCAGGTCCTGGTCGGATACCGGCAGCTGCAGGTCGAGGCCGGTGATTTCCGCGCCCAGCGGTCCCTCGATCGGACGGATTTCAAACAGCTGGGCGGCGGTAGCGGTGAATGGCGGCAAAGTGCTGGCGATAGTCATGATAAGGCTCGGAAAGCGGAACAGCCTTGCTTGCCGCGGCATCATCCGGCAGGCAAGGCGATCCTGAAAACAGCATTACACCCGCTTAAGCACAGGCGCCGCAAATAATCGCTTGTCATATCCTTATGCGGTTTGCGGCGCATCGCCGCCGCGGTCTCAGCGGTGCGCCGACACCAGGGCGAACATCGCGCCTTGCGGATCCAGGCCCTGCACGATCCAGCTGCCGCCCGGGACCTGGTGCGGGCCCATGAGGACCTTGCCGCCGCCGTGGCCGATGCGGGCAACGGCCGCGTCGACCGATTCGACATTGACGTAATACAGCCAGCAGGTGGCCGGCATGTCCTCGGTCTTGGTCATCATGCCGCCGATCGCCGCGCCGCCGGTGGCGAACGTCTGGTAGATGCCAAGCGGGCCCATGTCGAGCGCTTCGTCCTTGGTCCAGCCGAACAGGTCGGCATAAAAGGTAAACGCTTTTTCGCCGTCGCCGGCATGCAGTTCATGCCAGCCGACATGGCCCGGCGTGCCGGCCGCTACCGGCGCCGGCTGTTCGTCGCTGTTGCCTTTGAACAGGATGAACGCCGCGCCGTACGGATCGGTCGCCACGGCAAAGCGGCCGATGCCGGGGATGTCGTCGGGCGGCCGCCGGATCGCGCCGCCGGCCGCCGCGACCCGGGCTGCATAGGCATCGACGTCGCTGACACCGATGTAGCCGTTCCAGCCAGGTTTCACGCCCATGGCGCGCGCATCTTCCGGGATCGGCATCAGGCCGCCGACCATGGTCGGCCCGGCTGACAATATGATGTAGGAACGGTCGCCCATGCCGGCATCCTGCATGTTCCAGCCGACTACGCTTTGATAGAAAGACTCGGCGGCCTTGGCGTCGCTGGTCATCAGGTCGTACCACACGAATTTCGCTTGTTCGGTAGACATTTGGCGTGACTCCTTTGCTTGATTTTGGGAAGGCCGCGGCTGTGGCGGGCGGCGCTTGGAAAGCCATTATCCGCCGGATACCCGGGGAGAGGAAGGCTTGAGGTTTCGGCAACGCAGGCGAAGCGTATTGGATATTCTTCCCCGGTGCGCTACAGTAGCTGCATGATACTACCGCCTTCCGATCTCGAAAAAATTGCCGCTCTTACCCTGGAGCATTACAACCAGCACGCCGACGATTTCCGCGACGGCACCCGCGACCACGACGTCAGCCAGAATATCGCGGCGCTGCTGCGCCATATCCAGGGTGAGCCGCCGTTCACCATCCTGGACGTCGGCTGCGGTCCTGGGCGCGACCTGCGCACATTCAGCAAGCTCGGCCATGTCGCCATCGGCGTCGAAGGCGCGGCGCGCTTCGTCGAGATGGCGCGCGCCGACAGCGGCTGCGAAGTCTGGCACCAGGATTTCCTCAAGCTCGATTTTCCCGACAGCCGTTTCGACGGCATCTTCGCCAACGCCGCATTGTTCCATATCCCCAGCCAGGAACTGCCGCGCGTGCTGCGCCAGTTCCATGCCACGCTGAAACCCGGCGGCGTGCTGTTCAGTTCCAATCCTCGCGGCGGCAACGAAGAGGGCTGGAACCGCGGACGCTACGGCGCCTATCACGACCTCGCTGCGTGGCGCAGTTTCATGGCGGACGCCGGTTTTGCCGAACTCGAGCATTACTATCGCCCCGAAGGGTTGCCGCGCGACCAGCAGCCATGGCTGGCCAGCGTCTGGCGCAAACTGCCGTGATTTTTCCAGGTCAATAGAAGATGAAGTCGTCGTTGCAGGCGGGCAGGGCTTGTGCTGTCAGCCAAACCAGGCGCCATAGAGCCAAGGCGGCTGCGAGAAGGACGAATCCGGCGATAACCAGCATAATTTTTCCTTTATCGCACACTCGTGCGAAAATTGCGTGTTAAAAATCGATGAACCATGCTGCCGAAGGCGTCATCCGTGGTAGTTGAAGCTGCGGTAGGTCGAGGTCAGGCGTTCGTAGGCGTTGCGCACCCGGTCGGGCGCCTTCGGATCGCGCAGAAAACGCGCGTCGTGCATCAGGCCGACCATCAGGCTGTAGATCTCGAACGCCAGTTGCTCGGGATCGGTGTCAGGCCGCAGGTGGCCGGCGTCCAGCGCCTGGATGATGGCGCGCCGCAAGACACCGCGCCAGCGCAGCACGTTGCGCTGCAGCCGTTCGCGCATGGGCGTGTCGACATCGTCGTACTCGAAGGCGCCGGCGACATAGATGCAGCCGGTAACGTTGCAGGTGCGCGTGATCCAGTTCATCACCAGCGCATTGAGGCGCGGCAGGCCGCGCGCCTGCGCCATCGCCGGCTCGAACACGTCGGCCGAAAAACGGCGGTCGAATTCGTCCAGCACCGCTTCATGCAGCGCTTCGCGCGAACCGACCCGGGAAAACACGCCGCTCTTGCTGATGCCAAGCCGTTTCGCTACCTCGCCCAGGGACAGGCTCTCCAAGCCCTTGGTGGCGACCATGTCCAGTGCCGTATTGACAATGGCTGCCAGGGTGAACTCGCTTTTTTCGGTATGGGTATCCATGCGCTGCAGTTTAGCACTGTCGTGCGAAATGTCTATATTATTTTCTATGGCAGCACAGAATTCCTCAAACCGCCGGCATCTGGAGGAAGCCGGCGGCCAGGGCTGCTGGCTGCTTACTGAATTGCCAGTCTGGCAGCAATCATGCGCCTGCGTAAATCGAATCGCCGGCGCCGTGTGTCGCGCTGTCCCGCAATTGCGCGGTTACCCGCTTGTGCTCAGGCAGGGCCGGAACGCTGGTGGCTGGATAGCTGCTGTCACTTTCCAGCAGCATGCCCTGGGCTGCGGCAACGGTTACTTCGTGCTCAACCTGCGCCCTGGTCTGAGTGGAGACAAAGGGCTGTTCGGCAGGATAAGGGGCTTCGGCAAAAACCGAAGCCGTTGCGGTGAGGGCGAGGATTGTCACTATCGTTTGTATGGTGCGCATGGTCGTTTTCCTAAAGAATGAAGGTGGGCGATAACGTCGGCTGTTCCCGCAACCTGGCGCTGAGCGCTTGGTGCGGAGCAGATGTTCGCCATCGCTGACAAGCAGTGTAGGCTTGCGCAGTAGACGATCTCATGACACAAGAATGACAATTTTGTCACGCCAGCCAGGCAGTTCGTGGAGCATGTCGCCGGGCCCACATGGCAAAGGCAAAACCAGTAATTTTCCGTGCTGCTGCCAATTTTCCTCACATAATGGCAAACCGGCTGATCTGGAGGAGCAACAATGGACTGGGTTTTCGAGCAGGACAACATGGACTGGGCGGCGCTTTCCCATCTTTACAAGATAGCGCCGCTGGGCGACAAGCATCCGGACGACCTGAAAACGGCGTTTACCAACAGCATGTTCACGTGCTTCGTATTCGATGGCGGCATCCTGGCCGGCGCCGGCCGGGCGCTGGCGGACGGCATCGATTGTTCCTATATCTGCGACGTCGCGATACACCCGGATTTCCAAGGACAGGGCCTGGGCAAGGCCATCATCGGCAAATTGAGGGACCTGTCCGCCGGCCACAAGAAAATCATCCTCTATGCAGTCCCGGGCAAGGAAGGTTTTTACAAGAAGCTGGGCTTCAAGCGCATGAGCACGGCCATGGCGATTTTCAAGGACCAGGAGCGGGCGCTTGCCGCCGGCCTGGTTAACGACGCTTGAGCAGCGCTTATCCGTGCCGGTGTTCCGGGTTCCGGCAGTGGGCGGCATGCTGCTTGCCGTCGCTCCAGGAAGAGCCCAGGATCAGGCTGCAAAAATCGATCCGCTTGTAGCGGGGATCTTTCAGCGCCAGCACGTCGGCCTTGACGTTGCCGAAGGTGGTTTGCGGCTTGTGCATGGTTCCCTGGGCGAAGGCGTCGATGATGCCTTGCTTGAAACCGGGGCCGCGCGGATGCGCTTGTACTACCTGGTTGCGCTGTTCCTCGCTGAATTCGTCGTAAGCCATGCCCAGGACATCCATTTCGACGCCGGCCGTCACCAGCGCCACCACCGGCTTTTTGTATTGCGGGATGCCGGGCGTGGTGTGCAGCGCGATGGCGTCCCATACCTGTTCGATATCGTATTCGGCGATGCCATAGCCGCGCAGGAAATCGCGCGCGGCGTTTGCGCCGTCCACTTCGAAACGGTCGTGCTTGCTGCTGTAGCTGTCGACCAGCCCCATGTCATGGAACATGGCGCCGATGTACAGCAGTTCGGGATTGTAGTGCAGCCCTTTGCGGGCGCCGGCCAGCGCGCCGAACAGGAACACGCGGGTGGAATGGTGGAACAGCAGGTCTGATTCGGTGTCGCGCACCAGCTGGGTGGCGGCGCGCGCCATGGCGCTGTCGGGGATGGTGATGCCGGCGATAGTGTTGCTCATTATATGCTCCTGGTAGAGGGTTGGCCGTCACGGGACGATGCAGTCCACTGTAAATCCAGGCCGGCTCCGCTACAATGCCAGGCATGCGCTGAACGCGGCCAAGCGTACGGTTTTTCCTGCCAGCGCCGTTCAAGGTGGGCACGATTTTTCAGAGGCGGTCAAAGGCGTTTTGAATGCGTACTGTTGCGATTGCGATTTTCCCGGGTGTCCAGGCGCTCGATGTGGCAGGGCCGCTGGACGTGTTTGCAGAAGCCAACGGCTTTCTTGCCGCCGGCGAGGCTTATGCGCTGACCCTGGTGGGCGCCAGCCACGAACCCGTGCGGGCTTCGAACGGCATGCGCTTGCTGCCGGACCGCACATTCGCGGAATCGAGCGGCGGCTACGATATCGCCCTGGTCGCCGGCGGCCCGTCCTTGCCGGACGACGCACCGGACCAAGGCATGACCGCGTGGCTGCTGAAGGCGGCCATGTACAGCCAACGCTACGGCGCGATATGCACCGGCGCTTTTGCGCTGGGCCATGCCGGATTGCTGGACGAGCGCCACGTCACCACCCATTGGCAGAATGCCTCGCACCTGGCGCAGCGTTTTCCGCGCGCCCGGGTCGAACTCGATCGCATCTACATCCGCGACGGCAACCTGGTGACGTCGGCAGGGGTGACTGCCGGCATCGACGTTTCTTTAGCGCTGGTGGCGGAAGACCACGGGCCGCGCCTGGCGCTTGCGGTTGCCAAACGGCTGGTGGTGGTGGCGCAGCGGCGCGGCGGCCAGTCGCAGTTCAGCCCTTTCCTCAGCGCGCCGGCGGATGAAAATTCGCCGGTAGCCAAAGTCCAGGCTTATGTCATGGAACACATCGGCGAGAATTTCACGGTGGCGAAACTTGCCGCCGTGGCTGGCATGAGCGCGCGCAATTTCGCTCGCGTGTTTGTCGAGGTGAGCCAGCTTACCCCGCATGAATTTGTCGAGCGCGCGCGGGTTGACGCGGCCCGCAGCCTGCTGGAGAGCAGCGATGCAGCGCTGAAGGCGGTTGCCTACGACTGCGGCTTCGGCAACGCCGACCGCATGCGCATCGTGTTCAACCGGCGGCTGGGCGTGTCGCCCAATGAATACCGCGCCAGCTTCCGTAAAACATGAGTTCTTGCCGCAGTTTCAGATCATCAGATGACAAAAAATCCGTGGCTGCCGTCGGCCGCCAGCTGCGCCACCAGGCCGTATTCCCAATCCAGGTATGCCTGCATTGCCGCAACCGGGTTGTCGGTGCCTTCATACGGTCGCCGGTAGCGGTCGATGCGAGGGGATGCCAGCGCGGTCTCCCCTGACTCCAGCGGCAAGCCGGCGGCGATCCAGGCAGCAGTGCCGCCTTTCAGCACAAACACCGGCTTGCTGCTCAGCTGTTGCACGTCGCCGGCCGCGTAGCCTGCCAGCAGGCTGCTGCCGCAGGTCAGCACGTAACGCTCGGCGCCTGGTGTCTGCCGCAATACCTGCGCCAATTGCGAGCGCAGCGCGAAGCGCGCGCCGGGGATGTGCTGCTTGACGTAGTTGGCGCTGCCGGTGAAATCGAGCAGCACGGTGCCCGGCCCGTCTTGCAGCCATTGCGCCAGCTGCTGCGGGGTGACCGGCTCGTGCGGCGGCGCCGGCGGCAAGACCTGCGCCGGCTGGCCGCTTTCGCTGAAATGCGCCGGCTGCAAACCGTCCAGCACGTGGACTTCCCACCCCATCTGCGCCAGCCAGGAGGCGGTCATGTTAGCGCGCACGCCATCGTCGTCCGCCAGCACGATACGGGCGCCGCGCACCGGCGCTGCGTGGTCGGTTTCCTGCACCAGCTGGCCGCCCGGAGCGGAACTGAAGCCGGGCAGGTGGCCGGCGGCATATTCTTCCGGCGTACGGACGTCGAAGCGGTAGGTAGTGCGGCCGGTTTCATTGTTCCATTGCGCCAGCGCCGCCAGCCCGGCGCGGCCGACCCGGGCCTGGTCCGCCACTTGCCGGCTCGACCTGGCTGCCTGCAGGTGGTGGCTGCTGCCGGCGGGATCCGTGGGACGTTCGGCAAAACGCTGCGTCTTGCCGTGTTCCAGCTGCTGCCCGGCCAGGGTCCAGCCGATGGTGCCGTTACGCAAGGCGCTGACCGGATTCGGGATGCCGGCGTTGATCAGCGACTGGCTGCCGATGATGCTGCGCGTGCGTCCGGCGCAATTGACGATGACCCGGGTTTCCGGACGCGGCGCCAGCGCGCGCACGCGCAGCACCAGTTCGGCGCCGGGCACGCTGACGCTGCCGGGGATGCTCATGGTGTTGTATTCGTCGAAACGGCGCGCATCGAGCAGCACCACGTCGGCATCGGCATCCAGCAGGGCCTTGACTTCGGGCGCCGACAGCGATGGCGTGTGGCGTTGCGATTCCACCAGTTCGCCAAACGCCTTGCTGGGCGCATTGACGTCGCGGAAGATTTCGCCGCCGGCGTCGCGCCAGCCCTGCAAGCCGCCGTCCAGCTGATGCACGGCGCTGTAGCCGAGCTGCAGCAGGCGTTGCGCGGCTGGTCCGGCCAGCCCTTCGCCGTCGTCGTAGACCACGATGACAGTGTCGCGGCGCGGTATGCGCGCATAGGCTTCCAGTTCGATACGTCCCAGCGGCAGGTTGGCGGCGAACAGCGGGTGCGCTTCAGCGAACGGCGCTTCTTCGCGTACGTCGAGCAGCGCGATTTCCTGGCGCGCCAGCAGTGCGGCATGGACTTGCTGGAACGAAAGCGTGGCAAAAGTGGCTTGGCGGAGATGGGTCATGTTTTTTTCAATTCGCTGGAACGGTCCCAGATATTCGGCAAATGGGTGTTGGAATAGCCCGAGATGAAGGTTTTGCTGCTGCCGTCTTCGGCATATACGGAACGCTGTACCGCGCCGATGTTGGCGCCGTAGACATGGATGCTGATCGAGACGCTGTCGGCATAGGCATTGCGCACCTGGTGGATATCGCCGGCGCTCGGCGACAGCGTTTCGACCGTGCCCGGCGTCAGCTTGAGCGCCGCGCCGTCTGCCTGCAGGCCGCCGCCGGCGTTGCGCTTGTAGGCTTGCGCGTACTCGGCGCCGCGCAGCATGCCGATCAAGCCCCATACCGTATGGTCGTGGATCGGCGTTGTCTGCCCCGGCCCCCAGACAAAACTGACTATCGAAAACCGCTCGGCCGAATCGGCATGCAGCAGGTATTGCTGGTAGCGCTCCGGCTGCGGCTGGGCGTAGGCGTCCGGCAGCCAGTCGTCGACCGCGATCAGTGCATGCAGCAGGGCGCCGCCGTCGCGCAGGATCTGCGCTTCCGGCGGCCGGTTGTCGAGCAGGGCGGCAAATGCGGTGACAAAGTCGCGCAGCCGGCCGGGATTGTGTGGTTGAGGCATGCTTCTCTTTTCCTGTTTCGATACCGACAAGGATAAAGCATGCAGGATAACGCCGCTCAACCGCCAAGCGGCCGTGCCGCTGCTGTCAGCCGTTGCGGAACAGGAAGCTGTAAGCGTTCAGCGCCGGCACGCCGCCCAGGTGGGCGTACAGCACCCGGGAGCCGGCCGGGAATTCGCCCAGCCGCACTTTCTCTATCATGCCGTGCATGGATTTGCCTTCGTACACCGGGTCGGTCAGCATGCCCTCCATGCGCGCGCACAGGCGGATCGCTTCCAGCGTGCCGTCGTTCGGCAAGCCGTATTCGGGGCCGCCGAAACGCGTGTCCAGCACCACATCGCGGGCCGTGATGTCGCGCCCCAGTTCGACCAGCCCGGCGGTATTCTTTGCGATGCGCAGGATCTGCTCGAAGGTTTGCTGCGGCTTGGCCGAAGCGTCGATGCCGATCACGCGCTCGGCCCGGCCGTCGGCTGCAAAGCCGACCAGCATGCCGGCCTGGGTGCTGCCGGTTACCGAGCAGGTGACGATGTAGTCGAACTTGAAGCCCAGCTCGGCTTCCTGCTGCCGTACTTCTTCCGCAAAACCGACGAAGCCGAGGCCGCCGCGCGGATGCTCCGAGCAGCCGGCCGGAATCGGGAACGGCTTGCCGCCGGCCTTGCGCACATCGTCCATGGCTTGCTCCCAGCTCTGGCGGATGCCGATGTCGAAACCGGCGCTGTCGAGCCGCACCTCGGCGCCGAGGATGCGCGACATCTCGATGTTGCCGACCCGGTCGTATACCGCATCCGAATAGTTCACCCAGTTTTCCTGCACCAGCAGGCACTTCAGGCCCAGGTGCGCAGCTACCGCGGCGACTTGGCGCGTCTGGTTCGACTGGATGCCGCCGATCGACACCAGCGTGTCGTAGCCGCCCTCCAGCGCTTCCGGGATCAGGTACTCAAGCTTGCGGGTCTTGTTGCCGCCGAACGCCAGGCCGCTGTTGCAGTCTTCGCGTTTTGCGTAGAGCTCGACCTTGCCGCCGAGATGGGCGCTGAGGCGCGGCAGCGGCTGGATCGGCGTTGGCCCGAAGGTGAGCGGATAGCGGGGAAATTTCTGCAGGTTCATGGAAGTCGCTCCTGGGATTGAAGGGAATCCGCGCGGCGCAGCGGCGCCGCCGGGACGAAATCCATATTAAAATCAATCGCTGGAATCAGGGTTGCAAGTTTTGACGGAAATTCAGATCTAAAAAACGAATTTGTGTTGATTGAATGTTTTTTATTCTGGAAAGAAGGATATGAAAGCAACAAAATTGCGCCAGAAGGCGGCACCTGCCGATGTTCCTGCCGTCGCCATGGATCGCACCGACCGCGCCATCCTCAAGTTGCTGCAGCGCGATGCGTCGGTATCGAATGTGGCGTTGGCGGCCAAGGTGAACCTGAGCGCGCCGGCTTGCCTGCGGCGCGTCGAACGGCTCAAGGAACTGGGGCTGATCAGCGGCATCGTGGCCTTGCTCAATCCGCGCGCGCTGGATGCCGGGACGCTGGTGATGATCGGGGTGGTGCTGGATCGCTCAACGCCGGAATCGTTTGCCGATTTCGAGCGGGCGGCGCAGAAGGTTTCGGGTTGCCTTGAATGCCATGTAGTCACGGGGGAGTTCGACTACTTCATGCTGTTGCGGACCAAGGACAACGATAGTTATAACCGGCTTCATGCGGAACAGCTGCTGTACCTGCCGGGAGTGCGGCAGATCCGCACATTCATGGTGCTCAAGCAGGTTCTATCAACGACCCAGCTGCCGCTGTAGGGAAACAGGCGGCAGCTGGTTCGAGGCTGCTTAGCAGTTGCCTTTTTTTGCCTGCCCTGGAGGGCAGTGATAACGGCCGCCGTCGTCATCACGGCGGTCATCACGGCGATCGTAGCGGTCTTCACGGCGGTCGTCGCCACGGCGCCAGCCGCCGCGGTTCAATTCCCAGCCGTTGCTGCCTTGGCGCCACTCCGGACGGCTGTACTGGTAGCCGCTGCGAGCACGTTCCCAATGGCCGCCGGCCCAGACGTGGCGGCCGCCATCCCAGTTCCAGTAGCCTGGCGCCCAGACATAGCCGACCCGCGGCGGCGGCACGACCTCATAGCGCGGCGGCGGCGGCGGGGTGCCGATGGTGATGTTGACGCCGATCTGCGCCATTGCCTGGCTTGGCATAAAGGCGGTAGCGCTCAGTGCTGCCAGCGCTGCCGCGCAAAGGATGCGTTTCATGTTTTCTCCCTCAGTTGTTTGGTTGTAAAACTATATCTGTTATTTTTTCAGAACCAAGCAATGATGCAATAAATTACACTTCGACGCATCGCCTTACATGCGTTAAATTTTGTTAAGACCATCAATTTATATAACGTTTGCATCAAGGAATGCCGATGCGGCAGTCGCCAAGGTAACAAACTGGACCTTGAAATGAGAAAATACGGCGGCCGGAGTATTGCTCCGGTCGCCGCATTGATTGGATGACGTGAGTATGCAGTACGAAGAATCAATGGGCCTGTTGCGCCGGCCTTTGCCGGAAAAACAGGATACAGCCCAGGATGAAGGCGAACAGCGCCAGCGATGCGGAATAGCGGCTTAACGCCAGGCCGCCGGCATTGAGAGGCTTGTCGAGGAAATCGCCGACCACCGCGCCCAGCGGGCGGGTCAGGATGAATGCGGCCCAGAACAGCGCGGTGCGCGATATGCGGGTTCTGTAGTAAGCCAGCACCAGCAGCGCCAGCAGTCCGCCGAACAACAGCGCGGCGCCGGTGTAGCCGAGGCCGGCGGTATCCGCGGTCCAGTCGCCCAGCGCCGTGCCCAGGGTCTGGGAAAACATGATGGTCAACCAGTAAAACATCTCGGCCTTGGGGGTGTTGACGGTCGCTACCGATATCGTGCCAAGCGTGCGGTGCCAGATCGCCAGCGACGCCATCAGCAGGATAAACAGCAGGGAACTGCCGCCGGCATAGCCGATACCGAGCGAACGGTCGGCAAAGTCCGCCAGCGTGGTGCCTACCATGGTGGTGGCGATGATGGTGGCCCAGTACAGGAACGGGTGGAAACCCTTGGCCCTGACCTGGGCAAACACGGCAACCAGGAAGACTGCCGCGAAAATGGCGGTGGCCACCAGGTAGCCGAGGTTCATCGACATGGAGACGGCGTCGCCGCCGGTTTCACCTAGCGTGGTGGCGGCTATCTTGATGATCCAAAAGAGCAAGGTGACCTCCGGGACCTTGCTCAGGCTGCGTTCGAGAGACTGGTTCATGCGGATTTCCTTTCGATATCAGGTCTGTTGCCTGGTTATTGCTTCAGGCGTTGCGGGACCAGCGACAGATAAGTAACCATGCCGACGATCAGCGCCAGGAAAACGATGCTGGCTTCTATCGTGCCGAAGCCCAGGCCGCCATTGCTTGCCGGTTGCGACAGCAGGTCGCCGCAGGATGCGCCGAAAGGGCGCGTCAATACATAGGCTACCCAGAAGCAGGCCACGGCGTCGGCCTTGAACACGTAGCGGAACAAGGCGACTGCCGCAATCAGGCCGCCGAACAGCAGCGCGGAATTGGCGTAGCCGAGTTGCAAGCCTTCGGCCAGCCAGTCGCCGGCTGCAGTGCCGAGGGCGAAAGTGAATAAGATCGCGGCCCAGTAAAACAGTTCACGCCTGGGGCTGTCGATTGACTGGATGGAAAGTGTTTTTTCCTGTGCATGCCAGACGGCGAAAGTGGCGATCAGGGCTATGCTGAACAAAGCGGTCGAGGCCGCCAGCGGTACATTGAGCTGGTCAGTCAGGTTGTCGGTGACCAGGGTGCCGAATACGCTGACGAACACCACGGTGATCCAGTACAGCGCAGGCACATAGCGGCTGGCGCGCAGCTGGAACAGCAGCGCGACGATAAACAACATGCCCGTCAGCGCGGTAGTCGCGGCCAGGCCGAAATGCAGATTGGCATTCAAGAAATCCGCGGCTGTCTCGCCGACCGTGGTGGACATCATCTTGATGATCCAGAACAGCACGGTGACTTGCGGTACCTTGTTCAGCCAATATCTTGCGCCTGGCAGTGTGTTCATGACGGCCTCCGGAGTGGATGGTTGCAAATGGGTCGTTGCAGGCAGTCTGGAACCCCAGACTTAGCTCAACCATAGTGCATGCCATCCAGCCGCCGTCAGGAGCGCAAGCGTGCGGCCGCGCGATGGCGGGAGAATTGCCGTCTGTCATCAGGTGGTCATCGAAACAATCGATAATCGACGGACTTTATACTCAAGCCCACATCGCCATGCATCCCACAAACACTCGTTCCGCCTCCCGTTCTATCCTGATCCTGACCCAGCTCGCGGCCGCCGCCGCGCTGGCCGCCTGCGGTGGCGGCGACAGCGGCAACGGCAACCTTGGCGCCGCCAAGTTCCAGACCCTGGACGGCGCAATGCCGCTGGTGATCGGCCATCGCGGGTTGCCAGGGCTGTATCCGGAAGAGACGCAGCCGTCTTATGAAGCCGCAGCTGACGTCGGCGCCGATTCGCTGGAAGAAGACCTGCACCTGACCAAGGATTGCGTGCTGGTGGCCCGCCATAATCCGTGGTTGAGCGATAACACCAACATTGCCACGGTAGCCCAGACCAACGCCACGGTGGCGGCCCGCAAGCGCACGGTGCCGGGCGTGCTGGTGAACGTCAGCTATTCGCTCGCCGCCTACGGCGGCCCGGCGCAGTACCTGAGCGACCTGACCGATCCCAATGATCCGAAATCGGTGCTGAAATCGCTGGTGGTGGACGGCGAGGACCATACCGGCGACTGGTCGATTACCGACTTCACCGTGGCCGAGCTGAAACAATGGATAGGCGGCACCACCTACGACGCTCGCGACCTGCGGCCGACGGCGCTGAACGGTAAATATCCGATCCTGACGATGCAGGAAATTATCGACATCGCCAAAGCCAAGGGCGCCGCCAGCGGCCGCACGATTACGGTCTACCCGGAATCGAAGAATCCGTACTGGAACAACGCGCAAGCCATCGCCAACGGCTGCGGCAGCGGCAAGCACCCGTTCGAAGACGCGATCATCAAGCTCATCAAGGACAACAACCTGAACAGCAAAACGGCGCCGATCTATGTGCAGAGCTTTGATCCGGCCAGCCTGAAGTACATGCGTTCGGCCGGCCTGAATACGAAAATGGTGCAGCTGGTCGACGGCAACGACGTCAACTACAAGACCGGCGAGATGATTTACCAGACCAACGATGTCTACAACTTCGTGGATGGCCGTCCGTACAGCTGGACGCTGGCCGGCGACGGCCGTTATTTCGGCGCCATGCTGACCCCGGCAGGGCTGGCCGAAGTCAAGACCTATGCCGATGGCATCGGCCCATGGAAGCCGCAGGTGATGGCGCATACCATCGTGCCGTTCAAGGCGACCAATGCCGACGGCACGCCGTATACCGGCTCACTGGCCGACGTCAACACGATCACGCCGACCAGCCTCATCGCCGATGCGCACAAGGCTGGCCTGTTCGTGCATTCCTATACTTTCCGCAACGAGCAAAAGTACCTGGCCGGCATCTACAAGGGTGATCCGAGCGCGGAATTCCTGACTTACTTCCGGGCTGGCATCGACGGTGTGTTCACCGATTTCGCCAACACCGGGGTAGCCGCGCGCGCTTCCTTCATCAAGGAAAGCCAGCAGTAATCAGGCCCAGGCGGCGGACAGCAGCATCACCGCCGCCACCTCCAGCACATCGCCGACACCATGCGCGATCATCGGCGCCAGCAGGCTGCGCGAGCGTTCCATCAGCCAGACATAGGTCAGGCCGAAGAGGAAGGCGTAGAGCTGCTGGGCCACCGCCTGGTATAGCGGGTCGTTGAAAAAACTGCCGTAATGGGCGGCGCCGAACAGCAGGCCGACGATCACGCCCGACACCGGGATCTCGAACTGCGCCAGGCGCACCCGTCCAGGCACCAGCACCGTCAGCATGCCGACCAGCACGCCGCGGAAAATGATTTCTTCGTTGGGGCCGGCGGCGAACATCACTGCCAGCCAGCCGGGAATGCCGAGCGCGGTCATCTCGTAGCCGCCCTGCGGTGCGGTGCGGCTGAGCAGCTGCGGCCAATAGTCCGCCACCAGCATCAGCAGCGCCATGCCGGCGCCGATCAGCACGGCCAGGCCGGCGTAGCTGCGCCGCGGCGGCCAGCGCAGGTACGGATCGGCCTGCGGCAGGCAGCGCCGCATGATCGCGACGGCCATCAGTCCGACTGCAACCTGGAACAGCTCGGCCAGGCCGACGAAGGCCCAGACCTGATGGTGGAACCAGCCAGGCTCATGCTTGAACAGCCAGCGTGCGGCTTCGCGCGCCGGCCAAAGCATGAGCTGCATCAGGATCGCGGCAAGCACGATCGGCCACAGGCGGAACTTGAATCCGGTAATTTGAAACAGCGGGCGTCGGGGCGCCAGGGCGGTGGTATCGGTCATGGATTGACGATGTCAGGGAGCGGCACAGGCTTGCGCATGGATATGGCGGGTTCCTGGCGCAAGGATGCAACTGGGCGTTTGCTGGAAACTGGGCATGCTGAGAAAGGGGCGGGTGGTTATGCGTTGCATATTGCAGCATATCGTTACCTGAAGGCAAGGTGCCTCTGGTCCCGGCGGCAGGCGGCCGGCAATTATGTATTGCAAAGCCAAAATTTAACCATTATGATTGCCTCAAGCGAATTGGTCCAACCAATGGACCTATAGACCGATTGCCATCAATCGGCAGGCAAGTCCCGCACAATAAACAATACGGAGACAGTGTTCATGAGGCTTCAAGGAAAACGCATCCTGGTGACGGCGGCAGGCCAGGGCATAGGACGCGCCAGCGCCCTGATGTTTGCGCGCGAAGGTGCGCAGGTGCTGGCGACCGACATCAACCAGGACGCACTGGACCAGACCGCCGCGCTGGCCCGCGCCGCCGGCGCCGAGCTCGGCACCCGCCATCTCGACGTCACCGACGCCAAGGCCGTGGCTGCATTGGCGCAGGCAGGTTCACCTTTCAACGTGCTGTTCAATTGCGCCGGTTTTGTCCACCACGGCAGCATCCTCGATTGCAGCGAACAGGATTGGCAGTTTTCCTGGGACCTCAACGTTTCGTCCATGTACCGCCTGATCCGCGCGCTGCTGCCGGGCATGCTGGCGCAGGGCGGCGGCTCCATCATCAACATGGCGTCAGCCGCGTCCAGCGTCAAAGGCGTGCCCAACCGCTTCGTCTACGGCGCCACCAAGGCAGCAGTAATCGGCCTGACCAAGGCGGTGGCGGCGGATTTTGTCGCCAAGGGCATCCGTTGCAACGCGATCTGTCCCGGCACCGTGGAATCGCCTTCCCTTGAGGCCAGGATCAAGGAACAGGCGCGCCAGCAAGGCGTGCCGATTGCAGAAATCGAAGCTGCATTTGTCGCCCGCCAGCCGATGGGACGGGTGGGCAAGGCCGAAGAAATCGCCGCGCTGGCCCTGTACCTGGCTTCCGACGAATCTTCCTTCACCACCGGCGCCATCCATCTGATCGATGGCGGCTGGTCCAACTAATCAATCCCTGTTGCATGACATCACGATGAAAGCGAAACCATGAAGTTGTTGAGATACGGCCAGAAAGGCCAGGAAAAACCCGGCGTGCTCGATGCACAGGGGCGCGTGCGCGACTTGTCTGGCGTGGTGGCGGATATCGCCGGCCGCTTCCTGACACCGCCGGAGCTGGATAAATTGCGGGCGCTGGACCTGGACAGCCTGCCGCTGGTGGCCGGCGCGCCGCAGCAGGATTTGCGCCTCGGACCTTGCGTCGGCGCCGTCGGCAAGTTCATCTGCATCGGCTTGAACTATTCCGACCACGCCGCCGAATCCGGCATGGACGTGCCGGCGGAACCGGTGGTGTTCAATAAATGGACCAGCGCGATCTGCGGCCCGGACGACGACGTCGAAATCCCGCGCGGTTCCCTGAAGACCGACTGGGAAGTGGAACTGGGCGTGGTGATCGGACAGGGCGGCCGCTACATCACTGAAGCCGACGCCCTTAAGCACGTCGCCGGTTATTGCGTGATCAACGACGTCTCCGAGCGCCAATACCAGCTCGAACTGGGCGGCACCTGGGACAAGGGCAAGGGCTGCGATACCTTCGGCCCGCTCGGCCCGTGGCTGGTGACCGCCGACGAAGTGGCCGACCCGCACGCCCTCGGCCTGTGGCTGGAAGTGGACGGCCATCGCTACCAGAACGGCAATACCTCGACCATGGTGTTCCAGGTGCCGGCGCTGGTGAGCTACCTGAGCCGCTTCATGAGCCTGCAGCCAGGCGACGTGATTTCCACCGGCACGCCGCCCGGCGTCGGCCTAGGGCAAAAACCGCCGCTCTACCTGCGCGCCGGCCAAGTGATGCGGCTCGGCATTGACGGCCTGGGAGAGCAGCGCCAACGCACCATCTCACTTTGAACCAGAGAGAACCACGATGACGACAATTCGATCAATACGCGTACTGGATGTGCGGTTCCCGACCTCGCAAATGCTGGACGGTTCGGATGCGATGAACCCGGACCCGGATTATTCCGCCGCCTACGTCGTTCTGGAAACCGACCAGCCCGGGCTGGAAGGCCACGGCCTGACTTTCACCATCGGCCGCGGCAATGAAATTTGCTGTGCCGCGATCAAGGCAATGGAACACCTGGTGGTCGGCCTCGAGCTGGACTGGATCAGCGCCGACATGGGACGCTTCTGGCGCCACATCACCTCCGACAGCCAGCTGCGCTGGATCGGCCCCGACAAGGGCGCCATCCACCTGGCTACCGGCGCCGTGGTCAATGCCGTCTGGGACTTGTGGGCCAAGGCGGAAGGCAAGCCGCTGTGGCAGCTGGTGACCGACATGTCGCCGGAAGAACTGGTGCGCGCCATCGATTTCCGCTACCTGACCGACTGCATCACGCCGGAAGAAGCGCTGGCCATGCTGCGCGAGCAGGAGCCGGGCAAGGCTGAACGCATCCGTTCGCTGCAGCAGGACGGCTACCCGTGCTACACCACCTCCGCCGGCTGGTTAGGTTATGACGACGCCAAGCTGCGCCGGCTGTGCCAGGAAGCTGTCGACAACGGCTTCAACCATATCAAGCTCAAGGTTGGGCGCGACCTGGAAGACGATATTCGCCGCGTCACCATCGCCCGCGAAGTGATCGGCCCGGAGCGGCAGCTGATGATAGACGCCAACCAGGTGTGGGAAGTCGAGCATGCCATCGACTGGGTCAACGAACTGGCGTTCGCGAAACCCTGGTTCATCGAAGAACCGACCAGCCCGGACGACATCGAAGGCCACCGCAAAATCCGCGAAGGCATCGGCGCAGTCAAGGTCGCCACCGGCGAAATGTGCCAGAACCGCATCATCTTCAAGCAGTTCATCATGCGCGGCGCGATCGACGTGGTGCAGATCGATTCCTGCCGCCTGGGCGGCGTCAATGAAATACTGGCGGTGCTGCTGATGGCGGCCAAATACAAGCTGCCGGTGTGCCCGCATGCGGGCGGCGTCGGCCTGTGCGAATATGTGCAGCACCTGTCGATGATCGACTATGTCTGTATTTCAGGCAGCAAGGCAGGGCGCGTCACTGAATATGTCGATCATTTGCACGAACACTTCGTCGATCCCTGCGTGATCCGCAATGCGTCCTACATGCCGCCGACGGCGCCGGGTTTTTCGATTACGATGAAGCCTGAATCGCTGCAGCAATACCAGTTCCGCGGCTAGCAAAGCGCATACTGTAAATAAAACAAATAAGAATGGAGACGGCAAAGTGGATCTACATCTGGCTGGAAAGGTAGTGATCGTGACCGGCGGCGGCGCCGGGATAGGCGCTGCGATCTCGCTGCAGCTGGCGGCAGAAGGCGCGATTCCGGTGATCCTGGGCAAAAGCCAGCCGGCGCCTGAATTCAAGACGGCGTTGCTGGCTTTGCAAGACAAGGCGCTTATCCTCCAGCTCGACCTGATGGATGAGGACAAGTGTCGGCAAGCCGTGGAACAGGCCGTTGGCGAATTCGGCCGGCTGGACGGCCTGGTGAACAACGCCGGCATCAACGACAACATCGGCCTCGACGCCGGGCGGGCCGCCTTCGTGCTGTCGCTTGAAAAAAACCTGATCCACTACTACACGATGGCGCACTTCTGCGTACCGCACCTGAAAGCCAGCCGCGGCGCCATCGTGAACATTTCTTCAAAAACCGCCGTCACCGGCCAGGGCAACACCAGCGGCTATTGCGCCGCCAAAGGTGGCCAGCTGGCGCTGACGCGCGAATGGGCCGCCGCGCTGGCGAACGACGGGGTACGGGTCAACGCCGTGATCCCGGCCGAAGTGATGACGCCGCTGTACCGCAACTGGATCGCCAGTTTCGACAATCCGGAGCAGAAACTGGCCGCGATCACCAGCAAGATACCGCTCGGAAAACGGCTCACCACGGCCGAAGAGATTGCAGACACCGCGGTATTCCTGTTGTCGCAGCGCGCCGCGCATACGACCGGGCAATGGGTCTACGTGGACGGCGGCTATAGCCATCTCGACCGCGCCTTGACCTGAATGCATCATGAGGGCAGATATGCAGCAACCAGAAATTCCTACGCCTGACTGCCTTATTTCGCTGGAAAACGTGACCAAGCGTTTTCCCGGCGTGCTGGCGCTCGACAATTGCCGCTTCGACCTGATGCGCGGCGAAGTCCATGCGCTCATGGGGGAAAACGGCGCCGGCAAATCGACGCTGATGAAGGTGCTGGCGGGCGTGTATCCCAAGGACAGCGGCGAGATCCGCATCGAAGGGCTGGCGGTCGAGATTCCCACGCCGCGCGCCGCGCAAGCGCTGGGCATCGGCATCATTCACCAGGAACTCAACCTGATGAACCACCTGAGCGCCGCGCAAAACATTTTCATCGGCCGCGAGCCGCGCGGGCGCTACGGCCTGTTCCTTGACGAAGAAGCCCTGAACCGACAGACCAAGGCGATTTTTGAGCGCATGCGGCTGGACCTCGATCCAGGCACGCTGGTGAGCGAACTGACGGTGGCCAAGCAGCAGATGGTGGAAATCGCCAAGGCGCTGTCCTTCGATTCGCGCGTGCTGATCATGGATGAACCTACGGCGGCGCTCAACAATGCGGAAATCGAAGACCTGTTCCGCATCATCCGCCAGCTGCAGTCGCATGGCGTCGGCATCATCTACATCTCGCACAAGATGGACGAACTGCGGCAGATTTCCAACCGTGTCACCGTCATGCGCGACGGCAAATACATCGCCACCGTGCCCACCGCCACCACCTCCATGGAAACCATCATCGGCATGATGGTGGGACGCCAGCTCGACAACAGCGGCCAGGCCATTCCCGACACCTCCGGCAACGAGGTCGTGCTGGAGGTCAAGGGGCTGCAGCGCGGCGCGTTCGTCAAGGATGTGAGTTTCAGCCTGCGCAAAGGAGAGATCCTCGGTTTCGCCGGCCTGATGGGCGCCGGCCGCACCGAGGTCGCGCGCGCCATCTTCGGCGCCGACCGCCTCGACGCCGGGGAAATCCGGGTGCACGGCGCCACGGTGAGCATCAAGTCGCCCCGGGATGCGGTGGCGCACGGCATCGGCTACCTGTCGGAAGACCGCAAGCACTTCGGGCTGGCGACCGGGCTGGACGTCAAGACCAACGTCGCCATGTCCAGCATGAACCGGTTCCTGACCCAGGGCTTGTTCCTGGACCAGGCCGCGATCCGCGACACCGCCCAGGATTTCGTGCGGCAGCTCAGCATCAAGACGCCGTCGGTGGATCAGCCGGTGCGGCTGCTGTCCGGCGGCAACCAGCAAAAGATCGTGATCGCCAAATGGCTGCTGCGCGATTGCGACATCCTGTTTTTCGACGAACCGACGCGCGGCATCGACATCGGCGCCAAGAGCGAAATCTACAAGCTGCTCAATACGCTGGCGGCAGAAGGAAAGGCGATTGTCATGATCTCGTCGGAACTGCCGGAAGTGCTGCGCATGAGCCACCGCATCCTGGTCATGTGCGAGGGCCGGGTGACCGGCGAGCTGGCGGCCGCCGAAGCCTCGCAGGAAAAGATCATGCAGCTGGCTACCTTGCGCGAACCCGCGGCGGCCTGAGACCAGGATAACGCCTGCCGAATAACTTACATCGAATGAAGACCACCATGGCAAATACCCAGAATCCATTGTCGCAAACAAAGCCGCCCTTGGCCGGGCAAGGACCGCTCGCGGCGCTCAAGGCAAAGATATTCCATCCTGCGACACGGCAGAAACTGCTGGCGTTCGCCAGCCTGCTGGCGCTGCTGGTGTTTTTCAGTTTTGCATCGCCGAACTTCCTGGAGATCGATAACCTGGTGAGCATCTTGCAGTCGACTGCCGTCAACGGCGTGCTGGCGATTGCCTGCACCTTTGTCATCATCACTGCCGGC
The DNA here is from genome assembly GCF_900112135.1 of Collimonas sp. OK412. Lineage (GTDB taxonomy): Bacteria > Pseudomonadota > Gammaproteobacteria > Burkholderiales > Burkholderiaceae_D > Collimonas > Collimonas rhizosphaerae. The sequence goes on from NZ_FOLC01000001.1 coordinate 555,305, forward strand.
ATCGACCTGTCGGTCGGCACTCTGATGACTTTTTGCGCGGTCATGGCCGGTGTTTTCCTTACCTATTGGGGCATGCCGCTGTACGTCGGCATCGTTGCCGCGATCGTGTTCGGCGCCTTGTGCGGCTGGATTTCCGGCGTGCTGGTGGCCAAGCTGAAGATCCCGCCCTTCATCGCCACGCTGGGCATGATGATGCTGCTCAAGGGCTTGTCGCTGGTGATCTCCGGCACCAAGCCGATCTACTTCAACGACACGGAGGGATTTTCGGCCATCTCCCAGGATTCCCTGATCGGCAGCCTGATTCCCGCCTTGCCGATCCCGAATGCGGTGCTGATCCTGTTCCTGGTCGCGATCGCCGCCGGCATCGTGCTCAACAAGACCATCTTCGGCCGCTACACCTTTGCACTGGGCAGCAATGAAGAAGCGCTGCGGCTGTCGGGCGTCAACGTCGATTTCTGGAAAGTCGCGGTGTATACCGTCGGCGGCGCCATCTGCGGCATCGCCGGGCTGCTGATTGCGTCGCGCCTGAACTCGGCGCAGCCGGCGCTGGGGCAGGGTTATGAGCTGGACGCGATTGCCGCTGTGGTGATCGGCGGCACATCGCTTTCGGGCGGCACCGGCACCATCCTCGGCACCATCATCGGCGCTTTCATCATGAGCGTGCTCATCAACGGCTTACGCATGATGTCGGTGGCGCAGGAATGGCAGACCGTGGTGACCGGCGTCATCATCATCCTGGCGGTCTACATGGATATCCTGCGCCGCCGGCGCCAGTGAAAGGAAGAGCAGGTTTTGCAGGCGATGTTACGGGTTGCTGCAGCGGGCCCACCGTTTTACAACCACAAGAGGAGACTTGAAATGATAAAGAGAAGAGCAGTGAACATTGCCGTCGGCCTGGCGCTTGCGCTGGGATTCAGCGCCGCGGCGGTAGCCGAGGATATCTATATTCCGCTGATCTCGAAAGGCTTCCAGCACCAGTTCTGGCAGGCGGTGAAGGCCGGTTCGGAGCAGGCGGCCAAGGACTACAATGTCAAGGTGTCGTTCGAAGGACCGGAAACCGAAGCCATGGTCGACAAGCAGATCGACATGCTGTCGGCGGCGCTGGCCAAGAAGCCCAAGGCCATCGGATTCGCCGCGCTGGACAGCAAGGCGGCCTTGCCATTGCTGAAGAAAGCCCAGGCCGCGCATATCCCTGTCGTTGCGTTTGACTCGGGCGTGGACAGCGATATCCCTGTGACCACCGCGACCACCGACAACAAGGCGGCAGCCGCGCTGGCGGCCGACAAGATGGCCGAGCTGATCGGCAAGGAAGGCGAAGTTGCGGTAGTCGCGCATGACCAGACCAGCCGTACCGGCATCGACCGCCGCGACGGTTTTGTGGAACGCATGAAGGCGTATCCCAAGATCAAGATCGTCAGCATCCAGTACGGCGCCGGCGACCAGCTGAAATCGACCGAGATCACCAAGTCCATCCTGCAAGCCTATCCACGCCTCAAGGGCGCGTTCGGCACCAATGAAGGCTCGGCGATCGGCGTGCTGAACGGCGCCAAGGAAATGAAGCGCAAGCTGGTGATCGTCGGCTACGACTCCGGCAAGCAGCAGAAGGATGCGATCAAAGACGGCAGCATGGCCGGCGCCATCACCCAGAACCCGGTCGGCATCGGCTACAAGACGGTAGAAGCCGCGGTCAAGGCGCTCAAGGGAGAAAAACTGCCCAAGGTGATCGACACCGGTTTCTACTGGTACGACAAGAGCAACATCAACGATCCCAAGATCGCTGCTGTGCTATACGACTGATATGGCGACAGAAATGCCGTAGAGCGATTGTCAGTAGAGTGCAGAAAATCCAGGCTTGAACGCCTGGATTTTCTATCGGTGTGTAAAGGTGAGGTGTACTGCAACCGCCATGGCAATGGTGATCGCGACGGCCACTCCAAACGCGGTAAGGAGTAGGGCGTAATAGATTCTATGGTTTTCGTCAAATTTTTATGGGAACGAGATGAGGGTCGAAGCTTGATCCGTTCTTCGTCAAGATGTAAGCGATGCGCAGG
>NZ_FOLC01000026.1 GCF_900112135.1 Collimonas sp. OK412
ACTAATTGCCCGTGAGGCTTGTCCCTATAACCTTAGCAGGTTATATGATGAGCTTATTTGTTTGCCAAGGTGACTATCCATAAAGATAGCAACACCGTTTGGACAATCATACCCAACCGACCACACCCACCCCGGTGTGGCCGGTATAAAAAACTACTTCTTCTAAATTGCGCTCTTTGTTGCCACTACCGTGGAACAGGGAACGATACAAGTTATGCCTGATGACCATAGCGAGTTGGTACCACCCCTTCCCATCCCGAACAGGACCGTGAAACGACTTTGCGCCGATGATAGTGCTGCAACCAGTGTGAAAGTAGGTCATCGTCAGGCTTTTATTAAAAAACCCTCTGCATTCACATGCAGAGGGTTTTTGCTTTGGGCGAACGGTTTTACGACTGGCAGCCCGTTATTCTTCGGCATGAGAATGCGGCCTCAGCGCGCCGGGAATTCCATGATTATCCAATCCTCCGGTGTCCAGCCAGCGACGAGTTTCCGCCGCAGCCCGGTCTATCAGCAAACCGCACTGGCTGTAATCGTACGGCGAGACATCCAGCGGACATAGCGGCGCCACCACGGCTATCTCGGCATGCGCCGCCCAACGCTCCAGATCCGAAACCAATTGACGCGCCACCAGCAGGTTGAGCGCACTCATTGCGTGCTCAAGCGCCCCCTTGGGCTGCCGCCGATCGGCACAGCTGAAGCCGGTGGCAAGCACGATCACACGTGTCGCACCGAGCCTTATCGCCGTAGAGATAGGCGTATTGTTTGCAACGCCGCCATCAATCAGCAGGTTTCCCGCAAGGGAAACCGGTGGAAAAACACCGGGAATTGCCGTGCTGGCCAACACAGCCTCTACCGCCGACCCGGAAGAAATCACTATCTCGTTGCCGGTGCTCATCTCGGTGGCGACGACATGCACCGGAAGATCTGTATCCTCCAGCGGGCGATTCCCGAAATGTTCATAAAGAAGGCTTCGTAACCGCGCCGGATTTACCAGGTGCGTGCCGCGGGCGGCGCCAAGAAGGGCAAGAAACGACCAAGGCATGATCTGCTGGCGACGGATGCCGCGCCACAGGAATTCCAGGCGCATGGCGCCGGCTGCATGCGGCTGAAAGCCAAAGAATACGCAATTGATTGCGCCGGCAGAGGCGCCGACCAGGAAATCCGGGCGCAGGCCGGATGCAATCAGCTCTCGTAACATACCGGCTTCAATGGCGCCAAGACTTCCGCCACCGGCGAAAACAAATGCAGTCTTTTCCATAACGGCAACCTGTGAATAGCCATAGGCGCTACATGGCAACCTGTATAGCCTAATCCACCTTGCGCCGCTGCGCCAGCGATGGGAATTAAAGGCCCGATTCACTGATTCAGATAAAATTGCCGGATCAAATGGAAACCAATTCTGAAAGTGAACATGCCGGCATCGAACACACCACCCGTCACCTTGGTCCAGGCAGCTGAAATAGACTTTGAGGAGCTGGTCGCATTGCGCATAGACGCCATGCGCGAAAGCCTGGAGCGTATCGGCCGTTTCGATCCGATTCGTGCGAGGGAACGATTCCGCGCCGGTTTTTCGGCATTGCATACACGGCACGTGGTGGCCGACGGCCGGCGATTGGGTTTTGTGGTTGTCAAGCCTGCCAACGGCCAGCTGTTGCTCGACCATCTCTATATCCGCCCCGGCAACCAGGGAAAAGGAATCGGGGCCGCCGTCCTCGCGCAAGTCTTTAAAGAGGCCGATGCGCTATCACTGCCGCTGCGCGTAGGCGCCCTGAGAGGAAGCGATGCCAACCGTTTCTATCAGCGCCATGGTTTTGAATTCCTCGCAGAAGAGGAGTGGGATATCTATTATCTGCGTCCATCGCGATAGCGTTGCCCTGGCGGCCGCGGCATCCAAGCCCCTGCGCGGCAACTAGGCAGGCAATACAACACTAAGCAGCCGATCCCGGCAGACCTGCACATGGTCATCAGCGCGTAACAAAGCGCTGGCACGATGTAAACGTTTACATCGCGGATAAAATTGTGCGTCCATCCATCAAACAGGTAGCCCTGGAAGCCGGCGTATCGATCGCCACGGTATCGCGCCTGCTGAACAAGCCGGATTCGGTCAGCATCGATGCCGCCAGCAAGATTAACCAGGCCATTGAAGTCCTCGGCTTTCGCCCGAATTTTACCGGTCGCAATTTACGCGCCGGACGCTCGCGCACGGTCGGCGTGGTGGTGCCGACCTTGTCCAATACGGTATTTGCGCAATGCCTGCAGGGAGTAGAAACGGCGGCGCGCCAACGCGACTATTCGGTCATGTTCACTGCAACCGAATACCGCCAGGAAGATGAGTCTGCCGCCGTCGCGCTGTTGCTGGCGCACCGGGTCGACGGCATCATCCTCACCGTCACCAACGCCGACGCGAGCAGCACGCTGGATGTGCTGGAACGCGAACGCATCCCGTATGTATTGGTGTACAACCAGCCGCAACAGACGGCGCGGCCATCCGTGTCGGTCGATAACCGGGCAGCCGCCCATGACGCGGTAACGCACCTGATCCATCTCGGCCATACCCGGATCCAGATGCTGTCCGGGCAATTCCATGCGTCCGACCGGGCGCTGCAGCGTTATCACGGCTACCAGCAGGCGATGCGCGAGCATGGGCTGCAAGCGCTGACGCCGATTGAAATTCCACGCCATACCTATGCCGCGCTTTCCCTTGAGCACCTGCAAATCTTTCGAGATCCTTCGCAGCGGCCAAGCGCGCTGTTCTGTTCCAACGATTTGCTGGCGCTGAGCGTCATGCGCGATTTGCGCGCAATTGGCCTGCGCGTGCCCGACGATGTATCGGTAATGGGTTTCGACGGCATCCCGCTAGGCGAGCTGATGGATCCGATGCTGAGCAGCGTCGCCCAGCCATCCGAGCAAATCGGCGAGCTGGCGCTGCGTACCCTGGTGCACGCGATCGAGGAACCGCAAGACGGCCAAGCGCCGGCATCCACGCAATTATTGCCTCACACCGTCCGCCTGGGCGGCTCGGTCAGAACCTTTGATTTTCACAGTTAAATTCAAGAAAGGAACAAGCATGCGCTTAGCACGTGTTTTCCATACGATGGTTGCCGCCGTCGCCCTGGCCGCATCGGCCCATGCCCTCGCGCAAAACGCGATCTGCTACAACTGTCCGCCGGAATGGGCCGACTGGGCAACGCAGATCAAGGCCATCAAGGACAAGACCGGCGTCACGGTGCCGCCGGATAACAAGAACAGCGGCCAGTCGCTATCGCAGATCATCGCTGAAAAAGCCAGTCCGGTAGCCGACTTTACCTATGTCGGCGTGACCTTCGGCATCGAAGCCAAAAAAAATGAGGTCGTGACGCCTTACAAGCCGGCCGGCTGGAATGATATTCCAGGCGACCTGAAAGATCCTGACGGCTACTGGTTCACGATCCACTCCGGCACCATGGGCTTGATGGTGAATGTCGATGCGCTCAAGGGAAAGCCGGTGCCTCGTTCCTGGCAGGACTTGCTGAAGCCGGAATACAAGGGACTGATCGGCTACCTCGATCCGGCCAGTGCCTTTGTCGGCTATGTCGGCGCGGTGGCGGTCAACCAGGCGCTGGGCGGCACCCTGGATAATTTCACGCCGGGCATCAGCTATTTCAAGGCCCTGCAAAAAAACCAGCCTATCGTGCCCAAGCAGACTTCCTATGCGCGCCTGCTGTCTGGCGAGATCCCGATTTTGTTCGGTTATGACTTCGACGCCTATCGCGCTAAATACAAAGACAAAGCCAACGTCGCGTTTGTAATCCCTAGCGAAGGAACCGTGACGGTGCCGTATGTGGTCAGCCTGGTAAAGAACGGTCCGAATCCTGCCAACGCCAAAAAAGTACTTGATTTCCTGCTGTCCAACGAAGGACAGGCAATCTGGGCCAATGCCTATCTGCGGCCGGTGCGTGCTTCCGCCATTTCCAAGGAAGCCCAGTCACGCTTCCTGCCGGCTGTGGAGTACGCCAGCGCCAAGCCGGTCGACTACGGCAAGATGGCCGAGGTCCAGCGCAAATTCAGCGAACGTTATCAGGCTGAACTGCGGTGAACAGGCATGGCCAGAAGCGGCGCACGCCAGCCGGGCGCCACGTTTACCTGCTGTTTGCAGCGCCAGGCATGACGCTGTTCCTGGCCTTCTGGCTGCTGCCGATGCTGCGCCTGGTAGAAGTCGGCGCCAGCGGATCGAGCGGCGCCGCAGCGTATCTTGCCGTGCTGACCAATCGCCACTATTTCACCAGCCTGATGTCGACCCTGCTGCTGTCGGCCGCAGTCACATTGGCGACATTGATGATTTCCTCCCTGGTCGGGCTGTTTTTGCAGCGTAACCGTTTTACCGGTAAAGCGCTGCTGCTGTCCATGCTGACCTTCCCGCTGGCGTTTCCCGGCGTGGTGGTCGGTTTCATGGTGATCATGCTGGCCGGCCGCCAAGGCTTGATCGGCGTCGTGACCAACTGGCTGTTCGGCGACGCCTGGGTATTCGCTTATTCGCTGGGCGGCCTGTTCCTCGGCTATCTCTATTTTTCGATTCCACGCGTGATCCTGACCGTAATGGCGGCAGCGGAAAAGCTTGATCCGGCGCTGGAAGAAGCGGCGCGCTCGCTAGGCGCGGACTCGCTGCGGGTATTCGTCGATATCGTGCTGCCGGCTCTGGCGCCGGCGCTGGTGTCTTCCGGAGCGATCTGTTTTGCCACCAGCGTCGGCGCTTTTGGCACGGCCTTCACGCTGGCGACCAATATCGACGTATTGCCGATGGCGATCTATAACGAATTCACCAGCTACGCCAATTTTTCGATGGCCGCTGCATTGTCGATCGTATTAGGCGCGATGACCTGGCTGGTGCTGGCGCTGGCGCGTTCATGGTCAGGCAACGCAGCGGGAGCCGCTGCATGAAACATTCTTTCCGTTTTTATCTGCAGCTGGCGTTCACCTTGCTGGTGTGCGCGTTCCTGATCGTGCCCATCGTATTGTCGATGCTGGCCGGCATCACCGATAATTTTTTCGTCGGCTGGTCCAGCGGTTTCACTTTGCGTTGGGTAGAGCAGGTCTGGACCACCTATCAGCAGACGATCTGGCGTTCGATCGCCATCGCATTGGCTTGCCTGGTTGTCACCACTGCCGCCGGCGTGCCGCTGGCTTACATGCTGGCGCGTCACCGGGGCGGCAACAGCCGGCTGGCGCGCGCGTTCGAGGAGCTGCTGATGATGCCGGTAGCCGTGCCGGGCCTGGCGACGGCGTTGGCCCTGATCATGGCATACGGCCAGTACCGGGAATTCCGCGGCAGCCTGCTGTTTATCCTGGTCGGCCATGTGCTGTTTACGCTGCCATTCATGGTGCGTCCGGTGCTGGCGGTGATGCAGTCGTCGCAATTGCCGGTGCTGGAGGAAGCCGCCGCCAGCCTGGGCGCTGGACTGTGGCAGCGATTTTTCGGGATCGTGGTTCCCAACGTATTTTCGGGCATCCTTGCCGGCGCCCTGATGGTGGTGACCTTGTCGATAGGCGAATTCAACATTACCTGGATGCTGCATACCCCCCTGACCATGACGCTGCCGGTCGGGCTGGCCGACAGCTATGCCTCGATGCGGCTTGAAGTCGGCTCCGCCTATACGCTGATCTTCTTCCTGATGATCATTCCGTTGCTGATCGCCATGCAATGGGTAACGCACACTACACGCTCAAGAGTCCGTTTATGAAGAATGCTGTTTCCATCCAGTTAATCCAGTGCGGAAAAACCTTCGCCAACGGCGCGCAAGCGCTGCAGCCGATAGAACTGGAAATCAGGCCCGGAGAAACCGTCGTCCTGCTGGGGCCGTCCGGCTGCGGCAAGACCACCACCTTGCGCCTGATTGCCGGTCTGGAATTTCCGGATGCCGGCGGCCAGGTCCTGTTTGGCGGCGAAGACGTCACTGCCTTGCCGATAGAAAAACGCGGTGTCGGCATGGTGTTCCAGAATTACGCCTTGTTTCCGAACATGACGGTTGGCGAAAACATTGCCTATGGCTTGAAGATCCGCAAAATGCCGGCGGCCCAGCGGCTCGCAAAAATCGACACGCTGCTGGAGATGGTGCATCTGCAAGGATTGGGACAGCGGCGCATCGACCAGCTCTCGGGAGGCCAAAAACAGCGGGTCGCACTGGCGCGCGCATTGGCGGTCGAACCCAAGGTGCTGCTGCTGGATGAACCCTTGACCGCGCTGGACGCGAAACTGCGCGAGACCCTGCGCGCCGATCTTAACCAGCTGCTGCGCAAGCTCGGCATCACGGCGATCTATGTGACGCATGACCAGAGCGAGGCCATGGCGCTGGGCGACCGGGTGGTGGTGATGGAACGCGGCAGGATTGCGCAGGTCGGCAGTCCGCAGGATATCTATTATCGTCCCGCCAGCCATTTTGTAGCCGATTTCATCGGCACCATGAACCGGGTCACGGGCAGGGTGCACGACGGTTACCTGCGCTTTGCCGGCGGCATGCTGCCATTCACCGCATCGTCGCCGGCGCCGGCGGCAACGCTGATGTTCCGGCCGGAAGATGTGGAGGTCGTCACCGACGGCGCGGCCGGTGCGAACATGCAGGGCGCCGTGTTGTCCACCTTCTTCCTGGGAGACCGGACGCGCCTGGTGATCGATATCGGCGCCGAACAGCCGGTCATCGTGGAAACCGGCAGGCGTGCTTCCTGGCGGGCAGGCGAACCTATCGCATTGCGCGTAGCGGAACATGGTCTGCTGCATTTTAGCGATGGAGCAACAGCATGATCCTTTGCCAGATTTCCGATTTGCATATCAAGGCCGACGGCAAGAAGTCGTACCGGATCGTCGATACCGCTGAAAGCCTGCGGCGTTGCGTGGCGCAGGTCAACCAGCTCAGGCAGCGGCCCGATGCCGTGGTGCTGACCGGCGACCTGGTCGATTTCGGGAAGCCGGAAGAATATGCATTCCTGCGCCAGCTGCTGCAGCCCCTGGCGATGCCTTGCTACCTGCTGCCGGGGAACCACGATGAGCGCAGCGCGCTGCGCGCAGCATTTCCCGATCACGCTTACCTGCGGCAAAACGAAAACAGGATCGAATATGTGATCGATGATTATCCTTTGCGCATTGTCGCACTGGACACCGTCATTCCGGGCGCCAGCAGCGGTGCGCTGGCGCCGGCCAGCCTGGCCTGGCTGGACCGGGTATTACAGACGCAACCGGACAAGCCGACGGTGATCGTGATGCACCACCCGCCGTTCAAGACCGGCATCGGCCATATGGACCAGATCGCTTTGGCGCAGCCGCAGGCATTGGCCGACGTGGTGTGCCGCCATCCTCAGGTCGAGCGCATTCTTTGCGGTCATTTGCACCGAGCGATCCAGGTGCGCTTCGGCGGTACGATCGCCTCTACCTGTCCCGGCGTCGCGCACCAGGTGGCGCTGGACCTGAGCCCGCAGGCAGCATCGCAATTCGTCATGGAACCGCCGGCATTCCAGCTGCACCTGTGGGATGCGGAGGCCGGCCTGATCAGCCATACCGCCTATGTCGGCGAGTTTGACGGGCCGTATCCGTTCTACGATGGCGACAATCTGATTGATTAGGCCATGCCCTAGCGGAGCGTCAGTTTCAGCGCCGGCTTTTCGCCGTAGTCGTCGTAGCGTTCGTTGATGGCGGCGATGCAGAACTCAAGTTCCTCGATGATCTCGGGCGCCTGCCGGCGCAGTGTTTCGCTGTGCAGTATCTCGATATTCAACACTTCGTTTTCCTGCAGCCGGAACTTGCTCATGCCATCTTCATCGCGCAGATAGCTGAGGCAATCGATCCAGGCATTCATGTTGCGGCCATAGAATTCGGGAAAGCCGAATGCCTGCGCGCATTCGGTGTGGAAACTATCCCAGTCGGTGATGATTTCGCCGTTCAGGCGGGCGCTTGGCATGATGTTTCTCCTGCTTGAATTCCAGATCGTTTGCCGAACTTATCACATTTGCCGCGACAAGTTGCGTCCATCGTTTCACAGTATCCATATTTTCAGGATCAGGCCGCAGATCGCACATGCCGCAATGACATGGATCACGTTGCGTTTGAAACGGAGCAGGGCGACGGCTGCGGCCAGCGCAATCAGCGCCGATATCCAGTCAAAGGCGCCGTTAAAACCCTGCGGCCAGAGTACGTGATACCCGAAGAATACCGCCAGGTTCAGGATCACGCCAACCACGGCGGCGGTGATGGCCGTGAGGGGAGCGGTAAATTTGAGGTCGTGGTGAGTGGCTTCGATCAGTGGTCCGCCCGCCAGGATGAACAGGAACGATGGCAGGAAAGTGAACCAAGTTACCAATGCGGCAGCGGCTGCACCGGCAAGAAACAGGCTGTCCGGTCCGAACAGGGCTTTCACATAGCCGCCCACGAAACCGACAAAAGCCACCACCATGATCAGCGGCCCGGGCGTGGTTTCGCCCAGCGCCAGGCCGTCGATCATTTGTGCCGGCGTCAGCCAGTTGTAGTGTTCTATCGCGCCTTGATACACATACGGCAATACGGCATAAGCACCGCCGAAAGTCAGCATGGCCGCCTTGGTGAAGAACCAGCCCATTTGCGTCAAGGTGTCATGCCAGCCGTAGGCCGCGGTCAGCAATCCCATCGGAACCGCCCATAGCAATGCGCCGACGATGGCCACGCGCAGCAGGCTGCGCCAGCGAAAGCGAGCATGGTCCGGCGTCGGCGTATCGTCATCGATCAACGCCGGCCCAAACGACTGGTCTGCCTTGCCGTGCGCGCCGCCGGTCTTGAAGCGCTCCGGCGCGATGCGGCCGCCGATGTAGCCGATCAGGGCGGCAGTTGCGACGATCAGTGGAAAAGGCAGGCTCAAGGCGAAGATGGCGACGAACGAGGCTGCCGCGATCGCCCAGAGCACGTTGTTCTTGAGCGCCCGCGAGCCGATGCGGTGAGCGGCCTGCAGCACGATGGCAGTCACTGCCGGCTTGACGCCATAGAACAGGCCGGCGACCAGCGGCAGGTTGCCAAAGGCGATATATAGCCACGATAGGCCGATCAGGATCAACAGCGAGGGTAATACGAACAAGACCCCGGCCACAATGCCGCCCCATGAACGGTGCATCAGCCAGCCGATATAGGTGGCAAGCTGTTGCGCCTCCGGTCCGGGCAAGAGCATGCAGTAATTCAGCGCGTGCAGGAAACGCCGTTCGGAAAGCCAGCGACGGTTCTCGACCAGCTCCTGGTGCATGATGGAGATTTGTCCGGCAGGTCCGCCGAAACTGATGAAGCCCAGCTTGAGCCAGAACATGAACGCTTGGCGAAAGCTGACCGGGGACGGCGGCAATTCGATGTCTGCTGCCGCTGGAATCTGAGGTTGGTTCATCGTCTGGTTTCACAAGTGTCGGTTCAGGCCGCGGCAGTCGTTGCGACGCCAGCTTTGCACAGCTTACCCTACAACGAAAAAGGGATCCCGGTTGCGGGATCCCTTTTTTCAGTCCGGTGCCGAGCGGCTCGGCAACCTTACTCGATACCGCTCTGCAGCACGCTGTCAGGCAGTGGCGCCTTGAACCAGCGCTGGGCATTGACGTTCAGCATGCCGTTTTGCTTGATGCGGCTCAGCATCGCATTCACCTTGCCGAGCAAGGCGGTTTCGTTCTTGTTGACGCCGATAAAGCAGGGCGAGTCCTTCAGCACGATTTTCAGCCGGGTTGCTTCCGCCTGTTCTTTGGTAAAGGCGGAAATCAGCACGTTACCCGCGGCCAGCAACTGGGACTCGCCTTGCACGTACGATTTGACCGCTTCCGGTTCGGTGGCGAAACGCTTGATATTGGCCGATGCCGGCGCAACCTTGCTCAGCTCGCCATCTTCGATCGAGCCTTTGAGCACAGCGATGGACTTGCCTGCCAGGCCGGCCGCGTTCTTGACCTCGACACTCTGCGCGCCGAAGATGCCGAGATAAAACGGTGCGTAAGCTTGCGAAAAGTCGATCTGTTTTTGGCGCTCCGGATTTTTGCCAAGGCTGGAGATCACCAGGTCCACATGCCGATTCAACAGCGAAGGAATGCGCTCGGCGCTATCCATAGGCACCATGTCCAGCTTGACGCCCAGTTCCAGTGAAATCATCCTGGCGATCGAGACATCGAATCCTTCCAGCGACTTGTATTGATTGGGCGAGCCGAAAGGCGGCGTATCCTTGGGCACGGCGATGCGGATCGCACGGCGGTTCTGCACGTCTTCCAGTGCATCGGCGCGGCTCTCATGGGCCGGCAACAGGGTGGTCGCCAAGGCAACGGAATAGACAAGAATGCATGCAAATACACCGGCGTAACGCTTCACAAGAAGACTCCCAGAATCAATTGAACGAACCCATGTCCATTTTTCAATGGCTCACAATACTGCCGCAACGATTGTTACGCACAGGATTCTATGTCTGGGCAGAAAGTTTGTATACGGAATAATCGGGAATTGTGTCGCGCTGTTTCTTTCCTGCGAATTTACAAAAAAACTGTTGGCAGAGTGTATGAAATGGCTTGGAAAAATGCGTCGAATCCGAGACGTTTTGTTGTTTCCTTGTCTCATCGGACGGGATCTGGGTTCCCGGTTTTGAAGCGCAAAACAAAACGGCCCCCATTTCTGGAGGCCGCATATGCCGGGGTCATTGTTTCCAATGAAATAATGGGAGGCGACGGGAATCGAACCCGCCCTAAACCTGGAGTTTATGCGGCTTTTGGCTTGATGGTTGGCATAATGCTGTCATTTCTGCGTATGCCGGCAAAGTTGACCGCCAAAGTCGGCGACCGTTGATCGGCTAGCCTACAAAAGATTTTTATGGCGATACTGCCGCAGCCTCTAATTTTATTGAAGAAAAAGACCAAAAAGAATTTTTCAATTTGCATGGGTATGAATGATACTCAACCATAACTAATTCTGAAGAAAAATCTCCCATCAATAGTAATTCCCATCAAACACATGAAATACCTTTTTGTTCTTGCACTGTTTGCCTCTGGCGCACTTCGTGCAGCCGAATTTCCCGCAAACATCGTTAGGCTCATTCCAAAAGGATATGAGGTATTAAGCTACGCGGTGGGTCAGCTTAATGACGATAATCTTCAGGATTATCTGGTGGTCGTTCATCATCCTGTCGATACGAGGCTGCAACCTTCACTGCGCCCCCTGCTTATCTTCACCCAGAATCCCGACGGAACGTTCAGGCTTGCGACAAGGAATGACACGCTTGTAATGCGCGCCGACGAAGGAGGGCAGTGCGACCCGTTCACAGATAGCGAAGACAATGGACTGGCAATCAAGGATCGTTATTTCACTGTTCAGCATAGCGTTGCCTGCGGTCAGCACTGGACTGATTACATTACGTTCCATTACGACGAGAAGCGGCACGACTGGCTGTTCCACAAGGAAATCGTGCAAAGCTGGCATTTGAACTCTGATCCTGGAGGGGATGCCTTGGAGCTAGATCCCGTTCATGTCACGAAGGCCAACAGCAAGCATCCGATTACATTTGAGGCATGGCGTCGTGATCAGTGATACCGCGCCAGGAAAGAAACCGCATCTAAGTGAATTTTCAGATGCGATGAATTGGCATTCCGATGATTTCAAGTGTAGTAGTCGCGACCTGATCTGACATTCCCCGGTTTGACGTGTGCCGTTGTCAGGTCAAATTCAGTTGTTCAGTGTCGTGATTTTATCTTGCCAATCGGACCTGTATCTAGCGTTTAGGAGGCACTCGTTCTATCCATTGAACTAGGAGATGCATTGTCATCACACCTGGCGTTCCTTAGGTGAACGGATTAAATTGATAAATGCTGTGCCCCATTAGGTTGCCACTAAAACCGAAAGCAGTGGGCTTGTTGGCTTTCCCCCCTCCCAAAGGGCGTTGTCAGCGTGCCTGATGTTTCCTTTTGGCAATCAATAAGCGCCTTTGTCGATGCTTCGATACCAAGTTCAATAAAACTCTTTGTCGCAGAGCGTGCTATTGCGCGTGCGAAGGGAGATTCAGGCGTTTGGTGACCGTCCATCGAACGCAGCATATGTTCAGACGTATCTCGTTTAGTGGTCGGCCAGGGTTGTGGATATTCCGCTGTGACGAGCAAAGATTGAGCATGAACGTATTGACACATCGTCAGAAGAACTACGCATAGGATAGTTTTCTCCAGCATGCCTCGGGGATTTTTTAGAATAAAAAACTCAGTGCTCATCTTATGCCCTTGGTGATGTATCGCCAAAAACAACTGTTACAAATTTGCTACAGCAGAGCAGGATAAACATAGCTGGTGCGGGCCTACAGTCTCATTCCACGCCGTGAACTAACCTTTTCATCTGCGTACCATTAACGTGTATGGGATAGCTATTCTACGTTTCAGAACTGACCTCGTTTATATCGGGATCCAAAAATTCCTAATTCATGGGGAGGGCGCGACGGCGCTTCGTTTTTACACAGCTTGAGTCGATAGCGGAAACGTAAAAAATGGTGAAAGTGAATGTATCACCCTCACCATCAAGTATCCTCGTTGCGGCACATTAAACTACCTGAGAATCATCCGTTCCGCAATTGCATGAAGACACGCCAGGCATTGTCGCCATGCTTACCAGCTCCATCGCATGCCGGCATCCACCATCGCCGTGCGCTGTTGCGCTCCGCCGAGATTGGTCGTGTAAGTTCCGGTCACAAACGCACTGGTCGACTTGTTGATCGTGGCAACCAGGCCTGCGTTCAGCTGGCCTGCTGTCTGATTCGTACCGCTGGAAATCACGGTAGTACCGTCAAAAGTGGTGGTGTCATGGGAGCCGGAACTGCGCAGCAAGTTCAGCCGCAGATATGGCTGCCAGATCGCTGCAGCTGCGTCAAAACGGCTTTGCAAGCGCACTCCGAGGCGAGCGAGGATGGTATTGCCGTTGTTGAAGCTCACAGTCGAGACACCGTCATTCAAGTTATTGAAGGATTGATTTTGCCAGATCACTTGCGCCTGAGGCTCGATGATGATATCCGCGCCGAGTGGAATGGGAAGGCCGCCCTCAATCGATCCGATAAGCGCGCTGCCGTGGGTGTGCGCGCCCACGCCATCGTGCGAGCGCGGATCCGCCGATAGTGAACTTCCCATCAGGACTGCATCCGTGTACCAGCCGCTCGGGCCGACGTGGGTCCAATAGCCGCCAAGACTGTATGCGTCGACAGCAAGATTGCCGACATCAAGATTCTGCACAGCCATCGCAAAACCGTTGACCTTGCCGGTGGCATGCGCGAAGCCGACAAACAGACCGTAATGGTTGCGTTGGCCACTGGCGCTGGTGTCTGCGTAGATGTCGTGACCGACCTGCATTCCCGTCATTGAGCCATCGAACTGGGGCGTGACAGTGCCATCCTGGCGTTGCTTGGTACGGTTACCCCAGACACGACCCCAGGCCGCCGGCAGTTCGCCGTTCTCGATCAGCAGCGACTGCTCGCCCTGCCTGTCATGAAAATTATCGAGTTGCTGAATATTGACTTGCCGGGCGACGCTGGCAACTGCCGCATAGACAGGGACCTCGGGGCGATACAGTGGGATTGCTCCAGAGCCGGCCGACGGCGTTGGGTCTGCAGGAGTAACCGACGGGGTGGTCGGCGCCCCGGCCGGGGGCGTACCTGTGGGCGTGCTTGGAGGCACAACGACGGGCGGTGTTGGAGTTTGCGCCACGGTGTTACGCAGATACCAGTTTTCCGAGGTGCCGCCGCTCACGCCGCCTTTGGCGAGATAGTAGGAATAGGCGCCAGCCTTGACCGGTCCCGCCAGCACAAAAGCGCTTGCGGCGGTCGTCGCGCCGTTCACGGCCTGCACCACTTCAATACCGTCGGCGACTATGGCCGCGCCGGGCCCACCGACATTCGTGATACGTAAGCTGGACGATCCGCTGGCGGCACCACCGTTGATCACCAAGCGATCCGACGCTGCGCCATCGCCTGCGAGGTAGGTGTTCAGGGCGATGCTGCCATTCTGGCCGACATAGTTGCCGACAACAGTGAGCCGGTTGCCAACTCCTTGGCCGCCGATTTGCAGCAGGCCGGCGTTGGTCAATGGTCCGTTGATCGTAAAGCTGCCGTTGCCTAAGCCGGCAAACTGAGGCAAGGCATTGGCCACCGCAATCGTGCCGTTGTTGGTCACCGTTCCTGTGACGCTGCCGTAGCCGCCGAGCGTGGCGCCTGAGGCGACGGTTGTATTACCGCCGCCGGACAATGCCGCCGCAGTGTGCGAGGCGTCGCCCACTGCCAGTGTTCCGGCTGCGACGATCGTTCCTCCGGTATAGGGATTGTCGGTGTTCAGCACGGTCATGCCGGCGCCGGCCTGTGTAACCGAGCCGGTGCCGGAAATCGTGCCAGGGAAAGTGACGTCGTCGGAACGGTTGAAGACCAGCGCACCATTGTTTGTAACATCGCCCACGACGCTACCTGTTGTACCACCGCCCCCAAGTTGCAGCGTACCGGCCGAGATACTGGTTCCTCCGCTATAGGTGCTGTTCCCGGTTAACACCGTGGTGCCGCTGCCGGCCTGGTTGACCGAGCCTGTGCCTGAGATCGTGCCAGGAAAAAGCAGCGTGTCAGAGCGGTTAAAGACAAGAGAGCCATTGTTGGCGACATCGCCCACGATGCTGCCGTTCGTGCCGCCGTTACCCAGTTGCAGCGTACCGGCCGAAATCGTCGTGCCGCCGGTATAGGTATTGCTTCCTGCAAGCGTCAGGCTTCCTGTTCCTGCCTTGTTGAAGCTGCCCGAGCCAGTCATGCCTTGCGTCAGCGTGGATGCAAATCCTTGTGTGTCGATGGTGCCGCCCGGCGCATTGATGGTTACCGCACGTGTGCTGGCGAGATCAAAACTCTGCTGAAGCTGAAGTGTGCCGCCGTTGAATGTCAGTCCACCGGTGTTTGCACCCAGTGCGTTGTCGGCGCCGACGGCAACGGTGCCGGCGGTGAGCGTGGTGCCGCCGGAATAGGTATTGCCGCCGGCAGCTGTCGGCGCCAGCACCAAGGTGCCGCCCTGGGTCTTTTCGACCGCGCCGGTGCCTGAAATGAGACCGGCATAAGTGCCATTGTCAGGCTGTACAAAGCGCACCAGGCCATTGTCGATGACGCTAGGCGGCAAACTCTGCGCCCGCGCCTCAAGCGTGCCTGCCGCATCGACGGTTATCTTGCCGGTATACGCGCTGTTGTTGCCGGTGAGCGCCAGTGTGCCTTGCTGAACCTCGGCGACAGTGGCCCCCGTGATGGTGCCGGTCAGCGTCCAGGTTCCCGTATCGTTTTTGATAAGCGATGAGAAGTTAACCATATTGCCAGACAGAGACGAACTTCCTGCGCCGCTCAAGAAAATGGTGTTATTGCCGCCGCCGCCATTGAAATTGCCCGTAATGACCGAGCCCGTATAGAGCCGCAACGTATCATCGCCACCGGCAAAAACGAGATTGCCGATGACTTGTCCTCTATTGGTAAAGTCGACCGCACCGTTTCCTGACGCGCCGATCACATTGCCTGGCGCCTGGATGATTCCCGTTGCATTATTGACGATCGTGTTCAGGCCACTTGTATTCTGAAACCAGATGGCGGCGGCATGATCTGCCTTGATCGTGCCATTGTTG
The DNA here is from genome assembly GCF_900112135.1 of Collimonas sp. OK412. Taxonomy (GTDB): domain Bacteria; phylum Pseudomonadota; class Gammaproteobacteria; order Burkholderiales; family Burkholderiaceae_D; genus Collimonas; species Collimonas rhizosphaerae. The sequence goes on from NZ_FOLC01000026.1 coordinate 15,602, forward strand.
GTGATGACGTTGCCTGCGCCTTGCAGATTGATGGCTTCCGCACTGCCTTGCGTGCCGGTCGCGAGAACTTGGCCTCCTTGATCGACCGTCAATGTGCCGTTGTTGCGGAATTCGACTGTATTGGCGCCGGTGCTGTACAGCCCATTGTTGTTGACCCCCTTGGCGCTCACCGTACCGCCGTTCTGGATCGTTACGTTCGCATTGTCACGCAGGCTGATGGCGTTTGCATCGCCGACTGCGAGCTGGCTGCCTGTCCCGACGGTGACGGTTCGACCATCCTCGGCGGGCAGATTGCCGGTCCCCACTGTCGTAACCCAGGGATTGGTCGCGGAGGCATCGCAGGTTGTAAGTTGACCAGAAGTGTTGCACGCTGCGTAGGCTGTTCCCGGTACCACACTCAGCGCAGGTATTAGCACAAGGGAAGAGGCGGCAGAAAGAACTAGACGATAGTGAATAGGTTGGGGCATTTTTTTTGTTGGCGCTTATAGATTTAACATTTCGTGTTTGTGGCTCACATTGAAAAATTAACAATGCAAGATGATATTTAACGTTTTGAATTCTAAAAATCCATCGGATATGCTGTTAAATCTGAATTTGATTTAACAATTCATTTTCTCAGGATTACATTGCCACATGACAACATGTGACAATATTTGACATTCAAATATTGTAAATAAACAACACAGGCCGATATTGTCAAAAAAAATGCCCGCTCAGAATGACGATCGGCGTCAGTATTGACTGACGCCGATTCATGAGTGCGATTATTGGTGTGTGCGAGATGGGTAACAGCGTTATCGCTAAGTCGCAAACGTGGGCGAAATTTGGGCGGAAATGGAGACTATTTGAGCCATCGCCGGACCTCGCAGTCATTGTAACCCCCAGTATTTACGAGGTTTGCGGTGGCCTGGCGTGGTTTGTAATAGGGGAGGTGGCGGAAATCGAATCCGCCTCGTTAGATGAAAAAAGAAATGCTGTCATTATGTTGTCATTCTGGAGCCAAAACAGCTCCAAAACACCACACACATGACAGCATTATATTTTTAAGTCTTTGATTTGAAACGATATATTGGTGGAGGCGGCGGGAATCGAACCCGCGTCCGCAAGTCCTCTACAGACAGTTCTACATACTTAGTGCTGTCATTTGATTTAACCCAGCCGACGCGGACGCACACGCTTCGTTCAGGCGAGTCACCTAAATTTAACTTTCAGCCAAGTAACCCGGCTAAAAGCGATTCCCTGTAAATGACTCTACTGCTGTTTTACCAGCCCACCCCAGGGACGAGATGGTGTAGAGCTAACCGGTTATTAAGCGGCTAGTGCGTACGAGTTATCGTTTGCAGTTAGATCTATTCCGATTGTATTTACGAGGTAGTCGGTCCTCGGTATGCCCTGCGCTGCTTTGTAACCCACGTCGAAACCAGGTCGCCCCCGACGGTAAAGCAGCTGTCAGTATAGCACTTTATCGCTCGATCCGAGACGGGCATCCCGAGCGCCTGACTGGCTTGGAGCCAATGGCGCGGATTTCCAGCTCGCATCCCGGCTCTTGCCTGGCGCCATGCCGGGCTTTCCAGCCCGGCTTGCGCATCCGCCGTCACCGCATGCTCAAGGTCCCTCTCTTCCAGGCCGGGTCCTGCCAGCGGTAAAACAGGCTCAGGGAGCGCGGGCTGTCAGCCTGTTTCTCGACATCCATGGTATCCATCCGGATCACTTCAAAGCTGCGTTTGAAGCGCCCGTCCACGCGCGCTTCGCGTACCGCCAGCATCTTCGCGCTGCCCGGCACCCAGCCGGCGAATTCCAGGTAGCCGACATCGGGCGCGTTCGCGGCCGGCGGCAGGATGTCGATGGTCCAGCCCTTATCTCCTTGATGGAATACCCAGAGCTCGCGCCATGAGTCGAGCGGTTGCACCGCGAGCGCCAATGCGGTTTGCTGGGCGTTGACGCTGGCCGAGGCTTTCCAGACCAGGCCGTAGGTGCAGCGCTTGAAGAGCGGGTTCTTTTGATCGTGTTTGGCGTCTACCAGCGTGACGCAGGTTTCGCCGGTTTCACCGGGTGCGGTGAGGACCGCCAGGCCGCTGCCGGTCGCCGGTTCCGGTTCTGCCGCCCAGCGCGAGGCAGCGACGCGCACGGCGGCATCGGTATAGGCGGCTGCGTCCGGTTCAGCGATTTCTTCCTTGTTGACGCCGGCCAGTTCCTGCAAGGCGCGGTTGGCGGCTTCCTGGGCCGGCAGGCGCTGCCTGGCGCGTTCGAAGGCGATGCTGGCCCAGACGCCGGCGCGGCGCAGGCGCAGGCGGTTTTTTTCGTATTCGGGCAGGTTGGTCAATTGCACGCGGTCGAGGATGTCGCCGCGCCAGGCGTCGAGGCTGTTGCGGTCGGTGGGGGTGAGGTTGGGGTCTACGCACTCGGGCCGGGTCAGCGCCAGGGCGGCGCGGGCGCGCTGCCCATCGTCCGATTTCATGGCCAATACGCGGCGGAAGGCTTCACCGTTGTAGCAAAGCTGGATGCGCCCATCGCGCTCGAAGCCCTGCATGCTGATGCCGTAGCTGGATGCCACTTCAAGATGGGCCGCCAATACGGTGTCGTCGGTTTTTCCGCGTTTGGCTGAGGCGCGGCGCGCCAGCCGTTCTGCCATGGTGCCGAGCGCATCGAATGGCTCGGGGCCGATGGCTTCGGCCGGCGCCGCTTTCAGGTAGGCCGCCGCGTAGCTGATGCCGAGCGCCTCGGCTCCCGGTGTGTCGCGCAGGAAGCGCACCACCGCCAGCAGGTCGGGGGCGTCTTTCGGTTCCAGCGACTGGGTGCGTACTTGCGAAGCGCGGATATAGCCGCCGCGTTCGCGGCGGTGATCGTACACCTGCAGGTAGTCCATCTTCTCGCCGCGCACTTCCAGGCTGTCGCCTTGCCAGAGCACGGCTTGCTGCTGGGCCGATTCACGGGGGGCGGCACGCAGGGCGGCACTATCCTGGGTGACGATGGCGACCAAGGCCAGGGCGGCGAGCATCATTGCTGTGTCTCCTGAGCTGCGGTAACGCTGGTTTGCGAGTTTTGCGAGGCAACCGCCTGGCCGCCGCCGAGCAAGGCAGAGCCGATGAAGCCGCCGTTGGCCGGGGGCGCGGCGATGATCACCGAGATCTTGTCGGACAGTTTGTCGGCCATGGTTTTCTGGATCAGCAAGGGGTTCTTCGAGATCAGCGCGCCGTCGCGTTCAAGCTGGGCGCTGGTGACCTTGCCGATGGTTTCCAGGCGGTAGGCTTCGACGTCGGCCAGCTTGTGGCGTGAATCGGCCTCGCCGGTAGCTTCAATGCGGCGCGCTTCTGCGCTGCCCTCGGCGGTCTTGATGCGCGATACCTTTTCTGCCTCGGCTTCATACTGGCGCTGCTCGATCTGCTTTTGCTTGAACGGCAACACGTGCTTCATGGCCTCTTCCTGGGCCTTGGCGGCGATGATTTGTTCGTTGCCGGCCGCTTCCGCCGATTTTTCGCGCTTGACCTTGTCGGCTTCGGCTTCCAGCTCGGTTTGCCGCACTTGCTTGCTCTTCAGCTCCAGCGTGTATTTCATTTTTTCGGTTTCCAGTTCTTCGGCCAGCAATTTTTCCATGCCTTGGCGGTACTCCGGCGGCAGGTCGACCTGGCCCATCTGTACGCCGCGTAGGATGATGCCGTCGGCCGCCAGTTTCGGTTTCAATTCGTTTTCTATTTCTTTCTGGATTTCGCCGCGCTTGGTGGAAAAGATGTCGCGCACCGAATAGCGGGTGAAGGATTTGTAGATCACGCCCTGCACCATCGGCTCGACGATCTCGCCGTTGATGTCGGCAGGCAGTTTTTCTGCGATAGCGGCCAGCCTGGCCGGGTCGATGGCGTAGCGTATGGTCAGGTCCACGCCCAGCGACAGGCCCTCGATCGATTGGAACGGCGCTTCGCCATTCGCCTTGCTGCTGCGGACCGGGCGGTAGACCTGGTCGAGCAGCGAGTAGCGCCGCAGTTCATGCAGGCCGGGGATGACCACCACCAGGCCGTCTTTCACCTCGGTGGTGCCGCCGGTGAGCTTGTTGGCGCGGATGCCGACTTCGCCGGGTTCCAAAGTCTTGAACGGCGGGTGGGTAATCAATTCGTAGCCGCTGCCGCCTATCAGCGCGAGCGCCAGCAACAGTATCCAGGCACGCCGTGCTGCACGGGCCAGGCCGACCAGTGCAGCGCCGATTGCCGAAATGGTTGTGGTGAGCAGTGCAAGCAGGCCCTGCGCCAGTGATTCGAGCCGTTCAGACATGATATTTCCCCCGGTTGATGTAGTAATTCGATGGTTGGGAGCGGCACGCAATGCTTTTCCCTGGGAAGAATCTTGCGCTCCAGGCGGCGGAAGTAACAATGGCCGGGCCGGGGCAGTCGCGTTATCCGGGGGCGGTGAATGCTCCGCAACGTCGCAGTCCGGTAAGCCGTGTGAAGAAATACTCACAGCGCGGCGCAGACATTTCATGGGAAAGCGTGGATACTTTCATGACCCTGCGTCCTGCAAGCGGGCGCCCTCTCCCTGCAGATGCACAGGGGCAGCGGGCAAGCCGCGAAAAGAGTCGGGACGAGGGGCGTCATTGATAGCGGATGTAGCGGAGAAAAAAATGTCAAAGCAGGCACAAAAAGTAGCGGTGATCGAAGACGACATCCCGACCAGCAACCAGCTCAAGGGCTGGATCGAATCGGCCAAGCCTGGCATCCACGTCGACCAGTGGTATACGCGCGACGACGCCGAAGCGGCGCTGGCGCGCGAGAACTATGACCTGGTGGTGCTTGACATCGAACTGGGGCGCGAGCGCCATGCCGGCGTCGCCATCATCAATGCCATCAACAAGGGCCAGGCAACGCCGGTGCTGGTGGTGTCGGCCATGCCGGCCACCATCTACCGCAGCATCATGAAGGCGCTGGATGCCTGGGATTACCTGCAAAAGGCAACCTTCGAAGAATCCGATTTCATCGATACCTTCCTGGAAATCCTGCGCGCCGCAAAGGACCGCAACAGCACGAAGGAGAGTGCGCCCGCGGCCAGCAGCAACGAACTGTCGATCGACCCGCTGCGCCAGAAGACCCCGATCTGGCGCGCGCAACGCATCAACCTGCCGCTGACGGCGCAGCGCCTGCTGGCCGCGCTGTACGAGCATCGCGGCCAGGTTGTGACCTATGAGCAGCTGTTCCAGGTGGTCAAGAGCGGGCGCAATCGCGACAATATCCGCAAGCACGTCAGCACCATCCGCGATGCATTCCGCGAGGTCGACGCAGAGTTTGCCTGCATTGAAAATATCCCGATGCGCGGCTTTCGCTGGGTTGACCAGGAAAAATGATGTGCGGCCACTTCAACCGCGGGGATGACTGCACATGAAGATCAGCTTTCCGAATATCGCCCAATACCGTTTGCGCATCCTGTTTCGCGGCGCCTTCCTGCTGCTGGCGGTGGCTACCGTTGCGCTGGCGCTGTACGTGCTGCAGCAGGAAAAGCAGCTGAGCTACAAGAATTACCAGGCCAGTTTCCGCAAGACCGGCGACCAGATCCTGGCGACCTTGCGCCATCCTGCCGGACAATTGGCGCTGTTGAATCCACGCACTGAAAATGGCGGCGCGGCTGTGCTGCACCCGGTATTGCTGCCGTTTCCCTCGCTTGATTTCGACGACCAGAACAAAGTGCGGCAAGCCATCACCATGTCTGGCTGCCTGGTGCAGTATGGCGACGACGGCGCGCTATGCGTGGCCGTCGGCAACAACCCGTGGGCCGGCGGCTTCATTTATGTTGCCGGCAGTTTCGTCAGCGGCGAACTGATGCCGCACCAGCGCGGCGAGCAGGATATCGGCGATGCGCATCGCGTGCGGGTGACAGTGACGCTGCGCGGGCAGACCTATCGCTGGATTGCGCCGTTTGAAAAGAACGGCGATCCGAATGCCGTGCAAACGCGTGGCGCGCATGGCCGCCTGACCGGTTTTCTCGATGACGATAGCGGCCGTGTGGGATCCAGGCCGGTCAAGGATTTCCGCGGCTGGATCTGGCAAAGCACCTTATGCAGCAAGCCCGGGCAGGGCGACGGCGATGCCGATTGTCCGCGCAGTTCATTTTTCTCGCTGCGCCTGCCGGTGGGTGTCTTGCAGGATGCCTTGTTCCAGGAAAAAAATCCGGTCTGGCCGCCGGCCGACCTGGATAACATCCAGGTGCGCATCGAGGTCCTGCCCCCGGGCGATGGCCCGCTGCTTTTCGACAGTAAAAGCGCCGCTGCGGCACGGGCATTTTCGGTGGGCGACCTGGCCTCGCTGCTGTTGCCGGGCGAGAGCTTGCGCATCAGGAAGCGCGGCGCGGCAGGCGGCGCTGACCTGGTCAGCCTGACCGGCGCCGAAGATCACCCGGACGATACCTCGCGCCTGCTAAGCCGCCTGGTGCGCCGCCTTCCCGTGGACGAAATCGGCGCGCCGAACGAAAGCAGGGAATCCGTAGTGACGTCGGCGGGGATCTATGACGTGACCCTGATCGGCGACGAACGCAGCGTCAATCGCAGTCTGGGCGTCGTGGCGGCGCGGGTATTGTGGTTTGTCGGGGCGATGCTGCTGGCCTTGTTCGTGGCCTGGCTGATCATCGAGATCGGCATCATCCGCCGCATCACGATGCTGACACGGCGTGCTGCCAAGGTGTCGAAGATCGTCAAGGGTTCAGGCGGGCTGGACCAGTTCAACCTGACCGACCTGCGCGGCGCCGATGAGCTTGGCGTGCTGGCAAGCTGCCTGCATGACCTGCTGAGGCGCGTCAAGGAAGATGTCGAGCGGGAGGAAATCCGCGCCGAGCAGGAAAAGGAAATGTGGCATGCGGTGGGCCATGAAATCATGTCGCCGCTGCAGTCGCTGATGGCCTTGCACGGCACGGCCGACAGCCAGAGCAGCCGCTACATCAACCGCATGCAGCAGGCGGTGCGGGTACTGTATGGCAGCGCCTCTCCCAGCGAAGCGTTTCAATCCACGGTGTTGCAGGTGACGGCAATCGACATCGGCGCTTTTCTCGGCAACGTGGCGGACAATGCGCCGCTGGTCGGGATCGCAGACGTCAGGTTTTTCGGCGGCCAGGAGGGCGTGATGGTCAGGGCCGATGATTACTCGCTGGAAGATGTGGTAACGCATGTCCTGCGCAATGCCGATCGCTGCCGCCAACCGGGTTCCATGATTTCCATCGACCTCAAAACCACGGAAACCGCAGCCACCATCGCCGTCCATAACTACGGGCCGAATATCGCTGAAGGACTGATCGACAAGATTTTCGAATACGGGGTGTCGGATCAGTTTGAGGCTGGTGCGAACGGCAGCCGGGGACAAGGGCTTTTTGTGGCCAAGACGTATATGGCCAAGATGGGCGGAACCATTACGGCATTAAATGTGGCGGACGGCGTGGTGTTTTCACTGGGACTGCAACGCGTGTGATGTTCCCGTCGTTCTTCCGGCAAGAGGAAATTCTCCTCTTGCCGGAATCTCTCTATTTCAGCGCAAAATCGACCCGGTTCGGCTGGCCCTTGTCCTTGATGCCGTCGGCAGTCAGTTTCGGTGCGATCAGGAAGATCCGTTCCAGCGGGATCTGGCCCTTGGTCTCCAGGTATTTGCGGACGGCTTCGGCGCGCCGGGTCGCCAGCGCGCTCAAGGCGTCCTGAGTCACCGCGGTGTTGGCGACGATCAGTTTTTCCATCTCCGCGGTCGGCAGCGATTTCGACAGGCCGATCACGTTGCGCGGCTTGTCGAATTTTTCCGAGCCATATACCTTGCCCATGTATTTCTCTTTGTCGGCATCGGTCAAGGCCACGTCGTCCGATTGCGTATCGTCGCTGCCGTCAACCGAATCCTTGAGCTTCAGCGCTTTCAGCTTGCGGTTGAGGATTTGCTGGCGGACGCCGTCGGTATCGCTTTTCGGATCGACCCGGCCGATCAGGTCCAGCTTCAGCGCCGGTCGGTCGGTCAGGGCCTTGGCCAGGGTGTCCAGCTTGCTTTGCGTAGCGGCTGTGAGGGTAGCCGAGCCGGGCGCGAATTCAGCGTAGCCGAGATCGTCGCCGCCGGCGCCGCCGAAGGCCGAGCTGATCAGCGCGAACGGCGAAGTGACAGCCTTGACGATCAGGTTGATGAAGATGCGGACGATGATGCCGCCTATCGAGAATTCCGGATCGGACAAGGTGCCGGAAATCGGCAGGTTGATGTTGATCTGGCCGTTACGGTCTTTCAGCAAGGCGACGGCCAGCAGCACCGGCAGCTTGGTGGCGGTAGGGCTGTCGATCTTGTTGCCGAAAGTGAGCTGGTCGATGCGCACATTGTTCTGCGCCACCAGCTTGTCGTTTTCGATGTGGTAGCTGACATCCATCGACAGCTTGCCCTTTTCGATGGCGTAGCCGGCGTACTTGGCGGCATACGGGGTCAGGCGCGGCAATTCGACGCCGTTGGCGCTGGCCTTGATGTCGAGGAACATCGGCTTGAACAAAGGATTGAGCGAGCCGGAAATGGCGACCGGAGCGTCGTTGTCGATCTTGCCGTTGAGGTCTATCGGCGCTGGCGCCGGCTTGTCGGAAGCAATCGCGCCGACGGTACCGTTCATGCCGGTCATGTTGGCGGTGTAGTTCGGCTTGACGAAGTTGTCGGTGTAGTTGATGTTGCCGCCCTTGATGACCACCTGGCCGATCTTGATCACCGGTGCGTTCTCTTTAGGCGGCGCGGCAGCGATGGGGGCCACGGTGACCTTGCCTTCGGCAGTGGACTTGGTGACTTTTTGCGTCCCCTGGCCCATGCCTTCACCGGCCTCCGCGGAAGTCAGGGATGGCGCCGGCGCGCCGGCCGGGGCGTTTTTCGAGACAACGATATCCTGCAAATTCAGCTTGGCCGATTCGGACAAGATGATGCGCGCATAGAAATCAGTCAGCGCAATCTTCGCCAGCGTGACGTTTTGGCGCGGGCCGCCGATATTGGCGTTGATGCCGCTGACGTCGAGCAGTTTCCATTTCAGGAAATCGGCCGACGTTTCCTTGTCGAGCACGCGGAAATTAGCCAGGCGCAGGTTGCCGTTATAACTGGTGGCGAGTTCCTGGCGGGCGCTGGGCGGCGTCAGTGACAACTTGCCTTTGGTGCTGGCCTGGCCCGAAGTCAGGTTAACGTTCACGTAGTCGGTGAAATACGGCTGGAAAGCGGCCACCGGCAGGTTTTGCGCGTCGAGGTCGAGGGCGATGGATTTCATTTGCGCGGCGACGCTGCCGTCAGCCGACAACTTGCCGGTCTTGTTAAGCTGGGTGCGCAGGGAAACCTTGATCGGTTTATCGAGTTTGCTGGAGATGTTTTCGGCGCTCAGGTTGAGGCCGTCGGCGCGCAGCTTGACGGCCGGTTTTACCGCGTCGTCCTGGTAAGCCAGGCTGCTGTCGCTGATGGCAAACTTGCCCAGGGTAGCGACCCAGTCAGGCCCGCTCTGCTTGGCGGGCGCGGCAGGGGCAGCCTTGCTGGCGCCGCCGGTGTTGGCAATGAATTGCTGCAGGTTGAGTTTACCCTGGGCGTCGCGCCGCACATCGCCTTGTATGCCTGCCAGGTGCAATGCATCGGCGTTGAAAATGTGGGCTTCGGTGTCGACGCTGGCGTTTTCCAGGCTGATTTTCTTGGCCCCTATGCTGCCGCCCGCGCTGGTTTTTGCTGCTACCTTGAGATCATCTACATCGATGCCCAGCTGGTGCAGGCGGATGCGGCTGCCATCGATCGCCAGCAAGGTGCTGAGCGACAGCTGGCCGGACAATACCGCCGCCAGGGAGCGGTTGACATAAGGCTGGTACGGCGCCAGCGACAAGGCGTTGATGCTGGCCTTGCCGGCGACGATGCCTTTGGCAGGAGTGATCTGGCCGATGAACTGGATGCGCTGGTCGTTTTCGGTGCCGCTGGAAAGGGTCACGGTCGCCGGTTTGGCGTCAGCGGCCAGCGACAGCCGGCTCGCATCCAGCGCGACGTTCTTGACCTGCAGGTTCAGCGCCGGCGAGGCGTTGGCGGCATCCAGCCAGTTGACGGTGCCGTCGTGGATGCTGAGTTTGGCCAGCGTCATCTGCGGTGCCGGGCCGGCTGGTTTTTTCGGCGCGTCCTTGGCGGCATCCTTGGTGATTTCCTGCTTCGCAGCCGGAGTGCTCAGCGCCGCCCAGTTCAGGCTGCCGTTGGCGTTCAGGTTGACCCAGACTTCCGGTTGCTGGATGTCGATCTGGTCAAGTGCGGCGGCGCCGGTCAGGACGTTGAGTTTATTGATCTGGGCATTGATCGCCTGTGCCTTGAGCAGCGGCGCTGCATTCTTGTCGGCGAGGGCGACGTCGGCCAGCTTGATGGCGCCCGACAGCAATACTTCGGGTTTGTCCTTGTTGCGCACGAAAGTCAGGTCGAGCTTGGTCGACAGCTTGGTGCTCTGGATCGCTAGCGGCAGCGCCACCGGAGAAAACGCCACGAAGCTGGCGACATCGAGCTGGTCGATATCGATCGCCAGCGAGGTTTCCAGGCTGCCTGCGAATGGCTTGCTGCGGCCGCTCAGGTCGAACGGCGTACCGTTGACTTTGGCCGACAGGTGCGGCTGCACAAAGGTGTCGACCTTGCTCGGGAAGTTCGAGACATAGGGCACGCCGATGTTGAGCGCCTGGATGTCGACCAGCTTGTTGGTTACCTTGTCGTCGAACTTGATGCTGCCGTTTTCGAGCTGGATGTTGGACACCGAAAACAGGGTCGGCTTGTCGCTCTTCGGCATCGCCAGGATACGGTCGATGATGTCGGAGAAATTGTAGCGGCCGATGCCGTCGGCGCTGGTGCGCACGACATGCAGGCTGGGATCGACCAGCTTGGCTTCATTGAGCACCGGCGCCAGCCGGAACAGCGAGGCTGACGAGGCATTGACCAGCAGCGTTTTTGCCGAGAATGCGGCGGTAGTCTTGTCTTGCTCGTAGAGCGTGAAATCAGATACCGTCAGCGCCAGGTTGAAAGGGTTGAAGGCGACCTTGCCGACCGTTGCCTTGCGCCCGAGCTGGGCTTCGATCTGTTGTTCGACCAGGTGCTTGGCGACAGGCGGCACCGCCAGCCAGCTGATCAGCGCCAGCACCAGCAGCACGATGACTGTGATGCCGGTCCAGCGCATTGCGCGCGGCAGCCAGGAAGGACGAGGGATATTTGCCATTTTTATTCCTTATGGGCAAGCATGTCCACAATATACCGCCAGACAGTATTGCCCGCTGATTAATTCAATTCTTCGAGACCGCTTGCGGCAGCAAAGCCAGCAATTGATGGGGAGCATCGATCAGGGCGTCCGCATCCCAGGATTCCGGTGCGCTCTCGCCGCAATAACCCCAGGCCGCCGCAACGGTCACCATGCCGGCTGCGTGGCCGGCCTGGATATCGCGCAGGTCGTCGCCGACATACCAGCATTCCTGCGGCTGCAGCTTGAGGCGCCGGGCGGCTTCCAGCAGCGGTTCCGGATGGGGTTTTGCGTGGGCGGTAGTGTCGCCGGAAATGACGCAATCCGCATCGGCCAGGCCGATCTGGAAAACCAGGGGATCGGTAAACCTGGCGGCCTTGTTGGTGACTACGCCCCAGCCCAGGCGGCGCTGGCGCAGGTCGTTGAGCAAGGCAGGTATGCCGTCGAACAAGGTGCTGTCGACCGCCAGTGCGGCGGCGTAGTGGTCGAGGAAACCGACCCGCAGTTCTTCATAGTCGGGATCGCCCGGCTTCAGGCCGAAGGCGGCGCCTATCATGCCGCGCGCGCCGGCCGAGGTATGCGGCCGGAGTTGTTCGTATGGGGTGCTGCTCAAGCCGCGGTCGCGGCGCAATCGGTTCAGTGCGGCAGCCAGGTCCGGAGCAGTGTCGGCAAGCGTACCGTCAAGATCAAACAGGATGGCGCGCGGCATTGGCAAGGGCATGGGTGGTTCCTAAAGTACGAGAAAACGGCCGGCGCTGATCGAGTACAGCGCCGGCCCGAAGCAATTAGCCTGGCCGGGTGCAAGCCATCAGGTAGTTGACGCTGGTGTCCTGGTTGAGCGAATAGATCCGGGTCAGCGGGTTGTAGCTCATGCCGCGCATGACATCCACCGCCAGTCCGGCGTTGCGGACGAACTGCGCCAGTTCGGCCGGCGTGATGAACTTGGCGTAGTCGTGCGTGCCTTTGGGCAACATGCGCAGCAGGTATTCGGCCGCCAGCACCGCTTGCAGGTAGGCTTTCAGGTTGCGGTTCAAGGTGGAGAAAAACACTTGCCCGCCAGGTTTCACCAGCGTGGCGCAGGCGCGCACGATGGACGCCGGATCGGGTACGTGCTCCAGCATTTCCATGCAGGTCACCACATCGAATTGCCCGGCTTCGCGGCTGGCCATCTCTTCAGCGGCGATTTTCTCGTAACGCACCTGGATGCCCGATTCCAGGCTGTGCAGGTCGGCGACCTTCAGGGCTTTGTCGGACAGGTCGATGCCGGTGACGGTAGCGCCTTTGCGCGCCATGGATTCGGCCAGGATGCCGCCGCCGCAGCCGATATCCAGCACGTTCTTGCCGGCCAGCGCGGCGCGCGAGTTGATCCACTCCAGGCGCAAGGGATTGATTTCATGCAGAGGGCGGAATTCCGATTCCGGATCCCACCAACGGTGCGCCAGGTCGCTGAATTTCTTGAGTTCTGATGGGTCTGCGTTCATAGGTTGAATCATAGCTGGAAGTACAGCGTTGCGGTTTGTTGTCTGATTAAAAACCATCGCCGAAAGTTTCCGGACTGGTCCTTGGCGATGGTTTTTTGTACGAAAAAAAACCCCGCCGAGGCGGGGTTCTTTGATCGAGGTTTAGTCGACGAGGTTGGGTCGATTACTTGCTTGTACCAACAACTTCGATTTCAACGCGACGGTTTTTAGCGCGGCCAGCAGCGGTCTTGTTATCAGCGACCGGTTGCGACTTGCCCTTGCCTTCGGTGTAAACACGGTTAGCTTCGATACCCTTGTGTACCAGGTATGCCTTGACAGCTTCAGCGCGGCGGACCGACAGTTTTTGGTTGTAAGCAACAGAACCGACCGAGTCAGTGTGACCAACAGCGATGATGACTTCCAGGTTGATTGCGCCCAGTTTCGATGTCAGGTCATCCAGTTTTGCTTTGCCTTCTGGCTTCAGGACAGCTTTGTCGAAGTCAAAGAATGCGTCAGCAGCAAAAGTAACCTTTTGCGAAACTGGTGCTGGAGCTGGGACGACTGGTGCTGGAGCTGGAGCAACTGGAGCTGGAGCAGCTTGAGCGATTTCGCCGTCGCAACCTGGAACCGAGTCAGCTGGTGTCCAGTAGCCGGTGTGCCAGCACAGACCGTACGGGTCACGTGCGATTACACCACGTGCATCTTGCACGTAAGCACTGTTAGGAGTGTTTGCCTGGATATCTTTGATTTCCTGCGCAGAGGCAGAGAGTGCGACGACTGCGGACGCAGCGAAGACGAGTTTTGCTAATTTATTCATGTTTCTCCTCTCGGTTGAGATATCCGCAGATTAACTGCGCAACTAATATACGACATCAAAAATTGGATAGTACCACGTGGTTCAGGCCGTTACATGTGGGATTGACCACACGCAATGAACTTGACCACCATTCTGCCACAGGCTGCAAGCGCTAGCGAAGGATGCCAAATGATCCAGCCCACGTTTTGCCTGCTTCGTTGTTTTCATACAACATAACACTATGAAAACATCACCACGGGCGTCATCTTACATCGGCGCAACAGAACTATCTATTTTATTTTAATTCGATTGCATTTTTATTACGACTCTGCGGTTAGGGTTTAGGCAATTGACAAGTTTTTTGCGGCTCAGTTTATTGCTGCATTGCAATATCGGATCCGATGCGCCGGCGCCGGCAATCTCTATTTTGCTGGTCACGCCTTTGCTCTTTAAATAGCTGGCGACGTTGGCGGCGCGTTGCATCGATAGCTTCCGGTTATATTTCTCTGAGCCGAGGCGGTCGGTATGGCCGGTAACCAATATCAGGTCGGCGCTGCCGCAGTTTGTCAGTTCGGTAATTACTTGCTGGTCGATGCGCTGCTTGGCGGCATTGGTCAGCATTGCCTTGCCGAAACCAAAAGTCTGGTCGCTCGCCAGCGTCACGCTGGCATTGCATCGCGCGGTCACGGCAGCAGGAGCGATTTCATTGCTGGCGATCATCGGATCGGCGACCAGGGCAGGCGCACTGGCCTTCATGACCGGCGCCACCAGGGCGCCGTCGCAACCGGTGATCGCGTCATTCTGGTCCCAGTAGCCGGAGCGCCAGCACAAACCATCCTGGCTGCGCACGACCGGACCGCGTCCGTCCTGCAGATAAGCGCTGTTTTCAGGAGCAGCCTGAGCCGGGGCGGTCTGGGCGAAGCCGGGATTGGCTGCGAAGCCGGAAGCCGAGCCTATTAATAGACTCAGCACGATGGTATGGCGCATAAATTGTTTCCTGAAAGAAATGTCGAGGCGGGACTATATTCAAAATCGCCTGATTGCCGGGCAAGGCGGCATTTAAACATATTTTTTCCGGCGGCCAGATTTTCTGCCGCGCCGCCCAGGATCTTGCGCGCTCCCTGAAAAGCCTGAACCGGCCGCCCCGCGTGCTAAAATCATACGTCTTATTACCAGCGTTCCTGGCAGCATGCGGCCTTGCGCCGCGATTGCCGTCCTGAATGCCGGTTTATATCGGATATAGATATCTGTGATCGATCAACCCAAGTAAAGACTCGCCGACTCGCTAATGGATCAATTCGCTAAAGAAACAATCCCAATTTCCCTCGAAGAAGAAATGCGCAAGAGCTATCTCGATTACGCGATGAGCGTGATCGTCGGCCGTGCGCTGCCGGATGTGCGTGACGGCCTCAAGCCGGTGCACCGCCGGGTCTTGTTCGCGATGCACGAAATGAACAATGTCTGGAATCGCCCGTTCGTGAAGTGCGCGCGCGTGGTCGGTGAGACCATGGGTAAGTACCACCCGCACGGCGACGCTTCGATCTACGACACGCTGGTGCGCATGGCGCAGCCGTTTTCGCTGCGCTACATGCTGGTCGACGGCCAGGGGAATTTCGGTTCGATCGACGGCGACGGCGCGGCAGCGATGCGTTACACCGAGTGCCGCCTGGACAAGATCGCCGGCGAGCTGCTGGCCGACCTCGACAAGGAAACCGTCGATTTCGTGCCTAACTATGACGGCAAGGAAAAAGAACCGTCGGTGCTGCCGACGCGCATCCCGAACCTGCTGATCAACGGTTCGTCCGGCATCGCGGTCGGCATGGCGACCAACATCCCGCCGCACAACCTGACTGAAGTGATCGACGGCGCCTTGCATGTATTGCGCAATGCCGATTGCACCATCGACGAGCTGATCGAGATCATCCCGGCGCCGGACTTCCCGACCGCCGGCATCATCTACGGCGTGTCCGGCGTGCGCGATGGCTACCGCACCGGCCGCGGCCGCGTGGTGATGCGCGCCAAGACCCACTTCGAAGAATTCGGACGTGAAGGCCGCACCGCGATCATCATCGACGAACTGCCGTACCAGGTAAACAAGAAGGCTTTGCTGGAACGCATCGCTGAACTGGTGCGCGACAAGAAGCTGGAAGGCATTTCCGACCTGCGTGACGAATCGGACAAATCCGGCATGCGCGTGGTGATCGAGCTCAAGCGCGGCGAAGTCGCTGAAGTCGTGCTGAACAACCTGTACAAGCAGACCCAGCTGCAGGATACCTTCGGCATGAACATGGTGGCGCTGGTCGACGGCCAGCCGAAACTGCTGAACCTGAAGCAGATGCTGGAATGCTTCCTGTCGCACCGCCGCGAAGTCGTTACGCGCCGCACCGTGTTCGAACTGCGCAAGGCGCGCGAACGCGGCCACGTGCTGGAAGGCCTGGCAGTGGCGCTGGCCAATATCGACGATTTCATCGCCCTGATCAAAGCCGCGCCGACGCCGCCGGTTGCAAAAACCGAGCTGATGGCGCGCGCCTGGGATTCGTCCATGGTGCGCGAAATGCTGGCCCGCACCGGCGACGAGAACATCGGCGGCATCGAATCCTTCCGTCCGGAAAACCTGCCTAAGCACTACGGCATCCAGACTGACGGCTTATACAAGCTGTCGGACGACCAGGCGCAGGAAATCCTGCAGATGCGCCTGCAGCGCCTGACCGGCCTGGAACAAGACAAGATCGTCAACGAATACAAAGACGTGATGGCGCAGATCGCCGACCTGCTGGACATCCTGGCCAAGCCGGAACGCGTCACCGTCATCATCACCGACGAAATGACCGCGGCCAAGAATGAATACGGCATCGGCAACAAGGATGAGCGCCGTTCGCAGATTGAACACAATCCTACCGATCTTGGCACCGAAGACCTGATCACGCCGCAAGACATGGTGGTGACCTTGTCGCATACCGGCTACATGAAGGCGCAGCCGGTGTCCGAATACCGTGCGCAAAAACGCGGCGGCCGCGGCAAGCAGGCCATGGCCACCAAGGACGACGACTGGATCGACCAGCTGTTCGTCGGCAATACCCACGATTACATTTTGTGCTTCAGCAACCGCGGCCGTTTGTACTGGCTGAAGATCTGGGAAGTGCCGCAAGGTTCGCGCAACTCGCGCGGCAAGCCTATCGTCAACATGTTCCCGCTGCAGGATGGCGAGAAGATCACCGTGGTGTTGCCGCTGTCCGGCGCCAACCGCAGTTTCCCGGAAGACCGTTATGTCTTCATGTCGACCAGCCTGGGCACCGTCAAGAAAACTCCGTTGTCGGATTTCAGCAATCCACGCAAGGCCGGGATCATCGCGGTCGACCTCGATGAGGGCGATTTCCTGATCGGCGCCGCGCTGACCGACGGCCAGCATGACGTCATGCTGTTCTCCGATTCCGGCAAGGCAGTGCGTTTCGACGAAAACGATGTGCGTCCGATGGGCCGTACCGCGCGCGGCGTGCGCGGCATGAACCTGGAAGACGGCCAGCAGGTGATCGCCTTGCTGGTCGCTGAAAACGAACAGCAATCGGTGTTGACGGCCACTGAAAACGGCTTCGGCAAACGTACCCCGATCACCGAGTACACCCGCCATGGCCGCGGCACCAAGGGCATGATCGCGATCCAGACCAGCGAGCGCAACGGCAAGGTAGTCGCCGCCACGCTGGTTGAGCCTAGCGATGAAATCATCCTGATCACCACCGGCGGCATCCTGATCCGTACCCGGGTTGCCGAGATCCGTGAAATGGGTCGTGCGACCCAAGGCGTGACCTTGATCGCGGTGGAAGACGGCAACAAGCTGAGCGGTTTGCAGCGGGTGGTCGAGTCTGACGCCGAGGTGGAAACCGAAGCCGAAGCCGATGCCGGCGGCAACACCGAAGAAGGTGGCGGCCCGACCGATCGCGGCCCGACCGATCCGGCTGCGGAGTAAAGACAGCACCGCGCCCCGGCCCGCAGCCGGGGCGCGCATGGTTTGGATTTGAATATTTGTAGCAGTAGCAGCACAGTAACGCCATCTGTTGGTTCGTAGTCAATCTCGGTTTTTTATCTGACGCTATTCATCATGCCTATCTATAATTTTTCTGCTGGCCCCGCTGTGTTACCGAAAGAGGTGCTGCAGCAAGCTGCCGCCGAAATGCTGGACTGGCAGGGCAGCGGCATGTCCGTGATGGAAATGAGCCATCGCGGCAAAGAATTCATGTCTATCCTGGCGGCGGCGCAGCACGATTTCCGTGAGCTGCTTGCCGTGCCGGACAATTACAAGCTGCTGTTCATGCAGGGCGGAGCGATTGCCGAGAACGCGATCGTGCCGCTCAACCTGCTGGGCCGCGACGGCCGTGCCCAGCCGGCCACCAGCGATTACATCAATACCGGTTCCTGGTCGACCAAGTCGCTGAAGGAAGCGCGGCGCTATGGCAACGTCAACGTCGCCGCCTCTTCCGAAGATAGCCATTTCGCGCAGATACCTGAGCGCGACAGCTGGCGGCTGTCCAAAGATCCGGCCTACGTCCATATCTGCACCAATGAAACCATTGACGGCGTTGAATATCAATTCACGCCCGATATCGCTGCTGAAACCAATAACGCGCCGTTGGTAGCCGACATGTCGTCGCACATCTTGTCGCGTGTGGTGGATGTTTCCAAATACGGCGTGATCTACGGCGGCGCGCAAAAGAATATCGGGCCAGCCGGGCTGACCCTGGTAGTGGTGCGCGAAGATTTGCTTGGCCATGCCTTGCCGGTTTGTCCTTCCGCGTTCAACTGGAAAATCGTGGCCGACAACGATTCCATGTACAACACGCCGCCGACCTATGCGATTTATATCGCCGGGCTGGTGTTCCAGTGGCTCAAGAAGCAGGGCGGCGTGGCTGCGATGGAACAGCGCAATATCGCCAAGGCAGCGCTGTTGTATGACTACCTGGACTCGACCGGTTTCTATCGGACCAAGATCGCCAGCAACTGCCGCTCGCGCATGAACGTGCCTTTTTTCCTTGCGGATGAAACGCTGAACGACGCTTTCCTGGCCGGCGCCAAAGAGATCGGCTTGCTGCAGTTGAAGGGACATAAGTCGGTTGGCGGCATGCGTGCGTCGATCTACAACGCGATGCCCCTGGCTGGCGTGCAAGCGCTGGTGGCCTACATGAAAGAATTCGAAAAGCAGCACGGTTAGCCCGTTGCCGACCACAGCTTGTTTTGATGACCTGCTTAGCCAAGCAACAGAACCAAAGATAGAAATATGAGCGAAGACAAACTCCTCCCGCTGCGTCAGCAGATCGATGCGATCGATGCCGAAATCCTGGCCTTGCTGAATCGCCGTGCCCAGATTGCGCAAGAAGTCGGCCACGTCAAGGCCGAGACCAATGCGCCGGTGTTCCGCCCTGAGCGCGAGGCGCAAGTCTTGCAAAAAGTCGCCGAGCGCAATCCCGGCCCGCTGCAGGGCAGCGATGTGCAAACCATTTTCCGCGAAGTGATGTCGGCCTGCCGCGCCTTGGAAAAACGCGTCACGGTTGCCTACCTGGGGCCGGCCGGCACGTTTAGCGAGCAGGCGGTGTACCAGCAGTTCGGCCACGCAGTGGAAGGCCTGGCCTGCGTGTCGATCGACGAAGTGTTCCGTGCGGCCGAAGCCGGCACAGCGGATTTCGGCGTGGTGCCTATCGAGAATTCATCCGAGGGCGTGATCAACCGCACCCTTGATTTGCTGTTGCAGACCACGCTCAGCATCAGTGGCGAAGTGTCGATCCCGGTCCATCACAGCTTGATGAGCAAAGCCGGCACAATGGATGGCGTGGCCCGCATTTGCGCGCATTCGCAGGCGCTGGCGCAATGCAATGCCTGGCTCAACCAGCACTATCCGAATATCGAACGGCAGGCGGTTGCGTCCAATGCCGAGGCGGCGCGCATGGCCAGTGAAAACGCCACGGTGGCGGGAATTGCCGGTGAGATCGCTGCGCAAAAATACGATCTGCAAATCGTCAGTGCCCACATCCAGGATGATCCGCACAACCGCACCCGCTTCGCTGTGGTCGGCCGCCTGAAAAACGGCGCCAGCGGCAAAGACCAGACGTCGCTGGTGCTGTCGGTGGCGAACAAGGCCGGCGCCGTTTACAAGTTGCTGGCGCCGCTCGCCAAGCACGGCGTTTCGATGACGCGCTTCGAGTCGCGGCCGGCGCGCATGGGCGCATGGGAATATTATTTCTATGTCGACGTCGAGGGACATGCGGGAGACGACAAGGTAGCCAAGGCGCTGGCGGAGTTGCAGCAAAACGCCGCGTTCTACAAGCTGCTGGGATCGTATCCGCGCAGTTTCTGAGCAAGTAGCCGATAAGCAATCAATAACACATTTCGAAAGCAGACAATGTCAATTAAATTTGGTCCAGAATATGTACGCGCTATCGCCCCGTACCAGGGCGGCAAGCCGATTGCCGAAGTCGCGCGCGAGTTTGGCCTGGACGAAGCCAAGATCATCAAGCTGGCCTCCAATGAAAATCCGCTGGGCATGCCGGAATCGGCCAAGGTTGCGATGCAAAAGGCAGTCGCCGATATCGGCCGTTACCCGGACGCCAACGGTTTCGACCTGAAAGCCGCGATCACCGCCAAATACGATGTGCCGGCGGAGTGGATTACGCTGGGCAACGGCAGCAACGATATCCTTGAACTGGCTACCCACGCTTTCGTGCAGGCGGGCCAAGCCGCGATGTATGCGGAATATTCTTTTGTGGTGTACGCCCTGGCGACCCAGGCCGTGGGCGCGCGCGCCATCGTGGTCAAGGCCAAGGACTACGGCCATGACCTCGACGCCATGGCTGCCGCCATTACCGATGATACCAAGCTGATCTTCATCGCCAATCCGAACAACCCGACCGGCAGTTTCGTCCCGGCCGCCGAACTCGAGGCTTTCCTGGCGCGCGTGCCGCCGCAAATCGTGGTGGTGCTGGATGAAGCCTACAACGAGTACCTGCCGCCGGAGCTGCAATACGAGTCGATCTCCTGGGTGCGCAAATATCCGAACCTGCTGGTCTCGCGCACGATGTCGAAAGCCTATGGACTGGCCGGCTTGCGCATCGGCTTCGGCATCGCCCAGCCGGCGATAACCGACCTGCTGAACCGGATCCGCCAGCCGTTCAACGTCAACTCGCTGGCGCAAGCCGCCGCGGTGGCGGCCTTGAACGACACCGCTTTCCTGCAGCGCAGCGCGCAGCTGAACCGCGACGGCTATCGCCAGCTGACGCAGACCTTCGACGCACTGGGTTTGGAATACGTGCCGTCGTTCGGCAACTTCGTCATGGTCAAGGTAGGTGAAGACGAGGGCGCCGGCGCCCGTGTCAACCTGGCGCTGCTGAAGCAGGGCATCATCGTGCGTCCGGTGGCCAACTATGGCTTGCCGCAGTGGCTGCGCGTCACGATCGGCTTGCCGGATGAAAACGCGGCGTTCATCGATGCGCTGAAAAAACTGCTGAGCTGACATCGACGTTAACTTTAGCTTCGACTAATTTTTATTAAAGCATCATTCGTGTTCAAGAAAATCGCAATATTTGGTGTGGGGCTGATCGGCGGTTCATTTGCCCTGGCTTTGAAAAAAGCCGGCGCGGCGGAACAGGTGGTCGGGGCAGGCCGTCAGCTCGCGACCTTGCAGCGCGCGCGCGAATTGGGAATCATCGATGTCATTGCCGCTTCTGCCGCCGACGCCGTTGCCGGCGCCGACCTGATCCTGATCGCGGCGCCGGTAGCGCAGACTGGCGCTATCCTCGCCAGCATCGAGCCGCATCTGCAGCCAGGCACTGTCGTTACCGACGCCGGCAGCACCAAGTCCGATGTGGTGCTGGCTGCGCGGACGGCGCTGGGCGGCAAGATTGCCCAGTTTGTGCCAGGGCATCCGATTGCCGGGCGCGAGCAGAATGGTCCTGAGGCAGCACTGGCCGAGCTGTATGCCGGCAGAAAAGTGGTGCTGGCGCCGCTGCCGGAAAATGCCGAACAGGATGTGGCCAAGGTCGCCGCCGCGTGGCAACAGTGCGGCGCCTTGATTCACCGCTTGTCGCCGCAACAGCACGACGCCATTTTTGCCGCGGTCAGCCATCTGCCGCATATGCTGGCGTATGCGCTGGTGGACGATATCGCCAACAAGCCGCATGCGGCATCGCTGTTTCAATACGCGGCCAGCGGTTTTCGCGACTTCACTCGCATCGCCGGCTCGTCGCCGGAAATGTGGCGCGATATTTCACTGGCAAACCAAGAGGCTTTGCTCGGCGAGCTGGATGCTTACCTGCTGCAATTGACCCGCTTGCGCGGCTTGCTGGCGGCCGGCGACGGCCCGGCGCTGGAAGCCGTCTACAGCAATGCGCAACAGGCAAGGCACAACTGGATCAGCGCCATAGAGGCGGCGGAACAACAGAATAAAGAAGGCGGCGCTTATGACTAAATTAATGACTACGAAACCTAAGCAGCACTATCCAAAATACATCGATCTGCATCCGGTAGCACGGGTGCAGGGCACAGTCCGGCTGCCGGGCTCCAAAAGCATTTCCAACCGCACTTTGCTGCTGGCGGCGCTGGCCAACGGTACTACCAGGATTCTTGATTTGCTGGCATCCGACGATACGCTGGTCATGCTGATGGCGCTCAAGCAATTGGGCGTGGCATGGGAACAGGCAGAAGGCACGCAGGCTTATACCGTGCATGGCAGCGGCGGCAGTTTTCCGGTGCACCAGGCCGACCTGTTCATGGGCAATGCCGGCACCGCGATCCGTCCGCTGACCGCGGCCCTGGCTGCGATGGGCGGCGACTATACCTTGCACGGCGTGGCGCGCATGCATGAGCGGCCGATCGGCGACCTGGTCGACGCCTTGAATGCCGTCGGCACCCGTATCGCCTACACCGGCGTTGCCGGTTATCCGCCGTTGCATATCCAGCGCGGCCAGTTGCACACCCAGCGTATGCAGGTGCGCGGCAACGTTTCCAGCCAGTTCCTGACAGCGCTGCTGATGGCGGCGCCGCTGATGGCGAAACATGAGGCGGTGACGATCGAGGTGGTCGGCGAGCTGATCTCCAAGCCTTATATTGAAATTACCCTGAACCTGATGCAGCGTTTCGGCGTCAGCGTAGAGCGCGACGGCTGGCAGTCGTTTACCGTCGCGGCCGGGCAGCAGTACCAGAGCCCGAAGACCATCCACGTCGAAGGCGATGCTTCTTCCGCGTCTTATTTCCTGGCGGCCGGAGCGATAACCGGCGGGCCGCTGCGGGTCGAAGGCGTCGGCAGCAACAGTATCCAGGGCGATGTCCGGTTTGTCGAAGCCCTGCAGCAGATGGGCGCCGTCATCACGATGGGCGACAACTGGATTGAAGCATCTTCGAGCGGCGTATTGAAAGCCATCGACGCCGATTTCAACCATATCCCCGACGCCGCGATGACGATTGCTGTCGCCGCCTTGTACGCCGACGGCCCTAGCACGTTGCGCAATATCGCCAGCTGGCGCGTCAAGGAAACCGACCGGCTCAGCGCCATGGCCACCGAGTTGCGCAAGCTGGGAGCAACGATTGAAGAGGGCAGCGATTACCTGCGCGTGACGCCGCCGGCGCAATTGCATGCGGCAACCATCGATACCTATGACGACCATCGCATGGCGATGTGTTTTTCGCTGGCTTCGCTGGATGGCGCCGCATTGCGCGGCACCACGGTGCGCATCAACGATCCGCAATGCGTCGCCAAGACCTTCCCTGATTATTTCACCGTGTTCGGGCAGATCGCCGAGCAGATTTTATTGTAGGTAGCGGGCCGCGCATGAATCTGACACTTGCCGATGTGCGCGACGTGTTGCACCAGGCAACCTATGATCGCGGCCAGGAATACGTCCGCCAGCGCCGCGTGCTTGCGGTGGAGCAGGATGGCGACGTCCTCAACGCGACGGTCCAGGGCAGCGGCAGCAACGTCTACCAGCAGGAAATCACGCTATCCGTATTTCGCGATACGCCCGATATCGACAGCGTCTGCTCTTGCCCGGTCGGCTCCAATTGCAAGCATGTGGCAGCGGCCTTGATTGAATACCTGCAGCGGCCGTCCACCGATCAGCTGACAATCCCCGTCGCCAGGCCGGCGCTGCCGCAACCGGCGGCGCCGGCAAAGCCGGTCGCCGCGCCCAAAGCCCATCCAGTGCAGGCACTGGCGCGGCCTATGGAAGCCTGGCTGACGCGAGTAGAAGGTGAAGTCTCCGCGGCTGGCTCGGCGCCGGCGCAGCCCTCGGGTTTGCGCCAGAAAGCCGCCACCCACCAGGTACTGTTCGTATTGTCTGCCGCTTATAACGGCAAGAAAGCCGTGCTGCATTTATGCAAGGCGCAGCAGCGTCCGAACGGCCAGTTTGTCTCTGCCCAGCCGGCGACCGACGTGCCGCGCCTGTTGTCTGATCCCGCAGTGTTCTTGCGTCCGGAAGATCGTGACCTGATTGGTTTGTTCGTCGCCCAGAACGATGGCAACCATGCGCAGCATGCGGCTTGCGAATTGAGCGGCAAGCTCGGCGCGCAACTGCTGCGCGCCCTGTTGCAGCAACAGCGCCTGTTATGGGCCAATTCGCTGGCCGACCTGGCCAAGGGCACCGCCTATCCGTTGCAGCTTGCCGCCACCCGCCGGGCCAGCCTGGCCTGGTATGAAACGGTAGAGGATAGCCGCGACGTGGTGCGCGACATGTGGCAGCTGGGCTGGCAATTCGAAGCGGAGCCGGAAGCCGAAGGGAAGTCCAGCCAGGCGCGCAAGCATGTCGATTACCTGTTGCCGACCGAGCCGCCCTGGTATGTCGACAACCTGTCATGCGGGGAACTGGTGCTGCCGCAGCGCGACGCCAGGATTTCCAGCAAGGCGCTCAACGACCTGGTGATACAGGCGCCGCTATTGGATCCCGACGATCGCCTGGCGGTTGCCCAGCAATTGCTGACGCAAGGCTTGAACGATGTGATCCCGTTCCCGCCGCAAGTGCCGCAGACAATCCGCAAGGACATCCGGCCGCAGCCGCTGCTGGTGCTTGGAAGTTTGCCCAGCGTCAGCAATCCGCTGATGCAGGATTTCGCCGAACTGCATTTCCGTTACGACGGTGAAATCGTATCCACTCAATTTGCCGCGACGCTGAGCCGCAACACGCCGGCCGGCATCGAACAGATCGTGCGCGACCAGGACGCCGAAACGGTTTTCAGGAAGACGCTGATCGCACTCGGCATGTTGCCGCTCGAGGGCACGCAGCACCCGCTGGCGATGATGCCCGGCATGTTCATGCAGCCGGACCAGTCGTCGTGGCTGCGTTTTGCAAAAGAAGGTTTGCCGAGCCTGGCGAGCCAGGGCTGGCAGATCGACAAGCGGGCGGAATACCGTTTTGACGTGGCCGCGGTGGAAGACTGGTATGCCGAGATCGACGAAGCGGCAGACCAGCCTGCCAATGCGGCGTTCGACCTTGAGCTGGGCATCGTCGTCAATCACCAGCGCGTGCCTTTGCTGCCCTTGCTGGTCGACCTGATCCGCCACGCTCCGCAGGATTTCGATCCGCGCAACATGGCGCTGCGCGACGACCAGGACGAACTGCTGGTGCGTTTGTCCGACGGCATCCATGTCGCCATGCCTTGGGGCCGCATCAAGCCCATCCTGAATACCCTGGGCGAGCTGTATTTCGCCGAAAAATCGGATGGCCCGGTGCGGTTATCGGCGCTCGACGCCGCCCGCCTGGCGGAACTGGACGCTGGCGCCAAGCTGCGCTGGGTGGGCGGCGATCGCCTGCGCAGCATGGGACAAAAACTGCACACCTTTGGCGGCGTCAGGAAGATTGCGGCGCCAGCCGGCCTGCAGGCGACGCTGCGCGATTACCAGCTGGAAGGCCTGGCGTGGATGCAGTTCTTGCGCGAGTACGACCTGGCCGGCATCCTCGCCGATGATATGGGCCTGGGCAAGACGGTGCAGACCTTGGCGCATATCCTGGTCGAGAAACAAAGCGGACGCCTGACTGCGCCGGCGCTGGTGGTCGCGCCGACCAGCCTGATGGATAACTGGCAGCAGGAAGCGCTGCGTTTTGCGCCTGAACTGCGGGTGCTGGTGCTGCAAGGAAAACAGCGGCTGGAGCAGTTCGATCAGATCGGCCGGTTCGACCTGGTCCTGACCACCTATGCCTTGCTGCCGCGCGACGAAGAGCACTGGCGTCGGCATGAGTTCCATTTGCTGATCCTGGACGAAGCGCATTACATCAAGAATCCCCGCTCCAAGGTGGCGCAAAGCGCGGCGTTGCTGAATGCCCGCCATCGCCTCTGCCTGACCGGCACGCCGGTGGAAAACCACCTGGGCGAACTGTGGGCGCAATTCCATTTCCTGCTGCCGGGTTTGCTGGGCGACGAAAAAGCTTTCAACCGCGATTTCCGGCAGCCGATCGAGAAGCATGGCGACGCCGCCCGGCGCGCGTTGCTGGGCCGCCGCATCAAGCCTTTCCTGCTGCGCAGGACCAAGGACAAGGTAGCCAAGGAGTTACCGCCGAAAACCGAAATGCTGCGCTCGGTGACGCTGAGCGGGGCGCAGCGCGACCTGTACGAAAACGTGCGCCTGGTGATGGACAAGAAGGTGCGCGAAGAAGTCGCCAAGAAGGGCGTCGCGCGTAGCCATATCGTGATCCTCGAAGCCTTGCTGAAACTGCGCCAGGCTTGTTGCGACCCGCGCCTGCTCAAGACCGGCGTGCCGGAAGCGGAAGACGGGAAAGAAGCGGCCGAGGTGCCGTCGGCCAAGCTGCAGGAACTGCTGGAAATGGTGGACGAACTGCGCCAGGAAGACCGGCGTATCCTGGTGTTTTCGCAATTTACCAGCATGCTGGCGCTGATCGCCGCCGAGCTGCGCCAGCGCGATATCGGCTACGCCATGCTGACCGGCGCCACGCTGGACCGGGCAGAGGCGGTGCGCAGCTTCCAGGACGGCGAAGTGCCGGTGTTCCTGATCAGCCTCAAGGCCGGCGGCGTCGGCCTCAACCTGACCGCGGCGGATACCGTGATCCACTACGATCCTTGGTGGAATCCGGCGGCGGAAAGCCAGGCGACCGACCGCGCCTGGCGCATCGGCCAGGACAAGCCGGTGTTTGTGTACAAGCTGATCGCCAAGGGTACGGTAGAGGAAAGCATCCAGCTGCTGCAGCAGAAGAAAGCCGACCTGGCGCAAGCCATGCTGTCCCCCGAAGGCGAAACCCAGAATATCGGATTGACGCAAGACGACTTGCAGGCAATCTTTGCGCCCTTGGCCGAGTGACGGACAAGTTCTGCACGGGCAATAATTTCATTCATAACCATCGAGTACTCCTATGCCCAATCCCCACATCCCTGTCATCACGATCGATGGTCCGACGGCATCCGGCAAAGGCACTGTCGCGCAGAAGGTTGCGCAGCACCTGGGTTTTCATTATCTTGATTCGGGGGCCTTGTATCGCCTGACGGCCCTGTCCGTGATGCGGCGCGATATCCCGCTCGACGATGAGCACGCTTTGGCCAAGGCTGCCGAGCATCTGCATTGCCATTTCAACGGCGCCCACATTTTCCTGGCGAACGAGGACGTATCGAACGATATCCGGGCCGAGGCAGTGGGCAACCTGGCTTCTAAAATTGCTGCAATACCAACTGTCAGGCAAGCCTTGTTTGGCCTGCAGTTGAGTTTCCGGCAACATCCCGGGCTGGTTGCCGACGGCCGCGACATGGGCACGGTGATTTTCCCGCATGCAGGCCTGAAAGTGTTTTTGACCGCCAGTGTCGAGGCCAGGGCCCAGCGGCGCTATAAGCAATTGATTGACAAGGGTTTTTCTGCTAATATGGAAGACCTCTCAAAGGATTTGACGGAGCGTGACGCGCGCGATAGCAACCGCAGCTCGGCACCGTTAAAGGCCGCGGAAGGGGCGTATTTGCTGGATACTTCTGCAATGACTGTCGATCAGGCGGTCGCGCAAGTGCTCGGGTGGTATGCCGCTTCCAAGCCTGCCTGAATGAGTTATGCGAGAGGTGTTGAGTCTCAAGCATGAATAAAAACATGCAAATACGTTGTTTTTTTGCTGCACCTTGGTGTTCGGCCTGACGCAAAGTCTGGCCGGACGTTGAAAAACCTAACCCTTTATTGACCGCATCCTAGTAAGCACCTTGCGCGGCAATACTGGCCAACTAGTCAAAACTATGTCCATCACTGTTCTGTCCCCTGCATCTGCCGGCGCTGACGCTTTCGCCGCGCTGTTTGAAGAATCGCTGTCACGTCAAGACATGCGTTCTGGTGAAGTGATTTCTGCTGAAGTCGTGCGCCTTGACCATAACTTCGTTATCGTCAACGCAGGCCTCAAGTCGGAAGCCTTCATTCCAATCGAAGAATTTAAAAATGACAACGGCGAACTCGAAGTAGCTGTCGGCGATTTCATCTCCGTCGCTATCGAATCGCTGGAAAACGGTTTCGGCGACACCATCCTGTCGCGCGACAAGGCCAAGCGTCTGGCATCGTGGCTCTCGCTGGAAAAAGCGATGGAGTCCGGCGAGATCGTTACCGGTACTGTCAATGGCAAGGTCAAGGGCGGCCTGACTGTCCTGACCAACGGCATCCGTGCCTTCCTGCCGGGTTCGCTGGTCGACACCCGTCCGGTCAAGGACACCACGCCGTTCGAAGGCAAGACCATGGAATTCAAGGTCATCAAGCTCGATCGCAAGCGTAACAACGTCGTGTTGTCGCGTCGCGCGGTTATCGAAGCTTCGATGGGCGAAGAGCGCCAAAAGCTGATGGAAACCCTGAAAGAAGGCACCATCGTTACCGGCGTGGTCAAGAACATCACCGACTACGGCGCATTCGTGGACCTGGGCGGCATCGACGGCCTGCTGCACATCACCGATCTGGCATGGCGTCGTGTGCGTCATCCTTCGGAAGTGCTGACAGTCGGTCAAGAGATCACTGCCAAGGTTCTGAAGTACGATCAAGAAAAGAATCGCGTTTCCCTGGGCGTCAAGCAACTGGGCGACGATCCTTGGACCGGTCTGTCGCGTCGTTACCCGCAAAGCACCCGTCTGTTCGGTAAAGTCACCAACCTCACCGACTACGGCGCATTCGTCGAAGTCGAACAAGGTATCGAAGGCCTGGTCCACGTTTCCGAAATGGACTGGACCAACAAGAACGTGGCACCAAACAAAGTCGTTCAATTGGGCGACGAAGTTGAAGTCATGGTCCTGGAAATCGACGAAGACCGCCGCCGTATCAGCCTGGGCATGAAGCAATGCAAGGCTAATCCTTGGGATGACTTCGCTGTTACCCACAAGAAGGGCGACAAGGTCAAGGGC
Source organism: Collimonas sp. OK412 (assembly GCF_900112135.1). Lineage (GTDB taxonomy): Bacteria > Pseudomonadota > Gammaproteobacteria > Burkholderiales > Burkholderiaceae_D > Collimonas > Collimonas rhizosphaerae. The sequence continues at coordinate 44,372 of NZ_FOLC01000026.1, forward strand.
GCAATCAAATCGATCACCGACTTCGGCGTGTTCATCGGCCTGGCCGGCAACATCGACGGCCTGGTGCATCTGTCGGACCTGTCCTGGACTGAAACCGGCGAAGAAGCCGTGCGTCGCTTCAAGAAGGGTGACGAGCTGGAAGCCATCGTTCTGGCAATCGACGTTGAGCGTGAGCGCGTTTCCCTGGGCGTCAAGCAGCTGGAAGGCGATCCATTCAACAACTTCGCTGCAATGAACGACAAGGGCGCACTGGTTTCCGGTACGGTCAAGTCGGTCGAGCCTAAGGGCGCAGTGATCCAGTTGTCGGAAGAAGTCGAAGGCTACCTGCGTGCATCCGAAATCTCCCGCGACCGCGTGGAAGATGCCGGTACCCACCTGAAGGTTGGCGACACCGTCGAAACCATGGTCATCAACATCGACCGCAAGGCTCGCAGCATCCAGCTGTCGATCAAGGCGAAAGACAATGTTGAAACCCAGGAAGCAATGCAAAAGCTGTCTTCGGCTTCGGACTCCAATGCAGCTTCCGGCACGACCAGCCTGGGCGCGTTGCTGAAGGCAAAACTCGACAACAAGAACTAAGCAGAGTAATCGAGTAAAGCTAATGACAAAGTCGGAGCTGATTGCCCGCTTGGCCGAACGTTATCCGCAACTGGTAGCTAAGGATGCGGATTACGCGGTGAAAACCATACTCGATGCGATGGCCGATGCCTTGGCGACCGGACAGCGTATCGAGATTCGTGGATTCGGCAGTTTTGCGCTGAATCGGCGGCCACCGCGGATCGGGCGCAATCCCAAGTCCGGCGACAAAGTGATGGTGCCTGAAAAACGGGTGCCGCATTTCAAGCCAGGCAAGGAATTGCGCGAACGAGTCGACGCGATGGTCGGGCAACCGATTCAAGAGGACTGAGTTATAGTTTGTGCGTAAGCAAAATCGAAACGGCATCTTCGGATGCCGTTTTTTTTCACGTACAATTTCGCATCATTTAAAGTTAATATTGTTTGTGTGAGTCGTGGATTTGCGAAAATGGCAAGAGTAAAATCAGCCAACTGCAGAACAGCTCGTATGCTGCCCACTGTTACCCAATCAAACGGAAAGGCATCATGAAAATCATTTCCCGAATTCTTTCGATCTTGCTCTTTGTTGTATTTTTCGGCTTCGCCTTGCAGAACAAAGGCAACGTCGACCTGCAATTCTTCCCCGGCACAACCATCCAAGGGCCGCTGGTGCTGTTTCTGCTGGGCTTCTTTGTCTTTGGCGCGATCCTTGGCGTGCTGGCGATGGCGCCGTCCGTATTCCGGCACCGCCGCAATGCATCAAAAACCAAAAAAGCCCTGACATCGATGCAAAAAGAACAAGAAGCACAGCGTCTGGCAGAGTCACAAGCACCGCAACCGGACAGCATCAAGAATATATAATGCCGCTAGGTATCTAACTGGCTGCACCGCCGTAATGTCACGGCGGCAGCTTGCCGGCATTTTCACACCTGAGATTCAGGTCACGCATAAAGCACAACAGCCCGTATGGAATTTGAAATTTGGTGGTTACTCGGTATCCCGGTCTTTTTTGGATTAGGCTGGATCGCCGCACGGGTCGATATCAATCAGCTGATATCCGAATCACGCAGTTTGCCCCGCGGTTATTTCAAGGGTTTGAATTTTCTGCTGAACGAACAGCCGGACAAGGCTATCGATGCATTCATCGAAATCGTCAAGCTGGATCCCGAAACCGCGGAACTGCATTTCGCCCTGGGCAACCTGTTCCGCCGCCGCGGCGAGACCGAGCGCGCGATCCGGGTCCACCAGAACCTGCTGGCGCGTCCAGACCTGGCGCAGGAACATCGTTTGCACGCCCAGTATGAGCTGGGCCAGGATTACCTGAAAGCCGGTTTGCTGGACCGGGCCGAAGAGAGCTTTAACCTGCTCGCCGGCAGCCAGTACGGCGCGCAGGCCGGACGTGCCCTGCTGGAAATCTACCAGCGCGAAAAAGAATGGCTGCGGGCGATCGAAGCGGCCCAGACTTTGCAGCAATCGGGCGCTGGCGGACGGCAAAAGGAAATCGCACAGTTTTATTGCGAACTGGCGCAGGATGAACTGGTGGACGGCCACCCCGAAGCCGCCATGTCCCTGCTGGAAAAAGCATTGAGCAACGACCGCAACAGCGTGCGCGCCACCATGCTCCTGGGCGACGTGCACCTGGCGCAGGGCGACGTCGAAGCGGCCCTGCAGGTCTGGCGCCGGGTCGAGCAGCAAAGCGTGCCGCACGTGGCGCTGGTGGCGCAGCGCCTGATGGATGGCTATCGCGCGGTTGGACGGCCGCATGAAGGCGTCAGCCTGCTGCGCTCCTACCTTGCGGAAGCATCTTCCATCGATTTGCTGGAAGTGGTGTTCAAGGCGGTGCTGGAGCTGGATGGCGTCGAAGCTACCAATCAGCTGGTGAGCGATGAACTGCGTCGCACACCGACCCTGCTAGGACTGGATAAGCTGCTGGAAGCGCGCTTGATGAAAATAACGCCGGAAATGCATACCGAACTGTCGGTGGTCAAGAACCTGGTGCATGGCTATACCCAGAAGCTGGCGCGCTACCAGTGCAGCCACTGCGGTTTCAAGGCGCGCCAGTTCTATTGGCAATGCCCTGGCTGCAGCCGCTGGGAAACCTATCCGCCGCGTCGCACCGAAGAACTGAACGTCATGAACTAAAACCCGCCGGCCCGCCATAAACAATCGGGCTGTGCAGCGCATTCACGGAACAACATGAAAATTACTATTATCGGTACCGGTTACGTCGGCTTGGTCACAGGCGCTTGCCTGGCCGAACTGGGCAACGATGTATTCTGCCTCGACCTGGATCAAAGCAAGATCGCGCTGCTGAACAGCGGCGGCATCCCGATCCATGAGCCCGGCCTGGCTGAAATCGTCGGCCGCAACCGCGCTGCCGGACGTTTGCACTTTTCTACCGATATCGCCGCCAGCGTAGCCCATGGCCAGGTGCAGTTTATTGCAGTGGGCACACCGCCGGACGAAGACGGCTCGGCCGACCTGCAATACGTGCTGGCGGCGGCTCGCAATATCGGCAAATACATGACCGGTTTCAAGGTGATCGTCGATAAGTCGACTGTGCCGGTCGGGACTGCGGACAAGGTAAGCGCCGCGATCCAGGAAGAATTGGATGCGCGCAAGCTGGCCGGCGCGCCCCTGCAATTCTCGGTTGTCTCCAATCCGGAATTCCTGAAAGAGGGCGCCGCAGTAGAAGATTTCATGCGGCCGGACCGCATCGTCATCGGCTGCGACGAAAGCACTTCAGGCCAGCAGGCGCAGGCGCTGATGAAGCAGCTGTACCTGCCTTTCAACCGCAACCACGAGCGTACCTTCTGGATGGACGTGCGTTCCGCCGAGTTCACCAAATATGCAGCGAATGCGATGCTGGCGACCCGCATCTCGTTCATGAACGAACTGGCCAACCTGGCCGACAAGGTGGGCGCCGATATCGAAGCCGTGCGCCACGGGATCGGCTCCGATCCGCGCATAGGCTACAGCTTCCTGTATGCCGGCTGCGGTTACGGGGGTTCCTGTTTTCCGAAGGATGTGCAGGCGCTGGAGCGCACCGCACGCGCTTATGGCCAGGAATTGCATATCCTGCGCGCAGTGGAGCAGGTCAATAACAACCAGAAGCATGTGCTGGGACAAAAGATCAGCGAGCGTTTTGGCGCGGACCTGAGCGGCAAGCACTTCGCGCTGTGGGGCCTGGCGTTCAAGCCGAATACCGATGACATGCGCGAAGCTTCATCGCGGGTACTGCTTGGCGAACTGATTGCACGCGGCGCGACGGTGGCGGTGCACGATCCGGTCGCGATGGCCGAGGCAAAGCGGGTATTGGCGCTGGATTTCGCCGGCACTCCCGGCGCCTTTGAACGCATACGGTTTTGCGACAACCAGACCGAGGCCCTGCAAAGCGCCGACGCCCTGGTGATCGTGACGGAGTGGAAAACTTTCCGCAGTCCCGATTTCGACCAGGTCAAGACACTGCTCAAGACGCCTATCGTATTCGATGGCCGCAATTTGTATGAGCCGGAGGTAATGGGCGAGCTGGGCTTTGAGTATTACGGGATCGGCCGTTCGGTGCTGGCGCGTGGATAAGACGATGACTAATCATACCTATAAGTTGCCGGCCTCTTTCGAGCATGTGCAGATCCTGGTGGTCGGCGATGTCATGCTGGACCGCTACTGGTTTGGCGAAGTCAGCCGGATTTCGCCAGAGGCGCCGGTGCCGGTGGTACGGGTTGAAAAGCGCGAGGAACGGCTGGGCGGCGCGGCCAACGTGGCGCGCAATATCGCTACCTTGGGCGGCAGCTCGGGATTGCTGGGAGTGGTGGGGCAGGACGAGGCCGGCGACACCGTCGACAGCATGCTGGGCGAGATGGGCGTCAGCAGTTTCCTGACACGGGATCCGACTATCTCGACCATCATCAAGTTGCGCGTGATAGGCCGCCAGCAGCAATTGCTGCGCATCGATTTTGAAGAAGCGCCTACCGACGCCGTATTGCGCGACAAGCTGACCCGTTTCAACACCCTGCTGCCGCAATACCAGGTGGTGGTCTTGTCCGACTACGCCAAAGGCAGCCTGGTCAACGTAGCGGACATGATCGCCGCCGCCAGGCAAGCCGGCAAATGCATCCTGGTCGATCCCAAGGGCGAGGATTTTTCGCGTTACGTCGGTGCCACCGTCCTCACGCCTAACAAGTCAGAGATGGTCCGCATTGTCGGCAGCTGGAAGAATGAAGAAGAGCTCACCGCAAAAGCGCAAAAACTGCGTGCCTCGCTGCAGCTCGAAGCACTGCTGCTGACGCGTTCGGAAGAGGGCATGAGTTTGTACACCGAGAATGAAATCCGCCACTTCCCTGCCATGGCGCGCGAAGTGTTCGACGTCTCCGGCGCCGGCGATACCGTGATTGCCACGCTGGCCGTGATGCTGGGAGCTGGATTGCCGATTGCCGACGCCGTGGCCCTGGCGAATCGCGCCGGCGGTATCGTCGTCGGCAAGCTCGGTACGGCTACCGTCAGCCGCGAAGAACTGCTGGGTAGCGTTGCGTAAACAGGCTTTATCGATGACGAGAGCGCCTGGTTAAGCGAAGTCTTGTTTGTGGTTCAAATGTCAATTTTCCATGTGTGGCTGACTATAATTAATTGGACGTTTTCGCGTCTGATTGAATTTTTCAGTCATCCACACACCTATGGGAGAAAGACGAAATGCTGAGAAAAATACTGCTGGTATTGTGCATGTTGATGACCACCGCCAGTTTTGCCCAGGTCGATGTCAACAAGGGCGACCTGACTGCCCTGCACGGCATCAAGGGCATCGGTACCGCCACCGCCAAGCGTATAGTCGACGAGCGCGGCAAAGGCGGCAACTTCAAGGACTGGGCCGATTTCGAAAGCCGCGTATCAGGCATCGGCGAGAAAAATGCGCTCAAGCTGTCGCAAGCCGGTTTACTGGTGAATGGCAAGCCGAAGACCGGCGACGCTGAACCCGCGGCGCCCAAGACTGCCGCCAAGCCGGCTGCCAAGGGCAAGTAGCGGCGGCCGGGTGGCCGGCGGGAGATAAAATGCCTTGCCCAGCCCTGGATTCCAGGGCTTTTTCGTTTCCGGGACCGCTCGCTCGCTTGCCAGGCCACGTTTGCATACGGTTTGTCAGGCTTTCATACGCATAACAAAGTCTCATATTAAAATGGGCTCTTTGCACAAGACGTTTGATCACACTATGCCTTATCTGACTATCGAAGACACAATCGGCAATACGCCCCTGGTACAACTCAAACGTATCCCCGGCAGCGAAGCCGAGCAGAGGAATAACATTATCCTAGGCAAGATGGAAGGCAATAATCCTGCCGGCTCGGTGAAAGACCGGCCGGCTTTGTCGATGATCAAACATGCCGAAGCGCGCGGCCAGATCAAGCCCGGCGATACCCTGATTGAGGCAACCAGCGGCAACACCGGGATCGCCCTGGCGATGGTGGCAGCCATGCGCGGCTACAGGATGGTGTTGCTGATGCCGGAAAACCTGAGCGAAGAGCGGCGTCAGAGCATGGCGGCATACGGCGCCAAGATCATCCTTACGCCAAAGACCGGCGGCATGGAATATGCGCGCGACCTGGCGGAAAAAATGCAGAAAGACGGTGAAGGACTGATTCTCGACCAGTTCGCCAACCCGGATAACCCGCTCGCGCACTACGAAACCACCGGCCCGGAAATCTGGCGCGACACGGAAGGACGCATCACGCATTTTGTCAGCGCGATGGGCACCACCGGCACCATCATGGGCGTTTCCACTTACCTGAAAGAACAGAACCAGGCTATCCGCATCATCGGTGCGCAGCCGGAAGAGGGCTCGCAGATTCCAGGCATCAGGAAATGGCCGGAAGCTTATTTGCCCAAGATATATGAGCATTCCAGGGTAGATCAGATTGAATCAGTCAGTCAGGCGGCGTCGGAACATATGGCGCGCAGGCTGGCGAGCGAAGAAGGGATTTTCTGCGGGATATCTGCGGCGGGGGCTTGCGAGGTGGCGTTACGGATTTCGCAGCAGGTAGAAAACGCGACGATCGTTTTCGTCGTCTGCGATCGTGGCGACCGCTATTTGTCTACCGGCGTTTTCCCTGCCTGAAGCAGGCTTCAAGCAGGGACGCGGCTGGCATGCCGATTACTTCAGCTTTTCGGCTTCGATCTTGCTCTTTGGCTTGAACTGCTTGTCGCTGATACGGAATTTCTCGCGACGGTCACCCATCAAGGCGCGCAGTTCACGAATCGTCAGGTCGCTGACTTCGTGCATGCGGATCAGCAGCGATGCGCCAACCGGCAAGCGGCGATGGCGGATTTTGCTGATGACCGGTGGCGCTACTTCGAGCGAGCGCGAGAGTGCGGCATCATTTTTCAAGTGCAACTTGTCGATCAAAGAGTCGAGCAGATGGTTCGGATCGTAAGTTACCTGCTCATCGAGCTTGTTGCTGGTCGGTGCGTCTGGGGTAGTGTTAGTCATAATCAATTGATTCCGTTATCCTAGTTGATATATGGGAAGTGTTTGTGCAATATGTAGCGAACTATTACCAAGTGCACCTCCCAGTTTTATTGGCGAAACTACAACTTGCCGTATTTTATACTGATTTTGAGCACATATTTATCATAAAGAAACTCCCTATCTTTTTCTTCATGGGACAGCTGATACCGCTAAGTACATTGCACAGCATGTTGTACATTACATTGGTAACAAACAACCTACCTTTGTTTAGTGACCAAATATACAAATAAGTTGCACAAGCTCAATTTAAAATTTTCTTATTACGATGTCTATTACTATTTAGTAACTTTCCGTAAAAATTGCAAGGAACACCATTTTTACAACATTCTAATATTGTTAAAATAATAATCAAGACTGTTTTTGTTGATCCCCCTCCCCAAGTAGTTTCTGCCAGCCATCTAATCCCAATTGTTGCAGGGTCCGCATGTTTTTATCGAATATCTGGGCGGCCTCGGGGAACGCATCAACCGCGCGCTCGACGCTGGTTTCACGTAACAGGTGCAAGGTAGGATAAGGCGCGCGATTGGTATAGTTGCTGATGTCGTCTATGTCGGTGCCGGCGAACTGATACTCGGGATGGAAACTGGCAACCTGGATTTCGCCGTCCAGTTCAAGCTCCTCGACCGCTGCATCGGCGACATCCAGGAAGTCGTTGTAGTCCAGGAAATCACGCAGTGCATCAGGATGTATCAGCAGGGTGGTGTCGATTGCTTCTGGATCTGCCTGCTGCAGCAATTTCAGTTCCGCCATCAGGTCCACCAATAACTCTTCCGGCGTCTGTGCACTGCTGACGACGTAACGAATCTGATCCTTGATAAATACCGCTTTGGCAAACGGGCAAAGGTTTAGCCCGATCACGGCACGCTCCAGCCATAATTTTGTGTGAGCGATTACTTCGCCGGAAAACGGCATCATATCTGTTGAGGAGGTAGTGGATGAAGCAGTTTTCATGAGATTGGGAAGCATTATTTACAAACAATTTAGATGAATATAAGGATGAATCCGGCGGCATCAAGCGTTGCCGCAGGCACTTCCGGCGCTCATATATGTGCTCCAGGCGGCGCAAATCGGGTTATTCTTCCGATCCCGTGACTGCGACACACCGGGTTTGATTCAACTATATATAACAATAGGCGTTATGGCCCTTAAAGCAACTATTTTCAAAGCCGATCTGCAAATTGCGGATATGGACCGTCATTATTATCAGGAGCACGCGCTGACGCTGGCCCGCCATCCGTCGGAAACCGACGAGCGCATGATGGTGCGCCTGCTGGCGTTCGCCCGTCACGCCTCGGCTGCGCTGGTATTCGGCAAAGGCTTATCGGATGCCGAGGAGCCTGATTTGTGGGCCAAGGACCTGACCGGCGCCATCGATCTCTGGATCGAAGTCGGCCAGCCTGACGAAAAGCGCATCCTCAAAGCCTGTGGACGGGCCGCGCAAGTGGTGGTCTACAGCTACAGCAGCACCAGCCACATCTGGTGGAACCAGATCAGCAGCAAGGTAGCGCGCGCCCGCAACCTGACAGTCATCAATATTGCCGCGGCCAGCAGCGAGGCCCTGACCGGTTTCGCCCAGCGCAGCATGCAATTGCAGTGCACTATCCAGGATGCGCAGATCTGGCTGAGCGCCAACGGCCAGACCGTCGAGGTCGAACTCAGCGTCAGCAATCCCTGATTTATTGCGCAGTGCGGGCCACCCGCACCGCACGTCCCAGGTCCACCACCGACATCGCATAAAAGAAGCTGCGGTTGTACTGCGTGATGGCGTAGAAATTATCGGTCCCGAGCCAATACTCGGCCGGCGCCTGGCCGTTTTGCAAGTCGATCAGGCCGTACCGTATGTCGTTCGGCGGCACTACGCCAGGCACCACGCCGGCCGCGGTCAGTTCATCCAGCGGATATTTGGCTTCCAGGCCCTGCCCGATAAAAGCCTGCCACCGGTTTTCGGCGCTGGTGTCGGTCGACAGTGTCGCCGGGAAGACCACCGGCAGGCCGGTTTTCCAGCCGTGCTCGGCCAAGTAATGGGCTACGCTGCCGATCGCATCGACAGGTGAATTGCGCAAGTCGATTTTCCCCTTGCCGTCAAAATCCACGCCGTACTGGCGGATGCTGCTCGGCATGAACTGCGGCCAGCCTATGGCGCCGGCATATGAGCCCAGCAAGGTAAACGGATCGATGCCCGACTCCCGGGCATACAGCAGGGTACTTTCCAGTTCGCCGCGGAAAAACGCCATGCGCGCTTCGCGCGTTGGCGTATTCGGATAATCGAACGCCAGCGTGGTGATGGCGTCCATCACCCGGAAGCTGCCGACATTGCGGCCGTACACGGTTTCGACGCCGATGATGCCGACGATGATTTCCGCCGGCACGCCGTACTGCGCCTCGGCCCGGTTAAGGGCGTCAGCGTAGGTATTCCAGAAATCGACGCCGGCCTGGATCCGCACCGGCTCGACAAAGCGGGCACGGTAAGCCGCCCAGTTCTTGGGTTTGCTGGCCGGAGCCGGCTTCATCAGCTGGATCGCGCTGTCGACGTAACGCACCTTGTTGAACATGGCGACCAGTTCATTCCGGTCGAAGCCGTTTTTTTCGACCATCTGGTCGATGAATGCCGAGACCTCTTTCCAGTCGGCGAAATTGGCGAACTCGCCATCGTCGGCAACGCTGCTCGCTTTGCGGATTTTTGCCGAAGCAACTTTGCCGGAACTGTTTTGCTGGGCCTGCAGAGCGGGACTGGCAGAGATCGCCAGGGCAAGAGCGCAAAGCTGGGCGACGGTAAGGAGACCTGGGGTTGATTTCATCGACATTGGGAAAGCAGTAATTTTAGTTGTGCCATCAAAGGCGCCGGCGGTTTATTGTGCGGCCCGTAGTCGGCGCCATATTGCAGGGCTTCGTACAAATCCATGAAGCGCTTGACCGCCATTTTGACGGAGGGCGACAGCGGCGAGTCGCCGGCACACAGGCGACGGCCGTAAGTGGCCGGCCCCTCATGCTTGTTGCGCGCCATGCCGCGCCGCGCCATCTGCGCGCACAGCGAAGAGTATACCGTATCGAGCGGGTTGCTCTTGTTTCGCGCCAGCAGCAAGGGCAGGGTGACGCTGCCGGCTGCCACCGCGCCTATGGCCAGCATCACGATGCCCAGGCTGCGCCAGTCCAGTTCACCCAGTCCCAGCCAACGCATCAATCCCATTTGCCGCGCCGGCGTGTAGTTCAGGACCCATTGGTTCCAGCCATTGCTGAGCGCTTCCCAATTGGCGCGCAGCAGAGCCGTCGCGTTGTTCAGGCTCGACCACCAATTGGCCTGGCCGGCAGGCCCTCCCAGCAGGTTGCCGAAGAAGGAACGCGGCAGCAGATTGCCGAGCTGGGTCTCGATCCTGTTCGGCGCCACCGCAGCCGTAGGATCGACCCTGACCCAGCCGCGCGGCGGCAGCCATACTTCGGCCCAGGCGTGGGCATCGGATTGGCGCACCGTCATCATGTCGTCGACCGGATTGATTTCGCCGCCTTGGTAACCGGTCACCACGCGTGCCGGAATGCCTGCCGCACGCATCAGCACCACAAAGGAGCTGGCGTAGTGTTCGCAAAAACCGGCACGGCTGGAAAACAGGAAATCGTCGACGCTATTTTTGCCCAGCAGCGGCGGCTCCAGCGTATAGCTGAAATTTTCATTGCGGAAGAAGCTCAGCACCGCCTTCACCAAGGCAGCATTGTCCGGCCATTTTTCATGCAGGCTGGCGGCAAATTCCAGCGTGCGCGGATTGAAGTTGTCCGGCAATGCCAGTGCCTGCTGCATGCCGCTTGCCGTGATCGGGTCTGGCGATTTCGATCTCAGATTCGATACGACATCGTAGCGGATACGCTCATTGATCGCTCGCGCCGCGCGCAGCTGGTGGTCGGCAGTCAGCAGTACCGGGATGCCGTCCAGGGTCGGCGCCAGCTGCGGCGTTTCCAGGGCAAACAGCCAGCGCTGGCCATTGGCTTCCATCGTGATTTGCTGTTGCACAGCGGTTGCCGGGTTAGGGCTGGCCACGGGTTGGATCTGGGTTTCAGCGTCAGCCGTATTGCGGCTCGCTCGTCCTTGGGTCCAGGTGCGGCCATCGAAATCGCTCAACACTATGCCGCGCCAGTAGCGCTGGGCAGGAGCCGGCGGCGTGCCGGAGAATTTGACGCGGAACGCAATATCGTCGGATAAGGCAAGTTGCGCGATATTCCCCGGCGTCATATTGTCCGACATGCCGCTGTGTCCGCTGTGCGCATCGCCAGGCAAGCCCCACAATGGCCCCTGGATGCGCGGAAACAGCAGGAACAGGATCAGCATCAGCGGCAGCGCCATGGCCAGTATCGTGGCGCCCAGGCGCAGCCGCTGCTTGAGCGGCGGCACCATGCCGGTATATTGGAAAGAAAGCTGCGCCGTCAGGATCAGCACCAGGGTTGCCATCATCCACAGCAGGGACAGCATGCTTTGGGAATAGAAGAAAGTGGTGAGCAGCAAAAAGAAAGTCAGCAGCAGCACCACGAACAAATCGCGCCGCGCACGCATCTCCAGCAGTTTGAACGTCAGCAACAGCGCCAGCATCGCCACCCCGGCATCGCGTCCGAATAAAGTGCGGTAGTCGATATAGACTCCGCCCATGGTGAGCGCCGCCAGCGGCAGCAGCAGCCATAGCGGCGGCAGGCGCTGGCCGCGCAAGGTGATCCAGGCGCGCCACAGCAGCAACCCGCCGCAGACCAGCGAGTTCCACCAGGTCAGATGCAGGAAATGCGGCAGCAGCACCATGGCGCAGGCGCTGAGCAGCAATACGGTGTCGCTCTTGTCGCGCGACAGGGAATGCACGTACGTGCTTGAGATGCGGTACAAGGGTTTGCTCTCAAGTTCAGCCTTGATCTGCTGCATGGACCTGGTGTTCATGGCGCCCCCTGGTAAAGCGCCAGCGCACGCAGGCAGGCGCGCTGGTGGGCCGGCCCCAGCGCTGCCGCATAAACGCTGTCGCCGAGGCGGAATGCATAAGCCAGCTGGCGCGCTTCCGCCTCCAGTATCCAGCGCGTCATGCGCGAGAGTTTATCCTCGAGCGTCATGTCGTAGGGCAGGGATGCAAAATCGATAGCCAGGTCGCTGACTGCGCCGCCTTCGAACTGCTTGGTGATCAGCTTGGCGTCGAGATCGGTGTCCAGCCGGGCGATCTGGCGCCAGGCCAGGTGCTTGAGCGAGTCGCCGCTCTGGTAGGTGCGCACGCCGGCAAAATCCTGGTGGCCGGCAACGCCGTTGCCGTCGCTCTTTTCGATCGGCTCCAGCGGCAACGGCGGTGCCGATGCCGACGCTTCCGGCTGCGGGTATACCAGGGCCCGGCTGTCCGGCTGCCAGTAACTCCATGCCCGCAGCAAGCCAAGCGGAAAGCGGGTTCGCAAGCGTATTCTGGGAGCCGGCTGCCAGCCGCGGTGGGTGGTGGTCAGCGCCAGCGTCAGGTGGCTGGTGCTATGGGCCGAGACATCCATCGCGCGTTCTATGGCGGGCAGGCCGCGTCCGATGAAGCCGAGCATGATCGCGTAACGGGCATGCTTGCGGCGGTTCGTCAGGTGCAGTTCGAACAGCGCGTCCTCGCCGGCAAATACCGCGGCTGCCTTGCCTGCCGTCAGGTACAGATAGGCGAGGTTGCGGAACGTCAGGTGCATGTCGATGACAGCGCAGGCGGCCAGCAGGAAGGTCAGGCCAAAACCGAGGCTCAGGTTGTAATTGACCGAGCACAAGAACAGCAATACCAGCACGACCGCAAACGCCAGCCCGGGACGGCTCGGCACGATGAACACGCGCCGCTGGGTAAGCAATACTTCACCCGCTTCGGCGTCGCGCAGCTGGAACAGAGACTGGTCGAGCCAGTTTCGGAATCGTTGGCGGAGAGATGTCAGCATAGTGGCGGGGGCAGGCTGGCAGCCATGAAAACGCCGGTTAAACCGCGACCGACTTCATCAGCTGCAGCACCAGGTCGCGTGCGCCCAGGGTGCTGCCGGCATGCGCCTTGAGCGGGCGCAGGCGATGCGCCGTCACCGGCACCAGGACCGCCTGCACATCCTCTGGAATGACATGGTTGCGTCCTTCCATGGCAGCCCAGGCGCGCGCGCCCTGCAGCAGTGCGATGGCGGCGCGCGGGCTCATGCCTTCCGCGAACAGGCCGTTCTGGCGCGAGGCATGGGCCAGCGCTTGTACGTAGTCGATCAAGGAAGCGGAGGTATGGATCTGCTTCAATGCTTGCCTGGCTTCGATCAGTTCCGCCGCCTGCATCACCGGCGCGATCGATTTCAGCAAGACGCGGCGGTCTTCTCCCATCAGCAGCGCACGCTCGGCGGCGGCGTCCGGATAACCCAGCGACAGGCACATCAGAAAGCGGTCCAGCTGCGATTCCGGCAAGGCGAAAGTGCCGACCTGGTGGGCCGGGTTCTGGGTGGCGATGACGAAGAACGGCTCCGGCAGGTCGCGCGTCACGCCTTCCGCGGTGACCTGGCGTTCTTCCATCGCTTCCAGCAGCGCCGACTGGGTCTTGGGCGTGGCCCGGTTGATTTCATCCGCCAGCAGCACCTGGGTGAATACCGGGCCTGGATGAAATACAAAGCTGCTCTTCTCGCGATCAAAAACCGAAATCCCCACCACATCCGCCGGCAGCAGGTCACTGGTGAATTGCAGCCGGTTAAAGCGCAGGCCCAGGGAAATGGCCAGCGCATGCGCCAGGGTGGTCTTGCCGACCCCGGGCACGTCCTCGATCAAAAGGTGGCCGCCTGCCAGCAGGCATACCAATGCCTGGCGGATCTGGTGGTCCTTGCCGACGACGATCTGGCCGACCTGCTGTGCAACTGCGTGGATTTTTGCGAACATGGGTTTGTCTGGTGAGGGCAGCGTAACGGAGAGAGAATCATACAAACTTCCCCGGAGTTATCCTAGTTCCTTTGAAGAAATGCGGTGTTTTTTTCAAGCAGTCGCGATTTCAGTGGGCCGATTCGACGGGATTGGGCGGATACGCTGACCCATCCCCCGGTTCTTGGGTACACTAACAGGATCGCAGCCCCATTTTCAGCAAGACTTTTGGCGAGATCAATTGACTACTGCTTTCTATACCCATCACGATTGCAAGCTGCACGACATGGGCGCCGGTCATCCGGAATCGCCGGCCAGGCTGCAGGCGATCGAAGACCAGCTGATTGCCAGCCGCATCGACCAGCTGCTTGATTACCGCGGCATGCCGCTGGCGCAAGAGAGCGACCTGGCGCGCGTGCATAGCGCTGCCATGATTGCCCTGGTCAAAGAGCATAGCCTGGCGCTGGCCGGCAAGGCGGGCTGCTATCCGCTCGATCCCGACACGTCGGTCAACGCGTATAGCTGGCAAGCCGCGCTGCGCGCCGCCGGCGCGGCACTGGCAGCGACCGACGCCGTGCTGGCAGGCGAAGTCAGCAATGCCTTCTGCGCGGTGCGTCCGCCAGGGCACCACGCTACCTCTCGCACCCCCATGGGATTTTGCCTGTTCAATAACATTGCGCTTGCCGCCCGCCACGCGCTGGAGGCGCACGGGCTGGAGCGGGTGGCGATTGTCGATTTCGATGTCCATCACGGCAATGGCACCGAAGAGATTTTTGCGCATGATCCACGGGTGCTGATGGTCAGTTTTTTCCAGCACCCGTTTTACCCGCATTGCGGTACCGAGCCGGAAGGCGACAATACCGTCAACATCCCGGTGCCGGCCTACAGCGATGGCGCCGTGGTACGAAAGTTGGTGACGGAGCAATGGCTGCCGGCGTTGAATGCGCACCGGCCGCAAATGGTCTTTGTTTCGGCCGGCTTTGACGCGCACCGGGAAGACGATATGGCGCAGATGGGGCTGGTCGAGGCAGACTACACCTGGCTTACCCGGCAAATCATGGCAGTCGCCGCAGAACATGCGGAGGGCCGCATCGTCAGCTGCCTGGAGGGCGGCTACAACCTGTCGGCGCTGGGCCGCAGCGTGGTCGCGCACATGAAAGTGCTGGCCGAACTCGAATAACCATGTTGCCGCAGGGGCATGGGAAAAGGCTTCGGGAGGGCCTTGCCAGGTGCGGCGGTTTGACGTTCTGCGCCCAGCGCCATGCGATGCGCGGCTTCGGGATTGAGGTAGGACCGGAATAAGTCCGTACAATAGCGGTTTATTTTAGCCAGACAAGACTACGCATGTCCATACAATGGTTCCCCGGCCACATGAACGCCGCCCGCAAGAAGGCGGCGGAAGCCATGGAGAAGGTCGATCTCGTGATCGAAGTGCTCGACGGCCGCCTGCCGCAAGCCAGCTGCAATCCCATGATCGAACAGCTGCGCGTGTTTCGCCAGCGCCCCTGCCTGAAGATCCTGAACAAGAGCGACCTGGCCGATCCGGCCGTGACGCAGGCTTGGCTTGCCTATTACAACAGCCAGAAGAATGTCCACGCAGTGGCGCTGAGCTGCAAGAAACCTTCGGACGTGGCCAAGATCCCGGGTTTGTGCCTGACCCTGGCGCCGCACCGCGGCACGCCCTTGAAGCCCCTGCGCATGATGATCATGGGCATTCCCAACGTCGGCAAATCGACATTGATGAACGCCTTGCTGAAGCGCCGTGTGGCAGCGGTAGGCGATGAGCCGGCCGTGACCAAGGTGCAGCAGCGGCTGTACCTGGGCAACAATATGGTGCTGATCGATACTCCCGGCATGTTGTGGCCGAAGATTGCCCACCCGAGCGACGGCCTGATGCTTGCCGCCAGCCATGCCATAGGCACCAACGCATTGATTGAGGAAGAGGTCGCCACGTTCCTGGCCGATGAACTGCTGGTTCGCTACGCGCCCTTGCTGGCTGCGCGTTACGGCATCAAGACGGAAGGCATCGACGGCGTCAGCGTGATCGAAGGGGTGGCGGTGCGGCGGGGATTTCGTCTCAAGGGCGGCGACCTGGATCTGGAAAAGGCCGCGCATACCTTGCTGCAAGATTACCGTACCGGAGCGCTAGGCCGCATCAGCCTGGAAACGCCGCAAACGCGCGCCGCCTTGCTGGCGCGCCACCAGGAAGAAATCGCGCGGCGCCAGGCGGAAGCCGCCGAGGCGGAGGCGGAAAGCGACGGGCACGACGATACCAGGTAGCTTGCTCCAGCTCTGCAATGAACCCGCAATGACTATGTCATTGCGGGTTTTTTATTGCCTGGGCGGTCTGCGGGCGGTTATAGGATAGGGCGGATTTTGCTGTCGAATTGGCAATCAACTTTACATTTCCATTTGTCGCACAGGATTTCACTGCGCTACGACAAAAAATTCTCAAGCAACGTTAACACGCTGCGCAGCATTGTTCCTCTGCTGGCCTCAAATGTCATGTCAAGCTTTGAAGCGGTGTCTATTCTTCCTGGGAAAAATTGCAATTTAAGCTAGATGAAATGATATTTTCTGCGATCGACAGATCGCTTTGTGATGATCAGATTTTAATGTTTGTTCACATAATTTCTCATTTGTAATTTATTAATTATAAGAAACATTATTTATCATTTCCATGAAGAAATAAATGGCGAATTTAGTTCCATGTGGCAAGTTTAGATTTCAAGGCGGCGAATTAATTCGATCTATTTTCCTTGATTTACGGAAACCTCTCATTTTTGATATTCAAAATCGATATAACTTACAAATCTCTATTTATATAGGGAGATAAGGTTTTTTCGGAAAAAATAGTGTTAATAATGCAATAAAAATAGAGATTTTTCTGAAAAACTTCATCGTCATATACAAATTTATTCGTTGTTTATTGGCGACTTTGGGGAACTTATTTTGATGACATAAATGTTAATTGAAATTAACATTTGGCACTTCCATGAAATTATGAATCTGGACATTTATTGATATCCAAATTACATCATTGGATGAAGTGCTGAACGTCTTGGAAAAAATGGGCATTGCGCAAATCGCGGCGCCTTCATTTATCTGTCGGCAATTTTGACAGAGCAAGCCGGATACGGGTTTGAACTGGCTGTTTTTTTTGCAGCAAAGTGATTGGCAAGAAGGACTCAAAGTAGCAACGAATGTTACTTAAAGTCCAATATTGTTAATTCAAAAAAGGCAACTGCGGAACTGGATTCCGCTCGCCTGGCAAGTCGTCTGAGCTCCAAATTTTTCAATCGAGGTCCGAGGCAAGTGCCCAAGTCACTTGAACTCCCTGCCTTTGATGCGATGAAGCCGAGTTCTTTTTGGTTATGAAACGTCAAATTTTCAAGGTGGAAAATGAGTAAATTGCATCAGAGGATATCGATTGAATCCTTGCTCAATGGCGTACAGCCCCTGCGCAGCAGGTTCTGCAGCGCACTCAGGATGGTGAAGCTGGCGGCGTTGTTTGCCGCCGGCATGCTGTTCTCGGCAGCCGCAATGGCGCAATCTGCCGACGCCGCCATTGAGACAGCGAAACAATGGCTGGCTCTGGCCGATGCCGACCAGGCAGGGCAGATGTGGGAGCAAAGCGCTGCCTTGATGAAAGACCAGTCTGACCGGAAAGCCTGGGTCGCCTATATCGCCACCGTGCACAGCCAGTACGGTGCGGCGCCCGACAAGCGCATCTGGCAAGCGATGGAGCATCAGATCGATCACCCCAGCTTGCCTCGCGGCGAATTTTCCAGCGTCACCTTTATGTCGGGTTATGTCAAAGCGCGTGCCTGGGAAAAGGTCGCGCTGGTCTGGCAGAACCAGCGCTGGGTCCCGGTCGGCTACCAGTATGGTCCGGCAGAGATCGCTGCGAAATGACGCCGTGCCTGCATCCCTTTGGCTGCGCTCATTTATTTCCCTATTTTTTTCCATGTGATCTCGCTTGCGCGATCAGTCTGATCCCTTGCAGCAAGCCTCACCACATCTTGAATCGAGCTTTTCATGAATAAAGTTTACCGTACCGTCTACAGCGAAGCACTTGGTGCCTGGGTTGCTGTTTCCGAAAATACTGCAGCGCGCGGCAAGCGCAGCAGTTCGAAAGTGGGGGGTGTAATTGCCGCTGCGGTATTGGGGGCAACCGTATTGATGTCCCCAGCTGCATTTGCGACTTATACCAACGGTACTTCCGGCACGACTACTGGAGCAGGCAGTACGGGTATCGCTATCGGTTCGGGGACCGCTGCCTCGGGTGGGCAGGCATCGGCAAACAATACTGGGGGTACGGCAATTGGTAGCGCTGCGGTCGCGAGTGGCTCACTGGCGACTGCTGTTGGTAGTGGCGCGACTGCAAGTAACACGCAGGATAGCGCATTTGGCAACGGGGCGAATGCCAGCGGCGGGAACTCAACCGCAATTGGGGTTGGTGCCTCCGCAAGTGGTTCACAGGCTACTGCTGTCGGAAATGGTGCAATTGCTGCAAACACGGCCGCTGTCGCGTTAGGTAATGGAGCAAACGCGGCTACCGTCTATAGCATAGCCATTGGTAACAACTCGTCGGCGTCAGGAGGGAGCTCAACTGCGATTGGATCCGGTTCCAAGGCGAGCGGTGTCGGAGCGTTTGCGTTGGGTGATGATGCCATCGCCGGCGGTGCTTCAGCGGTCGCGATTGGCGGCGGGGCCGGTACCGGCAGTGGTGGTGCAAGTGCTGCAGGAGCGCAATCCATTGCGATTGGTCAATTATCAGTCGTATCTAGCACCGCCGCCAATGCTGTTGCTATTGGTGTCGGGGCAAATGCAAAATATACCAACAGTGTGGCTCTTGGACAGGGCAGTGTTACTGGAACGGCCGCGCCGACCGGTGTGGGCTTTTTGACCGGAACCACAGCGCCCTTGTCTGAAATATCAGTCGGCGCCACTTCCGCTTTGCGTCGCATCACCAATGTAGCAGATGGTTCTGCAGCTCAGGATGCCGTAACCGTTAACCAGCTGAGTACGGGAATGAGTACTACGACAAGCAGCATCAGCAGCTTGTCTACATCGACTTCCACAGGTCTGAGTACGACCAACAGCAGCGTGACGTCGCTGTCGACTTCCACCTCGACGGGCTTGAGTACGACTAATAGCAACGTGTCTTCGCTATCGACGTCTACATTGACCGGGTTGAGCACTACCAATAGCAGCGTTTCGTCGTTATCTACATCCACTTCAACCGGTATCAGCACGTCACGGGTGGCGGAAGCCTCCTTGTCAACGGGCTTGAGCACCGCCAACAGTAATGTCTCTTCGCTATCCACATCGACTTCGACTGGCATAGCTTCTCTGTCGACGTCAACGTCGACCGGTCTGAGCACGACCAACAGCAGCGTGACTTCGTTGTCGACTTCAACTTCGACTGGGTTGAGCACGACTAATAGCAATGTTTCGTCGCTGTCGACATCGACATCGACCGGCCTGAGTACAACGAACAGTAATGTTTCGTCGCTATCGACGTCTACATCTACCGGCTTGAGCACCACCAACAGCAATGTTTCATCGTTGTCGACATCGACATCTACCGGCATCGTCTCGCTGTCGACTTCAGCTTCGACTGGCCTGAGTACCACTAACAGCAATGTCTCGTCGTTGTCGGCTTCGACATCTACGGGCATTGCTTCGCTGTCGACTTCGACTTCGACCGGTCTGAGCACGACTAACAGCAACGTGTCTTCGCTGTCGACTTCAACCTCGACTGGTTTGAGTGCGACAAATAGCAATATCTCGTCGCTGTCCACTTCGACGTCTACGGGCCTGAGCTCCACCAACAGTAATGTCTCATCGTTGTCGACTTCGACATCTACCGGTATTGCTTCGCTATCGACTTCAACTTCGACTGGTCTAAGTACCACTAACAGCAATGTTTCATCGCTGTCGACATCGGCATCGACCGGCCTGAGCACGACCAATAGCAGCGTTTCATCGTTATCTACATCCACTTCAACCGGTATCAGCACGTCACGGGTGGCGGAAGCCTCCTTGTCTACGGGGTTGAGCACTGTCGGCAGTAATGTTTCATCGTTGTCTACTTCGACTTCTACTGGCCTGAGCACCACCAACAGCAATGTGGTGTCGCTATCGACATCTACGTCAACTGGGATCGCTTCATTGTCGACATCAACGTCGACAGGCTTGAGCACGACCAATAGCAATGTGGCATCGTTGTCGACATCCACGTCAACCGGTATCGCCTCCTTGTCGACATCAACATCGACCGGTCTGAGCACTACCAACAGCAACGTGGCGTCGCTGTCGGCTTCCACCTCGACGGGCTTGAGTACGATTAATAGCAACGTGTCTTCGCTATCGACGTCTACATCGACCGGGTTGAGCACTACCAATAGCAGCGTTTCGTCGTTATCCACATCCACTTCAACGGGTATCAGCACGTCACGGGTGGCGGAAGCCTCCTTGTCAACGGGCTTGAGCACCGCCAACAGTAATGTCTCTTCGTTATCCACATCGACTTCGACTGGCTTGAGTGCAACGAATAGTAATGTTTCGTCGTTGTCCACATCGACATCTACTGGCATAGCTTCGCTGTCGACTTCAACGTCGACAGGTTTGAGCACGACAAACAGCAATGTCTCGTCGTTGTCGACATCGACATCTACCGGCATCGTCTCGCTGTCGACTTCAGCTTCGACTGGCCTGAGTACTACTAACAGTAATGTCTCGTCGCTGTCGACATCGACATCTACCGGCATCGCCTCGTTGTCGACTTCAACCTCGACTGGTCTAAGTACGGCCAACAGCAATGTGGCGTCGCTATCGACGTCTACCTCGACCGGCTTGAGCACCACCAATAGCAATGTTTCATCGCTATCGACCTCGGCTTCGACGGGTTTGAGCACCGCCAACAGTAATGTCTCATCGCTATCGACCTCGACCTCGACAGGCCTGAGTACGACTAACAGCAACGTGTCTTCGTTGTCGGCATCAACCTCGACCGGCCTGAGCACCACCAATAGCAGTGTCTCATCACTGTCGACATCGTCTTCAACTGGTTTGAGCACGACCAATAGCAACGTGTCTTCGCTGTCGACTTCAACTTCGACTGGCCTGAGTAGCACCAACAGTAATGTCTCATCGTTGTCGACATCGACATCTACCGGTATTGCCTCGCTGTCGACGTCGACTTCCGCCGGGATCGCTTCGTTGTCGACCTCGACCTCGTCAGGCCTGAGTACGACCAACAGCAATGTCATATCGTTGTCGACGTCTACGTCAACCGGTATCGCATCATTGTCGACTTCAACATCGACTGGCTTGAGCACGGCCGGCAGCAGCGTTTCGTCGTTGTCGACCTCTTCTTCTACAGGCCTGAGTACTACTAACAGTAATGTTTCGTCATTGTCGACTTCAACTTCCACAGGTCTGAGCACGACTAATAGTGGCGTGTCTTCGCTGTCGACATCGACATCCACCGGCATCGCCTCGTTGTCGACTTCAACTTCGACTGGCTTGAGTACGACGAATAGCAGTGTCTCGTCGCTCTCCACATCGACGTCAACTGGCTTAAGCACAACGAACAGCAATGTTTCGTCGTTGTCCACGTCGGCGTCTACGGGCTTGAGCACCACCAATAGCAATGTGGCGTCGCTGTCGACATCTACCTCGACCGGTTTGAGTGCCGCCAATAGTAATGTCTCGTCGTTGTCAACGTCGACATCTACTGGCATCGCTTCATTGTCGACCTCAACCTCGACGGGTTTGAGTACGACCAACAGCAACGTGTCTTC
>NZ_FOLC01000013.1 GCF_900112135.1 Collimonas sp. OK412
AACGATCCGGAACCGATGATGGAGATGAACATGACGCCGCTGATCGACGTCATGCTGGTGCTGATCATCATGCTGATCATCACGATTCCGATCCAGAATCACGCGATCAAGCTGAACATGCCGACCGGTAATCCGCCGCCGCCATTGGCCTTGCCGGTGGTCGACACGGTGGACATCGATCCGACAGGAACCGTGATGTGGAACGGTACGCCGATGGCGAACCGCGCGGAACTGGAAGACCGCTTGAAGACGGTGGTCGCGGGCGGCAATATCGATGAAGTGCACCTGCGGCCGAACAAGCTGGTGGAGTACAAGTCGGTGGCAGCCGTGATGGCGTCGGCGCAGCGGCTGGGCGTCACCAAGATCGGCATCGTCGGTAACGAGCAGTTCATGGAGTAATCAATAGCATTTGTTTTTGCACCAGAAAATAGGCAGGGTCATACCCCTGCCTATTTTCGTTTTTTCGATTGAAAGAATAGCTATGTCCAAATTGCGTTTCGCACCAATTTTCGTGTTGTTGGCAGCCGTGGGCCTGACCACGGCACTTCCCATGGCCGGCTTTGCTCCGCTGGCGCATGCCGCGGACGCCAGCGCCAAAGCCGAGACGGTGCGCCCGGAAATCGGCACGCCGCTGCAGGCAGCGCAGGCGCTTCTTAAAGAAGAAAAATTCAAGGAAGCGCTGGCCAAGATCGCTGAAACCGATGCTGTCGCTGACAAGACACCGTATGAAATATATGCCATCGACCGCCTGCGCGGGGCTGCTGCCGCGCGCGCCGGCGATACCGACCTGGCAGGCAAATCGTTCGAAGCAGTGATTGCGTCCGGACGCCTGGAGCCGGCGGAAAAAGCCAAGATCGTGCAGGCGTTGGGCAGTTTGTACTACGACGCGGAAAAATATCCCAAAGCCATCGAATGGCTATCGCGCTCGCTGAAGGAAAACGGCAACGATCCGCAAACCCGCACCTTGCTGATCCAGTCCTACTACCTGAGCAACGACATTCCGCGCGCCACCAGCGAGCTGCAGAAAGACATCGCGGCCGATGAAAGCGCAGGCCGTACGCCGACCGAGATCACCTTGAAACTGCTGGTCAGCTGTGCGCTCAAGAGCAACGACAAACAGGCATACCTGAGCTCGCTGGAAAAGCTCAACAGCTACTATCCGAAGAAAGAATACTGGCTCGACTTACTCAGCCGTATCCAGGCCAAGCCGGGCTTCTCTGACCATCTGACGCTGGACTTGTACCGCTTGAAAGCCGCGACAGCGCAGTTGCAGACCAGCGCCGAATTCACCGACGTGGCGCAACTGGCGCTGCTGGCGGGATTCCCGGCAGAAGCGAAGAAAACGCTGGACCAGGGTTTTCAGTCGGGTGTTCTGGGCAGCGGTCCTGACGCCGCCAAGCAAAAGCGCCTGCGCGACCAGGCCAGCAAAGGAATGGCCGACGACCAGAGAACATTAGCGCAAACCGAAGCCTCGGTAAACGCCAGCAAGGAAGGCACCGGCCAGCTCAACCTCGGGTATGCGCTGGTCACCGCCGGCCAGTTTGACAAAGGCTTGGCGCTGATGGAGAACGGCCTGAAGAAGGGCGGCCTCAAGCGTCCAGAGGACGCCAAGCTGCACCTGGGCATTGCTTACCAGCTGGCCGGACAGAAAGACAAGGCGATCCAGGCCTTCAAGTCGGTTCAAGGTACAGATGGCGTTGCCGATTTGGCGCGCTTGTGGGTGATGCAGGCAAACCATCCGATCAATTAATCTGACGCAATGCGGCGCTGAATAGAAAACGTCTCACCTTTCGGTGAGACGTTTTCAGTTAACCGCTGTCAATCATGCCGTAAAAAAGGCGTACTTAATTCCTGGGTGCGTGTGTCGTACCTGTACCAAACAGCCCGCTAGCTTGCTCAGGCGAGAGCGTTTCCACATTCGACTTCTTGTTTTGCCTGGACGGCAGGTTGCTGCCGGTGGTGTAAACGTTTTCCTGGTTGTCGGCGACGTTCTGGTTGCCGGCGTCGACTGCGCATGCAGACAGGACGGGCAGGATAAATGCACAGGCAAATAGTGTTTTCATGGCTGGTTTCTTTGTCTCTGGATGTTGGAGTTGGTAGCCCGCTCGACGTGATGGCTGCGCGCTACATGATGTTACATTTTAGAAATGCACGATAGCATATTTACTTTCGAAAAAGCAACAAGCAACGTGGCAAACAGACATCGCATGCAATCGATGATATTGTGTTTCCCTTACGCCGCAGCCACCAGCCGCCGGCGTATTTTTTCAGCTTTGCTCATCTGATTTCACCCAAATCACAACGGACAAAACATGTACCTAAAACACGCATTGGCCCTATCCGCCATCCTCACCAGCGGCGGCATCGCCCAGCAATGCCCGGCGGGCAACCATGCCCTGGCTTATCCGGTCAGCAAGAAAATCGACCAGGTAGACGACTATCACGGCGTCAAGGTAGCCGACCCTTACCGCTGGCTGGAAAACGGCAACAGCGACGACACCAAGGCGTGGATAGAGGCGCAAAACACACTGACGCAAGGCTTCCTTGAAAAAATTCCTGCACGCGCGGCGATCCGCGAACGGCTGACCAAGCTGTGGAATTTCGAACGCTTCAGCGTGCCCTTCAAGGAAGGCGGCCGTTATTTTTACAGCCGTAACGACGGCCTGCAAAACCAGGCGGTGCTATACACCGTCAAGCAACTCGATGAAGAGCCGCGCCTGCTGCTCGATCCCAACAAGCTGGCGGCGGACGGCACGGTGGCGCTGGCCGGCATTGCGGTCAGCCCGAACGGCAAATACCTGGCCTACGGCACCGCTGCCTCCGGCTCCGACTGGAACGAATGGAAGGTGCGCGACATCGAAAGCGGCAAAGACACCGCCGATCATTTGCAGTGGGTAAAATTCTCGGGCGCATCCTGGGCCCACGACAGCTCGGGCTTTTTCTACAGCCGCTACGATGCGCCGAAAGAAGCGACCAAGCTGGCCGACGTGAATTATTTCCAGAAGCTGTATTTCCATAAAATCGGCACTTCCCAGGACAACGATGTCCTGGTCTACGACCGGCCGGATCAAAAGGAATGGGGTTTCGCCGGCCACGTCACCGATGACGGCAAATACCTGATCGTCAGCATTTCGCAAGGCACGGAACAAAAGAATCGCGTGTACTACAAGGAGCTGGGCAAAAAAGACGCAAAGATGCTACCGCTGCTTGACGGTTTCGATGCTTCTTACGATTTCATCGACAACGATGGCCCGGTGTTCCTGTTCAACTCCAACAAGGACGCGCCAAAAGGCCGCATTATCGCGATCGACACGCGCCACCCCGAAGTTGAAAAATGGCAGGTGATCGTGCCGGAGGCCGAGCAAACCTTGCAAGGCGCGAACGTGGTCGACCAGCGCCTGGTGCTGGACTACCTGAAAGATGCGCGCAGCCAGGTCAAGGTATTCACGCTGGACGGCAAGCTGGTGCGGGAAGTGGCTTTGCCGGGAATAGGTTCTGCCAGCGGTTTCGGCGGCAAGCGCCATGACAAGGAAACCTTCTATTCGTTTACCGGCTTTACCACGCCAGCGTCGATTTACCGGTATGACCTGGCGAGCGGCAAGAGCAGCCTGTACCGGCAGCCGAAGGTCGATTTCGATCCGAGCGCGTTCGAGACGCGCCAGGTTTTCTACAGCAGCAAGGATGGCACCCGGGTGCCGATGTTCATCGTATCGAAAAAGGGCCTGAAGCTCGATGGCAGCAACCCGACTTATCTGTACGGTTACGGCGGCTTCAACATTTCACTGACGCCGGCGTTCTCGGTGCCCAACCTGGCCTGGATGGAAATGGGCGGCGTGTACGCCGTGCCGAACCTGCGCGGCGGCGGCGAGTACGGCAAGGCATGGCATGAAGCCGGCACCAAGCTGCAAAAGCAAAACGTGTTCGACGATTTCATCGGCGCGGCGCAGTGGCTGATCGCCAATAAATATACCTCGCCGCAGAAACTGGCGATCGGCGGCGGCAGCAACGGCGGGCTGCTGGTCGGCGCCACCATGGTGCAACGGCCGGAGCTGTTTGCCGCGGCGATCCCGGCCGTCGGCGTGATGGACATGCTGCGCTTCCATAAATTCACCATCGGCTGGGGCTGGACTTCGGATTACGGCTCTTCCGACAACGCCGATGAATTCAAAGCCTTGTATGCCTATTCGCCGCTGCACAACCTGAAGCCAGGCACCTGCTATCCGGCCACGCTGGTGACCACCGCCGACCATGACGACCGCGTGGTGCCGGCGCACAGCTTCAAGTTTGCGGCCACCGAACAGGCTGACCAGGCAGGCGCGGCGCCGGTGCTGATACGCATCGACACCAAGGCCGGGCATGGCGCCGGCAAGCCGACTTCGAAGCAGATTGAAGAGGTGGCCGATCGCTGGGGCTTTTTGACCAAGGTGCTGGACATGCGCCCGGCGCCGGACGCCGGTGCGGTGGCGGGCAATCCACCAGAGCCGTCGGCCGACTGACGGCATCCCGACAGCAGCGGCTGGCCGTCCACCGCAGCCGCTGCGGACTGAATGCAGGGCGATATCCTATGAGGCTTTTTTCTCGCTGAGCGTATCGCGGTGATCGTGCTTCAGGTCCGCGTAGCATTCGCAAGCCCTTGCTTCCAGGCCATCCCGGTCCAGCACTGTCAGGTGCCCGCGCGCATATTGGATCAGGCCTTCTTCCTGCAGCTTGCCGGCTGCCTCGGCGATCGATTCGCGCCGCACGCCCAGCATCGCGGCAATCGCGCTTTGCGTGACGCTGATTTCGTTGCCAGGCAAGCGGTCTAGCGTCAGCAGCAGGCAACGGCACAATTGCTGCGGCACGCTGTGATGACGGTTGCACACGGCGGTTTGCGACATTTGCGCAAGCAGCGTCTGCGTATAGTGCAGCAACAGTTGCTGCAAGGCGCCGCCGCGGGCGAACTCTTCCGCCAGGATGCTGGCCTTCAGGCGAAAGCCATAACCCGCGTTTTTCACGGTGGCCCGGTTCAGGCTCTTGCCGCCGCCCATGAACAGGGTGACTCCCAGCACTCCCTCATTGCCGATCACCGCAGTCTCGGCCGAGCTGCCGTCTTTCATGTCGTGGACCAGAGAAACGATGCTGCTGGTGAGAAAATAAATATGCCGTATCTGGCTATCCGCTTCGCATACCGTCATGCCGAACGGCATCGCGACAAATTCCAGGTGCGGCAGCAGGCGCCGGAAATCTTCTGGCGGCAGGGCGTCGAGTATGTGGTTCTGCAAAGGATTGTGGCCGTACAGGCCGGCAATGCGGAGCGAGGTGAGGTGTTGCGTGCCGGGCTGGATCAGCTCGGCCATGCTTTCTCTCCGAAGGACCGACAGCACCGCGGCGCTATTTTTCGCACTCGTTTTCAGAGTGCCGCAATTGTTCAATACGTAAGCCATCGCCATCTCCTTTGAGGATGTGGTTTGTACTGCTGTGTATTGATGATTGCATTGGAGCGGAGTTTGCGAAATCAGCGCTTGTCTTCTTCTGCTGTAGGAATGCGCTGACACAGGAATCGACGCTGGAGAGGCGTCCTGTCACAAAAAAATGCGGTTGACGCCCTGTGGCGCCAACCGCGGTCTGCTAGCTGCCGCTGGAAGAACTGGCGCCCGATGCAGCCGGTGCGGCCGGTGCAGCGTCGGGGGCCGACGGGGCGGGGGCTGCCGGAGCGGCTGGCGGCATTGCCTGCTGCGTTGCCGGTGGAGTGGCTGCTGCAGGAGCATTAGGGTCATCCGTTTTTTTACATCCGCTGACCGCGATCATGGCAATTGCTGTAACGATAAGTGTGTGCTTAAGTAACATATTCTCTCCATCGGACGGGAGCAGCATGTCAAAACCGCCACCGTCAAAAAATGAAAAATGAACTGCTGACGTTTATATCTTTGTGCAAAATTCCGCGAATGTAAAGTTTGAATCGGTGTTTCAGTAAGGGCCGGTATCCGCCAGACAACAGTCAATCGACCGGAAAGCCGCATGCAGCAAGGGATGCCGGCTATTTTCAGGGGTGACGCGCTAAGTTGCCTAGCGCACAAAACTGATCTGGATTTGCAATTAACCTTGATTCACCATCTTTATAAAGGACTCGACATGAAAAACATTCATATCCTCGTGCTGCCTATTGCGGCGCTGCTGTGCGTCAACCTGGCCCAGGCACAAACCACGGCGCCCGCCGAAGGTGCCGCACCCGCAGCGACCACCAGCGTCGATACCCGCGCCACCTTGACCGACCCGCTGGTGCAAAAACGGCAAGCCGATAGTGACGCGAAGGCAGAATACAAGGCCAAGAAAAAAACCGCAAAGGCAAACATGAAAGTAGAAAAAGCGGAGGCGAAATCGGATCTGAAAGAAGAGAAACAGGAATCGACCAAGGCTCGCGACAAGGCCATGGCAGCCGATCCCATGCCTAAATAAACAATGCTCTCCGCCATCGCGCCGCGGCCGATGGCGCTGCAGGCATCATGTTGCGGCGAGCGCCCAGTCCGCGGCCTTGCGTGCATGGATGCTGGTGGTGTCGAACAAGGGTACTGCCGAATCCTGGGCGCCGACCAGCAGCGAGATCTCGGTGCAACCCAGGATGACCGCCTGCGCTCCTTGCGCGACCAGGCTCGCAATCACCCTGCGGTATTCCGCGCGCGACGCTTCCTTCACCTGGCCCACGCAAAGCTCGTCGTAGATGATGCGATGGACCGTATCGCGGTCTTCCTGCCCGGGCGTCAATATCTGCAAGCCGTGGCGTTCGCGCAGGCGGTCTTTGTAGAACGCCTGCTCCATGGTGAAACGGGTGCCGATCAAACCTATCGTCGACAAGCCTGCCTGCTTGATTTCGTCGGCAGTGGGATCGGCGATATGGAACAAGGGGATGCCGGCCGCGGCTTCGATCGCGGCCGCGACCTTGTGCATGGTGTTAGTGCACAGGACCAGGAAATCGGCGCCAGCTCGTTCCAGCGCCTGCGCCGCTTCAGCCATCCTGGCGCCGGCGGCGTCCCAGTCGCCGGCATGCTGCAGGCGTTCTATCTCGTGGAAATCGACGCTGTAGAGAATGATTTTTGCCGAGTGCAGCCCGCCCAGCTGCTGCTTGACGGTTTCATTGATTTGACGGTAATAGGGCACGGTCGATTCCCAGCTCATGCCGCCGATAAGGCCGATGGTCTTCAAAGAACACTCCTACGGTAGAGATTGACGCGCGCATGCGCAGGGCGCCAATATGACAGTCCACTAGCGCAAAGCGGCGCTTGACATTACTATTCCGGCATCGCAAAGGAATAGATTATGCCGCATCCCACCTCCCTGTCCAGTTTTGCCGCCGGCGCCCGCGACACCATACCGATGATGGTTGGCGCGGCGCCGTTCGGCGTGATTTTCGGCGCGCTGGTCGCCGCCGGGCCGCTGGCGCCCTGGCAAGGCCAGCTGATGTCGCTCGGCGTGTTCGCCGGCTCCAGCCAGTTCATCGCGGTCGGCCTGGCGGCAGGGCAGGTCGGCCTGCTGGTGATCTGGATGGCCACCTTCATCGTCAACCTGCGCCACATGCTGTACGCGGCGACCTTGCTGCCGCACGTCAGCCACTTGCCGGCGCGCTGGCGTTTCCTGCTGGGCTTCCTGCTGACCGATGAAACCTTCGCCGTGATGAATGCCTACTACCTGAAGCACGCCCATACGCCCCGCGGGCACTGGTATTTCCTGGGATCGGGCTTGTCGATGTACGGCAACTGGCAGTTGTGGACACTGCTCGGTTTGCTGTTCGGCACGGCATTCCCGCAATTGCAGACCCTGGGGCTGGATTTTGCGATGGTGGCGACTTTCATCGCGATCGTGGTGCCGCAGCTGTTTCGCTTGCCGCAACTGGCTGCCGCGGTGGCCGCAGGCGCATTCGCCTGGTTCCTGCGTGATCTGCCTTACAAGCTGGGATTGCTGGCGGCGATCCTGGCCGGAGTCGGCGTCGGCCTGGCGCTGTCGCACTGGCAGGCGCTGCGCCGCGCGGCAAGGAGCAAGGCATGATGTACTACACTTGGATGATCATCGGCATGGCGCTGATCACGGTATTCATCAAGGCGGCGATCTTCATGCTGGGCGAGCGCGCCGCCTTTCCGATCTGGCTCAAGGAAGCGCTGGCCTTTGTGCCGGTCACCGTGCTGACGGCGATCATCGTGCCGATGGTGCTGGCGCCGCACGGCCAGGGGCTTGAGCTGAGCTGGCGCAATCCGCAGCTGATCGCCGCCATTGCAGCGGTCCTGGTGTGCGCCGGCACACGGCGCCAGCTGCTGACCATCATGGTTGGGCTGCTGGTGTTTTTTGCCTGGCAGTTCGGGGTGCTGGGACGCTAGGGTATTTTTCACTCGGCTTTTTTTTCGGCCGTTGCATCTGACCGACCATCGGCGGGATCTCCGCCACCAGGGCGTCGATCGCCACGCGGGTCTTGGTCGGCAGATAGCGCGACTGCGGCCATACCACATAGATCTCGGTAGGCAGCACGCTTTCGCTGTCGATCACCAGCTCCAGTTCGCCGGCGGCGGCATGTTTCGACATCAGCCAGCAAGGCAGCCAGGCCAGTCCGGCGCCGGCCACCGCGGCATCGGTGATGGCTTGTAGGTCGTCGAACACCAGGCGGATGTTCACTTGCGGCTTGTGCACCTGGCCGGCGCTGTCGCGCACGCGCCAGGGCTCCAGGCGGCCGGCGCGGCCGTAGGCAATTCCGACATGCCGGCTCATCTCCGCCACGCTGCCCGGCTTGCCGTGAGCAGCCAGGTATGACGGCGCGGCGCAGATCGACATGTCTTGCGTAGCCAGCTGGCGCGCTACCAGGGTGGCGCTGTCGGGCAGGCTGCCGATGCGGATCGCCAGGTCGTATTTTTCTTCCACCAGGTCTTCCACCCGGTCGCTGAACGAGATTTCGATCGCCAGCCGCGGATGGCGCCGCGCCAGGGCCAGCAGCACCGGGGCCACGCAGTGGCGGCCGAACAGCACCGGCACGCTGACGCGCAAGCGCCCGATGGCTTCGCTCTTGCCGCTGTCCAGCGCCGATGCGCCGGCGTCCAGTTCCGCCAGCGCGCGCACGCAGCGTTCGTAATAAGCCTGGCCGTCTTCGGTCAGGCTCTGGCTGCGCGTGGTCCGTTGAAACAGGCGCACTCCCAGGCGCTGCTCTAGCCGCGCAATGCTCTTGCCTACCGCCGAGCGGGTCAGGCGCATGCGTTCCGCCGCCAGCGCAAAACTGCCGGCTTCCACCGCCTCGACGAAAGCACTGATGCCATGCAAACGGTCGCTCATTTTATTGTATCCATATACGCTACATACATAGTAAAAAATGCCGCCACTGAGGAAAAATAAGAACCTATATCATAACAGCCAATCCCGCCGCTGACATTGCGGCGGCCAGGCACAGATGATGTGTGAAACGAACAGGAGATTTCCATGCAGGCTTATCAGATTCAGGCAGGGCAAAAGATTGCGGGACTGGAACGGGTGCAGCGCGACAGCGCGCCGCTGGCAGCGCATGAGGTGCGGGTGCGCATGCATGCGGTATCGCTCAATTATCGCGACCTGATGATCGCCGACGGCACATATCTCAGCACTGGCGACAAGCCCGTGATCCCGGGCTCCGACGGCGCCGGCGAAGTGATCGAAGTGGGGGCGGCAGTGAACCGCTTCAGCGTCGGCGACCGTGTTACCGGGTCTTTTTTCCCGGACTGGATCAGCGGCGCGCCGACTCCGCGCAACACCGCCCGCGCGCTCGGCGCGGTGACGGATGGCGTGCTGGCCGACGAGGTGGTGCTGCATGAAGAGTCCTGGGTAGCGATTCCGCCGCACCTGGACTACATCCAGGCCGCGACCTTGCCCTGCGCCGGCGTCACCGCCTGGAACGCCTTGTTCGTCGAGGGCCGGCTCAGGGCCGGCGACAGCGTGCTGCTGCTGGGCACCGGCGGCGTCTCGGTCTGGGCGCTGCAGCTGGCCAAGGCGGCCGGGTTGCGCACCATCATTACCTCGTCCAGCGACGCCAAGCTGGAACGCGCCCGCGCCCTGGGCGCCAGCGCCATCATCAATTACCGCAACACGCCCGAATGGCAAGATGAAGTGCTGCGGCTTACCGGCGGCGCCGGGGTCGACCTGGTGCTGGAAGTCGGTGGCCAGGGCACGCTGGCGCGCTCCATCCGCAGCACCAGGATGGGCGGTACGATTGCCATCATTGGCGGCGTCAGCGGTTTCGGCGGCGAGCTCGATCCGTTCGCTTTGATCGGCGGCGCCAAGCGCTTGTCCGGCATCTTCGTCGGCAGCCGCGCGATGCTGGAGGACC
This sequence comes from Collimonas sp. OK412, assembly GCF_900112135.1. Lineage (GTDB taxonomy): Bacteria > Pseudomonadota > Gammaproteobacteria > Burkholderiales > Burkholderiaceae_D > Collimonas > Collimonas rhizosphaerae. The sequence continues at coordinate 10,310 of NZ_FOLC01000013.1, forward strand.
TCAACCGGTTCGTTGAAGTGGCGGCGATACAGCCGGTGGTAGACAAGGTGTTCCCGTTCCAGCAGGCGCGCGAAGCTTATGCATACCTGGAACAGGCTGGCCACTTCGGCAAAGTCGTGATCGAAGTCGCCAGGTAAGACAGGTTCAAACGGAAAATGTCAGGCCGGGATCGAAGCTGGCGTTTTCCGCGTTGCCGCCGCGTGCGTAACCGCGCGGATTGCACAGCACCCGGGTCGCCCCGATCCGGTAATCCGAGCTGTCATGCATGTGCCCATGCAGCCAGAACGCCGGCTGCCACGCCAGGATGCGTTGTTCCAGCTCGGACGTGAAACAGGCATTCAGCGCCGATCCCGCAAAGCGTTGATGCACGCTTTGCGGGCCAGGGGCGTGATGGCTGACGACGATGGTCGGGCCGTCATGCGGCTGCGCGAACTGCTGCTCCAGCCAGGCAACCGTGTCGTCGAACAGCATTTGCGACAGGGCCGGCGTAAACGTGTCGGGAAAATCCGGCGCCACGCGTATCCGTGAAAAATCCCTGACCAGTTCGGTTGCCTGCTGCAGGCCCAGCTGGCGCTGTTCGGCGCTGCTGAAGAAACGGAAGTCCGTCCACAGGGTGCAGCCAAGGAAGCGCACGCCATCCAGCAGCAGTGCCTGTTTCTGCAATATGTGCACCTGGCTGCCTTGCGCTGCGCTCCTGAGGTCGCGCATGGCGCTGACCAGGTCGCTCCCGTAAAACTCATGATTGCCAGGCACGAAGATCGTCGGCACGGAAAATTGCCTGGCCCACTGCATGGCTTCCACAGGCCGCCAGATGTCGCCGGCCAGCACCACGACGTCGGCATCGGTTGCCGGCGCCGGCATCGGGTGCACGGACAGGTGCAGGTCAGAGATCAATGAAATTTTCATGGCACGGCAAAATGCTCCGGTTATCCACGGGGCGACTCTGCAAGCCGCTGCCCCGCCGTATTGCCAAGCAGCTTACCGAAAGTGCAGGAAGTAAGCAACGCAGGCCATCCATACAGGCCATCAATAGCCAGGATTACTGGCGTCTCCAATCGTTACAGAACGGTCATCGAACCTTCATACGCCTGAAATATTTCGCCGCAATACTTCGATACATTCAAAAGATGCGTGGCGGTAACTACATGGCCGGAATCAACCAACTGTCGATGGCGTCACCAGCCCCGTGTTCCGGCAATCCGCTCTCGCACCGTCTTCCTGCTGCACATTCCCTTCCCAAGCGACGCCTATCCCAATAAGGAAAGAACAGGACCATCATGACCAAGAAGAACCGCCGCCATTTCCTGCGCACCGCCGGCACCGCGCTCGCCGCCACGGCCTATTCCGTCAGCGCCAATGCCGCTTTCCCGGAAGCCATCCGCAGGGCGCTGGCGATCCCCGCCAACAACAAGACCGGCACCATCCGCGACGTCGAACATGTGGTGATCCTGATGCAGGAAAACCGCTCCTTCGACCACTACTTCGGCACGCTCAACGGCGTGCGCGGTTTCGGCGACCGTTTCCCGATCCCGCTGGCCGGCAAGCGCAATGTGATGCAGCAGACGTACACCGACAAGACCACCAAACAATCGCGCGTGATCCTGCCTTATCACCTCGACAGCAAGATCGGCAACGCCCAGCGCGTCAACGGCACCAGCCACTTCTACGATAACGCACAGGATGCCTGGGACCTCGGCCGCATGGCGAACTGGCCGACCTACAAGCAGACCCAGTCGATGGGTTATTACACCTCGGCCGAGCTGGATTTCCAGTTCGCGCTGGCGAACGCGTTTACGGTGTGCGACGCCTACCATTGCTCGTTCCACGGCGGCACCAACCCTAACCGGGTATTCCACTGGACCGGCAACATCGATCCCAAAGGCAAGAACGGCGGCCCGGTCATCGATAACAGCCAGGATCACCTGGAAGCCTCTACCAGCGCTGCCAGCTACAGCTGGAAGACCTACCCGGAACGCCTGCAGAAAGAAGGCGTGTCGTGGAAGGTCTACGAGAACATGCCGGACAATTTCACCGACAATCCGCTGGCAGGTTTCGTTGCCTATCGCCAGGCCAACGAAAAGCGCGGCAACGCCGTCGACGGCGCTCCTTATCCAGCCTACCTGCCTAGCGACGACAGCATCGACCCGCTGCTCAAGGGAGTGGCCAACACCATGCCGGACGGCGGCTTCCTGGCTGCCTTGCGCGAAGATATCGGTGCCGGCACGCTGCCGCAGGTATCCTGGATCGTCGCCCCGGCAGACTACAGCGAACATCCTGGACCATCCAGCCCGGTGCAGGGCGCCTGGTATATCCAGGAAGTGCTGAATGCCTTGACCGCCAATCCGGCGGTATGGAGCAAGACCGTGTTGCTGGTCAATTTCGACGAGAACGACGGCTTCTTCGACCACGTGCCGCCGCCATGCGCGCCTGGCTACGAAGGCGGCGAGCTGGCCGGCCATTCGTCGGTTTCCACCGACGGCGAATATTTTTCCGCGGCGGCATCGGCTACCTACCAAAACCGTCCCTACGGTCCCGGCCCGCGCGTGCCGATGTATGTGATCTCGCCATGGAGCCGCGGCGGCTGGGTCAATTCGCAGGTGTTCGACCACACCTCGGTGCTGCGTTTCCTGGAAGCCCGCTTCCACGTCAAGGAAGAGAACATCACGCCATTCCGGCGCGCGGTCTGCGGCGATTTGCTGTCGGCTTTCAACTTCGTCAATCCGAACCATGAAGTCTTGCCGACGCTGCCGAAACGCACCCGGGCGGAAGCTGACGCGGTGCGCGCCCAGCAGGAAAAACTGCAGCAGGTCGCCTTGCCGGCCGAAGGCAGCCAGGTGTTTCCGATGCAGGCGGCAGGCGTCCGGCCTTCGCGCGCATTGCCGTACGAGCTGCACGCGAGCGCGCGCACGCACGTCAGGCGCAACAACATCGTCCTGACTTTCCGCAATACCGGCCGGGCTGCCGCCGTGTTCCACGTCTACGATCGCTTGCACCTGGATCGCGTGCCGCGCCGCTATGCGCTGGAGGCCGGCAAGGAATGGCAGGATACCTGGGAGCTGGACGCCGACCGCGGCGCCTACGATTTGTGGGTGCTGGGACCGAACGGCTTCCATCGTGCTTTCCAAGGCAATCTTGCGATGCTGTCGGAAGAGGATTCGGCCGTGCCTGAGGTACGTCTCGGTTATGACATCTTCACCAGGCGGATCTTCCTGACGATGGCCAATCGCGGAGAGAAATCCTGCATCGTTACGGTCAAGGCCAATGCTTACCGCAAGGCAGGTCCGTGGACTTTCAATGTCCCGGCCGGCATGCAGCTGGACCAGCACTGGCCGATCGGCGGCCAGGGCAACTGGTATGACCTGACGGCGACGGCGCCGGCCGGCGGTTTCAGCCGGCGCTTCGCAGGCCGCATGGAAACCGGCGCGCATGGCGTGAGCGATCCGGCAATGGCTGCCACCTGATTGGACGGCTTGCCGCTTTCATTGAACAGGAACAGGCTGCGGAAGAGGACGAATGAGAGTGCGGTGAAGGTGACGGCAGGAGAGGGATAGCGGGACATAAAGAAAAAGCGGGCTACAAAAGAAAAGGGCCTACATTGTTGTAGGCCCTTCTTTATTCCGGCTCTCCAGTCCGGTCCGAACTTGCATTTGCGGTGCGAGGAATGTGTGTCCTGCTTCAAATGCGTCGATCAGCCGGATCATGTGTTCCATTCGCTGCTGTTCTTGCGCGGTGGTATTGCGGTTCCATAACATGTCGAACTCGACAATCATCATGTAATACTCGATCTCGCTGATGAGCGGTTCCGCTCCGTTTTGTTTTGTCATGTGTCTCTCTTTCCAATATGTGCATCGCGCCTGATCGCCCGCGGACCGGCTGGTGAGCCGGTGCGGGCGGGCTTTATTCTACGCTTTTCCGCCGCCGCTTGTCAGCGCACCGAGATTTGGTAAATCGTGGTCTGGCGATACACCTGGCCGGGCCGCAGGATCACGGCTTCGGCATCTGGGCCGTTGATCTGGTTGGGATAGGCTTGCGTCTCCAGGCAGAAGCCGTCGTGTATCGCATAAGGCTGGGCGTTGCGGCCTTGTATGCCTGCCAGGAAATTCCCGCTGTAGAACTGCAAACCGTTCTCGGTGGTCGAGACCGACAGCTGGCGGCCGGAGCCGGGATCGTAGACGGTCGCCACTTCCCGCAGCGGCTGCGCGTTGCGGCCCTGGCCCGGCGCAGGAGCGGCGCCGTCCTGCGGCCTCAGGCAGTAGCAATGGTCGAAGCCGCCGGCCAGCTTGAGCTGGGTGTCGGGCCAGGCCAGGCGCGGCCCGATCGGCGCCGGCTGGCGGAAATCGAAGGCGCTGCCGGCGACATCGGCAGCATCGGTGGGGATCAGCTGGGCGTCGATCTGCAGGTACCGGTCAGCCGCGATCGACAAGATGTGGTCGTAGATATCGCTGCCGCCGCCGTTGAGGTTGAAGTAGCCGTGCGAGGTCAGGTTGAGCGGCGTCGGCGCGTCGCTGGCGGCGCTGTAGTCGATGCTCAGGCGGCCGCTGTCGTCCAGGCTGTACAGCACCGAAACCTGCACGTTGCCGGGATAGCCGCCGTCGCCATCCGGCGATTCCAGCGTCAGCCGCAAGCCGTCCGGGCCCGGTTCGGCGCGCCACTGCGCCAGGTGGAAGCCGGTGTCGCCGCCATGCAGGTGGTTGTCGCCGTTGTTGCGGTCGACCAGGTACTCGGCGCCGTCCACGGTGAAGCGGCCCTTGGCGATGCGGTTGCCCCAGCGGCCGACCAGGCTGCCGAAGTAAGATGGATTTGCCTGGTAGCCGCTTTCATCGGGATAGCCGAGCAGGATGTCGGCTACCCGGCCGTAGCGGTCCGGCGCCCACCAGGAGACCAGGGTCGCGCCGTGGTCGCTGATCAGGATCCGCATGTCGTGCGCGTTGCGCAGCGTGTACAGGGTGACGCCATGGTCGGCGGCTGTGCTGGTGATGGAGGTCGGTGTCATCGGTGTCGGCTTCGGTCAGTTGATGGTGTTTGCGGTTGGCGGCGATTGCCCGGCCTGTGCCAGCCGGTCCTGGTATTCGCGCGGAGTGCAGCCCAGTTCGCGCTTGAATACCGCGTGCATGTATTGCACCGAGGTGAAGCCGCAGCTGACGGCAATCTCGGCGATGCTGTGGGCTTCGTGCCGCAGCATGTCCTTCGCCACGCCCAGCTTGAAGCGCAGGATCTCGTCGTGCACGCTGCGTCCCAGTTCGCGGCGGAAATACCATTCCAGCGAGGAGCGCGAGACGCCGACATAATCGGCCACTTGTTCGGTCTTGATGCCTTGGCAGGCGTACTGGCGGATGAAGTGCATGGCTTGCATCACGTGCGGATGGCTGGGCGCTTCGTGACGGCTCGAGGCCAGCACGTTGATGCCGGCCGGCGGCACCAGGATGCGGGTGCCGGCCAGGCGTCCGCCATGCAGCATCTGGTGCAGCAGGTGGGCGGCGGTGCGGCCCATTTCACGCGTGCCCTGGATCACCGAACTGAGCGGCACCCGGGTCAGGATGCGCGCCAGCGGATCGTTGTCGATGCCGATCAGCGCGACCTGTTCCGGCACCGCGATGCCGGCGCACAGGCAAGCCTGCAGCAGCTGGCGCGCGCGGGCGTCGGTGACGGCGATGATGCCGATCGGCTTGGGCAGCGTCTGCAGCCAGGCGATCTGCTGCTCCACCGCAGTGTCCCAGGAAGGCGCGCTGGTGCCGACGCCGCGGTATATTGCGCCCTGCATGCCGTCGCGCTGCATCAGGCTTTCAAACGCCTTCTCGCGTTCCTGGGCCCAGCGGTTGACGTCGGCTTGCGGCAGGCTGAAGCAGGCAAAGCGCTGCAGGCCGGCTTCGATCAGGTGATCGTAGGCCAGCTTGACCAGCTTGAAATTGTCGGTGGCGACATACGGCGTGTCGCCGGGATAGTCGGCTTGATCGGCATACGAACCGCCCACTGCGACTACCGGCAGGCTGACCCGCGACAAGGCTTCGCAGGCAGCCGGATCGTCGAAGTCGGCGATGATGCCGTGGCCCTGCCAACGCTCTATACCTTGCAGGCGGCAGCGGAAATCCTCCTCCAGGAACAGATCCCACGAGGCGCGCGTGCTGCTCAGGTATTCGCCGATGCCGGCGATGATGTCGCGGTCGAAGATCTTGTTGCCGTTGAACAGCAGGGCGATGCGGTGCACGGTTCTTGTCATATTGCAGTCTCCTGGGAGCGCCATGCAGCCCGGTTTGTCAATTTGTCATTGCCGCGGACAGGTTCCAGTCCGTTGGCCTCGATTGTAGCGAAGCGCGCCGCCAGCGTCAGGCCAAATGCCGTTATGTGCACCTGCAATAGAAAGAATCGCTAGGGCATCTGGTGGATTTCGTAATTGTGGCGCGCCGGGAGCGGTTCTAGTATGGGCCCACATCAACACCGCACCACCACCCTACAGGAGCAAGCATGAGCTATTTCCCTTCCGTGACACCGATCCGCTTCGAGGGCAAGCAGGCGCAGACGCCGCTGGCTTTCCGCCACTACGACGCCGACAAGCTGGTACTGGGCAAGCCGATGCGCGCCCACCTGCGCATGGCAGCCTGCTACTGGCACACTTTCGTCTGGCCCGGTTCCGACGTGTTCGGCGCCGGCACCTTCCGCCGTCCCTGGCAAGAAGGCGGCGACGCCATGGAAATGGCGCACAAGAAGGCCGATGCCGCTTTTGAATTCTTCAGCAAGCTGGGCGTCGACTACTACACTTTCCACGACACCGACGTCGCGCCGGAAGGGACCAGCCTGGCCGAATACCGCAACAACTTCGCGCAGATGCTGGACGTGCTGGAGCGCAAGCAGGAACAGACCGGGGTGCGCCTGCTGTGGGGCACCGCCAACTGCTTCAGCCATCCGCGCTTTGCCTCCGGCGCCGCCAGCAATCCCAATCCCGAACTGTTTGCCTACGCCGCCGCGCAGGTCTGCACCGCCATGAACGCCACCCAGCGCCTGGGCGGCGCCAACTATGTGCTGTGGGGCGGCCGCGAAGGTTATGAAACCTTGCTCAATACCGACCTCAAGCGCGAACGCGAACAGCTGGGCCGTTTCATGCGCCTGGTGGTAGAGCATAAGCACAAGATCGGTTTCAAGGGCACGCTGCTGATCGAACCGAAACCGCAGGAACCGACCAAGCACCAGTACGACTACGACAGCGCCACTGTGCACGGCTTCCTCAAGCAGTACGGCCTGGAGCAAGAGATCAAGGTGAATATCGAAGCCAACCATGCGACCCTGGCCGGGCACAGCTTCCATCATGAAATCGCCACCGCCGCCGCGCTCGGCATCCTCGGCAGCGTCGACGCCAATCGCGGCGATCCGCAAAACGGCTGGGATACCGACCAGTTTCCCAACAGCGTCGAAGAGATGACGCTGGCCACTTACGAAATCCTGAAAGCCGGCGGCTTCTCCACCGGTGGTTTCAACTTCGATTCCAAGGTGCGACGCCAGAGCCTGGACGAAGTCGATTTGTTCCACGGCCACGTCGGCGCCATGGATGTGCTGGCGCTGGCGCTGGAGCGCGCCGCCGGCATGGTCGAGAACGACCTGCTGGCGAATTTCAAGGCCGAGCGTTATGCCGGATGGGATGGTGCTTTCGGGCAGGACGTGCTGGCCGGAAAGCTCAGCTTGAGCGACATCGCCGAGCATGCGTTTGCCAGGCAGATCAATCCGCAGGCGGTCAGCGGTCGCCAGGAAATGCTGGAGAACCTGGTCAACCGCGCCATATATGGGTGATTAGGGGTGATTCCGGGTGATATCGAGTGTTGCAGAAGTCGAAGTTGGCAGGGCGAGGTTAATGCGTGATCAGCAGTTAAATCAAAACCAATGACAGGAGACACAGCAATGAACAAGATCAAGAGAAAGAGTCTGTTGGCAGTGATGTCGATAGCGGTATTGGCACTGGGCAGCACGGCCGCCATGGCCGATTCCAAGAATCCCAAGATCGGTTTTTCGATCGACGACTTGCGGGTAGAGCGCTGGGCCAGGGACCGCGATTTTTTTGTCGCGGCGGCTGACAAGCTGGGCGCCAAGGTGTTTGTGCAATCGGCCGACGCCAGCGAACAGCGGCAGATCGCCCAGATCGAGAACCTGATCTCGCGCGGCGTGGATGTCATCGTCATCGTGCCGTTCAACGCGACCGTACTGACCAATACCGTCAAGGAAGCCAAGAAGGCCGGCATCAAGGTGGTGTCGTATGACCGCCTGATCCTGAACGCCGATATCGATGCCTATATTTCTTTCGACAATGAAAAGGTCGGCGAGATGCAGGCCGAAGGCGTGCTCAAGGCGCAGCCCAAGGGGAATTACTACCTGCTGGGAGGATCACCCACCGACAACAACGCCAAGATGCTGCGCGAAGGCCAGCTGAAAGTGCTGAAGCCGTCCATCGACAAGGGAGACATCAAGATCGTCGGCCAGCAATGGGTCAAGGACTGGAGCGCCACCGAAGCCCTGTCGATCGTGGAGAACGCCCTGACTGCCAACAATAACAAGATCGACGCCATCGTCGCTTCCAACGACGGCACCGCCGGCGGCGCGATCCAGGCGCTGGCTTCGCAAAAGATGGCGGGCAAGGTGCCGGTCTCGGGACAGGACGCCGACCTGGCCGCAGTCAAGCGCGTGATCGCCGGCACCCAGGCCATGACGGTCTACAAGCCGCTCAAGCTGATCGCCTCCGAAGCGGCCAAGCTGTCGGTGCAGCTGGCGCGCAACGAAAAACCTTCCTACAACGCCCAGTATGAAAACGGCGTCAAGAAAGTCGATACGATCCTGCTGAAACCGACGCCGCTGACCAGCGCCAACGTCAAGCTGCTGGTGGACGACGGTTTCTATACCGAAGCCCAGATCAGCAGCAAGTAAGCTGCCGCATGAACTGAAACGGCCGCGGCGGCTTTGGTCCGCCGCGTCGCCGTTTTCCCTTCAATCATTGCGGGAGCAAGCATGTCCGACTATTTGCTGGAAATGCGCGGCATCGTCAAGGAATTCGGCGCGGTGCGTGCGCTGGATGGCATAGACATCAAGGTCAAGGCTGGCGAATGCCTTGGCCTGTGCGGCGAAAACGGCGCCGGCAAATCGACCCTGATGAAAGTGCTGTCCGGCGTTTATCCGCATGGCAGCTGGCAGGGCGAAATCCTGTGGGAGGGCCGGCCGCTGCTATCGCAGTCGATGCGCGATACTGAAGCTGCAGGCATCATCATCATCCATCAGGAGTTGATGCTGGTGCAGGAACTGTCGGTTGCGGAAAACATCTTCATGGGACACGAACTGACCTTGCCGGGCGGGCGCATGAACTATCCAGCCATGTACCGCCGCGCGGCGGAACTCATGCGCGAGCTGAAAATGCCGGATATCAATGTAGCGCTGCCGGTGATGAACTACGGCGGCGGCCACCAGCAGCTGGTGGAAATCGCCAAGGCGCTCAACAAGAAAGCCAGGCTGCTGATCCTGGACGAACCGTCATCATCGCTGACGGCGTCCGAGATCGCGGTGCTGCTGGATATCATCCGCGACCTGAAAGCCAAGGGCGTGGCCTGCGTGTATATCTCGCACAAGCTGGACGAAGTGGCCGCCGTGTGCGACACCATCGCCGTGATCCGCGACGGCAAGCATATCGCCACCACCCCGATGCAGGACATGAACGTCGATCAGATCATCACGCAGATGGTGGGCCGCGAAATCAGCGCCATGTATCCGGACCAGGAACATGAAATCGGCGAAGTGATATTCGAGGCGCGCAATGTGACCTGCCATGACGCCGACAATCCGCAGCGCAAGCGGGTCGACGACATTTCCTTCTCATTGCGGCGCGGCGAGATCCTCGGCATCGCCGGGCTGGTCGGCGCCGGCCGCACCGAGCTGGTGTCGGCCTTGTTCGGCGCCTATCCCGGGCGCAGCCAGGCCGAGGTCTGGCTGGAAGGCGTGAAGGTCGATACAGGCACGCCGCTGAAAGCGATCCGGCTTGGGCTGTGCATGGTACCCGAAGACCGCAAACAGCACGGCATCGTGCCCGATCTCGGCGTCGGCCAGAACATCACCTTGGCGGTGCTCAAGGATTTTTCGCGCCACACCCGCATCGACGCCGAAGCCGAACTGAAAACCGTGCAGGCTGAAATCAGCCGCCTCCAGCTCAAGACATCCAGCCCGTTCCTGCCGATCACCAGCCTGTCCGGCGGCAACCAGCAAAAGGCGGTGCTGGCGAAAATGCTGCTGGCGCGGCCCAAGGTCCTGATCCTGGACGAACCGACGCGCGGCGTCGACGTCGGCGCCAAGGCCGAGATCTACCGGCTGATGGCGGACCTGGCGCGGCAGGGCGTGGCGATCATCATGGTGTCGTCCGAACTGGCGGAAGTGCTGGGCGTATCGGACCGCGTGCTGGTCATCGGCGAGGGCAAGCTGCGCGGCAACTTCGTCAATCGCGGCCTGAGCCAGGAAACCGTGCTGGCGGCGGCGATCGACCAGTCGTCGCAGTACCTGGCGTCGCAGCAGCTGGTCGCCGCCGCATCTGAAACAGGGAATAACGGGAAACTGATATGAGCACCATCAACATCAAGCAGCTGTTCCGGCAATACAAGATCATGGCCTTGCTGATTGCGATTGCCCTCATCTGGGCATTCTTCAGCTGGAAGACCGAAGGCGGTTTCGTGACGCCGCGCAACCTGTCCAACCTGCTGCGCCAGATGTCGATCACCGGCATCCTGGCCTGCGGCATGGTGCTGGTGATCATTGCCGGCGAAATCGACCTATCGGTCGGCTCCATGCTCGGCTTGCTGGGCGGCGTCGCTGCCGTGCTCAACGTTACCCACCATTTGCCGCTGCCGCTCAACCTGTGCCTGGTCTTGCTGCTGGGCCTGGCGCTGGGCTTGTTCAACGGCTACCTGACGGCTTACATGCGGATTCCTTCGTTCATCGTCGGCCTTGGCGGCATGCTGGCGTTCCGCGGGATTTTGCTGGGCGTCACCGGCGGCTTGACCATCGCGCCGGTTTCCAGCGACCTGGTCTACCTGGGCCAGGGCTACCTGGCGCCGCAGCTCGGCATCGTGCTCGGCATCGGCCTGTTTGCACTGGCGCTGGCGCTCACCTGGCGGCAGCGCCGCAACCGCATGCAGCATGCGCTGCCGGTGCCGCCGCTGTGGCGCGACGCGCTGCGCGTGTTGCTGATCGGCCTGGTGCTGCTGGGATTTGTCTCGACCTTGAATACCTACGACGGGATTCCGGTGCCGGTGCTGCTGTTGCTGGCGCTGCTCGGACTGTTCAGCTACATCACCACCCAGACTGTGTTCGGCCGCCGCATCTATTCGGTCGGCAGCAACATGGAGGCGACCCGGCTGTCCGGCGTCAATGTGCAGGCGGTGAAGCTGTGGATATTCGGCATCATGGGCGTGATGTGCGCGCTGGCGGGCCTGGTCAATACCGCACGCCTGGCGGCGGGTTCGCCTTCGGCCGGCAACATGGGCGAGCTCGATGCGATCGCGGCCTGCTTCATCGGCGGCACTTCCATGCGCGGCGGTTCCGGCACGGTATACGGCGCGCTGATCGGGGCGCTGGTGATGGCCAGCCTGGACAACGGCATGTCGATGCTGGATGTCGACACCTACTGGCAAATGATCGTCAAGGGCAGCATCCTGATGCTGGCGGTGTGGGTCGATGTCAGCACCCGGTCTAGCCGTTAGAGGCATATCCCGGCATTCATGCTGACGCCGGATGGCGTGTCGCGGCCCGCGCAGTCGAGGCTGGGCCAGCCAGTAAAAATCCTTCCTTTGCAGCGGCGCATTTGGCTCGCTTGAAATGGCCGCGGCCAAAGATGGCGGCCGCGCAATCGGGTAGTGCGCCATCTGCCCGGCGTTTTCACGAGCCGCTTCTCTCTGGACCCCCCGCGAAAGACAGGCGTGGCTGCTTCTCCAGTCCTTCCCTCCAGGCAATTTTTTTGCGGCAGCCTGAGAGCCAGGCAGCAGCATCCATGACAAAAAAATGTCTGCTTTCGACAAGCAAAATGGCGGGCTTTGACAAGGTCCGTTTCTTTTTGTCCGTTATCGACAACAAGTTAGATTTTCCCCCCGCTCCTTCCTAGTTGTTTTGTCCTGCCCACCCCCGATTCAGAGAGACAGTCGGTCCTACTCAAATAGGGACCCATCGGTCATATACGTTTTTTTCTGCCTGCCTATACTCATTGCAAGGACGCGAGCATTGCAGTCCGATCGAAACCGGCAGAGTCGAATCATGAGAAACCACTACGGAGAAGAGTATGCGATTAACCGACGATCCATCGCATGCCCTCATGAGTTTCTTCAAGGAAGAGGACGGTGCGTCGCTCATAGAGTGCGCGCTCATCGGAGCGCTTGTTATCGTGGTCTGCACGCTTGCGTTGCTCGCTCTGGTGAAGAGCACATGAGAAATCGCGTTGGACGCATGCCGCAGCTCATTACCGATCACGTTTCATTTGAATGGCAGAGATAGATCATGCAAGCATTTTATTCATTACTCGAACTTCTCGGCATGCTAGTCACCGATCCCCGTACGGGAGTCTTGATTGCATTGCTGATAGTGGCTGCTGCGAGCGATTGGCGAACCTACCGGATTCCTAACTGGCTCACTGCAAGCGGCACGGCGTTCGGCCTGATTTACAACACGGCAGTTCCGATGTCGACGCACGCCGGTTTTCTATGGACGTTCGACGGCCTGCTGCTTGGCTTGCTCATGATGCTGCCGCTGTACGCGCTCAAGGCCATGGGGGCAGGCGACGTAAAACTGATAGCGATGGTCGGGGCATTCCTCGGCGTTCCCGGGATATTTTTTGCGGTCATATCCACTTTCATTGTCGGCGGCATCGCTGCCCTGGGGTTTGCCCTGTTTAACAGAGCGCTGGGGCGGATGCTAGGCAATGTAAAGAATATGGTGCAAATCATGATGCTGTCGGCAATTGGAGGTTTCAGGCCGGACGCCCACATAGACGCAAGCAAGTCGGTGGGGAAATTGCCGTACGGCGTCAGCATCGGCATAGGCACCACCGGCTATCTGGTGGCACGGCAACTAGGTTATTTGTAGCTTGCAAAACAAACTTGACTGGAATCGAAAATGAAAAACGTCAAAGCAATCGGATTGCTCGTGCTGGCCTCGGCGATCGGTCTGGGAGCCGCTGTATATGCGGCTGGGTGGGTGTCGAAGCAAGGCGGCGTCGCCTCCAACAAAGTCGTGGTGGCCGCGTCAGATATCGAACTGGGAAGCAGGATCAATGTGCAAATGCTGTCGACCGTCGACTGGCCCAGCGGCTCGGTGCCGGCCGGCGCCTTCAAAGAAGTCAAGGACTTGCAGGACCGGGTGGTGAAAGTCGGCGTGCTGCGGGGCGAAGCAATCCTCGACGGCAAGCTGGCGCCGGCCGGCACGCAAGGGGGGCTTTCCGCCGTGATTGCGGAGGGCAAGCGGGCCATGACGGTCAGGGTCAACGATGTGGTCGGCGTGGCTGGTTTCGCGCTTCCCGGCAACTATGTAGACGTCATGGTGAATGCGCAGCAGGACAAGAACAAGGGCGAAGAAGGCAAGCAGATCAGCAAAACCGTGCTCGAGCATGTACTGGTGCTGGCGGTGGCGCAGGAAGCTGGCCGCGACGATACCAAACCTCGGGTAGTCAGTGCGGTGACGCTGGAGTTGACGCTGGAGGATTCAGAGAAGCTGGACCTGGCGCGCAGCGTCGGCACGCTATCGCTAGTGCTGCGCAACCAGGTGGACAAGAACACGGTAACAACCGTAGGCATTACCAAGAACCAGCTGTTTGGAGAGCGTGTAGAACCGGAAGCAGCGCCAGCCAAGGTTGCAGCTGTAAAGCCCAGGGTGATGCGCAGCAAACCGATGGTGGCGTCAGCCTCGCAATCGCAGTGTGTCGAGGTAATTCAAAACGGCAGCCGGACGCTCAACTGTTTTTAATTAAAACAATCTAGGGAGCAGTTCAAGTGAACAACAACTACAGAAATGTGATCTTCTTCGCGGCGCTGGCCTTGTCCGATGGAGCACTCGCGGCCAGCGCACCTTTCGCCAATCAAACTCTAGGCTCTTCCGGCCTGAGGCCTTGCGGATCCGTGACGGTTGACCCTGTTACTTACGTCACGCTTGGCAAGTCAAGCGTCATCCGGCTGAATGTTCCCGCCGCCCGCATGCTGGTCGGCGGCCAATCGTCGAACCGCGCCGGCCGGCCGCCTGCAACCAACGACAAGACCGTGCCGCCGGGGCCTGCGAATGCACCTCCAGCCCCGGCGCAAGCGGCTTCGGACGGCGTGGCAGATGTGGATATCACGCTGCTCAGTCCTACCGAACTGTTTTTCCTGGGACGGAAGTCAGGATCGATGAATGTGGTTTTGCAGAGTTCGGATGGACGCTGCGTCATCAAGGACATCATCGTTACCGTCGATCCGGGCACCTTGCAAGCCAAGCTAGGCGAATTGATGCCTGAAGAAACCGGGATCAAGGTGCGCGGCGCGGAAAACTCACTGGTGCTGACCGGCCAGGTCAGCGACGCCATCAAGCTCGACGAAGCGATAAACCTGGCCAATGCTTACGGCGACGGCAAGAAGGTGGTTAACATGCTGCGCGTCACGGCCCCGCAGCAGGTCATGCTGGAAGTGAAGATCGCCGAAGTCAGCAAGACGCTGCTCGACAGGCTCGGGTCGAACGTCAGCCTGACCCGTCCCAGCAATGGCGGAGGCAATACCTATTCCCTGCTATCCAATTTCCTGAGCGGAGGCAATGCCTTGCTGCAGGCGCTGAGGATCGGCCGGACCTCGGTAAACATCGACGGGCAAAAGAATGACGGCCTGGTGCGGGTGCTGGCTGAACCGAACATCATGGCGATCAGCGGTCAGCAGGCCAGCTTTCTGTCGGGCGGCAAGATCTTCATTCCTGTGTCCCAGACCAACAACGCTGGCCAGGCCACCATCACGCTGGAAGAAAAGGAATTCGGCATCGGCGTGAAGTTCATGCCCACTGTGCTGAACGGCGGCCGGGTCAACCTGAAGATGGTCTCGGAAGTATCGGACTTGTCGCAGCTTGGCTCGCCGTTCACCACCGTCGGCGGCGTCACGGCGGTGCTGCCGTCGCTGACGGTGCGCCGGGCGGATACCACCGTCCAGCTTAACGATGGGCAAAGCTTCGCGATTGCCGGCCTGATCAAGAACAACGTCACTGAAACCATGAAGCGTTTCCCTGGCTTGGGCGAGGTGCCGGTGCTTGGAGCGCTGTTCAGGAGTTCCGAGTTCCAGACTGACCAGACCGAGCTGCTGTTCGTGATTACGCCGCATCTGGTGAAGCCGCTGGCGGAAGCGCCGACGCTGCCGACGGACAATCATGTCGTACCAAGCCGTGGCGAGGTTTATTTCAACGGCAGCCTGGAAGGCTCGGCTCCGGCTCCGGCTCCGGCTCCGGCTCCGGCCCCGGCTCCGGCCCCGACTCAAGCTCGAGCTCCAGCTCCAGCTCCAGTCGAAGCTCAAGCTCCAGTTCCAGCTCAGGCTCCAGTTCCAGCTCAGGCTCCAGTCGAAGCTCAAGCTCCAGCTCCAGTCGAAGCTCAAACTCCAGCTCCAGCTCCAGCTCCAGCCATGGCGCCGACAGCCAGTTCTGAAGATGTCGCTGCTAATCCTGTAATCAAATAAAAGGAAAGTCCATGAACAAGCTCGCAATCGTACTGTTGCTCGTCCTGACGGCGGGCTGCTCGACAGTCACTCCCAACTACGACACCAAATTCGGCGACGCCGTGCGCCAGGCCAAGCTCAAGATGATCATCAATCCTGACGCCGGCAAGAATCCCGACCAGGTGGCGGGCATGGACGGCAAGGCGGCCAAGGAGACCATCAATCTCTATCAGGGCAGCTTTAAGGCGCCGCCGCCAGCGGTCAACGTCATCAATATCGGCGGCAGTCTTGGCGCCACGCAGTAACGCAGGAATGATGCATCAAGGATTTTATTGATCAAGGCAGCAGGATAAGCTGCCGGCGGAAAAGGGAGTCTTCTTTTCGCAACGTTGTAGGAGAAGCAGGTAGTAACCGTGCGGTACCAGGGCAGTAAATTTCAATTGAACATTAACCTCAAGAGGTAAAGAAATGAACGCTAATCTTAAATTGGTCAAACAATCCATCGGTTCTTTCGTGCAAGACGAAGACGGCGCCCAAGTTGTCGAATATGCGCTGATCATCGCTGTCGTCTCGATCGCGCTGGTGGTGGCATTGAATGCGCTGACTGCAGCCGGAGGCGGCTTCTCGCAATTCATTACCCGCGTAACAAACTGCCTGAAGACCGGCGGGACATGCGCTTGATCTCAGTTGGTGCCGGCGAGCCGGCCGTTTAGCCGGCTCGCCCATTCAGTTAAAAGGAGATTGTCATGCTTCATCGATTCTTGCAAGAGGAAGACGGCGCCCAAGTCGTCGAGTACGCATTGATCATTGCTGTCGTATCGATAGCGTTGGTCGTGGCGCTTCAAGCTTTGACCACGGGAACCAGCTTCTCTGACTTTATTACCCGTGTATCAAATTGCCTGAAGACAGGCGGCACCTGCGCCTGATTTTGCTGCAAAAAACGGAATCTCGAAAAGTCTGTTTGTCATAACTCTAAAAAAGGCGTCATCGTGGACCGTGTTGCTATCCAGCGTCAGTGTCATCGCCAGGACGGGGCAGTGATAGTCACCGTATCGCTCGTCCTGCTATTCCTGATGGGATTCATGGCGATTGCCCTCGACTTTGGCCATCTGTTCGTCGTCAAGACAGAATTGCAGACAGCGATGGACAGTTGTGCGCTGGCGGCCGCGCAAGAGCTTGACGGCGAGAGCAGCGCGCTGACGCGCGCCACCAACGCCGGCATTACCGCTGGCAACTTGAATAACGTCAATTTCCAATCTTCCTCATGGAGCAGCCAGGGCAAGATAGTCGCTGCGGATATCACTTTCAAGGATGCCGCCTACGGCGCCACCGCCGCGGCCGCCAACGCCAGATATGCGCAGTGCCAGCACACGCAGTCCGGCTTGAACATGTGGCTGCTGCAATCCATGGGCGCTTTTGCCAACGACACGACGACCTATACGAATACGCAAAATGTCCTGGCAGTCGCAGTGGCGACCCGCGCCAGCGCCCAGACCACCTGTCCGATCCCGGTCGGGCTGAAGCCCAAGACGGGTGGGACAGCGCCGAATTACGGCTTCCAGATCGGCGAGTGGGTCAACATGATCGGCAACGGGACGCAGTCTACCGGTGAAATGGGATGGTACAACCTGGACGGCAGCACGAGCGCCAGCGAGACCAGGCGTGAACTGGGCGAACCTGGATATTGCGGCACCAGGCTGGGCGACACCTTGGGCACGCCAGGCGCCCAGACTACTGTGGATACGCCTTGGAATTACCGCTTCGGCATTTATAAGAACGGCGATCCCGGCCCTAGCGTCGATCATCCCGATTTTTCAGGTTATGCGTATACCACGACCAATTGGAAGAACGCGGTTCCGCAAAACGCGTGGTCGGGAACGCCGGCGGCGGGTTCCGCTTCGAGTGCAGCAAATTTCATGGCCAAACGCGCGGCTTTCGCCTCCTATGACGACACAGGAACCAGCCTGAACGGCGGCGATGGCATTACGGGTTTGAACACGAACGGTTTCAAGACACTGGCTACGCCGGGCGTCGGAGGGCAGCACAATTTGTACGGCTTCAGCAGAAGGCTGGTAACTGCGCCAATTGTCGATGCGTCGAACAAGGTGATCGATTACGCCTGCATGTTCATGCTGCAACCGTTAAGCGGGCCCACGGTAACCGTGCAATTGGAATTTCGCGGCAATGGCGGCAGCACCAGCAGCCCATGTACGACCAACGGATTGGCAGGCGGCGCCGCCGGTCCGCTGGTGCCGGTTTTAGTGAGATAAGGGGACAACCATGAAAACCAGACAGAAAGGCACGGCGCTCGTTGAGTTTGCCTTGATCCTGCCGATGCTGCTGCTGCTCACTTTCATCACGACGGAATTCGGCCGGGCGATATTCCAGTACAACACGATCACCAAGTCGGTGCGGGATGCGGTCCGTTATCTATCGCTGCAGACGCCGGGAACCCATACCGCCGAAGCACAGAACCTGGTGGTGTACGGGAACGTTGCAGGTACCGGGACGCCCTTGGCGCCGGGGCTTAGCGTGGCCAACGTGTTGACGCCGACCTGGCAGACCGCCGGCTCCAACCCGCTGATCAACACTGTGCAGGTTACCGTGAGCGGCTATAAATTCGTCCCCCTGTATGGCAGCGTGTTTGGCGTTGCGTTCGCTGATTCGACAGGGAAAATTACATACAGCAATATCAGCGCCACCATGCGGAGTTCGATATGAACATGAACAAGCAATCGCAATCCGGCGCCACCGTGGTGGAGTTCGCCCTGGTGCTGATCGTTTTCCTGACTTTTCTGCTGGGAATCACCGACTTCAGCCGCATGCTCTATAGCTGGAGTGCGGCGACCGAGGCCACGCGCGCCGGCGCACGCTATGCAGTGGTGTGCGACGACACCACCCAGAAGGCGAAAGTCCTGGCGAAGATGCAGGCGCTGCTGCCCCAGATCGTCGACATCAACCTGGCGTGGAGTCCTGCCGCATGCACCGCGGCGACTTGCGAAGGGGTGACGGTAACGATCACCAGCCTCAACTATCAGTGGATCTCGCCCATCGCAGGCAGCGCGGCACTGGCTGCAATCCCGATGCCTGTGTTTTCTACTTATCTGCCGCGGGAAGCCATGCGGCTAGACCCGAACAGCGCCGCAATCTGTTCCTAACACTCAGGGAAAACAAAATGAAGATCGCCGTGATTTCTCCCAATGTCAATAACCTGCAAGAGATGGGGCGGGTCCTGGGTACGTATTCGCACTCGGCCACGCTGATTGAAGGCGGCAAAAGCCGGATGCGTATCGTCGCCGAACAGGAGCAGCCGGACCTGATGCTGGTGGAGGGCATGTGCTGCGATCCGGCCGAACTGGCCCAGGTGGAATACGTCACTACCCATCATCCGAGCATCGCGGTGATTCTGTTGTGTGCTACCCACACGCCGGAATTCCTGATCAATTCGATGCGCGCCGGCGTGCGCGAGGTGCTGCCGTCGCCGGTGACGCCCGCTGCGCTGGAAGCCGCTGTAAACCGCATCGCGGCCAAACGCATCGGCGGCCCTGTCAGGACGCTGGGCAGGATACTGGCGTTCATGCCGTGCAAGGGCGGCAGCGGCGCCACGTTCCTGGCGACCAATCTCGGCTGCCAGCTGGCGCAAACCAAGTCTGTGCTGCTGATCGACCTGAACCTGCAATTCGGTGAAGCGCTGTCGTTCGTGCATGACGGCGAGCCGGCCTCGACCCTGGCCGATGTGGCGCGCGACATCGGCCGGCTGGATGCGTCGTTCCTGACGGCCAGCACGGTCAAGGTGGCGCCGAACTACAGCATACTGGCGGCGCCGGAAGAGCCCTCGCAAGCGATGGAGCTGAAGCCGGAACATATCGACGCCATCCTCAACCTGGCGGTAGCGCAGTACGACTTCATATTGCTCGATGTCGGCCGCACCTTGGACGGACTTGCGATCAAGGCGCTGGATCGGGCCGACCGGATTTTCCCGGTATTGCAGGCCGGGCTGCCCTACCTGCGGAACGCCAGCAAGCTGCTGACGATATTCAAATCCTTGGGCTATCCGATGAACAAGGTCGAACTGATCATCAACCGCTTCGAGAAGAGCAATGAAATCGGCATCGATCGCATGCAGCGTTCTTTAGGGCCGGTGACGCTGCACACCGTTCCCAACTCATATAAAGAGGTCAATGCATCGATCAACCACGGCGACCCGATGATCGACATGGCGAGTTCCAATGCGGTGACCAAGAATCTGGCGGCGTTCGCGCTGTCGCTGAGCCCCAGGGAAGATGAAAATCGGGGATTTTTAGGACGCTTGTTCAGGCGGGCATAAATGGTGCAAGGGCAGAGCAATAACAGAGCCACCCATTTCCAGCCGGACCCAAGTGCAGGCCAGCAACTCTAACCGGAGCATACGAAAATGTCTTTTCGAGAAAAACTCAACGCCGTCAGGATAGAGCCTGTCGAGCACCCGCAGGGGCAAGTCGCGAGCGACGCATACAAGATATTGAAGGGGCGGATGCATCTCAAGCTGCTGGACAAGTTCGATCTGGCTGCGCTGGAGACCCTGGCTCCCGAAATGCTGCGCCAGGAAATCACCACGATGATCGAACGCCTGCTGAAGGAAGAGCAAGCGGTGGTCAATGACATCGAACGGCGCTCGCTGATCCGTGATATCCAGCACGAAATGCTGGGCTTCGGCCCGCTTGAATTGCTGATGGCCGATCCGACCGTGTCCGATATCCTGGTCAACTCCTACGACCAGATATACGTGGAGCGCAGGGGCAAGCTGGAAATAACCAATGTCACTTTTACCGATGAGAAGCACCTGTTGCGCATCATCGACAAAATCGTGTCGCTGGTAGGCCGGCGGATAGATGAATCCAGCCCCATGGTGGACGCCAGGCTGCCGGACGGATCCCGGGTCAACGCAGTGATTCCGCCGGTAGCGCTGGATGGGCCGATGATGTCGATTCGCCGCTTCGCGCATATCCCCCTCAAGATGAGCAATCTGGTCGAGGAGTACAAGAGCTTGACTGCGGACATGGCGTTCATGCTGGAAGGCTTGAGCAAGGCCAAGGTCAACATGATCATCTCCGGCGGCACCGGTTCCGGCAAGACGACATTGCTGAACATCCTGTCCGGCTACATTCCGGTATCAGAGCGCATCGTCACAATCGAGGACGCGGCCGAGTTACAGATGCAGCAGCCGCATGTCGTGCGCATGGAAACGCGGCCGATGAATATCGAGGGCAAGGGCGAGATTACCCAGCGCGCATTGGTGCGCAACGCACTGCGCATGCGGCCCGACCGGATCGTGATTGGCGAAGTGCGCGGCCCCGAGGCAGCCGACATGCTGCAGGCGATGAACACCGGCCATGAAGGATCGCTCACGACCATCCATGCCAATACGCCGCGGGATGCGCTGTCCCGGCTCGAAAACATGGTGGGCATGGCAAATCTCAACTTGCCGCACAAGGCTTCCCGGCAGCAAATTGCTTCAGCCATTACGGTCATGATCCAAGCTATCAGGTTGACCGACGGCAAACGGAAAATCACCAGCATCCAGGAACTGACCGGAATGGAGGGCGACATTATCACCATGCAAGAGATATTCGCCTTCAAGCAAACCGGGATTGGCATCGATGGCGATGTCCAGGGCTATTTCCATGCAACAGGCGTGAGGCCGAAGTTTACTGAACGCCTGCGTTCGTTTGGCGTGGTGTTGCCGGACACAATGTTCGATCCCGCTAAACATTACCACTGAAGGAGTGAAAATCATGCTGCAATCAATCGGTGGCAACACTTTCCTGGTTTTTTCAGTGCTTGTTTTCGTTGCGGTGGTCCTGCTTCTGGAAGGCTTCTTTATGATGTGGAAATCATACAGAGGCCCGGAAGCCAAGAAGATTTCGAAGCGGCTGCAGGCACTGTCTGCTTCCCTTGATAAAACCAAGCAGTCGCAGCTGTTGAAACAACGGATGCTGAGCGAAATACCGTTATTCGAGCGCATCTTGCTGAGCCTTCCCAGGGCCCGCAGACTGGACCGGTTCATCCTCCAGGCGGGGCTCGACTGGACCGTATCCAAACTGCTGCTGTCGTGCGTGGCATTGGCAGTGGCGGGTTGCCTGGCGATGACTTTTCTGGTTCATCAATCGCTCCTGCTGGGCGCTGCGCTTGGCATTGCGCTGGCAGCTTTACCGCTGCTGTATGTGCGTCATAAACGGAGCCGGCGCCTGGCCAGGATTGAGCAACAGCTGCCAGATGTGCTTGATCTGATCACCAGGGCATTGCGTTCCGGGCATGCGTTTTCGTCCGGCCTGCAAATGGTCGGAGACGAAATGGCTGAGCCGATTGCCGGCGAATTCCGCATCGTCCACGATGAAGTCAATTTCGGCGTATCGCTGCAACAGGCATTGACTAACCTGAGCGAGCGCATACCGATTACCGACCTGCGTTACTTCGTGGTGGCGGTGCTGATCCAGCGCGATTCAGGCGGCAACCTGACCGATGTGCTCGGCAATCTGAGCCGCCTGATTCGTGAACGCCTGAAACTGCTTTCGAAGGTGAGGGTGCTGTCGTCCGAGGGGCGGCTGTCGGCCTGGATCCTGGGGCTCATGCCCTTCGCACTGGGGGCCGCCATGAGTTTCCTGAACCCGGATTTCATGAAGCCGTTGTGGCACGATCCTATCGGCATTGCAATCATTAAATACATGCTGGTCTTGATGGTTCTCGGCATTCTGGTCTTAAGAAAAATAATCAGAATCCGGGTATAAGGGAGAACGAAATGCTCATACTTTCCGTACTCGTCTTCTTCGCTGTAACGCTGGGGCTGGCAGGATTGTTCCTGTGGCTGGCGCCAACCAGAGCGGAGCAGCGGCTGCAGGCAATGTCCGATCCGGCCGAGAAGCAGCAATGGACGGAAACCATGGTGAATCTGGTCGGCCCCTTTGCCAATCTGTCTTCACCCACTGGTAACTGGGAGGAATCGCCGCTGCGGCTCAAGTTTTTCAATGCCGGAATCCGGCATAACGATGCGCGGCTGGTTTATTTTGGCATCAAGACCTTGCTGCCGCTGCTCTTTGCCGGGTTGGCATACCTGGCGCTGAGCACAATGACTCACTTTCAGGGCTTGACGTTCCTGCTGTACCTGATGCTGGCAGCCATGATCGGTTGTTACCTGCCTAACGCCCTGTTGCATTGGAAAATAAAAATGCGCAGGCGCGAAATTTTCGAAAGTTTTCCCGACGCCACGGACCTGATGCTGGTTTGCATCGAAGCAGGTTTAGGACTGGATGCCGGCCTTACCAAGGTGGCTGACGAAATCAGGATAAAAAGCGTCGCCCTGGCGGAAGAACTGCACTTGACCAATCTGGAAATGAGAGCGGGCGGAACACGCGAGAAATCCTTGCGCAACCTGGCGCTGCGCACGGGTGTTGAGGAAATAAGCATATTCGCTACCATGCTGACGCAAGCAGACAAGTTCGGCACAAGCATCGGCGAATCCCTGCGGGTATTTTCCGATGACCTGCGGCACAAGAGGCAGGTGCGCGCCGAGGAAATGGCTGCCAAGGTTCCGACAAAAATGCTGTTCCCTTTGGTGGTCTTCATATTCCCATCGATTATCATGGTCATCATGGGACCGGCCGTGATTCAGATCATCAGGACCATCATGCCAATGCTAAGCGGGGGAATCCATTGAGCTGCAATCAGGAATGCGGGCTCCCCAGCTGGTGCTTGATTGCATAAACGTACAACTCAAGGCGATTGCTCACGCCCAGCTTGTGGTAGATCGATGTCAGGTGGTTGCACAAGGTGTGCTCGGATATGTATAGCCGTTGCGAAAGCGCTTTGTTCGAAGCGCCGCTTCCCTCGACTATCGTGTGAATGATTTTTTGCTCCTTGGCTGTCAGGGTCGCTTTCTTTTTCGTGTCGATGTCTGGCTTTGACGTCCCGGCCGGCACCATGAGTTCGCCGAATACCCTGCCCAGCGTTTCACGGTCCAGCCACAATTCGCCTTGATGGGTTTTTTCGATCGCCTTCAGCACTTGTTCCGCCGATGCGTCTTTGCGCAATATCCCGCGGGCGCCGCGCAAAACCGCTATATCCAGTGTCGCCTGTTTGCGTTCGCCGGTTAAGATCAGGACGCGCGACACCAGGTTCGACAGCAGGGCGGGGAGGATATCCAGGCCGTTTTTCCCATCCAGGTCAAGGTCCAGCAAAACGACATCCGGAATCAGCTGGTCGATTTTCGCAAGCGCTTCTTCGCAGGTTCTTGCGGTTCCGACCACTTCCATCTTCGGTTTTTCACCGTCGATCAATTTACCCAATCCCCACAGCATCGTCTGGTGATCGTCGATGAGCATTACGCGAATGGTTTCGTCCGCCGGCTTCATGGTGCCACCTTTTTAAACGGGTATTTCGATCAATACGGCGGTGCCGCCGCCAACGCCTTGCTTCACCTGGGCCGTCCCGCCCAGTGCGCTAGCCCGCTCGGTAATCGAACGCGGCATGAAATCGATAGACTGGGTGCCGATGCCTTCATTTTCGATCTGGATCTTGAGCCAGCCGTCTGCGCACTGGAGTTTGACCAGTCCGCGCTGGGCATCGGTGTGTTTGCAGATGTTGCTCAATCCCTCGCGCACCACCTGCAATACCTCTGCAGTCAGGCGGTCGCTGACGTTAAGTTCGCCTTCCATGCTGACTGCGATATCGATTCCGTAGAATTCCCTGACTTGCGCCGCCTGCTGGCGCAGAATGGCCAGGAATATCGGCTCAGTCTTTCCCGATGCGGTTTTAAAGGTGCCGGCATAGCGCCGCAGGTCGCCTATCACCTGTGCCGCCATGCTGATCAATTTATCGAGATCGTCGATCAGAGGATTGTCTGGGGCAGCTTTGTGCCGTAACGCGCTCAATCCCATTTTCAGGCCGATGTATGGCTGGATGGCGGTATCGTGGATATCCAGTGCAATTTTTTTCCGTTCTTGCGAAACCGCCTCCGAGGCCATCCGATCGAGAAGTTCGATGTTATCGAGAACAGGAAACGCCTGTTCAGCGACATGGCTCAAAAACAGGGCGTCCGCTTTGTTGAATCTATTTTTCCGCGAGATGACATAAATGCGGCCGTTGCCTTTTCTCAATGACAAAGGAACACTGATAAAGGAATCTGTCTCCAGCAGCTCGGCCATGTTCTGGCTGGCCTGTTCTTCGCGATTGGTCCATTTGCCGCTCGCACTTTCATATACCTGGGATCCCCCGAGGACGAACATGGCAGGCCCAATGGGGCGGGAGTAGGCAACGATCTGGTCTTGCGAAAAAACCATGAGCCGGGATGCCGCTTCTGCGCGGACTTCCACGGCGTTGATTGATTGCTCTGCATCGCCTTCTTTGATCGTCCGCAATGAATAGGTCGCGGAATCCTTGTCCAGGGTCACCAGAATACAGCTGTTGCCTCTGAAAAAAACCAATGTCTTTTTCAGGACAGAGGTAATGGTGTGATCGACCCCAAAACGCGGATTCGACAGCCGGCTGACATCGCGCAGCAGTGCAATCCGGCGCTTCAGTTCCAGTTTCGATTCCCCCCAGCGTGCGCTCATGTAGCCGAATGTCAGCAAGAAGGTGGTGCGCAACAATAAGCGGGGAAGATCTTGCTGTGCCTCCAGCGTCAAGCCGCATGCGGCAAGCAATACCGCTGAGGCGATGGTGATTCGCGCACCTTCCTCGAAACCCCAGCGGAAAGACGCAGTGAGAATGGCGAAAAAGAAGAACAGGGAAAAAAAGCTGCTGATGCCGCCTGTGAACAAGACGATCAGCGCATACCAGCAGACATCCATCCAGTGAATCAGTTTGCTCTGTGAAAATGACTTGTTAAGCAGGGCAAAAATGTAAAGGACAATGCAGTGGAAGACATACCCGGAAAAGATGAGCCAGGTAGAACGGTCAACGCCGCTTAAGCCTGACGGGTCGATAAAAATCGCCAGCAGGCCGGACACAGCCAGGACCAGCCGCATCCGGCTAACCATTTGGGCGTCAGCAGCGTCCGTGGCCAGGCTCAACGCAATTTCGTTTTTTTTGTCTAGCCTGTAGACACCCATAGTGTTCTCGCGCCAAAACATAGAGCGTGATCCTCCCTTTGTTTCCTAGCGCGTTAGTTTTATGGGGATACCCCTTATGGGACGCGCTGATGCCTGGAAACCGCCAAACCAAATTGCTGCTTTTTTGATAATTCCTCTAATTTTTTTTGAGAAAATGTTTTTAATTGTTAATTTTATTTGGTTACTGATTGTTAATTTATATATTGCCCCTCGGGTATAGCTATGTCAATGCTGGATGTCGACACTGCCGGCAAATGATCGTTACGGATACAACATCTTGATGCTGGCGATGTGGGCCGATGTCAGCATATGGCCAGGGCGGCAAGGAGCGGCAATGGTGGCCGCTTGGTCTATGGAAACATCCTGGTTGCGATTCCGCGTATTATACTTGTGCGGCTAGACAGATCCCGGCTGGCAGGGCGGGGCCATACGACAAATCGCTTGAAAGGCGCCGGCGCGCGATGCATACGCAGACTATCCTCACCTATACCGCCTTCGCGGCGCTGTCCATCCTCAGTCCTGGGCCGTCGATCCTGCTGTCCCTGCGCAACGGCGCCACCTATGGTCCGCGTTCGGTGATGTGGTCCGGCCTCGGCAATATTTCCGGCGTGTTCTGCCTGTCCACCGCGGCGATCCTTGGCCTTGGCGTGTTGCTCAAGTCGTCGGCCATGCTGTTTTTGGCAGTCAAGGTTTGCGGCGCGCTCTACCTGTTTTATATCGGCATCCGGCACCTGTTCGCCGGCTCGGGCGGACTCGCTTATGAATCGGAAGCAGGGCAGGCCGGGATTGCTCCGCCTCCTCGCAAGCTGTATGGCGAAGCCTTCCTGACGGCGGCGACCAATCCCAAGGCAGTATTGTTTTTCACAGCGCTGTTCCCGCAGTTCATCGACGCCCAAGCGGCTCTGCTGCCGCAGTTCCTGGTCCTCATGGCCATCTTCATGAGCTTGTCGTACAGCACCCACCTGAGCTACGCCGTAGTGGCATCCCGCGCCAGGCACCTGCTGGTGAGGCCGCAGTTCGCCAAATGGGTGAACCGGGTGGTGGGGACCGCCTTCATTTCGTTCGGCTCGCTGCTGCTGGCATTGCGTCGCCAGGCCTCCTGAATCCGTATGTCGAATTGTAATCGTTTGTAAGGGTAGTCAACAGCACCTGCATCGCCCTCGTTATCTGCTCAAGCCCTCGGGATTTTCCTGAGGTAACCAAGATAATGTAAAGGTGCACACATGAACAAATTACTCGCAACCCTGGTCGCTGGCTTGTTTGCTACTTCTGTTTTCGCCCAGGCAGCTGCCCCGGCAACTCCTGCAGCGCCTGCTGCATCGGCAGCAGCAAGCGTAACCGCACCGGCTGCAAAAGCAGACGTGAAGGCGGATGTGAAGGCCCCTAAGGTTGAAACCAAGGCCGTTGCCAAGACCGAATCCAAGGCAGCCGCCACCGAAAAGACCGCTAAGGCAAAAACCCATCACACGCCTTTCAAAGCCACAGGCAAGGTGAAGGCAGATCCGGCTGCAGCCAAGGCCGATACCACGGTAGCCGCACCTAAGTAATCCAAGTAGCGCACAATGCAAGAGACAGGATCATCCTGTCTCTTGCATTTTCATGCGTCGTTTTTTTTGAACATGTCTTAAGGAATAAATCATGGGTATCCTGGAAGAAGTCATTGGCGCGGTGGTCGCAGTCGAGGGTGTGAAGAAGCTGGATCCGAATGCATCCATACTGACCGAAGGCATAGCCGCCATTGCCGGTTACAAGGGTGTCGAAGCGGTGACTGAACATCTCGAGAACAAGGAAGAGGAAAGCAAGGCGGGCGATGACCCTCAGCAGCCTGCTTAAAGTCCTTGAACAATTCAGAAGAGGAATCTTCCCATCCCGGGAGATTCCTCTTTTCCATTTCAGCGCCCGAGACAAACCGCGAAAAATATGTCACTGTAAGACGCAATCAATCCGAATCGAGGCAGGGAGAAAAGATGAAGCTGACTTACTGGGTAGCTGCAAGCCTGAACGGCGACAAGACCGATGCCGTCATTGCCCGGACCAAGCATGACTGCGAACAGAAAATCCTGACTTACGACAATCCTTCGGAGTACGGCCAGCCGGTAAAAAAATCCTTCCTTTACGGCGACGTATTCGACCTGTTTGAAATGGCGACAGCCAAGGACGGCGGGCGCGGCATGGGATAAAACGGCGGCAGCAGCCAGCTGCGCCATATCGCAGGAATAGCAGATGCGCGGCGATACTCGCCAGCATGCCGAGCGTGCCTGCGGTTTCAAGCAAGGCGGCGAGCATGATTTTCCTCCTTTTGAGCAACGGCCTACAAGATCGGACGCAGCGCCAGCTGCAGCCCGAGCACGGCAAGGCACATGAAAAACCAGCGCCGGAAAGTCGCAGGACTGACACGCCGGCGGATATGCTGGCCCAGCCACATCCCCAGCAATGCAGGCAGCACCGCAAGGCCGGAGATTCCGATATCGTCCAGCTGGAAGGCGCCTTGCCGCTGCAAGCCGATGGCCAGCGCGATGGTCGACACGGTGAACGACAGGCCCAGCGCCTGCACCAGCTCCTCCTTGTCCAGCCCCAGCGCCTGGATATAGGGCACGGCCGGAATCACGAACACGCCGGTGCCGCCGGTAATCAATCCAGTGACGACACCGACCAGCGGCGATAGAGGACGTTCCATTCGTGCAGGAAACGACAGCTGGCGCGCAGCCAGCCCGAACAGTGCATAGACCACCAGTACGACGCCGAGCGCTATTGCAGTCCAGCCGGCGCTGTCGTTGGTCATCAGCCAGGCGCCGGCAACGGTGCCGGCGGTGATGCCGGCCACCATGGTCCACAGCCGCCGGGCCAGCGCCAGGAATCCGGGGCCGGCCAGCAGCTGCCAGATGTTGGTGACGAAAGACGGCAGGATCAGGAGCGAGGCTGCCGCTGCCGGCGGCATGGCGATTCCCAGCAGTCCCATGGCGACGGTCGGCAATCCCATGCCGGTCACGCCCTTGACTGTCCCGGCGACAAGGAAGATGAGGCAAACGGCAGACAATCGTGGCAGGTCAAAATGGAGCATGGCGGAGATCTCGAAACGCGACAGTCGCATTTTTCTCGATCCGGCGCTGCCGCACAATGCGTAAGAATCGTATCCAGCCTTAGGCTATGCCTAAGGCTGGAAGGCTGCTAGCATCGTGCTTATGCGTTTCGACCTGACCGATCTCCGCCTGTTTCTCCTGGTTCTGGAAACCGGCAGCATTACCCATGGCGCGGCGCTGGCCAACATGTCGCTGCCCTCGGCCAGCGCGCGCCTGCGCGGCATGGAGGAGCTGATCGGCTTGCCGCTGCTGGAGCGGCGCCAGCGCGGCGTCGAGCCGACCCCGGCCGGCGATACGCTGGCCCACCATGCGCGGCTGGTGCTGGCGCAAATGGAGCAGCTGAGGGGTGAGCTGGGGGAATATTCAAAGGGACTCAAAGCCCATGTCCGGCTGTGGGTCAACACGGTCGCCATGACCGAGTTCTTGCCCAGGGCGCTGGCGCCGTTCCTGGCCGCGCGCCCCAATATCGATGTCGACCTGAAAGAACGGCCCAGCACTGACATCGTCAAGGCAGTGTCGCTAGGCACCGCCGACATCGGCATCATTTCGACCACCGCCGACCACGGCAGCCTGCAGCTGTTTCCCTTCGCCACCGACCGCCTGGTGCTGGTCGCGCCGCGCGGCGATCCGCTGGTGAAACTCAAGCGCATCGCCTTCCAGCATGCGGCCGGCCGCCAGTTTGTCGGACTGAGCGCCGGCAACCCCTTGCAAAACTATCTCGACGAGCATGCCATGCGGGCCGGCAGTCCGCTTTCATTCCGGGTGCGCGTACGCACCCTGGAGGCGATCTGCCACATGGTAGCGTCCGGCGTCGGCCTGGCCATCGTGCCGGAGACAGCGGCCCGGCGTTGCCGGCGTTCGATGGCGATCCAGCCGGTGCGATTGACGGACGCCTGGGCAACCCGGCAGCTGGCCGTCTGTACGCGCGATGCCGATGCCTTGCCGCAGTATGCGCGGGAACTGCTCGAACACCTTTCTGCCGCCAGCGGCTGATCCTCAGTCCTTACATCCCGTCGCACATCCCCATTCTTGACATCGTCCAAGTGCAAGACTATTATCTATATATGAAGGTAACCTTTGTAGTTTTCCTTCTTATCCATAAAGGCATGAGCATGAGTGAACGAGCAGACGATCCCGAAGCTGCGCGCGCATTGGCCGTAGCTGGAGAGATCCGTGTATTGATCGGCCAGCTGCGCCAGCGCCTGCGTGAACAGTCGCACCTGGGAGATTTCAGCCTGACCCAGCTGCAAGTCTTGGTTTGGCTGGAAAGCGAAGGCCCGGCGACCGTGACCAGCATCGCGCGCGCCCAAGGCATGCGTCCGCAATCGATGGGCGAGACGCTGGCCGTGCTGAAGACGGCCGGGCTGGTGAGCGGTATGCCGGATCCGAACGACGGCCGGCAAACCATCCTGTCGCTCACCGCCGACTGCCGGAAAAAGATCAAGGCCGCACGCGCGGCGAAGGACGACTGGCTGTTCCGGGCGATCCGCAGCAAGCTCACGCAAGCGGAGCAAAAACAGCTCGCAACCGGTGTCGAACTGCTCAAGCGCCTCATCGATTCGTAACCAGAAGGAGAACACCATGGCAGTCACCACGCTTGATCCGAAGATCGCGCTCATCCTTATCGATTTGCAGAACGGCATCGTCGCTTATCCTACCGTCCATCCAGCCGGCGAAGTTGTGCAGCGGGCCGCCGCGCTGGCAGGTGCATTCCGCAGCCACGATTTGCCGGTGGTGCTGGTCAACGTCACCGGCGGCGCGCCGGGCCGCACCGATCAGGGCCGCAGCCTGGGCGACCTTCCCGCCGGCTGGGCCGATATCGTCCCTGAGCTGAACCAGCAGCCGCAAGACCATACAGTGACCAAGCGCACCTGGGGCGCCTTCACCGGCAGCGGCCTCGATGCGCACCTGAAGCAGCTGGGCGTGACGCAAGTAGTGATCGCCGGCGTCTCCACCAGCATCGGGGTCGAGTCGACCGCGCGCCAGGCGTATGAACACGGGTTCCACGTCACCCTCGCGGTCGACGCCATGACCGACACCAACCTCGACGCCCACATCAACAGCACCACGCGGATTTTCCCGCGGCTGGGAGAAAGCGGCAGCACCCGGGAGATCATCGATCTCCTTGATAAACGGAGCGCCTGACCATGGAATGGCTGCACGGCGTCTCTTATTTCTTCGGCGGCATTTTCCTCACAAATTGTGTTCCGCACCTGGTGTGCGGCGTGATGGGGCGCCCGTTCCAAAGCCCGTTTGCCAAACCGCCCGGCGAGGGATTGTCTTCTTCTACGGTAAATGTACTGTGGGGCTTGCTCAACCTGGCGATTGCCTACCTGCTTGTCTGCCGTGTCGGCGATTTTGATTTGCGCTCCACCGCCCATGCAATTGCCATGGGATTGGGCATGCTGCTCGCCGGCGTGATCATGGCGCGCAGGTTCGGACGCTTCAACGGCGGCAATTCGCCCGGAGAAGCATGAGCGCCCTGACGCAAGGCACCTTTCGTTCGCTGAACAACTTCAACTACCGGATCTGGGCCGGCGGCGCACTGGTATCCAATGTCGGGACCTGGATGCAGCGCACCGCCCAGGACTGGCTGGTGCTGACCCAGCTGACCCACAAGAATGCGACCGCGGTCGGCATCGTCATGGCGCTGCAGTTCGGTCCCCATCTCCTGTTGCTGCCGGTGACCGGTTTTGCCGCCGACCACCTGGACCGGCGCAAACTCCTGATCGCTACCCAGGCGGCGATGGGTGCGCTGGCGCTGGGGCTGGGCATCCTTACCGTCAGCGGCCTGGTCCAGCTGTGGCAGGTCTACCTGTTTGCATTCCTGCTCGGCTGCGTCACCGCGTTCGACTCGCCTGCGCGCCAGACGTTTGTCTCGGAACTGGTGGCTGAAACCGAACTGTCGAATGCGGTGGCGCTGAATTCGGCCTCGTTCAACGCCGCACGCATGATAGGGCCGGCGGTCGCCGGCCTGCTCATCGCCGGCGTCGGTTCCGGCTGGGTATTCCTGATCAACGCCGCTTCGTTCGCCGCCGTCATCGGCGCGCTGGGCATGCTGCGCGCCGATCAGCTGCATCTGCGGAGCAGGGCGCCGCACACGCGCGGCAGCCTGTTGCAAGGATTCCGCTACGTCTGGCGCCGGCCGGACATCAAAGCCGTGCTTCTCATGCTGTTCCTGGTCGGCACCTTCGGGCTCAACTTCCCGATCTTCATTTCCACCATGTCGGTCACCGTGTTCCATGCAGGGGCGGACCGCTACGGGCTGCTGACGGCAATCATGGCGGTCGGCTCGGTCGCCGGCGCGCTGCTCTCGGCCAGGCGAGCGCAACCGCGCATCGCGATCCTGCTGGCCGGCGCCGCCGTCTTCGGCTTTGGCTGCGCGCTGGCAGCCTTCATGCCCAGCTACTGGCTGTTTGGCCTGGTGCTGATTCTGATCGGCATATCCGCGCAAACTTTCAACACCACGGCGAACAGCATGGTGCAACTGTCGACCGAACCCGCCATGCGTGGACGTGTGATGGCGATCCTGCTCGCTTTGGCATTGGGCGGAACGGCCGTCGGCGCGCCCGTGGTGGGCTGGGTAGCCGATACCTTCGGCCCGCGCTGGGCGCTCGGCGTCGGCGCCGCTGCGGGGCTTGCCGCAGCAATCGTAGGAATCCATTATCTCGCCAGGTATCGGCACCTGCGAGTACGCATCGACGCCGGCCGCCTGCGCTTCAGCATCGACGATAGCGACCCCATGAATGTGTTGCACCGGCCCGGCCATACAGTCAGTGAACAGAAGATCCAGTAAGCGAGAAGGTGAGTGGGCATATGTCGAGTTGTAATGGTATGTAACACTGGTCAACAGCATCCTTGCGGCCCGCGTTTGTAGCTTAAGACCTCAGGAAATATGAGGAAGTCAACGTAACCTAAAGGTGCCCAAATGAATAAATTAATCGCTACTCTGATCGCTGGTTTGTTTGCTACTTCCGTTTTCGCCCAGACCGCCGCGCCGGCAGCCCCGGCCGCAGCCGCCACCCAGGCAGCCAAAGCCGATGTCAAGGAAAAGAAAGCTGACGTCAAGGCCAATGCAATGGAAGCAAAAACCGCTGCCAAGGCGGATGCCAAAGTGGCGGACGCTAAAGCCGATGCGAAGGAAACCAAGGTAAAGGCACACCACAAGGCTGTAAAAGCGAAAACCAAGGCCAAGGCAAGCGCTACTGAAGCCAAGGTGGATGCGAAAGAAGCCGCACCTGCCGCACCTAAGTAATCGATGCACGTTTAGCAAAAAGACAGGCTGGTCCTGTCTTTTTGCTTTTCCCGGCATCGATGCGCGGGCATGACGACTGCCTGCCTGCGTTTACATCCGGTTACGGAAAAAACATTTCGTATTGTAGGCGGCGTGCTGCGAGCCGGCGTTAATCAAACGCAGCCGCAGTTAATCTGACATCCATACGCCAACTTAGGGGGATACATCATGTTCAAGCTCAATCGCTCAGGAAAAGTAGTTGTTCTCACCGCATTGGTCGCTGTATTTTCCAGCGCCGCCGGCAGCGCAATGGCTGACACCACCTGGCAAAAGAACCACCCGCGCCGCGAGCAGGTCAACAATCGCCTGCATAACCAGAACCAGCGCATCAAGAACGAAGTCAAGGAAGGCGAAATCAGCAAGGCACAAGCCAAGAACCTGCACAAGGAAGACCATGCCATCCGCCAGGAAGAACGCGACATGGCCGAGCAAAACGGCGGCCACATCACCAAGCCGGAACAAGCGGTCTTGAACCAGCAGGAAAACGGTGTCAGCAAGCAGATCGGCAAATAATGACGTAAGCGGGCAGGGCATTGCTGCCGCCCTGTCCGTCGATCAACTTCAATGCGGGAAGGTTGGCGCAATACCTGGCCGGAACTGACGGGTTTTTACAACAAGAGACGGATGGCGGCGCCTACTTCGGATTTGTCATCCTTTTGTCACATGGCTTGTGGAAAATCGTTATTGCAGGGTTTGCCGTGATGAATAAGCGATCGAATCGCAACTTTTTACAAGAGTGCCGACATGAGAACGTTTTTAAAGCTGTATCGCTACTACCGGAAAGGCGGCTACCGCGTGTTTCCAGCCGTGAAACGCGCTAACCGCGCCTGGAACCACGGGTTCTGAAGTTCCGTTTTCTTACTTTTCCTCGTCTTGGCTGAGGTGCTGGCGCTGGCGTTTTCCTCGGGTGGCGCGATAACACGGCGCCGGAATCAATCGCCAAACCTGACCGGCTCCGCGCCGCCATGTTTCCGTCGTACCACAACGGTCCCGGCAAGCTTGTCATGCCATCCCTGCTTGCGCTTGTCGATCCCGACCCAGATCAGCCCGAGGCAAAGAGGGAAGGTCGAGACGAAGTAGCCCAGGTAGCGGATCGCTTCCTGCTTGAAGCTCGGCTTGCCCCCTGTCTTGGCGTCGACGATGCGGGCGCCTATCGCCATCTTCCCCGGCGTTGCCTGCCGCGCCTGCCAGAACGCGATGACCACGGCCGCCGGCAGTATGTAGGAAACCAGGATGTTCGCCGGCCCGCTCAGCGTCACGCCGGACGCCAGTTGTTCGCGTCCGTATATGGCGAACAGTATCGGGAAGATCACGACCAGCATCAGGACCGTGTCAATCAGGCTGGCCCAGACCCTCAGCCAGAATCCGACATATTCGTATTCGATCGGTTCATTCATTTTTTATCCTGTCAGCGATGTCTTGTGGTGGTGCTTCAACCCGAGTCCAGTGTATCCCAAGCCGTATTCCCATATTCGCAATCGGTGGTGCTATATTATTGCTTTGAAAGTTCTCTGCAGTTGCAAGTGCCGGCGTCCAGGCAACATCGGGCCATCGGCGTCAATTGAAAGGATCGGCAGCCATGTCCAAACTCTGTGTCCGCGCTTTCTCCCTATCCCTTGACGGCTACGGCGCTGGCCCCGGCCAGAATCTCGACAATCCCCTCGGCGTTGGCGGCATGGGGTTGCACCAATGGGCTTTCTCCACGCGGACGTTTCAAAAAATGTTCGGAAACGAAGGCGGCGCGACCGGCGTGGATGACGACTTTGCCGTGCGCAGTTTCGACAACATCGGCGCCTGGATCATGGGGCGCAACATGTTCGGCCCCGTCAGGGGCGCCTGGCCAGACGATGCCTGGAAAGGATGGTGGGGCGACAATCCGCCTTACCATACCCAGGTCTTCGTGCTGACCCACCATGCCCGGCCGTCGATCACGATGGAGGGCGGCACCGTGTTCCACTTCGTTACCGACGATATCCATGCCGCGCTCCAGCGCGCCACCGAAGCTGCCGGCGGCCGCGATGTCCGGATCGGCGGCGGCGTCGCCACGGTCCGGCAATATCTGCGCGCAGGACTCGTCGACGAACTGCACCTTGCCATTTCGCCGGTCCTGCTCGGTTCCGGAGAAAATCTTCTGGCCGGCATCGACATGCCGAAACTCGGCTTTCAGTGCACAGAGTACGTTCCCACGCCGCATGCGGTCCACGTCGTCCTGACGAAAACCTGAGAACGCACGAGATAAAAAAGAGGCCGGCCCTGACGCCTGGCGCGCTTCTCGTTGATATCGGAGATAATGGAGACCCCCAGTTCGCGCGCGAAGGAAACAGAAAATGGCAGGTCGTGGCTCGTCGTTACCCGAAGGCCGATACAGTGCCTTCCTTTTCGATATGGATGGCACCATCATCAACTCGATAGCCGCGGCGGAACGCATCTGGGGTGCATGGGCGGTGCGACATGGCCTCGAGCTGGCATCCTTCCTGCCGACCATGCACGGCTCGCGCGCGGTTGACACCATCACCCGATTGGGACTTCCGGGAATAGATCCTGAAGCGGAGGCCTTGAAGATCACCGATGCGGAAATTACCGATGTCGAGGGCATTGTCGAGATACCTGGCGCGGCGGATTTTTTGAGATCGCTGCCGGTGAATGTGTGGGGCGTTGCGACCTCAGCTCCCAGGGACCTGGCGCTCCGGCGCATGAAAGCGGCGGGCATTCCTGTTCCGGCTGTGCTTGTGACGGCTGAAGATGTCGCTGTCGGGAAACCGAGCCCGGACTGTTATCTGCTGGCGGCCCAGAAGCTGGGTGTGGATGCCGGCAGCTGTCTGATATTTGAAGATGCGCCGGTCGGCATTGCTGCTGGTGAAGCGGCTGGTGCGACGGTGCTGGTTGTTACCGAAACCCATGATCGGCCGATGAATACTCCGCACGCAACGATCAAGGACTACGAAAAAATATTTGCCAAGGCTGACGAGGATGGTTTCGTCTCGCTTGAAGAGCGGGTGGTTTAGTCAAGATTGGAAGTTCGGTTTTATAGAAAGCTTAAGAAGCTGCTAACTGATAATTCTGATTAGCGATAGGGAGCTCAACTGTCTTGTAAAAGCCGACTCGCTCGAAGTGAGATCGATAATCCAATTTGTATAAAAAAATCCTCATAACATGCCGCTGACAACCGTCCGATTCGATCGAGTATTTGACATAGTAGTTAGTACGAAAGATCGTAAGCCAGTTACTTTCTTCAGCTTCGAGTCTAATGGAGCTAGGCAATTTGCCGTTCCTGCCCCTGGAAAACCGGATCTCCGAACGGGAGCTGTAGTAACCGCATATCTTGGCGATGAAGGCAATTGGCAAACGCTTCTTGGATGGAAAGACCATGCAACCGGCGAATTGATCATCGAAAGTGCCGTCCCCGAAATTTTCGTTGTGATCGTTTCTATTTTTTTGGCTTTATTGTTTGTGTGGCATGGCGTACAGCTGACGATCTACTTGGGTGCAGAAATACTTATTTTGGGAACTGTCATGATTTTTTCGCTGAAATCTATTCTGCATATACTTAAGGCGCATTCCGCCTTACGCCGTATTCCATTAAAAAATATCAAGCAATAAAATGTCCTGTCGTCATTAAGAATAGTTTCCATGAATGATTTTGAAAAAAAGAACAGGGATCGCCTGACTCAGCTTCTTGCCAGAGTTCCGCACAAGAACTGCCCCGAGGGCTGGAGGAAGAGCGGAACATTTGCTGTAGGAGGACTTACTGGCATCGGTTTTTCAAAACAATCTGAAATGCTGCTTGTTATCTCCAGCGCTGGCAGAGGAATAATTGACTGTACTCTAGGAGAAAAAGTGGCGAGAGATTATGAGTCGGGTGGAGTATGGTATTCGCCGCTCGAATTGCTTTGCGATGGAATTGGACCGATTGTGGGTGAAAAAATTCAGATCGCAGGATTATATGGGGGAGGATTGCCGATAATGAATGGAGATGGCGAGTCATTGGAGATCGCTGCGCCTGAGTGGCCGAAATCTGATCTGATTTTCTGTGCGCCCCACACGTCCTCGATTATTGACGGGCACCAAACTGGCTGTGTTCTGATTGCATCAGATTATTTTCAGGTTTTTGGTTTCTCATGGAGCGGGAACTCATTTGCCTTCGCCACAAGTAGCGATGTGACCGTATTTACGAAGATATCGGGGCAGAACTGAAGTTAGGCTAGCAGTTGCGCTCGGTGAGATTGACTTCAAGTTTGCCGTGACGAATTGTGGAATTGAGGGGAAAAAGAAAAGCTACGTTTGCACATAGCTCCTCTAAAATCGTGGCTCCCCGAGAATGCTATATTGCGAACCATTTTCTTAAAAGTAAAATTGCCGGAACGACTGAGGGTAACCTCACCGATTCATCGCCGTTTGAGCTCGTTAAATGAAGCAATGTGTCATTGCAAGACCCCGATTTTCTGTGGCCCCGATCTTCTGATCAGAGAAGCAAGCGGACGTACCTGGAAGTATTTGATGTCCTGTTCAGGGGCGCCACGCCATCATGCGAGAGCTCAGCATGATGGGAATTACGGCAGGTTCGTTGCTGCCAGGCCTAGACGGTAGTTGCGCAGAGCTGAGGGAGCGATTCTTTGAGTAGGCAAGTCTGAGCCGTTACCCCACCTTATTCCTATCCAACTGCAGGGCATTCATTTAATTAGAACTAAACAACTCAGGCGTTGCTCGATGTGGATTTTCCCAATTGAGAGCCATTTTTATCTGGAATTAATCATTGTAAATATGGAGAAAATTTTCGGTTCAGCCTATTGCCTCGATATATTTTCACTTCATTAATATTCCCTCGAGGAATGTGGTAACTTAATAATATATTCAATGATGTATCTACGGGTCCCCATTTATTACTCCGCTGGGGGAAACGATCTAAGGAAAATTAAATGAGTGATGACAGGTCATACTTTGGCGGCATGGAAATATCTCCGCAAAAAAATGAAAATGGCAAACCCGAATACCAAGTTGTATTACCTTGTGATGTAAAGAATTTCCGCAGTTTTGTTTCTGGGCTTCTAGGCAAGCCACAAGAGTTACGATATGAACTCCCAGGGGTTTACAAAGTGCATCCGCAACAGGTCGCGAACATCTATCATCTTATTAATCAGCGAGTCGAAAAGCAAAACGCCGGTTCGCTTATTCATTTTGAAATAGCCGTCAATTATGACGACGGAAATTCAGTAACGCACCACAACATCCCCGACTTCGAGTCCTTCCATCCGACAACAAAATGTTATCCAATTGAGATCACTCTGACTTTCATCTACCTAATTCAGTTTGTGGGTAAGGAAGCTCCTGAGAAACAAGAGATCCAAGTATCAATATCCACTGATGTGGAGCGCTCTCGCTTTCAAGCAGTTAATTGGTATTCAGGCGGATTATTCGCAGTAAGAATTCAGCATACAGAGCGCACTTGGGCTTCCGACATTGGCGGATTACTGAAAAATCATGCTGAAAATATGGTCGACAAAGCGACGCGGGTTAAACAGTTTTTAAGCCGTCGCGGGGACGAGCTTATAGCGTCATTTCTCTTGGTTGTATTTATAGCAACGCTTTGTGCGTGGACGTACCAAACTCTGGGACGGCTTGATAAGCATCCTTTTAATGAGATTACAACCCAAAAATATTTTGTTCTATCCCTGACTATTTTCGTGGTATTAGGATCAATTCTGAATGTAATAAAACGCTACTTTGAGAGTTTTGTATACCTCGGTGCCCAATCGTACATTGCGTTAACCGACAACGACAATACACGAATGAAAAAAGAGGAAACGAAACTAGGACGGAAGTACCTGCTGTATGTGACTGGATGGCTCCTTGGCTTAGCATCTGGGATTTTGTCCAACTACATTTATAGCCATCTCTAGCCTACCAGCGACTTTCGCCTTGGCAGTAAAGGTATAAATTTCAGCATAGCTCAGGTGAACTGAGTAGCAAGCTATCAGGATTTTGGAACTGGTTGATGACTTGCCATATATTGCAGCGATTGTTCGTTCACCATCGTCACCATATTCGGCTCGACGGTTCTGTGCCACCGGCATTTGACATAGATTTCTGTGGTCGTCACTGAGTCGTGCCCGGAAAGCACCTGTATCTGTTCAAGTGGAATTCCGGATAGATACGTGCAGATTGTGATCGATACAATTGTGGTGCGGCCGTTCCGTAGCCTTACAGGATCGAAGAGGTAAACCGTGAGCGTAATGATCACAAATGCTGTGCTAGAAGAATTTCTAACGAATGAACGAAACGACGTCCTAGCCATGACCGGTGCCTGGGGAGTGGGGAAAACGCACGCCTGGAGGGAAGCAGTGCGTGCAAACAAGGAGCGTATCGCATACAAACAATATTGCTACGTCTCGCTGTTCGGAATTAAATCGATGGCAGACTTACGTATGGCAATTTTTGCGAAGTCAGAGTCGGTGACAACGCTGGGCAGGAAACGTGATTTGGCGATGGTCAATGAAAACTTCTCGACCCTTGTCTTGGCGGGAAGTAAAGCCTTGACTGTAAGCTTCCGCAAGTTGCTGAATACGATCCCGCATGGCAATAGCGTGTCAGTCGGTCTCGAAACGTTGGCCCCACACTTTGTACGCGATACATTAATCTGCATTGACGATTTCGAGCGGCAGACGAGTTTAACAGTTGAGGACATCCTTGGATTTATCAGTGAATTGAAGGAAGAGAAGGGCTGTAAAGTTGCGCTTATTTTCAATGCGGACAAATTGGCACTAAAGGACGATTACCGAGCTTATAAAGAAAAGGTGGTTGATTACGAAGTCCTATATGCTCCCACTGCCCGTGAAGCTTTTGATTTGGTATTTGAAGTCGACTTTTTGAACCGCGACGAAGTCTTTCGACGAGTGGTCGATCTTAATATCACTAATGTTCGTATATTGCGCAAAGTACGCCGAGTCGTCGATCTCATAACGGCGGCACCGCCGAACGTACATCCGTTGGTGCTTCAACAGGCGATATCCACTGCAATATTGCTGTGCTGGGTAGGGTATGCGCCGGAGGACAAAAAACCGAAGATCGAGGATATTGATACTTGGAACAATGATCTTCTCGCGACGCAGGCCGAGGCAAAAAAAAATGAAGCGGCGCAAGTGTGGGTGAAGCGCTTGAAAGCATACGGATTTACTGATGTTGATGCCCTTGACCTGGCCATCGCGCGTATTGTCGAGCGTGGATACGTTGATGGGACGAATTACATCGAACTTGCAACTGAGCGCAGTGCAGACCTATGCAAGAAAGCGGTATCGGAGCCGTTCCATGCTATTTGGGAGCGGTTTCACGAGTCCTTTGCAGGCGACCAGGATGAGTTCATCGTCGAACTATACCGTGCAACACTCGAGGCAATGGATAGAATTGGCACTACCGATCTTGACAGCACAGTTGGTCTGCTACGTGAGTTGCAGCGGGATGACCTTGCCGACGATGCAATTCAGAAATACGTTGGTTCGCATATCGAGAATCCGCAGGTATTCGACCTGGAAGATCACCCTTTTGGCAGTAAAATTCACGATTCGCAACTGCGAGCAATATTCAAAGCCACCCACGATAGTTTAGTGAAACTTCCTAGCTTGGTTGACTCTTTGTCCTTTATGGCACGCACAAGTAGCTACAACCCGGAACACCTTGAGGCTCTAAAGCAGGCTACCGTAGACGATTACCATGCGTTGTTCCTGGCACCACCTAGTGGTGTCAAACTTTCGCAGTTGATCAAGTGGAGTATGCGGTGGGCCGAGAGCGGGCCGACTGAGATATCCGACAAGGCTAGGCAGGCGCTTCAGCGGATCCAAGACACCAGCCTACTAAATTCGATTCGAGTTGCTCGTCGCGGGATTTAGGGCACGGTGCCAACTTGCAATGGCCATTCTGCTTTGTACCTAGGTAGGGCCTTACTCAGTGTCCGGTGGCGTTGTGGCGTCGAAAAATGCATTGTGAAAAATTTGACTTGCCATACAAAAAGCCACCTGTTTGGTGGTTTTTTCGCTTCTGGAATAAACACAGCGCCGCCTGAAAGCAGTCGCTAAATTTAGGGGGAATTTTGAGTTTGTTAGACACTGTCTAACAACGCATCTAAAACGACAAAAGAAAAGGGGCTGCATTTGCATGCAACCCCTTATATGTCTTGGCTCCCCGACCTGGACTCGAACCAGGGACCTGCGGATTAACAGTCCGTCGCTCTACCAACTGAGCTATCAGGGAATTGAAGAAGCAGAATTATAGTCTCGAATTCGCTGAATTGTCAAAGCTTTTTCTGAACTTTTCTACATCCCGGAGCCGTCGCTACAACTTCTCCGGGAGCCGAATATTACAGGACTTTTGCGATTGCGGCGACAACATTATCAATATTTTTTGTGTTGAGCGCGGCAACGCAGATGCGGCCGGTGTCGACGGCGTAGATCGAGAATTCGTCGCGCAGGCGTTCGACCTGGGCCTTGGTCAGGCCGGAGTAGGAGAACATGCCGCGTTGCTTGGTGACGAAATCGAAGTCGTGGCCTGGGGCTTGTTCCTTCAGTTTTTTTACCAGCAGGTGGCGCATTTCGCGGATGCGCAGGCGCATGCCGGCCAGTTCTTCTTCCCACAGCTTGCGCAGCTCCGGCGAGGCCAGGGCGGTGGCGACTACCTGGCCGCCGTGGATCGGCGGGTTGGAGTAGTTGGTGCGCACCACGCGCTTGAGTTGCGACAGCACGCGGCCGGCTTCTTCCTTGCTGGCGGCGACGATGCTCAGTGCGCCCACGCGTTCGCCATACAGCGAGAACGATTTCGAGAACGAGTTGGAAACGAACAGCGGGCCGCCGGCTTCGGTGAAGCGGCGCACTACCTGGCCGTCGGCTTCGATGCCGTCGCCAAAGCCCTGGTAGGCCATGTCGAGGAAAGGAATCAGGCCGCGCTGGGTGACGACGTCGATGACTTGGGTCCATTCGTCGTCGCTGAGGTCGGCGCCGGTCGGGTTGTGGCAGCAGGCGTGCAGCAGGACTATCGAGCCGCTAGGCATGGCTTGCAGCGCGTTCAGCATGCCGCTGAAGTTGACGCCGCGGGTGGCCGGGTCGTAGTAAGGATAGTTGTTGACGGTGAAGCCGGCCGATTCGAACAGCGCGCGGTGGTTTTCCCAGCTCGGATCGCTGATCCAGACTTGCGCGCTGTCGGCGCTGAAGCGCTTGAGGAAATCGGCGCCCAGTTTCAGCGCGCCGGTGCCGCCGATGGCTTGCACGGTGATCGCGCGCTTCTCTTGAACTACGGCGCTGTCGGCGCCAAATACCAGTTCTTGCACAGCCTTGTCGTAAGCCGCCAGGCCTTCGATCGGCAGGTAGGTGCGCGGCGCCAGTTTTTCAATCAGCAGCGCTTCAGCCTTTTGCACGCATGCCAGCAACGGCACCTTGCCGTTGTCATCGTAATAGACGCCGACGCCGAGGTTGGTCTTGCCTGGGTTCTGGTCCGCATTGAAACCTTCGGTGATGCCGAGGATAGGATCGCGTGGCGCCATTTCGATGGCGGTAAAGAGGGAGGCTGAAAGAGGTGCGTTCATCGTGATAACATAAAAAGTTGGCTGCAAAAGAGATTTTGTAGCCGGGTTGAATGCTGTGCCGGGTCACGAGACAGATCGCTGATCGGCGCGGATTTACTACCGTCTATTTTACCAAAGGTCGAGGCCCATGGCTGACATATCACAGGTTGCAAGCACCGTCGACGAGTCCAAAATCGTCACTTTTCCCAATTCGCCGTACAAGCTGTTCCAGCCGTTCCAGCCGGCCGGCGACCAGCCTGCGGCCATCGACAAGCTCTCCGAGGGCGTGGAAGACGGCCTGTTTTACCAGACCCTGCTGGGGGTGACCGGCTCCGGCAAGACCTATACGATGGCCAACGTGATCGCCCGCATGGGGCGGCCGGCTATCGTCTTCGCTCCCAACAAAACGCTGGCGGCCCAGCTGTACAGCGAGTTCCGCGAGTTTTTTCCGCACAACGCCGTGGAATATTTCGTCAGCTACTACGATTATTACCAGCCGGAAGCCTACGTGCCGCAGCGCGACTTGTTCATCGAGAAAGACTCCTCGATCAATGAGCATATAGAACAGATGCGCCTGTCCTGCACCAAATCGCTGATGGAACGGCGCGATGTGGTCATTGTGGCAACGGTATCGGCAATCTACGGTATCGGTAATCCCAACGAATACCACCAGATGATCCTGACCTTGCGCGCCAAGGACAAGGTCAGCCAGCGCGACGTCATCGCGCGCCTGATCCAGATGCAGTACACCCGCAACGAAATCGATTTCGGCCGCGGCACCTTCCGCGTGCGCGGCGATACCATCGATGTGTTTCCCGCCGAACATGCCGAGCTGGCCTTGCGCATCGAGATGTTCGACGATGAAATCGACAGCCTGCAGCTGTTCGATCCGCTCACCGGCCGCGTGCGGCAAAAGATCCCGCGTTTCACCGTCTATCCCGGTTCGCACTACGTGACGCCGCGCGCCACCGTGCTGCGCGCCATCGAAACCATCAAGGATGAACTGCGCGACCGGCTCGAATTTTTCCGTAAGGAAAATAAACTGATCGAAGAGCAGCGCATAGAACAGCGCACCCGTTTCGACCTGGAAATGATGCAGGAAATCGGCTTCACCAAGGGCATCGAAAACTATTCGCGCCACCTGAGCGGCGCCTTG
Source organism: Collimonas sp. OK412 (assembly GCF_900112135.1). Lineage (GTDB taxonomy): Bacteria > Pseudomonadota > Gammaproteobacteria > Burkholderiales > Burkholderiaceae_D > Collimonas > Collimonas rhizosphaerae. Next base: position 54,125 of record NZ_FOLC01000013.1, read on the forward strand.
CCGGGCGAACCGCCGCCGACCCTGGTCGATTACCTGCCGCAGGATGCGCTGATGTTCCTGGACGAATCGCACGTGCTGATCGGCCAGTTGAACGCCATGTACAACGGCGACCGCTCGCGCAAGACCAACCTGGTGGATTACGGCTTCCGGCTGCCGTCGGCGCTGGATAACCGGCCGCTGCGCTTCGACGAGTTCGAAGGCAAGATGCGGCAGACGATTTTTGTCTCGGCGACGCCGGCCGATTATGAAAACCAGCATGCCGACCAGGTGGTGGAGCAGGTGGTGCGGCCGACCGGCCTGATCGATCCCGCGATCGAAGTGCGGCCGGCCCTGAGCCAGGTCGACGACCTGATGAACGAGGCCAATGCCCGCATCAAGAAGAATGAACGGGTGCTGGTCACGACGCTGACCAAGCGCATGGCCGAGCAGCTGACGGAATTCCTGAGCGATAACGGCATCAAGGTGCGCTACCTGCATAGCGATATCGAAACCGTCGAGCGCGTGGAAATCATCCGCGACCTGCGCCTGGGCACGTTCGACGTGCTGGTCGGCATCAACTTGCTGCGCGAGGGCCTGGATATCCCGGAAGTGTCGCTGGTGGCGATCCTCGATGCGGACAAGGAAGGCTTCCTGCGTTCCGAGCGCAGCCTGATCCAGACCATAGGCCGCGCCGCGCGTAACCTGAACGGCACCGCGATCCTGTATGCGGACCGCATGACCGATTCGATGCGCCGCGCGATCGACGAAACCGAACGCCGCCGCAACAAGCAGATCGCCTTCAATACCGCCAACGGCATCACGCCGATCGGCATCAGCAAGCAGATCAAGGAATTGATCGACGGCGTCTACAGCCCGCAGGAAGCGCGCGAAGAGCTGCATGCGGCGCAGGACCAGGCCAAATACGAGGCGATGAGCGAGAAGCAGGTGAGCAAGGAAATCAAGCGCCTGGAGAAGCAGATGGTCGACCACGCCAAGAACCTGGAGTTCGAGAAAGCCGCGCAGGTGCGCGACCAGCTGCATGTGCTGAAGCAGCAGCTGTTCGGCGCGCCGGGGGCGGACAATATCGTTTTGTAGCCGCAGGATTTTTTACGGCCTGTGTTTGATCCATCCTGTTTTTGATGCTGTTTTTTTTGATGATATATGACTGATTTTCTTCCTGCCTCAATCCGTTCCGCCTTGAGCGGCGTGCATGCTTCCTGGCTCGTCATCCTGGAACACGGCTTGCGTGCCGTGATCCAGGCCAATCCGGCCTATCTGAAGGACCTGGCCGAAGCCGACTACCTTCCTACCGAGGGCCGCATGTTCGCGGCCTTCACCCAGCCGCTGGAAGCGGTGCGTTATGTGCTGGTGGGCGAGGGGCCTTATCCGCGCGCGGCGAGCGCCACCGGCGTGTGTTTCATGGACGGCGCGGTTGGTTCCTTGTGGTCGGAGAAGGGTTTGTCGAAGCAGGTCAATCGCGCGACTTCCTTGCGCAATTTCATGAAGATGCTGCTGGTGGCCGATGGCCAGCTGGCGCTGGAAAACACGACCGGCGATGCGATGTCTGGCGTGGCGTTGCTGGCCCAGCAGGACGGTTCGCAGGCGATCCAGCTGCTGGCAGATCTGCAGGCGAACATGGTGAAGCATGGCTTCTTGTTGCTGAACGCTTCGCTGGTGTTCCGTCCGGATGTGCCGCCGGTCAAGGATGCCAAGGCCTGGCAACCGTTCATGCAGGCGGTGTTGCAGGGGCTGGCGGATGCCGCGGAGAAGCGCGGCGCGGGCTTGCCGACGCTGGTGTTGTGGGGAAAAATCGCGGAGCAGCTGAATGCCTATCCGGTGACTGTGCGGTTTCCGAAAGCAGTCGCCGAGCATCCTTACAACCTGAGTTTTATCGGCAACGCCGGCATGCAGGCATTGTTTGGGCCGATGCAGCTGTTGCGTCGCGCTTAGATCAGGCTCATTTGCCGCAGGTCGATTTCGGCCTGGGTCAGCGGTTTTTCGGCGACAGGGGCCGGGCTCAGATCCAGCTGCGGTTCGGCGACAGGCGCCGCGGCTTTCGGCGCCGGCGCCGGTTTGGTCCGTTTGCCGCCGGCCGGCGCGGCGCTGACGCTGGCGCTTGCCAGCCAGCGCTTGAGCATGTCGTCAAACAGCGCCAGCATTGCTTCCGGCAATTCCGGCGTGTAAGCCTGGCGAATCACGATGCCGTCCCACATGGCGGTCAGCAGCAGCGCCGCTGCATGGGCATCCAGTGCCTGGTCGATCTGGCCGCGTTCCTGGGCGGTGCGCAGCATGTCGGCCAGGCCGTCCACCCATTCCGTTTCCGCGGTCTTGATCACCGCGCCCACGCGCTTGTTGCGCAAGCCTTCGGCATAGATTTCAGTCATCAGGCCGGCGTCGCTGATCGCGGCGTAGCGACGGGCGAAGGCGCGGGTGATGGCGGACAGCGCTTGCGGCAGGTCTTCGGTATCGTGAAATTCCGACAACAAAGTGCGCGCCTGGCGCCTTTCATCCTCGGCCATGGCCGCAATGATCGCATCCTTGCTGGTGAAATAGCGGTACACCGCGCCCGGCCCGAGGCCGACTTCGGTGCAGATTTCCTGCATCGAGGTCTGGTGGAAACCGGTCTTGCGGAAGCACTTTCCTGCGGACTTCAGGATGTCGACGCGTTTCTGGTCAGCTCTCTGCGTCGGGGATTGCGGTGTCTTGGATTTGCGGATGGCCATACTGAGTGCTGCTCAAAAAGAGGACTGTGCGGGAGGGTCGGTATTATAGGTTTAAGCGCCGCTTCCTTGAATATATTTTTGCATTTGACACTATTCTCTTCGCGACAACTTGTATCTATATGGCAATTTCCTGGGTCGAATCGAGTGCTCTCAAGATGTCCTTAAATGTTGTAATTGTATATATGACAATCGGCTTCAAAGCCATGTCCGGCGCGGGATTCCAGGAATCGGGCAATACCTGACGGATTCACTCAAGTTTGGTATACTGTCACAACACTGCGTAATCCAGCATTCGGGATACACGGATAGATAGGTTCAAGAGCGGAGATTACATGCGTCTGACTACAAAAGGCCGGTTTGCGGTAACTGCGATGATCGATTTGGCATTGCGCCAAGGCAAAGGTCCGGTAACTTTGTCCGCAATTAGCGAGCGTCAAGAGATTTCCCTGTCATATCTGGAACAATTGTTCGGTAAATTGCGTCGTCACCAGATCGTTGAATCCGTGCGCGGGCCAGGCGGCGGATACAACCTGGCGCGCAAGGCCGAAGACGTCACGGTGGCGGACATCATCATCGCGGTCGACGAACCGCTGGATGCGACCCAGTGCGGCGGCAAGGAAAACTGCCACAGCCCGGACCATGAGGGCGGCAGCCGTTGCATGACACACGACCTGTGGTCGACCTTGAACGCCAAGATGGTCGAATACCTGGATTCGGTGTCGCTGAAGGATTTGGTGGATCAGCAACATGCGCAGCAGCAGGCGCAGCAGAGGAAGACCCTGGAACAAAATGTGGTGGTGATGCATAGGTCCCACCTGGTCGCTTGATTGGAGCTAGAAAAAGTATGAACGCACCCTTGGAAAAAAGCCTGATAGACACATTGAAGGCGCCTCACTTCCCGATTTACATGGACTATTCGGCAACCACGCCTATCGATCCGCGCGTGGCCGACAAGATGATCCCTTATTTGCGCGAGCAGTTCGGCAATCCGGCTTCGCGCAGCCACATGTACGGCTGGTCCGCTGAAAAAGCCGTGGAAGATGCGCGCGAGCAGGTCGCCAAGCTGGTCAACGCCGATTCGCGCGAGATCATCTGGACTTCCGGCGCCACCGAAGGCAACAACCTGGCGATCAAGGGCGCAGCCAATTTCTACAAGACCAAGGGCAAGCACATCATCACCGTCAAGACCGAGCACAAAGCCGTGCTGGACGTGGTGCGCGAACTGGAGCGCCAAGGTTTCGAAGCGACTTACCTGCAGCCGCAAGACAATGGCCTGATCACGCTGGAACAGCTGGAAGCCGCGATCCGTCCCGACACCATCCTGGTTTCGGTGATGCTGGTCAACAATGAAATCGGCGTGATCCAGCCCATCGAGGAAATCGGCGAACTGTGCCGCCAGAAGGGCATCATTTTCCATTGCGACGCGGCGCAAGCCACCGGCAAGGTCGCCATCGACCTGGAAAAATGGAAGGTCGACCTGATGACTTTCACTGCCCACAAGACTTACGGTCCGAAGGGCATCGGCGCCCTGTACGTGCGGCGCAAACCGCGCGTGCGGCTGGAAGCGCAGATGCACGGCGGCGGCCATGAGCGCGGCCTGCGTTCGGGCACCTTGCCTACCCACCAGATCGTCGGCATGGGCGCGGCTTTTGAAATCGCCCGTGAAGAAATGGATGAAGAAATCGTCCGCATCAAGGCACTGCGCGACCGCCTGGCGAACGGCCTGCAAACGATCGAAGAAGTGTATGTCAACGGCGACATGGCGCACCGCGTGCCGCATAACCTCAACGTCAGCTTCAACTACGTTGAAGGCGAATCGCTGATCATGGCGATCAAGGACATCGCCGTGTCGTCCGGCTCGGCCTGTACTTCGGCCAGCCTGGAGCCTTCGTATGTGCTGCGCGCGCTGGGCCGCAGCGACGAGCTGGCGCATAGCTCGATCCGTTTCACCATCGGCCGTTTCACGACCGAAGAAGACATCGATTTCACGATTGAACTGATCAAGGCCAAAGTTGCGAAACTGCGCGAGCTGTCGCCGCTGTGGGATATGTATAAGGACGGGATCGATATCAGTACGATCCAATGGGCGGCACATTAGTAACTAATTGGGGACAGAGTTTAAGAGCCACCGCAGCGTGGCGAATTACTCTGTCCTCAACTGATTCCTCTGCGGCCGGTGAGAGGTTACCGCCGCGGCTCAAACAAGGAGTAGCAAAATGTCTTATTCAGCAAAAGTTTTGGACCATTACGAAAACCCACGCAACGTCGGCGCTTTTGAAAAAGGCGACGAAACCGTAGGCACCGGCATGGTCGGCGCGCCTGCATGCGGCGACGTCATGAAGTTGCAGATCAAGGTCGGCGCCGACGGCATCATCCAGGACGCCAAGTTCAAGACCTACGGTTGCGGTTCAGCGATCGCTTCGTCGTCGCTGGTGACCGAATGGGTCAAGGGCAAGACGCTGGACCAGGCGATGTCGATCAAGAATACCCAGATCGCCGAAGAACTGGCGCTGCCGCCGGTCAAGATCCACTGCTCGATCCTGGCTGAAGATGCGATCAAGGCTGCGGTTGAGGATTACAAAGCCAAGCACGGCGAGCAAAAGCAGGCAGCGTAAAAGCCAATCTAGCGAAAAGAGATCGACGGCATATGGCAATCACACTTACGGAAAAAGCGGCCAAGCACATCAACCGCTATATCGAACGGCGCGGCAAAGGCATCGGCCTGCGCTTTGGCGTGCGCACTACCGGTTGCTCGGGGCTGGCTTACAAGCTGGAATACGTGGATGAGAAGACTGACGAAGATGCAGTGTTCGAATCGCACGGGATCCAGGTGTTTGTCGATCCCAAGAGCTTGCCGTACATCGACGGCACCGAGCTCGATTTTGCGCGCGAGGGTTTGAACGAAGGCTTCAAGTTCTACAACCCGAACGTCAAGGATGAGTGCGGTTGCGGCGAAAGTTTCCGGATCTGACGCTGGACCTGCCTGCTTGATCCGCATCACATTGGACCAGATGGATGACCAAGCCTGTTGCACTCCAACAGGCTTTTGTTTTAAGAGCCATGCAAAATCACTTTGAACTATTCCATTTGCCGCAACGCTTCACGCTGGATAGCGCGGCGCTGGACCGCGCCTATCACGAGGTGCAGAACCAGACGCACCCCGACCGTTTTGCCAGCGCCAGCGGCGCCGAGAAGCGGGTGGCGATGCAATGGACCACGCGCGCCAACGAGGCTTACCAGACCCTGAAAAGCCCGTTCAAGCGCGCCGCCTACCTGTGCGAGCTGAACGGCGTCGAGCTGCAGGCGGAGTCGAATACGGCGATGCCGGCGGCGTTCCTGATGCAGCAGATGGAATGGCGCGAAACGCTGGACGACGCGCGCGCCGGCAAGGACCTGGCGGCGCTGGAGCAGCTGGACCTTGAACTGCGCGCGGCGCGCAAGGCCGACCTGCAGCGCATAGGCGCTTTACTGGATGCGCAGGATTTCCAGCAGGCTGCGCAATACGTGCGGCAGCTGATGTTCCTGGAAAAATTTGGGGAAGAGATCGGCAATGCGTTCGCCGTTCTCGAATCGTAAGATCAACGCTGTAAGTTCAATATCATTAGTCGAGTACGAGCATGCCTGAAATCTGGTTATTCCTGATCGCCGCAATGACGCTGACCCTGGCGCCGGGGCCGGACAATATCTACGTGCTGACGCGCGGCATCACCCAGGGCCGCAAGGCCGGCCTGGTCGCCGCGGCGGGTTTCAGTTCCGGCCTGATTTTCCATACCATGCTGGCGGTGCTGGGTTTCGCTGCGCTGATCAAGGCGTCGCCGCTGGCGTATTCCTTGTTGCGTTATGCCGGTGCGGCCTATCTGGTTTACATCGGCGTGCGCACCTTGCGTTCGCATTCGGCGATCCAGCTGCAGGGGGCTGCCGAGCCGATGAAGCTGTCGCGCATCTACTGGCAAAGCGTGATCGCCAATATTTTGAATCCGAAGGTGACGCTGTTTTTCATCGCCTTCCTGCCGCAGTTCGTCAACGCCGGCGCGGGCCATATCCCGGCGCAGATGCTGCTGCTGGCGGCTATCTTCATCTTGCAGGCGCTGGCCATCTTTAGCGTGGTCGCCCTGTTTTCCGGCATGGTCGGCGCGTTTTTCCAGCGCAAGAAATCGGCCGCCACTACCATGAACCGGCTGGCGGGTTCTGCGTTTATCGCGCTCGGTATCCGCATCGCTTTGCCACAATAAAGTAATAGAAGAAAACACCCTATGGCACTTTTACAAATTTCCGAACCGGGCATGTCGACCGCACCGCACCAGCATCGGCTGGCGGTGGGGATAGACCTGGGCACCACCAATTCACTGGTCGCCACGGTGCGCAACAGCATTCCCGAGGTGCTCAACGATGAAGCGGGGCGGCCTTTGCTGCCGTCCATCGTGCGCTACCTGCCGAACGGCAATGCGCATATCGGCTACAAGGCGCAGGCTGCGCAGACCACCGATCCGAAGAACACCATCCTGTCGGTCAAGCGTTTCATGGGGCGCGGCCTGAAAGATATCGCCTACGCCGAAAACCTGCCTTACGATTTCCTCGATGTGCCGGGCATGGTGCAGTTGAAGACGGCGGCCGGGGTCAAGAGCCCGGTCGAAATCTCCGCCGAAATCCTGGCGACTCTGCGCCAGCAGGCGGAAGACGCCTTGGGCGACGACCTGGTCGGCGCCGTGATTACCGTGCCTGCCTATTTCGACGACGCGCAGCGCCAGGCGACCAAGGATGCGGCCAAGCTGGCCGGCCTGAATGTACTGCGCCTGCTCAACGAACCTACCGCGGCAGCGATCGCCTACGGCCTGGATAACGCTTCGGAAGGCGTGTACGTGGTCTACGACCTGGGCGGCGGCACCTTCGACATCTCGATCCTGAAGCTGACCAAGGGCGTGTTCGAAGTGCTGGCCACCGGCGGCGATTCGGCGCTGGGCGGCGACGATTTCGACCACAGGATATTTTGCTGGATCAGCCAGCAGGCAGGACTGGCGCCGCTGTCCGACGAGGATACGCGAGTGCTGATGGTCAAGGCGCGTGAAGCCAAGGAACTGCTTTCCACCAAAACCGAAGTCAGCATCGATGCTGCTCTGAATTCGGGCGAACAAGTGCATCTGCAACTGACGTCGGCGATCTTTGACGAGATCACCCAGCACCTGGTGGCGAAGACCCTGACGCCGACGCGCAAGGCGCTGCGCGATGCCGAACTGACCGTGGATGATGTCGACGGCGTGGTGCTGGTCGGCGGCGCCACCCGCATGCCGAGCATCCGCAAGGCGGTCGGCGCTTACTTCGAAACAACGCCGCTGGCGAATATCGATCCCGACAAGGTAGTGGCGCTGGGCGCCGCGATCCAGGCCAACCTGCTGGCCGGCAACCGCGCCCCGGGCGACGACTGGCTGCTGCTGGACGTGATCCCGCTGTCGCTGGGCATAGAAACCATGGGCGGCCTGGTGGAGAAGGTGATTCCGCGTAACTCGACCATCCCTTGCGCGCGTGCGCAGGAATTCACCACCTTCAAGGATGGCCAGACCGCGATGGCGATCCAGGTCCTGCAAGGCGAGCGTGAACTGGTCAGCGATTGCCGTTCGCTGGCGAAGTTCGAGCTGCGCGGCATTCCGCCGATGGCGGCCGGCGCGGCACGGATACGGGTGACCTACCAGGTCGATGCCGACGGTTTGCTGTCGGTTTCGGCGCGCGAACTGCGCTCCGGCGTGGAAGCGTCGATCAGCGTCAAGCCTTCTTACGGCCTGGCGGATGACGACATCGCCAGGATGCTGCAGGAATCGTTCGCTTCGGCCGACGTCGACATGCAGGCGCGCGCACTGAAAGAAGAGCAGGTGGAAGCCGAGCGTATCGTGCTGGCTACCGAATCGGCCTTGGCAGCCGACGCTGCCTTGCTGTCGGAGCAGGAACGGGCCGACATAGCCGCCTTGATCGATGCCGTGCGCGGGCAGGCGCAGGGCACGGATCACCTGGCGATCAAGGCCGCGGTCGATGCACTGGCGCACGGCACCGAAGAATTCGCCGCACGCCGCATGGACCGCAGCGTACATGATGCGCTGACCGGCAAGACGCTGGACCAGGTGTCATAGAAAACCGTACAAATTCATAAAGACTCAACCTATTCCCGAGGTAAACCAAGTGCCCCAAATCGTCGTATTGCCCCATCCTACTTACTGTCCCGAAGGCGTCGTGATCGAAGCCCCGCGGGGCCAATCCGTGTGCGACGCCTTGCTCGCGAACGATATCGAGATCGAACACGCTTGCGAGAAATCCTGCGCCTGCACCACCTGCCACGTAGTGGTGCGCGAAGGTTTTGCGTCGCTGGGCGAGCTGGATGACAAGGAAGAGGATTTGCTGGACATGGCCTGGGGCCTGGAAGCAACCTCGCGCCTGTCGTGCCAGGCCATCCTCGGCGAGGAAGACCTGGTGGTCGAGATTCCGAAGTACACGATCAACCACGCCAGCGAAAACCACTAAGCCAGAGGACCAGCACCATGACCGACACCATGAAATGGACTGATACATTGCGCGTTGCCGAAGCCCTGTACGACAAATTCCCGGATACCGATCCAGAAAAGATCCGCTTTACCGACCTGCACAAGTGGGTGCTGGAGCTGGACGGCTTCGACGACGAGCCAAACCGCTCCGGCGAAAAAATCCTGGAAGCGATACAGGCAGCCTGGATAGAAGAAGCCCGCTAAGAGACTTAAGAAGCGCCGGCGCAATAAAAAACCCGCTGTGGCTACAATCGTAGCGACAGCGGGTTTTTTATTGACCGAACCGGTATCAGCCGCGGCCTTCCAGGTGGCCGTTGACGACCTGCACCGGATCGCCGACACGCCATCCCTGGCTGGATTGCGGGAAGGTGCGCACCTTGCCGTCATCCATGCGCACCACGACCTGGTAGGTGGTGTTGGTGCGGGTACGTTTTTCCACTTCATTGCCGGCAAAACCGCCGCCGACAGCGCCTGCTACAGTCGCCAGGGTATTACCGTTGCCATGGCCGACCTGATGGCCGAGCACGCCGCCCAGCACTGCGCCGGCGGCAATCCCCAGGCCGCTAGGCGGGACTGCATGCTGGATCGCTTGTATCGATTCAACCCGGCCGCAGCTGTGGCAGACGGATGGCTGCGGCGCTGGTTCCGACTGGCGCGGAGCCTGTGCATATTCCGGGCGCGGCGCCGAGCGCGGCTGTTGTTGCTGCTGAGCCTGGACCGGTTGCTGCTGTTGCTGGTAATAACCGTTCTGGCCCGCCGGCGCACCGTTTGCCTGCGGCAGGGCGCCAGGCTGCTGGCTGTTATAGTCCCCAGGCGCCGCCGACATGGCCGCTACCGGCGCCGGCGTCGAGTTCGAGCTAGGAAACAGGCCGGTCATGGCGGCTACGCCTACCAGGCTGGCCAAGGTAACTGCTACCGCAGCAGCAGCAACCAAAGGGTGAATGCGGTTGTTTGGTTTCGGGCTGTCCATTATTACCTCCAGGAATTTTTGTTTGTTGACTAATGTAATTATCAAAGGTTCAGATAACGAACGCTATGTTGATAATGTGTCAGATGTATCCTTATGTAACGAGTTTAAGCGCTACCCGGAAAAACTGCAAAACAGGCCAATAATTAGAATAATTAGGGTCAGAGTCGAATTAATTCTCGCGACTGCGAATAATTAGGGTCAGAGTCGAATTAATCCTGGCGACTGCATAGATTTGTATTCCGTGGTACGTCAAATGGGGTCAGAGTTTTTTTACGACGATGAGACTGTCGTAAAAAAACTCTGACCCCATTTGACTGAGCATGTTGATGATTTAGTCTTCGCGGCGCAGGTGCGGGAACAGGAGGACGTCGCGGATGTTGGGCGAGTCGGTGATCAGCATCATCAGGCGGTCGATGCCGATGCCGCAGCCGCCGGTCGGAGGCATGCCGTATTCCAGCGCGCGGATGTAGTCGGCGTCGAAGTACATGGCTTCTTCGTCGCCGGCGTCCTTGGCTGCAACCTGCGCCTGGAAGCGCGCGGCCTGGTCTTCCGAATCGTTCAGCTCGGAGAAGCCGTTGGCGATTTCGCGGCCGGTGACGAACAGTTCGAAACGTTCGGTGATGCCGGGCACGGTATCGGAGGCGCGCGCCAGCGGCGACACTTCGACCGGATAGTCGACGATGTAGGTCGGATCCCACAGCTGCCCTTCGGCGGTTTCTTCAAACAGCGCCAGCTGCAGCGCGCCGAGGCCGGCGTGGGCGTGCGGCTTGACGCCGAATTTTTTCAGCTCGGCCTTGATGAATTCGGCATCCTGCAGCTGCGCGTCCTGGTATTGCGGCGCGTATTTGTTGATGGCGCCGACGATGGTCAGGCGCTGGAACGGCTTGCTCAGGTCCAGCTCGCGGCCCTGGTAGGTCAGGGTGGCGGTGCCGTGGGCGTCGATCGCGGCCTGGCGGATCACCTGCTCGGTGAAGTTCATCAGCCATTGGTAATCGACATAAGCCGCATAGAATTCCATCATCGTGAATTCTGGATTGTGGCGCGGCGATACGCCTTCATTGCGGAAGTTGCGGTTGACTTCGAACACGCGTTCGAAACCGCCGACCACCAGGCGCTTCAGGTACAGCTCAGGCGCGATGCGCAGGAACATCTGCATGTCCAGCGCATTGTGGTGGGTGATGAAAGGCTTGGCCGCGGCGCCGCCGGGGATGGCGTGCAGCATCGGCGTTTCGACTTCCATGAAGTCGTTCTTTTCCATGAAGCGGCGGATCGACGACATCGCCGCGGTGCGCACCTTGAAAGTGCGGCGCGTATCTTCGTTGATGATCAGGTCGACGTAGCGCTGGCGGTACTTGGTTTCCTGGTCGGCCAGGCCGTGGAACTTGTCCGGCAGCGGGCGCAGCGATTTGGTCAGCAGGCGCAGGGTGGTGACCTTGATCGACAGCTCGCCGGTCTTGGTCTTGAACAGCGTGCCTTCGGCGCCGAGGATGTCGCCCAGGTCGTAGTGCTTGAAGCTGTCGTATTCCGCTTCGCCGATGTTTTCCTTGGTGATGAACAGCTGGATGCGGCCGTCGGCCTTGCTGCCGGACGCGTCCTGCAGGGTGGCGAAGGAAGCCTTGCCCATCACGCGTTTCAGCATCATGCGGCCGGCGACCACGACCTTGACTGCAGCAGCGTCCAGCGTTTCGTTTTCCTGCGCCGCGTATTCGGCCTGGATCGCGGCTGCCTTATGCGTTGGCCGGAAGTCGTTAGGAAAGGCCACGCCTTGCGCGCGCAGGGCGCCGAGCTTGCTGCGGCGTTCCGCAATGATCTTGTTTTCGTCTTGCGGGACAGGTTGCTGCTGAGTGTCTGTCGTCATGTCAGTGTCTTTTCAAATGATGCGGTGAAACGTCTGTCTGTGTAGCGGCGGGGAAGGCAATGCCGCGGACGCTGCCCGCGGCATGGTTTGCAACCGGATTTGCAGTTTATACGCCTTGCTTGAGCGAAGCGGCGATGAAATCGTCAAGGTCGCCGTCGAGGATGGCCTTGGTGTTGCCGCTCTCGAAGTTGGTGCGCAGGTCCTTGATGCGCGACTGGTCCAGCACATAAGAGCGGATCTGGTGGCCCCAGCCGACGTCGGTCTTGGAGTCTTCCAGTTTCTGCTGTTCGCTCATGCGCTTGCGCAGTTCCAGTTCGTACAGCTTGGCTTTCAGCATGTCCCACGCTTCGGCGCGGTTACGGTGCTGGCTGCGGTCGTTCTGGCATTGCACCACAATGCCGGACGGCATATGCGTCAGGCGCACCGCGGAGTCGGTCTTGTTGATGTGCTGGCCGCCGGCGCCGGAGGCGCGGTAGGTGTCGACGCGGACGTCGGCCGGGTTGACGTCGATATCGATCGAATCATCCACTTCCGGGTACACGAACAAGCTGGAGAACGAGGTGTGGCGGCCGTTGGCAGAGTCGAAAGGCGACTTGCGCACCAGGCGGTGCACGCCGGTTTCAGTGCGCAGGAAACCGTAGGCGTATTCGCCTTCGACTTTCAGCGTAGCGGTCTTGATGCCGGCGATTTCACCGTCGGACTGTTCCAGGATCTCGACCTTGAAACCCTTGCGTTCGCAATAACGCAGGTACTGACGCAGCAGCATCGATGCCCAGTCCTGCGCCTCGGTGCCGCCGGCGCCGGCCTGGATGTCGATGAAGCAGTTGTTGGGATCCATCGGATTGCTGAACATGCGGCGGAATTCCATGCCTTCGACCAGCTTGCGCAGGCCTTCCGTATCGGCTTCGACCGCCTCTATGGTTTCTTCATCCTGCTCTTCGCGCGCCATCTGGAACAGATCGGTGGTGTCGCGCAGGTCGGCTTCGATCTTGGTCAGCGTCAGCACGATGGCTTCCAGCGATTTCTTTTCCTTGCCCAGGTCCTGGGCGCGCTTCTGGTCGTTCCAGACTTCCGGATCTTCCAGTTCGCCGTTGACCTGGTCGAGTTTCTCTAACTTCGTATCGAAGTCAAAGATACCTCCGTAGTTCGGCTTCGCGGCTGGTCAGGTCCGCAAGCAGGTTTTGTAGGGAATTTAAGCGTTCGGCTTCCATTTTCGGCTCTTTTGCAATCAAACCCTAAATTATACGCCAGCAGCATGGCAGATGGCGCTGCAGTTTGCGTTTTGTCCCTGATTGACGGCTGTTTTGCAGCAAATATGCACAAATGTGAACCATTGCAAGAAGCCGGATATCGAAGCTGCAACCGCTTAGAATGGATTGCACGCTTGATAGTTTACCAGCCCGACCCAGCCGCCCATGTCGATTAAGGCAAGAATCCATCGCTGCGATGTTGTTTTGCCATCGTATCTGCCGATGGCCTTGCTGTGCCTGGCGCTCAGCGCTTGCGGCCTGCTGGCGCCGACCCCGGCTCCGCACGGCGAAGTGCAGGGCTCCTCCACCAGCGGCAGCGAACTGGCGCAGTCCGATGTCAACCGTTTCGCTACTCTCGGCATGCGCGACAATCTCGACAGCCTGTACCGCCTGCTGGATAAATTGTACCGGCGCAATCCCGCCGAATGGAAAAAGACCGCCGCCAGCCGCGAGCTGGCGATCAAGCGCGTGCGCGACGCCATCGAAACGCGCCAGCCGTGGCCCGAGCTGCAAGGCAAGCATGACGTCCAGGCGTTGTCGCTGGCGCTGGCGCCTGACTTCAGCGGCGACCGGGCCGCTGCCTTTATCTACGGCGCGGCCGACATGATCATCGTGGCCCACGGCGGCAAAACCAGGTTCTACCTGATCGACGGCTTCGACGCCCAATACCTGTACAACGCCGCCCGCAACATGGAAATCGCATCGTGGATACTCAACAGCCGGAAAAATGCCGCCGGCCAGCCTTTGCTGCTGTCCAACGACATCAGCGACAGCGAGCGCAACATCAGTTTTGAACGGGAGTTCGGCAAGATCATCGGCCGCATCGATTTGCTGGCCGAGATGACGACCGAGAAATACAAGCGCGCCGGCATCAGCTACATGCAGAACCTGGTGGGCGGCAGTTTCCTGCAGTTCTTGCCGGTGCGCTGAGATATTCCCGGCATGTCCTTTTTTGTCCGCTATATGTCTACCCGCAGCATTTCGCAATGCCTGGCCGACGCTTAACATGGTCCTCAACGATGGCGCTCCGATCCCGGACTGCCAGGATGTCAGATGAGGCTGCAGCATGCTGAGCGTAGGGATACTGGTGTTTGACGATGTGGAAATCCTGGATTTTTCCGGCCCCTATGAAGTATTTTCTACCGCCGCGCGGGTCCACGGGCGAACCGCCCGCAATGGCGCGGCGGCAAACCTGTTTCAATGTTTCCTGGTAGCGCCGGCGATGCGGCCGGTGCGGGCGAGAGGCGGCATAAAGGTGTTGCCGGATTGCGTGCTGACGCCGTCCGCCGACCTCGACGTGCTTATCGTGCCGGGCGGCGACGTGTCGGCGATCCTCAATGACGACGCGGTAATCCGCTGGATTGCAGCTCAGCATCCCGGCACGGTGATTACGGCATCGGTCTGCACCGGCGCATTCCTGCTGGCCAAGGCCGGTTTGCTGGACGGCCTGGATGTGACCACGCACTGGGAAGACCAGGATGACTTGCAGGCAAGTTTTCCGGCGCTCACGGTCAAGCGCAACGTAGCCTGGGTCGATTGCGGTAAAGTGGTGACTTCCGGCGGCATTTCGGCAGGCATCGACATGAGCCTGCACCTGGTCGAGCGATTGGCAGGACCCGAACTGGCCGCCGCCACTGCCAAACAGATGGAGTATCGATGGCTGCAATAGCCGACCACGCGCGCGCTGGAGAAACCACCGTCCCGGTCTATTTCCTGCTGCGCGACGCTACCATGACGCTTGACCTGATGGGTCCGGCGGAGGTGCTGCGTTATGCCAACCGGATTGCGGAACGGGAAGGCCGCGCGGATTTTTTCGACCTGCGCTACGTCAGTGCGGCCAGCACCATCAACATTTCGCTTGGCCTTGGCCTGACCGGTTTCAGCGACTTGCCGGACAGCCTGCCGGCCAACGCTATGCTGATGCTGCACGGCTGCGTAGGCAGCGACGACGATTTCACCAGCGCCAACGACCAGCGCGCCGTAGCCTGGCTGCGCACGCACTGGCAGGATTCCCATCGCCTGCTGTGCAGCTGCACCGGCGCTTTGCTGGCGGGCTATGCCGGCCTGCTCGATGGCCGCCAGTGCACCACGCACCACAGCCATTGCGACGACTTGCGGCGTATTGCGCCGCGAGCGCATGTATTGGAAAACCGCATCTTTGTCGAAGACCGCAATGTCTACACCAGCGCCGGCGTCACCACCGGCATCGACCTGGCCTTGCACGTAGTCGCGCAAATCGCCGGCCATGCCCGCAGCGCGTCGATTGCCCGCTCGCTGGTGATCTACATGCGGCGCGCCGGCAGCGATCCGCAGCTGTCGCCATGGCAGGCTTGCCGCAACCACCTGCATCCGGCGATACACCGGGTGCAAGACGCCGTGATCGGCAATCCGGCCCATGACTGGGACCTGGAACAGCTGGCGGCAATCGCCTGCACCAGCGAACGCCATCTGACGCGCCTGTTCAGGGAACACACCGGCAGCAGCCTGGTCGACTACATCCAGCGCATCCGGGTAGCCCTGGTGCGCGAGCTGCTCACGCAATCCAAGCTCGACATGGAACAGGTAGCCCAGCAAGCAGGTTTCAACTCAACCCGCCAGCTGCGCCGAGTATGGAGCAAATTCGAAAACTTCCCCCCAAGCCAGCAACGCCAGTTCAGCAATTAGGGTCAGAGTCGAATTATTGTTTGCCCAATTAATTCGACTCTGACCCTAATTAGCGAAACAATTCGACTCTGACCCTAATTGATGGGCCGCGGGGTATTGCATTCGGCGTTCGGGAATTACGTCGGTTCTGCGTGCTCCACCATTAGCTGTACCTTGGTCACGCCGTTGTATTCATTGGCGTCCAGCCGGAACGCTACCTTGGCCTTGCTGCCCAGTTCATCGGTATGTCCGAACCAGATCGCGTCGTAGCGGGTGCCGTTGCGCTCCAGCAGCAGCTTCAGGTGTTTCTCTTTCAGGATGCGCTGGCTGACCACCCTGAATTCGTCGCAAAACAGCGGCGGTGCAAAACCTTGCCCCCACACCTGGCCGTCCATCAGTTCAATGAATTGGGTGGTGTAGTAGGCATCTTCCAGCGGTCCGTCGGTTTCAATCACGCGCTCCAGCTGGCTTTGTCCCAGCCATTCGCGTCCGACTTTTTCAAAGGCTGCGGCGAAAGCGTCGAAGGCGTCGGCGCGGATGGTCAAGCCGGCTGCCATCGCGTGGCCGCCGAATTTCTGGATTAGGCTGGGGGCGTGCTTGGAAACCAGGTCCAGCGCGTCGCGCAAATGGAAACCGGGAATCGAGCGGCCCGATCCTTTGATCAAGCCTTCGCCGCCCGGCGCGAAAGTAATGGTCGGGCGATAAAACTTGTCCTTCAGGCGCGAGGCGACAATGCCGATCACGCCCTGGTGCCATGAAGCGTCGAACACGCTGATGGTAGTGCTGTCCTGCGGCTTGAAATCGTCCAGCAGCGCCAGCGCGGTGTCCTGCATGCCGGCTTCGATATCGCGCCGTTCGCGGTTGATGGCGTCGAGCTGCTGGGCGATGGCCCAGGCGCGGCCTTCGTCGTCGGTGGTCAGGCATTCGATGCCGAGCGCCATATCGGCCAGGCGGCCGGCGGCGTTCAGGCGCGGGCCCAGCGCAAAACCGAGATCGAACGGCGTGGCGCGCCGCGCTTCGCGGCCGGCGGCGCGGAACAGGGCGGCGATGCCGGCATGCATGCGGCCGGCGCGCATGCGCTTGAGGCCTTGCGCCACCAGGATGCGGTTGTTGGCGTCGAGTTTGACCACGTCGGCCACGGTGCCTAGCGCCACCAGGTCGAGCAGCACATCCAGCTTCGGCTGGCTCTGGGCGTCGAACACGCCGCGCCGGCGCAGTTCCGCGCGCAAGGCCAGCAAGACATAGAACATGACGCCGACCCCGGCCAGGTTCTTGCTGGGAAAACCGCATTCGGGCTGGTTCGGATTGACGATGACACGCGCCGCCGGTAGCGTATCCGCAGGCAAGTGATGGTCGGTCACCACGACTTCGATGCCGCGCCGGTTGGCTTCGGCCACGCCGTCGATGCTGGCGATGCCGTTGTCGACCGTGACGATGATGTCGGGCGATTTTTCGCGCGCGGTCAGTTCGACGATTTCCGGCGTCAGGCCGTAGCCGTACTCAAACCGGTTCGGCACGATGAAGTCGATGTTGGCGCCCAGCAGGCGCAAGCCGCGCAAGCCGACGGCGCAGGCGGTGGCGCCGTCGCAATCGTAATCGGCGACGATCACCATTTTTTTCCTGGCGGCGATGGCGTCGGCCAGGAAGCTGGCGGCGGCGTCGATGTGCAGCAAGCCCGATGGCGGAATAAGGGCATTCAGTTCGCTTTCAAGCTCCTTGGCATCGAGCAGGCCGCGCGCTGTATACACGCGGGCCAGGACCGGATGGACACCGCTTTGGCGCAGGCGTTCGGAGTCGCGGAAAGAATAGGGGCGGGTAGTGATGCGTGTCATGGTGAATGCGATGGCAATAAGCCGGTAAGGGTTGGCTTCAGCCAGAATTTCTTGAGAGAGAGCCGGGTGGTGCTCAATTCAAGCGTGTGTCCGCTGTCCGTGACGACCAGGGACAGGCTGTCGAGCCGGCGTTGTTGCATGGCTTGCAGCAAAGGCGCGAAGCATGCGCTTTCCAGGGCTTGCAGCTGCTGCAGCCAGTCCGACCATTCGCCGGTCAAGGCCGGCTGGATCAGCTGGCTCAAAGTCAGCAGGCCGTGTTCGGGCCTGGTCGCGATTACCTCGCTCACGCCGACGCCGGCATGCGCCGTCTTGGCGTATTGGCCGAGGCCAGCGAAGCCGTCCGGCAGGTTGAATACTTCGCGCTGGCTGGGTGCCGACGGCTGCGCGACCGCGCCGCCCCATAGCCACAGGGAATTGACGGTTTGCCGTCCCTGCATTTCGCGGCCTTCGTTCAAGGGATGGGCAAACCACAACATCTGCACTTCATTCTGCAATTTGCGCCAAGCCTGGTCGCCGCTGCCTTTCGGCATCCAGATATCGATGTTGTGGCCGCAAGTGGCGTCCGGCGTGGACGACAGCAAGCCTTGCCAGTCGTCGGCGCGCAGGAACCAGGTGCCGGCATCGCCGTAGACCAGCTCGCGGCCGGCTTCGCCGAACAGCGGCAGCGCAGCGTCGAACAGTTCGCGCGATTCCGCATCGCTCAAGCCGACCTGGCGGATGTCGGTTAGCACCAGGTGGTCGCGGGCGATATGGATATGGGCCGGATGCAGCATGAACCAGGCGCCTTCTGCAACGCTTAGCCCCATGGCGCGCATGGCGGCGCAGGCGAGCGCAGGGCTGTTCTGGTGGTCGGCGGCGGTTGCCGCCGGGCCGAAGCCGGGCAAGGGGAATTGCGACGCCAGCCACATCTCATGCGGCAGGGCTCTTGCAAAATCGTCAAACAGCTGGCGCCGCGGAGCGGTCTTGGCGCGCGTCATCAGGGTGGCGAGGGCAGGCAATTTCAAATCGCGCAATAAATCGCGCGCCAGTTCCGGCGGCGGCAGGCCGAAGGGCAATAGGATATCTAAATGACTCATGGCGCGATTGTAGGGCATCCCGGGGTCTTGAGTCGATTTGCCTTCACCTGTGCGGATTCCGCGCTTGGCATAGAATGGCTGGATTGCAGCAAATCCCGACCAGCCTGCCGATGCAAAACCAGACGCCATGAATACACAAAAACTGCTGACCACCCTGTTTGAATACAAAGCCTGGGCCAACGACACCCTGTTTTCGGCGCTGGCCGCGTTGCCGCCGGAATCCCACGAGCGGGAAAAACACGACGCCGCGCGCATCTTGAACCATGTCTACGTCGTGGACCGGATTTTCGAAGCAAACCTGGAGCGCAAGCCGCACGATTACAAGGCGCTCAATACCACCGCGACGCCGGAACTCGCCGACCTGCGCGCAGCGGTCCGCGAAACCGACCGCTGGCTGCTGTCGTATGCCGATACGGTATCGGAAGCCGAGCTTGCAGAGGTGGTCGAGTTCACCTTCGTCGATGGTTCGGCCGGCCGCATGTCCCGCGGCGAGATGCTGGCCCATGTGGTCACGCACGGCAACTACCATCGCGGCGCCGTCGGCCGTATCCTGTCGCAGATCGGCGTGCCGCCGCAACGGGATACGCTCACCGTCTTCCTGCACCGGCCGGAACACCTTCGGGCAGATCCGATCTAAAGGAGCCGGCATCTGCGTTGCCGATAGCGCTTCCCTGTCCGTAGCTTTGTCCTAGTCGAGTTTTTTCTTTTCCTTGGTCAAATCGCCGGCAGACAGCGGCAGGTAACCGCCTGCCGCGCCGGCCAGCAGGCTTTGCCCTGCCGGCGACAATATCATCTTCAGGTAATCCGCCAGCTGTCCGTCGAGGGCCTTGCCGGGCGGCCGGTTCAAATACAGCTGCAGGTACACGGAGAGCGGATATTTTCCCGCCGCCACGTTTTCAGGAGAAGGCATGACCGCGACGGCGCCATCGGCCGGCGACAGCGGCAAGATGCGCAGCGACGCGGGGATCGGAGCGTCGCTGGTCGGCGCGAGCAAGGCAATCCCGTAAGGATCGTCGGCGACTGCCGCCAAGACGGCTTGCGCGGTGTCCAGCGCTTCGTAGTGCGCAGCGAAGGGATATTTTCCCAGGTGTGCGGTACGCAAGACGGTAGCGCTGCCGCCATCGTCGCGCAGCCCGTACAAGTGGATGCGGCGTTGCTGCCAGCCGTCCTTCAGTCCCAGCTGCGACCAGAAATTCAGATTGCCCGCTGCCGAACCCGCGGTAAACACCTGGGCCAGCTGCTGCATGCTCAGGCTGGGCAGGGAATTGCGCCGGTTGACGTAGACGGCGGGTGCTGCTTGCCCGGAACCGGCGTAGCCGATACGGACCAGGAACGGCGCATAACCCCACGCTTGCCGGAACGCAGCGAGTTCGGCGGCGCTTGCTTCATGCGTGACGATGACCATGGAAGCGGCGCCGGCTGTCAGTGCCGGCAAGCCGGTCGACGAGCCCTTGAGCGCCATGCCGATGCTAGCTTGCGACTGGGTGCGGGCAAACATGGCGTTGAAGCGCTTGAACAGATCGGTTGCGTCATCCGCGCCGGCCAGCAGCAGCCCAGGTGCAGCCGGGCCCGACACGCTGATGCCGTCGCTTCCCGCCAGTTCGATTTTTTGCAATTCAGCGCGGACTTCCGCCGCCGACAGCGGAATATAGCCGCCGGCCTGGCTGGCGATGATTTCCTGGCCCTGGCGCGACAGCACCAGGCGCAGGTACTCCTTGGCGACCGGGTCAAGCGCTTGTCCCGGTTCGCGCCGCAAATAGAAATACACGTAACGGCCGTAAGGGTAGGCACCGGCAGCCACCTCCTGGCGGCTGCCGCGTGTCTCGCTGCGGCCATCGCCGGATACGATGGCGAGTTGCCTGAGCGCCGCGTTTTCGTGGCCGATGGCGGCAAACGCGATGCCGGCCGGATCCTGTTCCAGCCGTTTCAGGATGGTTTCGGTGCTGCCCCATTGTTCGTACGCCGGCGTGAAGGTCCGTCCTTGCAGCGGCCCGGACTGCATGTAGGTGCCCATGCCGGTATATTCAGGCGTGCCGAAAGGATGGATGGCGCGTTCTTTCCAGGCGCCGCCGGCGCCCAGCTGGCCCCAGTGGGAGAGGTCGCCGTCCGGGTTGCCGTTGGTGAAGATGCGCGCCACCTGGCTTGCGCTCAGGCGTTCGATCGGATTGGCGCGGTTGACGTAGATGCCGATCGAATACGACATTTCCTGCTGCGCATCGTCGGAAGTATGGGCGATGCGGATTTCCAGCGGCGCCGCGCCGACCGCTTTTTCATAGGCTTCCAGCTCCGCCGCATTGGCGCTGCGTCCCATCGGGCCGTACAGCATCCGTCCGTAAGTCAGCAGCGGCATGGTGGCGGTAGTGCCCTTGACATGGCCGGAAAAGCGCACGCCAGGATGGCTGCCGGCGAACAGGGCATTGAAACGGTCGATCACGAATTGCGCGTGCTCGGCGCCGCCGATGCGGATCGCGCCTTGCTCATCGAGATAGCTGGCGTGGGGCGGCAAGCTCACGCTCTGCGCTTGATACTCTGGCATTTCCTGGTCCGGCGCCGGCGCTGCATGCGCAGCCCCGGCGAGGAGCGGCAGCGCGCAAGCCAGCAATGCTTTCCTCATCCCGGCCATCCTCAGAAATTCAGCTTGGCGTTGAGCGTAAACTCGCGGCCGGCGCCGATATTGACGAACGGCGTGCCGGTGCAGCAGCTGGCAGTGTAATAAGTCGAATCGAAGATGTTCTTGATGTTGAACTGCCAGTCCACCGACTGGCCGCCGACCACCGTATTCCAGGATACGAACGCATCCATCACGCGGCCGTAGGGCAGGTGGTAGACCTTGCCGGTGCCGTCGCCCACCGGCAGGCTGCTGAACACGCGGGCGCCGGCGCCGGCCCTGACGCGGCCTTCGACCGGGCCGAGGCGCGAGACGCCGAAATCGCGCGTCAGGTACAGCGACGCCGAATGCTTTGGCGTATTCGGCAGGGGATTGCCGGCCAGCTTGGGATCGTCAGCGTAGCGCGCTTCGGTGTAGGCGTAGCTGCCGACCAGGCTCAGGTCCTGGCTGATGCGGCCGCTGGCGTCGAACTCCAGGCCGCGCGACCTGGCTTTGCCGGCGTTGCGGGTGTAGTTGACGCCGCCGATGGTTTCCGTGGTCTGGATGTTGCGCTTCTGGATATCGAACACGGCTACCGTGGCAGTCAGGTTGTCGGTTTCCAGTTTCGAGCCGATCTCGTAGCCCTTGGCCAGTTCCGGCGGCAACTCGCCGATCGGCGTTGCAATCGAAGTATTCGGCTTGAATGATTCGCTGTAGCTGGCGTACATCGACCAGTCCGGCGCCAGCTTGTAGACCACGCCGGCGCGCGGCGTGGCGCGTCCGGCGGCGACCTTGCTGCCGACGATGAAAGGACGGCCCTTGCCGGTCAGTTCATTGAAATATTCGTAGCGTGCGCCGGCCAGCAGGATCCAGCGTTCATCCAGGTGCATCGAATCCTGCACGAACACGCCGCGCGAGATCAGCTTGTCGGTCTGGTCGCTGTCGGCCGGGCTGATCTTGCTGCCGGCAGGCGTCAGCTGGCCGTAGACCGGATTGTAGATGTTGAACTGGGTATTGCTCGGGCCGCGGTAGAGGTCGCCCAGCACCCGGTAGTTGCGCATGTAGTCGACGCCGCCGACGATGTCGTGGCGCACCTCGCCCCAGTTGAATTTCCCTTCCAGGTTCAAGGTCAGCGTATGCGCCGACTGCACGCCGTTCTGGGTGGAGTCGACGCGCCGCGTGGCGATGCCGGTGGCGTAGTTGACCGACAGCACGCGCGCCTGCCAGTCGTTGTAGTAGCTGCGGCTGAAGCCGTAGCCGCCATGCAGGGTCCAGTCGGCGTTGAGCTTGTGGTCGAAGCGCAGGTTGACGGCGTCGGAACGGCCGGCCGACACGTTGTAGGCTTCGTCGAAGCGGCGCTCCTTGGGCACGGCCACCGGGTTGCCGGTGCGCGTATCGATGACGGTGCCGCGGTCGATAGGCACCGAATAGTTCATGTGTTCGTAGGCGAACGACAGCGTCGTATCGCGGCCATACCAGGCCAGCGACGGCGCCACCACCGATTGCGTGGTTTCGCCGAAGTTGCGCCAGTAGTTGCTGCGCTCATGGTCGGCGATCAGCCGGTACGCCAGCCCCGAATCGCCGATCGGCCCGGTCAGGTCGACCTGTTCGCTGACGCCGCCGTAGCTGGTGGCGCCGAGCGTGACCGAGCGCTGGCTTTCCAGCAGCGGTTTCTTGCTGACGACGTTGATGACGCCGCCCGGGTCCATGCTGCCGTAGAGCATCGACGAAGGACCTTTCAGCACTTCGATACGTTCCGTGGTCGGCGTGAAATTGCGCGGCTGGACCGACAGCATGCCGTCGCGCAGCATGGAGTTGTCGCGGTTGTCGCCGAAGCCGCGCTTGATGATTGCATCCAGCGTGCCGCCCAGCGTATTGCCCATGTGGACGCCGGACACCGTATCCAGCGATTCCGCCAGGCTGCTCGGCTGGCGGTCTTGCAGGAACTGGGAAGTGACGACGCTGACTGCCTGCGGCACGTCGATCAGGGCAGCATCGCTGCGGCTGCCGACCGAGGCGCGTTTTGCCTGGTAGCCTTTTTCCGCCGTGTCTTCCCGGCTGGCTTTGACGGACACGGTGGGCAGCGTGTTTTCACTGGCTGCCGCACTGGTGTTTGCTTGTGCTTGCGCATCGGCTGCAATGGCGCCGTGCGCCAGCATGGCGGTGCATATTCCTGCTAATTGCTTTCTCAAAACTTTATCCTCGCCTGGCTATTTATTTTTAGTAATAGGCGTCATTATATACAAATGAGAATCATTCGTAATTAAGTGAGGCAGGATTTTTTCAAAATACAACGCAATTTGCCAAAATATCAAATCGGCCGCTCTCAGCGAGACGCAAGAGAGCTCTGTAGAATTGCTGGATGCAAGTCCCGCCGGTAAAACAGAATTCTCAAAGACACCACCAGACCATCGTCAAAAGGAATATTCCAGTCATGAGTTATCACGCATCAAGCAAGCGCTACGACGAAATGCAGTACCGTTTCTGCGGCCGCAGCGGCCTCAAGCTGCCATTGTTGTCCATGGGGCTTTGGCACAATTTCGGCGACACTACCTCGCTGGCGCGCCAGCGGGAAATGGTGCACACCGCGTTCGACCTCGGCATCACCCATTTCGACCTGGCCAATAACTACGGGCCGCCGTACGGCAGCGCCGAAACCAATTTCGGCCGCATCCTGAAGGAGGACCTGCGGCCTTACCGCGACGAGCTGATCATCTCGACCAAGGCCGGCTGGGACATGTGGCCGGGGCCGTACGGCCAGGGCGGCGGTTCGCGCAAGTACGTGCTGGCCAGCCTCGATCAGAGCCTGCAGCGCATGGGCCTGGACTACGTCGATATCTTTTATTCGCACCGCTTCGATCCGGAAACGCCGCTGGAAGAAACCATGAGCGCGCTGGCGACGGCGGTGCAGCAGGGCAAGGCGCTGTATGTCGGCGTCTCGTCCTATTCGCCGGCCAAGACCGCGGAAGCCGCCAAGCTGCTGCGCGACTGGAAAGTGCCTTGCCTGATCCACCAGCCGTCCTACAACATGTTCAACCGCTGGATTGAAGACGGCTTGCTCGATACCCTGGAACAGGAAGGCATGGGCTGCATTACCTTTACCGCCTTGGCGCAGGGACTGCTGAGCGACAAATACCTGAACGGCGTGCCGCAGGATTCGCGCATCAATCGCGAGGGCGGCGGTTCGCTGCAGCAGGCTCACCTGAGCCCGGAAAACCTGGCGCGGGTGCGGGCGCTCAACGAGATCGCCAAGGCCCGTGGCCAGAGCCTGGCGCAGATGGCGCTGGCCTGGGTATTGCGCGATCCGCGCGTGACCACCACCTTGATCGGCGCCAGCAGCCCGGGCCAGATCCGGGAAAATGTGGCTGCCTTGCAGCGCCTGGATTTTACGAAAGAAGAACTGGCGGCCATCGACGAGCAGGCCAAGGAGGGCGGCATCAACCTGTGGGAGCGTTCGATAAAAGAGCTGGCGCCATAAGCCATAAGGTTACACGATGGAGAACTGCTGTTTTGCAGATATAAAAACGGGCGCCAGAGGCGCCCGTTTTTTCTTCTCTCCCTGATGCTTCGCCGCTAAATGAAAACTGCCGCCTGCTGCGTTGGCGCTGCCAGCAAGGCCGCCGGAACCTGGCTGGGCTGCCGGCGCTCGGTGCTGGGCGCAACGCTGAATACTTCGCGATAGGTCTTGCTGAAATGGCAGGCCGACTGGAAACCGCAAGCCACCGTGATGCTGAGTATCGACATGTCGGTCTGGCGCAGCAGTTCGCGCGCCTTGCGCAGGCGCAGCGTCAGGTAATAATGAGTAGGCGACATGCCCATGTGTTCCTTGAACATGCGCTGTAGCTGGCGCGGCGACGAGTTCGACAACTGCGCCAGCTCGTCCAGCGACAAGGGTTCCTCTATATTTGCTTCCATCAGCGACACCACTTCCACCATGGCCGGGCGGGCAGATGTCATGCGCACCGTCAGCGGCACCCGCTGCTGGTCCTTGTGGTCGCGCACGTGCTCCAGGATGAATTGATCGGCAATCGCCGCAATCGTGGTCTTGCCGACCTGGGTCGAAATCAGGTTCAGCATCATGTCCAGCGGCGCTATGCCGCCGGTGCAGGTGATGCGGTCGCGATCGACGACAAACAGGTCCGGCGCGAAAGAAATCGCGGGATAGGTTTGTTTCAGGCTCGACAGGTTTTCCCAATGGGTGGCGCAAGTGTAGCCGTCCAGCAGGCCGGCCTTGGCCAAGGCGAAGGCGCCGGTGCACAGGCTGCCCAGGGTCAGGTCCTGGGTCGCCAGGTATTGCAGCAATTCCAGCGTGGCAGGGTTGACCGCGGCGTCGATGTCGGTGCCGCCGCAGACGAACACGACATCGGCGGCAGGGCATTGGTCGGCGCGGATGGTGGTCACGGAAAGGCCGTTGCTGGCTGTCACGGGGCCGCCTTCAGGGCTGACCACCGACCAGCGGTACAGGATCGTTCCTTCCAGGTAGTTGGCCATCCTCAGTACTTCGATGGCATTTGAAAATGCCAGCATCGTAAAGTTGTTGAGCGGCATGAAAGCAAAATGGGTGAAGGAAGAACTGCTTTTAGACATGACCTGCTCCGTTGGCAAACATCAGCGATGGACAATGTAACGTTGAAACGACTGAACAACAAATGCTTTCGGTTGTGCGTCGCAATAAGCATGCCAAGCCGACCAGATGATTTATTTTCAACGCTTGCGGCCGCCGGAAAAGAGGAAAAAGGCGCTGGCCGCAGACGCAGGATTTGATTTCCAGTGCATTGCCCCGACCCGTCTTCCCAGGCTGTGCAGGCGCAAAAAAATATTGCCGGCGATCCCGCTTTTTGTGCACGTGAACCATTTCGGCGCAAGCGGCGCGCCGGCCGTCGCCATGGCCGGCGGACCGGCCTGCAAACGGCGCTTGGCTAAAAGTGACGGCAATGTCGCAAATTGAAAGGTTCCCGTCAGATCAAGTCAATAGCGGGGAAGGGGCTGGGACAAAATGGTGTCAACCAACGGACCACTCACGACACCCTCTTTTTCCCAGGCATATACAAATGACACTTCCTGCATTTTCCCAGTCGCTGGCCGAACGCGACGCCGCGGTCAAGCAAGCCATCAACCTTGAACTGGAACGCCAGCAAAACCAGATCGAGATGATTGCTTCCGAAAACATCGTTTCGCGCGCGGTGCTGGAAGCGCAGGGCTCGGTGCTGACCAACAAGTATGCGGAAGGTTATCCCGGCAAGCGCTATTACGGCGGCTGCGAATTCGTCGACCAGGTGGAAACCCTGGCGCTGGAACGGGTCAAGCAGCTGTTCGGCGCCAGGTACGCCAATGTGCAGCCGCACTCCGGCGCCCAGGCTAACGGCGCCGTCATGCTGGCGCTGGTGAAACCGGGAGATACCGTGCTCGGCATGTCGCTCGACGCCGGCGGCCATTTGACGCACGGCGCGCGGCCGGCGATGTCGGGGAAATGGTTCAACGCCGTGCAATACGGCGTCAACCGCGATACTTACCTGATCGACTACGACGAAGTGGAAGCGCTGGCGAAACAGCACAAGCCGCGCCTGATCATCGCTGGTTATTCCGCCTACCCGCGCCAGCTCGATTTCGCCCGTTTCCGCGCCATCGCCGACAGCGTCGATGCGCTGCTGATGGTCGACATGGCGCATATCGCCGGACTGGTCGCGACCGGCCATCATCCAAGTCCGGTGCCGCATGCGCATGTGGTTACGTCGACCACGCACAAGACTTTGCGCGGTCCGCGCGGCGGCTTCGTGCTGACCAATGACGAGGACATCGCCAAGAAAATCAATTCCGCGGTGTTCCCCGGCTTGCAGGGCGGCCCCTTGATGCATGTCATCGCCGGCAAGG
Source organism: Collimonas sp. OK412 (assembly GCF_900112135.1). Classification (GTDB taxonomy): domain Bacteria; phylum Pseudomonadota; class Gammaproteobacteria; order Burkholderiales; family Burkholderiaceae_D; genus Collimonas; species Collimonas rhizosphaerae. Next base: position 81,441 of record NZ_FOLC01000013.1, read on the forward strand.
CGGTCGCCTTCGGCGAGGCGCTGGAGCCAGAGTTCAAGCAATACATCGCCAGCGTGGTGGCCAACGCCAAAGCCTTGGGCGAAGTGCTGCTGGCCGGCGGCGTCGACCTGGTGACCGGCGGCACGGAAAACCACCTGCTGCTGGTCGACCTGCGGCCGAAGGGTTTGAAGGGCACGCAAGTGGAGCATGCGCTGGAACGCGCCGGCATTACCTGCAACAAGAACGGCATCCCGTTCGACACCGAAAAGCCGACAGTCACCTCCGGCATCCGGCTCGGCACGCCGGCCGGCACCGCGCGCGGTTTCGGCGTCGACGAGTTCCGCACCATCGGCCGCCTGACCGTCGAGATCTTCGATGCACTGGCGCGCAAGCCCGAGGGCGACGCCGAAGTCGAGCAGCGCGTGCTGGCTGAAGTACGCGCGCTGTGCAAGCGTTTCCCAATCTATTGAGGAGTCCGGCATGAGCAACCTGCACCAGCAAAGCCTGGTCATCGACGGCCTGAACATTTCCAAATGGGAGCGGCCGGTATTCGAAGACATGAAGAAGGGCGGCCTGAGCGCCGTCAACTGCACCATCTCGGTCTGGGAAAGTTTCCAGGGCACGGTCGGCAATGTGGTCGACATGAAGAACCTGATCCGCGACAACGCCGACCTGCTGACCCTGGTGCGCGGCGTCGACGATGTCAGGCGCGCAAAAAAGGAAGGGCGCACCGGCGTCATCCTGGGTTTCCAGAACGCCCATGCGTTTGAAGACAACCTTGGTTATATCGAAGTGTTCGCCGAGCTGGGCGTGCGGGTGGTGCAGCTTTGCTACAACACCCAGAACCTGATCGGCACCGGCTGCTACGAGCGCGACGGCGGCTTGTCCGGTTTTGGCCGCGAGGTGATCGAAGAGATGAACCGGGTCGGCATCATGGTCGATTTGTCGCATGTTGGCGGCAATACCTCGACCGAAGCGATCCTGGCCTCGAAGAAACCGGTCTGTTATTCGCACTGCCTGCCGTCCGGCCTGAAACAGCATCCGCGCAACAAGAGCGACGAGCAGCTGAAATTCATCGCCGGCCATGGCGGCTTCATCGGCGTCACCATGTTCCCGCCTTTCCTCAAGCGCGGCAGCAGCGCCAATGTCGACGACTACGTGGAAGCCTTCGATTACATCATCAACCTGGTCGGCGACGATTGCGTCGGCATCGGCACCGATTTCACGCAAGGCTACGGCAAGCCGTTCTTTGAATGGCTGACGCACGACAAGGGCCGCCATCGCCGCCTGACCGATTTCGGCACGGTGATCAATCCTGAAGGTTTTCGCACCATAGGCGATTTCCCCAACCTGACCAGTGCGATGGAACGCGCCGGCTGGAAGGAAAGCCGCATACGCAAGGTGCTGGGCGAAAACTGGCTGCGGGTTTTCGGCGAAGTCTGGAACGATTGAACGTCAAGCAAGATACCGAGGAGTAGCGATGCAACCCCAATTGCCGATTGAAGTCGACGCCAGCACCGGCGTCTGGACCACCGACAAACTGCCGATGCTGTATGTCCCGCGCCATTTTTTCACCAACAACCATACCGCGGTGGAAGCCGCGCTCGGACGCGAAGAATATGCCGAGATCCTGTACCAGGCCGGCCACAAGTCCGCCTATTTCTGGTGCGAAAAGGAAGCCAGGCAGCACGGCATGTCCGGCCTCGACGTCTACAAACATTACCTGAAGCGCCTGTCGCAGCGCGGCTGGGGCCTGTTCTCTTTCACCGAGGTAGATGCGGCCAAGGCCAGCGCCAGCATCAAGCTGCTCAATTCATCGTTCGTGCTGCAGCAGCCGGAAGCGCACGGCAAGCTTTGCTACATGTTCGCCGGCTGGTTTGCCGGCGCCATGGACTGGGTCTCCGACACCACCGGCAATCCGTTGCGCTCGAGCTGCAGCGAAACCCAGTGCGGCGGCGAAGGCCACGATCATTGCGTGTTTACAGTCACGGCAGTCGCCGCTCAGGGATAGATACAGACCATGCGTTATCCGACTTTGTTTTCGCCGTTGACCCTGAACCAGGTGACCCTGCGCAACCGGGTAGTCAGCACCGCCCACGCAGAGGTGTACGCGGAAGCCGGCGGCTTGCCGGGCGAACGCTATATACGGTATTACGAAGAAAAGGCCAAGGGCGGCCTGGGGCTGGCGATTTGCGGCGGCTCCAGCACGGTTTCCATCGACAGCCCGCAAGGCTGGTGGAAATCGGTCAACCTGACCACCGACAAGGTGATCGAGCCTTTGTCGCGGCTGGCGGAGGCCATGCACCGGCACGGCGCCAAGATCATGATCCAGGCTACCCACATGGGGCGCCGCACGGCATGGCATGGCGAGAACTGGCCGCACCTGGTCAGCCCGTCGGGGATCCGTGAACCGGTCCATCGCGGCAACGCCAAGATCATCGAGATTGAAGAAATCCGCCGCATCGTCGCCGACTTTGCCGCTGCCGCCAAACGCGTCAAGCAGGCCGGCATGGACGGCATCGAGATTTCCGCCGCCCACCAGCAGCTGATCGACCAGTTCTGGAGTCCGCGCGTGAACCAGCGCAGCGACGAATACGGCGGCAGCCTGGAAAACCGCATGCGCTTCGGCATTGAAGTGCTGACCGCGGTGCGGGAAGCGGTCGGCAGCGATTTCTGCGTTGGCCTGCGCATGTGCGGCGACGAGTTCCATGAAGACGGCGTCGATCACGAAACCGCCAAGGAAATCGCGCAAGCGATGTCGGCCAGCGGCCTGGTCGATTTCCTGAGCGTGGTCGGCTCCGGCGCCGATACCCACAATACCCTGGCCAACTGTATGCCGCCGATGGCGCTGCCGCCGGAACCGTTTGTCCACCTGGCGGCCGGCATCAAGGCGGTGTCCAAGGTGCCGGTGATGCACGCGCAAAGCATACGCGACGCCGGCCAGGCGGAACGCATACTGTCTTCCGGCATGGTCGACCTGGTAGGCATGACGCGCGCGCAGATCGCCGATCCGCACATGGTGATCAAGATCCGCGACGGCCGTGAAGACGAAATCAAGCAATGCGTGGGCGCCAACTACTGCATCGACCGCCAGTACAACGGGCTCGACGTGCTGTGCGTACAGAACGCCGCGACCTCGCGCGAACAAAGCATGCCGCACCAGATCGCCAAAAGCCGCGGCCCGAAACGCAAGGTAGTAGTGGTGGGAGCCGGCCCCGCTGGACTGGAAGCAGCGCGGGTGGCGCGTGAACGCGGCCACGATGTGGTGCTGTTCGAGCGCAGCGATGTCGTCGGCGGCCAGATCAACCTGGCGGCCAAGGCGCCGCAGCGCGAGCAGATGGCCGGCATCGTGCGCTGGTTCGACATGGAAACCAGGCGCCTCGGCGTCGACCGCCGGCTGGGCGTGGATGCCGATGAAGCGATGATCATGGCCGAACAGCCGGATATCGTGGTACTGGCGACCGGCGGCAGCAATTACACCGGCCAGGTTGCGGCCTGGGGCATTGCCGAGGGCCTGTCGGTCAGCTCCTGGGATATCCTGCAAGGCCGCGTCGCGCCCGGCAAGAACGTGCTGGTGTACGACGGCATCAGCACCCACGCCGGTTTCGGCGTCGCCGATTTCCTGGCCAGCCGCGGCAGCCTGGTGGAAATCGTCACGCCCGATGTCAAGATCGCCGACGATACCGGCGGCACCACTTTCCCGATTTTCTATCGCCGCCTGTATGCACAAGGCGTGATCCCGACACCGAACTACTGGCTGGACCGGGTCTACGCCGAGGGCGACAAGAAGGTCGCGGTGCTGCGCAACGAATACACCGAGATACAGGAAGAGCGGGTAGTCGACCAGGTGGTGATTGAAAACGGCATCCTGCCCAACGATCATCTGTACTGGTCGCTCAAGCCGCAATCGCTCAACCGCGGCCAGATCGACCTCAACAAGCTGTTCGCCGCCGAGCCGCAGCTGGCCTTGGCGGAAACCCTGGGCGACGGCCGCTTCCTGCTGTTCCGGGTCGGCGACTGCATCTCCATGCATAATATCCACGCAGCGATCTACGATGCGCTGCGCCTGTGCAAGGATTTCTGACCATGGGCGCCCTGGCTTCTTCCCTCAACCATGCCATCACCGTGCTGTTCTGGCTGTCGGTGGCGGGATTGTCTGCCGGCCTGGCGCGGCGGGCTGCCTTGTGGCGCGCCGGCCGCGACGCCTCGGTATCCTGGCTGGGCCTGCTGGCGATTCCAAAGCGCTATTTTGTCGACCTGCATCATGTGGTGGCGCGCGATCCCTATATTGCCCGCACCCACGTGGCGGCCGCCGGCGGCGCGATAGCGGCGATGGCGCTGGTGGCGGTCAATTACGGCCTGATGCTGTATGCCTCGGCGCTGGACAAGGCGATCGGCCTGTTTGCGCTGGTCATGCTGGCCGGCGTGCTGTTCGTCTGGCACCGGCGCCGCACGCCGCCGGCGCGCTTGTCGCGCGGCGCCTGGATGCGTTTGCCCTGGATGCTGGCGGCGTTTGCGCTGGGTTTGCTGGCGCTGGGCCTGCTTCCCTTGCAATTGATGTCAGGCTTGAGCGCGCTGGTGACCGTGCTGCTGCTGGGATTGGGCGCTTGGACCTTGACCGTGGGCGCGGCCCGCGGCGGGCCGATGAAACACGCGCTGGCCGGCCTGCTGCACCTGGCGTTCCATCCGCGCCAGGAACGGTTCAAGCAAGATTTCACACATGACGGCAAACGCACGCCGGTTACCGCGCTCAAGCCGCTCAAGCTGGAGCAGGGCGAGCTGGGCGTCGGCAAGCCGGTCGAGTTTCGCTGGAACCAGCTGCTGGGTTTCGACGCCTGCGTCCAGTGCGGCAAGTGCGAAGCGGCGTGTCCGGCCTTCGCCGCCGGCCAGCCTTTGAACCCGAAGAAGCTGATACAAGACATGGTGACCGGCATGGCCGGCGGCAGCGACGCTGATTTTGCCGGCAGCCCGTACCCCGGCATTCCGCTTGGCAAGCATCAAGGCCGGCCGCTGGATGCGATCGTGCCGGGCCTGGTCTCTCCCGAGACCCTGTGGTCCTGCACCACCTGCCGCGCCTGCGTGCAGGAATGCCCGATGCTGATCGAGCATGTCGACGCCATTGTCGACATGCGGCGCCACCAGGCCTTGCAGTTCGGCGAGGTGCCTGGCAAGGGTCCGGAAGTGCTGGCGAACCTGCGCGAGACCGGCAGCGCAGGCGGCTTTGACCTGGGCGTGCGCTACAACTGGGCGATCGACCTCGGTGTGCGGCAGATCGTTCCCGGCCAGGCGGTCGACGTGTTGCTGATGGTGGGCGAGGGCGGTTTCGACATGCGCTACCAGCGCAGCTTGCGCGCGCTGGTCAAGGTGCTGCAGGCCGCGGACGTGGATTTCGCCGTGCTGGGCTCGCTGGAAACCGACACCGGCGACGTAGCCCGCCGCCTGGGCGACGAAGCGACGTTCCAGGGCATGGCGCAGCACATGATTGCCCAGTTGTCTGCTTTCACCTTCAAGCGGATTGTCACTGCCGATCCGCATGTCATGCACTGCCTGCGCAACGAATATCCGGCGTTCGGCGGCCGCTACGAGGTTTTTCATCACACCACCTTCATGGCGGCGCTGGTGAGTTCCGGAAAAATCAAGCCGAGGGTTGAACCGGCCGCCGGCAGCGACCAGCGTTTCACCTATCACGATCCGTGCTACCTGGGACGCTACAACGGCGAGATCGAAGCGCCGCGCGAACTGCTCAAGATGCTGGGCCTGCCGCTGCACGAGATGGAGCGCAACGGCATGCGCGGGCGCTGCTGCGGCGGCGGCGGTGGCGCGCCCCTGACCGATATCCCCGGCAAGCAGCGCATTCCCGACATCCGCATCCATGACGCCCGCGCCGTGCGCGCCGATACGGTGGTGGTGGCTTGTCCGAATTGCACTGCGATGCTGGAAGGCGTGGTAGGGCCGCGCCCGGAAGTGCGCGACATCGCCGAACTGCTGGCCGCGGCACTGGAGAATTGACGATGGACATGGCGATACAAAACAGCGTCAGGCGCATCAACCCGCGCCGTCCATTCAGCATCAACGCCGATGGCGTCAAGCGTATCGTGCTGGGCCAGCTTGGCGACAGCGGCGGCGACGGCGGCCAGGCCGCGCTGCAAAGCCAGCCGCACCAGGCTGCAAAACCTGTGCGCCTGGCCGCCGATGCCGTGACCACAGGCTGCCTGCTGGCGGTGGCGCACAGCGATCGCGGCGCGCTGGATGAACACGCGCGCCAGGCGGTGGCTGCCGCGGCGCTGCTGGCCGATGGCGCGACCGAAGTGGCGCTGCTGGTGTTCGGCGGCCTGGACGACGACGCCGCCGCGCTGGGTGCGGACCGCTGCGTCGTGCTGCCGCAATACGGCAACCATGCGTTTGCGCCGGAAGCGGAACTCGCAGCGCTGCAGGCTTTGATGGAAACACTGCTGCCGGCCCACGTGTTCATTCCCGATGACGGCGTCACTGGCAGCGACCTCGGCCGGCGCCTGGGCGCCGCCGGGACCGCGGCCAGCGTCGCCACCCATGTGGTCGAAATCAGCAAGTGCGGCCTGGCGGTTTACCGCCAGCAAGGCAGCATGCTGGCTCGGCGCAGCCTGGCGCAGGTGGTCCTGCTGGAAACCGATGTCGTGGATGCGCGTTTGCCTTTCCTCGGGCGCGGACAGGTCGCTGGCGAGCTGAGCGCGGCCATCGGCGTCAAGGCGGAGGCGGCGACATCATCCAGTCCATTCCTGGATCTCGGCAGCAAGACCATGGCGGCCTCGCAGATGGAACTGGATGAAGCCGATTTCATTGTGTCGGCGGGCAACGGCGTTGACGATGTCGCGCTGTTCAAATCGCTGGCAAATGCGCTGGATGCGGCGGTAGGCGCAAGCCGGGTCGCGGTCGACGACGGCAAATTCCAGCGCGACAAGCAGATCGGCGCTACCGGCAAGACTGTCAGCGCCAGCGCCTACCTGGCCTTCGGTATTTCCGGCGCGGTCCAGCACCTGCAGGGCATCAAGGATTGCCGCCATGTGATCGCGGTCAACCTGGACGCCAGCGCGCCGATGATCAAGCGCGCCGACCTCAGCATCATCGGCGACGCCCAGGAACTGATGACGGCGCTGCTGGACCAGGTGCGGCAAGCCCGCAGCATGGAGGGCGCATCATGAGCCAGGCTGTCATCAAACGGATTGCCGTGCTGGTGTCGATAGGCCGCCATCCGGTCAGCGGCGTGCCGCGCTATAGCCGTAACGACGCCGCCGCGCTGGACATGGCCGGCAAGCTGGCGCAGCGCTCGGCTGGAACCAGCATCGATGTGATCCATGCCGGCGACGCCGGCAATCCAGCCCTGCCTGAATACCTGGCGTTGGGTGCGGCTAGCATCACCCTGGTCGAAGCCGCGGCGTCGCGGGAGGTATTGCCGGCATTGCAATCACAGCTGCAGGCTCAGTTGCAACCATATGACCTGGTGCTGTGCGGCAGCCGTGCCGAAGGCGGGGCGGCTAGCGGCATGCTGCCTTACCTGCTGGCGGCGCGCCTGGGCCTGCCGTTGCTGGCCGGCGTGGTTGCCGTGACGCCGGACCGGGACCGAGACCGGGACAGCATCGTCGCCCAGCAATATCTGCCCAAGGGCCGGCGCCGTGAAGTAGCGCTCAAGCTGCCGGCCCTGATGACAGTCCATCCGCTGGCGCCAAACGGCTTGCGTTATGCCTACGCCAGGTTGCGTAGCGGCGAAATCAGGAAGCAGGCGTTTTCTGCTGCCGCGGCGGCGAGCGGCGATAGCGCCGGGGAATGGACGGTCGAACCTGCCAAAGCCGTGCCGCGCAAGCTGGTCGCGCCTGAAAAGCGCTCCGGCCATGCCCGCATGCAAGCCGCCACCGTGAGCGAAAGCCGCGGCGGCAAGGTGGTCCAGGACGGCAGCGCGGCCGACAAGGCGCAAGTGGTGCTGGCCTATCTGCGCGAGCATCGCCTGGTCGATTATTGATTTTATAAATGGGTTTGCAACCGGATTTGCAAAGCGGCGGTTCCATCAATGCAATGCATGGAGAAACAATTGAAAGTATCCAAAGAGATTCAATCACTGATCGCTGAGCGCCTGCCTGGCCATAGCCTGGATGCGCCGTTTTACCTGAGCCCGGAAATCTTCGACCTGGATATCCGGGAGATTTTCAGCAAGCACTGGATCCATGTGGCGGTCGAGCCGGATATTCCCGAGCCGGGCGATTACGTCACGGTCGAGATCGGTCTCAATTCCATCGTGGTGGTGCGCGACGACGACATGTCGGTGCGTGCTTATCACAATGTATGCCGCCATCGGGGCGCGCGTTTGTGTTCCGAACACAAGGGTTCGGTGGGCAACCTGGTCTGCCCTTATCACCAGTGGACTTACAACCTGGACGGACAGCTGATCCATGCCGATCACATGGGCGAGAAATTCGACCGCAGCAAGCACGGCTTGAAGCCGGTGCACGTCGAGAACCTGGCCGGCCTGATATTCATCTGCCTGGCGGAACAGCCGCCGCAGGACTTTGCGGTCATGCGCGACGCCATGGCGCCCTATCTGCTGCCGCACGGGCTGCAGGACTGCAAGATCGCCAAGCAGGTCGACCTGATCGAGGAGGGCAACTGGAAGCTGACGATGGAAAACAATCGCGAGTGCTATCACTGCGCGAGCAATCATCCTGAACTGACCGCCTCGCTGTTCGAGTTCGGTTTCGGCTACCAGTCGGCGCCTGGCAATGCAGAACAGATCGCCGAATTCGATCGCCTGGCCGCGCAGCGCTGCGCCGAATGGGAGCAGGGCGGCTTGCCGTCGGCGGAGATAGAGCGGCTGGACGAACTGGTGACCGGCTTCCGCACCCAGCGCCTGCCGCTGGACCGCGCCGGCGAATCGCAGACGCTGGATGGCAAGGTCGCTTCCGGCAAGCTGCTGGGACAGTTCGAACGCGCCGACCTGGGTGGCTTGTCATTCTGGACCCAGCCGAATTCCTGGCACCACTTCATGAGCGACCATATCGTCAGTTTTTCGGTCCTGCCCTTGTCGGCGGAACGCACCCTGGTGCGCACCAAATGGCTGGTGCATAAGGATGCGCGCGAAGGCATCGACTACCAGCTCGACAACCTGAGCGCGGTGTGGAACGCCACCAACGACCAGGACAAGCGGCTGGTCGAACTGTCGCAGCAAGGAGCACGCAGCGCAGCCTATCAGCCCGGTCCTTATTCGCCGTTTACCGAGGGCCTGGTTGAGAAATTCTGCAGCTGGTACATCGGCCGCTTGTCGGCCGGCCTGGCTGCCGGTTCGGGCCCGGGCTCGGCAACCGTCATAGCGATCGCCGTGGAGAATTGATTGAAAGCCGAAATATTGCCAGGGCCGGTCATGGATACTTATAAACTGAATCGCCGGAATTTCTGGGACAGCATGCCGCCGCTGTGGAACAGCGACAGCGAAGAGATGCTGGCCTGCTGCCAGGTGCGGGCAGAGACGCACGATGTAAAGAGTTTTTTCTTCGCCGCGCCCGGCGGCGGCGCCTTTGCGTTCCAGCCCGGCCAGTTCATCACGCTGGAGCTGGAAATCAACGGCGAAGCGATCAACCGCTGCTACACCATTTCATCCTCGCCGGCACGGCCGCACACGATTTCGATCACGGTCAAGCGGGTTCCCGGCGGGCCGGTCTCGAACTGGCTGCACGACAATCTCAAGGCCGGCGACAAGCTCAAGGTGCTGCGCGCAGCCGGCGAATTTACCTGCGCTGTCTATCCGGCGGAAAAATACCTCTTCCTCTCGGCCGGCTCGGGCATCACGCCGCTGATGTCGATGTCGCGCGCGCATCATGACCTGTGCGACGACCGGGACATCGTTTTCGTCCACAGCGCGCGCACGCCGGACGACATCATCTTCGAACGCGAGCTGAGCCTGATCGCTGCCAGCCAGCAGAATTTCCGCACGCGCTTCATCTGCGAGCGGCTGGGCCAGCGGCGCGACTGGTCGGGTCCGACCGGCATGCTGTCGCTGGCGGCGCTGAAGCTGATGGCGCCCGATTTCATGGAGCGGGAAATCTTCGTCTGCGGCCCCGCGCCTTACATGAAAGCGGTGCGCGGCATGCTCGACGAAGCCGGTTTCGACCGTGCCCGCTACCACGAAGAAAGTTTTTCCTTCGAGGCGTTGCAACAGGAGAGCCAACCGCAGGCAACGCCAGAAAACGCACCGGCAGCAACCGGCTTCGAAGTCAATTTCCAGAAAAGCATGCGCCAAATCACCTGCGGTCCGCAGCAGCATGTGCTGGACGCCGCCCGCAACGCAGGCGTCCGCCTGGCATCCTCATGCGCCCAAGGCATGTGCGGCACCTGCAAGGTCAAGCTGGTGTCCGGAACGGTAGACATGCAGCACAAAGGCGGCATCCGCCAACGCGAAATCGACCAAGGCATGGTGCTCCTCTGCTGCAGCAAACCGCTAAGCAACCTGGTCGTAGACAAATAATTAGGGTCAGAGTCGAATTGTTTTTAAAATTAATTCGACTCTGACCCTAATTAAAGCAGCAGCACCGATTGGAATATATTGAAGGGGTTGAGCATGAGTCTGATACGAAAATTATGTTGGCTGATCGTTGCGCTGGCGTGCGTGGCTGGTGCGGGAGGGGCGGCGGCGGATGGCAAGCCGGGGATCAAGATCGGCTATGTGGAAGGATGGTCGGACAGTGTGGCGACTACTTATGTCGCGGCGCAGATCATCCGGCAGCACTTGGGGTATGAGGTCAAGCTGGTGCCGGTTTCCGCCGGACTGATGTGGCAGGGCGTGGCGCGTGGCGACCTGGACGCCACCATGTCGGCCTGGCTGCCGGTGACGCAGGGTGCGTATTACGAGAAGCTGAAGGACAAGGTGGTGAACCTGGGGGTGAATTATCCGGGCGCCAGGATCGGGCTGATCGTGCCTGCTTACGTGAATGCCGGCAGCATTGCCGATCTGCCTGCGCAGAAGGCTGCGTTCGAGGGACGCATCGTCGGCATCGATGCCGGCGCCGGGGTCATGACCAAGACGGAACTGGCGATCAAGGACTACGGGCTGGATTACAAGCTGGTGCCTAGTTCGGGCAGCGGCATGGTGGCCGAGCTGGAGCGTTCGATCCGCAACAACAAGGCGATTGCGGTGACCGGCTGGGTGCCGCACTGGATGTTCGCCAAGTGGAAACTCAAGTTCCTGGACGATCCGAAAAAGGTCTACGGCGAAGCCGAGCATGTCGACAGCATCGCCAATCCTGGCCTGGAAGCGAAGGCCAGGCCGGTCAACGATCTGCTGAAGCGTTTCTCATGGCAGCCGGGCGAAATCGACAGCGTCATGCTGGCCATTGAAAACGGCGCCAAGCCGGAAGCGGCGGCCAAGCAATGGGTCGATGCGCATCCGCAGCGCGTCAGCCAGTGGCTGCAGAAGTAGAGCGCTCAGGTTTTAAAGCAGGGTGACGCGGCGCTAGCGTTGTCATCGGATTTCCTTTGGCGTTACTATGGTCCATCGCTGTGCCGGTATCATGCCCGGCAGTCGGCCATGTAGCGCAGTTAAAAGGATGCCTATGGACCTGCTTATTCGTAATGCCACGCTGCCGGACGGCAGGAGCGGTGTTGATATCGCCATGGCCGACGGCCGCATCCAGGCAGTCGGCTCGGCGCTCGCGGTCAGCGCCGCCCAGGAGATCGATGCCGGCGGCAACCTGGTGACGCCGCCGTTGGTCGATGCGCATTTTCATATGGATGCCACCCTCAGCTATGGGCTGCCGCGCGTTAACAGCTCCGGTACGCTGCTGGAAGGAATCGCGCTGTGGGGCGAGCTGAAACCGGTGCTGACGCAGGAAGCGCTGGTCGCCAGGGCAATGCAATATTGCGACTGGGCCGTGGCGCGCGGCTTGCTGGCGATCCGCTCGCATGTCGATATCTGCGACGACCGCTTGCTTGCGGTAGAAGCGCTGCTGCACGTCAAGCGCCAGGTGGCGCCTTACCTTGACTTGCAGTTGGTGGCGTTTCCGCAAGATGGACTGTTGCGCAGCCCAAGCGCGTTTGCCAACCTGAAGCGAGCGATTGCCATGGGAGTCGATGTGGTCGGCGGCATCCCGCATTTTGAACGCACCATGGCCGACGGCGCCGAGTCGGTCCGCCTGCTGTGCGAGTTTGCCGCGGAAAAGGGCTTGCGCGTCGACATGCATTGCGACGAATCGGACGACCCCATGTCGCGTCATATCGAAACCCTGGCATTTCATGCGCAGCGGCTGGGGTTGCAAGGCCGGGTGACAGGATCGCACCTGACCTCAATGCATTCGATGGACAACTACTATGTCAGCAAGCTGCTGCCGCTGATCCGCGAAGCGGGGGTGGCGGCGATCGCCAATCCTCTGATCAACATCACCTTGCAGGGCCGGCATGACAGCTATCCGAAACGCCGCGGCATGACCCGCGTGCCGGAAATGCTGGCGGCCGGCATCGATGTCGCTTTCGGCCACGATTGCGTGATGGATCCCTGGTACAGCCTGGGCTCAGGCGACATGCTGGAGGTGGCGCACATGGGCCTGCACGTGGCGCAGATGACCGGGCAGGAAGCGATGCACGCCTGTTTCCTGGCCGTGACGGAAACGCCGGCGCGGATACTCGGCCTGAGCGGCTACGGTTTGACGCCTGGCTGCAACGCCGACCTGGTGGTGCTCGATGCGCGCAGCACGGTCGAAGCGATCAGGCTGCGTGCCGGCAGAAGATATGTGATCCGGCGCGGCAAGGTCATCAGCCAGTCGCCGGCAATACAGGCTACGCTGGCGCTGCCGGGCCGGCCGGCAACGGTCGATTTCCGCTTGCATCCCGGTTGAGCGAGGACGCCTGGAGCAGGCTGTTGAAAAGAACCGAAGCCATGCGCATCCGATGACTTCGGCAATGCGCCTCGCGTTTGCCGGAGCAGCATTTTTCTCGCGAAGCGACCGGGGACCTGGACGATCAGAAGGTCTTGGTCAGCGACAGCACCAGCGTCGTGGCCAGCGGGTTGGATACCTCGGCTTGGCCCGCCGAATTCAGCACGCCGGTGGTGTAGTGGTCATAAACGCCATTCTTGCCCCAGCCTTTGGTGACCGCGCCGGCGACAGTCCAGCCGCCGTCAAACGCCTTGGACAGGGCGATTTTGCCGTCCTGGAAACTGTAGGCAGAGAAATTCCTCACCCGCTCGTTACCGTAGTGCAGCAGCAGGCTGTAGCCGCTGCCGAGGTCGAACGTGCCGTTCAGGTCCAGGTAGCCCGAGCCGCGGCTGTGCTGGCCGCTGCCTATGCCTAGCGTTGCGCTGTTGTAGCCGAAATAGTCAGGCGTGTAAGTCAGCCAGTATTTGACGTTGAACCACTTGTAGGTCAGCGAGGCGACCGCTTCGCCGTAGTTGTATTTGGTTTTTGCAAACGACGCTTCGGCGCCGGGGTAGAGGTAATAGTAGATCTGCCCGGTGTAGGTGAAATCGCCGGCGGTGCCGGTGTAACCGCCGTACAGGTCCCACTCGACCGAACCGCCTTCGATGAAATGATCGCTGACGGTCGACATCCAGGTGCCGGCAAACAGGCCGCTCGGATGTGCATAGTCAAAGCCGCCCTGGATGGCGGGTTTGCCCCAGGTCTGGCGGAAGCCGCGCGACACGTATTGCGAGGCGATGGTGACGTTGGCGGTGAACGGCGATGCAGGTGCGGCAGCCGATGCTGCGGCAGCCGGTGCCGCGGCGGACGGCGCCGTAGCGGCGCTGCTGTCGATGGCCTGGGCCGATGCCGGCAACTGGAAACTGAATGCGACGGCCGCGGCAAGCCACGGGTAACTGCGGGTCCTGCTGGATTTCTGAAGCATGCTGACAACTCCCCTTTTGGTGTATTTCCATTTTGATATCAATCGCCTGTCTTGCCGATTGCGCCTTCGCGATATCGTGATAGCAAGCGATTGCAGCAACAGGAAACAAGGCTGTGCGGCTCGCTCGGTTTTATTGCTCGCTTCGATACCTGCAGATAATTATTGTCCCGGCAGGAAAACCTAACTCCCTGCAATTGCGACTAAAAATGATGGAATTGCGACATAAAAAAATCGACTGGTGACGGACAGGCAATGGCTAGTCATGGCACGACAAGTGCTTCGTCGTTTTTGATTAAGTGCTTGTCGTAAATCGTCATCCGGCAAAAAACCTTTGTCGCGACTATGTGAATAACGTAAGACGAATTTTTCTCATGGATTTCCCGCCGTCGTAAGGGCGCCGGACAATGCGTTGCCGCTTGTCTTCCCAGCCGTGCTGCACATACACTCTGCAGCAGTGGATTTGAAACAAGCGGGCAAGGACGGCCAGACCCGCACGCTAGCGATTTGTTGCAGTGAGGAATGATCCCGGCTGCAATAGCGTCGAATGCACAATCAGGAGACAGGTAATGAAGTCTGCAAAAGTAGTAGTTGACCGTTTGTACAAGGTCTTCGGCAATAACCCGCAGTCAGCCCTGGACATGCTGGAGAGAGGGCAGTCGAAAGACCAGATATTTGCCGAGACCGGGCAGGTGGTCGGCGTGCAAAACGTGTCGTTCGAGGTGCAGGAGGGCGAGATATTCGTGCTGATGGGCTTGTCCGGTTCGGGCAAGTCGACCCTGATCCGGCTGATCAACCGCCTGGTCGATCCCAGCGCCGGCAATGTCCTGGTGGATGGCCAGAACGTGGCGCAGATGACGAATTCGCAATTGATCAAGCTGCGCCGGCGCGACATGAGCATGGTGTTCCAGTCGTTTGCGCTGATGCCGCACCGGACGGTGTTGTCGAATGCCTGCTTCGGCCTGGAAGTGGCCGGGGTCGGCAAGAAAGAGCGCGAGCGCCGCACCATGGCGGTGCTGGAGCAGGTCGGCCTGGCGTCGTTCGCCAACAAGCTGCCGTGCGAACTGTCGGGCGGCATGCAGCAGCGGGTCGGCCTGGCGCGGGCGCTGGCGGTCAACCCGTCGCTGATGATCATGGATGAGGCGTTCTCCGCGCTCGATCCGCTCAAGCGCAAGGAAATGCAGGACGTGCTGCTGGATTTGCAAAAGGAACAGCAGCGCACCATCATTTTTGTCTCGCACGACCTGGAAGAAGCGCTGCGCATCGGCAGCCGCATCGCCATCATGGAGGGCGGCCGGCTGGTGCAGGTCGGCACCGCCCAGGAAATCATCGACCATCCTGCCGAAGAATATGTGCGCGCCTTTTTCGACGGCGTCGACACCAACCGCTATCTCACCGCCGGCGACCTCATGCAAACCGATGCCGTGCCTCTGGTGGCTTCCGCCGGCGAGGTGCAGGCCAACGGCGACCTGTACCGCAGCAGCCGCTCCGATTATGCCTTCGTGGTGGACGCCGCGCGCAAGGTGCAAGGCATCGTTGCCACGCGCCGCCATGCCGACGCCAGCGGCAACCTGCAGCTGAACGGGCTGGACCGCATCGACGTGATCCACCACCGCAGCAACCTGGAAGATGTGATGGACCGGCTGATCAGCAGCCGCAGTCCATTGCCGGTGGTGGACGGCGACGGCTGCTATTGCGGTGCGATCAGCCAGTCCATGGTGCTCCAAGCTTTGTCAAAATCCCGAGGTTCGCATGTCTGAACATCTTCCGCTGGGACGCTGGGTCGACCAGTTCGTCCATTACATACTCGATAAGCACGGCAACAGTTTCGACAGCTTCGGCAATGCCATCAGCTGGTTTGCCGAAACCATCGAGCACGGCCTGCAGGTTTTGCCGCTCTGGCTGCTGATGGGCTTTTTCATCGTGCTGGGCATCTGGCGCGTCGGCTTCAAGTTCGCGCTGTTCACCGTGGTGTCTTTCTTCGTCATCTATAACACAGGGTTCTGGGACCAGACCATCGTCACCCTGGGGCTGACCATTTCGTCGACCCTGATCAGCCTGGCGCTGGGCATCCCGGTCGGGGTCTGGGCCGCCAAGAGCAAACGGGTGGCGATGGTGGTGCGTCCTATCCTGGACCTGATGCAGACCATGCCGGCCTTCGTCTACCTGATCCCGGCCGCCATGATGTTCGGCCTGGGCCGGGTGCCGGGCATATTGTCCACCGTGATTTTTGCGATGCCGCCGGCGGTGCGCCTGACCGCGCTCGGCATCCGCCAGGTCAACAACGAGATCGTCGAAGCCGGCCAGGCTTTCGGCTGCACCGGCTGGCAGCTGCTGTACAAGGTGCAGTTCCCGAACGCCTTGCCGTCGATCATGGCCGGCATCAACCAGACCATCATGATGGCGCTGTCGATGGTGATCATCGCTTCCATGGTGGGCGCCGGCGGCCTCGGCAACGATGTGCTGGCCAGCATCCAGCGGCTCGACATCGGCCTCGGCTTCGAGAGCGGCCTGAGCGTGGTGCTGCTGGCGATCATCCTCGACCGCATCACCGAAAGTTTCGGCCGCACGCCGGAAGCCGGCAAGGTGCAGCGCTTTTTCCGGCTGCGCAAATGGTTTCGCAAGAGCCCTGCGCTGGCCGCCGGCTAAGGGCAGGGGAAAAGGGCAGCAACAGATAGCAGCAACGTGATCCGCGCCGGAGGTCCGGCGCCGGTAGCCATAGATGGAGGCAGGATGTCTTCGTACCAAGCCGCTTCGAAGCCGGGAACGCCGGCAACGCCCACGCTGCCGCCGGGCGCCGCGCCGGCGCCGGTGCTGCACTTCGGTTTCCTGACCTTGCCGAATTTCTCGATGATTGCTTTCGCCAGTGCGATTGAAGTTTTGCGCATGGCCAATTACATCAGCCGCCAGACCCTGTACCGCTGGTCGGTGATCAGCATCGACGGCGCGCCGGCGCAGGCCAGCAACGGCTTGCCGATTACGCCGACGCTGACCCTGGAGCAGGCCGGCACGCCGGACATCCTGTTTGTCTGCGGCGGCGTCAAGATCCATGAGGCGGTCAACGACAAGCTGAACGCCATGCTGACCCAGCTGGCGCGGCGCAACGTCAAGCTGGGCGGCATCTGCACCGGCAGCTACGCGCTGGTCAAGGCCGGCCTGATGAACGGCTACCAATGCGCCATCCACTGGGAAAACATTTCCGCCCTGCGCGAAGAATTTCCGCGCGTGCTGTTTACCGAGGGATTGTTCGCGGTAGACCGCGACCGCCTCACCTGTTCCGGCGGCACCGCCCCCATCGACCTGATGCTGAACCTGACTGCCAACCGCTACGGCAAGACGCTGGCGGCAGAGATTTCCGAGCAGTTCATCCTGGAACGCATACGCGACGGCGCTTACCAGCAGCATATCCCGATTGCCGCCCGGCTCGGCTTCAGCCGCAAGGAGCTGATCGAAGTCGCCAGGCTGATGGAAACCCACATCGAAGAAACCCTGTCCTTTGAAGAAATCGCCAGGCTGGTGGGTTTGTCGCAACGCCAGCTGCAGCGCATGTTCAAGTATTACCTGGACGTCACGCCTACCCATTATTACCTGCAGCTGCGCTTGCGGCGCGCACGCGAGCTGCTGCTGCAGACCACCATGTCGATCATGAGCGTGACGGTGGCTTGCGGGTTCCAGTCGTCCTGCCATTTCAGCAAGGCGTATCGCAACCAGTTCGGCCGTTCTCCCAGCAGCGAACGGCACCTGCGCCATCCCTACCTGTCCGCGGTCGACGAACTGCCGCCGTTGCCGGCCTTGCCGCTGGCGGTGGACGAGCTGTTTGACGCCGGCAGGCAATAGCATGTCGCAATCGGTCTAAAGCCCAGCCCGGATGCGATGTAATTTCTTACCTGTACCGGTACGCATGATTTATTCCTGTTGCGTCTGCGTGCATGCCCTTTCCATTCATCTTGTGCCGATGCCTGCATCGGACTGTCATCTTTGTTTCAGGAGAAAAAAGCAATGAAATCATTCAGCTTGATGGTCGCCGGCGCCGGCGTGGCGTGCAGCCTGCTGGCGCCGGTGCAGGCGCAGGAACCGAGATCGTGCCAGACCGTGCGTTTCGCCGATGTCGGCTGGACCGACATCGCCGCCACCACCGGCCTGGCTTCCGCCGTGTACGAGGGCCTGGGCTACCACACCAGCAAGACCATCGCCTCGGTGCCGATCACCTTTGCCGGCGTAAAGAACAAGCAGATCGACCTGTTCCTCGGTTACTGGGCGCCGACCATGGATCCCATCATTGCCCCCTTCGTCAAGGAAAAATCGCTCAAGGTGCTGCCTACGCCGAACCTGACCGGCGCCAAATACACGCTGGCGGTGCCGACCTATGCCTACGATGCCGGCCTCAAGACCTTCGCCGATATCGCCAAGTACTCGAAAGAACTGGACGGCAAGATCTACGGCATCGAACCCGGCAACGACGGCAATGCGCTGATCCAGGGCATGATCAGCAAGAACCAGTTCAACCTGAAGAATTTCAAGATGGTGGAATCGAGCGAGGCCGGCATGCTGATCGAGCTGGGGCGGGCGGTCAAGCAAAAGAAATGGATCGTGATCCTGGGCTGGGAACCGCATCCGATGAATGTGCAGCAAAAGATCAGCTACCTGAGCGGCGGCGACGATGTATTCGGCCCCAATTTCGGCGAGGCCAAGGTGTACACCGTGGCGGCTACCGACTATGCGGCGCGCTGTCCGAACGCCGACAAGCTGGCCGGCAACCTGCAGTTTTCCACCGGCATCGAAAACCAGCTGATGGGACGCATCATGGACAAATCCGATCCCAAGGCCGCGGCCAAGGAGTGGCTGAAGAAGAATCCCGAGATCCTGGACAAGCTGCTGGCCGGGGTCAAGACCTTCGACGGCAAGGACGGCCTGCCGGCGGTCAAGACTTCGCTGGGGCTGTAACGGCGTAATGTTTTCCGGCTTCCATCTTCATAATTAATAACTGGAGGAGACACAATGTCTGAAAATCGTGGCGTGGTTTATATCGAGCAGGGCAAGGTCGAAATACAGTCGATCCCGTTTCCCAAGCTCGACAATCCGCAAGGCAGGAAAATCGAGCATGGCGTGATCCTGAAAGTGGTTTCCACCAACATCTGCGGTTCCGACCAGCACATGGTGCGCGGCCGCACTACCGCCCAGGCGGGGCTGGTGCTGGGCCATGAAATTACCGGCGAAGTGATCGAGGTCGGTTCCGATGTCGAAACCATCAGGAAGGGCGACCTGGTTTCAGTACCCTTCAACGTCGCCTGCGGCCGCTGCCGCACCTGCAAGGAACAGCACACCGGCGTCTGCGAAACCGTCAATCCGGCGCGCGCCGGCGGCGCTTATGGCTATGTCGACATGGGCGGCTGGATAGGCGGCCAGGCCGAGTACGTGATGGTGCCTTACGCCGACTTCAATTTGCTGCGTTTCCCCGACAAAGAGCAGGCGATGGGCAAGATCCGCGACCTGACCTGCCTGTCGGATATCCTGCCGACCGGCTACCACGGCGCGGTGACGGCTGGGGTCGGCCCCGGCGCCACGGTGTATGTCGCCGGCGCCGGTCCGGTCGGCCTGGCTGCGGCAGCCTCGGCGCGCTTGCTGGGAGCGGCGGTGGTGATCGTCGGCGACGTCAATCCGCTGCGGCTGGTGCATGCGCGCAGCGTCGGTTTTGAAACGGTCGACCTGTCCCTCGATGCGTCGCTGGGCGAGCAGATCACGCAGATCCTGGGCGTGCCGGAAGTCGATTGCGCGATCGACTGCGTCGGCTTCGAGGCGCGCGGCCACGGCCACGCCGGGGCGCAGTCGGAAGCGCCGGCGACCGTGCTCAATTCGCTGATGGAGGTGACCCGCGTGGCCGGCAAGATCGGCATCCCGGGTCTGTACGTGACCGACGATCCGGGCGCCGTCGACAGCGCCGCCAAGCGCGGCAGCCTGAGCATCCGCCTTGGACTGGGCTGGGCCAAGTCGCACAGCTTCCATACCGGGCAGACGCCGGTGATGAAATACAACCGGCAGCTGATGCAGGCGATCCTGTGGGACCGCATCAAGATCGCCGAGATCGTCGGCGTTGAAGTCATCACCCTGGACCAGGCGCCGGCCGGTTACCAGCAGTTCGATGCCGGCGCGCCGAAGAAGTTTGTCATCGATCCGCATCGCTTGCTGCAAAAAGCCGCCTGAGCAATCTCGGCTTGATGGCCTGCTGACGGTCTTTTTTTGCGCCGTCAGGGGCCGCTCACGCAGGCGCCAGCAGCGCCTGGAACTGGTCCAGGATCGCGACAATCCTGTCGCTGGATAAAGACAGCAGCGCCTCTCCCACATACCACTCGACATAACTCTGCTGCGGCAAGGCCGCATGCCTGGCTTCGCCGAACAGCCAGACACCGTGTTCCCTGGCCAGCTGGTTGCGGGCGGCGTTTGCTGCATCGCGGTCGACCGGCAGGTAGAGATGCAGCATGTTGCAATGCGGCTGCCGCGGATTGACCTGCCACAGCGGGTAGCGCGCCAGCAGCTGGTACAGCTCCCGGGTGCGCTGCAGGTAGGCCGGCATGCGCGCCAGTTTTTCATCGAAGCGCATTGCCGCCGCCACTACATAGGGTGAGCGCTGGTAGACGTTGCCGCCCAGCCGTTTCATCCATGCCGAGGTGCGGCCGATGAAATCGCGGCTGCCCAGCAGCATGGCGCCGCCCAGGCCGCCGATGCCCTTGTAGAACGAGACGTACGCGCTGTCGAAGCCGGCCGCCACGCTGTCCAGCGGTTTGCCGTAGCCGGCGGCAGCTTCCCACAGGCGGGCGCCGTCCAGGTGCAGATGAATGTGTTGTTCGCGGCAGTATCGCTTGACCGCTTCCAGTTCTTCCCATGCCGGCAGCTGGCCGCCGATTTCACGCATGGGCAATTCGTACAGCGCAGCTCCCAGGCGGTCAGGGATGGCTTTCAGGTCATCGACCGTCCATGGCCGGTGCGGGTTGCCGACATTGAGCGCGGTGAAATGGTCAAGCAGCTGGTAATTGCTGTTTTCATGCAGCAAGACATGCGCGGTGGGATGCAGCGCCGCCAGCGGATTGTTCCTGTCCTGGCAAGCGATGCGAAGCGCGACGGCCTGGGCAAGCGTTCCGGTAATCACGAAGCGGGCAGCTTCGAAACCCAGCAGCGCCGCGACCTTGTTTTCAAAATCCTGGAGCAGGGCGCCTTCGCCGTAGCTGTCGTGCTGGATGCCGTGCGCCTGGCACCAGGCGGCCATCTCGGCAAAATCCTGGGCGGCAGGACGCGGCGCGGCGCCGGAAAAGAAGGTATGGCATTGATTGCGCAGATCGGCGTTTGACATGGCTTGCGGTTCAGGCCCGTGGGCCAGGGTTAGGAAGGGGATTGCCATCTTACCCGGATTCAGCATCCCGGCTGAACATGTCTAATTGGTAATATTCCGGGATTCGGCTTATGCCCTACAAGAAAATGTCATCGCGTCCCACCGGTGACTTGGCCGTAGAATTAAATATTGTCGTGCTTGTCGGAAAAGGACAAACACTTGTCAGCTACGGAAAATAGGCCAGCCTGTGCAAGGACAAAATGATGCCAAGGAATAGCACTGCAACCGATTGCCGATTGTGGCTTAAATTGTGGCTTGAATTGTGGCTTGAAGCCAAGTCCGGATCGGGGCTGTTGCGCTGTACCCTGGCGTTGTCGTGTCTCGTGCGCTGCTTGCCGTTGGCCGGGAAAAATACTTCAACCCACCCAGGAGTTGTCATGAACGTTAGCACCATGTTTTGCCAGTGTATCCAATCGGGTTTCCTATGAACATCAGCACATTCGATTTATTCAAGGTCGGCATCGGCCCCTCCAGTTCGCATACGGTGGGACCGATGATTGCCGCCAATCGGTTTGCTGCGCATTTGCACGATAGCGGCCTGCTCGATGCGGTGCATGCGGTCAGGGTCGAGCTATACGGTTCGCTCGGCGCGACCGGCAAGGGCCACGGCAGCGACAAGGCAGTGCTGCTTGGACTGGAAGGCAACCTGCCGGACAACATCGACCCGGACCACGTCGAGCCGCGCCTGGCGGAAATCCGCAGCACCAGGAAACTGCTGTTGAACGGCAGCCATCCGATTGGCTGCGTGGAGAAAGAGCATGTACTGTTTTTCCGCCGCGAAGCCTTGCCGCAACATCCGAACGGCATGCGTTTTGTCGCCCTGGATGCTGCCGGCAGCGTGATCGCGGAAAAGGAATACTACTCGGTCGGCGGCGGTTTCGTGGTCAGCAAGGAAGGCCAGCGCGTCAACCTGGTGCAGGCGGGCAGCGTGCAAAGCGAAGGCGAGCTGCCGTATCCGTTCCATTCCGGCGACGAGCTGTTGCGCATGTGCGCTGAAAGCGGCCTGACGATTGCCGCGCTGATGATGGAAAACGAAAAGCATTGGCGTTCGGCGGAAGAAGTGCGGACCAAGCTGCTCGGCATCTGGGACGTGATGGCGGCGGCGGTCAAGCGCGGCTGTTCGATAGACGGTGAATTGCCGGGCCCGATGCGGGTCAAGCGCCGCGCTTCCGAACTGTACCGGCAGTTGAAGGAGCGTTCCGAGGAATCGTTCACGGATCCTTTGTCCATGCTGGACTGGGTCAACCTGTATGCGATGGCGGTGAATGAAGAAAACGCCGCGGGCGGGCGGATCGTCACCGCGCCCACCAACGGCGCGGCGGGCGTATTGCCGGCGGTGCTGCATTACTACACCAAGTTCATTCCCGGTTCGAATAAAGACGGGATCATGACCTTCATGCTGACGGCTGCAGCGATCGGCCTGATCTACAAGGAAAACGCTTCCATCTCCGGCGCTGAAGTCGGTTGCCAGGGCGAGGTCGGCGTCGCCTGTTCGATGGCAGCGGGAGCATTGGCGGCGGTCCAGGGCGGCACGCCAGAGCAGATCGAGAACGCTGCCGAAATCGGCATGGAACACAACCTCGGCATGACCTGCGACCCGGTCGGCGGCCTGGTGCAGATTCCCTGCATAGAACGCAATGCGATGGGCGCGGTGAAGGCAATCAACGCCGCCCGCATGGCCTTGCGCGGCAACGGCAAGCATTATGTGTCGCTGGACAATGTGATCAAGACCATGATGCAGACCGGCGCCGACATGAAGACCAAATACAAAGAAACATCACGTGGCGGTTTGGCGGTAAATGTCATCGAGTGCTGAGTAGTCGGCGGCAATAAACAGCGGTTCCGGAACTTTGAGGAGTGTATGAGCAATTATTCGATATTCAGCCTGATCCGCAACGGGCTCTCCTACCATGAGAACTGGCAGCGGGCCTGGAAAAGTCCGGAACCGAAAAAGGAATACGACATTGTCATCGTCGGCGGCGGCGGCCATGGCCTGGCTACTGCTTACTACCTGGCCAAGGTGCACGGCTTGCGCAATATCGCGGTGATCGAAAAAGGCTGGATAGGCGGCGGCAACACTGCCCGCAACACCACCATCGTGCGCTCGAACTACCTGTGGGACGAGTCGGCCATGCTGTATGAAAAAGCCATGCAGCTGTGGGAAGGTCTTTCGCAAGATCTGAACTACAACGTCATGTTCAGCCAGCGCGGCGTGATGAACCTGGCGCATACCCTGCAGGACGTGCGCGATACCGACCGCCGCATCAACGCCAACTGCCTCAACGGCGTCGACGCCGAATGGCTGACGCCGGCGCAGGTCAAGGAAATCGTGCCGATCATTAACCTGAACAGCCACTATCCGGTGCTGGGCGCTTCGTTCCAGCGGCGCGGCGGGGTGGCGCGGCACGATGCGGTGGCATGGGGCTTTGCCCGCGGCGCCGATGAGCGCGGCGTGGATATCTTGCAGAATTGCGGCGTCACCGGGATCCGGCGCGAGAATGGCGCGGTGACCGGGGTGGATACCGTCAAAGGTTTCATCAAGGCGAAGAAAGTAGCGGTAGTCGCCGCCGGCCATTCCAGTGTGCTGGCGGCGATGGCGGGCATCCGCCTGCCGCTGGAGAGCCATCCGTTGCAGGCGCTGGTGTCGGAACCGATCAAGCCGATCATCGATACGGTGGTAATGTCGAATGCGGTGCACGCCTACATCAGCCAGTCCGACAAGGGTGACCTGGTGATCGGCGCTGGCGTCGACCAGTACACCGGCTACGGCCAGCGCGGCAGCTACCACGTGATCGAAGGCACGCTGCAGGCGATCGTCGAAATGTTCCCGGTGCTGAGCCGGGTCCGCATGAACCGGCAGTGGGGCGGCATCGTCGATGTCTCGCCGGACGCTTGCCCGATCATTTCCAAGACTCCGGTCAAGGGTTTGTACTTCAACTGCGGCTGGGGCACCGGCGGCTTCAAGGCCACGCCGGGCTCGGGCTGGGTGTTCGCCCACACGATTGCCAACGATAATCCGCACCCCTTGAACGCTCCGTTTGCGCTGGACCGTTTCTACAGCGGCCACCTGATCGACGAACACGGCGCCGCCGCCGTCGCTCACTAATTTCCGCTATCTGCCTGGAGATCCATCATGTTATTGATTACCTGCCCTTGGTGCGGGCCGCGCGCCGAGAGTGAATTCCATTGCGGCGGCGAAGCCGACATCGCGCGTCCGCTGGACACCGAAAACATCAGCGACGAAGCCTGGGGCGACTATCTGTTCATGCGCAAGAATCCGCGCGGCGTGCACCGCGAGCAGTGGCTGCACAGCCATGGCTGCCGGCGCTGGTTCTTGGCCGAGCGCGACACCGTCACTTACGAATTCCTCGGCTACAGCAAGTTCGGCGAAAAGACTGAAACAGGGAGCGCAACATGAGCAACCGCCAAACGCATCGACTGCAGAGCGGCGGCCGCATAGACCGCGGCGCGGCGCTCAGCTTTACCTTCAACGGCAAGAGTTACCAGGGTTTCCAGGGCGATACGCTGGCCTCGGCGCTGCTGGCGAACGGCGTGCATTTTGTGGCGCGCAGCTGGAAATACCATCGTCCGCGCGGCATCGTCACCGCCGGCGTGGAAGAACCGAATGCGCTGGTGCAGCTGGAAACCGGCGCTTACACGGTGCCCAACGCCCGCGCCACCGAAATCGAGCTGTACCAGGGCTTGAGCGCGGCCAGCGTTAATGCCAGCCCCAGCATCGAGAACGACCGGATGGCGGTGAACCAGCTGTTTGCCCGTTTCATCCCGGCCGGTTTCTATTACAAGACATTCAAGTGGCCGCGCAGCTGGTGGGGCAAGTACGAAGAAGTGATACGGGAAGCGGCCGGCTTCGGCAAGGCGCCGACCGAGCTCGATCCTGACCGCTACGAAAAGACCTACGCGCATTGCGATGTGCTGGTTGCAGGCGCCGGTCCGGCCGGTCTGGCGGCGGCATGGGTGGCCGCCAGCTCCGGCGCGCGGGTGGTGCTGGTCGACGACCAGTCGGAACTGGGCGGCAGCCTGCTGTCCGGGCCGGCGGTGATCGACGGTTTGCCTGCCGCCGAGTGGGTGGCAAAGATCAGCGCCGACCTGAGGCGTTTGCCGGAAGTGACGATCTTGTCGCGCAGCACGGTATTCGGCTACCAGGACCACAACCTGCTGACCGTGACCCAGCGCCTGAGCGAGCATTTGCCGCTGGCGGCGCGCGGCCTGGTGCGCGAGCGCCTGTGGAAAGTGCGCGCCAAGCACGTGATACTGGCTACCGGCGCCCATGAGCGGCCGATCGTGTTTGGCAACAACGACCTGCCAGGCATCATGCTGGCGTCGGCGGTATCGACCTATATCCACCGCTACGGCGTGCTGCCGGGGCGCAAGGCAGTGATCTTCACCAATAACGACGATGCTTACCAGACCGCGCTGGACCTGAAGGCCAATGGCGCCGAAGTGACCGTGGTCGACCCGCGCCCGGCCGGCAGCAGCAGCTTGCCGGCTGCCGCCAGGCGGCAGGGCGTCAACATTATCAACGACGCCGTGGTGGTGACTGCCAGCGGCGGCCGCCATGTCAAGCTGGTGGAGGTGGTGCGTCACCAGGATGGCGTGCCGGGACAGTTCATCACCTCGGTTTCCTGCGACCTGCTGGGCGTGTCGGGCGGCTGGAATCCGGTGATCCACCTGTTTGCCCAGTCCGGCGGCAAGGCCCACTGGAGTAACGAGAAGGCTTGTTTTGTGCCGGGCTCGGCGATGCAAAAGGAAACCAGCGCGGGCGCCGCCAACGGCGATTTCAGCCTCGGCGGCGCCTTGCGCGACGGTGCTCTGGCGGCCCGGCAAGCGATCCTTGCAGCCGGCCTGAAGCCGGTGGCGCTGCCCAACTGGAAAGTGGCTGAGCTGTCCGAAGCCGCCATCTTGCCCTTGTGGCTGGTGGGCGACCGCAAGCAGGTGGGGCGCGGCCCCAAGCAGTTCGTCGATTACCAGAACGACGTTTCGGCGGCGGACATCTACCTGGCGGCGCGCGAGGGCTACCACTCGGTGGAACACGTCAAGCGGTACACCGCGCTCGGCTTCGGCACCGACCAGGGCAAGCTCGGTAATATCAACGGCATGGCGATCCTGGCTGAAGTGCTGGGCAAGACCATCCCGGAAACCGGCACCACCACCTTCCGCCCGAACTACACGCCGGTAACCTTCGGCACCGTGGCCGGGCGCGAACTGGGCGAGTTCCTGACGCCGATCCGCAAGACCTGCATCCATCCCTGGCACCAGGAGCAGGGCGCCTTGTTTGAAGATGTCGGCAACTGGAAACGGCCATGGTATTACCCGCGCGGCAAGGAAGACCTGCACGCCGCGGTGGCGCGCGAATGCCTGGCGGCGCGCAACAGCGTCGGCATCCTGGATGCTTCGACCCTGGGCAAGATCGATGTGCAGGGGCCGGATGCGGTGACCTTGCTGAACTGGATCTACACCAATCCGTGGAACAAGCTGGAAGTCGGCAAATGCCGCTACGGCCTGATGCTGGATGAAAACGGCATGGTGTTCGACGACGGCGTCACGGTGCGCCTGGGCGAACAGCATTTCCTGATGAGCACCACCACCGGCGGCGCGGCGCGCGTGCTGGACTGGATGGAGCGCTGGCTGCAGACCGAATGGCCGCACCTGAAGGTCAACCTGACTTCCGTGACCGACCACTTCGCGACGTTTGCGGTGGTGGGGCCGAATGCCCGGCGCGTGCTGCAGAAAGTGTGCAAGGACATTGATTTCTCGAACGAGAAATTCCCGTTCATGTCGTTCCGCGAAGGCAGCATCAACAGCGTGTTCACCCGCATCATGCGCATCAGCTTTTCCGGCGAACTGTCGTATGAGGTCAACGTGCCGGCCAACATGGGGCGCGCGATCTGGGATGCGATCATCGAAGCCGGCCAGGAATTCGATATCACGCCTTACGGCACCGAGACCATGCACGTGCTGCGGGCAGAGAAGGGCTACATCATCGTCGGCCAGGATACCGATGGCTCGGTGACGCCATTCGACCTCGGCATGGGCGGCCTGGTCGCCAAATCCAAGGATTTCCTCGGCAAGCGTTCGCTGATCCGTTCCGATACCGCGCGCGGCGACCGCAAGCAGCTGGTCGGACTGCTGAGCGATGACAAGGATGTTGTCTTGCCCGAAGGCAGCCAGATCCTGGCGGAGCCGAGCAATGAACCGGTGGCCGACATGATAGGGCACGTGACGTCCAGCTATTTCAGCCCGATCCTGCAGCGCTCGATTGCATTCGCGCTGATCAAGGGTGGCCTCGGCAAGATGGGGCAGGAAGTCAGCATTCCGCTGGCGAACGGACGCAATCTCGCGGCCAAGATCAGCAGCTTGGTGTTTTACGATGCAGAAGGAGTCCGTCAACATGTTGAATGAAACCCAGCTTTTCCAGGTGCAGCAGGAATCGCCGTTCACCGAACTGACGCAAATGCTGGCGCCGCTTGCGGCGGGCGCCAACGCAGCCGTCAGCATGGAGGAGAAACCCTTCCTTGAATTGATCAACCTCAAGGGCGGGGCGGAATCCACGGTATTGCAGAAAGCTGTCAAAAGCCTCACAGGCGCGGTTTTGCCGCTGCAGCCGAACACGGTAAGCGACAGCGAACAGTTCGCCATCTACTGGCTGGCGCCCAACGAATGGCTGATCCAGTCGAAGCAGCCGCGCCTGCCGGCGCTGTGCACCGACCTGGCCGGCGCGCTGGCGGGAGAGTTTGCTTCCGTGGTGGATGTCAGCAGCGGCAACACCAGCCTGGTGCTCAGCGGAACGAAGGCGCGCGAGGTGCTGCAGAAGGGGTGTCCGCTGGATTTCCATCCGGCTGTGTTCACGCTTGGCCAATGCGCCCAGAGTCATTTCTTCAAGGCCGGCGTCTTGCTGCGGCCGCTGGCCGATGATGCGTATGAACTGGTCATCCGGCGCAGCTTCGCTGACTATTTCGGCCGTATCCTGCTCGACGCTTGCCAGGAGTATCTATGATCCCAGATTCCCCAGTTGACCGCTTACTTTTGTCTGAAGCTCCGAGGCGCGCATATTTGTTTTCATTCGATAAGTGTAGTCAATTGGATGGCGAGCGCTACAGGCGCGATTGCACATTTTTCCGGCCCTCTGGCGTCGTTGCTTCTCCTAGCGGACTGCAGTCCGCGTCGTCGTCGCGCCTAGCCAGAGAACCGGAAAAATGCACACTCGCACCAGTCCAACTGAGGATTCTGGGATTATGAAAAATGAAAACATCGCTAGCGGCGTCCGCTGGCAGATCTTCGTCGAAGCCTTGTCGACGATCACGCGCATCGGCCTGCATCCGCATGAGCATGAAAAGCCGCAGCCGGTGGAGCTGGATATCGAGCTGTCCTACCGCACCGGCGGCGGCCAGCACGATGACGACGCCGCTTCGGTGATCGACTACGATCATTACTGCGGCGTGGTGACTGCTTTCCTGCAGGCCAAGCCGCACACCCGCCTGCTGGAGACGCTGGCGTCGGAAGTCGCCAGCCTGTCGTTCCGCGAATTCCCCATGCTGGATGAAATCCGGGTTGCGATCCACAAACCGAAGATCCGTCCCAATACCGCGCGGCTGGGCGTGGCTTCGAGCTGGACGCGCTGGAGTTATGAGACGCTGCTGATACAGCAGCCGCTGGAAAGCAGCGTCGCAGCCTGACATTGGCATGATGGCAGTAATCTTCCGATGGCAAGCCCGCATGCGCGGGCTTTTTTTATGCGGCACTGCGGAATAAGTTAGGCTGGTATTTTTCGCGGTAACGCTGCAAGTTGCCCGGGATTCGTCTACCATTTGTCATGAGCCGCACAATTCAAACCACGATCCCACGGGATAATTTCCCTTTCCAAAAAGCATCTTCCCCAGCAGAGATATCGGTCGCCGGGAAACCGCATCGATAGACATTGTGATAATGTCGCTGCCACCGAATTTTCATTAGCGTACCCAGGAGACCATCAATGAGCACCCCTACCACTCTTTCTGCGGCCGAGCAGGCCCTGCGCGACGCTGCGCTCGAGTACCATCGCAGCCCGACGCGCGGCAAGATCGCCGTGGTGCCGACCAAGCCCCTGTCGAACCAGCGCGACCTGTCGCTGGCGTATTCGCCCGGCGTCGCCTATGCCTGCCTGGCGATCCACGAAGATCCAGAGATGGCGGTGGAATACACCTCGCGCGCCAACCTGGTGGGCGTGGTCACCAACGGCACCGCGGTGCTAGGCCTGGGCGACATCGGGCCGCTGGCCGGCAAGCCGGTCATGGAAGGCAAGGGCTGCCTGTTCCACAATTTTGCCGGCATCGACGTGTTCGACATCGAACTGGCCGAGCGCGACCCGGACAAGCTGGTCGAGATCATCGCCGCGCTGGAGCCGACGCTGGGCGGCATCAACCTGGAAGACATCAAGGCGCCGGAATGTTTCTATATCGAGAAGAAGCTGCGCGAACGCATGAAGATCCCGGTCTTCCACGACGACCAGCACGGCACCGCGATCATTTCCTCGGCAGCCTTGCTGAACGGCCTGGAGCTGGTCAACAAAAAGATCGGCGAAGTCAAGCTGGTGGCTTCCGGCGCCGGCGCGGCGGCGATTGCCTGCCTCGACCTGATGGTCGAGCTGGGCGTCAAGCGTGAAAACATTTTTGTCTGCGACTCGCGCGGCGTGATCCATGACAAGCGCGAAGACAAGCTGGATGTGTCCAAGCAGCGCTATCAGCAAACCACCAATGCCCGCACCCTGGCCGACGCGATTGTCGGCGCCGATGTGTTCCTCGGCTGCTCGGCGCCCGGCGTGCTGACCCAGGACATGGTCAGGGCCATGGGTTCGCAGCCCATCATCCTGGCATTGGCCAACCCGGAACCGGAAATCCGCCCGGAGCTGGCGCTGGAAGCGCGGCCGGACTGCATCATCGCCACCGGCCGTTCGGACTATCCGAACCAGGTCAACAACGTTTTGTGCTTCCCTTATATTTTCCGCGGCGCGCTCGATTGCGGCGCCACCAGCATCACGGAAGCGATGAAGGTCGCCTGCGTGCGCGAGATCGCCGACCTGACCAAGGCCGAGATCAGCGAAGAAGTGGCTTCCGCCTATGCCGGCCAGGAACTGCATTTCGGTCCTGAATACCTCATCCCGAAGCCGTTCGATTCACGCCTGATCCTGCGTATCGCGCCTGCGGTCGCCCGCGCCGCCGAAGAGTCGGGCGTGGCGACGCGTCCGATCAAGGACATGGAGGCTTATCGCCAGTCGCTGATGCGTTTCGTCAGCCATACCGGCATGTTCATGCGTCCGGTGTTCGTCGCGGCGCGCGGCGAGCCGCAGCGTATCGTCTACGCTGAGGGCGAGGATGAGCGCGTATTGCGCGCGGTGCAGATCGCGCTCGAAGAAAAGCTGGTGCGGCCGATCCTGATCGGCCGTCCGGCGGTGATCGAGGCACGCATCAAGCGCGCCGGCTTGCGTTTGCAGGCAGGGCGCGATTTCGAGCTGATCAATCCGGAAGACGATGTGCGTTTCCGCCAGTACTGGGAAACCTACCACGAGATCAAGGCGCGCGACGGCGTTACGCCGGAGATGGCGAAATCGACGCTGCGCCGTTCGAACACCACCATCGCCTCGCTGCTGGTCAAGCTGGGCGACGCCGACGGCATGCTGTGCGGCCTGGTCGGGCGTTTCGACAACCACCTGGAACATGTGAGCGACATCATCGGCCTGCGTGACGGCGCCAAGTGCTTCGCTACCATGAACGGCCTGGTGCTGGACAAGCACACCTTGTTCATCGCCGACACTTTCGTCAACGACGATCCGGACGCCGAGCAGCTGGCCGATATCGCGGCGATGGCGGTGGAAGAGGTGCGGCGTTTCGGCGTGCCGCCCAAGGTGGCGTTCCTGTCGCATTCGATGTTCGGTTCCAGCACGCGGCCGTCGGCCAAGAAAATGCGCGCCGCGCGCGATCTGTTCGTCAAGCGCATGCCGGACGTCGAAGCCGATGGCGAGATGCACGGCGATGCAGCCTTGAGCGCGGAGGTGAGGGCGCAGTTCCTGCCGAAATCCACGCTCAGCGGCGATGCCAATGTGCTGGTGACGCCGAACCTGGACGCCGCCAATATCCTGTTCAATGTGCTGAAGATGACCGGCGGCCAGGGCGTTACAGTGGGGCCGGTATTGCTGGGCGCCGCGGCGCCGGTGCACATCCTGAATCCGTCGGCGACTGTGCGGCGGGTGGTCAACATGACGGCGCTGGTGGTGGCGAACGCGATCTCTGCCAAGCAGGGAGCATAAGCTGACGGGGGACAGGATGCTTGATCCTGTCCCCCGCTCAATGCAATACCTGCAATGCTGTCAGTCGAACAGCTCTTGCCAGAAACTCTCTTTCTTCTTCGGCCGGCGGTAATCGCCGTACTGCGACCCCTGCTGCTCCTGACGATATTCGGGCTGATGCCGGACCGGAGCTGCCGGCTGCGCCCTGGCGCTTGCCAGTTCATGCGTCGATTGCTGGATGATCTTGTCCAGTTCGCCGCGGTCCAGCCAGACACCGCGGCAGCCGGGACAATAATCGATTTCGATGCCCTGGCGCTCGCTCATGACGAGCTCCTTGTCTTTACATACGGGGCAATGCATAGTCACTCTCCATAATAATCAAACGTAACCCTGGCAGGCCGTGCAGGCCCTGCCGCGGATTTACTCTTTGTTGACGAATCCCAGCAGCTGCAGCAGGCTGGTGAACAGGTTGAAAATCGAGACGAACAGGCTGACGGTAGCCATCACATAATTGGTCTCGCCGCCGCGCACGATATTGTTGGTTTCAAAC
Organism: Collimonas sp. OK412; assembly: GCF_900112135.1. Taxonomy (GTDB): domain Bacteria; phylum Pseudomonadota; class Gammaproteobacteria; order Burkholderiales; family Burkholderiaceae_D; genus Collimonas; species Collimonas rhizosphaerae. Next base: position 113,481 of record NZ_FOLC01000013.1, read on the forward strand.
AGGATCATGCCCGACATCAGCAGCACGAACACCGCGGATACGGTCAGCGACAAGGCCGGGATGCTGAAGAAGATCGCTGCCAGTCCGGCCACGAAAGCCACCAGCACGCCAACCGTCAGCATGCCACCCATGAAGGACAGGTCGCGCTTGGTGACCAGCGCGTAGGCGGACATCCCCAGGAAAATGACGGCGGTGCCGGCCAGCGCCATCATCACCGTCAAGCCGCCGTTAGGCAGGCTCAGGTAATGGCTGACGATCGGTCCCAGGGTGTAGCCCATGAAGCCGGTCAGGGCGAACACCAGCCCCACGCCGAGCCCCTGGTCACGGTATTTGGTCACCAGGAACAGCAAGCCGAAATAGCCGATCAGGGTAATGATGATGCCGGGCGCGGGCAGGCTGAACGCTATCGAGGCGCCGGCGACGATGGCGCTGAAGCCCAGGCACAGCGACAGCAGCAGGTAGGTGTTGCGCAGGACCTTGCGCGCAGCGCCGTCCATCACCGTGGTGGCGGCATGCCTGGCGCTGCTGTTTCTGAGAGTGTTGTAACGGTTGTTCATGATGGTCTTTCGTCAAATTAGATAAGAGCTGGTTCGCTGACCGGCACCGTGTATCTGGTATGCCGGATCGATTTGGCGCGCGACAGCAGGCGGTCGATGGCTTGTGCGGCGCGATGCGCGGCCTGGTCGACCATGGCCGCGACATCGTTTCCTTTTTCGGTGATCACCACGGTCGGCAGGCCGGGCAAGGTCAGCTGGATCTGGCAATGCTTGTCGATGCCGCCCTTGGGGCCGTTCTGGTCGCTGATGCGCACTTTCATTGCCTGGATGCTGTATTGCCTCCTGTCGAGCGCCAGGCTCAAGCGACGGATAACGTACTCGCGCAGCCTGCGGCTGAGTTTTACACCTTTGGTAGCGACGATGGCGATAGTCGGTTTCATCAAAGACTCCAGTTCGTTTCAGGAGAAATCATCATATAGCCGCGACATGAACTTAAAAAGCGAAGATAATCGAAGAATTACTTCGGAAAAACGGAACAATGAAGACATCGGGACTGAATTTCCGCCACCTGCATTATTTCTGGGTGGTGGCCAAGGAGGGCAGCGTCACGCGCGCCGCCGAACGGCTGGGACTGGCGGTGCAAACCATCAGCGCCCAGCTGTCGCTGCTGGAGCAGGCGATAGGAAAGTCGCTGCTGGCGCCGCAGGGGCGGCGGCTGGTATTGACCGAAGCAGGACGCCTGGCGCTGGGTTACGCCGACCAGATCTTCCTGCTGGGCGAACAGATGCAGGAGGCGCTTGCCGCCGTCGAAGACGAACCTACCTTGCGGCTGGCGGTCGGCATTTCGGATTCGCTGCCGAAACTGATCTCGTCGCGCCTGCTGGAAGCCGCGCTGCGCCTGCCGCAACGGGTCAAGCTGGTGTGTTTCGAGGACAAGTTCGAGTCGCTGCTGGGCGACCTCACCATGCACAAACTGGATGTGGTGCTGACTGACCGGCCGGCGCCGTCCGGCGCGGCATTACGTGTGTTCAGCCATCTGCTCGGCGAAAGCGACATCGCGCTGTTTGGCAGCAAGGAGCTGGCCAAGCGTTACCGCGCAGGATTCCCGGCCAGCCTGAGCGGCGCGCCCTTGCTGCTGCCGACCCGCAACAACGTGATCCGCGGCCGCATCGACCATTGGTTCGAGACGCATGAACTGCGGCCGGACGTGGTCGGCGAATTCGATGACAATGCGTTGCTGAACACCTTCGGCCGCAACGGCCTGGGCCTGTTTCCGGCGCCGTCGGCGCTCGCCGTAGACGTCGAGGAACAGTTCGGCGCGGTGCTGATCGGCGAGCTGGACCAGGTGCATGAGCAGTTCTATGCGGTGTCGAATGAGCGCAAGATCAAGCATCCGGCGGTGGAGGCGATTCTGTCAGCGATACACGGCAGGGTGTTCACCCCGGTCAAGCGTAAATGAGCTAGGCCTCTGACAAGGCGCGCCGGTGCTCGCCGGGGCTGCTTCCTGTCCATTTCTTGAAGGCTCGGTGGAAGGCGCTGGAATCGGCAAAACCAAGGCTGATGGCTATCTCTTCTATGCTCCTGGCTGAGCCGCTCAGGTAATTGATCGCCAGGTCGCGCCGCAGGTTGTCCTTGATCGCCTGGTACGATTGCCCCTCGTGGCTAAGCTTGCGGCGCAGGGTCGAAGCCGGCGTGTTCAGCTGTCTCGACAGGCTGTCGAAATCCGACCATTCCGTCAGCGGCAGCTGGCGCAGCCGGCGGCGGATGGTCGCCGCCAGGCTGTCGTGGTTGCTGTATTTCACCAGCAGGTTGCCGGGCGCTTCGCGCAGGAAAGGCTGCAGCGTGCGCTGGTTCTGCACGATCGGCAAAGCCAGGCAGGCGGCGTCAAAGGTGATGCTGGTTTGCGGCTGGCTGAAACGCGCCTGGTCGCAAAAGCGGATCTTGTAGTCCAGGCTGGCCAGCGGTTCCTCGCAGCGGAAGTCCGCCGACAGCAGCTGGATGCGGCGTCCGATCAGCCAGCTGCCGATGCCGTGCACGATCATCAGGAAGGTGCCGTAGGCGAACATGCGGCGCGGGTGGCCGCTGTCGCTGATGGCGATGCGCGCCAGGCCGTCTTGTTCGGTGAGGGTGGCTGACATGTCGTCCAGCACCAGACGCAGGAAAACCAGCATGCGTTCAAGGGCCTTGCCGAGATTGGCGCTGTGCAGGGCGCTGCGGCACAGCATGTTGAAGCTGCCGACCCGCATCGGATGGCTGTCCATGCCGAAGAATTCATCGTCCATGGCATGCGCGATCAGGTACCACAGCCGGCCGTAGTTGGCGGCGGCGACCCGGGCGTGCGGTTCGTGCAGCCAGCGCGGCGCGATGCCGGCCTCGAGCAGCAGCGATTCGGTATCCATGCCGCGCTGGCGCATGCTGTGCAGCGCTTCATCGACGAAGCTGATGGCGATCGTACCCTTTTCCCACTCTTCCATATGACCACCTCCAAAACCTACTGCGCGGCTCAATCTCGGGGCGGCGATGCTCACCGTACTTTCGTACGGCTGCGCTTCTCACCCCGACCTTGAGCCGCTCGCTACGGTTTTAGAGGTGGCCATAATCTTATTTGCTCGGTATTGCAATTCCGATCAAACCCGCTGATCGCTTTTGACATGGCTGCCAGCCACTAAATATTCTAGACTTGATTGCAGCAATTCTATTTCTAACAACAACAAGAGCCGATTAAGCCTGCCATTTTAGGTTAGAGGAGAACACTCATGCCATCTGCTTTTCCAGGCGATGCTGCAACTGCGCACGCCAGCATTCCTGAATATGCCGAGTTTTATGCGGATTTCAATGTCGACAGCATTGCCGCCGAACTGTCCGGCAGCCTGCAGAGCGGCATCAACGCCTGTGTCGAGTGCTGCGATCGCCATGCCGTGCCCGGCCGCATCGCGTTGCTTTGGGAAGGCAAGGATGGCCGCAGCGCCAGCTATACCTTCGCCCAGCTCAAGGAATTGTCGGGTCGTTTTGCCAATTTCCTGAAAGAACGGGGCGTCCAGCCCGGCGACCGCGTCGCCGGATTGCTGCCGCGCACGCCGGAACTGCTGGTCGCGATCCTCGGCACCTGGCGTGCCGGCGCGGTATACCAGCCCTTGTTTACCGCTTTCGGCTCGAAATCGATTGAATACCGGGTGGCCGCCAGCGAAGCCAAGCTGATCGTGACCGACGCCGATAACCGCCATAAGCTGGAGGAAGTGCCGGATTGCCCGCCCATCATGACCGTAGCCGATGAAACGGCGGCCGGCGATTTCAATTTCCGGGCCGAGATGGCGCGCCAGCCGGCCGAGTTTGCGCCGGTGATGCGCAAGGCTGACGACGCTTTCATCATGCTGTTCACCTCCGGCACCACCGGGCCGGCCAAAGGCGTTGCGGTGCCGCTGCGGGCGATGCTGGCGTTCTACGTCTACACCCGCTACGCGATGGATGTGCAGCCGGAAGACGCTTTCTGGAATATCGCCGATCCCGGCTGGGCCTATGGCTTGTACTACTGCGTGACGGGGCCGATGCTGATGGGGCACGCGATTACCTTCTATGAGGGTTCGTTCACGGTAGAAAGCACCTACCGCATCATCGACAAATACAAGATTACCAATCTCGCCGGTTCGCCCACCGCGTACCGGCTGCTGATCGCCGGCGGCGCCGAAGCGGCGGCGCCGGCCAAGGGCCGGTTGCGCGTTGTCAGCAGCGCAGGGGAACCGCTGAATCCCGAAGTGATCCGCTGGTTCGGCGAACACCTTGCCTGTCCGATCAACGACCACTATGGGCAGACCGAAACCGGCATGGTGCTGTGCAACCACCATGGCTTGCGGCACGAAGTGCACATGGGTTCGGCCGGCCTCGCCATGCCCGGTTACCGGCTGGCAGTGCTGGACGACGATGAAAACGAACTGGGAGTGGGCCAGCCAGGCGTGCTGGCGGTGGACCGCCGGCATTCCCCGGTGTACTGGTTCCAGGGTTATTGGCAGCAGGATGCCGCCGATAACGAGGGCCGCTATTACGTCACCGGCGATACGGTCGAGAAAAACCAGGATGGCAGCATCAGCTTTATCGGGCGCGGCGACGATATCATTACCTCTTCCGGTTACCGCATCGGGCCTTTCGATGTCGAAAGCGCATTGCTGGAGCACGCGGCGGTAGTGGAAGCGGCGGTGGTCGGCAAGCCCGATCCCGAGCGCACTGAACTGGTCAAGGCTTTTGTCGTCTTAAGCAAGGACTACCAGGCCAGCGCGGAACTGGTGGCCGAGCTGCAGCAATACGTCAAGCATCGGCTGGCGGCGCATTCCTATCCGCGCGAAATCGAATTTTTAACTGAACTGCCCAAAACGCCGAGCGGCAAACTGCAGCGCTTCATCTTGCGCAACCAGGAAATCGCCAAGGCTAAAATCTAAAGAAGAAAAGAAGAGAAAACCATGCAAATCGAAAATAATGTATTCCTGATCAGCGGCGGCGGTTCCGGCCTGGGCGCGGCTACCGCCGCCATGCTGGTGCAGGGCGGCGCCAAGGTGGTGATCGCCGACATCAACCAGGAAGCCGGCGCCGCGCTGGCGACGCAGCTGGGCGCCAACGCCCGTTTCGTGGCGACCGATGTGTGCAGCGAAGCCAGCGCCGCGGAAGCTGTCAGCACGGCGCTCACCGTGTTCGGCGGCTTGCACGGCCTGGTCAGCTGCGCAGGCGTGGCGCCGGCCAAGCGCATCGTCGGCAAGGAAGGGCCGCATGCCCTGGAAGATTTTGCGCGGGTGATCCAGATCAACCTGATCGGCACGTTCAACATGATGCGGCTGGCCGCGGATGCGATGAGCAAGGGCGAGCCGAATGCCGACGGCGAGCGCGGCGTGATCATCAATACGGCTTCGGTGGCCGCCTTTGACGGCCAGATCGGCCAGGCTGCCTATGCTTCGTCCAAGGGCGGGGTGGTGGCCTTGACCTTGCCGGCGGCGCGCGAACTGTCGCGCCACGGCATCCGCGTGATGACGATTGCGCCCGGCATCATGGAAACCCCGATGCTGCTCGGCATGCCGGAAGAGGTGCAGGAGGCGCTCGGAAAAATGGTGCCGTTCCCGCCGCGGCTGGGCAAGCCGGCCGAATTCTCGGCGCTGGTGAAGACCATCGTCGAGACGGTCTACCTGAACGGCGAAGTGATCCGCCTCGACGGCGGGATCCGGCTGGCGCCGAAATAACGGCGCAGTCCGGCTTGTGGGGAATGAGGGGCAGCTGGGCGCGAGCTTAGCTGCCTTGCCGTTTTACGATCTCTTTATTGAAGAAGTCATAGATGCCGTTCTCGCCCATGCGGCGGGCATCGGCCAGCTCGCCGGCCTTGGTCGAGTACAGGATCTTGTTGTCCGGGCTGAGCAGCACGGCGGCTGGAATCCCCTTCTTGATCGGGTTGCCGTAAGACTGGGCAATGTCGAGATTCTTGTCGAAATTGCCGACGTCGATTTTCACCAGCACAAATTTGCCGTCGATCAGCGACGCGCTTTTGCCATGGATCGCCTTGTCCAGTTCGCGGCAATCGGTGCACCAGTTGGCGCCGAACACCAGAATCACCTGCTTGTGGCTGGCCTGGGCCTGGCTCAACGCCTGGCTCAGGTCGGCCTTGGCGTCGGCCTTTTCATCGTAGGGCAGCGGGGCGGCGGCTACCGCCTGCGCCAATAGCAGTCCCAGGCAGAGGGCGAAGAATTTTTTCATCATGCAATCCTGTTCAGGTTGGGTATTTTACGGATACGGCCGTATGCCGAATAGTATATTTCGTTTTGGTAATTGGCGGCGCCGCCTCGATTTTGACTGAACGATAACTCGTTGCCTGGATCAGAATCAGCGGGAAAGCTCCGTGAGTTTGCCAATTTATGGCAAACTGCGGGCTGATTTCGGGAGCCTCGTTTGAGCATCTTAAAAAATTTACCGTTTGAGTGGCTGGTCGGCATCCGCTATACCCGTGCGGGCAAGCGCAGCGGCCGCAACAGTTTTATTTCCTTCATCTCGCTCATTTCGATGGCCGGCATCGCCCTCGGCGTGGCGGCGCTGATCGTGGTGCTGTCCGTGATGAACGGCTTCCAGAAAGACGTGCGCGACCGCATGCTGTCGGTGCTGGCCCATATCGAAGTGTTCGACGCTTCCGGCTCCATGCCGAACTGGGAAGAGGTCGCCCAGCAAGCATTCAAGAACAAGGAAGTGATAGGCGCAGCGCCCTATGTCGATGCGCAGGCCATGCTGGTGCGCGACAGCGTGTTGCGCGGCGTCGCGGTGCGGGGCGTGCTGCCGGCCGAAGAGCCGAAGGTGTCGGACGTGGCCAGCAAGGTCAAGCGCGGCAGCTTCAATGACCTCAAGCCGGGCGAATTCAATATCGTGCTGGGGATAGAGCTGGCGCACGCCTTGAGCGTCGGCATCGGCGACAAGGTGACGCTGATGGCGGCGCAAGGGCAGGTGACCCCGGCCGGCGTGATTCCGCGCCTGCGCCAGTTCACCGTGGCCGGGATTTTCGAGGCCGGCCATTTTGAATACGATTCGACCCTGGCCTTCATCCACCTGGAAGATGCGGAAAAGATGTTTCGCCAGGATTCGCCGTCCGGCGTGCGCCTGAAGGTCACCGACATGCTGCAGGCGCCGCAGATCGTGCAGCAGCTGGCGACCACGCTGCCGCCCAACCTGTACCTGCGCGACTGGACCCAGCAGAACAGCAACTGGTTCGCCGCGGTCAAGACCGAAAAACGCATGATGTTCATCATCCTGACCCTGATCATCGCGGTGGCCGCCTTCAACCTGGTGTCGACCCTGGTGATGACGGTGACCGACAAGCAGGCTGACATTGCGATCCTGCGCACCCTGGGCGCGTCGCCGGGCTCGATCATGAAGATCTTCATGATCCAGGGCGCGCTGGTGGGCCTGGTCGGTACCGCCATCGGCGTCGGCGGCGGGGTGCTGGTGGCCCTGAATATCGACGTTATCGTGCCGTTCATCGAACGCATGCTGCATGTGCAGTTCCTGCCCAAGAGCGTGTACGTGATCACCGAATTGCCGTCAGACCTGCGCTGGCCGGATGTCTGGACCATAGGCGGGGTCGCCGTGGTGCTGGCTTTCCTGGCCACCCTGTATCCGAGCTGGTGGGCCGCCCGGGTGAAACCTGCTGAGGCATTGCGTTATGAATAATACAAACAATTCCATCGTCCTTTCCTGCCGCAACCTGGGCAAGACCTTTACCCAGGGCAGCTATTCGGTGAAGGTCTTGAACGGTATCGATATCGATGTCGCCAAGGGCGAGCAGGTCGCCATCGTCGGCGCTTCCGGCTCCGGCAAGTCAACCCTGCTGCACCTGCTGGGCGGCCTCGATGCGCCTACCGCCGGCAATGTCAGCCTGCTGGGCAAGGACTTTACGACGCTGGGCGAAAAGACGCGCGGCGACTTGCGCAATAACGCACTGGGTTTTGTTTACCAGTTCCATCATCTGCTGCCGGAGTTTTCCGCGCTGGATAACGTCGCCATGCCGTTGATGATCCGCCGCCTCAAGCGCAGCGATGCGCAGCAGCAGGCGCGCGAGATCCTGGCGCGGGTCGGTTTGGCCGAGCGGGTGATCCATGTGCCGGGCGAACTGTCCGGCGGCGAGCGCCAGCGGGTGGCGCTGGCGCGGGCGCTGGTGACCCGGCCGGCCTGCGTGCTGGCCGACGAGCCGACCGGCAACCTGGACCGGGCTACGGCGCAGATGACGTTCGACCTGATGCTGGAACTGTCGCAGACCCTCGGCACGGCATTCGTGATCGTGACCCATGACATCGAACTGGCGCGCCGCTGCGGCCGCATCCTGCGCCTGTCAGAGCGCGGGCTGGAGCCGTACCAGGACTAAGCGCCTGATGTGCAGGGAATCAGGAAGCCGGCGTCGCGAGATGGCCGGCTTCCTTGTTTTGCAGGCTGCCGAAAAACAGCGCGTACTGGCGGGTGAACTGGGCGCCGAAGAAAAAAATCTGCGCCGAATAGTAAATCCACAGCAGCAGCGCGATCACCGAGCCGGCCGCGCCATAGCTGGAGGCGACGCCGCTGTTGCCAAGGTAGATGCCGATCAGGTATTTGCCCAGCACGAACAGGGCGGCGGTGCCGATCGAGCCTATCCAGACATCGCGCCACGGCAGTTTGACCTGCGGCAGCATCTTGTAGATCGAGGCGAACAGGCTGGCGATCACGGCAAACGAAAACAGTTGCGACAGCGGCGAGACAACCACCGTCACGCTGATCCACATACCGCCCAGGTATTTGGCCAGCAGCGCCAGCGCAGCGCTCACCACCAGCGAGGTGAGCAGCAGGAAGGCCAGCACCAGTATCAGCCCGAACGACAGCAGCCGGGTGCGGACCAGGCCCACGAAACCGGAGTGGCGGGTGACAGGCACGTACCAGATCTCGTCCAGGCTATCCTTCAGTTCGGAGAATACGGTGGTGGCGCCGACCAGCAGCACCGCCACCGCGATCAGCGCCGCCAGCGGCCCCGAACGGTTGCTGTGGGCCGCCGCCAGCAGCAGCTGGATGGCGTCGGCGCCGGTCGAACCGATCAAGCCGGAGAGCTGGCCTACAATCTCGCCGCGCGCCGCCTGTTCGCCGAATACCGCGCCGGCAATCGCGATCACCAGGATCAGCATCGGCGCCATCGAAAACAGGGTGTAGAAGGCCAGCGCCGCGCCCTTGCTGCCGCAGCGCTGCTTGAACCATTCCTGCAGGGTGCCGGCCAGCATGGCCTGGATCCGTTGCCGCTCGGGAAATTTGATCATGCAGTCGCCTTTTTTGAAATTTACCGGCCGAAGCGGGAATGCTCATAACGCGGATCGGGGCCGTTTTCGAGCTTGCGCACGATGCCGCTGTCGTCGAAATACACGGTCATCTGCGAGTTCCAGACGCCGGCTTCCTTGTAAGAGTAATTCCAGCCGTTTAGCTTGACCCGGTCGTAATAGATGGTTTCGTACGGTTTGCCGATGGTGCGCAGGACGTCGGCCTGGTTGAACTGGTTAACCTTGATGGTAGCGAATTTTTCCAGGGTCAGTACTTGCTCGTAAGAAATCAATCGATGGTCGGGGCCGATTTTCGCCATGTACGTCGCCTGGCCGAACGGGCCGCGCGAATATTCCAATAATACATCATTGCCGTCTTGATAAGATCCGGTCGGCCTTCCCAGGCGCGCCAGGACTTGCGCCTCGGGTTCGCCGGGATTGACCGGCGGCGCCAGCAGCGAGGCGCAGCCGCCGAGGCCCAGCAGCAAACCGGCCAGGAGGAGGGGAAAGGGTTGCTTCATGGTGATACTCCCAGATAAATTGTTGTTGGTGCGACGCTAAGTATTTGAATCCGCAGGATTTTTGCTATATACTGCGCGTCTGGTCAAGTTTGACCGGATTTTTTAATTGTTTGTTCACGGTGCATAGGGTTACGTACTCTGTACACCGCTTGTGAAAGGTAAAGCATGACTATCGAAAAAACAGCCAAGGCCGCTATTATCACTGATAATGCGCGCGGTCAAAACGACACCGGCTCCCCGGAAGTGCAAGTTGCGCTGCTGACAGCCCGTATCAACGACCTGAACGGTCACTTCAAAGCCCACGCCAAGGATCACCATTCCCGCCGCGGCCTGATCATGATGGTTAACCGTCGTAAAAGCCTGCTGTCCTACCTCAAGGGTAAGGATCTGAACCGTTACCGCTCGCTGATCGAAAAACTCGGCTTGCGTAAGTAATCGTAGTGCGCGGCTCATCGTCGGCCTCCGGTATTTTCAGCGGCATCCTGTTTCGATATTTCGTGACGATGTCCTTGGTCCGTCGATAAGTTGAAAAAAAATGCCTGTATCAGTTTCTGATGCGGGCATTTTTGCTTTTGGCAGCAGCTTCTTTGCGGCTTATCTGCACAAGTTTCAAGAGGTTGGTACTAGGCAAGGAGACGGCAATTCATTGGCAGCAGCCAGCGATGAATCGTCAGTGGTGAGGTGAACGACAGCGCCTGAAAATCTGTCGGCAAATAAACAATTGCGGGAAAGAGTTTAAGAGCCGCAAGCGTCAGCTTGCAGCGAATTACTCTGTCCCCAACTGATGAGAGGGATATATTGTGTTTAATAAAGTTACGAAGACATTCCAGTATGGTCAGCACCAGGTCACGCTGGAAACCGGCGAGATCGCTCGCCAAGCCTCCGGCGCAGTGCTGGTGTCGATTGAAGATACCGTTGTGCTGGCTACCGTGGTGGCACGCAAAGATGCCAAGCCAGGTCAGGATTTTTTCCCATTGACCGTTGATTACGTTGAAAAGACATACGCAGCCGGCCGCATCCCAGGCGGTTTCTTCAAGCGCGAAGGCCGTCCTTCCGAAAAAGAAACCCTGACATCGCGCCTGATCGATCGTCCGATCCGCCCGCTGTTCCCGGAAGGTTACCTGAATGAAGTGCAAGTCATCATCCATGTGCTGTCGGTCAATCCTGAAATCGATCCAGACATCGCTGCAATGATCGGCGCCTCGGCAGCCCTGTCGGTTGCCGGCATTCCTTTCGCCGGCCCGGTCGGCGCTGCGCGCGTCGGCTACATCGACGGCCAGTACGTGTTGAATCCAACTACTTCGCAGCTGAGCAAGTCGGCCATGGACCTGGTGGTTGCCGGTACTGAAACCGCGGTGCTGATGGTTGAGTCCGAAGCCAAGCAATTGTCGGAAGAAATCATGCTGGGCGCGGTTGTATTCGGCCACGAGCAATCGAAGGCAGTCATCAACGCCATCCACGAACTGGTGCGCGACGGCGGCAAGCCTGAAGTCGAATGGAGCCCGGCGCCCAAGAATGAAGCGCTGATCGCCCGCGTTGCACATTTCGGCGAAGCCAAGCTGCGTGAAGCCTACCAGACCAAAGACAAGCAAGCCCGCACCACCAAGCTGAAAGACGCTACCGCGGAAGTCAACGCGGCATTGGCTGCTGAAGCTGCATCGATCGGCGGCACCGCACCTGACTCATCCGAAGTCAGCGGCATCCTGTTTGACCTGGAAGCCAAGATCGTCCGTTCGCAGATCCTGGAAGGCGAGCCACGCATCGACGGCCGCGATACCCGCACTGTGCGCCCGATCACGATCCGTACCGGCGTCCTGCCGCGTACCCACGGTTCGGCACTGTTCACCCGCGGCGAAACCCAGGCGCTGGTAGTCGCCACGCTGGGCACCGCGCGCGACGAGCAAAAGATCGACGCGCTGATGGGCGAATACTCGGACCGTTTCATGCTGCATTACAACATGCCACCGTTCGCTACCGGTGAAACCGGCCGCGTAGGTACGCCTAAGCGCCGCGAAATCGGCCATGGCCGCCTGGCCAAGCGTGCACTGCAGGCAGCACTGCCGGCGCCGGAAGATTTCAGCTACTCGGTGCGCCTGGTATCGGAAATCACTGAATCCAACGGTTCGTCGTCGATGGCTTCGGTCTGCGGCGGCTGCCTGGCGCTGATGGATGCCGGCGTGCCGATGCAGGCGCACGTTGCCGGCATCGCCATGGGCCTGATCAAGGAAGGCAGCAAGTTCGCCGTCCTGACCGACATCCTGGGCGATGAAGATCACCTGGGCGACATGGACTTCAAGGTGGCCGGTACTGCCAACGGCATCACTGCCCTGCAGATGGATATCAAGATCCAGGGTATCACCAAGGAAATCATGCAGGTCGCTCTGGCGCAAGCCAAAGAAGGCCGTATCCATATCCTCGGCAAGATGCAAGAAGCGGTGCCGCACGGTAAAACCGAGCTGTCCGATTTCGCGCCGCGCCTGATCACCATCAAGATCAATCCGGAAAAAATCCGCGACGTGATCGGCAAGGGCGGCGCAGTGATCCGCGCCCTGACCGAAGAAACCGGCACCCAGATCGATATCAGCGACGAAGGTGTCGTGACTATCGCTTCGGTAGATGCCGCTGCAGGCCAGGAAGCCAAGCGCCGTATCGAAGAACTGACGGCTTCGGTTGAAGTCGGCAAGGTCTACGAAGGTACGGTCTTGAAGCTGCTGGACTTCGGTGCGATCGTGCAAGTGTTGCCAGGCAAGGACGGCTTGCTGCACATCAGCCAGATCGCCAATGAGCGCGTCAATGCAGTCGCCGACTACCTGAAAGAAGGCCAGCAAGTGCGCGTCAAGGTTCTCGAAACCGACGACCGCGGCCGTCTGAAGCTGTCGATGAAGGCAGCCCAGTCTGAAGAAGGCGGCGAAGCTGCTCCGGTAGCAGCACAGTAATCCAGTGCTGCAAGTAGCATGAAAAACGCCCGGGATGCATTTGCATCCCGGGCGTTTTTACGTTTGTGCAATAAGAAGTGCTGACGGGCCGCTCTTGCTAGGCTTCCCATCCTTCGATATTGATGTAGTAGCGCGTTGACCGGCCGGCTCCCGCCTGGCGCAACAGTTTCATTTGTTCCAGTTCGATGAGGTCGCGCGAAGATGTGGCCCGCGAGGCGCCAGTCAGGTTTTCGTACTTCTTTGTGCTCATCCCGCCTTCAAAGCCGCCGGGTCCTGCATCCAGCAATGCATTGAGCGCCTTGCGCTGGCGCGGGGCGAGTTCTTTGTCGCGATGATCGAACCAGAATCTCGCCTTCACCAGCGACTCGTCAATCACTAGAGACGCCTGCTCGCAAGCGACCCGGACTTGCGCGACGAACCATACGACCCAGCTGGTCACATCCATGGAGCCATGCTGCGCGCGTTCCAGTTCACGATAGTAGTCTTCTCTTTCTTCGAGCAGCCGTTGAGAGAGGCGAATCAGGCGGCTGGCTTCGCCAGTGTCGCGCGCAAGCACCAGATCGACGAGGACCCGGCCGACACGGCCATTGCCATCTTCGAAAGGGTGGACGGTCTCGAACCACAGATGGGCGAGCGCAGCCTGGGTGAGGCTCTCCGCTTCCGCCTTATTGTTGAACCATTTGAGCAGCTGCTCCATTTCTGCCGGCACGCGGGCGGAAGGAGGAGCTTCGTAATGAACATTCTCGCTGCCGATGCGCCCGCTGACGATCTGCATGGGCTCAGCGTGTTCGCGGTAAGCGCCGACACGGATCTTGCTCATGCCGGAAAAGCCGGTGGGAAACAATGCTGCTTGCCAGGCCTGGAGGCGTTCGTGGCTCAGCGGGGCGGAGGCATTGCTGACGGCGTCATCCATGATGTCCAGCAGGCCGTCGATATGCCGTGGCGCGTTCGGGCCTCCGCCGTTAACGACGCCCAGCCTGCGGCCGACGGATGAACGGACAGCCTGCAGATCCAGGCGCTCGCCTTCGATTGCGGCAGTTGAAACCGCCTCCTGGCTCCAGGCTTCCGCGGCCAGTTCCTGGCGCTGCTCAAATCCCAGTGCGGCCAGCTTTCCTTCGATCACGCCCTGGGCGCGTCTTGCGAGAGCGATTTCCTTGCCAACCAGCGCAATGTCATAGCGCATTTTTGGCCAACCGGGATCTTGCCAGATAAGATGAGGTGATTTCATTGCATTATCGACTCAATAAATGAGTTGATTATAATGCATAATCGACTCATTGCAAGATGTGAAAATTCCATGAAAGCGACTCATCGTGACGCATGGCCGCCCGCAACGACGATAAAAAGCCGTCCGAGAATTGCTCCTCGGACGGCTTTTATTGAATCAGGCAGGACTGCTTAATCGAACACTGGCGATTCCACACCCAGGATCTTGTGCAGCTTCGGCGATGTGGTGGTGTACTGCATGTGGATCTTCTTGTCCGGGAAAATGTAGGGCGCAGCGCCGAATGCGGCCAGCGCGGCTTCATGGAAGCCCGACAGGATCAGTTTTTTCTTGCCCGGATAGGTGTTGATGTCGCCCACCGCAAAGATGCCCGGCACATTGGTTTCGAACTTTTCGGTATCGACCACTTTCAACTGCTTGCGCTCGATATCCAGGCCCCATTCGGCGATTGGGCCGAGTTTTGGCGACAGGCCGAAGAACACCAGCAGGGTGTCCAGCGGCAGGCGGCGGGTGACGCCGTCCGGGCCGGTGACCTTGATCTCGCTCAGCTTGCCGTCCTTGGCTTCGTGGCCGGTGACCTGGCCGACCAGGAACTGCATTTCGTAGGCTTCGCACAAGGCTTTCATCTTGGCGACGGAAGCCGGCGCCGCGCGGAATTCTTCGCGACGATGCAGCAACACCACCGATTCGGCCTTGCCGACCAGGTCCAGCGCCCAGTCCAGCGCCGAATCGCCGCCGCCGCAGATCACCAGGTTCTTGCCGTGGAACTGGGCCGGATCCTTGACGCGGTAGAACAGCTGCGTGTTGTCGAACTGGTCGATGCCTTCGACCTTGATGGTGCGCGGCTGGAACGAACCGACGCCGGCCGCGATGAAGATGGTCTTGGTGATGAAGCGGGTGCCGGCCGAGGTTTCCAGGTCGAAGCGGTTATCTTCGCGGCGCGCTACCAGCGTCACTTCCTGGTTAAGGTGGAAGGTCGGTTCGAACGGCTCGATCTGCTTGAGCAGGTTGTCGGTCAGTTCCTGGCCGGTGCAGACCGGGACTGCGGGAATGTCGTAGATCGGCTTGTCAGGGTACAGCTCCACGCACTGGCCGCCGACCACCGGCAAGGAGTCGATGACATGGGCCTTGATTTCCAGCAGGCCGAGTTCGAAGACCTGGAACAGGCCGACCGGACCGGCGCCGACGATGACGGCATCGGTTTCGATCACGCTGTTGGCAGGGTTGAGTGCTGGTGCGAGTTTGACGGTGGTATCCATACGACGATCTGATTCCTGTTTCAGTTGGGTCCCCCAAAACGCCCTGCCGGTTTTGGCTGCGACGGCGATTGGATGAAGGTTTTCGCGAATTTCCGTGCGACGGCGAATACATGCTGCACTGTGGCTGGGGACAATGGCCTGGCTTAAATCGGCGCTTGGCGCCACGCCGCCCGGTAAGGGCGGGTTCCAGCTTAACGTTGCAAGAAGTCCAATTTTTCCTTGACGTCTTTCCATTCCTCGGCTTCCGCCAAAGGAGCGATGGTCTTGGTGATCGACGGCCAGTGGCGCGACAGGTCTTCATTCAATTTGATGAAATGCAGCTGGTCCGCCGGCACATCTTCTTCAGCATAGATGGCGTTGACCGGGCACTCGGCGACGCAGACCGCGCAGTCGATGCACTCGTCGGGGTCGATCGACAGGAAATTCGGGCCTTGGCGGAAGCAATCAACCGGGCATACATCCACGCAGTCGGTATAGCGGCAGCGAATGCAGGATTCGGTCACAACGTGGGTCATAACAACAGTCCTATCTGTAAATAATGTTCTTGAAGCGGATATTGAGGCGGCGGCGGGTAGCCCGGAGCAAGTGCTGCCCTTGATATATACCCAGTCGCAAAGCCTTGTATTTTAAGGTAATTCGGGTTTTCCCACAAACAGCTGTTATATAGAATCCATATAAGCAAATGTGAAATTCACATTAGCCGCAATTGCCGGTATTTCCGCAGTTTTACCACATCCGCCGGATGCATTTCGAGGCGGGGCCAGGATTGCTTGCGTCGGCTTGGCAAAATGGCTATCGTGGACGCCTTTGTTGCTACGGAATAATTATGTCATCTTCCAACGAAAGCTCCACCAAAGCGATTTTTTACGCCCTGGGCGCCAATGGCGGCATCGCACTGGCGAAGTTTGCCGCCTCGATCTATACCGGGTCGGGAGCGATGCTGGCAGAGGCAATCCATTCGCTGGCCGACTGCACCAACCAGGTGTTTCTGCTGATCGGCCTGAAAGAAGCCAAGAAACCGGCAAATTCGTCGCATCCCATGGGTTATGCGCGGGTGGTGTATTTCTGGGCAATGATGGTGGCGCTGCTGCTGTTTTTTGTCGGCGGCGCGTTTTCGGTGATGGAGGGCATCGAGCACCTGAAGCATCCGCAAGCCATCAGCACCCCTTGGGTGGCGCTGGGCGTGCTGGGCATATCGGTAGTGCTGGAAGCGTTTTCTCTGCGCGGCGCGATGGTGGAGATCCGCAAGATTTCGCATGGCAAGCCGTTCATGCAGTGGTTCCGCGAAACCCGGCAGTCGGAGCTGATGGTGGTGGCGGGCGAGGATATCGCCGCCCTGGCCGGGCTGGCGCTGGCGTTTGTCGCGGTGCTGATGACGGTGGTCACCGGCAATCCGCTGTGGGACGCCTGCGGCACGATTGCAGTCGGCTTGTTGCTGATGATCGTCGCGGTGATGGTGATCCGCGAGGTCAAGGCCATGGTCACCGGCGAATCGGCGGCGCCCGAGGTGCACGCTGCCATCAAGGCGCATATCGAAGCCGACGCCGACGTAGCGGCCGTCAGGAACCTGATTTCCATGCAATGGGGCGAGCAGGTCATGGTTGCAGTGCAAGCCGTGATGCGGCCGCAGCCCTCCGATGTGGCGCTGGTCGATGCGATCAACCGCATCGAAGCCTCGATCCAGCAGCGCTGGCCGCAGGTGCACTGGTGTTTCTTTGAACCGGACCATGCACAGGCGGCGCCGGCCGCTGCCGAAGCCTGACATTTCATTAGGGAGCATTGCCATGAACCTATGCTTTCCGCGTTTTCCACAAGCAGCATTGACAGTTTTGATCGCTGCCGCCGGACAGCCGGCGCTGGCTGCGGGCATGCCTGCAGCCAGCGATCCGGCCGTTCACTTCAATGCCGTCGGCGTCCGCAACAGCTTTAACAGTTTGTCGCGCGAAGACCGGCGGGACTTGCTGGCGGCGCCGGAATCGGAATCGTCTTCGCAGGGCGGCAGCCGCAGGCAGGCCATGAACAGGGCGCAGCGTTGCGAGGGGCTGGAGCAGCAGCTCAAGGGAGCCGCGCACCGCGAGCCGATAATCGCTCCCGATTTTTATCCGTATGCGGACCTGTCCCGGACCTATCCCGGCCAGCCGAATCGCGAGCCTAACGGGGCCCGGCCCAACTATGCGGAGCCGAACGGCAGGGATCGGGGCAACACCTCATTGATGGACGTCTTTTTCGCATCGAAGGATAAGGAGTCGCGCAGCCAGCGACGTGATCTGGAAATGCGTTATGCCGATGTGTGCGGCAAATGAGACCGCTGCTGTAAGATGCAAGATCGGTCCAGGCAATCCCGAGGTTTTGCCGGCCACTCACCGCCATGCAATTAATCAAAAACCATGATCATTACTTCACTGCTCGACACAGATTTGTATAAATTCACGATGATGCAGGTGGTGCTGCATCATTTTCCGGCGGCCGAAGTGGAGTATCGCTACAAATGCCGGAACAAGGGCATCGACCTGCGGCCCTACGTCGATGAAATCCGCGATGAAATCGCCGGCCTGTGCCGTTTGCGCTTCCAGGAGCAGGAACTGGCTTACCTGGGCAGCATGCGTTTCTTCAAAAGCGATTTCGTCGATTTCCTCAGCCTGTTCCACCTGCAGCAGAAATACATCAGCGTGCAGCCGTCGGCGGCGGACAACGGTGAAATCGATATCACGGTCAAGGGACCGTGGCTGCACACCATCCTGTTTGAAGTGCCGGTGCTGGCGATTGTCAACGAAGTCTATTTCCGTGCGACCCAGAGCGCGCCGGACCACGCAGAAGGACGGCGGCGCCTGCAAAGCAAGATGGCCCTGATCCGCGACGACCCTGCCATGGCCGGTTGCAAGGTGGCCGACTACGGCACACGCCGGCGTTTTTCCCGCGGCTGGCACGAGGAAGTGGTGCAGACCTTGCAACGCGACTTTGCGCAGCACCTGGTCGGCACTTCCAACGTCCATTTCGCGATGAAGTACGGCATGACGCCGCTGGGCACGATGGCGCACGAATACCTGCAAGCCTGCCAGTCGCTCGGTCCGCGGCTGCGCGACTCGCAGATCTACGGCTTTGAGATGTGGGCCAAGGAATATCGCGGCGACCTCGGAATCGCCTTGTCCGACGTTTACGGCATGGCGGCTTTCCTGCGCGATTTCGACCTGTACTTCTGCAAGCTGTTCGACGGCGCCCGCCACGATTCAGGCGATCCGTTCGAATGGGGCGAACGCCTGATCAAGCATTACCAGGACAACCGGGTCGATCCCTCGACCAAGACGCTGGTGTTTTCCGACAGCCTCGATTTCGGCAAGGTCAATGCGCTGTACCTGCGTTTCAAGGACCGGACCAGGGTAGCGTTCGGCGTCGGCACCAACCTGACCAACGACCTCGGCTACACGCCATTGCAGATCGTCATGAAGATGGTGCGCTGTAACGGCCAGCCGGTCGCCAAGCTGTCCGATACGCCGTCCAAGAACATGTGCGACGACCAGGCTTACCTGAATTACCTGCGCCAGGTCTTCGAGATCGCCGAGCCGGTTGCCGCGGCGACATAGTGTGGTGTCTTTGTTATTTTTTTGATATTGATTCCAGGCTAAAATAGCCGGCTTCGATCGATCACCTTATCTGGAAGATTACATTGCACAAAAAAATACTCGCTATCTTGATCGCTTTGCTGCCCGTGGCGGCGCAGGCAGCGGAGCTGGACGGCGCCCGGCTGTCGGCCTGGTGGGGCGTGCCTTTCATGGGCCTGCTGCTGTCGATTGCGCTTGGCCCGCTGCTGGCGCCGGCTTTCTGGCACCACCATTACGGCAAGATTGCCGTCGCGTGGTCACTGGCTTTCCTGATTCCCTGCGCGCTGGCGTTTGGCGTGCCGACAGCCGCCGCCGGCGTGGTGCATGCCTTCCTGGCCGAGTATTTTCCTTTCATCATCTTGCTCACTGCCCTGTTCGTGGTGGCCGGCGGCATATGCCTGCGCGGCAACCTGCATGGAACGCCGGCCCTGAACACCGGGCTGCTGGCGATCGGCACGGTGCTGGCCAGCCTGATGGGCACCACCGGCGCTTCGATGCTGCTGATCCGGCCGCTGATCCGAGCCAACGACAATCGCAAGCATGTGGTGCATATCGTGGTTTTTTTCATTTTCCTGGTGGCCAATGCCGGCGGCGCCCTGACTCCGCTCGGCGATCCGCCCTTGTTCCTGGGATTCCTGAAGGGCGTGGATTTTTCCTGGACCGTCAAGAACATCTTCGGCGAAACCATGTTCATGTGGGGTTCGCTGCTGGTGATTTTCTATTTGCTGGACCGCTTTTATTTCCATAAGCGCGAAGAAGAATTCGCGCCGTCGCTCGACCCGACGCCGGACGACGCCAGGCTGCGCTTCGAAGGAAAGTTCAATTTCGTCCTGCTGGCCCTGGTGGTGCTGCTGGTGCTGATGAGCGGCTTCTGGAAACCGGGCGTCAGCTACGACATCTATGGCACCACGGTAGAGCTGCAGAACCTGCTGCGCGACGGCTTGCTGGTGGCGGTGGTCCTGGCCTCGCTGTGGCTGACGCCGAAGGTCGCCCGCGAAGGCAACGATTTCACCTGGGGACCGATCCTTGAAGTCGCCAAGCTGTTTGCCGGCATTTTCGTCACCATCGCCCCGGTGATCGCCATGCTGCGCGCCGGCGAGCAGGGCGCTTTCGGCCTGGTGGTCAGCGCGGTCACCGGCGCCGACGGCCAGCCCAACAATGTCATGTATTTCTGGGCTACCGGCATACTCTCGTCCTTCCTCGATAATGCACCGACCTACCTGGTATTCTTCAATACCGCTTCCGGCGATGCGGGCGAACTGATGACGCGGCTGGCGGCGACGCTGGCGGCGATTTCCTGCGGCGCCGTGTTCATGGGCGCCAACAGCTATATCGGCAACGCCCCGAACCTGATGGTGAAAGCCATCGCCGAAGAGCGCGGCATCCGCATGCCTTCTTTCTTCGGCTACATGGGTTGGGCCTGCGTGGTATTGTTGCCCTTGTTCGTGATAATGACGTTTATTTTTTTCCGTTGATTTTTCCCCGTTAGTGGCAGAACCATGAAACCAAAGATATTGATGGCGCGCGCCGTGTTTCCCGAAGTGATCGCCGGCCTGCAGCAACACTTCGAAGTCGAAAGCAACCAGGAAGACCGCATCTTCAGCGCGGCCGCGCTGGCGCAAAAACTGAGCGACAAGGATGGCGTGATCGCCACCGCCAGCGAACGCATCTCGGCCGAATTGCTGCAAGCCTGCCCACGCCTGAAGGCGGTGTGCAACCAGGCGGTCGGCTATAACAATATCGATGTCGCGGCGGCCACCAAGGCTGGCGTGATGGTGACCAACACGCCGGACGTGCTGAACGAAACCACCGCCGATTTCGGCTGGGCCTTGCTGATGGCGACTGCGCGCCGGGTGACGGAGTCCGAGCACTGGCTGCGCGCGGGACACTGGAAGCAGTGGCGCTACGACAGTTTCCTGGGGGCGGACGTGCATGGCGCCACGCTCGGCATTATCGGCATGGGACGCATTGGACAGGCGATTGCGCGGCGCTCGCTGGGCTTCGACATGCAAGTGCTGTATCACAACCGTTCACGCCTGGCGCCAGAGCTGGAAGTGCGCGCCAACAACGCGCGCTATGCCGGCAAGGAAGAATTGCTGGCGGCAGCCGACCATGTGATCCTGGTGCTGCCGTATTCAAAGGAGTCGCACCATACCATCGGCGCGGCTGAACTGGCCTTGATGAAACCGGGCGCGACCCTGGTCAACCTGGCGCGCGGCGGCATCGTCGACGACCTGGCCCTGATCGCGGCATTGCGCGACAAGAAAATCGCCGCTGCCGGACTCGATGTATTCGAGAACGAACCGGCGCTGCATCCTGGTTTCCTGGAATTGTCGAATGTGGTGCTGACGCCGCATATCGCCAGCGCCTCTGAACCTACGCGGCGCGCGATGGCCGACTGTGCGGCGGCTAACCTGCTGGCGGCCTTGCTGCCGACAGCGGAGCGCAAATGGCCGCCGAACCTGCTTAACCCGGAAGTGCTGGGCCGGGTCACGCTGAGTTAGGCCGGCCCGGATCCGGTTTTAGTCTTTCAAGTCTTCGACCAGGTCGATGTATTGTTGTTTTGCATCGTCCTGGCCAGTGCCTTTCAGCTCATTCCATGCATCCCATTTGGCGCGGCCGACAAAATCGGTCATGCCAGGGCGTTCGCCGGTGACATCGCCGCTGCTGCCTTGTTTAAACAGGGCATACATCTTCAGCATGGTCATGTTGTCAGGACGCTCGCTCAATGTTTTTGAGTCGGCCTGGGCTTGTTCGAATTGGGCTTGGAGGGTCATGGGGATCTCGTATCA
Source organism: Collimonas sp. OK412 (assembly GCF_900112135.1). Taxonomy (GTDB): domain Bacteria; phylum Pseudomonadota; class Gammaproteobacteria; order Burkholderiales; family Burkholderiaceae_D; genus Collimonas; species Collimonas rhizosphaerae. The sequence goes on from NZ_FOLC01000013.1 coordinate 135,096, forward strand.
AGGAAGAGGGAAAAATCGGCTCAGTCGGGGGTGACCGCGCCGACCACTGCGGAACCTGCTTTAACGGTACCTTCAACTACGGTAGAGGCAACGCTGACAGCCGCGCTGCCGACACTGACGCCGGCGCCGACCACGCTGGTGGTCACGCTGACCACCGTGCAGGCGTCGAGCAGCGGCACGGCAAGCAGCAGCACCGTTGCCAGCCGCAGCGGGTTCAGGCCAGGCAGGCTGAAATGGTTCATCAAGGCGCCGTTGAACTTAGACGCCCAGCAGTTCAACTTCAAAAATCAGGGTGGCGTTCGGTGGAATCACGCCGCCGGCGCCGCGTGCGCCATAACCCAGCGCTGCCGGAATGATCAGTGTGCGTGTGCCGCCGATTTTCATGCCTTGCACGCCTTCGTCCCAGCCTTTGATGACATGGCCGGCGCCCAGCGGGAATTCGAACGGGTCGCCGCGGTCCTTGCTGGAGTCGAATTTCTTGCCGGCGCTGCCGTCGGGATTTTGCAGCCAGCCGGTGTAATGCACGGTCACGTGGTTGCCGGCTTTTGCTTCAGCGCCGTCGCCAACGGTGACATCTTCATATTGCAGGCCGGAAACGGTAGTGATGGTCGACATGGGTGTCCTTTTAAAGTAGTTAATGGTGCCAGGCTGCGTGGGTGCCAGGCTGCGTGCCAAAGCCAGCCGCCGGGCAGGGTAATGCAGTGTAAACGAAAATCCGGCCGCCAGCCCGGGCCGCGCGGCAATCTAGTGGGTTGCTTCGGCTGGCTGGCAAAAGCCATTTAAATCCGTGACCGCGATTCATGCGCGGTAAAATAGCCGTTTTCGCTTTTTCCGGGTTTGCCCCATGTTCGTTGTCATGCCAGTTTTTGTTCGCCGTTCTGTCCGTTGTTCCGTACTGGCCGCCTGCGGCCTGCTGACTGCATTTTCCACTTTCGCCGCCGCGCCTGCAGCGGCCATCGGCAACGCCGTGGTCGTGCTCAATTCGCGCGATGCCACCATCACCTTGCTGGACCAGGCGACTTATAAGGAAATCAATACTTTCCCGGTCGGCAAAGAGCCGCATCACCTGATGCCGACGCCGGACAATAAATCGCTGATCGTGGCTGCCGCCACCGGCAATTCCCTGCTGTTCCTGGACCCGAAAAGCGGGCTGCTGCAAAGCCAGGTCAAAGATATTGTCGATCCTTACCAGATCGGTTTTTCGCCGAACCAGAAATGGTTCATCGCCAACGGTCTGCGTCTCGACCGCATCGATATCTACGGTTACGACGGCAAGAACCTGAAGCTGGCCAAGCGCTTGCCGCTGCCGTCCATGCCTAGCCACATGGCGTTTACCGCGGACAGTGCGCTGGCGTTCATCACCCTGCAGGGCAGCGACGAACTGGCTGCGGTCGACCTGGCGACGCAGAAGGTGAAATGGACCATGCCGATCGGCAAGCAGCCGGCCGGGGTCTACATGACGCCGGACAACAAATACCTGCTGGTAGGCGTGATGGGCAGCGACTACGTGGCCGTGGTTGACTGGCGCACCCAGAAGATCGTCAAGAAGATCAAGACCGGCGACGGCGCCCACAATTTCCGTCCGCAAGGCGACAACCGCCATGTATTCGTCTCGAACCGGGTGGTCGGCAGCATCAACGTGCTCGACCTGAATACGCTGGAAAGCACCGGCAGCATCGCTGTCCCGGGCGGTCCGGACTGCATGGAGATCACCGCCGACGGCAAGACCATGTGGGTCACCCAGCGCTGGCTGAAGAGGGTGTCGGTAATCGACCTGGACACGCGAAAAGTGATCAAGACGATTCCTGTGGGGCGTTCGCCGCACGGCATCTATTTCAATAACCGTGCTTCTGAATTGTGATGCGCATGTTCCCCGCAACCAGGCGTAGCTGGCTGAGGGCAGCACTGGCGCTGGCGGCCCTGGCGCCGGCCACGCTGGCGCTGGCGCAGCCGCAGCCGGCCAAGGCATGCAGCGGCACGATCTACCTGAGTTTCGACACCGGCAGCCAGTCGCAAGCCGAATACATTGCACAGACCCTGAGACGGCACCGCATCAAGGCCACGTTTTTCATGGCCAACGAGAAAACCGTGAACGGCGATTACACCCTGGACCCGAGCTGGGCGCCGTTCTGGAAATCGCTGGTGGCTGACGGCCACGCTTTCGGCAGCCATACATTCGACCATGTGTACGCCAAGCGAGACCTGGCGGACGGCAAGATCGAAGTGAAACCGCAGTTCGGCGCCAACGCCGGCAAGCTGCAAGCCTGGACCCCGCAGCAATATTGCGATGAGCTGAACCGCGTCGACCAGCGTTTCCAGACGCTGACCGGCAAGCACATCGACCATTTCTGGCGCACGCCCGGCGGCCATCTGACGCCGCATACGCTGGCGGCCGGCGAGGCTTGCGGCTACAAGCATGTGGCCTGGGCCGCGGCCGGTTTTTCCGGCGACGAACTGCCTAGCGACAAATGGCCGAACCAGCTGCTGCTGGAGCGCACGCTGAAAAATCTCAAGGACGGTGATATCGTCATGGCGCACCTGGGAATCTGGTCGCGTAAAGATCCTTGGGCGCCGGCGGTGCTGGAGCCCTTGATCAGCGGCCTGGAGAAAAAAGGATTTTGTTTTGCGACGTTGCGCGACCATCCGGCCTACCAAGGCAGCCTGAAAGGCCCGGTCGCGGAAATCAAAGCGGGAAAGGCGCATAAGGCCTCATGATAAATACATTGGTGGACTGGTTCGCCAGCGTCCAGGCATGGCTGTTCCAGTCGGTGGTGCAGCCGCTCATGTTCCATGCCGGTTTCAGCGAATACCTGGAAGATGCTTTCGACGGCACCGAATGGTTCCTGATCGGCGTCTGCGAACTGGTCCTCCTGTTCCTTATCCTGCGGCCGCTGGAAGCATGGATTCCGGTGCACAGCTTCAGCGACCGGCGCGCGCGCTGGATCGATTTCCTGTACACCGTGCTGTACCGCCTCGGCGCCTTTTCGGTATTCGTGTTTTTCCTGGTCGATCCCCTGGTGGCGAAAGTCACCGAGCTGCTGCACCTGCAAGGGGTCAACCCGTTCAACCTGGAAGACCTGCTGCCGGGCATGACCGACCGGCCGCTGGCCGCCTTCCTGATGTACCTGGTGGTGCTGGACCTGTGCGAATACTGGTACCACCGCGCACAGCACAGCTTCGGCTGGCTGTGGGGCTTGCACAGCCTGCATCACAGCCAGCAGAACATGAACCTGTGGAGCGACGACCGCAACCACTTGCTCGACGGCCTGATCCATGACGTCGTGATGGCGCTGGTGGCGCTGGCGATCGGCGTCGAGCCGGCGCAATACGTGCTGCTGGTGTCGATCACGCGCATGCTGCAAAGCCTGCAGCACGCCAATGTGCGGATCCACTTCGGCCGCCTGGGCGACGCCATCGTCGTTTCGCCGCGCTTCCACCGCTGGCACCACGCGGTCGGCGTCGGCCACGAGAGCAAGGGCAAGGGAACACTGGGCGGCCATAATTTCGGCGTGCTGTTTGCGTTCTGGGATGTGCTTTTCCGCAGCGCGCATTTCGGCAAGACTTTTGAACATACCGGCGTGCGCGACCAGCTGCCGAGCGCCGGCAGGACGGTCCGCGACTACGGCAGCGGCTTCTGGGCGCAGCAATGGCTGGGCCTGAAGCGCATGGTCGAATTTTCCAGAAGGCGGTCCAGCTGATGCGCCCGGTACTGGTAGCCTTCGGCCGGGCTCTGTTGTCGCAGCTGCATTACCGCATGCTGATGCTGACTTTCCTGCCGTTCGTATTGTCGATCGTGATCTGGGGGCTGGCCTTGTGGTGGGGTTTGCAGCCGATGATCGACTGGCTGCAAAAGAATTATTTTGCCGGCAACGACGGCTGGGGCATTGCCAATTATGTGCCGGCCTGGCTCGGCCTGGGCGCGCTCAAGACCGTCATCGTGCCGTGGCTGGCGCTGTGGGCTTTGCTGCCGCTGATGATCCTGACCGCCTTGCTGTTCGTCGGCGCGTTTGCCTTGCCGGCGACCGCGCGCCACATCGGCCGCCGCCATTTCCCCGACCTCGAACTGCGCCACGGCGGCTCGCTGCTCGGCAGCGCCTGGACTTCCTTTACCGCCTTCCTGCTGTTCTGCGTGCTGTGGCTGGTGACGTTGCCGCTGTGGCTGATCCCGCCGTTCGCCTTCCTGGTGCCGCTGGTGTTGTGGGGCTGGCTGACATACCGGGTGTTTGCCTACGAAGCGCTGGCGGCGCATGCCGACAAGGACGAAATGCGGGCGCTGCTGCGGATCCATCGCTGGCCGCTGCTGCTGATCGGGGTGATCGCCGGCGCCCTGGGCGCGGCGCCGACCGTCTTGTGGCTGGGCGGCGCCTTGTGGCTGGTGGTGTTTCCCCTGCTGGCAGCCGCTTCCATCTGGCTGTATGTGCTGGTGTTCGTGTTCACCGGCCTGTGGTTTGAATATTATTGCCTGGCGGCGCTGGCCAAATATCGGGCGGCGGGCCAGGCTGCTATCATTATGGCTGAACGTGGCGAGGACCAGGTGATTCACCAGTTGTCCGATACGCCGCAGTTGTAGGGTTCATGTGCCGGTAAAGATTCGGAGTTAAGATCGGTGTGGAATGCCTTGACGTCATTAATTATCTTTCTGCCAAATACCTCTATCCATCCTCAGCTGAACGGCGATCCCCATGGCAATCGGACTTATCATCATCGGCGACGAAATCCTGTCAGGCAGGCGAGTCGATAAACACTTTCCGAAAATACTGGAAATGCTCACTGCCCGGGGTTTGCGCCTGGACTGGGCGGAATACATAGGCGACGACCGGGCCCGTATCACGGCCACCCTGAAACGTACTTTCGACAGCGAAGACATCGTGTTCTGCACCGGCGGCATCGGCGCCACGCCGGACGACCACACCCGCCAGTGCGCCGCCGCGGCGCTGGGCGTGCCGCTGGTGCTGCATCCCGAAGCGCGCGAGAAAATCCGCGAACGGATCGCCGACACCGCGCGCGACGCCGGCCTGGCGCTGGATTACGATACGCCGGACAACCTGCATCGGCTGAAGATGGGCGAGTTTCCGCAAGGCGCCGCCATCATCCCCAATCCGTTCAACAAGATCCCCGGTTTTTCGGTGTCGCACCAAGGAGAGGGCGCCCATTATTTCGCGCCTGGTTTCCCGGTGATGGCCTGGCCCATGTTCGAATGGGTGCTGGACACCTATTACGCAGACCGCTTCCACCAGGACCCGCAGCTGGAACAGTCGGTGCTGGTGTTCGAGGCGATGGAATCGACGCTGACGCCATTGATGGAAGCTATCGAGGCGGAGTTTCCGCTGGTGAAAGTGTTCAGCCTGCCGCACGTGGGCGATGCCGGCACCCGGCGCCACATCGATCTCGGCGTAAAGGGAGAGCCGGTGCAAAGCGCGGCAGCGTTCAAGAAAATGCTGGCAGGCCTGGACCAGCTAAAGGTAGATTACCGGCCGGCATGACGCCGGCTCCATCGGATTCCTATCCTACTTATTTCCTCCACTCATTTTTCCACTTATTTTCCACTTAACCAAAGCGTTTGCCGCCGGCGATCGGCGGCAATCCGCTGCTATCTGATTGACATCATATGTTCGGATTCCTTTTCAAGCGCGCTGACCGTCCCGACCGCAAAGCGCCGCAAGCCGCCGTTGCTCCACAGGCCGCGTTGCGCGCCGAGGCCAGGCAGGTATCGGACCTGGCCCGGCAGCAAGCGTTACAGCAAGCGCAGGCTTTGACTGATGAAACCGCCGCGGTGGCGTTCATCCTGCAATCCGCGTTTGCCGATGCCCGTTTGTGCGCGGCGCAGCTGGTGCAATCGCCCGCGGCCCTGGAGCAGGTTTTGCAGGCATGCCGCAACACCGACCGGCGCGTCGCCAAGCTGATGCAAGGACGGCTCGACAGCGGACGCCAGCAGCAGCAGGTTGCCGACAAGGCAGCCGCATCGGTGGCGCAGGCGCAGCGCCTGCTGCAAGAGCAGCAACTGATGCCGAACCAGGTGGCCGAGCTGGACCGGGGCTGGGACGCCAAGGATGTGCCGGCTGGATTGCAGCAGCAATTTTCGCAAGTGCGCGCCGCGCTTGCCGATCGCCTCGCGGCCCAGGCTGATTTGCAGCGCAGCGCCATCGGCGTCCTGGCCAGCGCGCGCGCATTGCACCTGCAGCTCAAGACGGACATGGCCGCCAAGCCGCGGAACCAGCAGGAACTCGACACGCTGGAAGCGCAAATGGCGGCTTGCGCCAGCCACGCTGAAGCGCCGACCTTGCCGCGCCACCTGGCGGCCGAATTTGCGCTGGAAGCCCAAGCCTTGCGCAAGCTGCTGTCGGATTTGCAGCAGCACCGATCCGCCTTGCAGGCGCGCAGTGATTTGCTGGCAAGCTGGGAAAGCGCCGCCGAAGCGCTGGATGGAGAGACATTGAAGGCGGATTGGTCAGCCTTGCCCAGATTGCCAGCGGCATTGCTTGACGACGGCCTGGAACAACGGTACCAGGCACTGCTGAAGCAATATACGGTTGCAGCGCCAAGCAAACCGGAAAAGACCCGGCCGCCGGCAGCAACGGCAGAGGGCGGCGAGCGCCCGCAAATCGACGCAACCCTGGACGGCCTTGAAAAAGCCCTGGAAGACGGCGCGCTGCAAGCGGCGATGGATTTCGACAAAACGCTGCGGGCCGTCGATTTCAAGCAGCACAAGCCGAGCGCGGCGCAAAGCAGCCGCCTGGCGCAAGCGCGCGCCGAGTTGGCGCGGCTGCAAGGCTGGGCGCGCTGGGGCGGCAATGTGTCGCGCGAAGAATTGACCAAGGCTGCGCAAGAGTTGCAGCAGCAAGCGCTGGCGCCGGCCGAACTGGCAAAAAAAATCGGCAGCCTGCGGGCGCGCTGGAAATCCCTGGATGTCAGCTCAGGTCCGGCGCCGAAAACCCTGTGGGAAGGTTTTGACAGCGCATGCACCAGCGCCTATGCGCCTGTGGCGGCGCATTTCCAGCAGCAAGCCGAACAGCGCCAAGCCAACCAGGGCAGCGCGCGCGCCCTGATCGACGAAGTGCAGCAATATGCGCAGGCGGCATTGCAAGCAGAACAGCCGACCGGGGCGGCAGCGGACTGGAAAGCCATCGCCCAGTTTTGCCAGCAGAAACAGCAAGCCTGGAAAAACCTGGGGCCGATCAACCGTGGCGAAAAAAAGACGCTCGACAGCAGTTTTGCCGCAGCCATCCAGACCTTGCTGGCGCCGCTGGCGCAACAGCAGGCCGGCGAAATCGCCAAGCGCGAACAGCTGATTGCCGAAGCGGCGCAATTGCCTGCCAATCAGCGCGATACCGCCGAGCGTGTGAAGGAATTGCAACAGCGCTGGCAAGAGCAGGCCAAGGCGCTGCCTTTGCCGCGCCAGGACGAGCAGGAACTGTGGCAGCGTTTTCGCAGCGCTTGCGACGCCATCTTTGCCCAGCGCAAGGAAGCGGCGTCCAGCGCCGATGCCGAGCGGCGCGATAACCTGCGTTTGCGCGAAGAACAATGTGCGGCGCTGGAAGCCGCAGTGAACCAGCCGGCGGCAGAATTGCCGAAAATCCTGCAGCAGGCCCAGCAGGAATGGGCGCGCGGCGGACAGGTGCCGCGTGCGCTCCAGGCCCAGGTTGAAGTACGTTTCCAGGCCGCCCTTGGCGCCCTGCAGGCGCGGCTCGAGCAGGGCCGGCGCCAGGCCGCTTTGGCGCAAGCCGATGCCCTGCGCGACAAGCTGGTCTTGTGCCAGCAGCTTGAAACGGTGATAGCGGCTGCCGAGAATCCGCTCGAAGCCGACTGGCGCAACCGCTGGCAAGCCCTGCCGCGGTTGGCGCCTGCCTTTGAAAAGGTTGTCGCGGCGCGTTTCGAGCGTGGCTTGCAAAACGCCGATGGCTACGCTGCCACGCTGGAAAGCCAGCGCCCGGCATTGCAGCAAGAGTTGCTGCTGGCGGAAATCCTGGCTGGCATCGATAGCCCGCCGGCGTTGTCGCGCGAGCGTTTGCAGTTGCAGGTGGAAGTATTGCAAGCGTCGCTGAAGGCGGGCGGTTCGGCGAAAAACATCGAACAACAGCTGTTGCATATTTGCAACCTGCCAGCCTTGATGGATGAAGCGGCGCTGCAGCGGCTGTTGAAACTGGTGGCCCAGGTCAAGCCCGCAGCGGATAAATAAAAGGCGCCGGGCAAAAAAATACCCCGGCTGGCCGGGGTAAATACCGATACCGCTATCGCGGGTACCGAGGAGATTCAGGCTGGCGCGCCAGGCACGCCAGTTTTGCAAATTACTTCTTGGCGCGGGACGCAGTCTTGGTAGCAGCTTGCGACAATTGGTCGACAGCGCTGTTGACGTTGGTTTCCAGCGCTTCAACAGCTTGCTTGGTGCTCTTGGCGAACTGTTCGTAACCGGCGTTGGCGCTGCCGATGGCCGATTTGACGAAAGCAACTGCGCCTTCTGCGCCAGGAGGCACGTTCTTCGATGCCTGGTCAACGAATTCGATGACTTTACGCTTGGTTTCTGCAACTTGCGCTTCAGCCGACTTGGCCAGTTCAGCTTGCGTGCTGGAAGCGATGCTGGCGAAATGACGGCCGTAAGCAATTGCTTTTTCAGTGTTCGGCTGGGCCAGCGCTGCGCTCAGCGAGAAAAATTCCTGTGGATCTTTAGCCGAAAACAGTTTCTGGGTAGTAGCGTTCGAATCTTCCAGCGAAGCCTTGGCGGCGTTCAGGTTGAGGTCGATCAGCTTTTCCACGCCGGCAAACGCCTTGGTCGTGAAATCGGTGAACAGGGCCAGATTGGATTCAAAATTGGCTTTGGCGGCGGCTGAAAATTGTTCTGCAACGGTAGACATGGCTTCTCCTAAGATTCGGTGCTATAAAAACGAAAAGGGCGATAGGGCAATTCAAGGGTGGCTAAGATCTAGCCGTTGATTGCGCCTGCCAGTAGTCTCGATGAGCATTGTGCGACGCAACAATTTCATTTTAAATTATTCTGAACCTGTGTCAAGAGATTTTTTGTGCGCTGCAATATATTGTTTATATCGATTTGAAAAAAGCTTATGAAATCAATTTATTAGCGCATTATTTGTTGTTGTTTCGAGCACTCTGCGGCGGCAGCCGGCCAATGGTAGACTGACCGTTTTACCGGATCCGCGCCGTCTATCTTGAAAGCCTTCTACAGCGACCATTTCGTGCTGCCCCTGCCAGCCGGACATCGTTTCCCCATGCAGAAATACCGGCTTATCCATGAAGCCGCGCTGGCGGCCGTCGGCGATATCGATTTCCATGAGGCGCCGACCACCAGCGACGGCGTGCTGGCCCTGGCGCACCACCCACGCTATATCAATGCGGTCAGCGCCGGCACTTTGCCGGAAAGTGTGCAAAAAGCCATCGGTTTTCCCTGGACGCCGCAGATGGTGGAGCGCTCGCGGCGCTCCGCCGGCGCCACCATCGCCGCTTGCCGCGCCGCGCTGACGGATCCCGGGCGGATCGCGGTCAACCTGGCGGGCGGCACCCACCACGCGTTCGCCGACCAGGGCGCCGGTTTCTGCGTCTTCAACGATGCGGCGATCGCGGCGCGGCTGATGCAGGCGGAGCGCCGGGTGCAGCGGGTCGCCATCGTCGACCTCGATGTCCACCAGGGCAACGGCACGGCGTCGATCCTGGCCAAGGACGATTCGATTTTCACCCTGTCGCTGCACGGCGCCCGCAATTATCCGTTCGACAAGGAAAACAGCGACCTTGATGTGGCGCTGGCCGACGGCACCGGCGACCAGGCTTACCTGAGCGCGCTGCAGGACGCACTGGCGACCATGCTGGGACGCTTCTCGCCGCAGCTGATCATTTTCCTGGCCGGCGCCGATCCGCATGAAGGCGACCGGCTGGGGCGGCTGAAGCTGAGTTTCGATGGCCTCGCCCGGCGCGACGCCATGCTGCTGGAGACTGCCGGCCGCCATGCGATACCGGTAGCGATCGCGATGGCGGGCGGGTATGGCAAGAATATACAAGACACGGTAGCGATCCACCTGCAAACTATCTCGCTCGCAGCACAGTGCGCGCGCCGGCAGGGCGCCGTCCAGCCGTCTACCTCACCCGGATAATCCATGCATTCAGCCAGTCTTTCCACCGCGCCGCCAGCCCATCGCCTGCTGGCGGCCATGCCCATGGTATTCGTGCTGCTCTGGAGCACAGGGTTCGTGGTGGCCAAGTTCGGCTTGCCGTATGCGCCGCCGCTGACCTTCCTGCTGCTGCGCTTCGCCGGCGTGCTGCTGGTCCTGCTGCCTTTGGTGCTGCTGATGCGCGCCCCTTGGCCGGCAGGCCAGGTCCGGCATATCGCGATAGCCGGGATCTTGCTGCAGGGCGGTTACCTGGCCGGCGTCTGGTGCGCCATCAAGCTGGGCATGCCGGCCGGCGTGTCGGCGCTGATCGTCGGCATGCAGCCGATTCTGACTGCGTTCGCCGCGCCCTTGATCGGCGAATCGGTGCGGCCGCGCCAATGGCTGGGATTGTTGCTCGGCATTTGCGGAGTAGGGCTGGTGGTCGCCGCCAAGGTCAGCCTGATCGGCCTGTCCTGGCAAAGCATCTCGCTGTGCCTGCTGGCTTTGGTTTCGATCACGCTCGGCACCTTGTACCAGAAACGCAAGTGCCCGCATTTCGATTTGCGCACCGGCACCATCATCCAGTTCGCCGCCTCGATCGCGGTGCTGCTGCCGTTCGCGGTTTTCTACGAACACCTGGGGCCAAGCCTGGATACGGTGCAATGGACGCCGCGCTTCGTCGGCGCTTTGCTGTGGTCGATCCTGGCCTTGTCGATCGGCGCGATCTTCCTGCTGTTCGCGCTGATACGCAAAAGCGCGGCAACCCGCGTCACCAGCCTGCTTTACCTGACGCCGCCGACCACCGCGCTGATGGCCTGGCTGATGTTTGGCGAAGTATTCAACCTGCTGGGCATCGCCGGCATGGCGGTGGCGATACTGGGCGTGGTATTTGTGATGAAAAAATAAGCGGGTTCAAACCGGCAGCAGCATCACCAGCTTGAGTTCCGGCCGGTTGGCCACCCGCAGGTTGACTTGCCGGTACGACAGCTGGCCCAGGGCCGGATGGCTGAAGCGGCGTTCGCCGCCTTCCTTTTCCACTACGTCATGCAGGTTCCAGGCGCGTTTGAACGCGCTGCTGGCGGCGCTCAGGCGCGCCACCAGCTGGACAATCTCCGGTTCATCCAGGTACATGCCGCAATCGGCCCGGAATTCGGCAGCCAGCCGGCTGGCTCGTTGTTCCCAGTCGCTGATGAGTTGCGCGGCTTCCGGGGTGCAGTAGGTGTATTCGAGCAGGTTCCTGCCGGCGCTTTTTTTATCCAGCCAGCCGACGAACAGCGTCTTGGCGGCGCGGTTCCAGGCGATCGCATTCCAGTGGCGGTCCAGCAGGTAGGCGGGGGTCTTGATGGCGCCGGTGACGGCCAGTATTTCAGCCGGGATTTCCTGGGCCAGCGCGTCCTGCGCCTGCGGATCTTTTTTGCCCGACAGTTCAAACAGGTAAGCACGCTTGGCGCGCGACAGCTGCAAAGCTTCGGCGATCCGCGCCAGCGCCGGCGCCGATACCGACACGGTGCGCCCTTGTTCTATCCAGGTGTACCAGGTGACGCTGATATCGCACAGCTGGGCCACTTCTTCGCGCCGCAAGCCAGGAGTGCGGCGGCGCGTGCTGCCGCCCAGCCTGAGCGCTGCGGTCGGAAGCTGGGTGCGCTGGGTCTTGATGAATTCGCCCAGTGCTTTGCGTTTGCCGGTCTGGTCCATGTTTATCCTGTTATTCGTAGTACTAGTATAAGCACTAGTCTTGTAACAGGATAAAAAATAATTAGACTGGATCCTGCCTGAAACGACATGGCCTGTTCCCGAGGAGAAAACCGATGACCGCCGTACGCAACCACGACAAAGTAGTTTCCGAACAATTCGGCAGCACCGCTGCCGCCTACCTGACCAGCACCGTCCACGCCCAGGGCGCGGACTTGCAGCAGCTGGCAACCTACGCCAGCAAATTCCCGCAAGGCAAGGCGCTCGACGTCGGCTGCGGAGCAGGGCATGCCGCGTTCGCGATTGCGCCGCATACCGGGGTAGTGATCGCCTACGACCTGGCTGCCGAAATGCTGGACGTCGTGCAGCAAGCCGCCGCCGAGCGCGGCCTGAAAAATCTTCACGTACAGCAAGGCAGCGCCGACCGCCTGCCGTTTGCCGACGCTTCATTTGAGCTGGTGTGTACGCGCTTTAGCGCGCATCATTGGACCAGGCTGCCGGAAGCGCTGGCTGAAATGGCGCGGGTGTTGAAACCGGGCGGCACATGCATCGTGATCGATACCGCTGCACCGGAGGACGTGTTGAGCGACACCTATTTCCAGTCGATCGAACTGCTGCGCGACACCTCGCACGTGCGCAATCGCAGCGTGGCGGGCTGGCGCCGGTTGCTGGCCGAAGCCGGCTTGCGTCCGGCGGCGGACAACAGCTGGAAGCTGCCCTTGCAGTTCGATACCTGGGTGGCCCGGATGCGTACGCCGCCGGAACGGGTGGCGGCGATCAAGTCGTTGTGGGACAGTGCGCCGTCGGAAGTGGCGGCTTATTTTGAGCTGCAGGCCGACTACTCGTTTTCGATAGACGTCGTGCAACTTGAATGTTACAAATAGTCAGAATGTCTGGATCAGGAGTTACGGTAAAATCTATCTCGCAAATTCTGGTCCAGACATCGAAAGTCGTTTAATTTAGTGCGCTAACCCTCTAATTCTCTTGCGATTTCTTAGATATTTGCCTACACTTCCACAAAGTTATAGATCGCCGCATATTGGAGCCGCAAATGGGCAAATCCGCGTTAATTGTTTTTTTGTCACTCTTCCTCGTGCTCGCGAACGCGCCCGTTGCCCTTGCTTCAGCCGAAACTAAACACAGCACTGCAAAAAAAGCCGCTAAAAAACCAGCGGCTACAGCTGCTTCCGCCGGCAAAAAAGCGGTAGCCAGATCCGGTTCCAGAAAACATGCCGTGATCGCGGCACGTGGCCGGAGCGATACGGCATCGTTCAATAAGAATGAAAAGCTGGTGAAGAAAGTAGTGATGGTCCATGGCCGTCGCAAAGTCACTTACCAGCGCATCGCATTCGCACCTGCAGTGCCGGCTTTGCCGCCGGTCCTGTCTGCCGGCGAGCAAGCCGGACTGAACCTGACGCGCGATCCGCTCGAACTGAAATCGAGCGTGGCGCTGGTGCTGGACCAGAACAGTTCGGAAGTGCTGCTGGATAAAAATTCCCAGATTGCGTTGCCGATCGCGTCGCTGACCAAGCTGATGACCAGCATGGTGGTGGTGGAATCGAAACAGGACATGAACGAAGTGCTGACCGTGACCGATGACGACATCGATCGCGAAAAGCACAGCGGCTCGCGCTTGCGCATCGGTTCGCAGCTGACACGCGCCGACATGCTGCACATCGCCTTGATGAGTTCCGAGAACCGCGCCGCATCCGCGCTCGGCCGCTCCTATCCTGGCGGCTTGCCGGCTTTCGTGCTCGCCATGAACGCCAAGGCAAAAGCCCTGGGCATGACCGAAACCCACTATGTCGATTCGACCGGCCTGTCGCACCTGAATGTCGCCAGCGCCCGCGACCTGTCGCGCCTGGTCATGGCTGCCTACCAGCATCCGGTGATCCGCCAGTATTCGACCGATTCCAAATATGTAGTGGAGCCGGGCGGCCGGCCGCTGCAATACTCGACATCGAACCACCTGGTCGAAAATCCTGAATGGCAGATCGGTTTGCAAAAGACCGGATACATCAACGAAGCAGGCCGCTGCATGGTCATGCAGACCACGATCGACGGTCGCCAGATCGTGATGGTGTTCCTCGATTCGCGCGGCAAGTATTCGCGCCAGGCAGACGCCGACCGGGTCCGCAAGTGGCTCGCCGATGCACATCCTGCCGCCCTGACGCGCGTAAAGATCGCCGACGGCCAGACCTAGGGTTTACCCGGGACGTAGACCAGACCGGATTATCATCCGGCATAAAAAAAACAGAGTTTATTCATTGCGAATAAACTCTGTTTTTTTTATGTCTTGCCTGGTTACGATTGCTGCGAGGTATATCCGAGCACCGCGGAAATCTGGTTCGCGGTGCTGATCAGGTCCTCCACCCATTCCTCCTGCAGGCGATCGGCCGGCGCCGAGATCGACAGGCCGGCCACCATCTTGCCGGAATCGTCGCGGATGCCGGCCGCCATGCAGCGCACGCCCAGCTCCAGTTCTTCGTTGTCGCGCGCATAACCGAGCGCGCGCACCAGGCTCAGTTCGCGTTCCAGCTTGCTGAGGTCGGTGATGGAATTCTTGTTGTGTCCTGCCAGCCCGGTGCGGGTGGCGTAGGCGCGCACCATTTTCGGATCGTCGATGGACAGGAACAGCTTGCCGGTGGAAGTCAGGTGCAGCGGCGCCCGGCCGCCGATGGCGCGCACCACCTGCATGCCCGAGCGTTCTGAAAACGCGCGGTCGATATAGACGATTTCATCGCTCTGGCGCACCGACAGGTTGACGGTCTGGTTGGTCTTGCGATGCAGGCCGCGCATGAAATCAAGCGCCGCTTCACGCACGTTGAGACGGCTCTTGACGACATTGCCGAGTTCCAGCAGGCGCATGCCAAGGCGATAGCTGCCCGGCTCGGAGCGGTCGACAAAACGCTTTACCACCAGGTCGTTGAGAATCCGGTGCGCGGTCGACGGATGCAAGCCGGTGACGGCCGATAGTTCTTTCAGGCTTACCGGGTCAGGGTAGAGCGCCAGCGTATCGAGCAGTGAAATCATGCGCTCTATGACCTGGATCGAAATCTTGTCGGCGTCGTCGGCAGTGGCTGTTTTCATTGGAGTAATGGTGCATTGCAATGGAATGTTTATATCATAATGTGAAAAGTTGTGCTTCGTTATTGTCGTCGATTAGAGTGCATTCACGAGCCGGCGCGCTGGCGGCAACCGGCGAAAAAGCATTTAGCGTGCAGCGCAGCAAGGCTGTTAAAATTCGCTAACGCAAACCGGCGTTTCCATCACAGCGAGCCTAGTACCGCACTGGCTTGCCATCAGATCCAGCACAGCATGAGCGAAAACAAGCAATCATCGCAGTCGCAAGACGCGCCGCAGCAGCCGATCAGCGAATTCAAGAGCACCAGCGGATTCAAGAGGATTTTTTCAGCGTTCTTCTATTCTGCGGAAGGCTTCAAGTCGGCCTGGAAAAACGAACATGCATTCCGCCAGGAGCTGATGATCGTGGTTCCCGGCATCATCGTCGCCTTGCTGCTGCCGGTGACGGCGCTGCAGAAACTGCTGCTGATCGCGGTGCTGGTCTGGATCATCATCATCGAGCTGATCAATTCGGCGATTGAAGCGGTGGTGGACCGGGTCTCGCTGGAACGTAATCCACTCTCCAAGAACGCCAAGGATTTCGGCAGCGCCGCGGTGCTGCTGACCTGCGTGCTGGCGGTCGCCACCTGGGCGGTGATCTTGTATCCCGTCCTGTCCCAAGGCTAAATCCTGCAAAGAAGGCTTTTTCGGTTTTCTGTTGCCCATGTTTGCACGTTTGTGTATATTTACACTTGTTTGTGCACGATATGGGCGATATGAACACGACCAACCTACTTCTCAAAGAGCGCCACGCATTCATCCGGCAACGCCTGCTGGCTGACGGCCGGGTGCTGGCGCTGGACCTGGCACAGCAGCTTAACGTCTCAGAAGATACCATCCGGCGCGACCTGCGCGACCTCGCCGCCGCCGGTTTGTGCACCCGCGTGTACGGCGGCGCGCTGCCGCTGCCTCCTGCGGCGGGGCCGCTGGCTGAACGGCGGGCCCAGGCGCCGGAGCGCAAGGCGCAGCTGGCGCGGGCGGCGGTGTCGCTGGTAACGGCCGGCAACGTCCTGTTCATCGACGCCGGTTCGACCAACCTGGAGATTGCCGCGGCACTGCCGGAGCTGCCGCTGACGGTCGTCACCAATGCCGCCGCTGTCGCGCTGGCGCTGCAAGAGCGGCCGGCAATCGAACTGATCATGATCGGCGGCCGGGTCGACCGCCGCAGCGGCGCCAACCTGGGCGCTGCCGCGCTGCGCGACGCCGAGCGCATGCGGCCCGACATTTTTTTCCTGGGCGGCTGCGGGGTCGACGCCAGCGCCGGCGTCACCTGCTTTAACTACGAAGAAGCCGAATTCAAGCGCAGCCTGGCTGCCGTCAGCAAAGCGGTGCTGGTGGCCGCCACCAGCGAAAAATTCGGCACTGCGGCGACTTATGCGGTGCTGCCTGCCGCCCACCTTACGCACCTGGTGCTCGAATCCGATACCGACAGCAGCCAGGCCGGCGAGTTTGCCCGGCAAGGCGTGCAACTGCTGTACGCCAATGCTGACTACCTGAAAGCCCAGCCATGAACCATATCGGTCCCAAGCAACGTCTCGCTACCCGCCTGGCCTTCCTTAGCGCAGGCCTGGCCATGGCGGCCTGGGCGCCGCTGGTGCCGTATGTCAAAGCGCGGCTCGGGCTGGAAGAAGCCGAGCTCGGTTTGCTGCTGCTGTGCCTCGGCGTCGGCTCCTTGCTGGCCATGCCGCTGACCGGCGTGCTGGCGGCGCGCCTCGGCTGCCGGCGCGTGGTCCTGGCGGCCGGCGGCCTGGCTTGCCTGGCGCTGCCTTGCCTGCCGCTGGCGGCCAGCGCGCCGCAGCTGGCGCTTACCTTGTTCATCTTCGGCGCAGCCATAGGCACCCTCGATGTGGCCATGAACATACACGCCGTCATGGTGGAAAAAGCCAGCGGCGGCGCCCTCATGTCCGGTTTCCACGGGTTGTTCAGCGTGGGCGGATTCCTCGGCGCCGGCGGCATGGCGTTGCTGCTGTGGAGCGGCTTGAGTCCGGCCTGGGCCAGCCTGGCGGCGGCGCTGGTTGTGACGCTGGCGCTGGCGGCGGCCGGTCCGCACCTGTTGCGCGAGCCTGAGCCGGGCGAGCGCGGAAGCTTGTTCGTGCTGCCGCATGGCGCGGTGATCTTTATCGGCGTGCTGTGTTTTATCGTATTCCTGGTGGAGGGCGCGATCCTCGACTGGAGCGCGCTGTTCCTGACCGCCAGCCGCGGCCTGGACCCCCGCCAGGGCGGGCTCGGTTATGCCGCTTTTGCCATCGCCATGACCAGCGGCCGCCTCAGCGGCGACCGCATCGTCAAGCGTTTTGGCAGCAAGCGCGTATTGCTGCTGGGCGGCCTGTGCGCCGCCGCCGGTTTTTTTGTGGCAGTGCTTGCGCCGGCTGCCAGCATGGCCTTGCTCGGTTTTGTATTGATCGGGCTGGGCGCATCCAATATCGTACCCATCCTGTTTACCGCAGCCGGCAACCAGCCGGCGATGCCGGCCAGCCTGGCGATCGCCGCCATCACTACCATCGGTTACGCCGGCATCCTGGCCGGCCCCGCGCTGATCGGCTTTGTGGCGCACGCCAGCAGCCTGAGCATTGCCTTCGGCGGACTGGGCTGCGCATTGCTGCTGGTAGCCTCCAGCGCGTATCTCGGCGTAGCTGGCGGGACTGCGCGCAAGTCCCGCTGAGAGCGGCGGCCAAGGCAGCTGCCATCGCGCCGCGCGGCAACGCGACTCCTTACAGCTTGCAAAGCTATATGCTAATTCAGCGGGAATAAACGTCCCCCTTATTCGCCTGGCCAGTCCATACATATCTGTTTTCTGCATAAGGAGAGAAGAAAGAATTCGTTTTGTTTTCCAGGCCGCCTCATTAATCTGTATTCCTCAAAACAAAAAACATCTACAAACAAGGGAAGCAGAACATGTTCAAGAAAATAGTCAGGTCGGTCATCGCCATCGCCTTGGTAGCCCAGGGGGCGCAGATTGTTCATGCGGCTGATTTTTCGCTGCTCAATGTTTCTTACGATCCGACACGCGAGCTGTACCAGGAGTACAACAAGGCTTTTGCCAAGTACTGGAAAGACAAGACCGGCGACAATCTCACCCTGAAGGCGTCGCATGGCGGTTCCGGCAAGCAGGGGCGCTCGGTGATCGACGGCCTGGAAGCCGATGTGGTGACCCTGGCGCTGGCCTACGATATCGACGAGATTTCAGAAAAAGCCAAGCTGCTGCCGGCCGACTGGC
Organism: Collimonas sp. OK412; assembly: GCF_900112135.1. Lineage (GTDB taxonomy): Bacteria > Pseudomonadota > Gammaproteobacteria > Burkholderiales > Burkholderiaceae_D > Collimonas > Collimonas rhizosphaerae. The sequence goes on from NZ_FOLC01000013.1 coordinate 153,222, forward strand.
AAAAACGCTTGCCGCATAACAGCACGCCGTATACATCGACCATCGTGCTGCTGGTGCGCAAAGGCAATCCGAAGGGCATCAAGGACTGGGACGACCTGGTCAAGCCTGGCGTGTCGGTCGTGGTGGCCAACCCGAAAACTTCCGGCGGCGCGCGCTGGGCCTACCTGGCTGCTTACGGCTATGCGCTGAAGAAGAACAATAACGACGACGCCAAGGCGCGCGATTTCATTTCGCGCCTGTACAAGAACGTGCCGGTGCTGGATTCCGGCGCGCGCGGTTCGACGGTCACCTTTGCCGAACGCGGCGTAGGCGATGTGCTGCTGTCGTGGGAAAACGAAGCCTACCTGGTGGAAGCGGAATTCGGTAAAGGCAAGTTCGATACGGTGTTCCCGTCCCTGAGCATCCTGGCCGAACCGCCGGTGGCGGTGGTGGACAAAGTGGTCGACAAGCGCGGCACGCGCAAGATTGCGCAAGCCTACCTGGAGTACCTGTACTCGCCGGAAGGCCAGGAAATCGCCGCCCACAATTATTACCGTCCTATCGACCCTAAAGTCGCCGCCAAGTACGCCGGCAAGTTTCCGAAGCTGAGCCTGTTCACCATCGACGACACTTTCGGCGGCTGGAAAAATGCGCAGAAGGTGCACTTCAGCGACGGCGGCGTGTTCGACAAGATTTATCAGCCTGGCGTGAAATAAGCAGGCTGACCGGAATGAATCAACTGCCCTGCCTGGCGGGGCGGTTCCAAGATTGCTGAAAATGACTATTTTGTTATTGGCCGGCAGCCCGTCGGCGCCTTCGCGTTCTACCCGTTTATTGCATTACACAGGTGAAAAACTGGCGTTGCTGGGACACCGCTACAGCAAGCTCGACGTGCGCGACCTGCCGGGCGATGCGCTGCTGCGGGCCGATTTCAGCCACGCGGCGATCCAGGCTGCGCTGGAGCAGGTAGCGCAAGCCACGGCGGTGGTAGTGGCGACGCCGGTCTACAAGGCTTCGTACAGCGGCGTGCTGAAAGCGTTCCTCGACCTGCTGCCGCAGTTCGGCCTGACCGGCAAGCTGGTGCTGCCGCTGGCCACCGGCGGCAGCCAGTCGCACATGCTGGCGCTGGATTACGCCTTGCGCCCGGTATTGTCGTCGCTGGCGGCGCGCCATGTACTGCCCAGCATCTATGCGACCGAAGCGCAGGTGCAATGGTCGGAGCAAGAAGGATTGAGCCTGGACCAGGCCATCTTCCAGCGCATCAGCGAAGGCGTGCAGCAGTTGTCGGACAGCTTGCTGGCGTTGCGTAAAACCGGCGCCAACCATTTCGATCCGATTCCGTTTTCGCAGGTGCGATGTAGCGTGTAGCAGAAAATCCGGCCGAATCAGCTAACTAAACAACACACCCCGCCCAGCGTTCTGCAAAAAATCCACCTTGACTGGCGGAGGGGAGCGTTTTGTCCAAAAAAACAGGAAACAAGCAATGACAGTCTCGACCAGCAACAAACACACAAGGCGCCACGTACTGGCGCTGCTCTCCGCAGTCGCCGCCGGCGCCGTCTGCACAGTTACGGCCGGCTTGCCGCAATTGGCGCATGCGCAGGACAAGCAGGTGTTGCGCATCGGTTACCAGAAAGCCGCCAGCACCCTGGTGCTGCTGAAAGCCCACGGCACCTTGGAAAAACGCCTGGCAGCGCAGGGCATCGAGGTCAAATGGGCGGAATTTGCCGCCGGCCCGCAATTGCTGGAAGCCTTGAACGTCGGTTCGGTCGATTTCGGTTATGTCGGCGAAGCGCCGCCGATCGTGGCGCAGGCCGCCGGCGCCGATTTTGTGTACAGCGCCTATGAGATCCCGACGCCGGAAGCGGAAAGCATCCTGGTGCCGAAGAATTCGCCGATCACTTCGCTGGCGCAATTGAAGGGCAAGAAAATCGCCTTCAACAAAGGCTCGGACGTGCACTGGCTGGTCATCAGCCTGTTGAAGAAGGGCGGCGTCGCCTATAACGAATTCCAGCCGATCTACCTGGCGCCCGCCGACGCCCGCGCTGCCTTTGAACGCGGCGCGGTCGACGGCTGGGCGATCTGGGATCCGTTCCAGACGGCTGCGATCAAGCAGATCGATGCGCGGGTGCTGGCGAGCGGCAGCGGTGTCGTCAGCCACCATCAGTTTTTCCTGAGCGCGCGCAAGTACGCGGAAAAGAACCCGGCGGTAGTCAATGCGATCCTGGAAGAAGCCGGCAAGGAAGGACAGTGGATACGGACCAACTACAAGGAAGCGGCAGCTCAGCTGGCGCCGATCCAGGGGCTGGAGCCGGACGTGATCGAAACCGGCCTCAAGCATTACGCGCACATCTACAAGCCGGTCGACAGCAAGGTGCTGGACGAGCAGCAGAAGATCGCCGATACCTTCTATGAACTGAAACTGATTCCCAAGAAGATCTCTACGCGCGATGCAGTATTGCCCGCCAAATTGGCAGACAAATCCTGAGGCCCGACACATGTCTATCTCTTTGTTCCGCCGCCGCTCCCTGCAGAAAATCCGCCACGCAATGACGCTGCCGTTGCTGGCCGCGCTGCTGCTTGCATCGCCGCTGAGCCAGGCCCAGCCGGCAACCAGGGAGCCCGAGCAGATACGCATCGGCTTCCAGAAAAGCGCGGTCAACCTGGTGGTGCTGAAACAACGCGGCACGCTAGAGCAGCGCTTCAAGAACAGCAAGATCGTCTGGCTCGAATTTCCAGCCGGCCCGCAGCTGCTGGAAGCCCTCTCCGCCGGCAGCCTGGATTTCGGCCTGACCGGGGATGGCCCGCCGGTATTTGCGCAGGCGGCCAACAAGGATCTGCTGTACGTCGGCGCCGAACCGCCGAAGCCGGAGAGCTCGGCCTTGCTGGTGCAGCCCGCCTCGGACATCAAGACGCTGGCGGATTTGAAGGGCAAGCGCATCGCTTTGCAAAAAGGCTCCAGCGCGCAATTCCTGCTGGTGCGGGCGGTCAGGAAAGCGGGCCTGGCCTGGACCGACATCCAGCCGGTCTACCTGGCGCCGGCCGACGCGCGCGCTGCGTTTGAGCGCGGCAGCGTCGACGCCTGGGCGATCTGGGATCCGTACTACGGCGCCGCCGAACTGAGTTTCAAGCCGCGCGTCCTGAGCACCGGCAGCGGCCTGTCGAACAATAATTCGTTCTACCTGGCGGCGCGCGGTTTTACCGAAAACTATCCCGGCACGATACTGAGCCTGCTGGATGAACTGACCAAGGCCGACCGCTACGTGCAGCAAAACCGCAAGGAAGTGGCGCAGCTGATTGCCGATGTCAGCGGCCTGAACCTGGCGACGGTGCATCTGTTCCTGCGCCGCCGTCCCGATCCGTCGCCGACCGCCGTGCTCAGCCCGGCCCTGGTGGCCGACCAGCAACGCGTGGCGGACAGCTTCAAGGAACTCGGCCTGATTCCGCGCGCGGTCAAAGTTGCCGATATCGTCTGGCATCCCAAGAACGCGCCGCTGGCGCAGCAGTAAATACACACACATACGGAAGCAGTCATGAACGTTTTCTGGTTTATTCCTACCCACGGCGACAGCCGTTATCTCGGCACCTCCCAAGGTGCACGCCCGGTCAACTTCGATTACATGAAGCAGATCGCGGTGGCGGCCGACACCCTCGGTTACGACGGTGTGCTGCTGCCGACCGGACGCTCCTGCGAAGATGCCTGGGTAGTAGCATCGAGCTTGCTTGGTTTCACCCAGCGCCTGAAATTCCTGGTGGCGATCCGGCCCGGCCTGAGCACGCCTGGCCTGGCGATCCGCATGGCTTCGACTTTCGACCGGCTGTCGAACGGCCGCCTGTTGATCAATGTGGTCACCGGCGGCGACCAGGCCGAGCTGGAAGCGGACGGCTTGTCCGCCGACCATGCCGAGCGTTATGAAATTTCCTCGGAATTCCTGAAGGTCTGGCGCGGCGCCTTGTCCGGCGAAGGCGGCGACGCCGGCTACAATTTCATCGGCAAGCACATCAAGGTCAAGGGTGCGAAGACGCTGTACCCGCCGGTGCAGAAACCGTATCCGCCTTTATATTTCGGCGGCTCTTCGGAACCGGCGCATGAGCTGGCGGCGCAGCAGGTCGATGTCTACCTGACCTGGGGCGAACCGCCGGCCGCTGTCGCTGAAAAAATTGCCGACATCCGCGCCCGCGCCGCCAAGCATGGCCGCACCGTCCGTTTCGGGATCCGGCTGCACGTGATCGTGCGTGAAACCAGCCAGGCCGCATGGGCGGCCGCCGAGGAACTGATCAGCCATGTCGACGACGACGTGATTGCCAGGGCCCAGGCTGCATTTTCCAAGATGGATTCGGAAGGGCAGCGGCGCATGGCGGCCTTGCACGGCGGCCGCCGCGACAAGCTGGAAGTGTCGCCCAACCTGTGGGCCGGGGTCGGCCTGGTGCGCGGCGGCGCCGGCACCGCGCTGGTAGGCGATCCCGAAACCGTGGCGCAGCGGATGCAGGAATATGCGGCGTTGGGCATAGATACATTCATTCTCTCCGGTTATCCGCACCTGGAAGAGTCCTATCGTTTTGCCGAACTGGTTTTCCCTTTGCTGGGAAAGGGCCGCGCCGCCTCCGGCGAGCAAGCGCTGACCGGACCGTTCGGCGAAGTGATCGCCAACGGCCTGCTGCCGAAGGCATCGCAAAGTTGATGGAGGCGACATGAGCGCAATCAGTAGCGCGGCAACCGCAGCTGCGCGGCCGCAAGCAGGTAACACGGAAAAGATCCGCAAGCTTCAGGCGTCGCGCATCTGGCAAGAACGCCTGCTGCCCTGGCTGCTGCCGGTGGCCTTGATCGTGGGCTGGGAATTTGCTGCGAAGGTGGGCTGGCTGTCGAGCCGGATATTGCCGGAACCGTGGGCGGTGGCGCGCGCGGCCTGGTCCCTGGCCTTGTCCGGCGAACTGTGGACGCACGTGCGGATCAGCGCCTGGCGCGCGATTTCCGGTTTCGCCGTGGGCGGCGGCCTGGGCCTGCTGCTGGGTTTGCTGACCGGTACTTTCAAGCGGGCGGAAACCCTGCTCGACACCAGCATCCAGATGATCCGCAACATCCCGGCGCTGGCCCTGATCCCGCTGGTGATCCTGTGGTTCGGCATCGATGAATCGTCGAAACTGTTCCTGGTGTCGATCGGGGTATTTTTCCCGGTATACCTGAACACCTTCCACGGCATCCGCTCGGTCGACAAAGGCTTGATCGAGATGGCCAAGAGCTACGGCTTGTCCGGCTGGCCCTTGTACCGCGATGTGATCCTGCCTGGAGCTTTGCCGTCGATACTGGTCGGCGTGCGTTTTGCGCTGGGCCTGGTGTGGGTCTTGCTGATCGTCGCCGAGACCATCTCGGCGCAGGCAGGGATCGGTTACATGACCATGAATGCGCGCGAATTCCTGCAGACCGATGTGGTGCTGGTAGGCATCCTGCTGTATGCCTTGCTGGGCAAGCTGGCCGATATCCTGGCGCGCGTGCTGGAACGTTACTGGCTGCGCTGGCATCCCGGTTATCAATGAGTATGCAGTACAAGTTAAGTTAATCAAGGTGGAAACGCGATGCAGAATGATCCAGTCGAAAATGCCGAAGTAAAAGCCGCGGGCCAGCTTGGCGCCGGCCGTGGCGTCGGCATCCGGGTGCGCTCGGTGTCGAAGTCGTATGCCGGGCGTGAAGTGCTGAAGACGCTCGACGTCGAAGTCGCCGCCGGCGAATTCGTGGCGATTGTCGGCCGCAGCGGTTGCGGCAAGAGCACTCTGCTGCGGCTGATCGCCGGGCTGGAGCAGGCCAGCGGCGGCGGCATCGGTTTCGGCGCGCACGGCGAGAAGCCGGAAATCCGCATCATGTTCCAGGATTCCCGGCTGTTGCCGTGGAAGCGGGTGCTGGACAACGTCGGCCTCGGTTTGCCGCGCGCCTCGCTGGCTTCGGCCAAAGCCTTGGCGCAGGTCGGACTGGAAGAGCGAGCCGGTGAATGGCCGGCGGTATTGTCGGGCGGACAGCGGCAGCGGGTAGCGCTGGCACGGGCGCTGGTGCACGACCCGGAACTGCTGCTGCTGGATGAGCCGCTGGGTGCGCTGGACGCCTTGACCCGCATCGAGATGCAGCAGCTGATCGAATCGCTGTGGAAGGAACGCGGATTTACCGCGGTGCTGGTAACGCATGACGTGCAGGAAGCGATTGCGCTGGCGGACCGCGTGCTGCTGATCGAAGACGGCGAAATCACGCTGGACGAACGGATCAGCCTGCCGCGTCCGCGCGCACGCGGCAACCTGGCTTTTGCGCAGCTGGAAGAACGGATACTGGCGCGTGTATTGAAGCACCCCGCGGCACAGCCTGATTCGGCGCTAGGCGATGTTTCGCTGCAGCGTACGGTAAGCCAGGTCGGCTGGGCCATCTGATGTTTGACGCAATTTTTGACGCATTTTTTTGAAGCAGCCGCATTACCAAAGGAGAACCAATGAGCATCCAGGCAATTAACGTCCGCAACCAGTTCCGCGGCAAGATCCACAGCATTACCGAGGATGACGTGTTATCCGCGCTCGATATCGAAACGCCTTCGGGCATCGTTTCCTCGGTCATCACCACCCGTTCCGTGCGCGATCTCGGCTTGGTGGTCGGATCTGAAGTGGTGGCGCTGGTGAAAGCTACCGAAGTATCGCTCGCCAAGCTGTAATTTTTTACCGCTGGCAAATCCCATTCAATCGTATCTGTTCAGGAAAATATCATGACTATCCAAGCCATCAATGTACGCAACCAGTTCAAGGGCAAGATCAAGGCCATCATCGAAGGCACGGTCGTCTCGGAAGTCGACGTCGAGACGCCGGCCGGCATCGTCACTTCGGTGATCACCACCCGTTCGGTCAAGGACCTGGGGCTGGTGATCGGCACCGAAGTGGTGGCGCTGGTCAAGGCTACCGAAGTATCGATCGCCAAGATCTGATTGCCATCCTTTCTTGTATCGACCACATCGAGGTAAGCCTATGTCCTTTCCCGCCCTGGAACAGTATCTGGCTCGTCTGAACGGCGCCAGGGAAGACCCGGCCCGCGACGCTGCCCGCAGCGATTGCCGGGTCTGGCTGGACGGCGACGGGCGCGCCCAGGGGCGTTATTTCAACACCACCCTGACCAGCGTATTCCAGCCTTTGCGCCGGATCGAGGCTGGAACAGGCAAGGGCGCCATCGTCGGCCATGAAGGTTTTGCCCACAGCTATTCGGCCAGCGACAACGGCCTGTACCTGTGGAAACTGCTGGACCATGCGGCCAGCGACGACGAATCGATCGAACTCGACCGCCTGTGCCGCATGCTGCACTCGATCAATTTCTACCGCCAGGCGGAAGCCACCGCGGGCGACCTCTACCTGAGCGTGCATGCGCGCCTGCTGGCGGCGGTCGACAGCAACCACGGCATGGCGTTCCGGCGGATCCTGACGCTGCTCGGCCTGCCGCACGAGCGGATCGTGCTGCAGTTGCCGACCATTACTGAAAACCAGGGCTGGCTGCTAAACTATGTGCTGGACAATTACCGGCGCAATCATTTCCGGTTGGCGGTGAATGCCGACGACGTGGCGCAGGCGGCAAGCCTGCTGGAACGGGTGCGGCCGGATGTGATCAAGATCGATGCGCGCGGCGTCGCGCACGACGAGCAGGCCACGCGCCTGCTGGAAGACTGCGCCAAGCGCGGGATCCAGGTGATTTTCAAGCGGCTGGAAAAGGCGCGCGACCTGGAAGTGCTGCAGCAGCTGGCAAGGATTGCCGCGCTGCCTCTGCATGCGCAAGGTTTTCTGTGGGACTTGCCGCAAGCTGCGCTGCATGCATTCGCGGCGCCCGGCGCTCTGCAGGACGGCCTCTCTACGGCGGCACTCGATACTGGAGGAAGTTGATCATGGCGACGCTGTCATCGTTCCGCGTGCTGGTGGTGCCCGGGCTGTACAACAGCAGCCCGCAGCACTGGCAATCGCGCTGGCAGCGGTTGTACCCCGGTTTCGAGCGCGTCGAGCAGGCCAGCTGGGATGCGCCGGTGCTGGAAGTCTGGTCGGAGTGCTTGCGGCAGCAGCTGCTGAAATCGGAACAGCCGACGCTGGCGATAGCGCACAGCTTTGGCTGCCTGGCCACGGTGCATGGCGCCTTGAATGAAGTTCCCAACCTGGCCGGTGCGTTGCTGGTGGCGCCGGCCGATCCCGATAAATTCGATGTCGGCGCGGCCGTCAACGGCCGCCTGCCGGTGCCGGCGATCGTGGTCGGCAGCCTGAACGACCCGTGGATGGAAAGCCGGCGCGCGCGTCATTGGGCGAAAACCTGGGGCGCCGAATACATCGACGCCGGCGCGCTCGGGCATATCAACGCAGAATCCAACCTGGGCGACTGGCTGTACGGCCAGTCCTTGCTGCAGCGGCTGGTGGCGCTGGCGGCTGAGCATTCACGGGAAGCGCGTCCCGCGGCTGCCCGCTAATCAAGCGTGGCGGGCATACATGGAATTGAGCCGTATGTCGTCGCCGCGATACACGGCGCGGTAGCGCAGGTAGCCTTGCCCCTCAACATGCTTGCGCCAACCCTCGCCACCTAGTTTTTCGAGGAATCCCGCATAAGAGTCATGCACCATGTCGTCGTAGAAGCCCCCAACCGTAGGAGATACTTTTATCTTCTGGATCGAGCGATAAATCTCTACGACATTCTCGCTGTAACGATCTCGCCCAAACCGATCCTCTGTATCCCTGCGCCATAGCCGCGTCATCATGTCGATCTGGTCGGCGAATACCACTTGTCCCCTCCGGTAATAATCCAGGCTATCGTGCTCCTTCAGGTTGCCGGCATTGTCGCGCACCTGGATTTTCCCCACTGCCTGGGCAAATTTGACGCTATACAGGCGCTCGAAACCTTCCGCCATGGTGACCATATGGCGGAAGGCCAGATACATCAAGCCGTGGGCCTGCAATTGCTTGTCAATCGCGAGATCCTTGGAGATGTCGCAGTTGGCAAAATAGTTCTCCACCGAGGAACGTACACTTGGATCCAGGGCAAATTGTTTTTCCACTTTTGGATTCCGCGGGTGCCGCGAAGGAGGCGCAATGAAATACTTCCGAACTTCGTTAGATGGTGGAACCACTTCTATCCATGGCTGCCCGGAATGATACTCACAGGTTTTTCTGGCAGCCTGATACATGTCGTTGAGCGCCAGTTGCGACAACTTCATGCTGTCGTCCGCGACCGGTACGCCATCAACGATACG
>NZ_FOLC01000046.1 GCF_900112135.1 Collimonas sp. OK412
TGATCATCATGCTGATCATCACGATTCCGATCCAGAATCACGCGATCAAGCTGAACATGCCGACCGGTAATCCGCCGCCGCCATTGGCCTTGCCGGTGGTCGACACGGTGGACATCGATCCGACAGGAACCGTGATGTGGAACGGTACGCCGATGGCGAACCGCGCGGAACTGGAAGACCGCTTGAAGACGGTGGTCGCGGGCGGCAATATCGATGAAGTGCACCTGCGGCCGAACAAGCTGGTGGAGTACAAGTCGGTGGCCGCCGTGATGGCGTCGGCGCAGCGGCTGGGCGTCACCAAGATCGGCATCGTCGGCAATGAGCAGTTCATGGAGTAGCGGATAGTATCTTTTTGACCAGAAAATGCCTGGCTGAAGGGCCTATCCGGTGGATTTGCCGATACCACTTAATGACCGATTGACAGCCGCTACCTGTCCTCATACAGTAAATCCAGTTTGTTAGCGCTAATAAGAACAACGCCAGTGGCAGATGAAAGCGACGGATGCAACAACATGATTGAATACCTGATCGGTGTCGACGGCGGTGGAACCGGCACTCGCGTGCGCTTGGCGCGTAATGACGGCGCGCTGCTGGCGCTTGGCAGCGGCGGTCCTTCCGGGCTGATGCATGGCGTGGAACAAGCCTGGTCGGCCGTGCTGGAAACGCTCAACGCGGCATTTGCGAGCGCGGGCCTGGTGCGGCCGGCGCTGGAAAGAATGGCCATCGGCCTGGGGCTGGCAGGCGTCAACAACAAGCTGTGGGCCGCCGATTTTGCGGCAAGGAATCCGGGTTTCGGCGACGCCGTGCTGGAAACCGATGCCTTCACCACCCTGGTCGGCGCCCATCAGGGACGTCCCGGCGTCATCATCGCCATCGGCACCGGCAGCGTCGGCGAAGTACTGACGGCGGACGGCCGGCGGCGCGAAGTCGGCGGCTGGGGTTTTCCCGCCAGCGACGAAGCGGGCGGCGCCTGGATCGGCATGCGCGCCATCACGCACGCCCAGCAGGTGCTGGACGGCCGGGCGCCGGGCAGCGATTTTGCGCGCGCCCTGATCCATTTTTGCGAGCGCGGCGGCAACACCCGCTTCGACAGCCATCGCGACAGCATGTTCGCTTGGCTGGCCGGCGCCAGCCAGACCAGCTACGCGCAGCTGGCGCCGATCGTTGTTAGCCACGCCGGACGCGAGCCGGCGGCGCGCCAGATCATGCTGGCGGCGGGACAGGAAGTCGCCAGGATCGCCGCTGCGCTCGACCCCTCGGGGCAGTTGCCGGTTGCCTTGTGCGGCGGCCTCGCCGCGCATCTGCAAGAGTACCTGCCCGCACAGTTGCTGGCGCTGGTCGTCAAGCCGCATGCAGATGCGGCCGCGGGCGCGCTGCGGTTGATCGATGAAAGATTGAAAGGGAAAAAAACATGCTAGCCCAGATAGAAAAACTCAAGCCGGATGCCGCTAGCGACACGCCTTTATACCTGCAGCTGGTGAACCGTCTGTCAGAACAGATCAACAGCGGCGTCTGGCAGCCGGACGAGGCTTTGCCGTCCGAACGCATCCTCGCCGATTCGCTCGAAATATCCCGGGTCACGGCGCGCAAGGCGATCGATGTATTGTGCGAACGCGGCATGCTGATCCGCAAGCGCGGTTCCGGCACCTACATCACGCCCAAGCTGGAGCAGCCGTTGTCGCGCCTGACCAACTTCAGCGAAGAGCTGCGCCAGCGCGGTTTCCGGCCCGGTTCGCAATGGCTCCTGAGAGAAACCGGCATCGCCGTCGCCGAGGAAATCCTGGCGCTTGGCTTGTCGCCGAATACCGTGGTGTCGCGCCTGAAGCGCCTGCGCACCGCGGACGACGTAGTGATGGCGATCGAAACCACCACCATCCCGGCGCACTACCTGCCGGATCCGAAAGCGGTGACGGATTCGCTGTATGTCCACCTGGAGACGCTGGGCGTGGCGCCGGTGCGCGCCCTGCAGCACATCCGCGCCATCAACGCCAGCGCCGACCAGGCCAAGCTGGCCGATATCAAGACCGGCGCCGCGATGCTGCACATCACGCGCGTCGGCTACCTCGAAAACGGCACGGCGATCGAGCTGTCGCATTCGTATTGCCGCAGCGACTACTACGACTTCGTCGCGGAGTTGCGTCGATGACGGGTCAACGCCAACCGGGCGACGACTCTGCAGGTGGTCCAGGCGAAGGTTTCAAAGGCGAGCTCAAGGGCAATATATTGACGCCGCAAGGCTGGGTCAGCGGCGTCCTGCGGTTCGACGGCCGCATCACCGCGATTGAAGGCGCGGAGGTCGACCCCGACAACAACCGCGATCCTTACATCCTGCCCGGCTTCATCGATTTGCATGTGCACGGCGGCGGCGGCAAGGACATCATGGATGGCGGCGACGCGGTCTATGTGATCTCCGCCATCCACGCGCGCCATGGCACCACCAGCATGCTCGCCACCACCATGACGTCGCCGCCGGGCGACCTGGAGCAGGCGCTGGAAGCCTGCGGCCATGCCTGCCGCCAGCGCCGCGCCGGCACCGCGCGGGTGCTCGGCGTGCACCTGGAAGGACCGTACATCAATCCCGGCAAGCTCGGCGCCCAGCCTGATTTCGCCCAGGAGGCGACCCTGCAGAAAGTGGCGCGCCTGAGCGCCATGGCGCCGGTCAAGCTGATCACGGTGGCGCCCGAGATCGCCGGCCACCTCGAGGTAGTGCGCACCCTCAGCGAATCCGGCATGCGGGTGCAGATCGGCCATACCCTGGGCAGTTATGAAGAGGGCGTGCAAGCGCTGGAGCACGGCGCTTCCGGCTTCACCCATCTGTTCAACGCCATGACCGGCTTCCAGGCGCGGGCGCCTGGCATGGTGGGCGCGGCGCTGGCGCACGCTCGCTATTCGGAACTGATTCCGGACTTGCTGCATGTGCATCCCGGCGCGATCAAGGCTGCCCTGCGCGCCATTCCCCGGCTGTATTGCGTGACCGATTCGACCGCCGCTACCGGCATGCCGGACGGCGATTACATGCTGGGCCGCCAGCAAGTCCACAAGTGCATGGGCGGTGTGCGGCTGGCCGACGGCACCCTGGCCGGCAGCACGCTGACCATGGACCAGGCCTTGCGCAACCTGGTCGGGCTCGGGCTCAGCCTGGACGATGCGTCGCACCGGGTATCGACTTATGCCGCAGACCACCTCGGCCTGGAGCAGCGCGGCCGGCTGGCGCACGGCTGCCATGCCGACCTGGTGGTGCTGGACCGGCAACTCAATTTAACCGCGGTTTATGTAGAAGGGGAACAGATTGATCTCACAGAAGTTTAGTTCGCTCATGTTGCAGGAAGCGTGTTCCGCAGCGGAACATGTGGCCCTGCAATTGCAGCGCGACACAGACAGCTATGCGGCGCTCGGCGCCCGGCTGCGCAGCGCGCAGCCCGCCAACGTGCTGACTGTCGCCCGCGGCAGTTCCGACCATGCGGCGAATTATTGCGCTTACCTGATCATGGCGCGCCTTGGCCGCATCGTGGCTTCGCTGCCGATGTCGCTGGTGACGCTGTACAAATCGCCGCTGCTGACACGCGATGCGCTGGCCATCGCCATTTCGCAGTCGGGCCAGAGCCCGGACGTGATCGAGCCTATCCGTTATTTCCGCGAAGGCGGCGCCACTACCGTCGCACTGGTTAACGATGCAGCTTCGCCGCTGGCCAACAGCGCGGAATGGTGCTTGCCGCTGCATGCGGGACCTGAACTGAGCGTGGCGGCGACCAAGAGTTTCATCACCAGCCTGACCGCGGCGGCACGCCTGGTGGCGCACTGGCAAAACGATGCCGAATTCCTGGCGCAGATCGAAGCCTTGCCGGCGGCGCTGCAGCTGGCCGCCGAAACCGACTGGTCGGCCGCCATCGAAGTCCTGGCGCCGGCTTCGCGCATCATGGTGGTCGGGCGCGGCACCAGCTTTCCGGTAGCGCTCGAAGCGGCCCTCAAGTTCAAGGAAACCTCGGTGCTGCAAGCCGAAGCGTTCAGCGGCGCCGAGATCAAGCACGGCCCGATGGCCTTGATCAATGAAGGTTATCCCTTGCTGATTTTCGCCACGCGCGGACCGACCCAGGCCGGCCTGGTCAAGCTGGCCGAAGAAATGCGCGGACGCGGCGCGCGCGTATTGCTGGCGGCACCGGCCGATGTCAGCGAACGCGACCTGACCTTGCCGTTGGCGCCGACGCCGGACCTGGACCCGATCGTGGCGATCCAGGCCTTTTATGTCATGGCAGCCGACCTGTCCATCGCCCGCGGCCTTGATCCTGACCGGCCGCGCCATCTGAGCAAAGTGACCAAGACCAACTAATCGATTGAATTTAAACGATTGAATTTAAGCGACTGAATTTAGGCAACTGAAACAGCGCAGTCGCGCCGCACAGATGGAGCAGCATTATGAGTAGCACCGATAGCAAATCCGATCCCCAAGACAGGCTGAGCGCGGCGCGCCGCATCGCCGGGCAGCTGATCATGATCCGCATGCCGGGCACGGTGCTGGATGAGGATACCGCGCAATTTTTGCGCGACAACCATATCCGCGCGGTATGCCTGTTTCGCCAGAACATGGTGAACGCCGAACAGCTGAGCAAGCTGACCGCCGACTTGCGGGCAGTAATGGGACCGAATGCATTGATCGGCATCGACCAGGAAGGCGGCGCCGTGGTGCGTGCCACCTGGCTGCCGGCGCCGCCGGCGGCGATGGCGCTGGGGGCGGTCGACGATGTGGCGCTGGCATGCGCCGTCGGCGCCGCTGTCGCGCGCGGCATCAAGTCGCTCGGTTTCAACTGGAATTTCGCGCCGGTGCTGGACCTCAACAATAATCCGGCCAATCCGGTCATCGGCGAGCGTTCTTTCGGCGCCGATCCGCAACGCGCCACCGAGCTGGCGCTGGCCTGGATGGAAGGCAGCCTGGAGCAGGGCGTGGCTTGCTGCGTCAAGCATTTCCCCGGACATGGCGATACGCATGTCGATTCCCACCGCGACCTGCCGACGGTAGCCAAGCCGCGCAGCGCGCTGGAGCTGCTGGAGCTGGCGCCGTTCAAGGCGGCGCGGCGGGCACCCGCCATGATGAGCGCGCACATCGTCTATCCGGCGCTGGACCCGGAATATCCGGCGACCTTGTCGCACAAGATCCTGACCGGCCTGCTGCGCACTGAATGGGATTACCGCGGCGTCATCATTACCGACGGCATGGACATGCACGCGATCGCCGGCCGTTATGGCGTCGGCAACGCCGCCGTGCGCGCTTTGGCGGCGGGCGCAGACATGGTCATGGCGCTGGGCAACCGCCGCACGCAGGAGGAAACCCTGGTGTCTCTGACGATGGCATTGGCTACCGCCGATGAGCGCGGCGAACTGGGCAGCGCGGCGCTGGCTGCGAGGCTGGGACGGTTGGACCGCCTGGCTGCCGCCTATCCCTGCGCAGCCGGTTCTTATCTCACGGAATTTGCCGATGAACGGCTGATGGCCGAGGCCTGGCGCCGCGCCCTGACCGTGGCCGGCCAGCCCCAGCGCTTGGCCGACGGCGCAAAAATCCGCCTGGTGGCATGCGCCGACGCCGCCGGCGACGGCGTCGCGGAAGCGGGCCTGCCGGCAGAGGCGGTGGCGGCCTTGCTGGCGCGCCGCTACGATGTCGACCTGGTGACATTCGACGCCGAGAACAGCCTCGACTGGACGGCCTTGCCGGCCGACGGCAGGACCGTGATCCTGGCCTCGACCACGCGTTTGCGCTATGGCGAAAACGCCAGCAAGAACTGGCGTCCCGACCTGCACCTGGTGCTGTGGAATCCGTTCCAGATACTGGATATCGCAGCGCCGGCGCTGATCACCTACGGCTTTGCCGCGGCGGCGCTGGAAGCAGTCGCCGACTGGCTGGCAGGAAACCTTGACGCACATGGCAAGATGCCGGTGCCGGTAACCAGCAACCCTACCCACGGCGGCCGCTGACATGAGCATCCAGGAGAAACCCGAGCACCATCCCGCACTCTGGGTGCCGACGCTGTATTTCGCCGAGGGCCTGCCGTATTTCGTGGTGGCGACCATCGCCGGCCTGATGTACAAGAGCATGGGCATGGCCAACGACCGGATCGCGTTGTGGACCGGCATGCTCGGTTTCGTCTGGGTCTTCAAGCCGTTCTGGAGTCCGTTCCTGGAAGCGGCGCGCAGCAAGAAATCGATTGTGCTGCTGTTCCAGTTTTTCGGCGGCGCCAGCCTCGGGCTGGTGGCGCTGGCGCTGCACCTGCCGGATTATTTTGCGGTCAGCATTGCCTTGCTGGGGCTGGTGGCGATTGCCTCCGCGACCCATGACATCGCTGCCGACGGTTTGTATATCGCCAGCCTGAGTTCGACCCAGCAGGCAACCTACGCCGGCTGGCAGGGCGGCTTCTATAATGTCGCGCGGTTTTTCTCGCTGGGCGGCCTGGTGGTGCTGGCCGGCTATTTCGAGAAACGCATGGCGGTGGCGCAAGCCTGGAGCCTGATTTTCGGCATGCTGGGGCTGAGCATGCTGCTGCTGGCTATCTATCATTTGTGGGCCTTGCCGGCCGGCCGCAATGTGGCTCGTCCCGCCGATGGCAAGAGTGTGATGAGGGGCGTCTGGCTCACCCTGCGCGACGTGATCATCGATTTTTTCCAGAAGCCGGGCATCTGGCTGGCGATCGCCTTCATCATCCTGTTCCGCGCCGGCGAAGGCCAGATCACCACCATCGGCCCGCTGTTCCTGCGTGCCGCGCGCGCCGAAGGCGGGCTGGGGCTGGCGACGGCGGAAGTCGGCGCCGTGTACGGCACGCTGGCGACCGTGGCGTTCATCGCCGGCAGCCTGCTGGGCGGTTATTTCACGGCCTGGCGCGGCCTGCGGCGCAGCATGTTTTTCCTGATCCTGGCGATGAACTTGCCGAACCTCGCTTATTTTTTCCTGAGCACCGCCATGCCTAGCAGCCTGGGCGTGATCGGCGCCGCCCTGAGCCTGGAAATGTTCGGCTACGGCTTCGGTTTCGTCGGGCTGATCCTGTTCATCATGCAGGAAGTCGCGGTCGGCAAATACCAGATGGCGCACTACGCGCTCGGCACCGGCATCATGCAGCTGGGCTACGTGCTGTTCAAGATGGTCAGCGGCGCGGTCCAGGGCGCGCTCGGTTACCAGCATTTCTTCCTGTGGGTGCTGGTTTCCGCGATACCGGTCTTGCTGTTGTCGCGCATCGTGCCGATTGGGCGCCATGAGCGTGCTGCCGAAGCGGATGGGCAGCCGGCGGCGGTTTGAGCGATGAAGAATTTTCCCCGATATCCTTTGGCCCTGGCGTCATTGCTGGCAGCGGCCAACGCCACGGCTGCCGGCGCAGCCGGGATTTTCTTCGATGACTTTCACTACGCCGATACCGCCGCGTTGACAGCCGGCGGCTGGAAGATCCGCGACCGGCAAGGCCATCCCGGCATCGAGCATGGACAGTGGGGGCCGGGCACCATCCGCCTGGTCGACGATCCGCAAGCCGGCGGCCAGCGGCTGCTGCGCCTGAGCGCGCGCACCGACGGCACGGCCGAAGGCACTTACCAGGCGCAGCTGTGCCACCAGCGTAAATATTTTGAAGGCACTTACGCCGCCCGCATCCGGTTTACCGATGCACCGCTGCAGGGCCCCGGCGGCGACCTGGTGGTCGAATCCTTTTACACCTCCAGCCCGCTCAAGCACGATTTCGATCCGCAGTACAGCGAGCTGGACTGGGAATACCTGCCCAACGGCGGCTGGGG
Source organism: Collimonas sp. OK412 (assembly GCF_900112135.1). GTDB lineage: Bacteria > Pseudomonadota > Gammaproteobacteria > Burkholderiales > Burkholderiaceae_D > Collimonas > Collimonas rhizosphaerae. The sequence goes on from NZ_FOLC01000046.1 coordinate 7,762, forward strand.
CAATCCGCACAGCAGGCTGTACAGCGTGTCCTGGCAGACGGTGCAGATGGAACCATGGAATGCATTCAACCAGGTGCATGAGGAACAGCGCGCGCTGGGCGGCTGGCATACCGTGCTGATGCAAGTGGCGGGAGGCAAGGTCCGTTATTTCCTGGATGGCGTACAGCTCGACGAGCACGGCGGCCGCAATTACCCGGCGCAGCCGATGTCGATCAATTTCAATTTGTGGTTTTCGCCCAGCGGCGTGCTGCCGGACACCAAGGCTGAGCGGCGCTACGAACAGGACCTGGCCTGGGTCATGCACGCCAAGGACCAGCTGCTGTCGCCGGCGCAGGTCGAGGCGGCAGTCAGCGCTTACCGCCGCACTGGTTTGCACCATGTGGACACGGTCGCAGCCATGGCGCCGCCGTTGCCGTCCAACTGCGATTTTTAAGACAAGCGAGAGACGTGATGAAACTGATGCGGTTACCGATGCTGCTGGCAGTGCTGTTGCCTGCCGTGGCCATGGCGGCGCCCTACAAGGTGGTTGCCTACTACTTGCCGTCGCAGCAGCGCCAATACTCGGCGGCGGATATAGACGCCAGCAAGATGACTCACCTGAATTATGCGTTCGCGCTGATCAAGGATGGCGAGATTGTCGCCGACCAATCCTCCGGCACCGACCAGAGCGCGCGCGACTACATCGTGCTGCGCGGCCTCAAAAGCCGTTCTCCCAAGCTGAAGACCCTGATTTCGGTGGGCGGCTGGGCCGGTTCCAAGGAATTTTCCGATGTGGCGCTGACACCGCAGTCGCGCCGGAAATTCGCCGACAGCGCCGTGGCTTTCCTGCGTAAAAACGGTTTCGACGGCGTCGACATCGATTGGGAATTCCCGGTAGCCGGCGGCGACGCCGCCAACATCATGCGGCCGCAAGACAAGCAGAACTACACGCTGCTGCTGCAAGCGCTGCGCGAGCGCCTCGACAGCGCCGGCAAACAGGAACGCCGGGCTTACCTGCTGACCGCGGCAATCGGCAACAACCAGGGATTTTTCCAGAATACCGAAATGGCCAAGGTCGCCGCGATCCTCGACTGGGTCAACATCATGACCTACGACTTCAGCGGTTCCTGGAGCAAGTTCGCCGGCCACGTCGCGCCCTTGTATAACGATCCGGCGCTGGCGCGGCCCGGCGCCGACCCGAAATTCAATGTCAGCAGCACGGTCGAGCTGGCCCTGCAGGCTGGCATCCCGGCGCGCAAGCTGGTGCTGGGCATGCCTTTCTACGGCTATAGCTGGAAGCAGTGCGGCGCGCAGCTGCACGGACAGCACCAGGATTGCAACGGCAAGGGCCGCGGCGGCGTCGAGCCGGGCGAGCTGGATTTCGCCGACATCAGCGCCACGCTGGTGAACCGCAACGGCTTTACCCGTTACTGGAACGACGCCGCCAAGGTGCCTTACCTGTTCAACCCGGACACCGGCGAATTCGTCAGCTACGACGATGTTGAATCGCTCGACTACAAGATCAAGTACCTGAAGCAGATGGGCCTGGGCGGCGCCATGTTCTGGCAGCTGTCCGCCGACCGCGATGCGGTGCTGCTTGATAAAGTGGCGGCGGACCTGCTCAAGCCGTAGCCTTGCTGGCGGATGGTTTCCGGGAAAAGCGCCGTCGTTGGCAGCTGCCTGGCTGCATAGTAGAATCGTCCAGGCAGGGTGATCGCATCACCGCAAGCCCAACGCGGCCTATCCTTGAAAGGAATCCAAGACAATGACCAACCAGACCATCAGCCACATGACGGCGGCGGCAGTATTGAGCGCGACGCTGGCCGGTTGCGCCGCCGATCCGGGCCCGGCGCCAGCGGTTACGCCCGGACCGCAGGGAACGCCGGGTTCAGCGCAAGGCTGCAAGGCAGATAAAATGGAAGACAGCGCGCTCATCGGCAAAACCGAGAGCGAGGCAACGGCACTGCTGGCCGGCTGCCGCTGGCGCATCGGCGAGCGCGACGGCGAGCAGTTCATGGGCACCATGGACTATTGGGAAGACCGGCGCACGCTGGGCATCGCCAACGGCAAGGTGACCTGGGTCAAGCGCGGTTGATGCGTGGTGGAAGATGGCGCGCCTGAGCGCGGTCATCGATAATCTTCGAGGTTGAAAAAAAGCCCCGTCCAGGTCTGGACGGGGCTTTTTGTTTGACGCCGGCTGGCGCCGGCGCTGCCGTGCTTACAGTCCCAGTTTCGAGATGAAGGCGTTGGTGAAGCCCAAGGTGCCTGCCTGGCCATACGTGTTGCAGGTAGGCGAAGCCGAACCTGGCGCGCAATCGCGGTCGCGATCGAAGGACCAGAAGTGGATGCCGCCCAGGCCATTCTGTTGCGCGAAGTTCACCAGCGTCGTGACATCAGCGATGGAGAAGGTTTCGTCGGTGGTGTCGTTGCCGCCGATCATCGGCGTCACTTCGATCTGCTTGTACGGCACGCCGTACTGGTTATGCAGTTCGATTGCCGATTGCACCGCCGATGCACCCATGTCGCAGCCGCCGCTGCTGTTGAGCATGCAGTTGCCGCCGGCCGAGCTGCCGTAGTCCATCGCCATCAGGTTGATGGTGTAGTTGGTCAAGCCGTAAGCCTGGATCGCCTGCATCACTTGCACGCCGTAGTAGCCGAGGCTAGGCGTTACGTGGCCGCCCAGCGTTGCCAGCGTGAAGCTGAAACGCAGGTTCGGGTAAGCCGCTTGTGCGTTTTTCACGCGCAGCACCAGGTTGTTGATGTCAGCCGTGCTTTGGCCTGCTTCAATATCGAAATCTATGCCGACCAGGTTGGCCGAATAGTAGGTCTGGATAAATTTCTTGAAGTCGGCATCGTTACCGCAAGTGAAGGAACCTGCAGCGCCGCCGGTGGAAACAATGTACTTCTTGCCGGCGTTGACGAACGATTGCACGTTGGCTGCCGCGAAGGCCGATGCCGATACGCCGCCCCAGTTTTCGCTACCGCAGGCGCCGGTCGCAAAGGCCCAGGTCAGGGTAGTGAGCTTGGCTGGCATGGCGCTCAGCACGGTCTGCGTGCTGCCGGTGACAGCGGTGCTCATGGCATAGGTATTCCAGTTCAGGTTGATGTTGCCATCCTTGTACGGACTGAAAACGAACCCGGCCGGTGTGGTGCCGCCGCCTGGAGGAGGCGGTGGTGGTGGCGGCGGAGGAGGCGGCGTCACGACGCCGCAGCTTTCGACGATGGTCCATGGCTGGCCTGTGCCCGAGCCGCCGTTGTTGGTCGAAGGATTGTTCCCCTGGGTCCACCAGTTGGCTTTGTAGTTGACGCCGTTGTAGCTGACCGTGGCGCCGCCGGTATAGGCCGTGCTGGCGACCCAGGCTGGATAACAGGCTACCGTGGTCGCTGCTTGCGCGCTTGCTGCTATCAACGGGCTGGCCTCGGCGCCGCCGGTCATGATGGCGCTGCAGGCCAGGGTAAGCATGAGGCCCTGTATGAGTTTCAGTTTCAATTTTCTCTCCTGAGAAGGTTGGTCGGGCAGCGTGGGGAGGCCAGCTGCCGGTAGGCACGGACTTGTTATGCGATGTGAACCAAAACCGAAGCTGTTAAAAAATCACTGCGAACAATCACTGCGAATGCCGTTGGGCCAGATTGCCGGAAACGGACGGCATCTCATCCGTCATCTTCAGTATTTCCATATGGAAATATCGAATTAAGGGCACTTTAAGAGCGCAAAAAGTGGCTGTCAATCTGTATCTAACTGGTATTAGATTAATAAATTTGTGGTCTCATTTTGGTGCGCTTCATATGGACTTAAAGTATTGTTTATATTGATTATTATTGAAATTGTGTAGACTGTTTTTTTGATAAGTGGACTGGTCACTTTTTTTCGGTTTGAGGCCAGGAAATAGCCGTTTTGCGATAAATCGACTATCGATATGCGGTCGATGGAGGCGGCGGCAGGGAGCTCGGCCAGAGGAAATCCGGATGCGGGGGAAATGTGAACTCCCAGGCGCGCCAGGCAGTTTTCCGGTCCGGCTGGCGCCACCAAGTATAATTCTTGTCTTTTTCGCCACTCCAAGGATTGTAGAGAGGAAATTCCCGCTATCGCTTGGCTGGGGTGGCGCCATCGTTTTTGAAGGAGGTTGTTGCATGAGTTTATTTCGTACCAAGGATCTGGATAAGATGATCCATTCCAGCCGCACCAATACCGGCCTGCAGCGCACGCTGGGGGCGATGGACCTGACCTTGCTGGGCGTCGGCGCGATTGTCGGCACCGGCATCTTTGTCCTCACCGGCAGCGGCGCCTTGCTGGCCGGTCCCGGCCTGTCGCTGTCGTTCATCCTGGCGGCCGTCGCCTGCGGTTTCGCTGCGCTGTGCTACGCCGAATTTTCATCGACGGTGCCGGTCTCGGGTTCGATCTATACCTACAGCTATGCCACCATGGGCGAAATCGTGGCCTGGATCATCGGCTGGGACCTGATGCTGGAATACGGGCTGGCGACGTCGGCGGTGTCGGTCGGCTGGTCGGGTTACATGCAGTCGCTGCTGTCCGGTTTCGGGATAACCTTGCCGGCTGTGCTGACCGCGGCGCCGGGCGCCGTTCCTGGCGTCGCTACCTGGTTCAACCTGCCGGCGTTCTGCATCCTGCTGGTGATTACCGGGCTGCTGTCCATCGGCATCCGCGAATCGGCGCGCGCCAACAACGTCATGGTGTTCATCAAGGTGGCGGTGGTGCTGCTGTTCATCGTGGTCGGCGCCGGCCATGTGCAGCCGGCCAACTGGCAGCCTTACCTGCCGTTCGGCTATAACGGCGTGTTCAATGCGGCGGCGATCGTGTTCTTTGCTTTCATCGGGTTCGATGCGGTGACTTCGGCGGCGGAGGAGGTCAAGAATCCGGCGCGTGCGCTGCCGGTGGGGATCATTGCTTCGCTGGGGATCTGCGCGTTGCTGTATGTGGTGGTGGCGGCGATCATGACTGGGATTGTGCCGTTTGCGAAATTCGACGGTGTCGATCATCCGGTTTCGCTGGCGTTGCAGTATGCGGGGGAGAACTGGGTTGCGGGGTTTGTCGACCTTGGGGCGATTATCGGCATGACCACGGTGATCCTGGTGATGACTTACGGCCAGACGCGGATTCTGTTCGCCATGTCGCGCGATGGTTTGCTGCCGAAGAAGCTGTCGAGCATTCATCCGCGTTTTGCTACGCCGTTCTTTACTACCTGGCTGGTGGGGATCGTGTTTGCGTTTATTGCGGCGCTGATTCCGCTGAATATCCTGGCTGAGCTGATCAATATCGGGACCTTGATGGCGTTTTCGCTGATTGCGGTGGCGGTGCTGGTGTTGCGCAGGACGCGGCCTGATTTGCCGCGGGCTTTCCGCTGTCCGGGGGTGCCGTTTGTGCCGGTGGCGGCGATCGGGTTTTGCGTGTTCCTGATGTTTCATCTGCAGGCGGTGACCTGGATTGCGTTTCTTTGCTGGCTGGCGATAGGCTTCGCAGTATATTTCGGTTACGCCCGGAAGCGCTCGCTGCTGCACCCGCCACAGCAGCAGTAGTTAAATGGGGGCGGAGTTTTTTTTCGCGCCTTTTGCGAAAATTACTCTGACCCTTCCCCTCAAATCTCATAAGTTTTCACTCTATCCATTAGTTCATTTTCGGCTTGGTTGTATAGACAGTATCGAAACTGTAATGCGTTCCGATCCGTCAGCCAGTGACGGGCGAGTGACAGGATTGATAGAGTGGAGGCGGATTTTTTGGCACTGCCATAAGCGAGCCGGTAGCCTTGGCCCAAGGCGGTTAGCCCAATGAGCCAAAGCGCGTAGGTTGCAAGCGCAGCGATGAGCAATAAGATGGCAAGGCGGTGGCGCTTGCGCGTCTGGCTGTCGCGCATTCCCATCCCCCACTGGGGATTCTTCAAGTCGCGAAAGGTCTGTTCGATTTGCATCCTGCCGGCATATAGCTTAACGGCTTGATCGG
>NZ_FOLC01000050.1 GCF_900112135.1 Collimonas sp. OK412
CATCTCCAGTTCGTGCTGGTACGGTGCAGGGATTTTTAGCATGCCCCATTATAGAAAAAGCCTTCCAATTTCGGAAGGCTTTGTCAGCAACCTGGGGCGAATATCATTCGCCCCTTTTTTTTCGCCTGTTATTTCAAGCCGGTTGCGGCCGGCCGCAACCTTGGCTTATGAAACTTCCTTGGCGCTGACGATGGATTTGGACACCAGGCCATACTCTATCGCTTCCGGCGCCGACATCCAGAAATCGCGGTCGATATCGGCCATGACTTTTTTCGGGTCCTGCCCGGTTTCCTTGGCGATCAAGGCGCCGATCCTTTCGCGCACGCGGATGATCTCGCGCGCCTGGATGGCGATATCGGAAGCCTGGCCGCCGACGCCGCCGCTCGGCTGGTGGATCAGGAAGCGCGTATTCTGCAGGCAGAAGCGGCGTTCTTTCGGCACCGACAGGAAAACGTTGACTGCGGCGCTGCCGACCCAGCCGCTGCCGATCATGTTGACCGGGGCGTCGATGAAACGGATCACGTCATGGATCACATCGCCCGATTCCACATGGCCGCCCGGCGAACAGACCAGGAAATTGATCGGCGCCTTGGATTCGCCCGAAAGAGCGATCAATTGGCGCACGACATCGCGCGCCACGGTGTCGTTGATCTGGCCGAACAGCAGTACGGTGCGTGACTTGAACGCTTTTTCTTCGAGGAAGGCGTCGCGCTGGGATGCATTGGGTTCCACTTTTTCTTCCATGATGTGCCTCTAAGGTGTTGGGGGAGTTCATTAACCGCAAAAGAGCCAGTGTAAACCAAAAAGCCCCCGCAAATCGCGAGGGCTTCTTTTGTTATTGCTGCCTGGCAGCGATCCGGGCGATCAGAATGCCGGAACCACCGCGCCTTTGTATTTCTCTTCGATGAATTTCTTCACTTCCGGCGAATTCAAGGCTACGGCCAGTTTCTTGACGGCGGCGCTGTCCTTGTTGTCCGGACGGGCAACCAGCAGGTTGGCGTAAGGCGAATTGGCGTCTTCGATGAACAGCGAATCCTTGACCGGATTGAGCTTGGCTTCAATCGCGTAGTTGGTGTTGATCAAGGCCAGGTCGACCTGGTTCAGCACGCGCGGCAAGGTAGCCGCTTCCAGTTCCTTGAACTTCAGGTGCTTGGGATTGTCGATGATGTCTTTCTGGGTCGCAGAGATATTGCTCGGATCCTTCAGTTTCAGCAGGCCCTGGCGCGACAGCAGCAGCAAGGCGCGGCCGGAATTGGACGGGTCGTTGGGGATGGCGACCGTGGCGCCGTCCGGCAGGTCGGCCAGTTTCTTGTATTTGGTCGAATAACCGGCGAACGGTTCGACGTGGACCTTGGTGATCACTACTTCGATATCGTTCTTGTGGCTCTTCTTGAATTCGTTCAGGTAAGGCTGGTGCAGGAAAAAGTTGCCGTCGACCCGTTTCTCGTTGGTCTGCACCGCCGGCTGGATATAGTCGGTGAACACCTTGACCTGCAGGTCGACGCCTTCCTTGGCCAGGATCGGTTTGACGAAATCGAGGATTTCCGCATGCGGCACCGGCGTGGCGGCGATCACCAGCTTGTCGGCGGCTTGCGCCGGCGCGGCGGCGATCAGGCCGAAGGTCGAGAACACGGCTGCGGCCAGTCCCAGGGACAGTGAAAATTTGCGTGACATATAAACTCCCATTTTGGATTTTAAAAACAACGTTGCTGCATTACCTGCAAAAAAACATGTACAAATCATTTGCGCGTGAAATGCTGCACCAGGCGGTCGCCGGAAAACTGCAGCGCCTGCACCAGCACCACCAGCACGGCAACGGTCGTGACCATCACTTCAGTCTGGAAGCGCTGGTAGCCGAAACGGATCGCCAGGTCGCCCAGGCCGCCGCCGCCGATCACGCCCGACATGGCGGCGTAAGACATCAACGCGATCGCGGTGACGGTGGTGGCGGCGATCAGGCCGGGCAGGGCTTCCGGCAGCAGCGCGCCGAAGATGATCTGGCGCTTGTTGGCGCCCATGGCCTGGCAGGCTTCCACCACGCCGCGGTCGATTTCGCGCAGCACGTTTTCAACCAGGCGCGCGAAGAACGGCGCGGTGCCCAGCACCAGCGGCGGAATCGCGCCCTGTACGCCGAGCGAGGTGCCGACCAGGATCACCGTGACCGGGATCATCACGATCAGCAGGATCAGGAACGGCACCGAGCGCAGCACGTTGACGACCAGCGACAGTGCGCGGTAGACGCCGCGCTGTTCCAGCAGCTGGCGCTTGCCTGTGATGAACAGCAGGATTCCGAGCGGCAGGCCGAGCAGTATCGTGAACAGCAGGGAAAAGCCGGTCATGGCCAGGGTTTCCCAGGTGGCTTGCCAGATGTCGCCCCAGTCGATGAGTGAGAAATCCATCATGCGAGCACCTCATGACGAATGTTGTGCTGGTCGAGCGTGGTGAACACTTGCGCTACATCGGCCGGTTCGCCGCGCAGTTCCACCAGCAGCTGGCCGTAGGGCGTGTCCTTGATGCGGGCGATGGTGCCTTGCAGGATGGTGATCAGCGCCGGCGTCGCGGCCGCGATGCTGCTCAGGATCGGCTGGTAGGTGATGTCGCCGACATAGGTCAGTCGCACCAGCAGTCCGCGCAGCTGGCTGGCGCCGGGCACGGTCGACGGCAGCAATGCAGTCTCGGCTGAAAACGGCGTGCTTTCGGCGACCATGCTTTGCGTCACCGCATGTTGCGGATGGAGGAACACCTCTGCCACATCGCCGCTTTCGACGATGCGGCCGGCCTCGATCACCGCAACCCGGTCGCAGATGTTGCGGATCACCTGCATCTCGTGCGTGATCAGCACGATGGTCAGGCCCAGCTTGCGGTTGATGTCGAGCAGCAGGCGCAGGATCGCCTGGGTGGTTTCCGGATCGAGGGCCGAGGTGGCTTCGTCGCACAGCAGCAGGTGCGGCGTATTGGCCAGGGCGCGGGCGATGCCGACGCGCTGTTTCTGGCCGCCGGACAATTGCGCCGGATATTTGTCGCGATGCTCGCTGAGCCCGACCAGGTCCAGCAGTTCGCTGACCCGGGCCGCGCGTTCCTGCTGCGTGTATGTGCCGGTGATCTTCAGCGGCCAGTCGATATTGGCCGCCACGGTCTTGGCGTTGAGCAGGTTGAAGTGCTGGAAAATCATGCCGATGCGCTGGCGCAGCCGGTGCAGGCCGCTGTTGTCCAGCGCGGTGATGTCTTCACCCTCGATCAGCACTTGTCCGCCGGATGGGCGTTCCAGCATGTTGAGGGTGCGGATCAGGGTGCTTTTGCCGGCGCCGGAGCGGCCGATGATGCCGAAAATTTCACCCTTCTTGATATGCAGGTTGATGTCGGACAATGCGGCGACGGGAGTGCCGGCGGTTTTGGCATTGCGTTCCAGCGGATAGGTTTTATGCAGGTGCTCGATGCGGATCACAGGTTTGCTTCACGAATTCAGTCAGGCTTGCCATTTTATCAGCGAGCCTATATACGCCAAAGTTATATATCGTTATTTATATATAACAAACCTGTTGGTAAGCTGCGTTTGCGTTTGGTAAAGATGTTGCGAAGGGAACATGCAAGAGATGTTTTTTTATGGCATAGTAAAGACACTATGAAAGCACTCCAAAGCGAACTGGCCAAAAAGATTCTCGCCGACCCGAGGGCTGCGCTGCAATTGCGCGCTTACCTGGCCAGCAAGAACTCCAAGTCATCGTTATCCGCTGCTGTCGAGACCGATAACGTGATCAGCTTGCATTCCGAGCAAGAGGGAACCGTCCAGTACCGCATCACCGTTGTCCCTAGCGCCGCCTGAGCGCATCGATGAACGTAGCGCTGCCTGCTTTCATTGTTTTCCTGCTGTTGCTCCCCGGTTTTATCGCCCGTTCCCGCTTCAAGCGCGCAGAGCGCGCTTCGTTTGATTATTCCCCGTTTGGACAGATTGTCACCGAGGCGGTGCTGTGGAACTGCATTTTCCATTCCTTGTGGCTGTTGCTGTCCGCCGTCCTGTTCGGACGCGTATTGCAGCCGCTGCTGTTGCTGGAGCTGCTGTCTTCCGATCCCGCCAGCCAGTCCAGGGCGATCCATGGAATCGCCCTGGAATTTTCCTGGATCAGCGCTTATTTCCTGACCCTGTATGCGGGCGCCTGGGTTGTGCCGAACGGGTTCCGGCTGCTCATCACCCGCTTCGGGCTGGACCGTTCCGGCGCCGGCTGGTTTGTGCCCTGGCTGCGCTTTAACCAGGCGCCGTGGTATTACCTGCTGACCGGCGCCGATTTTGAAGAAGGGCGGCGCCCGGACCTGATCGCCGTATCGGCGATCGTCAATGTGGCCGGCCAGGCGGTATTGTTTACCGGCCTCCTGACGGATTATTTTTTCGATGTCAACGGCGTCCTCGACCGGCTCATCCTGCAGCAGGTGATGCGGCGGCCGCTGGTCGCGGACAAAGAGACGGACGCCACGGTGGAGCAGGACCTGGCGCGCTTCTATGGCGTCGACGGCGATTATTTCGTGCTGCGCTATAGCGAAGCGATTACCTTGAACATCGAATACATCAAGCTGGCCAAGCTTGCGGCAGAAACGCCGGCCGGCGAAAGCGCGCCGGCAGGTTAGCCGGCGCCGCCATCATTCTCAGGGCAGGGGAAAGACCAGGCAGGTAGTGGTCGCATGGGCGTAGATCTTGCCTTCGGCATCGACGATATTCGCCTCCGCCACGCCGACCCTGCCGCCGACCTGTATCACCTTGCCGATGGCGCGCACCGGCCCGGTCTTGTCGGTCAGGGCGCGAATCAGGTTGACCTTCAGTTCCAGCGTGGTGTAGCCGCTGCCCTTGGCCAGGGCCGATTGCACCGCGCATCCCAGCGCCGAATCGAGCAAGGTGCAAAAGTAGCCGCCATGCACGCTGCCGATCGGGTTGTAATGCTGCATGGCCGGCGTCCCCTGGAACACCACGCGGCCGAATTCAGCTTCGATCAGGTTGAAATCCAGCGTTTGCGCAATCGGCGGGATCGGCAATTCGCCCCTCAGGATGGCTTGTAAAAATTCAACGCCGCTGTATTGCTTGAGCTGTTCCAGCGAAGCCACGCCGGGCGCCGCCAGTTTGGCGCGCACGGCCTTGTCCTGCGCCTGCCATTGCGCCACGGTTTCTTCTCGATTCGACATTCGTTCTCCTGTTTGTTGCTGATGAGGGGCTGGGCTTGCCGCCGTCGCGGCGCAAGTTCAGGCCAAGGCAATCGATTGTAAGCGGGATTTTAGCCGGGCATCGGGCGATGAGGCGACCTGGCCGCGCCTGGGTTTGCCTGATAGGTAACATGTGGTTTAATCCGTGCAACTGTGTTGCAATTGCCTTGCAAGCGATGCCGGTTCGCGATTACACTTGCAGCTTCAGGTCTTTGATTTTTTACCAGAGACATAACCAGGCCGAACCGCATGTATCGTCAGCAAACCAGCTTCGCCGTGTCTTCGCCGTGCCTTGCATGCGCGGCCGGTGCGCGTTTGCCCGAAGCGGACGTAGCCGGCAGCTGCGCGGGTGCTGCATGCGCCTGATCGTCGAACCGCATTTCCACGCCAGGCGCCGCCTCAAGCTGCGCCTGCAGCAGTTCGCGTTATGGCTGGCGCTGACTATCCTGGTGCTGCAGCTGGTCGGGATGGCTTTCCACCATCACAGCCTGGCCGAAATTTCATCCGACTGCGTCAGCTGCGACCTGGCTGCCGATTTCCCTTCTCCTGTCCCATCCAGTCCGGTGCCGGTGCTGGCGCCAGTCCTGGTATTTGCCTACCGCAACGCCGTCGAACTGGTGTATGCCTTCGTCCCGGCGCCGAAGCATTACCTGACTCCGTATTCTCAAGCCCCGCCGATCTCCATCGGCTGACCCTCCTTGTTTGTTCCTATTTGTTTCTGACCTAGCCCTGAGGCTGCGCCATTTTCTATTGCGTTGCGGCGTTTGCCGCCGCCTCGGAAATGGCGGTCCGGCGGCCGGATTATCCGCGGGGTTATTCCCCCTATTGGAGTTTTGAGAATGAAAATACGCTTGTCGCGCCGAGTACAACTAGGCGCCCTGATTGCGCTGGCTTATGGTTTTGCTGTTCCTGCGGCCTATGCGCAGTCCACCGTCAAACAAATCAGCGGCGCCATCCATGATGCGCTCGGCCATCCTTTGCCTGACGCCACGGTCGCTCTGAAAGATGCGGCCGGCAAGGCGGTCGGCAGCACCAGGAGCGATCAGCAGGGACATTTTGTCTTTAGCGACATCGCACCCGGCAGTTATGCCATCAGTGTCGGCAAGCCTTCCTTCCAGTCTGAGAACGGCACGGTGACGGTGGCCGACGAGAACGGCGCGACTGCCGACATCACCTTGAAAGCCAGCCAGGGCGGCACAGTCGAGGCCGGCAACGCGGTGGTGATCACCGCCGACCGCCTGGACCGCGCCAGGAACGGCATCCAGGTGGAAACCGGCAGCAGCATCTATCGCATCGGCCGCAAGGAGATCGCCGCCATGCCGCAAGGCGAAGACACGGCATTCAACGAGGTCCTGCTGCGCGCGCCCGGCGTGGCGCAGGATTCCTTCGGCCAGCTGCATGTGCGCGGCGACCACGCCAACCTGCAATACCGCCTGAACGGCATCATCCTGCCGGAAAGCATCTCCGGCTTCGGCCAGACCCTGGACACCCGCTTTGTCGACAGCGTCAGCGTCCTCACCGGCGCCTTGCCGGCGCAATACGGCTACCGGACCGCAGGCGTGGTGGATATCCACACCAAGAACGGCGAACTGCAGAACGGCGGCAATATCGGCGTGCAGGTCGGCAGCAACAATACGCGCCAGGTCAGCGGCGACGTCAGCGGCAGCACCGACACTTTCAGCTACTACATCAACGGTTCTTTTGAAGCCAATAACCTGGGCATCGAAAATCCTACCGGCGCGTCCAGTGCCTTGCATGACCGCACTTTACAGAACAAGGCCTTCGGTTATTTCTCTTATCTGCTGGATGCGGATACCCGGGTCAGCCTGATCCTGGGCAATTCGGACGGCCGTTTCCAGATACCGAACAGCGCTGGCCAGACTCCAAGCTTCCAGCTGGACGGCGTGACCGATTTTCCCTCGGCCAACCTGAACGAGCGGCAGCGCGAAACCAACCGCTACGGCATCCTTGCACTGCAAGGAAAAATCGGCTCCGACATCGATTACCAGGTAGCCGCATTCAGCCGTTATTCAAAAGTGCTGTTCGAGCCAGACCAGGCCGGCGACCTGCTGTATACCGGCGTCGCCTCGCGCGTATTGCGTACCGGCCTGGCGAACGGCCTGCAGGCTGACGGCAGTTATCGTTTGAACGCCAGCCATACGATACGGGCCGGCATCAACTACACCCGCGAGAACTTGAAGAACAGCGACAACTCGCTGACTTTCCCCGCCGACGACAGCGGCGCGCAATTGTCGACGCAGCCGATCTCGCTGGCCGACAGCAGCCGGAAGACCACCAACCAGACCGGCATATACCTGCAGGACGAATGGAAACTGAACGATAAAGTGACCGTGAATTACGGCGCCCGTGCCGACTGGGTGAATGCCTATGTCAGCGCCAGCCAGTTTAGTCCACGCATCGGCGTGGTGTACCAGATGACGCCGCGGACCACCTTCCATGCCGGTTATGCCAGGTACTTCACGCCGCCCGCCAGCGAACTGATCGGCTCGAGCACCATCGCCAGCTTCAACGGCACCACCAACGCCCCGGCCAACAACCAGAACGACTCCGTGCAGGCCGAGAGCTCGGACTATTACGACCTTGGCGTCAACCACCAGCTGACCCAGCACCTGACAGTGGGGCTTGACGGCTACTACAAGAAGGTCAAGAACATGCTGGACGAAGGGCAGTTCGGCTCGGCCTTGCTGTACACGCCGTTCAACTATGCGCAGGGCAAGGTGTACGGCCTGGAGCTGACGCTGAACTACCGCAAGGACAACCTGTCGGCCTACCTGAACCTGGCGCGCTCTACCGCGCTGGGCAAGAACATCGTGTCGAGCCAGTACAACTTCGGCCAGGATGAACTGAACTATATCTCCAGCCACTGGGTGCACCTGGACCACGATCAAAGCATTACCGCTTCGACCGGCGTTTCCTACCTGTGGCAGGGCACCACGCTGACGGCGGACGCGCTGTTCGGCAGCGGCTTGCGCAGCGGCTTCGCCAATACCGAGCATTTGCCGGCCTATACCGAAGTCAACCTCGGCGCCAGCCATACCTTCAACGACAGCCCGATCGGCAAGTTCACCACGCGCCTGAGCGTGATCAACCTGTTCGACAAAGTCTATGAGATCCGCGACGGCTCAGGCATCGGCGTCGGCGCGCCGCAGTTCGGCCAGCGCCGCGCTTTCTACCTGGCCCTGACGAAATCGTTCTGAGATACGCGGCAGTTACGGGAAAGGAGGGAGCTTGCTCCCTCCAGGTTGCTGACGAACCCACCATTTTTTGGTGGGTTTTATTTTTTGTGGGTCGAATTAAGGCGTGGGCTTAAAAAACAGGCGATCGGCAGAAGAAAGCGTCATGCAAGAGGAAATGGCGCATCAAGGCGTATGTGCGGTCGAAATGGACGTTTAAAGAAGCTAAAAGCCGCGCCAGCAGCAGCGCGATCTTCTTCATATTCTGGCAAGCAGCCCCCAGCAGACATTGCTCGGCAAGCTTGCGCAAGCCACGCATCTTTGCGTAGCGATGACCATGCAATTGCTTGGCGTCGGCGAAGCTGCGTTCCACCGTTTCCTTGCGTCGCGCGTAAATACGCTTGCCCCAT
>NZ_FOLC01000008.1 GCF_900112135.1 Collimonas sp. OK412
ACTAATTGCCCGTGAGGCTTGTCCCTATAACCTTAGCAGGTTATATGATGAGCTTATTTGTTTGCCAAGGTGACTATCCATAAAGATAGCAACACCGTTTGGACAATCATACCCAACCGACCACACCCACCCCGGTGTGGCCGGTATAAAAAACTACTTCTTCTAAATTGCGCTCTTTGTTGCCACTACCGTGGAACAGGGAACGATACAAGTTATGCCTGATGACCATAGCGAGTTGGTACCACCCCTTCCCATCCCGAACAGGACCGTGAAACGACTTTGCGCCGATGATAGTGCTGCAACCAGTGTGAAAGTAGGTCATCGTCAGGCTTTTATTAAAAAACCCTCTGCATTCAACATGCAGAGGGTTTTTGCTTTGGGTTTTCAGTTTCCACCGCAGCACGATTTCCCGAAATTTCAGCTTTGACGCAACAAAACTACTGTGTTTTTAACCAGTTGTCCTGTATGATTCATTGATTCACATAAAGGCCAACTGCGATGATAGGTCGTCTTTCCGGGATTCTGCTCGAAAAAAATCCTCCTCAATTATTGATCGACTGCAATGGCGTCGGCTATGAGGTCGGCGTGCCAATGAGCACTTTCTACAATCTGCCGGAGCTGGGCGAGAAGGTCGCCTTGCTGACCCATCTGGCGATACGCGAAGATGCGCATGTCTTGTATGGCTTTGGCACGGCTGAAGAACGGAATGTTTTCAAGCAGCTGATCAAGATCAGCGGCGTCGGCGCCCGGACCGCCTTGTCCATCCTGTCCGGCATGTCGGTGCAGGATCTGGCGCAGGCGATCACCATGCAGGAAGCCGGCCGCCTCACCAAGGTGCCAGGCATCGGCAAGAAAACCGCCGAGCGGCTGTTGCTCGAACTGAAGGGCAAGCTGGGCGCGGACCTGGGACCGGTCGGCAGCCATCATGCCAGCGATGTCAGCGGCGATATCCTGAACGCCCTGATCGCACTGGGTTACTCGGACAAGGAAGCGATGCTGGCGCTGAAACAGCTGCCGGCCGATGTCAGCGTATCCGATGGTATCAAATTGGCACTGAAAGCCTTGTCCAAGCTATAAGCGGACAGGCAAAAGCTGATCATTATTGCTTTATTGATGGTGTGGATGTCTTTTTTTATATCTAATCGCTACAGTCTGGCTACAATCCGACCATGAGTATCCAAACCGACGATTTCGCCGAACAACGTATTATCGCTGCCACGCCGGCTTCGCCCAATGAAGAGGCGATCGAACGTGCCTTGCGGCCGAAGCAGCTGGACGAATACGTCGGCCAGGAAAAGATACGCGACCAGCTGCAGATATTCATCACGGCGGCCAGGCAGCGGCGTGAAGCGCTGGACCATACCTTGCTGTTCGGTCCTCCAGGCCTTGGCAAGACTACGCTGGCGCATATCATCGCGCGCGAAATGGGCGTCAACCTGCGCCAGACTTCGGGACCGGTGCTGGAACGCGCCGGCGACCTGGCTGCGCTGCTGACCAATCTCGAAGCCAACGATGTGCTGTTCATCGATGAAATCCATCGATTGTCGCCGGTTGTCGAAGAAATCCTGTATCCGGCGCTGGAAGATTATCAGATCGATATCATGATCGGCGAAGGCCCGGCAGCGCGTTCGGTGCGCCTGGACCTGCAGCCGTTCACCCTGGTAGGCGCGACCACGCGCGCGGGGATGCTGACCAATCCGCTGCGCGACCGTTTCGGCATCGTCGCCCGCCTTGAATTTTATACGCCGCAGCAACTGAGCAAAATCGTCACGCGCAGCGCTTCCTTGCTGGGCGCGCCGATCATGGACGAAGGCGCTTTCGAAATAGCCAAGCGCAGCCGCGGTACGCCGCGTATCGCCAACCGCCTGCTGCGCCGGGTGCGCGACTACGCCGAAGTCAAAGGCAATGGTGAAATCACCAAGCCGATGGCGGATGCGGCGCTGGTCATGCTGGATGTCGATCCGGTCGGTTTCGACATCATGGACAGGAAATTGCTGGAAGCGGTGCTGTTCAAGTTCGGCGGCGGTCCGGTCGGTCTGGACAACCTTGCCGCCGCCATCGGTGAAGAACGCGACACCATCGAAGATGTGCTTGAGCCGTACCTGATCCAGCAGGGATACCTGCAGCGTACGCCGCGCGGCCGTATTGCGACCCCGCTGGCATACAGCCATTTTGGCGTGGCGGCGCCGCGCACCGGGCCCAACGGCGAGTTATGGGGGCAAAATTAATTCGCCCACGGAAGCCGACGCCAAAGCTGTGCCCGGGCAGCCGGCAGCAATGCAGATCTGGGTTGACGCCGATGCATGTCCCGGCGTCATCAAGGAAATCCTGTTCCGGGTGGCCGATCGGTTGCACATTGTAGTGACCCTGGTCGCCAACAGGTTGTTAAGGGTGCCGCCTTCGCGGTTCATCAAGGCGGTCCAGGTGGCGTCCGGTTTCGACGTCGCCGATCGCGAAATTGTTCGATTGCTGCAAGCGGGCGACCTGGTGATTACCGCCGATATCCCGCTGGCGGCAGATGTGCTTGAAAAGGGCGGCAACGCCTTGAATCCGCGTGGCGAGTTTTATACCAGGGACAACATCCAGCAGCACCTGACGATGCGTAATTTCATGGATGAGCTGCGCGGCAGCGGTGTGGAAACCGGCGGTCCGGCGGCATTCAGCCAGAGCGACCGTCATCTGTTCGCAGCTCAGCTTGACCGGTTTCTGCAGAAGTCGCGGAATCGATGAATGTTTCTGATCAAGGCAGGACCGCGGGCCCGGTGTCGTCCCGCAATCCAGGTGTCGAAATGTCAATGTTTCTGCGCTTGTGTAAAAATTGAACGTCACAGACAATACGATAGCCTTCACTAATAGTGTGCAAGTCAACCATGCTTATGTCTACCAAAGCTAACCGTTACGCCAACCAGCTTCTGGATGCGCGGGCGCGTGCCAAATTGATGCCGCTGTTGTCGGCTGCCGATGCCCTGTCGCCGATGGATGGGTATGACATCGGCAAGCGCATCCTGGATGCCAGCATCAGCCAGGGCGATTCCCCGGTCGGCCGCAAGGTCGGCTTCAGCAATCGCACCATCTGGCCGAAATACGGCATCACCGAAACCATCAATGCTCCGATCTGGGCGCACGTGTTCGACAGTACGGTGCGTTACGCCGAAGATAACCGCGGAATCCAGAGCCTGGAAGGCGCCTTGCAGCCGCGTATCGAACCGGAGGTGGTGTTCAGCCTGGGCCGGACGCCGGCGCCGGATGCCGACCTGGAAGAAATCGCCGACTGTATCGAATGGATGGCGCATGCCTTCGAAATCGTGGTGTGTCCTTTCCCCGACTGGAAATTCGAGGCGGTCGACGCGATCGCTGCGTTCGGCCTGCACGGCACGCTGATTGTCGGCGAGCCGCACATGCTGTCGACGGCCACCCGCCGCAACCTGGCCAGCATGCTGGCCAACGCCAGCGTTTCGCTGTCGTGCTGCACCGAAGACTCGGTGACCCTGTGCGGCGCCGGTTTCGGCAGCGACGTGCTGGATAGCCCGGTGCACGCCTTATGGCATTTGCACCAGGTGCTGAATGCGCAATCGCAGTTCACGCCTTTGCAGGCCGGTGAAATCATCACCACCGGCACCTGGACCGACGCCTACCCGGTGCAGGCCGGGCAGACCTGGGTCACGGCATTTTCAGGAATCGCGCTGCCGGGCTTGACTGTATCCTTCGTGTAAGCCGGCTGAAGCAGCGCCAGGCAAAGAAAAATGCCGTTCAGCGAATCGCTTGAACGGCATTTTTTCGAGCGGCCCAGCGGCCGGCCAATTATTCTTCGCGTAGCCAGGTCTGGGTGCGGCCAAGCATAGGCACGCCGATATAGCCGCGTACATTCAGTTTTTTGCCGTCCTCGATGAGCGCCATCTTGCTTCTGTAGACCTTGCCGTTGTCCGGGTCAAGGATGGTGCCGCCGTTGTATTCGTTGCCATCTTTCTTCATGCCGTTGATGATGGTCATGCCGAGGATAGGCTGGTCTTTCAGTTCGCCCTGGCATTTGACGCATTTCGGATTCTGGTCCTGGCTGGGATCGCGCAGCAGTTTCTCGATCTTGCCGCGCAGTTCGCCATTGCTTTCGGTAATGCGGATCAGCGCTTTCGGCTTGCCGGTATGGTCGTCGATATTCTTCCACAGGCCGACCGCCGAACTGGTGTTCTGGGCGAACGCGCCGAAAGCCAGCAAGGCGCTGCCGGCGATTGCCGTCATCAAAAGTTTCTTCATGTTTTGTCTCCTGTCTCTATCGCATCGGCCTGCATTGCTGCAGGCCGGTGCATTCATATTATTAAGAAATCAAGATACTTTTAATTTTGCAAACTGTTCTCGCAACTTTTCAAGGGTACCCGAAAAATTGACCAGGCGTTCTTGCATCTGCGCAACCACCTGTGCCGGTGCTCTTGCCACAAAGCTTTCATTGCTCAGTTGGACCTGCGCTTTCGCAATCTCTCCTTCTATACGAGCGATTTCTTTGCCCAGGCGTTCCCGTTCAGCTGCAACATCAATTTCTACCTTGAGCAGCAGCTTAGCATCGCCGACTATCGAGACCGGGGCGGGCGATTCGGGTAGAGTCTCTACTACTTGCACCTCTGCCAACTTCGCAAGTGCCTGCAGATATGGCGCGAACGACAGCAGCGTAGCCTGTTGCGTTGCCGAACCCGCAATGACCAGCGGCACCCGCGTCGCCGGCGACAGCTGCATTTCGCCGCGCAGGTTGCGGCAGGCATCGGTCAGCGCTTTCAACTGGGTCATCCAGGCTTCAGCGTTTTCGTCGATCTTTTCCAGGTCAGCTTCAGGATAAGGCTGGCGCATGATGGAGTCGCCGGCCGGATCGAGCGTCTTGCCGGTCAGCGGCGCCACGCTCTGCCACAAGGCTTCGGTGACAAACGGAATGACCGGGTGCGCCAGGCGCAGCACGACTTCCAGCACGCGCAGCAAAGTGCGGCGGGTAGCGCGCTGTTGCGCTTCGCTGCCTTGCTGGATCTGCACCTTGGCGACTTCCAGGTACCAGTCGCAATATTCGTCCCAGACGAACTTGTAGATGGCGGAAGCGATATTGTCGAAACGGTAGTCGGCAAAACCCTTGGCGACTTCGGCTTCGGTGCGCTGCAGGAGCGAAACGATCCAGCGGTCGGCTTGCGAGAACTGCAGCTTTTCCTTGTCGCACACGCCAGGCGTGTGGCCGTCGAAACCGCAGTCCTTGCCTTCAGTGTTCATCAGCACGAAGCGGGTGGCGTTCCACAGCTTGTTGCAGAAATTGCGGTAGCCGTCGCAGCGGCCGAGGTCGAAATTGATGTTGCGGCCGAGCGTCGCCAGCGAAGCGAAGGTAAAGCGCAGCGCATCGGTGCCGAAGGCCGGGATGCCGTCGGCGAATTCCTTGCGGGTTGCCTTGGCGATGCGTTCCGCGTCCTTCGGCTTCATCAGGCCGACGGTGCGCTTGGCGACCAGTTCTTCCAGCGTGATGCCGTCGATCAGGTCGATAGGGTCAAGCGTATTGCCTTTCGACTTCGACATTTTCTGGCCGTTGCCGTCGCGTACCAGGCCGTGCACATACACGGTCTTGAACGGTACCTTGCCGGTGAAGTGGGTGGTCATGATCACCATCCGCGCCACCCAGAAAAAGATGATGTCGAAACCGGTGACCAGCACCGAGGACGGCAGGAACATCTTGTAGTCCGGCGTTTCTTCCGGCCAGCCCAAGGTCGAGAACGGCACCAGCGCCGATGAGAACCAAGTGTCGAGCACGTCGTCGTCGCGCCGCAACGCGCCGGTATAGCCGGCGGCGGCAGCCTTGGCTTGCGCTTCCGCTTCATTGCGGGCGACATAGATCTTGCCGTCGTCAGCATACCAGGCCGGGATCTGATGGCCCCACCACAGCTGGCGCGAAATGCACCAGTCCTGGATATTGTTGAGCCACTGGTTGTAGGTGTTGTTCCAGTTTTCCGGAATCATCTGGATTTCGCCGTTGGCGACTTTCTCCAGTGCGACTTCGGTAATCGATTTGCCAGGGAAGTGCGTGCCTTCCGGAGCCGGCTTGCTCATGGCGACAAACCACTGGTCGGTCAGCATCGGTTCGATCACCACGCCGGTACGGTCGCCGCGCGGCACCACCAGCTTGTGCGGCTTGACCGATTCCAGCAAACCTTGAGCATCGAGGTCGGCGACCATCTGCTTGCGGGCCACGAAACGATCCATGCCCTGATACTGGACCGGGCCGTTT
Organism: Collimonas sp. OK412; assembly: GCF_900112135.1. Lineage (GTDB taxonomy): Bacteria > Pseudomonadota > Gammaproteobacteria > Burkholderiales > Burkholderiaceae_D > Collimonas > Collimonas rhizosphaerae. Next base: position 6,245 of record NZ_FOLC01000008.1, read on the forward strand.
TCGTTGATCTTGGCGTCCAGCGTCAGGATGGTGATCTGCGGCAGCTGGTGGCGCTGGCCGACTGCGTAATCGTTGAAATCATGGGCCGGCGTGATCTTCACGCAGCCGCTGCCGAATTCCTTGTCGACGTAGCTGTCGGCGATGACCGGGATTTCGCGGTCGGTCAACGGCAGCTTCAGCATCTTGCCGACCAGGTGGATATAACGTTCGTCAGTCGGATCGACCGCGACCGCAACGTCGCCCAGCAGGGTTTCAGGACGCGTGGTGGCGACCGTCAGGTGGCCGCTGCCATCGGCAAACGGATAACGGATATGCCACATCGAACCGTCTTCTTCTTCCGACGCCACTTCCAGTTCCGAGATCGCGGTGCCCAGCACCGGGTCCCAGTTCACCAGCCGTTTGCCGCGATAGATCAGGCCCTGTTCAAACAGCCGTACAAACACTTCCACCACGGTGCCGGACAGTTTTTCGTCCATTGTGAAATATTCACGGCTCCAGTCGGTCGAGGCGCCCATGCGGCGCATCTGGCCGGTAATGGTCGAGCCGGACTGCTCTTTCCATTCCCAGACTTTTTCGACGAATTTTTCACGGCCGAGGTCATGGCGCGAAATATTCTGCGCGTCGAGTTGCCGTTCGACCACGATTTGCGTGGCGATGCCGGCGTGGTCGGTGCCCGGGATCCATGCGGTGTTGAAACCGCGCATGCGGTGGTAGCGGGTCAGGCCATCCATGATGGTCTGGTTGAAAGCATGGCCCATATGCAGCGTGCCGGTGACGTTGGGCGGCGGCAACTGGATGCTGAAAGACGGTTTGTCGGCGTCGGTGGTGGCGGTGTAGTACCCGCGCTTTTCCCACTCGCTGCGCCAGAATTGTTCAATCTCGGCAGGGTCGAAAGACTTGGCTAATTCCATGATTTATTGGGGTTCTTTGCTAAAGCGATCTAAAACGGTGATTATAAAGTACGCAGCCGACTCGCTCCTAGTATTGGGGCCGGGCAGACAGGGTTTTTTGACGTAAAGACAATCGTATGGACGGATTTGCCACGGAAGCCGGCTTCTATACTTGATCTGGGATAAGGAAACCCGGATTTTCGATATACCGCAAGCCGGTTGCGGGTGTAAAATCCTTTCCGCTGCCTCGGGATTCAAACACCGCGGCAATGCAACGCTAGGGGTCCTGATTGCTGAAATGCCAATGCAATCGGGTGAGAAATACCCTCGAACCTGATCTGGGTAATGCCAGCGAAGGGAAGCTGTCGAGATGTAACCGGCCGGTTCACAAGACGATTTACAGCCTGTACTGTGATCCCGCGCCACCAGACTCGAAAACTCCTTTGCTGGCTCCAAGCCATGAATTACAAGCAAAGGAGCCAATATGAACGCCAATCCAAAATTCTTGTCCGCCACAGCAACGGTGGATGAAGCCGCAATCCATCCCCTGCCGAATTCCCGCAAGATATACATCACCGGCTCGCGCCCCGATATCCGCGTGCCGATGCGGCAGATCAGCCAGTCTGATACGCCGGCTTCGTTCGGCGCCGAAAAGAATCCGCCGATCTATGTCTACGACACCTCGGGACCGTACAGCGATCCTGATGTAAAGATCGATATCCGCTCCGGCCTGGCGACGCCGCGCCTGCCGTGGATCATGGAGCGCGACGATACCGAAGAACTGCCGGGCCCGAGCTCGGAATACGGCATCGAACGCCTCAACGATCCCAAGCTGGCCGAACTGCGCTTCAACCTGCACCGCAAGCCGCGCCGCGCCAAGGCTGGCAAGAACGTCTCGCAGATGCACTATGCGCGCCAAGGCATCGTCACGCCGGAAATGGAGTTCGTGGCGATCCGCGAAAACATGCGCCGCAAGGAATACCTGGAAGAGCTGAAAGCTTCCGGCCCGATGGGCAACAAGCTGGCCGACCTGATGGGCCGCCAGCATCCTGGCCAGTCGTTCGGCGCCTCGCTGCCTGCCGAAATCACGCCGGAATTCGTGCGCGACGAAATCGCCCGCGGCCGCGCCATCATTCCCGCCAATATCAACCACCCGGAAATCGAACCGATGATCATCGGCCGCAATTTCCTGGTCAAGATCAACGCCAACATCGGCAACTCCGCAGTGACCTCGTCGATCGGCGAGGAAGTCGAAAAGATGACCTGGGCCATCCGCTGGGGCGGCGATAACGTGATGGACCTGTCGACCGGCAAGCACATCCACGAAACGCGCGAATGGATCATCCGTAATTCGCCGGTGCCGATCGGCACGGTGCCGATCTACCAGGCGCTGGAAAAAGTCAACGGCAAGGCTGAAGACCTGACCTGGGAAATTTTCCGCGATACCTTGATCGAGCAAGCCGAGCAAGGCGTCGACTACTTCACCATCCACGCCGGCGTGCGCCTGCAATACGTGCCGATGACGGCCAAGCGCCTGACCGGCATCGTCAGCCGCGGCGGCTCGATCATGGCCAAGTGGTGCCTGGCGCATCACCGCGAATCGTTCCTGTACGACCATTTCGAAGACATCTGCGAAATCATGAAAGCCTATGACGTCAGCTTCAGCCTCGGCGACGGCTTGCGTCCTGGCTCGATCTACGACGCCAACGATGAAGCGCAGCTGGGCGAGCTGAAGACCCTGGGCGAACTGACCCAGATCGCCTGGAAGCACAACGTGCAGGTGATGATCGAAGGCCCGGGCCACGTGCCGATGCACCTGATCAAGGAAAACATGGACCTGCAGCTGGAGCAGTGCCACGAAGCGCCGTTCTACACGCTCGGACCGCTGACCACCGACATCGCGCCAGGCTACGACCACATCACTTCCGGCATCGGCGCCGCCACCATCGGCTGGTACGGCACGGCCATGCTGTGCTACGTCACGCCGAAGGAACACCTGGGCTTGCCGAACAAGGTCGACGTCAAGGACGGCATCATCACCTACAAGATCGCGGCGCATGCGGCCGACCTGGCCAAGGGCCATCCCGGCGCGCAGATCCGCGACAACGCCCTGTCGAAAGCACGCTTCGAATTCCGCTGGGAAGACCAGTTCAACATCGGCCTCGATCCGGACAAGGCGCGCGAATTCCATGACGAAACCCTGCCCAAGGATTCCGCCAAGGTGGCGCATTTCTGCTCCATGTGCGGACCGCATTTCTGTTCGATGAAGATCACCCAGGAAGTGCGCGAATACGCCGCCGCGCAAGGCATTTCCGACATCGCTGCGTTGAAGCAAGGGATGGAAGTAAAAGCCATCGAATTCGTCAAGAACGGCGCGGAAATCTACAGCAAACAGTGAGACCGATGATGGAAATCGTACTCAACGGTGCGCCGCATCCGCTGGCCGACGGCGAGAACCTGCAACAGCTGATCACGGCGCTGGAGCTGGCCGGGAAGGCGGTGGCGGTCGCCGTCAACCGGCAAGTGGTGCCGGCCAGCCTGTGGCCGCAGCGCATCTTGCAGCCGGAAGACAAGGTTGATGTAGTGCGTGCGATAGGAGGCGGCTGAAGCCGTTCCTGTCGGACTGCACGCGACTCAATGACAGAAAGGAATTGAAATGGACCTGAACTCGAGCCCTGCGACGGGACAACCAGACACCGGCCTGACCATCGCCGGCAAAACCTACAGTTCGCGGCTGCTGGTCGGCAGCGGCAAGTACCGCGACCTGGAGCAGACGCGCGCCGCCACCGAAGCCAGCGGCGCCGAAATCATCACGGTAGCGATTCGGCGCGTCAACATCGGCCAGGATCCGAAAGCGCCCAACCTGCTGGATGTGGTGCCGCCGTCGCGCTACACCATCCTGCCCAATACCGCGGGTTGCTACACCGCGGCCGATGCGATCTATACCCTGCAGCTCGGGCGCGAACTGCTGAACGGGCACAAGCTGGCCAAGCTGGAAGTGCTGGGCGACGAGCGCACGCTGTTCCCCAACATGCCGGAAACCTTGAAAGCGGCGGAAGCCCTGGTCAAGGACGGTTTCGACGTCATGGTGTATTGCAGCGACGATCCGATCCAGGCCCGCCTGCTGGAAGAAATCGGCTGCGTCGCGGTGATGCCGCTGGCGTCGCTGATCGGCTCCGGCATGGGCATCCTGAATCCGTGGAACCTGTCGCTGATCATCGAGCAGGCCAAGGTGCCGGTGCTGGTCGACGCCGGCGTCGGCACTGCGTCTGACGCGGCGATTGCGATGGAGCTGGGTTGCGACGGCGTGCTGATGAATACCGCGATTGCCGGCGCCCAGGATCCGATCCGCATGGCGCGGGCGATGCGGCTGGCGATCGAAGCCGGGCGCGAGGCGTTTCTCGCCGGCCGGATTCCGAAGCGCTTTGCGGCGTCGCCGTCTTCACCGATGGCCGGACGACTCAAGTGAGCGCCGGCGCTGCATCACCGGCCTGCGTGCTGGTGTTTTCCGGCTCGGATCCAAGCGGCGGCGCCGGTTTGCAGGCCGACATTGGCGCGATTGCCGCGTTGGGCGCGCACCCCTTGTCGGTAGTGACGGTGCTGACGGTGCAGGATAACGAACGGGTGTTCGGCGTCCACCCGGTGGCGGCCGACCTGGTGCGGCAGCAGGCGCAGGTTCTGGTCGACCGGATTGCCATTGCCGCGGTCAAGCTGGGCATCGTCGGCAATCGCGCCAATGCTGAAGCGATTGCCGCCGTCATCCGTGACCTGCGCTCGCGGCAGCCGGACTTGCCGGTGGTGTTCGATCCGGTGCTGGCGACCGGCCATGGCGACAGCCTGGCCAGTGAAGATCCAATCGCAGCGCTGTCGCCTTTGTTCGAGCTTGCCACGGTGATTACGCCGAACCGGATCGAGGCCGACCGTTTATGCGGCGCCCAGGCCAGCCCGGAGCAGCAGGCCGCGCTGTTGCTTGAGCGTGGTTGCGGGCATGTGCTGCTGAAGGGCGGCCATGGCCCGGAACCCGACGAAGTCTTGAACCGCTGGATCAGCAAGGCGCAGCAGCGCAACTGGCGCTGGCCGCGCTTGCCGGGCGAGTTCCACGGCAGCGGCTGCACGCTGGCGGCGGCGCTGTCTGCGCTGCTGGCGCAGGGCCGGGATATGGAACAGGCAATCGATGCAGCCCAGGCATATTGCCAGCAGGCGTTGGCGGAATCGTATGCGATAGCGGCCGGACAGCGCATTCCCAATCGCATTCTGCCGTTCTTAAAATTACGAGGATAAAGCGATGAAGGGTCTATACATTGTCACGCCCGACTGGGATGACACCGACAAACTGCTGCGTGTCAGCGAGCAGGCTTTGCAGGGCGGAGCAGCGCTGCTGCAGTACCGGCACAAGACCGCGGATGCCGCGCAACGGCGGCAGCAGGCTGAAGCCTTGCTCAAGCTGTGCCGGCGTTATGAACGGCCCTTTATCGTCAACGACTATGTCGAACTATGCATCGAGCTGGGAGCGGACGGCATCCACGTCGGCGGCACCGACGCCAGCGTGGCTGAGGTGCGGGCGATGGTGGGAGCGGACAAGATTGTCGGCGCTTCCTGCTACGGCGACCTGGAACTGGCGCGTGCCGCATACCGCGCCGGCGCCAGCTACATAGCGTTCGGCGGTTTTTATCCTTCGCGCGTGAAGAAGTATCCCGTCACCACGCCGCCCGACATCGTGACCCGCGCCAAGGCGCAGATCGCGGTGCCGAACGTGGTGATCGGCGGCATGACGCAAGAGAATGCAGTGCCCCTGATTGCCGCCGGCGCCGACATGGTGGCGGCCATCAGCAGCGTCTACCTGGCCGACGATCCGGTTGCCGCGGCGCGCAGCTTCGCCGCCTTGTTTGAAAACCGTTAAGCAACGATAGCCGCGGCCGTAACCGCGATCATCCGTTTGATAGGGAACCGTTCAGGTTTCCAGCAGGCTGCGCAGCATCCACGCATTTTTTTCATGCAGCTGCATGCGCTGCGTCAGCAAGTCCGCGGTCGGTTCATCCGACGCGGCGTCAACTACCGGGAAAATCGAACGCGCGGTGCGGGTGACGGCTTCCTGTCCCTGCACCAGCTGCTGGATCATGGCGGTCGCGTTCGGCACGCCTTCTTCTTCGGTGATCGAGGTCAGCTTGGAGAACGCCTTGTAGGTAGCCGGGGCAGGGTAGCCGAGCGCGCGTATCCGTTCTGCGATCAGGTCCACCGCCAGCCACAGTTCGTTGTACTGGGTTTCGAACATCAGGTGCAATGTATTGAACATCGGCCCGGTGACGTTCCAGTGGAAATTATGGGTTTTCAGGTACAGGGTGTAGGTGTCGGCCAGCAGCTTGCTGAGCCCGTCGGCGATTTTCCTGCGATCCTTGTCGCTGATGCCGATATCGATGACTGCGACGTTTTTCTTTACCATTGTGCTGCTCCTTCTAACAGTGATGTATGAAGACTTGCAGCTCGATTTTAAGTCAATTCGCCGCAGGCAAAGCAATGCCCGCGTTTTTCCGGACCTAGCCCGGGACGGCGGTGCCGGAAGCCGGCTGCGCGCGGCGATACATGCTGACAGTCAAAGCTACTGCGGCCAGCGACGCCACGGCAGCGAACAGGAATACCTCGGGGTAGCCGAACTGGCTCACGATCAATCCCGCCAGCGGGCCGGTGACGCCCAGCGCCAGGTCGAGGAACACCGAATAGGCGCCGAGGGCGCTGCCGCGGTTATTGGCCGGCACCAGGTTGACCGCTTCCACCCCGAGCGCAGGGAAGATCAGGGCAAAACCGAAGCCGGTGAGCGAAGCGCCGACCAGCGCCAGCGCAGGCGAACCGGCCTGCCACAGCAGCAGCAAGCCAAGCGCCTCGACCGAAAAACAGATGATCGCCACCCGGAAGCCGCCGAAGCGCGAAATGGTGCTGGCGAACAGCAGGCGCGCGCCGACAAAGAAGGTACCGAACAAGGTCAGGGAAAATGCCGCGTTCGGCCATTGGTGGCTGGCGTAAAACAAGGTGATGAAAGTGGCGATGGAGCCGAAGCCGATCGAGCCCAGGGCCAAGCCCATGCCGTGCGGAAATACCTTGCGCAATACGTGCTGGAACGGCAAGTGTTCGCCGCGCACCACGGCCGTTGCCGCTTTCAGGCGAGCCAGCAGGAAACCGCCCAGCGACAGCACGGTCACGGTAGCTCCGACTGCAGCCAGGCCCCAGGCATGGTTGATCACCACGCCCAGCGGCGCGCCGATGGCCAGCGCGCCATAAGTGGCGATGCCATTCCAGGAAATCATGCGCGCCGTGTGCTGGGCGCCGACCCGGCCTATGCCCCAGGTAATCGCCCCGGTGCCGACCATGCTTTCGCCGCAGCCAAGCACCAGCCGGCCGATCAGCAGGATGGCCAGGCTCAGCGCCGGTATCTGCGGAAAGAACCCCGCAGCCAGCAAGAACACGCCGCTGACGCTGCAACCGGCCAGGCCGCGCAGGACGGCGGTCTTGGGACCGACCGAATCCGCCATGCGGCCCGCGAACGGCCGGCTGAGCAAGGTCGCCAGGTATTGCATGCTGATCGCCAGGCCCGCCAGCACTGAGCTGTAGCCGAGGTCGGTATGGACGTAGCCGGGCAGCACAGCCAGCGGTATGCCGATTGCCAGATAGCAAATGAATGTAAAAAATGCGGTGGAAACGATGTGAAACGTTACTGCGGTCCCGGACAACGGCTGGCTGGCGCGGTCGAGACGAACTTCTTCGGGCATGGTGGAGGACGACTTGGTTGATGGTGACGGAGGGATGCAATGATGCAATGCGGTATTTTACTCTTCCGGCCCGGATGCTGCAGGCGGCCCGCCACCAGGGCGGACGCGGCCCGGCGACGGCTGCCGTGATCGCGGCATCAGGCGAGCCTCCGCACAGCTTATAATGCAGGGATGCAAAATCTTCTTCATAACCTCAATCCAGAGCAGCTCGCGGCAGTCACCTTGCCGGCGCAATCCGCACTCATCCTGGCCGGCGCCGGTTCCGGCAAGACGCGCGTGCTGACCACTCGCATCGCCTGGCTGATCCAGACTGGCCAGGTATCGCCGTCCGGCGTGCTGGCGGTGACGTTCACCAACAAAGCGTCAAAGGAAATGATGATGCGCCTGTCGGCGATGTTGCCGATCAATACGCGCGGCATGTGGATCGGGACTTTCCATGGCTTGTGCAACCGCCTGCTGCGCGCCCACTATCGCGACGCCGCTTTGCCGCAGACCTTCCAGATCCTGGATTCGCAGGACCAGTTGTCGGCGATTAAGCGTTTGCTGAAATCGCTCAATGTCGACGATGAAAAATACCCGCCGCGCAACCTGATGTATTTCATCAACGGCGCCAAGGACCAGGGCTTGCGCGCCAACGAAGTCGAGGCGAACGACGATTACAACCGCAAGTTCGTCGAGCTGTACGATTTGTACGACCAGCAATGCCAGCGCGAAGGCGTAGTCGATTTTGCCGAGCTGCTGCTGCGCACCTATGAACTGCTGAGCCGCAACCAGCCGCTGCGCGAGCATTACCAGTCGCGCTTCCAGCATATCCTGGTGGACGAATTCCAGGACACCAACGACCTGCAGTACAAATGGCTCAAGCTGATGGCGGGCCAGCGCGGCTCAGTGTTTGCGGTGGGCGACGACGACCAGAGCATCTATGCTTTCCGCGGCGCCAATGTCGGCAACATGAGCGCTTTCGAGCATGAGTTCCGGGTTGAGAACCTGATCAAGCTGGAGCAGAATTACCGTTCGCACGGCCATATCCTGGACAGCGCCAATACCCTGATCGCCAACAACAGCAAGCGCCTCGGCAAGAACCTGCGCACCGACGCCGGCCACGGCGAGCCGGTGAGGATCTACGAAGCTACCAGCGACCTGCAGGAAGCGCAGTGGATCATCGAAGAAACCAAGAGCCTGATCAACGAAGGCGCCAGCCGCAGCGAAATCGCCGTGCTGTACCGCTCGAATGCGCAGTCGCGCGTGATCGAACATGCCTTGGTGGCGTCTGGCATCCCTTACCGGGTGTACGGCGGCCAGCGCTATTTTGAACGTGCCGAGGTCAAGCACGCGATCGCCTACCTGCAGCTGATGGACAATCCGCACAACGATTCGGCCTTTCTGCGCGTGGTCAATTTCCCGGCGCGCGGCATCGGCGCTCGCTCGCTGGAGCAGCTGCAGGATGCGGCCAAACAATACGGCATCTCTTTGTATGCAGCGGTGCCGCATGTGGCCGGCAAGGCTGGCGCCACGCTCGGTTCCTTCCTCAAGCTGGTCGAAGGCGGGCGCTTTGAAACCCAGCATCTGCCGCTGCCGGAAATGGTGCAGGTGGTGCTCGACCTGAGCGGCCTGATGCAGCATTACCAAAATGAAAAAGAAGGCGCCGACCGCATCGAGAATCTGGAGCAGCTGGTGAATGCTGCGACCCTGTTTGTTTCGGAAGAAGGTTATGGCATCGATGCGCCGGCCTTGCTTGGGCCCAAGGCGCAGGCGGTGTCAGGAGCGGCCATCACCACCGCCGACGGCGTCGAGATCTTCGATGCCGATGCGCCGCTGTCTGCGGTGATGTCGCCATTGTCGGCCTTTCTTTCGCATGCGTCGCTGGAAGCTGGCAACAACCAGGCCCAGGCCGGCGAGGAAGCCTTGCAGCTGATGACGGTGCACTCGGCCAAGGGGCTGGAGTTCGATGCGGTGTTCATTACCGGGCTGGAAGAGGGGCTGTTCCCGCACGAGAATTCACAGAAAGAGGACGCTGGCGTGGAAGAAGAGCGGCGCCTGATGTACGTCGCCATCACGCGCGCGAAAAAGCGGCTGTACATGAGTTTTTCGCAAACCCGGATGTTGCACGGCCAGACCCGCTACAACATGCGCTCGCGCTTCTTTGACGAGTTGCCGGAAGATGCGCTGAAGTGGCTGTCGCCCAAGGTGCAGCAGCATAGCTGGTTCGCCAATGCAAAATCGGCCTGGGACGAGGCGCCCGAGAAAGCTGCCAACAATATCTCCAAGAACTTCGGCCGGCGCGATATCGGCTGGCGCATTGGCGAGAACGTGGCGCACCTGAAGTTTGGCGAAGGCGTGATCGTGAATATCGAAGGCAGCGGCGGCAACGCCCGCGCCCACATCAATTTCGGCAAGCATGGCATGAAGCTGCTGGACCTGAGCGTGGCGAAACTGGAGAAGGTTGCCTGAGGAGGGGGCGGGTTATCCCGCCCGCCGGCGCTTATTCCTGCGTAGGGGCTTCTACCGTCGGCGGCAAATCTGCCTCGGGTTTGCCGAAGATGTGGGTGTAGGTCGGGTAGAAAGAGCAGTACATCACCACCGTCAGCGCGATCGACAGCGGCAGCAGGATCATGATCGTGACCGCCTGGTTGCCGACCAGTACCGCAATCAGCACGCTGACGATCGCCGGCAGCACAACGCCGATGCCGGCCCAGGCCAGCCCGTATACGGTGAAGGCCTTGATTTCACGCGATACCGCAAAGAAGCTGTAGAAAATGGCTTTCGATACACCCATGTTTTTCCACATGATGAGCGGCGCTGCATACCAGAACGCCATTGCTGCCGGCGCATAGACCGCGGCGGAAAACAGCATCGCCAGCGACATGCTGGAGTCCTGTATCTCTTTGGGATCGAGCGCGGCCTGGCCGGTGATCGTTTTCCAGAACACGCCGCCGTCGATCAGGGTCGAGGCGGCCAGGGCGACGAACGCCGCCACCAGGTACAGGGCGCCCAGGATCAGCAGGTTTTTCAGCGCCGGCGAGCGAAAGCCGACCATCAGCAGGTTGGGATAGACGCGCTTGCCCTGTTCAATCAGCAGGCAGGCTTGCATGAAGGACATGGCGAATACCGGGACCAGCATCAGCGGCAGCAATTGTCCCAGCAGCGGCACGAAGCTGAGCAGCAGCATCAGGAACATGTAAGCCAGGAATAGAGTGGATATTTCGGCCGGCTGTTTGCGGAACAGCGCAAACCCTTCCTTGATCCATATCCATCCGGTTTTTGCAGGCAGTTTTTCCATTGTTTCAATCAAGAATTTTGCTTAATGACTTGGTTTAATACAAGGCTTTAAGGCTTGAATACAGGGCCGGGGCAGGGTGCGCCACACGTTGCCGCAGAATCCGCTCGAAATGGGCCGGATCGTGCGGCGTCAGCATTTCCGCCGCACGCGGCAAATAAAAATCGTAGAGCCGCGACAGCCAGAAGCGCAGGGCGCCGGCACGCAGCATGGCTTGCCAGGCGCCTTGTTCGGCGGCGCTGAACGGCCGTACGGCATGGTAGGCGTCCAGCATGGCCCTGGTCCGGGCCGCATCCAGCTCGCCGCTGGCCAGGTCTATGCACCAGTCATTGACCGTGACCGCCAGGTCGAACAGCCAGGTATCGCAGCCGGCGAAATAGAAATCGAAAAATCCTGTCAGCCGTTCGCCGTCGAACATCACGTTGTTGCGGAACAGGTCGGCATGCACCGGTCCGCTGGGCAGCTCGCCATAAGCTTGCGAGGCGGCGAAGCTTTCCTGGAACGCCATCTCGCTGCGCAGCAGCTGCTGGCCGTCTTCCGGCAGGTAAGGCAGCACCACAGGCGTGGTTTCGCGCCACCAGGACAAGCCGCGCAAATTCGGCTGGCGGATCGTAAAGTCTTGTGCCGCCAGGTGCATTTTTGCCAGCATCGCGCCTACTTCAGCGCAATGTACCGCCGCCGGCGCCAGCTGGCAATCACCCTCCAGCTTGGTGACGATGGCCGCAGGCTTGCCGTGCAGCGGATTGATGATCCGGCCTTGCTGGTTGGCGATAGGCTCGGGCACCAGCACACCGCGCTGCGCCAGGTGGCGCATCAATTCCAGGTAAAACGGCAGCTGCTCGAAACTGAGGTTTTCAAATACCGTCAGCACATACTCGCCGCGCTCGGTATCGATGAAAAAATTGCTGTTTTCGATGCCGGACGAAATGCCCCTGATTGCCAGTGCCTTGCCTAAGGAAAAGGGAGGGATCCACTGCGTGAGATCGTCTAGCGTGACGGGGGTAAATACTGCCATGGGGAAAATCGGAAAAGGACAAGATTCGGACAAGGTTCAGGCCGGGTTGGAATGAATATGCGGCAAATGCGCAGCGGTTTTCCGCGCATCGGCCGCATGGCTGCTCAGGAATTGCAGGCTAGTTCTTGGACGGCGCCACTGTCGGCGGCGGCAATCCTGCATCGCCGTCAGCCTGCACGGCTTCGCCTTCCTTGCGGGCTTTTTTGCCCAGGTCGAATTCCTTGATCTGCCATTGGGCGCCGCGTACCGGGCCATCGCCCGGCTGCAAGGTGCCGGCCTGCGACTGCGGCTTCACATAGTAAGTGCTGCCGCCGCTGGTGACCTTGACTTCGGTAACCTTGCCTTGTTCGCGTTTTTGGGTCATGTCGGCAGGGCCTTCGCCCGGCTTGCGGATGGAGACGGCCGGCGCTTCGCCTTCTTCCAGCTTTTGCAGCTCGGGCGGCGGCGGCGCGGCGGTCTTGGCCGCCTGTTGTGCATTGACCAACAACGGCGTTGCCAACGCGGCAATACATACTGCCAGCAACTGCCAGGCTTTGGATTTATTCATGAGAATTTGGCTACCTTGAATTAAAACAAGATGGAAGTCTTCATTGTAACAAACCACCGGCCCCTATAGGCGATAAGGGGGCCGGGAATCTGTCGGCCAGCGCTTGCTGCGGGTTTACAGCAACACGCTGGCGTGGCGGTCGGATTCCGCCATGACGGTTTCGCCCGCTTCGTAGAATTTCACCACGGCAGCAAGGATTTCGGCCGGATCGTCCAGCACCTGGATCAAGTCCATGTCCTTGGCCGCGATCATGCCGTCGCCCACCAGCTGGGTGCGGAACCAGTCCAGCAAACCGCTCCAGAAGCTGCTGCCGACCAGGATGATCGGGATGTGGCGGCATTTGCCGGTCTGGATCAGCGTCAATACTTCGGTCAGCTCATCCATGGTGCCGAAGCCGCCCGGCAGCACGATGTAGGCATCGGCGTAACGCACGAACGCGACTTTGCGGGCGAAGAAATGACGGAAGCTGAGCGAGATGTCTTGCCACTTGTTTCCGCTTTGCTCATGCGGCAGTTCGATGTTCAGGCCGACCGATGGCGATTTCCCTTCAAATGCGCCTTTGTTGGCCGCTTCCATCAGACCCGGGCCGCCGCCGGAAATCACGGCAAAACCTTCATCGGAAAAACGCCGCGCGATATCCTTGCACAAGGGGTAATAAGGATTATTTTCCTTGATCCGGGCCGAGCCGAAGATCGATACCGCGGGATGCAACTCGGAAAGGCGTTCGGTCGACTCGATAAATTCTGCCATAATCGTGAACATATGCCACGATTCGCGCGCCTTCTTGGAAGTTGCGCGTTCGATGTCCGTCACTTGCCGCAAACGCGGCACATTTTTTCCGTTCAATTCCATATGCAAAAAACCCTGCTGTTAGTTGATGGTTCCAGTTATCTCTATCGAGCTTTCCATGCCTTGCCCGATATGCGCAATGCTGCCAATGAACCGACCGGCGCGATGTACGGGATCATCAATATGTTGCGCCGCCTGCGCCTCGATTACCCCTCAGCTTACCTTGCCTGCGTGTTCGATGCAAAAGGTAAAACTTTCCGCGACGACATGTACGCCGACTACAAGGCAACCCGGGCATCGATGCCGGAAGACCTGGTTAAACAGATTACGCCGATTCACGCCGCCGTGCGCGCCATGGGCTGGCCGATCCTGATGGTCGAAGGCGTGGAAGCCGACGATGTGATCGGCACCCTGACCGTGCAGGCGGTGAGCCACGGCATGCAGGCCATCGTCTCGACCGGCGACAAGGACCTGGCGCAGCTGGTCAACGACGATGTGACGCTGATCAACACCATGAACAACGAAACGCTGGACCGCGCCGGCGTGATCGCCAAGTTCGGCGTGCCGCCTGAACGCATCGTCGATTACCTGACCCTGATCGGCGATACCGTCGACAATATTCCCGGCGTCGCCAAGGTCGGGCCGAAGACTGCCGTCAAATGGCTGGCGCAATACGACACGGTCGACCAGGTGATCGCGCATGCGGCCGATATCGGCGGCGCCGTCGGCGAGAACCTGCGGCAAGTGCTGGACTGGCTGCCGAAGGCGAAGGAACTGGTGACGGTAAAAACCGATTGCGACCTGAGCGCGCACATGGTGTCGATCCCGGAATCGCTGAAGGCGCCGGAGCAGGACAAAGAGATGCTGATCGAATTGTTCACGCGCTATAACTTCAAGACCTGGCTGCGCGAACTGAGCGCACCGGGCAATGCCGCCGACGCCGCCGACAGCGCAGGAAAAACCGCCGCGGCCGCTGCCGACGGCAAACCGGGCGCGGCCGAACCGGCCCAGAGCAGCCTGTTTGCAGCGGTCGAGCGGCAGTACGAAACCGTGCTGACCGAAGCCCAGCTGGACCAGTGGCTGCAGCGCATCGACAAGGCCGGCTTGACCGCGGTGGATACCGAAACCACTTCGCTCGAGCCGATGACTGCCCAGCTGGTCGGCATCTCGCTGTGCTGCGAGGTCGGCATCGCCGCCTATATTCCGGTCGCGCACCGCTACCAGGATGCGCCGGCGCAGTTGCCGCGCGAATTCGTGCTGGAAAAAATGCGCGCTTGGCTGGAAGATGAGAGCAAGCCCAAGGTCGGCCAGAACCTGAAATACGACAGCCATATTTTCGCCAACCAGGGCGTCAGCCTGCGCGGCATCGTGCACGATACACTGCTCGAATCGTATGTGTTCGAATCGCACCGCAGCCACGATATGGACAGCCTGGCTTTGCGCCACCTGAACCACCAGACCATCACCTTCCAGGAAGTGTGCGGCAAGGGCGCCTCGCAGATCGGTTTCGACGAAGTCGAGATCGGCCGCGCCACCGAATACGCGGCAGAAGATGCCGACATCACGCTGCAGCTGCACCTGGCCATGTGGCCGCACATCGCCGACGACGCCAAGCTCAGGTTCATCTACGAAAAAATCGAAGTGCCGACTTCGGTCGTGCTGCAAAAGGTCGAGCGCAACGGCGTGCTGATCGACGCCAGCCTGCTGGCGACGCAATCGAATGAGCTGGGCAAGCGCATGCTGGAGATCGAGCAGCTGGCTTATGAACTGGCCGGCCAGCCTTTCAACCTGAGCTCGCCCAAGCAGCTGGGTGAAATCCTGTTCGACAAGCTCAAGCTGCCGGTGGTCAAGAAGACGCCGTCTGGATCGCCTTCCACCGATGAGGAAGTGCTGCAGAAACTGGCGGAAGATTATCCTTTGCCGAAGGTGCTGCTCGACTATCGCAGCCTGTCCAAGCTGAAGTCGACCTATACCGACAAATTGCCGAAGATGGTCAATCCGAACACCGGCCGTGTGCACACCAACTATGCGCAGGCGGTGGCGGTGACCGGACGGCTGGCGTCCAACGATCCCAACCTGCAGAACATCCCGATCCGCACCGCCGAAGGCCGGCGCATCCGCGAAGCATTCGTGGCGCCGGCGGGCAGCGTGATTGTCTCAGCCGACTATTCGCAAATCGAACTGCGCATCATGGCGCACATCTCGGGCGATGAAAACATGCTGCGCGCCTTTGCCGAAGGGGTGGATATCCACCGCGCCACCGCCGCCGAAATTTTCGGCACGCCGGCAGCGGAAGTCAGCAGCGAGCAGCGCCGTTACGCCAAGGTGATCAACTTCGGCCTGATCTACGGCATGAGCGCGTTCGGCCTGGCCGGCAACCTCGGCATAGAGCGCGCCGCGGCGCAGATGTATATCGAAAAATATTTCATGCGTTTCGCCGGCGTCAAGCAGTTCATGGACATGACGCGGGTAGAGGCCAAATCGCAAGGTTACGTCGAGACGGTGTTCGGCCGCCGCCTGTGGCTGCCGGAAATCAATTCACCCAACGGCCAGCGCCGCCAGGGCGCCGAACGAGCCGCGATCAATGCGCCGATGCAGGGTACGGCTGCCGACCTGATCAAGTTGTCGATGATCGCGGTGCAAGGCTGGATCGAAACGGAGCGGTTAAAATCCAAGATGGTCATGCAGGTGCACGATGAGCTGGTGCTCGAAGTGCCAGAGGACGAACTGGCGCTGGTGCGCGAAAAGCTGCCGCAGCTGATGGCTGGCGTGGCTGAACTAAAAGTGCCGCTGATTGCCGAAGTCGGAGTAGGCAAGAACTGGGACGAGGCGCACTGAGGACAACGCGCACACGGTTTCTGCGATAGCTGAAGGTCAACTTTAAAGGAGAGCTTGATGCCGAATTTGAAAGAAGATTTCGATAGCCTGGTGGCGAAAACCAGTTTGTCCGACGGCGTGGACCGCCGCACTTTCATGAAAACCGCCTTGGGCACAGGCTTTGCCGCCGCCGTGCTGCCGGTAACGGCGCAGACCGTGATCAAGACCGATGCCGAGGGCCTCACGGCCGGCGCGCTGGACATTGAGGAAAACGGCCTGAGCGTACCGATCTACCGCGCGCAGCCGGAGGGGAAAACCAATTTGCCGGTGGTGCTGGTGGTCTCGGAGATTTTCGGGGTGCACGAGCATATCGCCGATATCGCGAGGCGTTTCGCCAAGCTGGGCTACCTTGCGATTGCGCCGAACCTGTTCAAGCGCCAGGGCGATCCGGCGGCTTTCGCATCCATCCCGGAGTTGTATGTCAACGTGATTTCCAAGGTGCCGGACGACCAGGTGCTGGGCGATCTCGATGCCTGCGTGGCCTGGGCCAAGAAAAATGGCGGCAATGTCAGCAAGCTGGCGATCACCGGTTTTTGCTGGGGCGGCCGCATCACCTGGCTGTACGCCAGCCACAACCCCAAGGTCAAGGCTGCCGCAGCCTGGTACGGCAGCCTGGTCAAGGGCAAGGACCCCGAAGGCAAGACCGAGGCTGAAATCAAGGCGTTGACGCCGAAGCAGCCGGTCGACATCGCGCCGACCCTGAAAGTGCCGGTGCTGGGTTTGTACGGCGCCAAGGACCAGGGCATCACGCAGGACCATGTGGCGCAGATGAAAGCGGCGCTGGCCAAGGGCAGCAGCAAGTCGGAGATCGTGGTGTATCCGAATTCCGGCCATGCGTTCAACGCCGATTACCGCCCCAGCTATGTTGAAGCAGATGCAAAAGACGGCTGGAAGCGTACCTTGGCCTGGTTCAAAGAGCATGGCGTGAGCTGATGCCGATGCTTGTTTCTGGGCGCCTGGCGTCCAGAAACAGAAATCTTTGCTGGCGGCCTTCAGGTCGGAATAAACAGTTAAAAAGCAGTTAAATTTGCCGAAATGCAGCAGCTGTGCTTTAATTTGCAACCTTGTTGCATATAACGCTGTCTGCCGGAGCAAAAAAATTAATTCCACACTCGTTTCAATCCTCCTGGCGACCATGATCGCCGGTCTCTTCAGCATTACCGCCGCTGCCGTTTTTTCGTTCGCGCTGCTATCCAAGATGGTCGAGCGCATGGTCAGCCTGTCGGTCGGCATCATGCTGGCGACTTCCCTGCTGCACGCCTTGCCGGAAGCGTTCGAGTCGAATGCCGACAGCCACACGCTGTTCGCCGTGCTGCTGGGCGGCCTGCTGGCGTTTTTCGTGCTGGAAAAATTCGCCATCCTGCGCCATTCGCACCATCACGAAGACGACGGCCACGGCCATCACCACGGCCACGACAAGAAAGAGGCGGGCAAAGCCGGCTGGATGATCCTGGTAGGGGACGGCTTGCACAACTTTACCGACGGCATCCTGATTGCCGCCGCTTTCCTGGCCGATCCGCACCTGGGCCTGATCACCGGCCTGGCCATCATCGTCCATGAGATCCCGCAGGAAATCGGCGATTTCATCGTGCTGCTCAACGCCGGCTTTTCGCGCACCCGCGCTTACGTGTACAACCTGATCTGCAGCCTGATGGCGGTGGTCGGCGGCTTGCTCGGCTATTTCACCCTTGAGCGCGGCATGGAATGGATTCCTTACGTGCTGGTGTTCGCCTCATCGGGATTCATCTATATCGCCGTCAGCGACCTGATGCCGCAGATGCAGCGCCGCGCTACCTTGCGCGAAACCATTCCGCAGATCCTGCTGATCGGTGCCGGCGTCGCCATCGTGCTGTTCCTGACGCGCCACGCTCACAACCATTAAACCCTAGGGGCAGGCAAAAACCTGCCCCTGGCGGTTTTATGCACCCTTGGCCATTGGCCGCGTCGCATCCGAACACCATTCGCTCCACGATCCCGGATACAAGGCAGCGCCATGCAAGCCGGCGATTTCCAGCGCCAGCAGGTTGTGGCAGGCGGTGACGCCCGAACCGCATTGCATGACCGCCGCCTGCGGTTCGCTGATCAGGGCGCCGAATTCCTCGTGCAATTGATGGCCCGGCTTGAACCGGCCGTCCGCTTGCAGGTTGTCTTTGAAGAAACGGTTCTTGGCGCCGGGAATGTGGCCGCCGACCGGGTCTATGGTTTCATTTTCTCCGCGAAAACGATCCGGCGCGCGGGCGTCGACGATGGTGCGCCGCGGGTTGGTCAGGTTGACCAGGATGTCATGCGCATTCACGCTCGCAGTCAGCGGCGGCTTGGCGCCGATGCTGCCGGCCGCAGGTGTTGGTTCCGCGGTCGACAAGCCGCCGCCCGCCGCCTGCCAGGCCGCCACGCCGCCGTCCAGCACCGCGACCGAGCTGTGGCCGATGGAGCGCAGCAGCCACCACAGGCGGGCCGCATACATGCCGCCCTGGGCGTCGTAGGCGACGACCTGGGTATCGTCGTTGATGCCCCATCGCCGCAGCGTCGCCAGCAAGGCATCTTTTTCCGGCAATGGATGGCGGCCCTTGAAACTGCCGTCGGCCGCCTGCTTGGCGCCGGAAAGATCGCGGTCGAGGTTGGCAAAGCGGGCTTCAGGAATGTGGCCGGCATCGTACGCAGTCCTGCCGGCGGCGGCATCCGCCAGGTCATGGCGGCAGTCGAGGATGACCCAGTTGGGGTTTTGCGCATTCTGCAGCAGGTTCGCGGCAGAAATCAGCGTCTGGTAGGGATGGGCTTGAGACATGGCATTCCTTTTATCAAGTGTGTGTCAGGTGATGCAGGGCAACGTTCATATACGCACAAAGGGTGGCCTAGCCAGCCACCGGTTTTTCCTCATGCAAAGAGCTGAGTGGACGCGCCTTCTTTTGATTATAAAACGTTGCCAGCAAACCGCTGACAAGGATTACGGCAGTGCCAAGCCAGCCGCGCCAGTCCATCTGGTCGCGCCAGATAAGGATGCCCCAGATGCTGGAAAAGACAATGCCGGTGTATTGCAGGTTTGCAGTCAATAGCGGATTGCCAAGGCGGTAGGCGCGCGTCATGGCCATCTGCGCCAGCGTGGCCGACAGGCTCAGCGTGACCAGCAGGCTCACGCCTTGCACGGTGTGCGGATGCCAGAACGGCATGCCGCCGCCAGGCAGCAAGGTGCTGCCCGCCAGGCCGGCAAGGGCGCTGGTGCTGGAAAAATAGAATACCACCCGGTATTCCGGTTCGCCCAGGGTGCCCAGGCGCCGCACCTGCAGGTACGCTACGGCCGAGAGCAGGCCGGACGCCAGCGCGATCATGCCGCCCGTGGTCTGTTCGGCATTGAACGATGGCCGCAGCAACAGCATCACGCCGATGAAGCTGAGCAGGATGGTGAAAGCCATGCCCCATTCAAAGCGGCCGCTGCCGCGCCACCAGGCAGCGCCGAACAGGATTGCCGCCAGCCATATCGAGGAAGTGTAGTTGAGGGTGGTGGCGGTCGCCACCGGCAGCAGGCTGAAGGAATAGAACCACATCGACAAGGCGATGACGCCGATCACGCCGCGCCAGATGTGCTCGCGCGGCATAGGGGTCTTGAGGGTGCCGCCTTTCACCAGGATCAGGACGATGATGAACAGCATGCCGATCAGGCCGCGGCTCAGGACGATTTCAGCGATGGAATAATGGTCGGCGGCGAGCTTGACGCAGACCCCCATGATGGAAAACATGAGGCTAGCGAACAGCATCCAGAGTGATTGCATGGGGCGGGAGTGAAGTAGGGGAGCGTTGCTGCTATTCTGACTGATTCTGGTCGCCGTGCATGCCTGCAGCGCTAAATAATGACAAAGGGCCGGAGCCTGCGCGCTCCAGCTTGCGCACAAACTCCGGCCCCCGCTACGGTCCTTGAATGCTTAGGCTTGGACCAGGCCGTCCTGGCTCCGGTACCATTCGTGGAAATGCTGCATGCCGTCTTCCATCGGCGACTGGTAAGGGCCGGCTTCATTGACGCCGCGCTCCATCAGGATGCGCCGTCCGGCGTCCATGCGCAGGGCAATTTCATCATCTTCGACGCAGGTTTCCATGTAGGCCGCACGTTCCGCCTCGACCATTTCGCGTTCAAACAGCGCAATTTCTTCGGGATAGTAGAACTCGACCACATTGGTGGTCTTTTGCGGGCCGCGCGGCCATAGCGTCGACACCACCAGGACGTGGGGATACCACTCGACCATGATGTTGGGGTACAAGGTCAGCCAGATCGCGCCGAACTTCGGCGGTTCGCCGTTGCTGAACTTGAGCACCTGCTCTTGCCACTTCTTGTACGCCGGCGAGCCGGATTTCGCCAGCCCGTGGTTGACGCCCACGGTCTGCACGCTGTAATCCTTGCCGAACTGCCATTCCAGGTCGTCGCAGCTGACAAAGCTGCCGAGGCCGGGATGGAACGGTTCGACGTGATAGTCCTCCAGGTAAACCTCGATAAAGGTTTTCCAGTTGTAGTCGCACTCGTGGACTTCGACATGATCGAACAGATAGCCGCTGAAATCGAGATCCTTGGCCACGCCCAGCTGCGCCAGCTTTTCGCCGACGTGGAAGGCGTTCTGTTCAAACAGCAAGCCGTTCCAGTTCTGCAAGGGCGTGCGGGACAGGTTCATGCACGGCGTCTCGCCGAAATGCGGCGCGCCGATCAGTTCGCCCTTGAGGTCGTAAGTCCAGCGATGCAGCGGGCAGACGATGTTGCGGGCATTGCCGCGGCCGTCGAACATTTTTGCCTGCCGATGGCGGCAGACGTTGGATACCAGCTCAATCCCCTGGGGATTGCGCACCAGCATGCGGCCTTCGTTTTCAGAAGCGAGCGTGGCGTAATCGCCGACGTTGGGCACCATCAGTTCATGGCCGACGTAACGCGGGCCAGTCTGAAACAATTGCTGGATTTCGCGCTTTAACAGCGCTTCGTCAAAGTAGACGTTGACTGGAAGTTGCGCATCGGAGCGCGCGAGCTTGGTAATAGAAGCCAGATCGGACATCCCTCCACCCCCAAATGTGTTATCAACCTAAGAGAGAAAGAATCCGCAAAAACCTGTGTTCAAATAATATGAAACGGAAATTTTGGACAGAACCGAGGATTATCCCATAAAAATGCCGGTTTTGGCGCTGTTTTACGCTTTTTATCCAGCGCTTTTTATCCGCAGCCTTCGAATTTCAACGGCTTATAGATGTTTGCTCTAAAATAGCGAACTACACTATTTATAGCCACTATGCCAAAAAATCCGATTTCCGCCAGCAGTCCCGCCTCGTTTGAACAAGCAATGGCCGAACTGGAGCAACTGGTTGCCCAAATGGAAGCTGGCGAGTTGCCGCTGGAAGCATCCGTCGCCGCTTATAAACGAGGATCGGAACTGGTCAAGTTTTGCGCCTTGCAGCTGGAAAAAGTCGACAGCCAGGTCAAGGTGCTGGAAGGTGACATGCTCAAGCCGTTTGCCGGTGAAGCGCTCAAGGATCACAGCGGAGCCGACGAATGACTGTTGCCGTTCCATTATCGAACCATGCGCAGGAGCCGGCATTGGCTTTCGACGCCTGGATGCGCCAGGCGCAAACCGGGATGGAAGCCGCCCTGGACCGGTTCTTGCCGGCTGAGGCCAGCATTCCGGCCAGGCTGCATCAGGCCATGCGCTATGCCGTGCTGGATGGCGGCAAGCGGGTCCGGCCCTTGCTGGTATTTGCCGCAGGAGAATTGTTTGCAACGCCGGCCGCCGTCGCGCAACGCGCCGCCGCCGCAGTCGAAATGATCCATGCCTATTCGCTGGTGCACGACGACATGCCATGCATGGACGATGATGCCTTGCGTCGCGGCAAGCCGACCGTGCATGTGCAGTACGACCAGGCGACCGCCCTGCTGGTGGGCGACGCCTTGCAGTCGCAGGCATTCATCGTGCTGGCCGAAGCCGGCGAGGGCGTCGATGCGGCGCGCCAGATCGTCATGCTGCGCCTGCTGGCGCAAGCCTCGGGTTCGCTCGGCATGTGCGGCGGCCAGGCGATCGACCTGGCTAGCGTCGGCCTGAATTTGTCGCTGCCGGAACTGGAGCAGATGCACAAGCTGAAAACCGGCGCCTTGCTGCGCGCTTCGGTATTGCTGGGCGCGTGGGGCGGCAAAGCCTTGGCGCCAGCTGAAATCGAGGCGCTGGAAGCCTATGGCACCGCCATCGGCCTGGCGTTCCAGGTGGTGGACGACATCCTCGATGCGACCGCGGATTCCGCGACGCTGGGGAAAACCGCAGGCAAGGACGCCGCGGACAACAAGCCGACCTATGTCTCGATTCTGGGTTTGCCCGAATCGCAGGCGCTGGCGGAAAAATTGCGCAACGACGCCCACCAGGCGCTTGCGATCTTTGGGAACAAGGCACGCCGCCTGCGTGAGCTGGCGGACTTGATCGTGCAACGGAAGGCTTAGATATGGAATTACTCAACACAATCGACAGCCCGGCAGACCTGCGCAAACTGACGCGGGCGCAACTCAAGCCGCTGGCTGACGAGCTGCGCGAATTCGTCATCGAATCGGTGGCGCAGACCGGCGGCCACCTGTCGTCCAACCTGGGCACGGTGGAATTGACGATTGCGCTGCATTACGTTTTCAACACGCCGGAAGACCGCGTGGTGTGGGATGTCGGCCACCAGACCTATCCGCACAAGATCCTCACCGGCCGCCGCGACCGCATGCATACGCTGCGCCAGCTCGACGGCATCTCCGGCTTCCCGCGCCGTAGCGAAAGCGAATACGATACCTTCGGCACCGCCCATTCGTCGACCTCGATTTCAGCCGTGCTGGGCATGGCGCTGGCCGCCAAGACCAAGGGTGAAACCGAGCGCCATGCGATCGCCGTGATCGGCGACGGCGCGATGACCGCCGGCATGGTATTCGAAGCGATGAACAACGCCGGCGTGTATGACGACATCAACATGCTGGTGATCCTGAACGACAACGACATGTCGATTTCGCCGCCGGTGGGCGCCTTGAACCGCTACCTGGCGCGCCTGATGTCGGGCCAGTTCTATGCGCAAGCCAAGAACGTCGGCAAATCGATACTGCCGGGACCGATGCGGCAGCTGGCCAAGCGTTTCGAGGAACACGCCAAAGGCATGGTGGTGCCCGCCACCATGTTTGAAGAATTCGGGTTCAACTATATCGGCCCGATCGACGGCCATGACCTGGAATCGCTGATCCCGACCTTGCAGAACCTGAAGCACCTGAAAGGCCCGCAGTTCCTGCACGTGGTGACCAAGAAGGGCCAGGGCTACAAGCTGGCGGAAGCCGATCCGGTGCTGTACCACGGCCCGGGCAAGTTCAATCCGGCCGAGGGCATCAAGCCGGCCGCGGTCAGCAAGATGACCTACACCCAGGTGTTCGGCGACTGGCTGTGCGACATGGCGGCGCAGGACGACAAGCTGATCGGCATCACCCCGGCGATGTCGGGCGGCTCCGGCCTGGATACGTTCGCCCAGCGTTTTCCGCAGCGTTTCTACGATGTCGGCATCGCCGAGCAGCATGCGGTCACGTTCGCCGCCGGCCTGGCCTGCGAAGGCTTGAAGCCGGTAGTGGCGATCTATTCGACTTTCCTGCAGCGCGCCTACGACCAGCTGATCCATGACGTCGCCCTGCAAAACCTGGACGTGACCTTTGCGCTGGACCGTTCCGGCCTGGTCGGCGCCGATGGCGCAACCCATGCCGGCAATTACGACATGGCGTATCTGCGCTGCATTCCCAACATGGTGGTGATGGCGGCGTCCGATGAAAACGAATGCCGCCAGATGTTGTCCACGGCGTATCGCTACAACGGCCCGGCGGCGGTGCGTTATCCGCGCGGCGCCGGCATAGGCGCCGCCATCGCTCCCGAATTGAGCACCTTGCCCCTGGGCAAAGGTGAAATCAGGCGCCAGGGACAGAGCGTGGCGATCCTGGCCTTCGGTTCCATGCTGGCGCCGAGCCTGGCAGCAGGCGAGATGCTGGACGCCACGGTCGTCAACATGCGTTTCATCAAGCCGCTGGATGTCGACCTGGTGCTGGAACTGGCGCGGACCCACGATGCGCTGGTCACGGTAGAGGAAGGCTCCATCATGGGCGGCGCCGGCGCCGCAGTGGCGGAAGCCCTGGCGGCGGCGGGATGCGTCAAGCCGCTCTTGAATCTGGGCTTGCCGGACCGATTCATAGACCATGGCGACGTCAGCCAGCTGCTGGCGCAATGCGGCCTGAATGCAGAAGGTATCGCTGCATCGATACGACAGCGCTTCGGCAAGGACCAGCCGCGCCTGGTCGTCAACCAGAATTAAGCAGGGCTGGCCGCCTGCCGTCCCCAAGCAATTCCAGCCAGGATGCTGCCGCCGGTCGAGCGGCAGCGTTCAAGCCAGACTTATATCCAACCATCCCGGATCTCCTGCCGAGCCTGCAGGCGAAGCGGGATCAGGCTGCTTCCGGCAGCCTTTCATTCAAAGGTTAAGCATGAATACTCGTGACCGCAATCTGACGATTCCAGACGTGCAAAGCAGCGTCGACACCCGCCACCTGGCGATCCAGCGCGTTGGCGTCAAAGGCGTGCGTTATCCGGTGACGGTGCGTACCGCCGCAACAGCACAGCCAACCATCGGCAGCTGGAACATGTACGTACATCTGCCGGAACAGCAGAAGGGCACCCACATGTCGCGTTTCATCGCCTTGCTGGAAGGCCTGGATGGACCGCTCGACGTCGCTTCGTTCGGTGCGCTGATGCGCAAGATGGTGACCCTGCTGGACGCCGAGCGCGGCCGCATCGAGCTGACTTTCCCGTACTTCATCAACAAGACCGCGCCGGTTTCCGGCGTGCAGAGCTTGATGGATTACGAAGTGGGCTTGACCGGCGAGATCAGCCAGGGGCAACTGGAAATCACGCTCAAAGTGCTGGTGCCGGTAACCAGCCTGTGCCCTTGCTCGAAGCAGATTTCAGCCTACGGCGCGCACAACCAGCGCTCGCACATCACCGTCAATGCGGTGCTGGACGGCGAGATCCAGGTCGACGAGCTGATCGCGAAGATCGAGGCGCAGGCATCCTGCGAACTGTTCGGCCTGCTGAAGCGTCCGGATGAAAAATACGTGACCGAGCGCGCTTACGAAAATCCGAAATTCGTCGAGGACCTGGTGCGCGACGTGGCGGTGGCCCTGAACAACGAGCCGCGCGTGCTGGCCTATGTGCTGGAAGCGGAAAACTTCGAGTCCATCCATAACCATTCGGCATATGCGTTGATCGAGCACGACAAGCGCAGCAAGTAACGCGGTTGATCCAGCAGCGGAGCGGGATGAAGCCGGCTGCGGCGTCATCCCGTTTTTTATGTGTCCCGCAAGCGGTCTTTCTGCCACAGCACATCGCTGCCGCCATCCGCGCGGTTCAGCACCCGCGACAGCACGAACAGCAGGTCTGACAAGCGGTTCACGTACTGCCGCACCGCCTCATTCACCGTTTCGCTCTTGCCCAGGCTGACAATGCTGCGTTCCGCGCGCCGGCAGACCGTACGGCAGACATGCGCCAGCGCCGCCGGGCGGTTGCCGCCGGGCAGGATGAAATCCTTTAGCGGCGGCAGGCCGGCATTGTATTTTTCCAGCAGGTCGTCGAGCCGGGCTACCTGCGCCTCGCTGACCAGCGCATAGCCGGGAATGCACAGCTCGCCGCCGAGGTCGAACAGGTCGTGTTGTATCGATAGCAATGCTTCGCGCAATGTTGCGTCCAGCCCTTCGCACAGCAGCAGGCCAAGCTGCGAATTGAGCTCGTCGACATCGCCGATTGCCTGGATGCGCAGGCTGTCCTTATCGGTGCGGCTGCCGTCGCCGAGGCCGGTAGTGCCCTTGTCGCCGGTGCGCGTCGCGATCTTGGAGAGTCGATTGCCCATGGTTTTGAAGCCCCCTGTTTCCGTTTTTTCCTGCTGATCCGGGATGGAATGCCAAGGCTTGTACTTTACACCAGCGCGCAGCAGCCCCGCAGAGTAAAATTCAGAGGAAAAGGAGACCTTCCAATGAATCACATCGCCGATCTCGCCGCCCTGAAAAAACCGTTGCCGGATGGCTTGCTTGCAGCTCTCGCCCCCTTGTTTGGCGAGCGCCTCTCGACCACCATGGCGATGCGCAAGCATCACGGCCGCGATGCTTCTTCGTATGATCCGATGCCGCCGGATGCCGTCGTGTTCGTCGAATCGACCGAAGAGGTCGCCGCGCTGGTCAAGCTGTGCAGCGAATACCAGGTCCCGGTGATTCCTTTCGGCAGCGGCACGTCGCTGGAAGGCCATGTGCTGGCGCTGCAGGGCGGGATTTCCATCGACTTGTCGCGCATGAACCGCTTGCTGGCGATCCATGCCGAAGACTTGACGGCGACGGTGCAGGCCGGCGTCACCCGCAAGCAGCTGAACCACGAGATCAAGGACAGCGGCCTGTTCTTTCCGATCGATCCAGGCGCCGACGCTTCGATCGGCGGCATGGCCGCCACCCGCGCTTCCGGCACCAACGCCGTGCGCTACGGCAGCATGCGCGAGAACACGCTGGCGCTGACAGTGGTGACCGCGGACGGCCGCATCATCAAGACCGGCACGCGCGCCAAGAAATCCGCCGCCGGTTATGACCTGACGCGCATTTTTGTCGGCAGCGAAGGCACGCTGGGCGTGATCACTGAAGTGACCGTCAAGCTTTATCCACAGCCGGAAGCCATTTCGGCCGCGGTCTGTTCGTTCCGGAACATCGCCGACGCGGTCAATGCGGTGATCCAGACCATACAGCTGGGCGTGCCGGTGGCAAGGGTAGAGCTGCTGGATGAGAACGGCGTGCGCGCCATCAATGTGCATTCCAGGCTGGCGCTGCCGGAACAGCCGCTGCTGCTGTTTGAATTCCACGGCAGCGAGAACGGCGTCAAGGAGCAGGCTGAACTGGTGCAGGCGGTGGTGGCTGAGCACCATGCCGTCGGCTTTGAATGGGCGACGCGGCCGGAAGACCGTTCGCGTTTATGGACCGCGCGCCACAATGCCTATTTCGCCCTGCTGCAATTGCGTCCCGGCAGCCGCGCCATTTCCACCGATTGCTGCGTGCCGATCTCGCGCCTGGCGGAGTGCATCCTGGAGACCAAGGCCGATTGCGAGGCGAACGGCATGGTGTATTCGATCATCGGCCACGTCGGCGACGGCAATTTCCATGTGCAGATGCTGGTCGATCCCGGCGACGCCGCCGACATCGCGCGCGCCGAGGGCGTCAATGCACGCATGGTGAGCCGCGCCATCGGCATGGACGGCACTTGCACCGGCGAGCATGGCGTCGGCCTGCACAAGATCGATTTCCTGGTTGAAGAGCATGGCGTGGAAGCAATCGCCACCATGCGCGCGCTGAAGCATGCTTTCGATCCGAAAAACATCATGAATCCCGGAAAGATCATCCGGTGGTAAGTCCACGTGTCTAGGTAATCATTTTGAACAAAACCCCACTGGTCAACCGCCTGCCGCCGGTGCACGCCTTGTCCGCGTTTGAAGCTGCCGCGCGCCACCACTCGTTCGCATTGGCGGCGGACGAGTTGTGCATCACGCCGTCGGCGCTGTCGCACCGGATCCGCCTGCTGGAAGATTTCGTCGGCGAACGCCTGTTCTCGCGCGAGGGCAGGACTGTCGCCTTGTCCGAATTCGGCCACCGTTACCTGGAGGTGGTGCGCAGCGCCTTGCGCACCTTGACCGAATTTCCGCTGCCGCAGCGTAACGCCCAGGTGCAGCCGCGCGTCAAGATCACCGCGCCGCCGACGTTTGCCCGCCAGCTGCTGATCCCGCACCTGCATGAATTTGCCAGCCGGCACCCTGAGATCGTGGTCGAAATATTCCTGTCGGTGCCGCTGTACGACCTGAGCTTGACGGAGAGCGATCTTGAAGTGCGTTTTGGTGCAGGCAAGTATCCCAACACCACCACCGAGAAACTGTTTGAGGAACCCACCTTTGCCGTCGCCAGCCCGGGATACCTGAAGCAAGTCGGCCCGCTGAAGCAGCCGGCCGACTTGCGCAAGGCAAGCCTGCTGCGCTCGGCGCTGGAACCCTGGCAGCCATGGTTCCAGGCGGCCGGGCTGGACTGGCCCGAGCCTTCCTCCGGCTTGCGTGCCGACGACCTGGGGCTGCTGCTGGAACTGGTGCGCCATGGCCATGGGGTCGGCCTGACCCGCAAGCATTTTGCCCAGCAGATGATTGCGCAGGGAGAAGTGGTGCAATTGTTCGACATCAGCCTGACTTCGCCGCCCCATGCGTATTACCTGGTGTACCAGCAAAAGCCGCAGGAACGGCCGGAAGTGACCACCTTCATTGAATGGATGAAGGATACTTTCAGCCGCATCTGAAGCGGATTGGCGGCAGGCGGACGGCCGCCTGAAAATATTTCATCCGCGCGATGCAAGCTTTTCAGGCGGATCCAAGCTGGATATCAGAGGAAAACATTCTGTTGAAAACACAATATCGTTATACTCGACGATAGAAAACACACTCTCCGATAGCCAGCCTGCCAATGGGACAACAGCATGAACGGGAAAACAGCATCGCTCGCTACAGCTCCTGCTGAATCCGCCTTTAGCCCGGTCCGCCAGCAGCAAGTCGTCAGCGCGCTGCGGGCGCTGCTGCCGGAACAGGCGCTGCTGTCGAACATCGAAGATACCCGGCCCTACGAATGCGACGGCCTGGCCGCCTACCGGCAGACACCGATGGTGGTGGCGTTGCCGGAGAACGAAGGACAGGTAGTCGCCATCCTCAAGGCTTGCCGCGATCTCAAGGTGCCCATCGTGCCGCGCGGCGCCGGCACCGGCCTGTCGGGCGGCGCCATGCCGATCGCCGACGGCGTGGTCTTGTCCACCGCCAAATTCACCCGCATCGTCAAGCTCGATCCGTATGCACGGACTGCCGTGGTGCAGCCCGGCGTGCGCAACCTCGCCATTTCCGAGGCGGCAGCCGCGCACGATCTGTATTACGCGCCGGATCCGTCGTCCCAGATCGCTTGCACCATCGGCGGCAACGTGGCGGAGAATTCGGGCGGCGTGCATTGCCTGAAATACGGCCTTACCGTGCACAACGTGCTGCGGGTCAGGATGGTGACGATCGACGGCGACGTGGTTGAACTCGGCAACGGCGCGCTGGATGCGCCCGGCCTCGATTTGCTGGCGCTCTTCATCGGCTCGGAAGGCATGCTGGGCGTGGTCACCGAAGTCACGGTCAAGCTGATCCCCAAGCCGCAGGCGGCCAGGGTCATCATGGCTTCCTTTGACGACGTGGTGAAGAGCGGCAATGCGGTCGCCAACGTGATTGCCGCCGGCATCATCCCGGCCGGCCTGGAGATGATGGACCGCACCAGCTCGCGCATGGTGGAACCCTTCGTCAAGGCCGGCTACGATATCGACGCCGCCGCCATCCTGTTATGCGAATCGGATGGCACCGCAGAAGAGGTGGAAGAGGAAATCGGCCGCATGAGCGCGGTGCTCAACGCCAGCGGAGCGACCCGCATCGAAGTCTCGACTTCGGAAGCGGAGCGCCTGCGCTTCTGGTCAGGCCGCAAGAACGCCTTTCCGGCTGCCGGCCGCATTTCCCCCGATTACTACTGCATGGACGGCACCATCCCGCGCAAGAACCTGGCGCAAGTGCTGCTCGGCATCGAGCAGATGGAAGGCAAATACGGCCTGCGCTGCGCCAATGTGTTCCATGCCGGCGACGGCAACCTGCATCCCCTGATCCTGTTCGATGCCAACGTGCCTGGCGAATTTCATCGCGCGGAAGAGTTCGGCGCCGAGATCCTTGAATTGTGCGTGGCTGTCGGCGGCACCATTACCGGCGAGCATGGCGTCGGCATCGAAAAGATCAATTCGATGTGTGTGCAGTTTTCGCCGCTGGAGCGTGAAGCTTTCTTCAATGTCAAACGCGCTTTTGATACCGCATTCCTGCTCAATCCGGACAAGGCGATCCCCACTTTGCAACGCTGCGCCGAGTACGGCAAGATGCATGTGCAGCGCGGCCAGCTGAAATTTGCGGAACTCCCGCGCTTCTAAACCAGACCCGACAATATGGACGCAGAATCATTCAGGCAGCAGGCCAAGGCGCAGATCCTCGCCGCCGCCGCGGAACACCGGCCGCTGGAAATCCGCGGCGGCGGCAGCAAGCGCTGGTATGGCCAGCAGGTGCAGGGCGAGCTGCTCGACACGCGCGGCTATAGCGGCGTCATCGATTATGAACCGACCGAACTGGTGATCACCGCTCGTTGCGGCACCCCGCTGGCCGAGATCGAGGCGCTGCTGGCGCAGCACAACCAGATGTTGCCGTTTGAACCGCCGCATTTCGGCAGCGCCGCGACCTTGGGCGGCATGGTCGCCAGCGGCTTGTCCGGCCCGTCGCGGCAGGCGGTTGGCGCGTTGCGCGACTTTGTGCTGGGCGCGGTGCTGATGGATGGCAAGGGCGACATCCTGCATTTCGGCGGACAGGTCATGAAGAACGTGGCGGGATACGATGTGTCACGTTTGCTGGCCGGTTCGCTTGGCACCTTGGGTGTGATCCTGGAAGTGTCGCTGAAAGTGTTGCCGCGCCCGTTCGCCAGCAGCAGTCGCCGGTTTGCCATGGGTGAAGCCGAGGCGATTCGCAGCCTTAACCAGTGGGGCGGCTTGCCTTTGCCGGTTTCCGCCAGCTGCTGGCAGGATGGCATGCTGACGCTGCGCCTGTCCGGCGCGCAGGCAGCGGTAAGCGCCGCGGAAAGGAACCTCGGCGGTGAAGCGGTCGCCGATGCGGACGATTTCTGGCACGCGCTGCGTGAGCAGACGCACGCTTTTTTTGCGCCGGCAGCCGCGCAGAAGCCGTTGTGGCGGCTGGCGCTGCCGTCGACCGCCGCACCGCTGGCATTGCCCGGCGCTACGCTGATCGAATGGGGCGGGGCGCAGCGCTGGCTGTTCACCGGCGCCGACGCGCAGGCGGTGCGGAGCGCAGCGTCCGCCGCCGGCGGCCATGCCACGCTGTACCGCGGCGGCGACAAGGATGCCGGCGTGTTCCATCCGCTGGCGCCCGCGGTGGAACAGATTCACCGGCGTTTGAAAGCCAGCTTCGATCCTGCGGCGATTTTCAATATCGGCCGCATGTATCCCGGCTTTTGATCCGAACCTCACAAACAACCTATAGCGCAGCAAGCCATGCAAACCAATCTCGCCGACTTCATCAAGAATACCCGCGCAGGCAAGGAGGCCGACGCGATTCTGCGCGCCTGCGTGCATTGCGGCTTCTGCACGGCTACCTGCCCGACTTATCAGTTGCTGGGCGATGAACTGGACGGCCCGCGCGGCCGCATCTACCTGATCAAGCAGGTATTGGAAGGGACCAAGGCCACCGTCAAGACCCAGTCTCACCTGGACCGTTGCCTGACTTGCCGCAATTGCGAATCGACTTGCCCGTCGGGCGTCGAATACGGCCGCTTGCTCGATATCGGGCGCAAGGTGGTCGACGACCAGGTGCCGCGCCCTGTCGCGCAGCAGCTGACGCGCAAGCTGCTGAAAGAATTTTTGCCGCGCCCCTGGCTGTTCAAGCCGGCCATGGCAGCCGGCCAGCTGCTGCGGCCGCTGTTGCCGCGCAAGCTGAAAAACAAGGTGCCGGAAAAACAGGAGGCGGGAATTTTCCCGCGCCGTGAACACGCGCGCAAGATGCTGTTGCTGGACGGCTGCGTGCAACCGGCGATGTCGCCCAACATCAACCACGCCGCCGCACGGGTTTTCGACGCGCTCGGGGTGCAGCTGCTGGTAGCGCCCAAGGCCGGCTGCTGCGGCGCGATCCGTTACCACCTGAACGACCACGCCGGAGGGCTGGACGACATGCGGCGCAATATCGACGCCTGGTGGCCGTACGTGATAGGCAGCAATGGGCAAGGCGTCGAAGCCATCGTCATGACCGCGTCGGGTTGCGGCGTCACGGTCAAGGAATACGGACATCTGCTGGCCGCCGATCCGGCCTATGCCGTGAAAGCAAAAGCGATTTCCGCACTGACCAAGGACCTGTGTGAAATCCTGCCGGCGTTCGAGGCGGAGCTGCAGCAAAAACTGCAGGGGAAATTTACCCAGCGCGTGGCCTACCATCCGCCATGCACCCTGCAGCACGGCCAGCAGATCCGCGGCAAGGTGGAAGGCCTGCTGCGCAGCGTCGGCGTCGATGTGCAGCTGTGCGCCGACAATCACCTGTGCTGCGGTTCGGCCGGCACCTATTCCGTATTGCAGCCGGAGTTGTCGTACCGCTTGCGCGACAACAAACTGGACAATCTGCAGGCGACCAAGCCGGACATGATCGTCTCGGCCAACATCGGCTGCCTGACCCATCTGCAGTCGGGCACGCAGACGCCGGTCAGGCATTGGATCGAACTGCTGGACCAGGCGCTGGACTGACAGTTTTAAGGGCGCCGGCGCCCTTAAAACTGATGGCGGATGCCGACTGCCGCGACAAACTGCTTGCCGTTGGAAGACGGCGTGCCGTTTTGCGAGTCGCCGACCACGGCCACTGCGTCGACCGCTGTCACGCCATCTTTCCCCAAGGTCTGGCCACGCGCTTTTTGATAGGCCTCCAGGAAGTAAAGCGCGGTGCGTTTAGAGAAATCGTAGGTCTGCTCCAGGGACAGCTGCTGGTAGCGGGCCGGATTGCTGATGCCGTTGGCGGCTGATTCCCGCGTGTAGCTATAGCCTGCCGCTACCGTGACGGCAGGCGTCAGCTTGTAGCTGGAAATCACGCCTGCCGTATTGAAACTGGCCTGGTGCGTGAACAAGGACGCTGCTCCCGGCGCCATCTGGACATTGGAAAAATTCAATCCCAGCATTAGGCTGCTCGAAGCCTGGTACCTTGCCGCTGCTGCGATCATCTGTATCGATTTGGCCGAGGCATAACCGGCATTGACCGGAGACTGGGCGTAGCTGCCCGACGTGACGTTCGGATCCCATGGCGCAAAACCCTTGAGGTTGTTGTTGTTCAGCTTGAGATATCCCAACGCGAGGCTGAGCGCATTAATGTCGTAGCGCAGCGCCGCGCTAAGGGTATTTCCGGAACCCATGGTGCCGGCGTTTTCACCGAAACCATACAGGGCGCTGGCCTGGAAACCGGCAATCAGCGGCGTCGCATAGACCAGGGAGTTATTGATGCGTATGGTGGTGTCGAGGCCGTCCAGGTCGCCCGGATGGGCGCCGGTGGCGCCGGTCAGCACGCCGGTCGATCCCAGTCCGCCGACATAGCGCCAGTACGGCGTGTACTGGCGGCCTAGCGTCAATGTGCCGTAACGGGCGTCGCTCAATCCGACAAAGGATTGGCGGTTGAACGCCTTGCTGGGATCGCTCTGGGTGCCGTTGTCGATGTTGAATCCCTGTTCCAGCGTGAAGATGGCTTTGCTGCCGCCGCCCAGGTCTTCGCTGCCGCTAAATCCCAGCTTGCTGGCATTCAGGTTGCCGCTGTTCATATACGTGTTGGCATGGCCGCGCTGGCTGCTGGAGTAGATGATCGCGGCGTCGGCGGTGCCGTAGATGGTGACGCCGTTTTGCGCCTGGGCATGGCCTGCGAATGAAACGGCTGCTGTCACCAGCGCCAGTGTTTTGTGTTTCATGTGTCTCCCTTTATGGTTATTGGACTGCTTCAGAATGCCGGTTTGGTGATTCTTAACTTGATTTCGCGGTAGCCCTCGACGATGGCGTCGTTGACGATGCCGGCAGCACCAGCCGGCAGCCGGCGATTTTCGTGGCGCGGCAAGAGCACGGTCACGATATCGGACGCCGGCTGCACGCCCGCGCATCCGACCGCGATTTCCAAAGTCGATGCGCAGCTCTGGACACGGATCTTCCACAAGCTGTGCTGTCCGTTTTGGTAGGCGTGGCTGCAGCCGTCGTCGTCGAAAAACTCGGCCGTGAAACTGCCGTCGGCCTGGTGCGGGAAGACCATGAAACCTTGCTGATGCGCGGCCCGGTTGAAATGCTGTTCAGCGAGGTTGACGGCGATGGCGCTGCCGGCCCTGGCCAGCAGCGGCGGTTGCTCGCCGACGGCAGGCAATACGATTTCTTGCCCGCCGCGGTGATGCGCGCCGCTCCAGAATTCGTACCAGTCCGCGCCTGCCGGCAGGTACACGCTGCGGCTGTGCTGGCCCGGCTCCACCACGGCAGCCAGCAGCAGGCTGGGGCCGACCAGCATGTCGTCGTTTTCCTCGAAACAGCGCGGATCGCCGGGGAAAGCCAGGAAGGTAGGCTTGATCATCGGTTCATAGTGCTGGTGGTAGCGCCATAGCAGGTCGTAGAAATACGGCGTCAGGCGGGCGCGCAGCTTGAGCAGGTTGCGGATGGCGCCGGTGATTTCAGGGTACATCCAGGCTTCGTTGACAGTCTTGTCGTCGTTCCAGGAATGGATCGAAAAACGCGGCATGAAAATGCCGAACTGGACCCAGCGCAGCAGCAGTTCCGGACCCGGCGCCGGGCCGCTGAAGCCGCCCACGTCATGGCCGGTATTGGAAATGCCGGACAAGGCCAGTCCAATGCCCATCTTGATGTTGTACTTCAGGGTTTGCCACGAGGTGTAGTTGTCGCCGGACCAGGTCTGCACGTAACGCTGCATGCCGGCGGCGCCGGAACGCGAGACCAGGTAGGGCCGCTGGTGCGGCGCAAACGCGGTTTGCGCTTCCTGCGAGGCGGCCATCATCAGCATGGTTTGCAAACCCTTGGCTTCGACCGCTTTGAACGGCTGGCCGAAACCGTGGACGCTCGCCTGCGGATTGAGCACCTGGAATTCGTTGTTGTCGTTCCAGGTGCTGGTGATGCCATATTCCAGCAGGGAGCTGGTCACGGCCTGCTTCCACCAGCTGACGGTATCCGGGTTGGTGAAATCCAGGTAAGCGCCGATTTCATCCCAGAACTGCACCATTTCCGGTTCGCCGTCCTGGTCGTTGATGAACAGGTTCAGGTCCCGCGCTTCGGCAAAACACGGATGGTCCTGCAGCAAGCAAGGCTTGATGTTGGCGCACAGGCGCACGCCATGTTCCAGGTAATGCTGGGCAAAGGCCTTGGGGTCGGGGAATTTCTCGCGGTTCCAGTTGAATACATAGCGCTTGTCGCCGATCGACGTGTAGCCGGACGACAGGTGGAACGATTCGCACAGCATGTCGTGCTGCTCGCAGTTTTCCAGGAATTCGTTCATCTTTTCCTGTGCGTTCGGGGCATCGGTATACGTCATGGTCGAGCCGGAATAGCCGAGGCCCCATTTCGGCGTGAACGCCGGTTTGCCGGTCAGCCAGGTATAGCGCCGCACCACGTGCTCCATGTCGTCGCCGGCGATGAAGTAATAATCAAGGTCGCCATGGTCGGCAACGAAATAACGGTAGTGGCCGTGATAATTGTCCAGCTCGCACCCCATGTCCAGCTTGCCTTCGGACAGCGTGTCGTAGAACAGGCCGAAGGTGTTTTTTTGCCGCCGGTTCCAGGTGAGGTAGAACGGGATGTGCTTGTACAAGGCGTCGGTGCTGCCGGCGTTGTAGCCCATCGCATCGATGGTTTTCAGGGAATAGCTGCGGCCGTGGCGGTTGGTGTCGCCGCTGCGCTCGCCGAGGCCGAAATACATGTCATCCTTGGCGTCGCGCTTGAGGTAGTGGTAGACCTTGTCGTCCCAGTAGCCGAAATTGACATGTTGCGTGGCGCGGTCCTGGGCGGCGCTTCGCCAGGTCCCGCAGGTCCCGTCCTCGCAGGTTTCCCAGCTGCAGGAGAGCCCTTTGAGTTGCACCGTCAGCCGGATTTTTGCGGTTTGTATGACCAGGGCGCCGCCGCTTTCCTCGGTGCTGTAGGGTGGTTGCGTAAAACCCGCCAGCGAGAAACGGTCGCGTCCCTCCAGCGGCAGTTGGCTGGCGCCCGGCGCAATCGCCCAAGTGCGGGGGAAGCGCAGCTTCGCATCAGGCAACACCATGACGCGGATGATGTCTTGCTCCAGTACGAAGATATGGGCGACCTGGCCGCCGGAACCCTTGAGCGTCAGCAGCGCGCCTTTTTGCGCGGCAAGGTGAAATTCAGGTATGCGTTTGACTGACATGGAAGTCTCCAATTTCTTGTTCAGTTGCTGGCGACATTGCTGTCTTTATAGCCGCGGTACAGCAGGAAAAGAATCGTTACGCCGACCACGTCGAACATGCCGAGCGCAGCGAACAGCGGGGTATAGCCTATCGATTCGGCCAGCTGCCCGATGAGCAATGAAAACGAGAGTCCGCCGATCCAGCTGATCATGCCGGTCAGGCCGTTGGCAGTGCCGACTTCGCGGGTGTTGAAGACGTCGGCGGTCATGGTGTTGACCAGGCCGGAAATCATCTGGTGGGAAAAGCCGCCTATGCAGAACAGGGCGATGGCCACGTAGGGGCTTTCTACATAACCGACAAAACCGACGCTGGTCATCAGCAGTGCGCCGGTGGCGATGCCGGCGATGCGCGAGCTGATCAGCTTGAACTTGAAATGCTTCATCAGGAACGGCGACAGGTAGCCGCCCAGGATGCCGCCCATGTCGGCGGCAAAGAACGGCATCCAGCCGAAGACGGCGAACTCTTTCAGGTTCATGCCGCGCACCGAAATGAAATACAGCGGAATCCAGAAATTGAAGGTTTGCCAGGCCGGTTCCGCCAGGAAGCGGGTGATTGCGATGCCCCAGAAACGGCGCGTCCCGACGATCGCCCGCACCGATGGCTTGGCGTGGGCCTGGCTTTCGGCAATGCTTTCCTGGCCGGAGAGGATATATGCCCGTTCTTTATCGGACAGGTTGGGATGATCCTTAGGGGCCCGATAAAAGAAGAACCACAAACCCGCGAAAATGAAGCCCAGCGCGCCGGTGGCGATAAACGCTGCCTGCCAGCCATGTTTGTAGAGCAGCCATGCCACCAGCACCGGTGCGATCACCGCACCCATCGATGTGCCGGCGTTGAAATAGCCGACTGCCACCGAGCGCTCCTGTTTTGGAAACCATTCCGATACCGCTTTGACGCCTGCCGGAATCGCGACGGCTTCGGTCAGGCCCAGCAAGCCGCGGAAGAACGCCAGCGATAACCAGCCGGTGGCGAAGCCGTGCAGCATGCCGACTATCGACCAGGCGGCGGCAAACAAGGCGAAGCCCACTTTCAAGCCGAGGAAATCGATGATGTAGCCGCATACCGGCTGCATGATGGTGTAGGCGACCTGGAAGGCCGCCACCACGTACGAATATTCCTTGGTGCTGAACGCCAGGTCGTGTTTCAGCGTATCTGCCAGCACGCCCAGCGAGTTGCGCGATATGTAGTTGAGTATGGTGCCAAAACAGACGAGGGCGATGATCCACCAGCGCAGGCCTTTGATATGTTTCATTGTTGTTGTCTCGGTTGGTTTTTATTTATGTGATTGAGCGCCGGCTGGGCGTCATGGCGGTTCCGGGATGGCCAGGCTGGAAAACGCCATCCGGAAACCGCAGCTGAAGGTACGGCCGGCGGCCAGGGTTTTTAATCCGGTATCGGGAAAGCCGGATTGCGCCAGGTTGACTGCGTCGGCGACGTGGGTCACTGGTTCGATGCAGAAGTATTCGCCTGCCTTGGGAACATGCAGGACCAGGTGCGACAGCGGCGCAGAAGCGGAAATCGCGATGCTGTGCTGGCGGCCGTCGCTGAGCATGGCTTGTCCGTTCCAGCCGCCGTAATACAGCGTCAGCTCTTCCTCTGGCGTAATGCTGCGCAGGGTGCGGTAGTCATGCTGCGGAGGGACGTTGCCGACATCGACGGCGACATGT
This sequence comes from Collimonas sp. OK412, assembly GCF_900112135.1. GTDB lineage: Bacteria > Pseudomonadota > Gammaproteobacteria > Burkholderiales > Burkholderiaceae_D > Collimonas > Collimonas rhizosphaerae. Next base: position 44,184 of record NZ_FOLC01000008.1, read on the forward strand.
TCGGCATCGGCTTGCCACAGCTGTTGCGCGGCAAAGGAAACCTGGCGGGCGAAGCGCCGCGGAAAATACGGATGGAAACCGGCGCCGAGCGGCATCGGCGGCAATGCCGTATTGCCGGTGCTGGTGATCTCCATTTTCATGGCGAGTGCGCCGGCTGCCAGGCTGATGGTCTGCTTCGCTTCGAAACGCCAGGGCCAGCCGCTGTCGTCTTGTTCATGGACGTACAGCATTGCGGCGCTGCTGCCATCGCAATCCAGCAATTGCCATTCGGCGCAGTGGCCAAAACCGTGCATGGCATGCCGTTCGCCCGGGTGCAGCGGCAAGTTCAGAACCAGGCCCGCCCAGGAAAACCTGCCGCCGCGGATGCGGTTGGAAAACGGCAGCAGCGGATAAATGCCGGCCTTGGGCCAGGCGCTTGCCGGGAAGCCGTGCCGCCTGCACTGTTCCGGCATGGGGACGATCCAGTCGATTTCACGCTCGCCGTGCGACGACCTGAGAGACGTGACGCGGCCGCCGGCTGCAGGCGACAAGGTCAAATGCCAGCCGTCGTTGCCAAGGCTGATTTCCGGCGGGAGCAGGAGTGTTTTCATTTGACGTTCATCGTGCGCCTTAGCGCAACAGGCAAGGCTTCTTGTTGTCGAATTTCCAGCCGGGGATCAGGTATTGCATGGCCGCGGCATCGTCGCGCGCACCCAGTCCCATGCTGCGGTAGAGCTGGTGCGCGGCTTCCAGTTCCACCGGATCAAGTTCGACGCCGAGCCCGGGTTTGTCTGGCACTTCGACCATGCCGCCGGCAATCTGCAGCGGCTGCCTGGTCAGGCGCTGGCCGTCTTGCCAGATCCAGTGCGTGTCGATGGCAGTGATGTCGCCCGGCGCCGCGGCGGCGACGTGGGTGAACATCGCCAGCGAGATATCGAAATGGTTGTTGGAATGGGAGCCCCAGGTCAGGCCCCATTCGCGGCACATCTGCGCCACCCGCACCGAACCCTGCATGGTCCAGAAGTGCGGATCGGCCAGCGGGATGTCCACCGATTGCAGCTGGATGGCATGGCCCATCTCGCGCCAGTCGGTGGCGATCATGTTGGTGGCGGTCTGCAAGCCGGTGGCGCGGCGGAATTCAGCCATTACTTCGCGCCCGGAAAAGCCGTTCTCCGCACCGCAGGGATCTTCGGCATAAGCCAGCACCGCGTGCTGGTCGCGGCACAGGCGGATGGCATCCTTGAGCAGCCAGCCGCCGTTCGGATCAAGCGTGATGCGGGCCGCCGGGAAACGCTCGGCCAGCGCCGTCACCGCTTCGATTTCATCCTCGCCGCGCAGCACGCCGCCCTTCAGCTTGAAATCGTTGAAGCCGTAGCGTTGGTAAGCGGCTTCGGCCAAGGCGACCACTGCCTGCGTGTCCAAGGCTGGCTCGTGGCGCAGCCGCAGCCAGTCGTCGGCGGCGTCCGGCGCGCTGGCGTAGGGCAGGTCGGTGGCGTTGCGGTCGCCGACGTAGAACAGGTAGCCCAGCATCTTCACCGCAGTGCGCTGCTGGCCTTCGCCCAGCAACGCCGCCACCGGCACGCCGAGAAATTTGCCGAGCAGGTCGAGCATGGCGGCTTCCAGCGCCGTCACCGCATGGATCGCGATGCGCAGGTCGAAGGTTTGCAGGCCGCGGCCGCCGGCGTCCCGGTCGTTGAACGCCGCGCGCGCGCTGTTGAGGATCGCCTGGTAGTTGCCTATCGATTTTCCCAGCAGCAGCGGGCGCGCATCTTCCAGCGTTTGCCGGATGCGTTCGCCTCCCGGCACTTCGCCCACGCCGGTGTTGCCGGCATTGTCGCTGAGGATCACGATGTTGCGCGTGAAATAGGGGCCATGCGCGCCGCTCAGGTTGAGCAGCATGCTGTCGCGCCCGGCTACCGGCACCACGCGCATGTCGACGATATGCGGAGTGCCTGGGGCGGACTGGCTGGTATTCGAATCTGTCATGGGGCTGCCTATGGCTGTGTGCGCTGAAATATTTTGTTGTTTTTATTGCTAAAAATGGGACCGCTACCAAATCGAATTCGAGCAAATGGTAGCGGTCCCATTTTTGGCTGTCAATGATTTTTTTTGCGAAAAAGAGGTTAAACGCTGGCGCGCTCTATGATGGTGAAGCCGAGATCGCAGATCGGTTCGGCCACGCTTTTGCCCTCGGAGCGGGCGATGATGAAACGCGCGGCGGTGCTGCCGATGGCTGTGCCGTCGATGCGGACCGTGGTCAGCGGCGGCTGCAGGTCGCGCGAAAAGCTGAGGTCGCCCAGGCCGATGACGGCCAGCTGGCGGGGAATGGCGATGCCGCTGGCTTGCGCTTCAATCATCAGGCCCAGGGCCAGCAGGTCGGAGCTGCAAAACACGGCGTCGATGTCGGGTGCGCGCTGCAGCAATTCCCGTAGCCCGCTGCGGCCGTTGCCAAGCGTGGTGGGCGCCGTCACCAGGCAAGCCGGGATGTCAGTTTCCTGTGGCAGCGCCATGCCCAGCCGGACCGCCGCCTCGGAAAACGCCGTGGCGCGGCGCCGGCTGCGTTCGTCGTCGCCGCTGATGGCGGCCACCCGTTTCTTGCCTTTGGCGTGCAGGTACTGGGCCACCGCGGCGCCGATCTTTTCATGGGAAAAACCGACCAGCATGTCGACCGGGGTTGGCGTCAGGTCCCAGGTTTCGACCACCGGGATGCCGCTTGCCAGCAAGCGCCGGCGCGCCTGCGGCGAACGGGTGATGCCGGTCAGCACGATGCCGTCCGGGCGGCGGCCGATGATGGCGTCGAGCAAGGCGTCTTCGCGCGAATTTTCATAACCGCTCTGGCCCAGCATCACCTGGTAGCCGGCGCCGGCCAGGGTGTCGGTCAGCGCTTCCACGGTTTCCAGGAACATCGGACCGGACAAGGTCGGCACCACGGCCGCCACCAGGCGGCTTTTCTGCGACGCCAGCGCGCCGGCCAGCAGGTTCGGCACATAGCCGGTCTGCGCTACCGCGGCTTGCACTTTTTGCAGAACCTTGGCGGAGACGGCGTCCGGCGTATTCAGTGCGCGCGACGCCGTGATGGGCGCGACGCCCGCCAGTTTGGCGACGTCGCGCAAGGTGAAGCCGCCGGTTTTACGGCCGCCTTTACGGCGCGCGGTGACGTCGGCGACGACGGCATTCATCAAGTTTTCTTTTTCCATGGCGAAATTCTAACATTATAAAATGATACCGTTACCATTGTGCCCGGGGCGGTGCGACAAAATGCGTTGTGCATTCTCCCCTTATGGCAGAAATCCCATCATAATAAAAGCCTTTGAAAAATCCGCACAGGACAGGGTTCATGCCAGAGATATCAACGCAAAAGCTTAACGCTCGCCAGCAGGAGCTGTTGAGTTATGTGCAACGCGACGGTTTTGTGACGGTAGAACATCTGGCGACGCGCTTCAAGATCACCCAGCAGACCATCCGGCGCGACATCAACCTGCTGGCGGAAATGAACCTGCTGCAGCGCTATCACGGCGGCGTCGGCCTGCCGTCCAGCGCCGAGAATATCGCCTATGGCGCCAGGCAGGGTCTGTATTCGGAAGAAAAGCGCCGCATCGCCGCCCTGGTGGTGGAACATATCCCGGACCAGGCGACGCTCTTCATCAACCTCGGCACCACCAACGAAGAAGTCGCCAAGGCCTTGAGCCGGCGCCGCAACTTGCGGGTCATCACCAATAACCTGAACGTGGCCGCCATCATGAGCGGCTATCCGGGCTGCGAAGTGATCATCACCGGCGGCGTGGTGCGCGCCCGCGACCTCGGGATCACCGGCGAAGAAACCATCGATTTCATCCGCCGCTTCAAGGTCGATTTCGGCATCATCGGCATTTCCAGCATAGAGGCTGACGGCACCCTGCGCGATTTCGACTATCGCGAGGTGCGGGTTTCGGAAGCGATCATCGAACATTCGCGCACCGTGTTCCTGGTGGCCGACCATTCGAAATTCTGGCGGCCGGCGCTGGTGCGGCTCGGCGATATCTCGAAAATCAATGCCCTGTTCACCGACAAGCCGGTGCCGGAAGCCATGACCGGCATTTTCGAAGAAGCGAAAATCGACGTGTTCGTTACCGACAACGCGGATCGGCAGCAAAAACAATAATCCCGCGAAGCCATTCGCACGCCGCACGGCGACATTCATCCCCTTTTTTCCTCCATCCGGGCGACGGCTCAGGCTACCCCTTATGCGTGACAGCCACTTGCAAGCCTCCGGGCCGGGGAGAGGATAGTGTTCATCTATAAGCAATTAAGTTTATCTCTATCGAATAATTGCTTTCAATAAATATAAATGATTATCAATGTTCGAATTCGAACAATATACTTTCGAATATAAATATTTTATGATGTGCGGTGACATTGCATGCATACCGTTTTGCTATTTGGCAACAACTGGATATGTCCGATGAGCAAGTTGCCGACACAAGGAGATGGCTGTGGCATCAGATGAAATTGTTGATTTGCTGGTAGTGGGCGGCGGCGTTAACGGCGCCGGGATTGCGCGCGACGCCGCGGGCCGCGGATTGAGCGTGTTGCTTTGCGAGCAGGACGACCTGGCTTCGCACACTTCATCGGCCAGCACCAAGCTGATACATGGCGGCTTGCGTTATCTCGAACACTACGAATTCAGCCTGGTCCGCAAAGCCCTGCAAGAGCGCGAACTGCTGCTGCGCATGGCGCCGCACATCATCGCGCCGCTGCGCTTCGTGATGCCGCATGTGTCGAGCCTGCGGCCGGCCTGGATGATACGCGCCGGCCTGTTTTTATACGACAACCTGAGCAAGCGCGAATTGCTGCCCGGCTCGCGCTCCATCGATTTCCGCAAGCATCCGGCCGGTGCGCCGCTGAAGAAAACCCTGAGCAAAGGTTTCGTGTATTCCGACGCCTCGGTGCAAGATGCGCGCCTGGTGGTGCTCAATGCGATGGACGCCAAGGAACGCGGCGCCGCCATCCTCACCAGAACCCGCCTGATCGAAGCCAGGCAAGGTACGCAATACTGGGACGCCACTTTGCTGTCGGCCGTGAGCGGCGCGACTACCAAGGTCAAGGCGCGCTGCGTGGTCAACGCTGCCGGTCCCTGGGTCGCCAGCTTGCTGAACAGCGCCTTGAATACGCCGGCCCAGCACCACATCCGCCTGGTCAAAGGCAGCCACATCGTCACCAAGCGCCTGTTCGACCACGACCATGCTTACATTTTCCAGAATCCCGACAAGCGCATCGTCTTTGCGATTCCGTATGAAACCGACTTCACGCTGATCGGCACCACCGATGTCGAGTACAGCGGCAATCCGGGCAAGGTAGAGATTTCGGAGGAAGAAACCGCTTACCTGTGCGAATCGGTGAGCCGCTATTTCGAAGCCGCCGTGACGCCGCAACAGGTGGTCTGGTCGTATGCCGGCGTGCGGCCGCTGCTGGAAGAAGAGGTCGCCAATCCATCCGCGGTAACCCGCGACTACCGTCTTGAGCTGCGGGCCGAACAAGGGCTGGCGCCGGTGCTGTCGGTATTCGGCGGCAAGATCACCACTTACCGGCGCCTGGCGGAAGAAGCCATGGAGCAGCTGCAGCCGCTGTTCGGCTACATGAAATCGGACTGGACCGCGCATGAAGCGCTGCCGGGCGGCGACATCGCCAACGCCGATTTCGCAGACTTTCAGCGGATTTTCCAGCAGCGCCATGCCTGGCTGCCGGCCGCCCTGGCGGCGCGTTATGCACGCACCTACGGCACCCGCGCGGCGCGCCTGCTGGACGGCATCCACGAGATGGCCGGGCTGGGCGAACTGTTCGGCGCCGACCTGTATGAAGCGGAAGTGCGCTACCTGATGCGCAACGAATGGGCGCTGACTGCCGACGACATCCTGTGGCGCCGTTCCAAGCTGGGATTGCGTTTTGATGCAACCGGAGTCGAACGCCTGCATGCCTGGCTGGAAGCGCAGCAAGTACCCGCACCGGCCGCCATGCTGGCGTGAAATGGTTTACCTGAAGTTTTGCCCGGCAGGCAGCAGCGCCGGAAGATAAAAAAGACAGGTCCGTAATCAGCCCCGGATCAAAGTCGCCCGGTCCGCCCAGGCGGATTCACCAACCTTGGAGTAGACAAGTTGAAAGATAAATACATTTTAGCCCTGGATCAGGGAACGACCAGTTCGCGCGCCATCCTGTTCGACCGTCAAGGCAATATCGTTTCTTCGGCGCAGAAAGAATTCCGCCAGATCTATCCGCAGCCGGGCTGGGTCGAACATGATCCGCAGGAAATCTGGTCGACCCAGGTCGGCGTCGCCGCCGAGGCTTCGACCAACATCGGCCTGAACGGCACGTCGATCGCCGCCATCGGCATCACCAACCAGCGTGAAACCACCGTGGTCTGGGATCGCGAAACCGGCAAGGCAGTGTACAACGCCATCGTCTGGCAAGACCGCCGCACAGCCGCATTCTGCGACCAGCTGAAAGCCGACGGCCTGGCCGAAACCATCCGCGCAAAGACCGGCCTGCTGGTCGACTCGTATTTTTCCGGCACCAAGATCCGCTGGATACTGAACAACGTCGAAGGCGCGCAGCAGCTGGCAGACCAGGGCCGCCTGGCGTTCGGCACGATCGACACGTGGCTGGTCTGGAACATGACCCGCGGCAAGCTGCACCTGACCGATGTCTCGAACGCTTCGCGCACCATGCTGTTCAACATCCACACCATGGAATGGGATGACGAGCTGCTCAAGATCATGGGCGTGCCGCGCAGCATGCTGCCGGAAGTGCGTTCCTCCAGCGAAGTCTACGGCCACACCGAGATCTCCGGCTTCGGTTCCGAAATCCCGCTGGCGGGGATTGCCGGCGACCAGCAGGCAGCCTTGTTCGGCCAGATGTGCACCGAACCCGGCATGGTCAAGAATACTTACGGCACCGGCTGTTTCATGGTGATGAACACCGGCACCAAGCCGATCATTTCGAAAAACAACCTGCTGACCACGGTCGCCTGGAAAATCGGCAACGAAGTCAACTACGCGCTGGAAGGCAGCATCTTCATCGGCGGCGCCGTGGTGCAGTGGCTGCGCGACGGCCTCGGCATCATCAAGACTTCCACCGAAATCGAAGCACTGGCGCGCAGCGTCAAGAGCAGCGACGGCGTCTACCTGGTGCCGGCGTTTGCCGGCCTCGGCGCGCCGCACTGGAACCCGCACGCACGCGGCACCATTTTCGGCATTACCCGCGGCACCACCTCGGCCCACTACGCGCGCGCCGCGCTGGACAGCATCGCTTACCAAACCATGGACGTATTGAAAGCCATGGAAGCGGACGCCGGCATCGTCATCCCGGAATTGCGTGTCGACGGCGGCGCCACTGCCAACAACCTGCTGATGCAATTCCAGTCCGACATCCTGGGCGTGGATGTGGTGCGCCCGAAAGTCACGGAAACCACGGCGCTGGGAGCTGCCTACCTGGCTGGCCTGGCAGTCGGCTACTGGAGCAGCACCGACGATGTGCGCGGCCAATGGCAGCTCGACCAGCGCTTCAAGCCGGCGCTGCCGGCGGAAGAAGTGCAGACCAGCATCAAAGGCTGGCAGCGGGCGATTGCAGCGGCCACGGTGTGGGCAGATTCCTGACCACCAGCCGGTAGCAAGCACTGTTGGATAAAAACAGACCGGAACGCAGGCCAGAATCTGCGTTCCTCTCACTTCCCATTTCCGAAAGAGTTCCTCATGACTCCCTTTTTAGCTGAATTCGTGGGCACCGCCCTGATTGTCTTGCTTGGCAACGGCGTGGTTGCCAATGTACTTTTAAGTAAAACCCATGGCCATGGCAGCGGCCTGATCGTGATCACGGTCGGCTGGGCGATGGCCGTATTCGTTGGTGTTTTTGTGGCGGCATCGTCCAGCGGCGCCCACCTGAATCCGGCCGTGACCCTGGCGCTGGCGGTGGCCGGCAAGTTCGCCTGGGGCAGCGTGCCGGGTTATATCCTGTCGCAGATGCTGGGCGGGATGATGGGTGCTTTCCTGGTATGGCTGGTGTACCGCAATCACTTCGCCGAAACTACGGACGGCAATTTGAAGCTGGCTGCGTTTTGCACGGCGCCGGCGATCCGCAACACCTTCGGCAACGTAGTGTCTGAAGTGGTCGGCACTTTCGTGCTGGTCTATTGCGTACTGAATATCGCTTCGCCGAAGATGGGCCTGGGCGCGCTGGACGCGCTGCCGGTGGCTTTGCTGGTGATGAGCATCGGCGTTTCCCTGGGCGGCACCACCGGTTATGCGATCAACCCGGCACGTGACCTGGGCCCGCGCCTGATGCACGCATTGCTGCCGATTCCCGGCAAACGCGACAGCGACTGGGGTTATGCCTTGGTGCCTGTGGTGGGTTCGATCTGCGGCGGCGTGCTGGCGGCGCTGGTGTACGGCCTGCAAATGGCGCATTGAGCTGCGATTGACGATGTATCCGGATCGGCCGGCGGCAAAGCCGGGAACCGGTCCGGAATGTTCCTGCCTTATTTCCCCAGCAATTTCTCGATATCCGCCGTCAGCGCTTCCGGCTTGGTCTGCGGTGCAAAACGGTCAACCACGCCGCCATCCTTGTTCACCAGGAATTTGGTGAAATTCCATTTGATGCCCTCGCTGCCCAGCAAACCCGGCGCCGCATTTTTCAGGTACTGGTAGAGCGGCGCCGCATGGTCGCCGTTGACGTCGATCTTCTCGAACAGGGGAAAAGTGACGCCATAGTTCTTTTCGCAGAAAGCGCCGATTTCGTCGGCGGTTCCCGGTTCCTGGGCGCCGAACTGGTTGCACGGAAAGCCCAGTACTTCGAAGCCTTGCGCGCGGTACTTCTGGTAAATCTCTTCCAGTCCCTTGTACTGCGGCGTGAAGCCGCAGTTGCTGGCAGTGTTGACGATCAGCAGCACCTTGCCGCGGAAGGCCGCCAGCGACTCAGGCGTGCCGTCCAGCTGCTTGACGGTGAAATCATAAATGCTAGTGTCGGTAGTCATACTATCCCCAGGTGTTCAGTGCCGGCTGCAAGGTCGCGGTCCTTTGCATCCTTGCCGCGCAGCTTGATGGCGAGACGCAGATCGTTGACCGAATCGGCGTTGCGCAAGGCGTCTTCATAGCTGATTTTATCCTCTTCGTACAAATCGAACAGGGCTTGGTCAAAAGTCTGCATGCCGAGTTCGCGCGACTTCTTCATGATTTCCTTGATCTCGTGCACGTCGCCCTTGAAGATCAGGTCGGAAATCAGCGGCGAATTCAGCATGATCTCAACCGCTACCGCACGTCCCTTCACGGTTTTCAGCGGCACCAGGCGTTGCGAGATGATGCCTTTCAGGTTGAGCGACAAGTCCATCAGCAGCTGCGGCCGGCGCTCTTCGGGGAAAAAGTTGATGATGCGGTCAAGCGCCTGGTTGGAACTGTTGGCGTGCAAGGTGGCCAGGCACAAGTGGCCGGTTTCGGCGAAGGCGATAGCGTAGTCCATGGTTTCACGGTCACGGATTTCGCCGATCAGGATCACGTCCGGCGCCTGGCGCAACGTGTTCTTCAGCGCCACGCCCCAGTTGTCGGTATCGACGCCGACTTCACGCTGGGTCACGATGCAATTCTTGTGCGGGTGGATGTACTCGACCGGATCTTCGATGGTGATGATGTGGCCGTAGCTGTTTTCGTTGCGATAGCCGACCATCGCCGCCAGCGTGGTCGATTTGCCGGAGCCGGTGGCGCCGACCATGATCACCAGGCCGCGCTTGGTCATGGCGACCTCTTTCAGCGTGGGCGGCAGGCCCAGGTCTTCGAATTTCGGGATGTCGGTGGTGATCGTGCGCAGCACCATGCCGACCCGGCCTTGCTGGATGAAGGCCGAAGCCCGGAACCGTCCCAGACCGGCCGGGCTGATGGCGAAATTGCATTCCTTGGTTTCTTCGAAATCGGCAGCCTGCTTGTCGCTCATGATGGCGCGCGCCAGTTCCAGGGTATGCACCGAAGTCAGCGCCTGGTTCGACACCGGGGTGATCTTGCCGTCGATCTTGAACGCAGGCGGGAAGTCTGCGGTAATGAACAAATCGGAGCCGCGCTTGCTGACCATCAGGCGCAGCAAGTCGTGCATGAATTTGGTGGCTTGATCTCTTTCCATGATTCTTATCCTAATGTATTTGCAGCCCGGGTTTTAGCCTGGGAAATTGTCCGGTGTCTTGGCCGCTGCGCGCGCGCTGGCCAGCGAGATCACATTGCGCTTGACCAGTTCGGTCAGGTTGCTGTCCAGGGTTTGCATGCCCATGTTGCTGCCGGTCTGGATCGCCGAGTACATCTGCGCAATCTTGCTTTCGCGGATCAGGTTGCGGATCGCCGGCGTGCCCAGCATGATTTCATGGGCCGCAACGCGGCCGGAGCCGTCCTTGGTCTTCAGCAGGCTTTGCGAAATCACCGCCTGCAGCGATTCCGACAGCATGGCGCGCACCATTTCCTTTTCTTCGCCTGGGAACACGTCGACGATACGGTCGATGGTCTTGGCGGCGGAAGAGGTGTGCAGGGTGCCGAACACCAGGTGGCCGGTTTCGGCGGCGGTCAGCGCCAGGCGGATGGTTTCAAGGTCGCGCAATTCACCCACCAGGATCACGTCCGGGTCTTCACGCAAGGCCGAACGCAGCGCATTGCTGAAGGAATGGGTGTGCGGGCCGACTTCACGCTGGTTGATCAGGCATTTGTTCGACTGGTGGACGAATTCGATCGGATCTTCGATGGTCAGGATGTGCGCGTATTCGTTCTCGTTGACATGGTTGACCATGGCGGCCAGCGTGGTCGACTTGCCGGAACCGGTAGGGCCGGTGACCAGCACCAGGCCGCGCGGCTTGAGCGACAGCTCGGCAAAGATGCGCGGCGCGTTGAGCTGTTCCAGCGTCAGGACGGTCGACGGAATCGTCCGCAGCACGGCCGCGGCGCCGCGGTCCTGGTTGAATGCATTGACGCGGAAGCGCGCCAGGCCCGGGATTTCAAAGGAAAAATCGCATTCCAGATGTTCTTCGTACGCCTTGCGCTGGCCGTCGTTCATGATGTCATAGATCATGGAATGCACGTCCTTGTGCTCCAGCGGCGGCAGGTTGATGCGGCGCACATCGCCATGAACCCGGATCATCGGCGGCAAGCCTGCTGATAAATGCAAATCGGATGCCTTATTCTTCACCGAAAAAGCCAGAAGTTCGGAAATGTCCATTTATAATCCCTGTGCTGTATTTTGTTTGTTGAAATGCATTTTCCTGCCCAGGCGCTGCTTGTCAAAACCGCCTGGCCATGCAAGTTGGTAGTTCTTTACGGCAATTTTCAAACTCTCCGATTATGTCCTTAATGTCGCACAAGTTGCAAGCCGTCCATAGCAGTATTCATGCCACGGCCGTTGCGGTGTCGCGCCGACCTGACAGTGTGGCGCTGCTGGCGGTGTCCAAAACCTTCGGCGCCGACGCGGTGCTGGAAGCGATCGCCGCCGGCCAGCGCGCCTTCGGCGAAAATTATCTGCAGGAGGCGCTGGCCAAAATGGCTGAGGTCGAGCTGGCGCTGAAGTCTGGACAGCGCGACGATGTCTTGCTGGAATGGCATTTTATCGGTCCGATCCAGAGCAACAAGACGCGCGCCATCGCTGAGCATTTCGATTGGGTGCACACGGTCGACCGCGAAAAAATCGCCCAGCGCCTGTCGCAGCAGCGGCCGCCGCAACTGGCGCCGCTGAACATCTGCCTGCAGGTGAATATCAGCGGCGAAGCAAGCAAGAGCGGCCTGGCGCCGTCGGAATTGCCGGCTGTGGCGCGTGCCGTTGCGGGATTGCCGGGGCTGAGGCTGCGCGGCCTGATGGCGATACCGGAGCCGACCGACGACCGGCAAAAACAGCATGCGGCATTTCGCCAGACCAGGGAATTGCTGGAGCAGCTGCAGCAGGACCTGGGCGCGCAGCTAGCTGGACAGCAAGCTGGGCAGCAACTAGACACTTTGTCGATGGGCATGTCGGCAGACATGGTGGCGGCGATTGAAGAGGGCGCTACCATCGTGCGCGTGGGCAGTGCAATTTTTGGGCAACGGGAACGGAATCATGAAAAATAAATTGAATATCGGCTTCATCGGCGGCGGCAATATGGCGGCGGCCCTGATCGGCGGCCTGGCCGGCAAGGTGACCGACGGCGCCAACATCCATGTGGTCGACCTGAATCCGGAGGCGCTGCAGAATCTGGCGCAGCGCTTCGGCGTCAGCACGGCGACCGGAATCGATGCCGCGATCGAGGCCTGTGAAGTGATCGTGCTGGCGGTCAAGCCGCAGCAGATGAAGGAAGTCGTGGCCAAATTGCGGCCGCATGTCCGGACCCAGCTGGTGCTGTCGATTGCCGCCGGGATTCGCGCGGTAGACCTGGCGCGCTGGCTGGGCGGCCACGACGCCATCGTGCGCTGCATGCCGAATACGCCGGCGCTGATCGGCCAGGGCATTACCGGAATGGTCGCCACCGCCGGCGTGTCGCCGGCCCAGCGCGAGACTGCCGACCTGATCTTGCGCGCGGTGGGCAGCACGGTATGGCTGGATGACGAAGCAAAGATCGATGCGGTGACGGCGGTGTCCGGCAGCGGCCCGGCGTATGTGTTTTATTTTATCGAAGCAATGCAGCAGGCGGCACAGGAACTCGGCCTGACCGCGCAACAGGGCATCGAACTGGCCAAGGCCACCTTCACCGGCGCAGCGCAGCTGGCGGCACAATCGTCGGAGCCGGTGTCCCTGCTGCGCGAGCGCGTGACCTCCAAGGGCGGCACCACGTATGCTGCGTTGAGCAGCATGGAGGCTGCGGATGTGAAGGGCGCGATCATCGCTGCCGTCAAATCAGCCGCGCTGCGCGGCCAGGAGCTGGGCGACGAATTCGGACGCGACTAGCGCCGGGACGGTATTGCATATAAAAAAACAGCGGCATCGCATGGCGATTGCCGCTGTTTTTTTTATTGTTGAGCCGCAGTAGTGTCGAGGCTCCGGCCGCACTTTATTTGTTGCGGCCAATCGCCAGCCCAGCCAGCAAACCGATGACGGCCGCCACGCTGACAGCTTTCCATGGATTGTCGCCGACATATTCATCGGTGACATGGGCCGCGTGCTTGGTGTGCGCCACGGCTTTCTTGGTGGCTTTCGGCAGTTCCGTCTTGGCTGTTTCCAGCGCTGCTTTCAGCTTCTCACGGGCCGAGTTGTATTTTTTTTCCGCATGGTCATGGGTATCGTCGAGCAGGGTTTCCGCTTCCTTGATCACGGATTTGAGTTCGCCAGCCAGATTGTCGCGCATCTCTTTTACGTTGTCGGTAGTAGCCATGTTTGCCTCTTCAATGTGGATTGCGGGGAAAGATGTTGCCTAATATATCACGATAATCATGCCGGGTTGCCGCCGGACATCTACCGGAGCGCATAGTCCAGGGCGATCCCGCCGAATACCGCCGCTCCCAGCCAGTTGTTGTGGCGAAAAGCGGCGAAGCAGCCGGCGCGTTCGCGGCTGCGGATCAAGCGGTAGTGGTAGACCGCACATCCGGCCGCCACCAGCATGCCGGCGCTGAACCAGGCGCGCAGGCCGAATTGCCAGCCTACTGTAAATACTAATCCTAAACTGAGCGCGTAACAAAGCATGATTGCTGTTACGTCGTAGCGGCCGAAGGTAATCGCCGAAGTCCGGATGCCGATTTTCAGGTCGTCGTCACGGTCGACCATGGCGTATTCGGTGTCGTAGGCGACGGCCCAGAATACATTCGCCAGCAACAGCAGCCAGGCGGCGGCCGGCACCGTTCCCTGGACCGCGGCGAAACCCATGGGAATGCCGAAGCCGAAGGCGATGCCGAGGTAGGCTTGCGGAATCGCGAAGAAGCGCTTGAAGTAGGGATAGCTGCCGGCCACGATCACGGCGACGACCGACAGCTCCTTGGTCAGCGTGTTCAGCGGCAGGATCAGCAGCAGCGACAGCAGCGTCAGCACGACGGCCACCATCACCGCTTCCCAGGCGGCGATCTTGCCGCTGGTCAGCGGCCGCTCGGCGGTGCGTTTGACGTGCTTGTCGAAATCGCGGTCGGCGAAATCGTTGATCGCGCAGCCGGCCGAGCGCATCAGGGCGGTGCCGAGGCAGAAAATCGCGACCAGGGCCCAGGCCGGCTTGCCCTCGGCCGCCAGCCACAGGGCGGCCAGGGTTGGCCACAGCAGCAGCAGGATGCCGATGGGTTTGTCCATGCGGATCAGCCGGAAGTAGAGTTTGAGACGATTCATTGCGGTTTGGATGTTAGCGTAGCCGCCAGGCGGCAGCGGGAAAAGAACAAGGGATGGAAACATGCCGGCGGACGTAAACCAGGTCCTGTCCCGGCCAGCATGAATCGGCTTTTGGCTTAGCCTTCGACGGCAAGCGCGTCATGCAGCAAGGTAACGCCTTTCAGGCCGCAATCCAGCACCGCTTTTTGCACGGCTTCGATGGCGGCATGGCGCGTGAAGCTCTTGCGCCAGACAATCACCACCCGGCGCGACGGCTCCGGATCGGTGAACGGCACATAACGCAGCATGCCGTCCTTGGCGTCGATATCGGGCACCGAGGCCAGCGGCAGCACTGTGATGCCGATGCCGGAAGCCACCATGTGGCGTATGGTTTCCAGCGACGAACCTTCGAAAGTGCGGGCAATGCCGTCGCCGGCAGTCGAAAAGCGCGACATTTCGGGGCACACTTCCAACACCTGGTCACGGAAACAATGGCCGTTGCCGAGCAACAGCATGGTTTCCGATTTGAGATCCTGGGCGCTGATGCTGGTGCGGTTGGCCCAGGCATGGTGCTTGGGCAGCGCCACCACGAACGGCTCGTCGTACAGCGGCTGCACCATCAGGCCGTGCTCGGGGAACGGCAGGGCGATGATGGCGGCGTCCAGTTCGCCTTGGCGCAGCAGCTCCAGCAGGCGCACGGTGAAATTTTCCTGCAGCACCAGCGGCATCTGCGGCACTTGCTCGATCATGGTTTTCACCAGCGGCGGCAACAGGTAGGGGCCGACCGTATAGATGATGCCCAGGCGCAGCGGGCCGGCCAGCGGATCCTTGTTCTGGTTGGCGATCTCGCGGATGGTGGCGGTCTGCTCCAGCACCCGTTCAGCCTGGGCCACGATCTGCGCACCCAGCGGCGTCACGGAAATTTCGGTGCCGCCGCGTTCGAAGATCACCACGCCCAGTTCGTCTTCCAGCTTCTTGATCGCCACGGAGAGCGTCGGCTGCGCCACGAAACAAGCTTCAGCGGCATGGCCAAAATGCTTTACGCGCGCTACCGCGACGATATATTTGAGTTCGGTCAGAGTCATGTTGTTATCTTCGCATATTTTTCGATGGAGCTTGTGTCTCTCCATGTTTCAGCGCCGCTTTTGCAAAATAAGCATCATTCTTGCCCATGCCGCTCAAACCTTCAGGAAATCTTCGCGGCCGCCCAGCCAGCGCGTCAGATGGGCGCTGACGGTGGCCTGGCTGGCTGGCGCCGGATCCTGCAGCAGCGTTTGCGCCAGGTCGCGGGCGCGGTCGACCAGCCATTGGTCGGTAGCCAGGTCGGCAAAGCGCAGCATGGCCTGGCCTGACTGGCGCGCACCGAGGAATTCGCCGGGGCCGCGGATTTCCAGGTCGCGCCGTGCGATTTCGAAGCCGTCGGTGGTTTCGCGCATGGTCATCAGGCGTTGCTTGGCGACATAGCCGAGCGGGCTTTGGTATAACAACAAGCATACGCTGGCGGCAGAACCGCGTCCAACCCGCCCGCGCAACTGGTGCAGCTGCGACAGCCCGAAGCGTTCCGCATGTTCGATCACCATCAGCGAGGCGTTGGGGACATCGACCCCGACTTCAATCACGGTAGTGGCGACCAGCACGTGGCAGGCGCCGGCGCTGAAGGCGTCCATGACTTCCTGTTTTTCGGCTTGCTTGAGACGGCCGTGCACCAGGCCGATCCGCAGGTCCGGCAACGCTTCCGCCAGCATTGCGTAGGTTTCGGTGGCAGTTTGCAGCTGCAGGGCTTCCGATTCCTCGATCAGCGGGCAGACCCAGTACGCCTGGCGCCCGTCCTGTACTGCCGCATGCACCCGTGCGATCACCTCGTCGCGCCGTGCCTGGTCGACTGCGCGGGTGACGATGGGGGTGCGGCCGGGAGGCAGTTCGTCGATCACCGAGATTTCCAGGTCGGCGTAATAAGTCATCGCCAGGGTGCGCGGAATCGGCGTGGCGCTCATCATCAGTTGGTGCGGCACCACCGGCGCCGTGTTTTGGACGGCATCGCCGCCGCCGTTTTCAGACACGGTCTTGTTGCGCAGCGCCAGCCGCTGGCCGACGCCGAAACGATGCTGTTCGTCGACGATCACCAGGCCCAGCTTGGCGAACTGCACGCTGTCCTGGATCAGGGCATGGGTGCCGATCACCAGCTGCGCCTCGCCCGATTCGATCATGGCCTGGGCCGCCAGCTTTTCTTTCTTTTTCAGGCTGCCGGTGAGCCAGGCGACGCGCACGCCAAGCGGCTCCATCCAGGCTGCGATCTTGCGGAAATGCTGGTCCGCCAGGATTTCGGTGGGCGCCATCAGCACTGCCTGGTAGCCGCTGTCGATGGCCTGTGCCGCGGCCAGGGCGGCAACCACGGTCTTGCCGCTGCCGACATCGCCTTGCAGCAGGCGCTGCATGGGAAACGAGGCCTGCAGGTCGGCGCTGATTTCGGCCACCACCCGTTGCTGCGCCTTGGTCAGGGTGAACGGCAGCGTGGCGAGGAAGGCTGCGGACAACTGCCCGACCACCGGCAGCGCACGGGCATTCTTGGCGCGCCGTGCGACCTGGGCCCGCTTCAACGACAATTGCTGGGCCAGCAGCTCATCGAACTTCATGCGCACCCAGGCCGGATGGGAGCGGTCTTCCAGCGCATGCTCGTCGACGTCGGGTGGCGGGTTGTGCAGCAGGCGCACCGCGCTTTCGAACGGCATCAGCTGCTGCGCCGCCAGTTGCGCTGGCGACAAGGTGTCGTGCCAGGCGATGCTGTGCATGGCGTCGGCAATCGCCTTGCGCAGGAAAATCTGCGACAGGCCTTCGCCGGCCGGGTAAACCGGCGTCAGGACATCGGGCAAGGGCGCGCCTTCCAGCACCACCTTGTAACTGGGGTGGACCACCTCGGCGCCGAAAAAGCCATGGCGGATTTCGCCGCGTGCGCGCACCCGGGTGCCGACCGCCAGCTGCTTGGTCTGGCTGCCGTAGAAATTCAGGAAGCGCATCACCAGCTGGCCGCTATCGTCGGCGATGGTGACGATCAGCTGGCGCCGCGGCCGGTACTGGATATCGCAGGCAGTGACGACGCCTTCGACTTGCGCTACGCTGGTGCCCATCATGCCGGCTTGCCGGATGGCGACAATCTCGGTTTCATCTTCGTAACGCAGCGGCAGGTGCAAAACCAGGTCCATGTCCGTGCGCAGGCCCAGCTTTTCCAGTTTGCTGGCGCGGGTGTTCGCAGCCGGGGCAGGGGGGGCAGCAGCGGCAGGTTTTCGCTTCGGAGCAGGCATATCAGGCGGTTTGTAGGCCACAGGGCGTAAAATAGCGGGTTTGCTCATAAAAAAGCATCGAGTTGCTGCATCCCTGTTGTGTACAGATTTCAGCGTTTGCCATTGTAAAGCCTATAGCTGTATTGGCAAGTTGAGCCTAATTTCATTATTTTTATCCGAGCATGCATTCTCTATCCGATTACGATTTCGAACTGCCTCCCGAGCTGATCGCGCAAACTCCGTTGCCGCAGCGCAGCGCCTCGCGCCTGCTGCATATCGACGGCGAACAGCTGGTGGACCGCCGTTTCGCCGACATTGTCGACCTCTTGAATCCCGGCGACCTGCTGGTGTTCAACGATACCCGCGTACTCAAGGCGCGCTTCTTCGGCGTCAAGGAAACCGGCGGCAAGGTCGAGGTGCTGGTCGAACGTGTGGTTGACAACCGCACCGTGCACGCCCAGGTGCGCG
The DNA here is from genome assembly GCF_900112135.1 of Collimonas sp. OK412. GTDB lineage: Bacteria > Pseudomonadota > Gammaproteobacteria > Burkholderiales > Burkholderiaceae_D > Collimonas > Collimonas rhizosphaerae. Next base: position 62,150 of record NZ_FOLC01000008.1, read on the forward strand.
CCTCGAAATCGCCGCCTGCCGGCACCCGGATCTGCCTGGCCGAAGCGTTCGACGTTGTGGTGGGCGAGCGCGTCGGCGAGTTTTATACGCTGGTGTTCCCGGCCGATGTATTCGAACTGATCGAGGCCCACGGCCGCCTGCCTTTGCCGCCGTATATCGAGCACGATGCCGATGCTTTCGATGAAACCCGTTATCAAACCGTCTACGCCAAGCATGCGGGCGCGGTGGCGGCGCCTACTGCCGGCCTGCATTTCGACCAGGCCTTGCTGCAAAGCTTGCAGCAAAAGGGCATCGGCTTCGCCTATGTCACGTTGCACGTGGGGGCCGGCACGTTCCAGCCGGTGCGCAGCGAGAACCTGGCGGAACACAAGATGCACAGCGAGTGGTACACCATCGCCGAAGCCACCGTCGATGCCGTGCGTGCTGCCAAGGCCGCCGGCGGCAAGGTGGTGGCGGTCGGCACCACCAGCTTGCGGGCGCTGGAATCAGCCTCGCAGTCCGGCGTTTTACAGGCGGGCAGCGCCGACACCGCCTTGTTCATCACTCCCGGTTACGTCTTCAAGACCGTGGATCGCCTGATCACCAATTTCCATCTGCCGAAATCGACCTTGCTGATGCTGGTTTCGGCTTTTGCCGGCTACGACTGCATCCGCGCCGCTTACGCCCATGCCATCGCGCAGCGTTATCGCTTCTTCAGCTATGGCGATGCGATGCTGCTTACCTATAACGTTTGATCCTGATTACTGACTGAAAATCCATGCTTGAATTCACGCTGCTGAAAACCGAAGGAAAGGCCCGCCGCGGCCGCCTGAAGCTAAACCACGGTACGGTCGAAACGCCGATCTTCATGCCGGTCGGCACCTATGGTTCGGTGAAGGCGATGTCGCCGCTGGAGCTGGTGGAGATCGAAGCCCAGATCATCCTCGGCAACACCTTCCATCTTTGGCTGCGGCCTGGCACCGAGGTGCTCGATAAATTCGGCGGCCTGCACAAGTTCATGGCCTGGGACAAGCCGATCCTGACCGATTCCGGCGGCTTCCAGGTGTTTTCACTGGGCGCGATGCGCAAGATTACCGAAGAGGGCGTGAAATTTTCGTCGCCGATCAACGGCGACAAATTGTTCCTTTCGCCCGAGGTCTCGATGCAGATCCAGAAATCGCTCAATTCCGACATCGTGATGCAGTTCGACGAATGCACGCCGTATGAAATCGACGGCCGTCCCGCCACCAGCGAGGAAGCGGCGCAATCGATGCGGATGTCGCTGCGCTGGGCCAAGCGCTCCAAGAACGAATTCGACCAGCTGGAAAATCCGAACGCGCTGTTCGGCATCGTCCAGGGCGGCATGTTTGAAAACCTGCGCGACGAATCGCTGGCCGGCCTTGAAGACGTCGGTTTCCACGGCATCGCCATCGGCGGCCTGTCGGTGGGAGAACCGAAGGAAGAAATGATGCGCGTGCTGGAGCACATCGGCCCGCGCCTGCCGGCCGGCAAGCCGCATTACCTGATGGGCGTCGGCACGCCGGAAGACCTGGTGGCAGGGGTCGAAAACGGGGTCGACATGTTCGATTGCGTGATGCCGACCCGCAACGCCCGCAATGGCTGGCTGTTTACCCGTTTCGGCGACCTGAAGATCAAGAATGCCCGTTACAAGGATGACGAAAAGCCATTGGACGAGACTTGCGGCTGCTACGCTTGCCGCAATTTCTCGCGCGCATACTTGCATCATTTGCATCGTACCGGTGAAATCCTTGGCGCGCGGCTCAATACGATTCACAATCTGCATTACTACCTGGACCTGATGAAGAATATCCGGGCAGCGCTGGATGTCGGGCAGTTCAGCGTATTCGTGACCCGGTTCCACCTGGACCGGGCGCGCGGCGTATAGGATTTACCCTGGAAAAAGTATGCATTTTGCAACTATTTCCGGGCAAACCGGTCTATGAACACCGGCCTGGTCAGCCGACTCCCGCTATAAGGGCGGCGCATCGGGCCGATTTTCCCGGCAATAAATAGCGCCGGGGGGCGGCTGGACGGTTGTATGCCGTTACCCAATGCTAGAATGCTGGGCTATTTTCAAACTATTACCTGGAGCAACTCGTGTCAATTATTTCCAGCGCTTACGCGCAAACTGCACCTGCGGCTACTGCTGCTACCGGTCCACTGGGCCTGAGCGGCAACCTGACCAGCTTTTTGCCGATCATCCTGATGTTCGTCGTGTTGTACTTCCTGATGATCCGTCCGCAAATGAAGCGTCAGAAAGAACAGAAATCCATGATGGAAGCGCTCGCCAAGGGCGATGAAGTAGTGACGGCCGGCGGCATGCTGGGCAAGATCACCAAGGTTGCCGACGCTTACATCACCCTGGAAATCGCCAGCGGCACTGAAGTCGTGGTGCAAAAGGGTTCGGTCACCACATTGCTGCCAAAGGGCACGATCAAGACAGCCCTGTAACCAGGCGCCAGACTGATGGAGCGAGAGCATCCAGGCGGGTGCTCTCTTCAAATGTAAAGTCCGGAATAAAAAAGAGCCTGGCGGCGCAGTGCTACAAGCGCAGCACGGCAAGACATTGCACGCAGGGCATCGGCTGCACCAACCATGCAAGCAAGAGACTCCCTCTGAGACTCACACAGAACGCTGAATCAATATGAATCGCTATCCTCTCTGGAAATATATTCTGATCGTCATCGCGCTGCTGTTCGGCGTGCTGTACACCATACCGAATTTCTTTGGCGAATCGCCTGCGGTACAGGTAAGCAGCGGCAAGTCGACATTGAAGGTCGACAGCGCGCTGGCCGACCGGGTGTCGCAAGTGCTGCAGCAAGGCAATCTGCAGACTGACGGCGTGGCGTTTGAAAACACCGGCGCGCAAGGCACCGTGCGCGCGCGTTTCCACGATACCGACACCCAGTTCAAGGCCAAGGCCCTGCTGGAACAGAACCTGAATACAGATCCTACCGATCCAACCTATGTGGTGGCTTTCAACCTGGTGCCGAATACGCCGCACTGGCTGCAGGCGCTGCATGCCTTCCCGATGTACCTGGGCCTCGACTTGCGCGGCGGCGTGCATTTCCTGATGCAGGTCGATACCAAGGCGGTCATCAACAAGCGTCTGCAAGGCTTGCAAGCCAGCGCCCGCAGCGCTTTGCGCGACAAGGACATCCGTTACAGCGGCATCAACCGCAACGGCGACAGCATCGACATCAGTTTCCGCGACCAGGACACGCTCAACAAGGCGCGCGACCTGCTGGCGCCGCAATTGACGGAAATGCTGATCCAGGTTGCGCCTCCTGTCGCCGGCGGCGACCCGACGCTGACTGCGTCGCTCAAGCCGGAAGCATTGAAGCAGATCGTCGACAACGGCGTCACGCAAAACATCACGACCTTGTCGAAGCGGGTCAATGAGCTGGGCGTGGCCGAACCTATCATCCAGCGCCAGGGCGCTGACCGTATCGTGGTGCAGCTGCCTGGCGTGCAAGACGTCTCGCGCGCCAAGGACATCATCGGCCGCACCGCTACGCTGGAAGTGCGGATGGTGGACGAGTCGGTGACGCGCGGCACGGAAACCACCGCAGCCGTGCCTTTCGGGTCCGAACTGTTCAAGGTCGGCAAGAATGCCCCGGTCGTGCTGTACAAGGAGCCGGTCCTGACCGGCGACTATATTTCCAGCGCAGCCGTGAGCTTTGACCAGAACCAGCAGCCGGCAGTCAGCATCGACCTCAACGGCGATGGCGGCCGCAAGATGCGCGACGCTACCCGCGGCAAGGTCGGCAAGGCGATGGCGATCGTCCTGTTTGAAAAAGGCAAGGGCGAAGTCCTGACCGTGGCTACCATCCAGAGCGAACTGGGCTCGCGCTTCCAGATCACCGGCATGGGCTCTCCTGAAGCGGCCGCCGACCTGGCGCTGCTGCTGCGCGCAGGCTCCCTGGCGGCGCCCATGACCATCATCGAAGAACGCACCATCGGCCCGCAGCTGGGCGCCGAGAATATCAAGAAGGGCTTCGATTCGACCATGTACGGTTTTGCCGTGATCGCCGTATTCATGATCATCTACTACATGCTGTTCGGTTTCTTCAGCGTGCTGGCGCTGTCGGTCAACCTGCTGCTGCTGATCGCCGTGCTGTCGACGCTGCAGGCGACGCTGACCCTGCCGGGCATTGCCGCGATCGCCTTGACGCTGGGTATTGCGATCGACGCCAACGTGCTGGTGAACGAGCGTATTCGTGAAGAGCTGCGCAACGGCAATTCGCCGCAAGCAGCGATCTCGATCGGTTTCGACCGCGCCTGGGCCACGATCCTGGACTCCAACGTGACGACGCTGATCGCCGGCCTGGCATTGCTGATTTTCGGTTCCGGCGCGATCCGCGGTTTTGCGGTGGTGCATTGCCTGGGCATCCTGACTTCGATTTTCTCGGCGGTGTTCGTCTCGCGCGGTTTTGCCAACCTGTGGTACGGCCGCAAGAAGAAGCTGACCAGCCTGTCGATCGGCCAGATCTGGAAGCCGAACGCTTGAGCCGCGGCCAAGCGCAAGCGCATATTGAATAACGTTGCGGCCGCCATTGTGCGGCTGCACAGGCAAGAACCAGTGGTGTGAACCAAAAGGAATGTGATGGAACTTTTCCGTATCAAAAAAGATATTCCGTTCATGCGCCATGCATTGATATTCAATGCGATCTCGGCGCTGACGTTTGTATTGGCCGTATTCTTCCTGTTCTCGAAAGGCTTGCATCTGTCGATCGAGTTTACCGGCGGTACGGTGATCGAAGTCGCCTACAGCAAGCCGGCTAACATCGAGAGCATACGCAAGACGGTCGAGGGGCTCGGTTATACCGATAACCAGGTCACCAATTTCGGTACCGCCCAGGATGTGATGATTCGCCTGCCCGCGAAAAAAGGTGAGAATTCCAATGCCCAAAGCGCTACCGTGCTGAAGGCGTTGCAGCAGCAGGATGCTGACGTGCAGCTCAAGCGCACCGAGTTTGTCGGCCCGCAGGTGGGCGACGAGCTGGCGCATGACGGCCTGATGGCGCTGCTGTTCGTGGTGATCGGCATCGTGATCTACCTGGCGATCCGCTTCGAGTGGAAATACGCGGTGGCGGCGATCATCGCCAACTTGCATGACGTGGTGATCATCCTCGGCTTCTTCGCTTTCTTCCAGTGGGAATTCTCGCTGACCGTGCTGGCGGCGATCCTGGCGGTGCTGGGCTATTCGGTGAATGAATCGGTGGTGGTGTTCGACCGCGTGCGCGAAACCTTCCGCGACCGCCGCTTCGGCAAGCTGGCGGTGGCCGATGTCATGAACCACGCGATCACCAGCACGATTTCCCGCACCATCATCACCCACGGCAGTACCGAAATCATGGTGTTGTCGATGTTCGTGTTCGGCGGCCCGGCGTTGCACTACTTTGCGCTGGCGCTGACCATCGGTATCCTGTTCGGTATCTATTCATCGGTGTTCGTGGCGGCGGCAGTGGCGATGTGGCTGGGCGTCAAGCGCGAAGACATGATCAAGCCGATCAAGGAAAAAGACGAGACTGACGGCGCGGTGGTATAAAGCGTCGCGGCAATAAAAAAAACCAGCCTTCAATTCGGGCTGGTTTTTTTTTGGTCCGACGGAAAGCGGCGTTTTAGATTTTCCTGGCCAGCGATGCCGCATGTCCAATGTAGTTGGACGGCGTCATGGCCAGCAGATGGTCCTTGGCTTCCTGCGGGATTTCCAGCTTGAGGATGAACTCGCGCAATGCATCCTTGGAGATGCCTTTGCCGCGTGTCAGCTCTTTCAGCTGCTCGTAGGGATTTTCAATGCCGTAGCGGCGCATCACGGTTTGCACCGGCTCGGCCAGCACTTCCCAGGTGGCGTCCAGGTCTTCCGCCAGGCGGCCGGGATTGACTTCCAGCTTGTTCAGGCCGCGCAGGCAGCTGTCGTAAGCCAGGATCGCGTAACCGAGGCCGACGCCGATGTTGCGCAGCACGGTGGAATCGGTCAGGTCGCGCTGCCAGCGCGACAGCGGCAGTTTTTCCGACATGTGCTTGAGCACTGCGTTGGCCATGCCCAGGTTGCCTTCCGAATTCTCGAAATCGATAGGGTTGACCTTGTGCGGCATGGTCGACGAGCCGATTTCGCCGGCCTTGGTGCGCTGCTTGAAAAAGCCCAGCGAGATGTAGCCCCAGATATCGCGGTTCAGGTCGAGCAGGATAGTGTTGCTGCGGCTGATCGCATCGAACAGTTCCGCCATGTAGTCATGCGGTTCGATCTGGATAGTGTAGGGATTGAACACCAGGCCCAGCCGTTGTTCGATCACGTTCTTCGAGAAGTTTTCCCAGTCGAAGTCAGGATAGGCCGACAGGTGCGCATTGTAGTTGCCGACCGCGCCGTTCATCTTGCCCAGGATTTCCACGGCGGCGATGCGTTTCACTGCGCGCTGCAGGCGCGCCACGACGTTGGCCATTTCCTTGCCGAGCGTGGTCGGGCTGGCCGGCTGGCCATGGGTGCGCGACATCATCGGCAAATCGGCATTGGCGTGCGCCAGCTCGGTCAGCTTGGCGATCACTTCCTGCAGGGCCGGCAGCAGCACGGTATCGCGCGCGGCTTTCAGCATCATGCCGTGCGAAGTGTTGTTGATGTCTTCCGAGGTGCAGGCGAAGTGGATGAATTCCGAGGCGGCGATCAGCTCCGGCACGTCCTTGACCTGTTCCTTGAGCCAGTATTCGACCGCCTTGACGTCGTGGTTGGTGACGGCTTCGATGGCCTTGATGCGTTCCGCGTCGGCTTCGCTGAAGTCGCTGGCCAGCTTGTCGAGCAGCGCGGTGGCGCTGGCGGAGAAGGGTTTGATCTCGGCGAAGCCCGCAGTCGACAGGGCTTGCAGCCAGGCAATTTCAACCTTGACCCGATGGTGCATGAAACCGGCTTCGGACAGGATCGGGCGCAGCTTGCCGGTTTTGGCGGCGTAGCGGCCATCCAGCGGGGACAGGGCGGAAAGCGTGGAAAGAGACATGATAATGGCGACTATAGAGGTGAATGAAGATAGGGCCGGTACGCCGGTTGTTTCAATTTTGCAAGTGCACAGTGCGCTTAAAAACGACGCCGATTTTGGCAACAACGTTTGTCAACAACGCAAGGCAATAACGGGCCAAACCGAATTTTACCATTTGCAACGTGGTAAATATGCCGCTTTGCGTCCGGGCCGGGCCAGTGATGGACAAAGTCGCTGGGGGCGAATGCTATAATCAGCCAACATTTTTTACCATAAGTGACATATGAAGCTGATCGGTTCCCTCGCTAGTCCTTTCGTCCGCAAGGTACGTGTTGTCATGGCGGAAAAGAAACTGGACTACGAATTCGTGCTGGAAGATGTCTGGGCCGCCGACACCAAGATTCATGCTTCGAATCCCTTGGGCAAGGTGCCTTGCCTGGTGATGGAAGACGGCGGCGCCATGTTCGATTCGCACGTGATCGTCGAATATCTCGATACCTTGACGCCGGTTGGTAAATTAATCCCGATTAACAGCCGCGAACGCTCCGAAGTGAAATGCTGGGAAGCGCTGGCCGACGGCGTGGTGGAAGCCGGCGTGCTGATTCGCCTGGAAGGCACGCAGCGCGCGGAAGGCGAACGCAGCCAGGCCTGGATCGACCGCCAGCAGCGCAAGATCGACGGCGGCCTGAAAGCGATGGCGTCCGGCCTGGCGGAAAAGCCGTTCTGCTCCGGCATCCACTATTCGCTGGCCGACGTGGCCGTCGGTTGCGCCTTGGGCTGGCTCAGTTTCCGCTTCCCGGGAATTACCTGGCGCGAAGACTATCCGACGCTGGCCAAGCTGTACGAGAAACTGTCCGAACGCCAGTCGTTCAAGGACACCGCCCCGCAATAAGCCGTACTACCGAAGCAGGCTGTTCCGTCCGTGTTGCGTTACACGGACGACGCAACAGCGGCTCTCGGCTGCATCTGTTCCCCCGCAAACCTCTTCTCATGCATGACCTCGGCCCCGCCGCGCGCTAATTGCCTGCCTGGCCGGTTTTCTTTGGTGCGAAGAAGGTCGACGGCGATTGCCCGAAAGTTTTCCTGAACATGGCGGAAAATGCCGACTGGCTGGCGTACCCCAGTTCGGCAGCCACCAGCGACAGCGGCATGCCGCGCGCGATCATCGGCGCCGCGTGCGCCAGCCTGATCTGCTGCCGCCACTGGCCGAAGGTCATGCCCAGGTCGCGCTCGAACAGGCGCGCCAAAGTTCTTTCCGAGGCCCCGACCTGGTCTGCCCAGCCCGCCAGCGTCATGCTGGAATCGGGCGTTTCCATCAGGACCTGGCAGATGGCGTGCAAGCGCTTTTCGGTTGGCAGGGAAATGCGTATGCCCTGGGTTTGCGCCGCCGTCAGTTCCTCCAGTATCAATTGGCTGAGCAGGGTTTCCCTGCGGCTGCCGTCGTCGGTTTGCGACAGGGCCGCGATCAATTCGCGCAGCAAGGTCGAGACCTCTAGCACGATGCATTCCTGGCCGTCGAAAGGCGTCGCATCGGCATGGATGTACAAGGCGCGCAGCTGGGATTTTTCCATGGTGGCGATTTCATGCTCCACCAGCGGAGGAATCCAGATCGCCCTTAGCGGCGGCACGATCCAGGTGCTGTTGCCGACGCTCACGCGCAGCACGCCTTCCGCTGCATAGGTGACCTGGCCCCAGGGATGGGAATGTGCGCTCAGCAGCTTGGCGGCGTCAAGGTCGCGCGCCCGCAGGCGTACCGGATGCAGTGCGTCCGGCACGACGTCAAGCAGGCCGATCGTGGTGTGGGTGAGTATTTGGGCAGGCATAGGGAGGAAATGGCAGAAATACGACAAATTATGTCTTTCTATCTTAAAACAGTCTCGGTTTTTTTGCTTACACTGAGGGCTTGCGAATGAAGAAATCTTTTTCGATGCCTAAGCAGGCCGTTTCTTGTTTCATTTGCGCCTTTCATCGTACCTAATTCGCCACTATTCATTTCACCGCCATGCAAACCGCAGCCAAGCAGATTTCTCCCGCCATGGGATCGCACGATGCCGAGAAAACCGGTTTTCGCGTACTGGGCGCCATCAGTTTTGCCCACTTCCTGAATGACATGATCCAGTCGCTGATCTTGTCTATCTATCCGCTGCTGAAGGGAAACTTCAATCTCAGCTTCGCGCAGATCGGCCTGATTACCCTGACTTACCAGATCACCGCCTCCATCCTGCAGCCGCTGGTGGGGCTCTACACCGACAAGCATCCGAAGCCGTATTCGCTGGCGCTGGGCATGGGCTTCACGCTGGTGGGCCTGCTGATCCTGTCGGTCGCGCCCAGCTACGGCATCTTGCTGTTCGCGGCGGCCCTGGTCGGCACCGGCTCGTCGATTTTCCATCCGGAGTCGTCGCGGGTGGCGCGCATGGCTTCCGGCGGCCGCCATGGCCTGGCGCAGTCGATTTTCCAGGTGGGCGGCAATGCCGGCAGCTCCATGGGACCGCTGCTGGCGGCCTGGATCGTGATCCCGCATGGACAGACCAGCATCGCCTGGTTTTCGGCGGCGGCGCTGCTGGCGATCGTGGTGCTGTGGCAGATCGGCAACTGGTACAAGCGCAAGCGCCAGGAAGCGCAGAACAGGCCGGCCAAGGCAAAGCAGCATTACGTGGCGTTGCCGCGCAAGAAAGTGCTGTTTTCGGTAGGCATCTTGCTGATGCTGGTTTTCTCGAAATACTTTTACATGGCCAGCCTGAGCAGCTACTTCACGTTTTACCTGATCGACAAATTCCAGCTGTCGGTGCAGTCGGCGCAGCTGCATTTGTTCATATTCCTGTTTGCGGTGGCGGCCGGCACCGTGCTGGGCGGTCCGATCGGCGACAAGGTCGGCCGCAAGCTGGTGATCTGGGTCTCTATCCTCGGCGTGGCGCCGTTCACCCTGATGCTGCCGTACGCTAACCTGTTCTGGACCGGTGTGCTGACGGTGGTGATCGGCGTGATCCTGGCCTCCGCGTTCTCAGCCATCCTGGTATTCGCCCAGGAGCTGGTGCCGGGCAAGGTCGGCACCGTATCCGGCCTGTTTTTCGGTTTCGCCTTTGGCATGGGCGGCATCGGCGCTGCTGCCTTGGGCAAGCTGGCCGACATGACCAGCATCAGCTTCGTCTACCAGGTCTGTTCTTTCCTGCCGCTGATCGGCCTGCTGGCAGCGTTCCTGCCGAATCTTGAAGGGCACCGGCGCAAAGCTGCTGTCTGATTAGTTGAGGACAGAGTAATTCGTCGCGCTTCGGCGACTCTTAAACTCTGTCCCGCAAATCGTTATCTTTTTTGCTTGGCGACCCATTGTTCCAATGCCTGCAGCGTGTTGCCGACATGCTTGTCCGGATCCATGCTGCTGTATTCATAGATGATGCTGCCGTTGGGAGCGATCACATACGATACGCGGTCTGCATAGCTGGTCTTGGAGAGCAGCACCGAATCATAGGACTTCATGATTTTCTGGTCCTGGTCGGAGGCAACCGCGAATTTGCTGCGGCATTCGCTGACCGAGAATTTGTTGAGGGTATCAATGTTGTCGGCGGATACGCCGATCACGGATGCGCCGAGCGCCTTGTACTTGTCGACTGCATCGGCAAACAGATGTGCCTCGATGGTGCAGCCCTTGGTGAAGGCGGCCGGATAAAAATACAGCACCACCGGCCCTTTTTTCAGTTCATCGGCCAGCGAGTAGCTGAACACCTTGCCGCCGAGAGAAGCCTGGGTAGTAAACGTCGGCGCTTGCTCGCCGGCCTTGAGGGCGGCAACAGCCGGTGCGGCAACAGCGCTGCAAACCAATAAAGCGGCAATCAGTCGTTTCATGAGGACTCCTGGATGAATGATAAGCAGCATCATGCGTCGAGATCGCAGCCTTGTCCAATCACTTGTGATGGCCAAGGCTGCGACGGGGTGTCCGGACACGGCGTTTAATGGCCGCCGTGCCAGCCGCCGCCCCAACCGCGGCCGCCCCAGCCTCGTCCACCCCAGCCGCGCGAATAGCCAAAGCCGATGTCCACGCTAGGCCCCACATATACCGGCGCCGGCGCATAGTAGCCGCCGCCGTAATAACCGCCGTAGCCGCCATAGTACGGATCACCCGCATACGGATAGGCAACGCAGCCGCCCAGCAGCATGGTTGCGCCCAGCAGTGTTGCTCCGATTAATAGTCGCTTTTTCATGAGACCCTCCGTCCCTGGTACTGATGGAAATTGGATATAAGCCTAGCAGATTAGTTCAGGCTGGACAGGGCGATGTGTATCACGCCGGAATCGGCAATTGCGGGAGTATGTCTTGTTAATCGAGGAAGATACTGGGGAGATGAGGGATTTTTATTCCTATACTCCGGCCAGTACCAGTCCGGAGCACAGGATTTGATGTGCTACTTTTACAATCGGTAACCAAATTCACGATGAAAGCGCTCATCGATTTCTGCGCGGCTCGGCGCGTGGTTCTGCGGCCCCAGATGCGCAATCTTGATGCTGCCCAGCAAACTGGAAAGGCGGCCGGTGGTGGCCCAGTCCATGCCGTTGCTCAAGCCATACAGCATACCGGCGCGGAAGGCGTCGCCGCAGCCGGTCGGATCCAGCACCTGTTCGGCTTCGACGCAAGGAATGTCGATCTTGCCGCCGGCGGTGAATATCTCCGCGCCGAGTTCGCCGCGGGTGACGATCAGCGCCGATACCCGTTCGGCGATCTGCGCCAGCGACAAGCCGGTGCGCGAAGCCAGCATTTCGGCTTCGTAGTCGTTCATGGCGATATAGGTCGCGAGTTCGATGAACTGCTTCAGTTCGTCGCCGTTGAACATCGGCATGCCCTGGCCCGGATCGAAGATCAGCGGAATGCCTTGCGCCGCGCAGTCGGCAGCATGCTGCAGCATACCGTCACGGCCGTCGGGAGCGACAATCGCCAGCTTGACCGGACCGGCATCGGCTACCTTGTTCTCGTGCGAGAAAGTCATCGCGCCGGGATGGAAGGCGTTGATCTGGTTATTGTCGGCGTCGGTGGTCACGAAGCATTGCGCGGTATAGATCGACTCGATGGTGCGCACGGTCTTGCGCGAAATGCCTTGGCGGTCGAGGCGCGCCAGGTAGTCGCCGCCGTCGTGGCCGATGGTCGCCATGATTTGCGGATCGCCGCCCAGCAGTTTCAAGTTATAGGCGATATTGCCGGCGCAGCCGCCGAAGTCGCGGCGCAAGGTCGGCACCAGGAAGGAAACGCTGATCTTGTGCAGCTGGTCGGCCAGCAGCGAATCCGAGAAGCGCCCCGGATATTGCATGATGACGTCGAAAGCCAGTGAACCGCAGATAAGAGAGGACATTTTATATTTGCGGGACAGAGTTTAAGAGCCACCGTAGCGTGGCGAATTACTCTGTCCTCAAGTGATTAGATAAAACGGTTAAATTGCAAAGGAAAATAATTGTACTGAGTTTAACACTACGGATAATACAGATACACCCGGTAACCGGACGCCTTCAGCTGCAATAACTCAAAGCCCAGTTTCACCGGCTGTTCCTGATCGCTGGCGAAACCCTGGGCCGGATCGGCCGATGGGCTCAAATAGTCGCGCGGCGTAAATACCCGGCGCGCGATCGCCTTCTCGCTGCCGTCGTTCAAGGTCAGTTCGATATTGGGCCAGGCTTGCACCGTGTCGCTGCGGTTGCGCAGCAGCAGGTTCAGCGAAAACAGATTGCGGGCAGGATCGACCGCCTGCAGTTCATTGGCCTCGATCGAAATGCTGTCGATTCTCATGGGCAGGCCAACGCTGCAGCCGATTTTCGCGCAGGCGCCGACCAGCGCCGGCTTAAGCTGCGGCAGGCGCGCCGCCAGCTGGTCGCGGAAAAAATACGTCGATTGTCCGGCCAGCCCGACCAGCATCAGCGCACCGGCGCCCCACATGGCCCAGCGCAGCGTGCCGCCGATACGTTGCTTGCGCCTTGCGCTCAGGACAAAATCGGGTTCGTCGGCAGCGGCCGGTTCGGGCTCGGCGGTTTTTTCGCGGTTCTTTTTTTTGCTGCTGTCGCCGCTGTCAGCCGCGTTCTGGGAATTTGCGACGGCAGGGGCCTTTTCAGCGCGCCACGGCTTGCGCTGCAATTCATCGATGATGCGGTCCAGTTCATCGATATCATCGGCAGCAGGGCCCGATCCGGCTCTTGCCGCCAGCGTGTCGTCGTCCTGGCCGGCGACGTGCATCAGGGTCATGCGCGCCATCTGCTTGTCTTCCTCATCGTCGACGTGACGATGCCAGACATTGGGTGTTGGCGGATCGCTGGCTGCCTGGCCGGGAACGATGGGGGCGGATGGCTTGATCAGGCCGAACGGCGTGTGGTGCACGTCGGCCGGCGCCGACTGGCTGGTTTCTTCGGCGATGCGCAAATCTTCTTCAAGCCCGTCAATCGCCGCTTCTACCCGGCCTGATGCCGTGGATCTTCCGGGTTCAGGCGTGACGACAGGCGCGATGACAGGCAGCGGGTGGTCTGTGGCAACGGCAACCGCCGGTTCGGGTTCCGGCGTCGGTTCCGGTTCCGGTGCGATGTAAGCCGGCGGCGCGCTATGCTGCGGTTCTGCAACGGGTGTTTTGTCGGCGGCAAAGGTGTGGACCAGGGGCGCAATGGCGTCTGGTTCCGGCGCCGCTACCGGTGCTGCCACTTCGGGCCGCACCAGGTGTTCGATGCCGTTGAAGACTTCGCGGCAGCTGCCGCAGCGAACCAGGCCGCCGCGCAGCTTCAGCTGGTCGTTGGCGACCCGGAAGGTGGTCTGACAATGCGGACATTGGGTCGCGAGCGCCATGGCGTGCCGCTTACTTCAGGGTTCCGGACAGCGCGACCCAGCCGTCCTGCTCTGCCCAGACACTCAAGGGTATCCACTGCGCATAGGCGGCGATGACGTCTTCCGCCTGCTCCGCCAGCACGCCGGACAATGTCAGGCTGCCGCCGGCAGCGATGCGGCTGCACAGCATGGGCGCCATCAGCTTGAGCGGGCCTGACAGGATGTTGGCGACGACGATATCGAATACCTGCACCGCACTGCGGGCGCTGAAATCTTCCGGCAGGTAATAGGCCACGTCGCAATGGTTGCGTTCGCTGTTGTAGCGCGCTGCATCGATGGCGTGCGGGTCGATATCGACGCCGACCACGGTGCAGCCGCTGCCGAGCTTCTTGGCCACCATGGCCAGGATGCCGGAGCCACAGCCGTAATCGAGCAGCGATTGCGGTTTCTGCTGCGGTACATGGATTTCCAGCCATTCCATGCAGAGGCGGGTAGTCGGATGGCTGCCGGTGCCGAAGGCCAGGCCGGGATCGAGTTCCAGGATCAGGCCGTTGGCGTCGGGCCCATCGTGCCCTTTGTGCCAGCTAGGCACCACCCAGATATTCTTGCCGATGTGGATCGGTTCAAACTGCGATTGCGTCAGCCGCACCCAGTCCTGCGCCGCCACCGGCCGCAGCGAGTAGGGCGGGACCGCGACGCCGCATGCCTTGGCGGCGTTGCTGACGATCGCTGCGTGGTCGGCGTCGACTTCAGCCAGGACCACCACCCGGCTACGCTGCCAGGCGGCTTCCTTGGGTTCCATGCCGGGTTCGCCGAACAAGGGCTGCTCGGCGGCCGTTCCCAGGTCGGCATCTTCCACCGAGACCGACAAGGCGCCAGCGTCCATCAACGCATCAGACAGCGTTTCGGCGTCGCTCAGTGCAACTTCAATAACAATTTCGGTCCAGCTCATCAGATGCCTTACTGTGTAATGGAGACTCCCCGGAGGAAATCTTTATTTCTTTGCCGCTTTATCCGTTTCCTTGGCCACTACCGGCCGTTCGGCCAGTTTGTGTTCCAGGTAGTGGATGTTGGTGCCGCCTTCGATGAAACGGGCGTCGATCATCAGCTCGCGATGCAGCTGGATGTTGGTCTGGATCCCTTCGACCACCATTTCCGACAGCGCAATCTGCATGCGCCGGATCGCCTGTTCGCGGGTCGAGCCATATGAGATCACCTTGCCCACCATCGAATCATAATGCGGCGGCACGAAATAGCCTGCGTATGCATGCGAATCGACCCGGATGCCAGGGCCGCCAGGCGCATGCCATGACAGGATCTTGCCTGGCGACGGCGTGAACTTGAACGGGTCTTCGGCGTTGATGCGGCATTCGATCGCGTGGCCGGAGAGCTGGATATCGCGTTGGCGGAAGCGCAGTTTTTCACCGGCTGCAATGCGGATCTGTTCCTGCACGATGTCGATGCCGGTGATCATTTCGGTGATCGGATGTTCAACCTGGACCCGGGTGTTCATTTCGATGAAGTAGAACTCGCCGTTTTCATACAGGAATTCAAACGTGCCGGCGCCGCGGTAATCCATCTTGCGGCAAGCTTCGGCGCAACGGTCGCCGATTTTTTCGATGATCTTGCGCGGGATGCCAGGCGCCGGCGCTTCTTCGATCACTTTCTGGTGGCGGCGCTGCATGGAGCAATCGCGCTCGCCCAGCCAGACCGCGTTCTTGAACTGGTCGGCCAGGATCTGGATTTCCACGTGGCGCGGATTCTCCAGGTACTTCTCCATATACACTTCCGGATTGCCGAACGCGGCGCCGGCTTCGGTCTTGGTCATGGTGACGGCATTGGCCAGCGCTGCTTCGGTATGCACTACGCGCATGCCGCGTCCGCCGCCGCCGCCGGCCGCTTTGATGATGACCGGATAGCCGATCTTGCGGGCAATCTTGACGATTTCCTTCGGATCGTCGGGCAACGCGCCTTCCGAACCTGGAACGCAAGGCACGCCGGCGCGGATCATGGCTTGTTTGGCCGATACTTTATCGCCCATCAGGCGGATGTTCGCCGGCCGCGGGCCGATGAAAACAAAGCCAGACTGTTCAACCCGTTCAGCGAAATCGGCGTTTTCGGACAAGAAGCCGTAGCCTGGATGGATAGCTTCGGCGTCGGTCACTTCAGCAGCGCTGATGATGGCCGGCATGTTGAGATAACTCAGGCTGGACGGCGCCGGGCCGATACAGACCGATTCATCCGCCAGTTTCACATACTTGGCGTCACGGTCTGCCTCTGAATGGACCATCACGGTTTTGATGCCCATTTCACGGCAGGCGCGTTGGATGCGCAAGGCGATTTCGCCGCGGTTGGCGATAAGGATTTTTTCAAACATAGTAATTGGTATATGCGTCGCTAAGAGTTAAGCGTTATCAAGCATTGGGTTGCCAATACGGCCGTCGCTCAAAGGCGGGTGGCGCTGCACTGGAAACCGGAACGGCGGGACCCGGATAAGCGGATGCCGCCGTGCAGGCAACTCGGTAGTTCTCTCGGTACAGGTCTATTAACCAATGATGAACAGCGGTTGGCCGAATTCGACCGGCTGGCCGTTTTCCACCAGGATCTTCTTCACTACGCCAGAAGCGTCGGCTTCGATTTCATTGAGCAGTTTCATCGCTTCGATGATGCACAAGGTGCCGCCTTCCTTGATTTCCGAGCCGACTTCGACAAATGCCGGCGAACCGGGAGCCGAGGAGCGGTAGAAGGTGCCGACCATAGGCGACTTGACGACATGGCCTTCCGGCACGGCAGCCACTTCCACCGGCGCTGCGGCGGCAGCCACCGGCGCCGGCGCGGCAACCTGGTACTGGGCCGGGTGCTGGTGTTGCGGTTGCATCATGACAACCTGGTTTTGCTGGGATGCAGACGACTTGACGATACGGACCTTGCTTTCGCCTTCCGTCACTTCCAGCTCTTCGATGTCTGATTCAGCGACCAAGTCGATCAGCGTTTTGAGTTTTCTCAAATCCATATGCAATCCTTCAGAATATATAAATAATGAAATGCTATTTTTCGTTTTTTTGACAGGCATTCAGCGTCGTTGCAAGGAATCTGCAAAAACGCCGGAGTTACTGCAAATTATCAACTAGATATCAACTAGAGTTTCTTAATGGCAAAATCAACAGCTGCGCGATAGCCATCCACGCCTAAACCGCAAATGACTCCCACAGCGACATCCGATAAATAGGAATGATGTCGAAATGCTTCTCGCTGGTGGATATTCGAGATGTGGACCTCGATAAAACGGATCGCCACGCCAGCCAGTGCGTCGCGCAGGGCGACGCTGGTATGCGTGAGCCCGCCCGGGTTGATCACGATGGCATCGACGCCTTCTGCCTTGGCCGCATGGATGCGGTCTATCAGTGCGCCTTCGTGATTGCTTTGGAAATGCTCAAGCCGGACCCCAGCGGCGGTTGCCTGGGCCCGAGCTGCCTGTTCGACATCGCTCAGCGAGGTCGAACCGTAGACTTCCGGCTCTCTTGTACCCAGCAGATTCAGGTTGGGTCCGTTGAGTAGAAGTATATTTTTTGCCATGGAGATGGTGCTCCGTTTGACGACGATGGCCGCATTTTGCCGTCAAATGACGTTGACTGGCAAGGGGAAATTTGTTTCTGTGAAATTTCGGTCCGGCATTGTTAAATGTTTCTGCAGTAAGTTTTCAGCTTATAGCAATGCCAAGTCTTTTCGCAGTTCATCGAATTTGATGCTGCCCAGGTACATTTTCTTCACCTGGCCGTCGCTGCCGATCAATACCGTGAAAGGCAGGCCGCCGCTCTGGTTGCCAAACTGCCGCAGCAATGCGGTGGCGCCGGTGCCCGCTACGTACAAGGGGTAGGAGATTTTGTATTTATCAGCAAATTTCGCGATATTGTCCGCAGAATCGATGCCGATGCCGACAACCTGTATATTTTTTGCGGCTATTTCAATTTGCAGGGCATTCAGTTCCGGCATCTCTTCCACGCAGGGCGCGCACCAGGTCGCCCAGAAATTGACGACCAGGGGTTTGCCTTTCCACTGCGACAAGCTACTGGCCTTGCCGTTGGCGTCAGGCATCTCCTGGGCCAGCAGGCTGGCTACCGCGGCGCTTTCCGGTGAAGCCGGCGTATGGCGCTGCATGCCAAAATAAACGCCGATCGCGCAAAATAAGATCGCGATCGGCACAAATATCAATATATTTCTTTTCATTAATTTTCTTCTTTGTCGATCAGGGCCAGTACGGTATTCAGGTCAGCCCGTTCAGCGCGTTTCCCGGATGCGGCCCTGATACTACCTCGCAAATCGTCAGTTTCATATAGGGTCAGGTGCAGCCCCTCTTTTTTATACATAAAACTCACAGTTTCCACTGGGTCGTTATTACCGCCGGTTTTAAGCGGCGTACCGGTCGAGACCTCGAATTGCACATTCTTGTTAAAAAGGAAAATTTCCACGTCTTTGGGACTGTCGACAAACAAATGCAGATGGATATCCGAGTGCTCCCCGGCGGTGCCGTTGAGGACCGCGCCGGTAAGATAAGGCTTGAATTGCACCAGTTCAGCCATGATTTCCGCGGCGATCTGGCGTAAATGCAAGAGCCGTGCCGGTTGCGTGTCGGCAAAGAACAGTTCGTTATATATGCGTACTTCTTCTTCGATCTGGGCGTTATCGGGCAGGAAATCGCCACGGATCTTGCCGCCGCCGCGCTTGCTGCCGACACACAGTTCCACCGCTTTGCGCTTCGCGGTGCCATAGTCGGCGCCGTCTTCGGCAATCATGCGGGCTGCCGCGGCGGCAATTTCCGCGCGCAGCTGTTCTAGTTCAGGTGAGAGATTGGATGCCATGAGCGGCATGATAAATCGATTTGCCTGCGCGCGTCCCCTTGCTCCCCGAATACCTGGCTTAAGGCAAATCCGAAACTGCGCCGATTTTTCCGTATTTCACTTTTTCCAAGCCCTGCTAACGGGTGCGGCAGCCGCTCAGGTAAAATCACGGTATTCCTCTTTTCAGCATAGTGAAATTCAAGAATGCATATTCATATCCTTGGCATCTGCGGCACCTTTATGGGCGGTTTGGCGGTGTTGGCCAAACAGGCCGGGCATAAAGTCACCGGCTGCGACGCCAATGTGTACCCGCCGATGAGCACCCAGCTGGAGGCGCAGGGCATCAGCCTGATCCAGGGTTTCGGCGTGGAACAGACCGCCTTGCAGCCGGATCTGTACGTGATCGGCAACGTTGTGGTGCGCGGCAACCCCTTGATGGAAGAAATCCTGAACCGCAGCCTGCCTTACGTCTCGGGGCCGCAATGGATAGGCGAGCACATCCTGCGCGACAAATGGGTGCTGGCGGTGGCCGGTACCCACGGCAAGACCACCACCTCCGCCATGCTGGCCTGGATCCTGGAAGACGCCGGCTACGATCCGGGTTTCCTGATCGGCGGCGTGCCGATGAATTTCGGCATTTCGGCGCGTTTGTCGGGCAAGGGCGGCGCGCCATCGTCGTTTTTCGTGATCGAAGCCGATGAGTACGACACGGCATTTTTCGACAAGCGCAGCAAATTCGTCCATTACCACGCCAGGACGGCGATCCTGAACAACCTGGAATACGACCACGCCGACATTTTCCCCGACCTGGCTGCGATCGAAACCCAGTTCCATCACCTGGTGCGCACCATCCCGGGCATCGGCCGGCTGGTCGTCAATGCCCGCGAACCGGCATTGCAGCGGGTGCTGGACCGCGGCTGCTGGAGCGAAAAGGAATTTTTCGGCGGCGACCGCCAAGGCTGGACGCTGCGCACGCAGGACAACGGCCACTTTGAAGTGGCCCTCGATGGCCAGCCGCAGGGCACGGTGCAGTGGGAATTGAGCGGCGAACATAACCGCATGAACGCCTTGGCCGCGATTGCCGCCGCCCGCCATGTCGGCGTGCCGCCGATCCAGGCCATCAGCGCGTTGTCGCGCTTTGAAAATGTGAAACGCCGCATGGAACTGCGCGGCACCGTGCGCCAGATTGCGGTATATGACGATTTTGCCCATCATCCGACCGCAATCGCCACCACCGTCGCCGGCTTGCGTAAGAAAGCGGGAGCGGCGCGCATCCTGGCGGTGCTGGAGCCGCGCTCGAACACGATGAAGCTGGGCGCCATGAAAGAAGCGCTGCCGGGTAGCCTGGCCGAGGCCGACCTGGTGTTCGGCTACGGCGCCAAGGGTGCCGGCAAGGATGCGCTGGACTGGGACCTGGCCGCCGCACTGCAGCCGCTGGGCGACAAAGCGAGTACTTACCATGAGCTTGACCAGCTGGTGGCGGCGATCGCCAAGGCCGCCAGGCCGGGCGACCAGGTGCTGGTGATGAGCAACGGCGGTTTCGGCGGCGTGCATCAAAAGATTCTTGCCGCTTTGTCTTCACTCTCGCCTGGTCCGCAATGATCCTGTACCTGCACGGCTTCCGTTCTTCGCCGCAATCGTTCAAGGCGCGCCTGCTGGCTGAACGCATGCAGCAGCTGGGACGGGCGGCCGAATACCAGTGCCCGCAGCTGCCGGCCTCGCCGGCCGCCGCAATCGCCATGGCGCAAGACTGCATCAAGGATTGCGATCCTGCCGCACTGACCCTGGTCGGCTCCTCGCTCGGCGGTTATTACGCCACCTGGCTGGCCGAGCGGGCCGGCTGCCGCGCGGTGCTGCTGAATCCGGCGGTCAAGCCGCCGCGCGACCTGGAAAAATATGTCGGCGTCAGCACCCAATACCATTCCGACCAGCCATTTGAATTCAAGCGCGAGTACATCGCTGAGTTGCAGGCTTTGCAGATAAACCGCATCACCAGGCCGGAGCGTTATTTCCTGATCGCCGCCACCGGCGACGAAGTCCTGGACTGGCGCGAAATGGTCGGCCATTATCCGCAGGCCAGGCAGCAGGTGATTCAAGGCAGCGACCACGGCATCAGCGAATTCACCGAATATGCCGGTGCGGTGCTGGCATTTTGCGGAATCGACGCCGCTGCTGGACCTGCGCCGGCAGCGAGGACCTGATGCCGCGTTCCCGCACCTGCGCCCAATGGCATGACCATGCCAATGGCGTCCATCCCTCCGATAATTTGCGCGACTGGCTGACTGACCGCGTCTCGCTGACCTACAAGCTGATGGCCCATTGCCAGCAGTTCCGGGTCCAGCGCCTGCGCCAGCAGCGAGCGCTTTGCCTGGCCGACGAGTGGCAAAGGATCGCGTTGCCGCGCCGCCTGCAGGTGCAGGAGCGGGATGTCCTGCTGCGTTGCGACGACCGCCCGATGGTGCTGGGGCATACCGTGGTGGCGCTCGATGCAACCACTACCGAATGGCCGTTCTTCAGTACGCTGGGCGAGCGCTCGCTAGGGACCACGCTGTTCGGCGACCCGCTGGTGGCGCGCGGACAGCTGCAGTTCGCCCGGCTCTATCACGATCATCCGCTGGTGCGGCGCATGTGCGCCGCTACCGGCGTCGACGGTTTTACCTATCCGCTGTGGGCCAGGCGTTCCACCTTCCGCCGTAAGACCGGCGTGATGCTGGTGACAGAAGTATTTTTCCCCGAGATCGAACAATTGCGGAGGGTGCGGCCGGATCCGAAGGCGATGCCGTCTCCGGCTGCTCCCGGTCTTTCCTCGCAGATTGTTCCAACCTTTCAACAAACTTCATTTGACGCTGCAACAGAGCTGGCAGCGGTATCATCAGAAATCCACACGTAAAGCATGCAATGAATCTATTTTTTGAAGAGTCCGGCGACTTTAAAGCAGGTGTCGTACTGTCGCAGCAAGGCGAGGCCTACCAGGTCGAACTGCCGTCGGGCAAACGCAGCAAGGTCAAGTCCAAGGATGTGCTGCTGCAATTCACCGCGCCGACGCCGCAACAGCTGCTGGAAGAAGCGCAGCAGCTGGCGCAGGGGATAGAGCTCGATTTCCTGTGGGAAGTCGCGGGCCAGGAAGAATTCGGTTTTGCCGAACTGGGCGCGGAATATTTCGGCCATGCGCCATTGCCGGCCGAAGCTGCGGGTTTGCTGCTGGGCCTGCACACGGCGCCGATTTATTTTTATAAAAAGGGCAAGGGCCGCTACAAGGCGGCGCCGGAAGCGTCGCTGAAAGCGGCCCAGGCCGGCATCGAAAAGAAACGGCAGCAAGCCTTGATCCAGGCCGAATACGTTGCCCAGCTGAAGGCTGGGCAACTGCCCGAGGTGATGAAGCCGCTGGCGCTGCAGCTGCTGTTCAAGCCAGACAAGAACAGTATCGAATACAAGGCGCTGGAAGCCGCCTGCAACGAATTGCAGACATCGCCGCAGCGCTTGATGCTGACGGTGGGCGGCATCGCTTCGCCGAAGCAGCTGCATCTGTCCAGGTTCCTGCTGGAATTTTTCCCGAAAGGTTCCGGCTTTCCCAAGATCGCCATTCCTGCGGTGGCGGAGCTGCCGCTGGCGCCGGTGCAGGCTTTTTCCATTGACGATGTAACCACTACCGAAATCGACGACGCCTTGTCGGTGCAGACGCTGGCGGACGGCAAGGTGCGTGTCGGCATCCATATCGCCGCCCCGGGCCTGGGCATCAAGCGCGGCGATGCGCTGGATGCGATCGCGCGCCAGCGCATGTCGACCGTGTATATGCCCGGCGACAAGATCACCATGCTGCCGGACGAACTGGTGGAAGCCTTCACCCTGGCCGAAGGCAAGAACTGCCCTGCGCTGTCCCTGTACGCCACGCTTGATCCCGCCGACTGGAGCGTGGTCAGCACCGAGACCAAGGCCGAACTGGTGCCGATTTCAGCTAACCTGCGCCACAACACGCTGGACGAGCTGGTGACCGAGGAAAATCTCGCCAACGACGCCGGCGAGTATCCGCACAAGGCCGATATCGCCTTGTTGTGGAAATGGATACAGGTCCTGGAACAGGGCCGCATGGCCAAGCGCGAAAGTTTCGGTTTGCGGCCTGAGCAGAACAACCGTGTCGATTTCAATTTCTATGTGGAAGACGATGTGGTCACCATTGCGCGCCGCAAGCGCGGTGCGCCGCTCGACAAGATCGTGGCGGAACTGATGATCTTCGCCAACAGCAGCTGGGGCAAGCTGATGTCCGACCACGGCGTGCCCGGCATCTACCGCGCGCAGGGCGGCGGCAGCGGCGGCTGGGCCGCCAAGATGCAGGTGCGCATGGTCACCCACGCAGCGCCGCACCAAGGGCTGGGAGTCGACCAGTACGCCTGGAGCACCTCGCCGCTGCGCCGGTATACCGACCTGGTCAACCAGTGGCAGATCCTGGCTTGCGTCGAAGGCGGGGTTGCCGCGCCGCTGGTAGCGCCATTCAAGCCGCGTGACGCCGACCTGTTCGCCATCGTGTCCGGTTTCGACGCTGCTTATTCCGGTTATGGCGACTTCCAGTCGAACATGGAGCGATACTGGTGCTTGCGCTGGCTGGCCCAAGAACAGGCGCAGCATGGAACGCGCCAGGTCGACGCGGCGGTGCTGAAAGACGAAATCCTGCGCTTGGCGGAAATCCCGCTGATCATCAAATTGCCTGGCATGCAACAGCTGGCGCGCGGCACCCAGGTCAAGCTCGACATCATGCGCTGGGACGAGGTCGAGCTGACGGTCGAGGCGCGCTTGCTGGAAGTCTGTGCGGCGCCAAGCGCCGAGGCCCAGCAGCTGGAGCCGGAGGACGAAGAGGAAATTTCCGAAGAACTGGATGCGGCCATGGACATGCCGCATGAGATAGTTGACGTGCCGCCGGAGGATCCGGCCGGTGATACGGCCGCCGAACCCGGAAGCGCCATCGAGGAGATCAAGCCACTCGCGGAATGAACCCAAGTGTAGTGTTTCGCACATAATGGCAAGCGAAGAAAGCCACCGTAAATTTCCCGTGGGCATCTCTCTTTGTCGTAGAATCCCTCTCTTTTATAGCGACTTTTAGCTCACGCGTGAAATCCTTTTTCCAAAATCGAATCCTGGTCGGCGCCATTGCGGCGTCGGTGTTGGCGCATGCGGGCTTGCTGGCGGTGCGCTTTGCCGCGCCGGAAGCGTTCAGGTTGAAACCTACCGACCCGTTGCTGGAAGTGATCCTGGTCAATGCCAAGCACAATACCAAGCCGGTCAAGGCGGAGGCGCTGGCGCAAGCCAACCTGGACGGCGGCGGCAACGCCGATGCCGGCCGCGCCAAATCGCCGCTGCCCGATATGCGCAAGTCGGAAGACGGCGACAACGTGCAAGCCACCAAGCACCGCATCGAGCAGCTGGAACAGCAGCAGCAACAGATGCTGGCCCAGATGCGCAAGGAAACGCCGCTGCGGATGCCGGCCATGGACGTCAACGACAAGGCCAGCGACAGCACGCCGCAGCCTAACGGCAACGACCTGGTCGAAAGCGCCAAGGCGATCGCCCGCAAGGAAGCGGAAATCGCCAAGAATATCGACGATTACAACAAGCGGCCGAAAAAGACGCAGATCACGCCAAGCACGCGCGCCGTCGGCTACGCCGCCTACTACAAGTCGTTCCAGGACAAGGTCGAAAAACTGGGCACGCTGAATTTCCCGAAAAAGAACGGCAGGAACCTGTACGGACGGCTGGTGGTGTACATCCCGATTTACCAGGACGGCTCGCTCTATACCAGGGAGGGCGGTCCCAGGATCGAGCGCAGCTCCGGCAATCCCGAGCTCGACCGCGCCACCCTGAAAATCATTGAACGCTCGGCTCCGTTCGGACGCTTCCCGGAGAACATGCGCAGCAGCGGCAAGGACGATGTGTGGGAAGTGATCTCCACCTTCGAATTCACCCGCGAAGGCTTGCTCGAAGCGCAATTGATGGGAGGGGCTAACCAATGACCGCTGCTTACGTGGTGATCGGCAATCCGGTCGCGCACAGCAAGTCGCCCGACATCCACGCACGCTTTGCCGCCGACACCGCCCAGGACATGCGTTACGGACGCTTGCTGGCGCCGCTCGATGGATTTGCGGCAGCGGTGCAGGAGTTCATCGCGCAAGGCGGCCGCGGCGCCAACGTCACCGTGCCGTTCAAGCTGGAAGCGTATGCGCTGGCCACGGCCCTGACCCCTCGGGCACAGGCTGCCGGCGCCGTGAATACCTTGAAATTCGACGACGGCGCAATACTCGGCGATAACACCGACGGCGTTGGCCTGGTCACCGATATCGTGCGCAATGCCGGCTTTGAACTGGCGCATAAAAAAATCCTGCTGCTGGGAGCCGGCGGCGCGGCGCGCGGCGTCTTGCTGCCGCTGCTGGAGCGCCAGCCGGCGCAGCTGACGATTGCCAACCGCACCGCGGCCAAGGCGCGGCAGCTGGTGCAGCAGTTCCAGCAACAGCGCGGCGGTTGCCTGTTGAACGCCTGCGGGTTTGCCGAAGCAACGCAGCAGTACGATCTCGTGATCAACGCCACCTCCGCCAGCCTGCAGGCAGAGCTGCCGCCGCTGGCCGCCAGCGTATTCGGCCCGGCCACGCTGGCCTACGACATGATGTACGGCGCCCAGCCGACCATTTTCATGCAGTTCGCTGCCAGCCACGGCGCCCGGGTGCGCGACGGCCTGGGCATGCTGGTGGAGCAGGCGGCCGAATCGTTTTTTGTCTGGCGCGGGGTGCGGCCGCATACCGATGAATTATTTGCCGCCTTGCGCGCGCAGCTTTAAGCATTGTTCAGTTAATTATTTGCAGGGAACCGGGATGAAGTCAGTCGGCAAGCTTGTGTTGCGCTTATGTATGCTGCTGATCGCGGCTGTCCTGCTGCTGCAGCTGTATTTTTTCCTGCAGATCGGGTGGTGGGTCGATCACAATCCCAGTTCTACCAGCTTCATGCGGCATCGCTTGTCGGAGTTGCATGAAACCGTGCCGGACGCCCAGCTGCAATTCAAGTGGGTGCCGTACTCGCGCATTTCGAATAACCTGAAGCGCGCCATCATCGCCTCGGAAGATGCCAATTTCTCGGAGCACGACGGCGTCGACTGGGATGCCCTGCAGCAGGCTTACGAAAAAAATACCAAGAAGGGCAAGGTTGTGCGCGGCGGCTCCACCATCACCCAGCAGCTGGCGAAAAACCTGTTCTTGTCCGGCGAGCGCAGTTACCTGCGCAAAGGGCAGGAACTGGTCATCACCTACATGCTTGAGTTCTGGATGGACAAGGAACGCATTTTCGAAATCTACCTGAACGTGGTGGAGTGGGGCAACGGCGTGTTCGGCGCCGAAGCCGCGGCCCAGCATTATTTCAAGACTTCTGCCAGCAACCTCGGCGCCAGCCAGGCCGCGCGGCTCGCGGTGATGCTGCCGAAGCCGCGCTTTTACGACAAGAATCGCGGCTCGGCATATCTGTCGCAACGCACCGGCCTGATTTTGCGGCGCATGGGCTCGGCTGAATTGCCTTAACTTAATATACGCGCTGCCAGAAATTGTTTGATTTGCAGCGAACCGCCATTCCCGGGCGCAGGAAATGGAAAAGCCACTTCCCTGAATACCAGTCGAGGTAAGCATGATCAATGTATTTGTTTTGCAGAACGGCCGCCTCAACCAGGTCAACATCGAGAGTCACAGCGACCTTGAGAAAGTACAGCCGGTATGGGTCGACCTGACCGAACCGAACGACCAGGAACGGGCCTGGGTCAAGAGTATCTACGGCGTGACCTTGCCGGGGGAAGACGAGGTCAAGGATATCGAGGCGTCAGCCCGTTATTACGAAGCCGAAAACGGCGACCTGCACCTGCGTACCGATTTTTTGTTTGAAGAGGACGACGGCCCGTCGTCCACCGTCACGGTCGCCTTTATCCTGGCGCGCAACATATTGTTTTCGCTGCACGGCGAGGATTTGCCGGTGTTCCGCCTGGTGCGCATGCGCGCACGCTCGCGGCCGGGGTCTATCGGCGATTACAAGGACGTATTGCTGGACCTGTACCAGACCGATGCCGAGTACTCCGCCGACGCCCTGGAGGGCGTATACAAGCAGCTGGATGAGGTCAGCCAGCGCGTGCTGCAAAAGAAACTGACGGACCAGGCCGCGGCCGAAGCCTTGAGCGCCATGGCGCATGAGGAAGACTTGAACGGCCGCATCCGGCGCAACATGATGGATACGCGCCGCGCGGTGAGTTTCCTGATGCGCGGCCGCTTGCTGAGCGTGGACCAGTTTGAAGATGCGCGGCAGATCCTGCGCGATATCGAATCGCTGGACGGCCACACCGCTTTCCTGTTCGACAAGATCAACTTCCTGATGGATGCGACGGTCGGTTTCATCAACATCAACCAGAACAAGATCATCAAGATTTTCTCGGTCGCCTCGGTGGCGTTCTTGCCGCCGACCCTGATCGCCAGCATCTACGGCATGAATTTTCATTTCATGCCGGAGTTCGACTGGGCGCTCGGTTATCCGTTTGCGCTGGTGCTGATGGTGTGCTCGGCGATCACGCCGTTCTGGTATTTCCGCCGGCGCGGCTGGCTGAACTGAAGATAGATTGAAAAGCAGGGCGGGAAACCGCCCCGCGTGCAGCTTAAACCAGCTGCGCGAATGCGCCGCGCGCCGCGGCGATGGTGGCCTCGATCACCGCGTCGTCGTGCTGCGCCGATACGAAACCCGCCTCGAACGCCGACGGCGCCAGGTATACGCCGGCGTCCAGCATGGCATGGAAGAATTTGTTGAACAGGTCCTTGTTGGACGCCATCACTGTCGCATAACTATCCGGCACCGCCGCCGCGAAATACAAGCCGAACATGCCGCCGATCGCGTCGCCGCTGAAGGTGACGCCGGCTTCTTTCGCCGCCGCGCTCAAGCCGTTGACCAGCTTGCTGGTCTGCGTCCCCAGCCTGGTGTAGAAACCAGGCTCCTGGATCAGCTTGAGGGTGCTCATGCCGGCCGCCACCGCTACCGGATTGCCGGACAGCGTGCCGGCCTGGTACACCGGACCCAGCGGCGCCATGTGGCCCATCAGGTCGGCGCGGCCGCCGAAGGCCGCCACCGGCAGGCCGCCGCCTATCACCTTGCCCAGCGCGGTGATGTCGGGCTTGATGTCGTACAGCGCCTGGGCGCCGCCCAGCGCTACCCGGAAGCCGCACATGACTTCGTCGAAAATCAGCACGGTGCCGTACTGCGTGCACAGGCGGCGCATGGTCTGCAGGAATTCCGGCGTCGCGCGCACCAGGTTCATGTTGCCGGCCACCGGCTCGACGATCACGCAGGCGATCTGGTCGCCCATGTCCTTGAAGGCGTCTTCCAACTGTTGGGCGTTGTTGTAGTCGAGCACCAGGGTATGCTTGACGAAATCTTCCGGCACCCCGGCCGAAGTCGGATTGCCGAAGGTCAGCAAGCCGCTGCCGGCCTTGACCAGCAGCGAATCGGCGTGGCCGTGGTAACAGCCTTCGAACTTGACGATCTTGTCGCGGCCGGTGGCGCCGCGCGCCAGGCGCAGCGCGCTCATGGTGGCTTCAGTGCCGCTCGAGACCAGGCGTACCTGTTCGATCGACGGCACTAGCTTGCAGATCTCTTCGGCGATCTCGATTTCACCCTGGGTCGGCGCGCCGAAACTCAGGCCGCGCGCGGCGGCCTCCTGCACCGCCTTGATCACGGCCGGATGGGCGTGGCCGACGATCGCCGGACCCCAGGAGCCGATGTAGTCGATATAGCGGCGGTCGTCCGCGTCCCAGAAATACGGGCCTTCGGCGCGCGTGATGAAGCGCGGCGTGCCGCCTACCGAACGGAAGGCGCGCACCGGCGAATTGACGCCGCCGGGAGTGGTCAGCTGGGCGCGGGCAAACAAAGTGTCGTTATTGGAAGTCATAATTTAATAATTGCGGGAAAGAGCCGCCCGGGTAGGGTTTAAGAGCCACCGCAGCGTGGCGAATTACCCTACCCGGGCGGCTCTGTCCTCAACTGATTAGGAAAAACGGTTAAATTGCAAAGAAAAAAATAGGATGCGGAATTCAAAAAAATACTTGAGGTTCTGGAGAGAGGGTAATTGGTTGTCAGGGGATCTCGCCGCCATCCTCGTCATGCCGCTCCAGCCCCTCTTCGCGGGCCCAGAAATAACGATCGGGGATCAGCTTGCCCATGCCCAGCCGTTGCGCGGCGGTGACGGCCGCCAGGGTGAATTCCTGCGCCTCGGACACCGCTTCCGGCACGTCAAGGCCGTTGGCCAGCATCGCTGCGATCGCTGCCGACAGGGTGGTGCCGGCGCCGCTGAAAGAGCCCGAAACGCGCGGCCAGCTGTCTTGCCGCACCACGCCCGACTCATTGAACAGCGTGTTGCCGATTTCGGCCGCCGGCGTAGGCGTGCCGGTCACGAACAGGTATTCGCAGCCGAGTTCGATGATGCGCATGGCATCGAGGCTCATCATGTCTTCGGACGAGGGTTCGCGCCAGGTCTCTGCCAGGCGCGACAGTTCCACCGCCGATACCAGCATCACCGTGGTCTGCGGAACCAGCAGCTCGCGGATGGCGGTCAGCAGGTCTTCGCTGTCTTGACCCTGATCTGGCATGGCCGATAAAAAAGGGTCTAGAATCAGCGGGATTTCAGGATAATCCGAGACGATCTCGGCGATCACCGAAACGCTTTCGATGCTGCCGACGGCGCCTACCTTGAAGGCGGACACCGGCATGTCTTCCAGCAGCACGCGCGCCTGGTCCGCCACCCAGTCAGCGTCGATCTGCTGGGTGTCTTCGATGCGGGCGGTGTCGCCGATCAGGATCGACGTGATGACGGACAGGCCGTGGCAGCCCATGGCCGAAAACGTGGCCAGGTCAGCCTGGATGCCGGCGGCGCCGACGGGGTCGGCAACGCCGAAGGTCAATATAAGTGGAGAAGTTTGGTTTTGCACGGCGGGTAGATTAAGATATCCGACTTTGCATTTTACTTGATTGAAGGATCACCGCTGTGAGCAATGACGAAACTACCAAAACTACCAAATCCACAGAGTTCAAAACCTGGATGTGCCTGATTTGCGGCTGGGTCTATGACGAAGAGGCCGGTTTGCCGGAAGAAGGCATTGCTCCCGGCACACTGTGGGACGATGTGCCGATGAACTGGACTTGCCCGGAATGCGGCGCGCGCAAGGAAGACTTTGAAATGGTTGCCATTTAAGCCAAATACCACATTTTCATTGCAGGAATATCAAGTTATTGTCTCAAGTTACAAAATAAATTGAACTTTATCGGCTGCCCTTCATAAACATTGTTCTAAGGAATGTCTTTCTTTGTTACAGTGACGCCGTAGATTTATTTGGATTGAATGAGACGATTTCATGACAACATCACTTGGCGGCGTCAACCTGAAGGTAATGGTCATTGACGATAGCAGCACTATCCGGCGGTCCGCGGAAATTTTCCTGAGCCAGGCTGGTTATCAGGTCGTACTTGCCGAAGATGGCTTCGATGCCTTGGCGAAAGTGAACGATCACAAGCCTGCGCTGATTTTCTGCGACATCCTGATGCCGCGCCTGGATGGTTACCAGACCTGCGCGCTGATCAAGAAGAGCGCTAAATTCCATGCTACGCCGGTGGTCATGCTGTCGTCGAAGGACGGCTTGTTTGACCGCGCACGCGGCGCCATGGTCGGTTCCGACGAATATCTCACCAAACCGTTTACCAAAGACAGTCTGCTGAAGGCGGTGCGCCAGCACACGCAGACAGCGGACGGTGCTATCCCGGTCATTGCATGAAGCAGGCTGACTGATTTACATAATTTGAAGTACGAAGCAAATAAAGGTTGAACATGGCCATACAGAAGATTCTCATCGTCGACGACTCGCCAACCGAGCGTTATTTCCTGACCGATATCCTGGCGAAGGCCGGCTACTCGGTGTCGACTTCCGAAAACGGCGAAGGCATCCTCGACAAGATCAAGGCCGACAAGCCGCAGCTGATCCTGATGGATGTGGTGATGCCGGGCCAGAACGGCTTCCAGGTGACGCGCTCGATCACGCGCGACGACGACACCAAGGACATCCCCATCATCATCTGCAGCAGCAAGGGCCTGGAAACCGACCGTATCTGGGGCCTGCGCCAAGGTGCGCGCGACTACCTGGTGAAACCTATCGATCCGAAAGAACTGCTGGCGAAAATCGCTGCGCTTGGTTAATCGGACGCCGGTTTCAAGGTTGCTGAATTTAAGCCGACGAATCTAGCCAAGTTTACGCGAAATGAGCGCCCAATCAATATGACCCAATCTAGCTCGCATCTGACGGCGGAAACATCGCCCTCGTCGCTACCCGTCAACAAGGTCGCCCTTGACGCCGACTCGCGCCGCAGCCGGCTGCGTGAATTCCAGTCGCACTTGCTGGAACGGATGCAGGCTGCGCGCAGCGGCACCGAAGCACAGGAAAGCCAGCTCGGCTTGCTGATCGGGCAGACCCGCTGGCTGCTGAATTTGCAAGAGGCGGGCGAGATCGTCGCGGTCGACCAGATCTCGCGGGTGCCGTTGACCCACGACTGGTACCTGGGACTGAGCAATGTGCGCGGCACGCTGATCAGCGTGATCGATTTTGCGCGTTTCCAGGGCCATGGGGTGACGCAAATTGACAAAGAATGCCGGATTGTCGCTTTTGCACCATCGTTTTCGTTCAACAGCGGCTTGCTGGTTTCTCGCGTCCTGGGCTTGCGCAACGTCGCCCAGATGACCCTGCAAGCCCCGGAGCCGCTGGACCAGGCAGGCGCCAAGCGCTATCTCGACAGTGACTCGCAGCTCTGGACCGAGCTGAGCATGGCCCAGATCTTGCACGACCCTCGTTTTTTACAAGTAGGTTTATGAGTCCCAGGTGCCGTTGCAACTGCAGCGGTATCCGGTGGCAGCGAATTTGCAATTAGGAGATTCTGTAATGGCATTCAAACTACCGTCTTTATCCAAGGCGGCCAAGGAAGAGCAGGGCGAAGCGGGCGATCGTTTCGTGCAGGAAGCATTGATGCATGATCCGGAGCAGACCGTCATGGAAGAGCGTTTCATGCCTGAACCGCCGCCTGTGGCGCTGCTGGCGCCGTTGCCGAAGCCGGCCGCCGCGCCGCAAGCGGCCGCTGCCCCGGCGTTTGCCGCCGCTCCTCAGGAAGCTGCCAAGGAACCCGCCGCTGCACCGTCTTTCACCAGTGCCGCCGCCAGCCTCGCCAGTCCTGACTCCTCGCCATTGCCGCTGATCGGCAAACTGCCGCAGCAAAAGCAGATCCGCCTGCTGGTGACCGTGCTGGTCGGCGCGTTGCTGCTGACTATCCTGTTCCTGTGGCTGAGCGCCAAGAGTTCAGCGATGAGCTCGACCCAGACCCAGATCGCCGGCGATGCGCTGATGCACTCGCAGCGTATCGGTAAGGCGACGCCGAATGCGATTCAGGGTAACCCTGAAGCGTTCAAGCAGCTGGCCGACAGCCGCAAGGAATTCAACCAAGACCTGGGCATCCTGCGCAAGGGCGGCGACTACAAGGGGCACGATATCGGCACCCCTAGCGCCACCATGGGTTCCAAGCTGGCCGAAGTCGACAAGGTCTGGTCGAATACCGACAAGGCTGCGGAGACCATCCTCAAGCTGCAAAAGGAATTGACCAGCTTCGGTGTGACGCTGCAAAAACTGAACGGCATCTCGCCTAACCTGCTCGATTTGTCAGAACAGATCGCGACACTGAAAACCCAGACCGGCGCCACTCCGCGCGAAATCGCGGCTTCCTCGCAGCTGGTCATGCTGACCCAGCGTCTCGGCCGCAGCGCCAATGAATTCCTGACCTCCGAAGGCGTGAACCCGGAAACCGCGTTCTTGCTGGGCAAGGACACCAATACTTTCCGCGACATCGTCAGCGGCTTCCTGAACGGCAGCGATGTATTGCGCCTGCCGGCCAGCAAGAGCGAAGAAGAGCGCAGCAAGCTGACTGAACTGGAAAAGAGCTTTGCCGAGTACCAGGAATCGGTGGCATCGATCCTGGGCAACATGCAGAACTTCGTTTCGGCGAAACAATCGGAACAGCTGATCTTTACCGAGAACGAAAGCCTCAAGCAACGCCTGGGCGCATTGCAAGATACCTATCGCGACGCGCAGGACTCGCAAAGCATCTGGTTCTGGCTGATGCTGCTGGCTGCCTTGGTTACCCTGCTGGCAGCGGCCGGGATTGCCTGGGTCCAGGTGCAGGACGGACGTCACCGTACCCATGAAGCCGATGTGCGCCGGATGGAAGCGGAAGAACAGCGTCTGCAAGCGATCAAGCAGGAAGAAGATGCCAGTAACGCCAACGACCAGAACCAGGCCGCGATTTTGCGCCTGATGAATGAATTGCAGGAAGTGGCGGACGGTGACTTGACGGTGCAGGCGACGGTGTCGGAAGACATTACCGGCGCGATCGCCGACTCGGTGAACTATACGGTGGAAGAGTTGCGCGGGCTGGTAGGACGGGTTACCGCCACCGCCCAGCAGGTGACGATCGCGTCGGACCAGGCGCAAAGCATTTCGATCGAACTGCTGGCGGCGTCGCAGCGGCAGTCGCGCGATATTCAGGAAACCACGCAAGCGGTCCTGGACATGGCGACCCAGATTACCGACGTTTCCAAATCGGCCAGCGAGTCGGCTGAAGTGGCGCGGCAATCGGTTAGTGCGGCTGAAGAAGGCTCCAAGGCGGTGGAAAACGCGATCTCAGGCATGAATGAAATTCGCGAGCACATCCAGGAAACTTCCAAGCGCATCAAGCGGCTGGGTGAATCGTCACAGGAAATTGGTGAAATCACCGAACTGATTTCCGACATTACCGAACAGACCAACGTGCTGGCGCTGAATGCGGCGATCCAGGCGGCTTCGGCAGGCGAAGCGGGCCGCGGCTTCTCGGTGGTGGCGGAAGAAGTTCAGCGCCTGGCGGAACGTTCCGGCGCGGCGACCAAGCAGATCGGTGCGCTAGTGCGCACCATTCAGACCGACACCCACGATGCGGTGGTGGCGATGGAGCGTTCGACGCAAGGGGTGGTCGAAGGAGCCAAGCTGTCAGATGCGGCCGGTGCGGCCTTGTCGGATATCCGGCGCGTTTCGAACCGCCTGGCGGAACTGATTCAAAGCATTTCTTCCACAACCGAGCAGCAGGCCAACTCGGCAAACGGCGTGGCTACCAACATTCAAAACATTCTTTCGGTGACTGAAAAAACACGGGAAGGTACACGACAGACGGCCTTGTCGATTCGTGAACTGTCCAAGCTGGCAGAAGATTTGAAGAGCTCGGTATCGCGTTTCCGCGTGACCAATTAATGTGTGGCACCGTGTTTGCTGCCCCGTTTGTTGTCATTGAACCGGGACCAGCAGGCACGGCATCCTTGCCCGGGGCTTGCGCTGTTGTCGCATGCCCGGGCAATGGATATGCATCGTGGTCGATTCCCTGGCCACTCCCTGAATCCATGAGGCAGTCATGACCACCGATTTTTCCAGCACCGCTGACTCTGCGCGGACGCACCTTGATACCGGACCGTTGTCATGGGTGATGAGCGAAATTCGCGAGGCGCTGAACCAGTCCGGCGCCGCCCTGGCCCAAGCCGGCGACGTTGCCAGCGACGATTACCTGACAGCCGTCCGCCACGCCAAGACCTACCTGCACCAGGCGCACGGCGCTTTGCAGATGGTCGATATCGACGGCGTCACCATCATCACCGAAACGGTTGAAGACATACTTGAACGCGCCGAATCCGGCCATGCCGAACTGAGCGCGCAGCATGCGCAGGTTATCGGCAATGCCTACCAGGCGCTGATCGAATACCTGGACGAAGTGCTGGCCGGCGGCAGCCACCAGCCGGTCCGCCTGTTTCCGTATTACCAGGCGCTGCTGGAGATCCGCGGCGCTGAACGCATCCATCCGGCCGACCTGTTTTTCCCCGACCTGACGATTCGCCCCCATTTCCCTGCGGCAGAGCAGGCCGCGGCGGTCCAGGCGGAGGTTTACCTGCCGTTGCGCAAGCGCTTCGAGCGCGCGCTGCTGCCGTTCCTGAAAAGCGCCGACAAGGCGATTGAACTGGAAAACGCCACCGCGATGCAAACGGTGGTGACCGAAGTCGAACAGATGCAGCGCAACCAGCAATCGCGCGCGTTCTGGTGGGTGATGCATGGCTTCGCCGAAGCGGTCGCCACTGACCAGGTGTCGAACGAGCTCTACGTCAAGCAGCTGTTTGCCCGCATCAACCTGCAGCTGCGCCGCCTGAGCCAGGGTTCGTCGAGCATTTCGGAGCGGCTGTTGCGCGACGCCTTGTTCTTTATCGCCGGCATCGAGCAGACTTCCAAGCTGGCGACCCAGATCCGTGTCGCCTATCGCCTCAACGGCCTGGTGCCGGCCGACTACAGCACGCGCCACTACGGCCAGATCAGCCTGGATGCCTTGAGCACTGCCAAGGACCGCCTGGCGCAGGCCAAGAACATGTGGGACCGCCTGGCCAGCGGCGACGCCAGCCCGGCGTCTGCCTTCGAACAGGAAATGCATGGCTTGAGCGAAGCCGGCAGCCGGCTGAACGCGCCGTCGCTGTCGAAGCTGCTGCGCGAACTCAACGGCATTGCCCGCCATGCTGCACATTCGCGGCCGGGCGATGCGATCTGCATGGAGATCGCCACCAGCCTGCTGTTTATCGAAAACACGCTGAACCACATCAGCCGCCTGCCGGAGAATTTTTCCGAGCGCGCGGATGCGATGACGGCGCGCCTGCTGTCGGTCGTATCCGGCGAGACGCTGGGCAAGCCGGCGCAATGGATCGACGATATCTATCGCGAGGCGCAGCAGCGCCAGACGGTCAAGATGCTGGCTTCTGAAATGCTGTCCAGCCTGCGCCAGGTCGAAAAGATGCTGGACGAATTCTTCAACGATCCGGAGCGGCGCGAAGTGCTGGCCCAGATCGAACAGGTATTGCACCAGATCCAGGGCGCGCTGGCGATCCAGGAACAGAGCGACGCCATGCGCGTGGTCGAACATACGCGCAGCACCCTGCAGCGCTTTGCCGCCGAGGGCAGCGCGCCGGTGCCGCAAGTGCCGGAGCAGAAAGAATTCGAGCGGATTGCGCAAAACATCGGCGCGCTCAGCTTCTTTATCGAAACGCTGCAGCATCAGTCGGATACCCAGAACAACCATTTCACTTTTGACGAAGAAGCGGGCGTGTTCCGCATCAACCTGCTGGAACGGCGCGCCGTGGTCGCGGCTCCGCAGCCTGATCCGGTAGTGCCGTCGTCTGAATCCGACAATCAAACCCAGGCCGCCGCAGGCGACAGTTTGCCATCCTTGCCTGAGCTGGCGACGGTGGAAGACGAGTTGCTGCAGCACCAGCAGGAATCGGCGGAACTGGCGCTGTCCCTGACCGCGCAGCCGCATGATCCGGAATTGCAGGAACGGCTGAAAGAGTCGCTGGTGCAGATGCGGGTCGATGCCGCCTTGAGCGACAATCCCGAAGCTACCGACCGCGCCCAGGCAGCCATCGATATCCTCGATCATCCGGATTTTTCCGCATCCCAGCAGTCGCTGGCGGAAATCGTCACCACCATCGTGCCGCTGCACACGGCGGAAGCCGCAGCGCCGGTAGCGCCGGCAGCAGTAAGCGACGAGGAGGCTGACGCCGAACTGCGTGAGATTTTTTTGTCCGAAGCGGACGAGGTCCTGACGAACGCCAGGCAGACCCTGCCGCAACTGCAGCTGCACGACGCCCCGCATAAGCAAGAACCCCTGACAGTACTGCGCCGCGCATTCCATACCCTCAAGGGCAGCGGCCGCATGATCGGCTTGAACGCTTTCGGCGAAGCAGCCTGGAGCATTGAACAGGTATTGAACCTGTGGCTGTCTGAATCGCGTGCGGTGAGCGCCGACCTGAACGCCTTGCTGGACCATGCCGTGACCCAGCTGGACGGCTGGGTAAAGGAAATCCAGCAGCATGGGCATTCGCAACAGACGCCTGACGCACTGGCCGAGATCGCCGCGCGGGTGCGTGACGGCGGACCATTTGCCGATCCTGCAGCCGTTGCGGTGGCTGAGCCGGAGGAGCTGCTGGAATTCAGCGATCTGCTTGAGTTGCCGGCGCAGGCCGAAGAAATCCAGCTGAGCGACGACGCCCTGGCCTTGTTTACCGCTGCTTCGCAGCCTGCGGCTGTGGAAGAAACCCGGTTGCCGGAAATCCAGTTTGAGGCGCAGGCGGAAGCCGTTGCGGAATCCGCGGCCATCGAAGCAGCGCCGGTGGCAGCGACCGCCAGCGCAGAAGTGATCGCCTTTCCTGGCATGCAGGAAATCCGCCATGACGACAGCACCAAGCAGATCGGCGACCTGACCATCAGCCTGCCGCTCTACAATATCTACCTGGCCGAGACGGACCAGCTGGTCCGTCACCTGTCGCACGATTTCGCCGAATGGCGGCATGAGCCGGAACGGCCGGTCATGACGCAGTCGGTCCATGCCGCCCACTCGCTGGCAGGCAGTTCCGCCACGGTTGGTTTCAAGCCTTTGCAGGAAGTGGCGCATGCGCTGGAGATGGCATTGCAGCGGATGGCGCTGCAGCCGAGCAGCCTGCACGGAACCGACTACGACACGCTCCAGTTTGGCGTCGAGCGGATCAAATGGATGCTGCAGCAGTTCTCGCAAGGCGACATGCCGTATTACGAGCCGGCCTTGGTCAGCAGCCTGGATAGTTTGTGGCAGGGCCAGGAATCGCGCGGCGTGGAAACGTTGCCGGAAACCGTCGACGAGACGATAGCCGCTGTCGACGTCGCGCCGCCGCAAGCGGTTGCCGAGATTACGGAGCCGGTGGTCGAGAGCCATCTCCATGTGGTCCCTGCGATCATTGAAGAAACAAGCGCAAGCGTTCCGGCTGAGGCAAGCGATATGCAGCCTCTGGCTGAGGCCCCGGCCGCAGCCGTGCAGCAGTTGTTTGAGCCGGCGAAGGAAGAGATCGATCCGTCGCTGGTGGTGCGGGATGAACTGGATCCTGACTTGCTGCCGATATTCCTGGAAGAGGGCAGCGACATGCTGCCGCAAATCGGCAGCGCCCTGCGCAGCTGGCAGCAAAACCCTGCCGACGTCAAGCCGTCGCAAGCGATCCTGCGCCATTTGCATACCATCAAGGGCAGCGCCCGCATGGCCGGCGCGATGGTGCTGGGCCAGCACATGCACGAGATGGAAAGCCATATCGAAGTGATCCTGCAAACGGGCAGCTCTTCGCGGCACACCATCGACGAATTGCTGGCGCATTATGACCGCGGCGTGCAGATGTTCGAGAACCTGCGTAATCCACAGGCGCAGCAGCCGGTCGTAGCCGCCGCGCCTGCGCCGGAAGCGCACGACCCTGTCAACCTGCCGAGCGTGATGCCGTCGCTGGCCGCTGGCGTGGCGCCGGTGCCCGCGGTTACCAGCGCCACCGGCCTGGTGTCGCAGGTGCGCGTCAACGCCGAAGTGCTGGACCGGCTGGTTAACCAGGCCGGTGAAGTATCGATCACACGTTCGCGGCTGGAATCAGGCATCGGCACCTTGCAGATTTCCTTGTCGGAACTGACCGAAAACGTCGACCGCCTGCGCGGCCAGTTGCGGGAAATCGAAATCCAGGCGGAAGCGCAGATCAGCTCGCGCATGACGCTGGCCGGCGAACGCGAATTCGACCCGCTTGAATTCGACCGCTTTACCCGGTTGCAGGAACTGACCCGGATGATGGCCGAAAGCGTCAATGACGTCGCCTCGCTGCAAAAGAACCTGACCAATACGGTAGACGGCGCCAACGCCGACTTGCTGACCCAGCGCCGCCTGACGCGTGACCTGCAGCAGGACCTGATGCATGTGCGCATGGTGCAGTTTGCCAGCATCGCCGAGCGTTTGTACCGGCTCACGCGCCAGGTCGCCAAGGAACTGGACAAGCGGGTCAACCTCGATATCCGCGGCAGCAACGTGGAAATCGACCGCAGCGTGCTGGAAAAAATGATCGCCCCGTTCGAGCATTTGCTGCGTAACGCGATCGTGCACGGCATCGAATCGCGTGAAGCGCGGCGCGCTGCCGGCAAGAACGAAACCGGCGAATTGAAGATTGAAATCCGCCAGGACGGCAATGAAATCCTGATCCAGCTGTCGGATGACGGCCAGGGCTTGAACCTGCAGCGCATCCGCGACAAGGCGCGCACGATCGGCTTGCTGGAAAGCGACGAGCAGATATCCGACCTGGAAACCACCGACCTGATTTTCCGTCCCGGCTTTTCCACCGCTGCAGACGTC
The DNA here is from genome assembly GCF_900112135.1 of Collimonas sp. OK412. Lineage (GTDB taxonomy): Bacteria > Pseudomonadota > Gammaproteobacteria > Burkholderiales > Burkholderiaceae_D > Collimonas > Collimonas rhizosphaerae. Next base: position 101,064 of record NZ_FOLC01000008.1, read on the forward strand.
ACCGAACTGGCCGGCCGCGGCGTCGGCATGGACGTGGTGCGCTCGGAAGCAGCATCGCTGGGCGGCCGTGTCTCGGTCAGCAGCGATCCTGGCCAGGGCACGCATTTCACGATCCACCTGCCGTTGACGCTGGCCGTCACCCAGGTGGTGCTGTTGACCACGGGCGGCAGCACGTATGCGGTGCCGTCGGCGCTGGTCGAGCAGGTGCAGCAATTGAAGGCGAAGGCGCTGGCCGCGGCCTACAACGATGGTTCGCTGATCTGGCAAGGCCATAAAGTGCCGCTGCAATATCTGTCGACCTTGCTGGGCGATACCGACATGGTGCCGGTGGCGCAGCAATATTCGCCTATCATCATCCTGCGCAGCGGCAACGACCGGGTAGCGATACACGTCGATGAAATCGTCGGCAACCGAGAAGTCGTGGTCAAGAACATCGGCCCGCAGCTGTCGCGGATGATCGGGATTGCCGGTGCAACCGTGCTGGGTTCTGGCGATATCGTGCTGATCTTGAATCCGGTGCCGCTGGCAATGCGGCAGTTATTCAATACGTCCCACGAATTGCGGGCGCCGAAGCAATCGCACCTGGCTACCCACGAGACGCTGGGCGCGGTAGCGGAGATGAGCGTCGGCGCCGAATCCGGCACACCGCACGCGGCCCAGGCAGTACAGGGCTTGCGCAGCCAGAGCGTGGTGATGGTGGTCGACGATTCGCTGACCGTGCGCCGGGTTACCCAGCGCCTGCTGTCGCGCGAAGGTTACCAGGTGGTGTTGGCGAAAGACGGCGTCGATGCGCTGGAGCAGCTGCAGGCGATTACGCCGGACGTGATGCTGGTGGATATTGAAATGCCGCGCATGGATGGTTTCGACCTGAGCCGCAACATCCGCAATGACGACCGCACACGCCATATTCCCATCATCATGATCACCTCGCGTACGGCGGCCAAGCACCGCAGCTATGCAATGGAGCTGGGCGTCAACGAGTACCTGGGCAAGCCGTACCAGGAAGATGAGCTGATCAGCACCATCAAGTCGTTCATCAACAAAGAAGTCAACACTCTGCAGTAACCTTTCATGCGCGCGTGCGGAAGATGCATTTTCCGCACACGCGCATGGATTTCTCTTACTCCGCATTCATTTTTTTTACGACCCCGTAGCGCAGCAAGGTTGCTTTACGTGCTTCGTCATGCTGCACCAGCGGCAGCGGGTAGTCCTGTCCGAGCTTGATTCCGGCCCGTTCCAGTTCCCGTGCGGGCGCTAGCCATGGCGCATGGATGTGTTTGCTGTCGAGCGCTGACAGTTGCGGCAGGTAGCGGCGGATGAACTTGCCATCGGCATCGAATTTCCCGGATTGGGTAAGCGGATTGAAAATGCGGAAATAGGGTTGCGCATCGCAACCCGACGACGCGGCCCATTGCCAGCCGCCGTTATTGGCGGCGAGATCGAAATCGTTCAGGCGCTCGGCAAAATAACGTTCCCCCCAACGCCAGTCTATGCCGAGATCCTTGATCAGGAAGGAGGCAGCCACCATGCGCAGGCGATTGTGCATATAGCCGCTCTGATTGAGTTGCAGCATGGCGGCATCCACCAGCGGATAACCGGTGTGGCCGTCGCACCAGGCTTGGAACAAACTGCGTGCGCGTTCACCGCTTTCCCATTGGATGGCGTCATAGCCTGGCTTGAAGGCGGCTAGTGCCACATGCGGATGATGATGCAGGATCATGAAATAAAAATCGCGCCAGATCAATTCCGACAGCCATACCGCAGCACCTCCTGCAGCAGCGCCCTGGTGCAAGGTCTGATACGCGGCGCGGGCCAGCGTGCGAATCGAGATGGTGCCAAAGCGCAGGTGTATTGAAAGATACGATGGTCCCTTGACGGCGGGAAAATCACGGCTCTGGCCATACCGCCCGATACGCTCCATGAAATCTTCCAGCAGGGCGGCGGCGCCAGACATGCCTGGCGCGATCTCGAGTTCTCGCAGATTGGTTTTCTTGAATCCCAGCGCGGCCAGGCTGGGGATTGTTTCAGGAGGAGAGGAGGACGGCGAGGTCAGGCGTGCCGCATATTTTTCTACCTGGTAGGGTTTCAAGAAAGAAGAGCCATCGGCTGCCGCCAGCCTTTTCATCCAGGCGTTCTTGTAGGGCGTGAATATCGAGAACGGCTGGCCTGCCATGGTCAGTATTTCGTCGCGCTCAAAAATCACCTGGTCCTTGTAGCTGCGCCAGACTCGGCCATCGGCGGCCAGCAATGCGGCGACATCGGCATCGCGCTGCCGCGCCTGCGGTTCATAGTCGTGGTTGCTGAACACGGCGTTGACGCCGAGTTGCCTTGCCAGCGCAGGAATGACCTCTCCGGCGGCGCCGTGGCGCACCAGCAGTCCGCTGCCTAATTTGCGCAATTCTAGGTCGAGTTCGATCACGCTGCCGTGGATGAATTCAACCCGGCGGTCGGCGCTCAGGCCGGCATTCAGCAATGGCTGCAGGATATCGGTATCGAACACGAACACGCAGAACACCGCTGCGCTGGTTTTCAAGGCGTGGTACAGGGCAGCGTGATCGTACATGCGCAAATCGCGGCGAAACCAGACCAGGGATTTCTCAAATTTCAGCATGAGGGTGCGTTAGGTATGAAAAATGAATGATTGCGGGGCAACGCCGAGTCGGCTTGCGGGGACTTTACCCGACATGCGACACTATTCAAAGCGGCTTTAGCGTATTCAAAACTGATAAAATGCGGTCCATGGCCAAGCTAGATACAACTCCGGACGATTCTCCCGCGCGCAAGGGCGGTGCGAAGGCTGGCGCTGATTCCCCTCCTTTGAATCTGACAAATCATTTCCTTATTGCAATGCCTTCCATGTTGGACCCCGTTTTCGGCGGGACCGTGGTGTATTTGTGTGAACATAATGCCAACGGTGCGCTGGGCGTGGTGATCAACAAGCCGACCGACATGACCATGCAGGTATTGTTCGACCGCATCGATCTCAAGCTTGAAATCAGCCCTGGATTGGGTTTCGACGACCCGATCGCCGACCGGCCCGTCATGTTTGGCGGCCCGGTCCAGGTTGAGCGCGGTTTTGTGCTGCATGCGCCGATCAAGAATTATTCCTCAACCTTGAAAGTGACGGACCAGATCGCCATGACCACCTCCAAGGACGTGCTGGAAGAAGTGGCGCATGGCAGCGGCCCGCAGCGCATCCTGGTCAGCCTCGGCTGTTCCGGCTGGAGCGCCGGCCAGCTGGAAAGCGAGATTGTCCACAACGGCTGGCTGACTGTCGCCGCCGACCCCGCCATCATTTTTGAATTGCCGATTGCCGAGCGGTTTGCCGCCGCGGTGAATCTGCTGGGGATTTCGCCGTACATGCTGACCTCGGAATCCGGGCGTGCGTGAGTTGCCGAAAGATCTGTGCGGGAACCTGGCATGGCTGGCGTGACGGACATTGCAGGCACCGTGCTGGGATTTGATTTCGGCCTGAAACGCATCGGCGTGGCGGTCGGCAACACCGTGCTGAAGCAGGCGCAGCCGTTGCAGGTCATCAGCGCAGCCACCAACGACGGCAAGTTTGCCGAAATCTCGGCCCTGGTCAAAGAATGGCAGCCGGTGTTGTGCGTAGTGGGTCTGCCCTTGCATCCGGACGGCGCAACGCACGAGATGAGCGTCCGCTGCCAGCGTTTTGCCAACCAGCTGCACGGCCGCTACGATGTCGCCACGGTGCTGGTCGATGAACGCTATTCGTCGGCGGTGATCAAGCAGCAGCGGGGAGATGTGATCGACGACCAGGCTGCCGCGATCATCCTGCAGCAGTATTTTGACGGTTTGCCTGACGATTTATCTGTATGACCTTGACTTAGCGGTGAAGATGCAATGACTACAACCACTCCCCAATTCGATGCCGAAGCGCTGTACCAGGTGCTTGAGGCAAAAGTAACGGCAGCCCTGGCGCAGGCCGACAATGTCGCTGTCATCGGCATCTACTCTGGCGGCGCCTGGATCGCCGAACGCCTGGTGGCGGCCCTGCGCCTGAATCCGGCTGAGCGTCTTGGCTTTATCGATGTCTCGTTCTACCGCGACGACTTTTCCGAAAAGGGATTGCGCGCCGACATCAAGCCGACCCAGATTCCGTTCGACGTCGACGACGCCACCATCCTGCTGGTGGACGACGTGCTGTACACCGGCCGCACCACGCGTGCGGCGATCAACGAATTGTTCGACTACGGCCGCCCCAGGAAAATCATGCTGGCGGCGCTGATCGACCGTGGCGAGCGCGACTTGCCGGTAGCCGCCGATTTCATCGCCGATGCGGTGACGCTGCAACCGGGCCAGTCCTTACAACTTCAACGCGCCGACGACGGCAGCTTCACTTTAATCATCCAATCCAATGCTTAATCCCCAACTCAATAAAAACGGCGAACTGCAACATCTGTTGACGATCGAGGGACTGCCGACTTCCGTCGTCACGCATATCCTGGACACAGCTTCTTCCTTTGTCGGCGTCAGCGACCGCGATGTCAAGAAAGTGCCGCTGATGCGCGGCAAAAGCGTGTTCAACCTGTTCTTTGAAAACTCCACGCGCACCCGCACCACTTTCGAAATCGCCTCCAAGCGCCTGTCGGCCGATGTCATCAATCTGAATATCTCGGCCTCCAGCGCCAGCAAGGGCGAATCGCTGCTGGACACCATCGACAACCTGTCGGCCATGCACGCCGACATGTTCGTGGTGCGCCACGCGCAGTCAGGCGCTCCGTACCTGATCGCCAAGCACCTGACCGATACCCGGCAGCATCACGTCCATGTGGTGAACGCCGGCGACGGCCGCCATGCCCACCCGACCCAGGGTTTGCTGGACATGTACACGATCCGCCACTACAAGAAAGACTTCAGCAACCTGACAGTGGCGATCGTCGGCGACATCTTGCATAGCCGCGTGGCGCGTTCAGACATCCATGGATTGACCACCTTGGGCGTGCCGGAAGTGCGCGCCATCGGCCCTCGCACTTTGCTGCCCAGCGGCCTGGAGCAGATGGGCGTGCGCGTCTTCACCGACATGAACGAAGGCTTGAAAGGCGTCGACGTGATCATCATGCTGCGCCTGCAGAATGAACGCATGAGCGGCGCCTTGCTGCCGTCGGCGCAGGAATTCTTCAAGAGCTACGGCCTGACGCCGGAACGCCTGGCGCTGGCCAAGCCGGATGCGATCGTGATGCACCCGGGGCCGATGAACCGCGGCGTGGAAATCGACTCGGCGGTTGCCGACGGCGCGCAGGCGGTGATCCTGCCGCAGGTGACATTCGGCATTGCGGTGCGGATGGCGGTCATGAGTATTTTGGCGGGTAATTAGCGTTATCGTAGTTGTTTCTGTTTTGCACAGTATTACGTAGCTCCAAACTTCCAGTTTAGCCAGTTGGGGACAGGGTAATTCGTCGCGCTACGGCGACTCTTAAACTCTGTCCCGCAATATAGAATAATTTTACAGATGAAACTTCACATCAAAAACGGCCGCCTGATTGACCCGGCAAACAATATCGATGCCCAGCAGGACCTGTTCATTGCCGCCGGCAAGATCGTCGGCGTCGGCAGCGCGCCGGCCGATTTCACCGCCAACAAGACGATAGACGCCAGCGGCCTGGTGGTGGCGCCGGGCCTGGTCGACCTGAGCGTGCGCCTGCGCGAGCCCGGTTACGAATACAAGGCAACCCTGGAATCGGAAATGCAGGCAGCCATGCAGGGCGGCGTCACCAGCCTGGTGTGTCCGCCCGATACCGATCCGGTGCTCGATGAGCCGGGCCTGGTGGAAATGCTGAAGCATCGCGCCAAGAGCCTGAACCAGGCGCATGTCTATCCTCTGGGCGCGTTGACAGTCGGCCTCAAGGGCAAGGAACTGACCGAGATGGCCGAGCTGACCGACGCCGGCTGCATCGGCTTCGCCCAGGCGGAAGAGCCGATCCTGGACACCACCGTCCTGCTGCGCGCCATGCAGTACGCACGCACCTTCAGCTATACAGTCTGGCTGCGGCCGCAAGATCCTTACCTGGGGCATGGCGGCATCGCGCATAGCGGCGCAGTCGCTTCGCGGCTTGGCCTGTCGGGCGTGCCGACCATGGCGGAAACGATTCGCCTGCAGACCATTTTCGAACTGGTGCGTGCGACCGGCGCCCGCGTGCATTTGTGCCGCATTTCATCGGCGCCGGGACTGGAACTGATCCGCGCCGCCAAGAAAGAAGGCTTGCCGATCACTTGCGACGTCGGTGCCCATCACATCCACATGACCGACGTCGATATCGGTTTCTTCGATTCCAACGCCAGGATGACGCCGCCGTTCCGCTCGCAGCGCGACCGCGATGCCATCCGCCAGGCGCTGCTGGATGGCACCGTCGACGCCATCTGCTCGGACCACACGCCGGTCGACGACGATGAAAAACTGCTGCCGTTCGGCGAAGCAACGCCCGGCGCCACCGGCCTCGAACTGCTGCTGTCGCTGGCCCTGAAGTGGGCCGAAGAATGTGTGGTCCCGGAGCAGCAAAGGGTCAGCCGCGCGCTGGCGAAAATCACCACCGACGCCGCCGGCGTGGCCGGCCTGGCTGCCGGCCGGCTGACGATCGGCAGCGTCGCCGATATCTGCCTGTTCGATCCCGCCGTGCGCTGGACCGTGGAAGCCAAGGAACTGGCCAGCCAGGGCAAACACACGCCATTCCTCGGGTATGAGCTGTGCGGACGCGTGAAAACCACGATTGTGGCTGGCCATATAGCATTTGAGCGCGCATGAAGCAGCTGCGGTTCGCCTTGCGCCTGGCACGGGTGCTGCTGCACCTGCTCGTCGGCCTGTGGACTTGCGCCACGGTGTTTCCCTTGACCGACAGCGCAGGGCGGCAGCGGCGCATACGGCTGTGGTCGATCCAGCTGCTGGCGATCTGCCGGGTCCGGGTCACGCTGCGTAATCCGCAGGACAGTGTGGCCGCGGCGCGCGCCCTGATCGTCGCCAACCATGTTTCGTGGCTGGATATCTTCGTCATCAATTCGATCCAGACCTGCCAGTTCGTGGCCAAGTCGGATATCCGCGACTGGCCCTTGATCGGCTGGCTGTGTGAAAAGGGCGGCACGATTTTTATCGCACGCGGCAAGCAGCGCGATGTACGGCGCATATTCCAGGGGCTGGTGACCAGTATCGAAGCAGGCGCGCGGGTTGCCTTCTTCCCTGAGGGGACCACGGCGGCGCAGGGTTCGCTCTTGCCTTTCCACGCCAACCTGTTCGAAGCCGCGCTCGACGCCAAGGTGCCGGTGCAGCCGTATGCCTTGCGCTACCTGGATGAACAGGGAGCGCTGCATCCGGCGGCGGATTTTATCGGCGACATGACGTTTGCCGAAAGCATGCTGGCGATCCTGAAAGCGCCGTCGATGAGAGCCGAGCTGATCCAGCTGGCGCCTATCGATACGACCGGATCGCATCGCCGCGACCTGGCCGTCCTCGCGCGTACTTCGATTGCCGAGGCGCTGGAGATCACGGAAAAGGAAGGGGTCGCCTAGACGGGGTCGCCCAGACGGGGCCGCCTAGACGCGGTAGAAACCTGAGTTTTATCCCGGCCGCTGCGCTTGCGGGCAGCTGACCTGAAACAGCTGCCGGTCGGCCAGCCGTACCGCGGTAAGCTTGCCGCCCCACACGCAGCCGGTATCCAGTCCTATCAGGTTCGGCCTGAGCACCAGCCCCAGGGTCGACCAATGGCCGTACACCACCGTCACGTCCTGGGTCTGCCGTTGCGGCACATCGAACCAGGGCAGGTAGCCGGGCATGGAGATGCCGGTGCTTTCCTTGGCCGCCAGCTCCATGGTTCCGTCCTCAGTGCAAAACCGCAATCGCGTCAACGCGTTGACGATGCAGCGCAAGCGTTCGTTGCCTTGCAGCGCATCGTCCCAGCGCAAGGGCTGGTTGCCATACATTTCGCGCAAAAAGCCGACCCAATGCGGGCCGCGCAGCACAGCCTCGACTTCCTGCGCCAGCGCGACCGTCTTGGCGGCGGACCATTGCGGCAGCACGCCGGCGTGCAAGAACAGATGGTCCTGTTCCTGTAGCGCCAGCGGCCGCTGCCTGAGCCAGTCAAGCAGTTCGTCGCGATCGGGCGCGTCCAGGATCTCTTGCAGCGTGTCGGCCTTGTGCAGTTTGCGGATGCCGTGCGCGGCCGCCAGCAGGTGCAGGTCGTGGTTGCCGAGCAGGGCCTGGGCGCGATCGCCGAGGGAGCGGATCAGCCTGAGCGTCGCCAGCGATTGCGGGCCGCGGTTGACCAGGTCGCCGACGAAAATCAGGCGTGCATCCGGGGTGGCTGCGTCGATGCGCTCCAACAGGTTCAGCAGGCTTTGGTGGCAGCCTTGCAAATCGCCGACGGCATATAGGGTGGGACTGATAGATGTCATATTTTGCAGCGATGGAAGCAATGGAGTCCGCCATTGTAGATCGCTAGCCGGTTTTTCAGATACCTATTGTGGTTTGGCCGCAAGAGCAATACACAATACAGGATGGGCAATGTGGCACTTCCAAGGTTTGTTGTGGTCTGAAGCTTACTATTTAATGTCCAGTGTTGTTGAGTTGTTATTTCGCAACAATTTGTTACATTGCTTACCGCTCTGTACTTGGTCAAATGCGGGGAAATGATATTTAGGTAACTTATATTGCTTGCGAATAGTGGATAATTCAAGGTTACGCACGAATTTGGTGATTTCGAAGAAATGCGCGGTATCCGCTGATTGCGGCGCAAGGCTTCAGAACTCTATTTTTAGGATATATACATGATATTTATTACTGGCGGAGCGGGCTTTATCGGTTCCAATTTCGTACTCGACTGGCTGGCGCAAAATGATGAGCCTGTGATTAACTTCGATAAGCTGACTTATGCTGGAAATATGAACAATCTGGCGAGCGTTCGCCAAGATCCGCGCCACATCTTTGTACACGGTGATATCGGCGATACCGCCCAAGTTGCAGCCCTCCTTGCGCAATATAAACCGCGCGCCATTGTCCACTTTGCCGCGGAGAGTCATGTTGACCGTTCCATTCACGGTCCTGCAGCTTTTGTGGAGACCAATGTCAATGGTACTTTTGGCTTGCTGGAAGCTGCTCGCTCCTATTGGAGCGCATTGCCAGACGCCGAAAAGACGGCATTCCGCTTTCTGCACGTGTCGACCGACGAAGTCTACGGTACGCTGGGGCCCGACGATGCGCCGTTTACCGAAAACACGCAGTACGCGCCCAACAGTCCGTACTCGGCATCGAAAGCGGCTTCCGATCATCTGGTCCGGTCTTATCACCACACCTACGGATTGCCGACGCTGACCACCAATTGCTCCAACAACTATGGTTCATACCATTTCCCGGAAAAACTGATTCCGTTGATTATCACCAATGCCCGCGCCGGCAAGCCACTGCCGATATACGGCGACGGCCAGCAAGTGCGCGACTGGCTTTATGTAAGCGATCACTGCGCAGCAATACGCCGCGTGCTGGAAGCGGGTAAACCGGGGGAGGTATACAACATCGGCGGCTGGAATGAGAAAGCCAACCTGGACGTGGTCCATACCCTGTGCGATATCCTGGACGAACTCGATCCGAAGGCGGCCGGCAGTTACCGCGACCAGATCACCTACGTTACCGACCGCCCCGGCCATGACCGCCGCTATGCCATCGACGCGCGCAAGATCGAGCGTGAACTGGGCTGGAAACCGGTGGAAACCTTTGATACCGGCATCCGCAAGACGGTCCGGTGGTATCTGGCCAACCAAGATTGGGTAAAGGATGTCCAGTCCGGGGACTATCTGAAATGGGTTGAAAAAAATTACCAGCAGCGCCAGAGCTCTGCGGAGGTTAAATAATGATGGCACCGACATCTCAAAGCCGCAAAGGAATTATCCTCGCAGGCGGTTCGGGAACGCGTTTGTATCCTGTCACCATGGCGGTCTCAAAACAACTGCTACCGGTGTATGACAAACCGATGATCTACTATCCACTGACTACGCTGATGTTGGCGGGTATACGAGAAATCCTTATTATTTCGACGCCGCAAGACACACCTCGCTTCAAGGAACTGTTGGGCGACGGGCAGCAATGGGGTATAGAACTGAGTTATGCGGTACAGCCATCGCCTGATGGTTTGGCGCAAGCATTCATCATTGGGCGGGATTTTGTGGGTGACTCCCCATCTGCCTTAATCCTGGGAGACAACATCTATTACGGCCACGATTTCGAAACGCAGTTACTCGATGCCTCGGCCCGTATCGACGGTTCTACCGTATTTGCCTATCACGTGCATGATCCTGAGCGGTACGGGGTTGTCGAATTCGATGATCAACGCCGCGCTGTCAGTATCGAAGAAAAGCCATTACAACCCAAATCGCACTATGCGGTCACCGGGCTGTATTTTTACGACAATACTGTGTGTGATATCGCGGCTGGTATAAAGCCATCACCGCGCGGAGAGCTGGAGATTACTGACGTCAATCGCGTCTACCTGGAGCGCCATCTTTTGAATGTTGAATTGATGGGACGAGGAATGGCATGGCTTGATACTGGCACCCACGAATCGTTGCTGGAGGCGGGGCAATTCATTGCCACCATTGAAAATCGTCAGGGACTTAAAGTCGCTTGCCCGGAAGAGATTGCTTATCGTAAAGGCTATATCAGCACTGCAGAGTTGGAGCAATTGGCGCAGGCGTTGAAAAAGAATGGATATGGCAAATATTTATTGGGTCTATTGAAAGACAAGGTATTTTAAACATGCAAATACACATTACTAATATTCCGGAAGTCTTGATTTTCGAGCCTAAAGTTTTTGGTGACGAACGGGGTTTCTTTTATGAGAGTTTCAATGAGCGCCGCTTCAAGGAACTGACCGGCATCAGCACCAATTTTGTTCAAGATAATCATTCCAAATCTGCAAAAAATGTTCTGCGCGGATTGCACTATCAGATTCGTCAGCCGCAGGGCAAGCTGGTTCGCGTAGTGGCTGGCGAGGTGTTTGACGTCGCTGTCGATATTCGTAAAAACTCCCCTACGTTTGGCAACTGGGTAGGCGTTATCTTGTCGGCAGACAACAAAAGGCAGTTATGGGTGCCACCAGGCTTCGCCCATGGTTTTGTCGTGACCAGCGAATCCGCCGAATTTTTGTATAAGACAACCGACTATTGGGCGCCCGAATTTGAACGAAGTATTCTGTGGAACGACCCCGCGATCGGGATTCAGTGGCCGATCGACGGCATGCCGCAGCTCTCTGGCAAGGATCAGGTCGGTAAACTGCTGAGCGATGCCGAGGTATTCGAATGAAAATTCTGCTCACTGGAAAGAACGGGCAGGTGGGTAATGAGTTGGCGCGCTGCCTGCAGGGTTTGGGGGAAATCATTTGCCTTGACCGTACTCAAATGGATCTTGCCGACTTGTCGCAGGTACGCCAGGTTATTCGCCTGTCAAAACCCGATATCATTATCAATCCGGCAGCATATACAGCAGTTGACAAAGCCGAGAGCGAAATTGATCTTGCCATGCGCATCAATGCCGAGGCTCCCGCCGTCATGGCCGAGGAGGCGCAGAAGCTAGGTGCCGCGATGATTCATTATTCAACTGACTACGTATTCGATGGCACGAAGTCTGGTTCTTATACCGAAAACGATGAAACCAATCCGCAAAGCGTTTATGGACGCAGCAAGCTGGAAGGTGAAAAGGCGGTGGCGCAGCTTTGCAAGGCACATTGGATTTTTCGTACCAGCTGGGTGTTTGGTGTACATGGTGGCAATTTCTTAAAGACGATTTTAAGATTGGCCCAGGAACGAGACAGCCTGCGGATTGTGGCAGACCAGACCGGGGCTCCTACATGGGCGCGCACAATCGCGAAAACCACGGCAGCAGCTCTTCAATTGGGCTCGGTTGATCATATCCTTGCGACCGCCGGAGTTTACAATTTATGCGCTGGCGGTGATACGACATGGCACGGCTATGCGAGGCACGTGGTCACTCAGGCGAGGCAGCTTGGGATGCCCCTTAAACTAGTACCAGAATCCATCGAACCGATTCCTACTGAAGCCTATCCTGTGCCTGCCCCACGACCGCGCAATTCTCGTTTGTCGACAGAGAAACTGCAAAGTACTTTTAAACTCGCCTTGCCGGATTGGTGCGCTGATCTGGATATTTGCCTGAAAGAATTAATACAGGATACGAATGAAAAATCATAGTGTCTCACCTGTTGCCCTGGCAAGTTCGCTTTGGCAACATCGCAACCTGATTCGAGATCTGGCGCGTCGTGACGCCATCGGTCGCTACAAGGGATCTTTCCTGGGTATTATCTGGTCGTTGATTACGCCGCTCTTCATGCTCGCCATCTATACCTTCGTCTTTAGTCATATATTTAAGGCTCGTTGGGGCGCTACCGGCAGCGATTCAAAGACCGAGTTCGCCATCATTCTGTTCGCTGGACTTATCGTTTTCAATTTGTTCTCTGAATGTATCAGCCGCGCGCCAGGAATTATCCTTGGAAACGTAAATTTCGTTAAAAAAGTTGTTTTCCCGCTTGAAATTCTACCTTGCGTCAACCTGCTCTCTGCCTTGTTTCATGCCAGCATCAGCATTGCAGTCCTGCTTGTATTTGAGTTTCTGATTAAGGGTGCTGTTCCCGTTTCAATCTGGATGATTCCTATCGTATTGATGCCGCTCTTCCTACTTATATTGGGAGCAAGCTGGTGGCTGGCTGCTACAGGTGTTTTTCTGCGTGACATAGGTCAGACCGTTGGCATACTCATGACGGGATTGATGTTCGTCTCTCCTATATTTTTTCCGTCGTCTGCGTTGCCCGAAAATTGGAAGATTCTGGCCCAACTAAATCCCTTAGCTTTGCCAATTGAACAGGCTCGTCAGGTTATGGTATGGGGTACTGCCATTGATTGGACCCAATGGGCGCTCTATACCGGTGTCGCCAGTGTGATCGCGTGGGCGGGTTTTGCCTGGTTTCAAAAAACACGTAAAGGATTTGCCGATGTCCTCTGAATTTGCTATTCGCGTCAGCGGACTAGATAAATGTTTTAGTACCTATGATCGGCCACAAGATCGCCTCAAACAAAGTGTTTACAGCCTAGTTGCTCGCTTAATGCCACATGCGGCCCAACGCCAACGCTATCAGTTGAGAGCTCAAGCCTGTGCTCGCAATTTCTGGGCGCTCAACGACATAAGCTTTGAAGTCAAAAAAGGCGAAACGGTAGGCATTATCGGTCGCAACGGATCTGGCAAAAGCACACTGCTGCAAATCATATGCGGCACACTTTCTCCGACGCATGGGGAGGCCGACTTCAAGGGTAGAGTTGCCGCACTGTTGGAACTTGGATCTGGTTTCAATCCGGAATACACAGGTCGCGAAAATGTTTACCTCAACGGCCAATTACTTGGATTAACAAAGGAGCAGATCGATCTGCGCTTTGATGATATCGCTGCTTTTGCCGATATTGGCGACTTTATCGAACAGCCCGTTAAAACGTATTCAAGCGGTATGTTCGTGCGTTTGGCTTTCGCTGTCGCGATCCACGTAGATCCGGAAATTTTGATCGTGGATGAAGCGTTGTCGGTTGGGGACATTCAGTTTCAGATGAAGTGTATTGATCGAATGGAGGAAGTTCGCGCGCGCGGCACCACTATTCTGTTCGTTTCGCATTCACTCGAGCAGGTCAAACGCTTCTGCACGTCAGCAGTTTGGCTCGAAAAAGGTAGGGTACGGTTGGCAGGCGATTCCAACTATGTCTGCGACCAATACCGTGACGCCAGCTTGCTTGCGGCGGCAAAGACCAACGAAGGCAAGCATTCTCCGCAGCATACCGTTTTGAACGAAGAAGGTGCGCCAGCTGTCATTAAGTCAGTGAAAGCCAGTGCTAGTACTCTTGCACCATTCGATCCGGTGAGCGTTCGAGTCACTTATGTCGTTGGCGAGCGCGCGCTACCAAAATTGCTGCTCGGTGTTGCGATTAAGGACCCTAAAGGCACCTACATTTTTGGCCCAAACACGCATTTGGAAGGAGTCGCGATTCCTCATGCACCCGGTACGCATGTAGTCGAATACGTAATACCGCGACTACCTCTGCTGACAGGTACATACCTTTTTGATGTTGGTTTGTTTACCGATGGCGGACTTGTATGCCTGGACTATATTGGTTCATCAAGCGAATTTTGCGTGGTGGCCGAATACTTTAGCGAAGGCTTGGTATACATTGAACATGAGTGGAAGACCATTAGCCATGGATAAACAATCCTCTATACCATTCGATCAGTATCAACGTTATGGCATGGCGGCACGCGCCATCGAACGCGTGCGCATCGATGGACAGCCGCTGACAATCCTCGAAGTTGGTGCCAACACACACAAGCTGCTCGGGCGGCTATTACCGCATGATCGTATTATTTACCTCGATCGTGAAGTGCCTGAGGAAATGCGCGATCAACAAGACATCATTCTTGGTGATGCTACCGAATTAGCCCTTCCCGACGGTAGTTTCGATGTTGTTGTCACACTTGATGTTTTCGAACATATTCCGGCCGACAAGCGTGAGGCTTTTCTTCAGCATACTACTAGAATTGCCCGATTGCTGACCGTCATTGGCGCACCTTTCGATGAACCGGGGGTACAAGAAGCGGAGAAAAAGGCTAATGATTTCTGGAAAAGCCTTTTTGGTTATCCGTACCGATGGTTAGCTGAGCATGAAGAAGAGGGACTTCCAATGCTCGACTGGACAAAATCCAAACTTGATGACTTGCAACTCAATTATCTTGTTATTGGCCATGGCGATTTGAAATTATGGACTGAATTAATAACTGCACATTTTGCAAAAGAATATGTTGACGCATTACGTCCGGTAGTTGCCGAACTGGATCGACACTATCAGCAAGTGCTTTTTGATAATGATTTCTCCGATTCTTCTACTTATCGGCAATTCGTTTTTGTCTGTCGCCAGCCGAAGGTGCTGGAGTCATTGCGTATCTGGAGCGACACGCCAACACAACCAGTGAATATAGATATTGGGCATATACTCAGTACGTTAATGGAAAGCATTCCAGTTGTCGCGTTAGAAAAAGCGTCCGAAGTGAAGCGGAGCGATATGATTAAGGTCGAGCTAGATCAGGCGTGCAAAGAAATTGATGACAAATCGGTTGAGTCACAAAATCTCCACCGCGACCTTACTGCAGCTTTAGCCAAGAATAATACTTTACAAAGTGAAATAAGCCGGATGCGAGATGCAGGCAATATTTGTAAGGCTGAATTAGACGAAGTGCGCAGAGATCGTGACAATAAATCAATTGAGACTCTAAATTTTAGCCGCGAATTGACTAAAGTTCATGGTTCATTGTCATGGAATATTACCAAGCCATTGCGTAAACTAAGCGCATTGCGCCGACGATTGATGCCACCCAGAGTGACTCTTCGGTTGCAGCCGGCTCATGAGATTAATATAGGGGAGCGTGCCGGTGCGTTCATGAGCACAGGGAACGACCCCTATTTTTTACTGACTCCCGGCATTTTTCGTGTAATACCTGGTGGTAGGTGTTTGGTGCGTTATCGGGGTTCTGCGGCCAGCACGCTATCCCCCCAGCTTTATGTGGATGACGGCGCAGGGTTCCGAGAGGAGCTATCGTTCTCGCTAGGCGTTTGTAATGGAAATACAGTGGACCTCAGGTTGGATCTTCCGGCGAACATTAAGGCGCTACGGCTTGATCCACTATCCGAGCCGGGTGAATTCAGTTTTGAGTTATTCGAGATGATTAAAGCTGATTCAAAATGGGAAGCAATGAATTTGCTATTGAATAAAGGTGTTGAGAGTTTGCGCAACCCTAAGACGCTGGGCCGTCGTTTTTCTGGATTGTTTAAGTTGTTGCGGCATGGCGGCCTTGTAGGCGTGAAAGAGTATCTGTTGAAACAACACTCCTCAATAGATACCTATCAGTATGCAGAGTGGATTCGTGATTGTGATACTCAGTCCGAAGCTAATCGCCAGATCATGTTGGCTGAGGTGGAAATTTTTCCTGTCAGACCTCTGATTTCTGTGGTCATGCCTGTATATAACCCACCGGTGGAACTGCTTGACAAGGCTATCCACTCAGTACGGACCCAGATATATCCAAATTGGGAGCTGTGCATCGCCGATGATGCATCGAGTGATCCAGATGTACGACGGGTCATTGATCGGCATATTGCCGAGGATAGTCGCATTCGAGTTAAGTTTCGTGAGAAAAATGGTCATATCAGCGAGTCGACCAATTCAGCTCTGGAGTTGGCAAGCGGTGACTTTGTCGCATTCCTCGATCATGACGATCTATTGCATCCAGAGGCACTTTTTCATGTTGCTGCGATGATTGGTGCTAGTCCAGATGTGGAAGTAATCTATACCGACGAAGATAAAGTTTCTATTGAGGGTGTTCGGTCAGACCCTTTCTTTAAACCAGACTGGTCTCCTCATTTGGCTATTTCGCAGGCTTATCTTGGCCATTTGGTTTGCTACAAGTCCTCTCTTATAAAGAGGCTTGGGGGTCTTCGGCTTGGGGTAGAGGGTGCGCAAGATCATGATCTTTGGTTGCGTGCAGCGAATCAAACCCAATTTATAAAACATCTTCCAAAAGTGTTGTATCACTGGCGTATGCATGCGGGCAGTACTGCCTCGTCCGGTTCTGCTAAGCCTTACGCGCATGAAGCAGGCCTTTTGGCTGTCAGAGAATATTTAAAAACAAGATATCCCGATGCAGCTATTGATGCAATCAGCGGCGAGCACATGTTTACCTATCGCGCACGCTTTTGCTTACCGGAGAACTTACTGGTTTCGATCATCATTCCAACGAAGGACAAGGTAGAGCTGCTCGGGCCATGTATCCATGGAATACTCTCGCGCTCTACATGGAAGAATATCGAGGTAATCGTATTGGATAACAACTCGACGGAACCGGAAACTTTCAGTTACTTCAATCAGATCCAGAAGGAAGATGCTCGCGTTCGTGTTGTTAACTGCCCAATTCCTTTTAATTGGTCGCGTCTAAATAATATTGGCGCTCAAGAAGCGAATGGGGACGTGTTTGTGTTTTTAAACAACGACACGGATGTGATTTCTGAAGATTGGCTGGAACAGCTCGCAGGATATGCGCTATTGCCAGATGTTGGTACTGTCGGCGGCCTTCTTCTATTTGATGACGGTACTATTCAGCACAGCGGAGTCGTTGTCGGTATGAATGAATGGGCAGAGCACGTATTCAGAGGTGGTTTACCACTGCATCGTAATAGCCCCTTCGTATCGCCGGTGCTCACCAGAAATGTCTTGGCAGTTACAGGTGCCTGCGTAGCAATTGCGCGAGACAAGTTTAATGAACTGGGTGGTTTTGATGAAGAGTTCATTATCTGCGGTAGTGACGTTGAGATAGGTTTGCGCGCGCACAATCGAAAACTGTTTAATGTGTTATGTGCTGAAGTTCGCTTGTATCACTATGAATCGAAGACTCGAACTCCTCACGTACCTGAAAATGATTTCATCCAGTCGGATAAAAAATATGCGCCGTATCGATTGCATGTAACCGATCCTTTCTTTAATCCGAATCTCGATCTACATAGTACGAGTCCAAAATTCAAGCAAGCAAATGATAAAAAATCTGACTAAATTGCTTATTAGTAATTCGTATGTTCGAGGATGTTATCGTCGCATTTATGGAAAGATCAAGGGCGATATTGCAGCTATTCAATTGCCTGAAACGAGCGTGCCTGAAGCTACGCTTATTTCTTGTCGCTCATCGAGTATAGAGGGGCCTCGGATTAACCTGTTGGTTCCTGCTCTATCGATCAAGCACGTATTCGGGGGCATTGCAACGGCGCTAGATATTTTTCAAGCAATGACTTCTGGCATAGCGAATGTGCGTATTATTCTTACTGATGAGAGTAGTTTCCAATTCTCAGATAATCCGGCTTTTTCCGATTGGCAAATCGGAAAATTGGATGATGACGATAAATCCGGTCGCTGGATTATTCCAGCCGGTGATCGATACAATAAGACTTTGTGTGTTTCTGCCGGTGATCGATTTGTAGCGTCTGCATGGTGGACGGCTGTAACTGTTCGTCATATCCGTACATGGCAGCGTAATGTTTTCCCTACGTTAAGCAGCAACCGTTATGTTTATTTGATACAGGATTATGAGCCAGGATTTTATCCTTGGTCTTCTCGTTATGCTCTTGCGCAATCTACTTATCTTGAGACGGAGGGAATGATAGCCCTTTTCAATACCAGTATTCTTAGGAATTTCTTTATTGACGAAGGATACAAATTTGAACATGAGTATGCATTTGAGCCGCATATCAATATCAAACTTGCGGGCTTTCTCAATCAAGTTACGCCTGATATCAAGGAGAAGCGTATTTTGGTTTATGGGCGCCCTGGCGTGGCTAGGAATGCCTTTGAGTTACTTGTAATGGGGTTGCGCGAATGGGTTGAAAAAGATCCGAAGGCAAAGGATTGGACTATCGTTTCGGTAGGAGAGCCGCATTCTAATGTGGACTTGGGGAAAGGCTTGCAGATGCAGTCTTTTGGTAAATTATCTCTTGAAAGCTATGCGCAAGAACTTTTACGTAGCTCGATTGGATTATCACTAATGATATCTCCTCACCCCAGTTATCCACCACTTGAGATGGCGGCATTCGGGTTGAATGTAATTACGAACGGCTATAAGGCAAAGAATTTGTCTCAAGTACACTCCGGGATCACCAGCTTGATTAATATGTCACCTCTCTCTATAAGTGACGCGCTAATTCGTCTTACTGGCAATGACATAGCCAAAAATAGCGTCGCAATCACAACCAGTAATTTTTGGGCCGAATATATTAGTAAGGACGCTGGGTACTCAGACTTGGGTAGTCAAGTTCTTGAATTGATGTCCCTAAAACATTAGTGTCAATTGGAATTTTTGCAGAGGTGCGATTTACAGCGCCGCCTTTGAGTTGTGCAAGACTTCTTAGTATTTATACGCTATGAAAATAGTGCTTGATCATTCTGGCGATGTACCATTTCCCAGAGTGGTTTTTATCACTTACCCATGAAAGACCGGATACGTTGCGGTAATTTCTGAATGAAAATTCGGCGTCAGATTTAATGTGCAGCGTTGTTATGTTGTTATCGATACGCCTGATGCATTACTGGTAGTCGATCGCAGGATCTAAGGCATCTCTATGCGCAGTTGAAATTGTAAGACCATGGCGCGCATAAAGTCCATCGGACGCACCCTGTCTGCCCGGATACATGGAATCCTGGAGAGGCTCCGGTTCAAGGTTAAGGGTATTTTGGTCAAGCTGGCGAGTCGGTTGAGTTTGCAAGCAGGCCATCGCAACAGTGAATGCTGTAATGACAGCGATGACAGTTCGAGTTTTTTACATTTATTAATTAATTCCTACTTTTTATCTGATGCCAATCGTTCATATGGCAAGTAATTTTCTTCACTGAATTAGTCGAAAGGCCATCAATCAATTGGGACGCTGATTGGATAATAATTTCTGCCCATTTTTGCATCAGGAACCATGAAAAAAACCGCAATCATTACCGGCATTACCGGCCAAGACGGTGCGTACTTAGCGCAACTTCTGCTCGAGAAAAACTACACTGTTTACGGCACATACCGCCGCACCAGTTCAGTCAATTTCTGGCGCATGGATGGATTGGGTGTCACAACCCATCCTAACCTGCATCTGGTGGAATATGATCTTACGGATCTGGGTTCCACGCTGACTCTAGTCCAGAAAGTCCAACCCAACGAAATCTATAATCTTGCGGCCCAGAGTTTCGTCGGTGTCAGTTTCGACCAGCCGACCACCACCGCGCAAATTACCGGAATCGGGGCGCTGAACTTGCTGGAAGCAATTCGCCTGGTCAACCGGAAGATCAAGTTCTACCAGGCTTCGACCTCCGAAATGTTCGGCAAGGTCCAGGCTATCCCGCAAGTCGAAGACACGCCTTTTTATCCGCGCAGTCCATATGGCGTCGCCAAGCTCTACGCGCACTGGATGACGGTCAATTATCGCGAGAGCTACGACATCTTCGGTTCCAGCGGCATCCTGTTCAATCATGAAAGCCCGTTGCGCGGACGCGAGTTCGTCACGCGCAAGATCACCGATTCGGTCGCCAAGATCAAGCTGGGCCAGCTGGATTGCGTGGAGCTGGGCAACCTGGATGCGAAACGCGACTGGGGCTTTGCCAAAGAATACGTGGAAGGCATGTGGCGCATGCTGCAGGCGGACCAGCCGGATACGTTCGTGCTGGCCACCAATCGCACTGAAACCGTGCGTGACTTTGTGAGCATGGCCTTTAAGGGAGCCGGCATCGTTGTCGATTTCAAGGGTACTGCCGAAAACGAAACCGCGGTCGATGTTGCCACGGGAAAAACGATAATGAAGATCAATCCCAAGTTTTACCGGCCGGCCGAAGTGGAGTTGCTGATAGGCGACCCGGCCAAGGCCAAGGCCAAGCTTGGCTGGCAGCCGAAGACTACGCTGGAAGAACTTTGCGCGATGATGGTAGAAGCCGACTTGCGCCGTAATCGAGAAGGGTTTTCGTTTTGAGATTATTGCTTACCGGAGCTGATGGATTTACCGGGCGCCATTTTGCCGATAGCGCTAGCGCTGCCGGGCACCAGGTGACTGCGATCAGCTCTGATTTAAAAGACCGTGACGGCTTGAAGCAGGAAGTCCTGAAGGCTGCGCCGGAGGCGGTGATACACCTGGCTGCCATCAGCTTTGTCGGGCATGCGGACGCCAGCGCTTTCTATGACGTCAATGTCATCGGCACCCTGAACCTGCTGGATGCCTTGGCGGCGTTGCCGCAGACTCCTCAAAAGATTTTATTGGCCAGCAGCGCCAATGTTTACGGGAATTGCGAGCAATCGCCCATTTCTGAGCAGCAGGCGCCTGCCCCGGTAAATCACTATGCGATGAGTAAGCTGGCCATGGAATACATGGCGCGGAACTACCTGGACAGATTGCCGCTGTTTTTCGTGCGGCCGTTTAACTACACTGGAGTAGGACAGGCGGAGTCGTTCCTGATACCCAAGCTGGTGGCGCACTTTGCACGGGCCGCGGTGTTCGTCGAGCTGGGCAACCTGGATGTCGAACGTGAGTTCAACGACGTGCGGTTCGTCTGCGACGCCTACTTGAAGCTGTTGGACAAGGCCGTCCCGGGCGAGGTCTACAATGTCTGTTCAGGCAACCCGGTGACGCTTAAATCGGTAATCGAGCTGTTACGCAAAATTTCCGGGCATGAGCTGGAAGTCAGGGTAAACCCGGCTTTTGTACGTGCCAACGAAGTCCATCGTTTATGCGGCGTGCCGGCCAAGCTGGAAAAATGTGTCGGCGCATCGGTTCATCCATCGCTGGAAGAGACGTTGCAGTGGATGCTGAAAAATCAAACTTAAAGTAAAAGTCATGCTTATACCTGTCATCTTATGCGGCGGCGCCGGTTCCCGGCTCTGGCCAGTATCCCGGGAAATGCATCCCAAGCCATTTATCCGCCTGGAAAATGGCCAAAGCCTGCTGCAGAACGCCTGGTTGCGCGGAGCGAGTTTTGCGGATGTGACCGATATTCTCACCGTGACCAACCACGAGCTTTATTTCAAGGTTGAAAGCGAATATCGCGAAGTCGCCGGCAAGGCGCACAAGGATCTCGTCAACAGCTTTATCCTGGAGCCCTTCGGCCGCAATACCGCACCGGCGGTAGCCGCGGCGGCGATGCAGATAGCCGCGGCCCACGGCGAGGATGCATTGATGCTGGTACTGGCCGCGGATCATCTGATCGCAGACCAGGCAGCTTTTGCCCAGGCAGTGTCGACCGCGATGCAGCTGGCGCGGCAAGGCAAGCTGGTCACTTTCGGCATTACCCCGGAAGCGCCTGAAACGGGATTCGGCTACATAGAGGCCAGCGGCAATACCGTGCTGCGCTTCGTTGAAAAACCGACCTTCGAAAAAGCGCAAGAGTACGTCGCGTCCGGCTCTTATCTGTGGAATTCCGGCATGTTCTGCTTTTCCGCCGGGACTTTGCTGAAAGAGATGGCGCTGCATTGCCCGGAGATCGTGGAAACTACGCGCGTTTGCCTGCAGCAGGCTAGCAGGGCCGAGAGCAAGGGCGCCGCCAAGATTGAATTGTCCGCGGACGATTTCTCTCAGGTCCCGGATGATTCCATCGACTATGCTGTCATGGAGAAGTCGAAAAACGTTGCGGTTGTCCAATGCAGTATCGGATGGAGCGATATCGGATCGTGGCGCGCCCTTGGCGACCTGATCAGCCCGGATGACGAGGGTAACCGCATCGAAGGCAATGTCATGATCCACGATGTGAGCAACACGCATATCCAAAGCCATGAACGCATGACCGGCGTTGTCGGCGTGGACAATCTGATTATCGTTGATACGCCTGATGCGTTGCTGGTGGTCGATCGCAGCCGTGCGCAGGATGTAAAGCATCTCTATGCGCAGTTGAAATCGCAAGGCCATGACACGCATAAAGTCCATCGTACGGTGCATCGTCCGTGGGGGACGTATACGGTCCTGGAAGAAGGGCCGCGTTTCAAGATCAAGCGTATCGTGGTCAAGCCGGCGGGCCGCCTGAGTTTGCAGATGCATCATCACCGCAGCGAGCACTGGATTGTGGTGAGCGGCATGGCAAGGGTTGTCAACGGCGACAACGAATTGTTTGTCAATTCGAATGAATCTACCTATATCCCTGCAGGTAACAAGCATCGCCTTGAAAATCCAGGGGTTGTCGATCTGGTCATGATCGAGGTGCAAAGCGGCGATTATCTGGGCGAGGACGATATCGTTCGATTTGACGACGTATACGGCAGGAAATAGTTCTTTTACATCAATCGTCAGCCGTATTTTTGATGGGCCGGGCTTTTGCCCGGCGCCAGCATATTCTTGATATTTTTCAGCCGAGACAGATAGTGACTCCATCCAATTAGTTGTTGTTGTGATGTTGTAAATCTGCAAATCTATCAATCTGACTTTTGTCCGTCGAGATCGTTAAGAACCGAACGGGGCCTGGAAAACTGAATTGGTCAACGCCTCGCGAAGAAAGCAGAGCCGCTTGATGGAAACATGGAACGGATTGAATGGAGGCATTGGCCCATTGAAGACTTTGATTGGTCAACCAACTGATGGTGGAATACGATGATGGCGCGTAAGGATGCACTTACATGCGGAATAGTGCTCTGTACTTTTAATGGCTTGTCTTATCTGGACGAGCAGTTGACTAGTCTTTTGGCGCAGGATCGGCAGCCCGACCGGGTTGTGATCTATGACGACGGTTCAAATGACGGCACATGGGAAGTTATCAAAGAATGGGCGCAACGAGCGCCTTTATCTGTTTCAGTCCACCAGCAGTCCGAGCGCGTAGGGTATGTGCGCAATTTTGAAGCGGCCGTACAAGCATTGGATACGGATCTGATTTTCTTGTGCGACCAGGACGATGTCTGGCTGCCGCACAAGATTGCCTTGATGGCGCAGGCATTTGAGGATCCGCCGGACCTGCTCTTGTTGCATACCAATGCCAAGTTGGTTGATGCCAATGCCGAAGACCTCGGGATTTCCTTATTTGACGCACTCGAATTGTCGGAGTTCGAACATGCCGCTGTATTGACAGGAAACGCACTGCAAGTATTATGTCGACGCAATCTGGTCACCGGAGCCACGGCTGCTTTTCGTCGTCGCTTGCTGGATATTGCCCTGCCGTTCCCGGCAGCTTTGGTACACGATGAATGGCTCGGACTTGTTGCGGCCGCTTATGGCAGGATCACCTTGCTTGATGCGTCGACGATTCTTTATCGGCAGCATGCAAATAATGCGCTAGGCATGCCGTTGGAAAAATCAAAGCCCGGAGGTTTGACCCCGAGGGGGGACTTTCATGCAAAATTTGCAGTGCGGGTCGCGGAGTTGGTGAGTCTGCTGTCAGAATTGACGCCGGCCGGCGCCGTTGAGCCACCTCCAATACTGCAGGAAATGAAGACGCATATCGAATTTCGAGCAAATTTGCCTGTTGAAAACGTGAAACGGGTGGCAAGCGTTTTGTCAGAGTGGAAAAGCGGTCGTTATGGCATTTTTTCCAATGGCTTCCGCAGCGTGTTGCGAGACATCGCGAATTATTTAGATTCAAAGTACCAAGCCTTTGGCCGCGAGCGGCGATTCTGTCCGATGTCTCATCAGAGGTGGCATAATGCCGGCCGCTTGGCCCTGAGCCGACCACAACCCTCGATTGATCAATGACGATGGCGCTGTTGTGCCAATGCTTCTCTCGTGCTGCTAAATGCTTGTCAAATGGCGGCCCCGACAAGTAATCATCTTTTTTGGAAAACTGGATTGCCTGGAACTGGCTAGTTGATTATTGACCGATTATGGCAAACGTTGTTTCTATCACCGTAGCGTATCAGCCGGATCCGGATTTGCTGGAGCAGCAGTTGCGCGCGCTTGCATCTCAAGTGAATATGATCGTGGTGGTGGATAACGGCAGCGATAATGTGTCCGACTGGCATTCGCGCATTGCGGCCGACACCGGCGCCCGCGTTTTGCGGCTTGCCGGCAACGTCGGCATAGCCGCAGCCCAGAATGCCGGCATCCGCTTTGCGCAGGAGGCCGGCGCCAGCCATGTGCTGTTGATGGATCACGACAGCATCCCGGAACCAGGCATGGTTGATGCTTTACTGGCTGCCGAATCGCGGTTTTTGTCAAAAGGTGTCAATGTTGCGGCGCTTGGCCCGGTGCGCATCGATCGCCGTACCGGATCGTTGTCCGGATTTGTCAGGCAGCAGGGCGCAAAAATCGGGTGGGTGACCTGTGCCGCTGCCGTGGATGGATTGGTCGAGGCAGATTTCTTGATCGCCTCCGGAAGCTTGATACCTGTTGCCGCATTGGACGTGGTTGGCTTGATGAATGAAGGCTATTTCATCGACCACGTGGATACGGAGTGGTGTTTGCGGGCGCGCGACAAGGGACTGGCGATTGTCGGCGTATGCGCCGCAAGGCTCAGCCACCGCCTTGGCGACAGCGTAGTGCGTGTCTGGGTAGGGTATTGGCGTGAAGTGCCTCTGAATTCGCCAGTGCGTAATTATTATATGTTTCGCAATACCGTGCTGATGATGCGGTTCGCGCCCATGCCTTGGGTATGGCGGCGAACCCATGTGTTTCGCTTGCTGCAGTATGTCGTCTTTTCCTCTATCGCCGTTGCGCCGCGCTGGAAGCGGATCGGCTTGATGGCGAAGGGTGTCTGGCACGGATTGAACGGGCGTACCGGTCCCTTGGCCGTATTGATTGATCGAACAACAACCGATGGTGATGCAGTATGAAGCAGGGCGATGAAGATAAGCTGACATGCGGAGTGGCGTTATGTACCTATAACGGGCGCGCTTATCTGGCTGAGCAGTTGGCTAGTCTTCTGGCACAGGAACGCCGGCCGGATCAGGTTGTGATCTATGATGACGGCTCGGCAGACGGCAGTTGGGAGTTTGTGCAGGAATGGGCGCAGGAAGCGCCGTTGCCGGTTACGGTGCACCGGCATCCGGAACGCGTAGGTTATATCAAGAATTTTGAAGCCGCAGTACAGCTGCTTGATACCGACCTGATTTTCCTGTGTGATCAGGATGATATCTGGCTGCCGAATAAAATTGCCTTGATGGCAAATGAATTTGAAAAGCATCCGGACCTGTTTTTGTTGCACACCAACGCCAAGCTGGTCAACGCCGCGGCCCAGGATTTGGGCGTTTCCTTGTTCGAGGCGCTGCGATTGTCGGAAAGTGAGCGCCAGGCCGTGCTGGCGGGAAACGCGCTTGAAATATTATGCCGGCGCAACCTGGTTACCGGCGCCACGGCAGCCTTTCGTCGCCGTTTGCTGGATATTGCCTTGCCGTTCCCGGCTTCCCTGGTGCACGATGACTGGCTGGCCATCGTCGCGGCGACGCATGGGCGTATGAGCTTGCTCGATGCGCCTACGATTCTTTACCGCCAGCATGCGAATAACGCGCTTGGGATGCCGTTGTCGAAATGGCGGATATGGGCTTTGCTGAGTGCGCCGCCGGGCCAGTTTCATAAACGCTATGCGGCACGGCAAGGAGAGTTGATGCGGCAGCTGACAAAATTGTCCGCGATGAATGCCGCCAAAGCGCCTTCATTTTTGCCTGAAATGAAAAAACATGTGGAATTCCGCTCGAATCTCCCCTCGGGTAATTTGAAACGAATTGCAAGCATTTTCTCGGAATGGAAGAGCGGCCGTTATCATGTGTTTTCAAATGGCATTCGCAGCGTAGCGCGGGATATTGTTAATCGCTAGGATGTATTTATGATAATTACAATGGCAGGAAAGTTATAATTCCAAGACTAAGGGTGATATTCCCTCTTTTCGCTTATATAACTATATTAAATAATTAATGATGACTCCCAGATTTTCAATTTCGATCGTTAGCCATGGTCATGGAAAATATATCGAGAGATTGATTGGAGATCTGGTGCGTTTGAACCGGCCAGACGTCGAGGTAATCCTCACATTGAATTTGCCGGAGTCTTTTGCTTTCGATTCCTCTGCGATGCCATTTGATTTGAGGGTCATAAAAAATGACCGGATCAAGGGATTTGCCTCGAATCACAACGATGCTTTTTCCATCAGCAAGGGCGAGAATTTTGTTATCTTGAATCCCGATATCAAATTGGGTACAGATCCGTTTGATGTCATGCTGTCGGTAATCAAAGAGAATCCCAACTGTATTTGCGCGCCGCTGATTGTAAATAAAAATAACAAAATCGAAGACAGCGCCCGTAATTTTCCCAGTCCGGTTTTATTGGGGAAAAGGCTGTTGAGCCGAGTCTTTCATTTTTCCTTGCCGATGGAAGTGCTGGCTGTAAAAGGGGACGTCATCATGCCCGATTGGGTGGCCGGCATGTTCATGGTGATTCCGCGCGAGATTTATAAGCATCTGCATGGCCTGAGCGAGCGGTACCATATGTATTTCGAGGATGTCGATCTGTGTGCGAGGGCGCGCCTGGCCGGCTACCAGGTGCTGGTGAACCAGCGCGTGAGCGTGATCCATGAGGCGCAACGCGATAGCCACCGCAAATTGCAGTACCTGTCCTGGCATGTCCAAAGTGCGATGAAGTTCTTTACCTCCAGCGCTTATCTGAAGATCAGCGCGAATCGCTTGCTGGCCAATATGTCCAGGAAATAAATCTGATGCCGGCCATGACGTGCGGGCGTTTCATACGGGTTCACATTATCTGGCTGGCATGCTTGCGCTTAATGCGAAAACAGCGCGCAAGTGTCGCCGGAACTGTGAAAAATTTCTGAATCATGTAGTTTGTGGAGTGCCATAATGGCCCTCGTTTGACATATCGGCGCTCTCTGGAATGACCTCTTTTCTCATCAGTTTCGTTATCTCATTTCTGGCAACGATGGTCGTATTGCGGTTGGCGCACCATGGCCATGTCCCGCTAGACCATGATCTCACCGGCGTCCAGAAATTCCATGCCCGGATCGTGCCGCGCATCGGCGGTTTGCCGCTGTTCATTGCCTCGATATCGGCCGGGGCCATTACGTATTATCGCGATGCGCCCATAGGAATCCTGATATTGCTTTTGATGGCTTCGTCTGCCGTGGCGTTTCTTGCCGGCCTGGTAGAAGACCTGACAGGCAAGGTGCGGGCGATGCATCGTCTGCTGCTGACCATGGTTTCCGCTGCTGTCGGGATTTACCTGTTGAACGCGGTTGTCGTGCGCGTCGATGTCTCATGGCTGGACACGCTCATGAAATATCGCTGGGTGACTATTCCGCTGACCATCGTCCTGGTCGCAGGGATAGCCAATGCGGTCAACCTGATCGACGGCTTTAACGGACTGGCGAGCGTCGTCACCATGTTCATGCTGTTTTCGCTTGGCTACGTTGCGTGGCAGGTCAATGATGTCTTTGTGATGACTGCCGCACTTGTGATCGGGGGGGCCATCGCCGGTTTCCTGTTATGGAACTATCCTTTCGGCCTCATCTTTCTCGGCGACGGCGGCGCTTATTTCATCGGTTTCATGTTGGCCGAACTGGCGATATTGCTGGTGGCGCGCAACCCGCAGATATCCGCATGGTATCCGGCTTTGTTATTGGTCTATCCTGCATTTGAGACGGTATTTTCCATCTATCGGCGGCTCCTGGTCCGGCGGACCTCG
This sequence comes from Collimonas sp. OK412, assembly GCF_900112135.1. Taxonomy (GTDB): domain Bacteria; phylum Pseudomonadota; class Gammaproteobacteria; order Burkholderiales; family Burkholderiaceae_D; genus Collimonas; species Collimonas rhizosphaerae. The sequence goes on from NZ_FOLC01000008.1 coordinate 129,266, forward strand.
CCTGGCATGCCCGATGGGATACACCTGCACAGCCTGATTTTCCGTCGCGTCGTGCGTTGGGCGGTCGGCTATCGCGACGCTCGCATGATTACCCGCAGCAACTCACTGACGTCGCCCTATTTATGGGCCCTCTCCTTGATGGCGGTGGTGCCGGCAACGTTGTTCTGGCGCCATCCCTGGATGTTGCTGAGTTTCTTCCTGATATTCGTACTGTCGTATGTCTGGTTATACCTTCGCATTGTGCGTTTCAAGGTGCCAGGCTGGATGGCGATCAAGCGGCGCCACAAGAAGTAGAAGGTGAATGCCCTTCATCGCCTGTTCTCGCAAACATCGGGTTTTGTTTGTTTCGGGATTGACGGTAGAGGATGTATAGGAACCGCCATATTTTCAAAGTGGCGCCGGTAACGGCCACGACGCAGCTGCAGGTTCTGGCTCTTGAATATGGTTTTTAAAGAGATTGCCATGTTGCGATTTTTCATCTTCAACCTGTTGGGAAATATCATCCCGATGCCGATCGCATTGATCTGCGTCCCCGTGATCTCTCATCACGCCGGCGTCGACCGCCTGGGAGCCTTGGGCGTCGTATGGGCTTTGGTCGGCTACTTCAGTTTTCTCGATTTCGGCTTGAGCCGCGTGGTTACGCGTCGCATCGCCCATGCGATTGAGAACGGGCGCCTGTTCGACGAGTTGTCCGAGTTGCGCAGCTTCTTCCTGTGGTGGGCGATCCCGGTGATGCTGGTGATCGCCCTGATATTGCTGATTGCCGGCTCAACCATCGGCCATATCTGGTCTGAAGGCCAGATCGCCATGGAAATCGACAGCGTATGGAGCTGGATTGCCTGGTGCGTGCCGATTACCCTGGCGACCAACTGGTTTCGGGGCATGCTTGAAGGCATGCAGCAATTTGGCCGCTTGAATGTGCTGCGGGTTGTCTTCGGCAGCTGGAACTATGCGGCGCCGGCAATCATCGTGCTCTGGTATCCCAATCTGCAAGCAATGGTCATCAGCATTGTGCTGGGACGGATATTAGCGTTGGCCGCGCATATACTCGCCTGTGTTGTTGTCGAACGCCAGATTGTCTTTGGCCCCACCCCTCGGAAAACCGGTTCGCTCAGGCTTTTTTTCCGTGAGGGAGGGTGGATGACCGTGTCGAACGTTATCAGCCCCTTGATGGTGTACTTCGACCGATTCCTGCTGGCCTCCATGGTGCCGGCGCGGGCGATTGCCTGGTACGTGGTTTCGCTTGAGCTGATGATGCGCACCAGCGTGATACCCGGAGCGCTCGCAAGCGTGCTGTTCCCGAAATTCTCGAAAGTGCATGGCGCCTCGGAAAGCGGCGCCGAGGCATATTTATACGAGCGCGGCATTCGTATCATCGCTTCCATCATGCTGCCCGTATGCGCCATCGCAGTGATCCTGTCGTATGAAGGCATGAAATTGTGGATGGGCGAATCATTTGCATTAAACAGCTATCGGATAATAGAGATTATTGCCGTTGGGATATTCGTCAATTCGGTGGCGCATTTCCCGTTTGCCTGGGTGCAGGGAACAGGACGTTCACATTTGACTGCACGCCTTCATCTGGCAGAACTGCCGCTGTATATGGCTGGCCTGTATTTTGCCGCCATCAATTGGGGAATCCTCGGCGCTGCATGGATGTGGACGATACGCGTATCGCTGGATTGCATTGCTCTTTTGTGGATGGGACCATCGGCAGCGCGGCGCAAGATTTTTCCTTTTGTCTGTTTGGGAACGGGATTCCTGCTGTTTATTGGTTTCCTGGATGGAACGAACCTGTCGATAACGCAGCACGCGGTGCTGGGAACAACATGGATAATGCTCGCCTTCGGTATTTCGTGGTTTGTATTTCTTCCCAAAAGCGATCGTAAGGTATTGGTTAAATTAAGCTGGTCAATTACAAAAATTTTCGGTTAATCGCAAACTTTATATACGTTGATCGATCTCATCTGATTGCAATGTAAAGTGCGGCATTGCAATCGGTTTCGGACTGTATATCTTTCCACGTATGTCGTACAATTTTCAGAAATGTAAATTAATAAAGGAATTTTCATGAATTTATCCAGTATGTCGGTAGCCGAGCTGCGTGCGTTGCAGGAACAGATAACGCAGGAAATTAAGGCTAAGGCCCAGGCAGAATTGGTAAAGGCACGCGAAGAAATCCTGGCAATTGCTCAAAATGCAGGTATTTCCTTGAAAGATTTATTGGATTCACAATCGAATGCAAAAAATCGCGCCCCGAAAACAAAAGTGGCGGTACGCTATCGCCATCCGGCAAACAGTTCGCTGCAATGGACCGGCCGGGGCCGTCAGCCAAAATGGGTCCAGGAATGGGTAGCCGCCGGAAAAACCCTGGATGACCTGCGGGTATAAACCTCTAAAGCTGTCATAAAACGCCATAGAAAAATATTCCGGGAGTTATTCATTCCCGGATAGGTTTTCGTTCGTCAAGCGTGAGGGATTGCCGGTATATGATTACCGGCAATTGAGGCGATGGTTACCGATGATCAAATTTGATTAGCCAGGAAATCCGCTTAGATATTCATGCTGGCATTCACATCTTACTTAGAAACCATGCTCCCAATCTCAAAATCGATATTCAAGGCCTACGACATCCGCGGCATCGTGGGTAAAACGCTGGACGCCGGCATCGCGCGCCAGATCGGCCAGGCTTTCGGCGCCGCCGCCATGGCCAAGGGTGAAAAAACCGTCATTATCGGCCGCGACGGCCGCTTGTCCGGTCCGGAACTCGCTGCCGCCCTGGCGATCGGCCTGCAAGATGCCGGCGTGGACGTGATCGATCTGGGCCTGGTCGCGACGCCTATGGTGTATTTTGCGACCCATGTGCTGGGCGCGCAGTCCGGCATCATGGTCACCGGCAGCCACAATCCTCCCGACTACAACGGCTTCAAGATGGTGCTGGCGGGCGAGGCGATATACGGCGACACGATCCAGCAGCTGTATCAGGCCATTGCAAACGGCGACACCAAGGCCACCGTTTCGGCGCCGACCGGCAGTTACCGCCAGCACGATATCAAGGATGCCTATCTGCAGCGCATCGTCAGCGACACCAGGCTGGCGCGGCCGATGAAGATCGTGGTCGATTGCGGCAACGGCGTCGCCGGCGCGTTTGCCGGCGAGCTGTATCGCGCGCTCGGCTGCGAGGTGCAGGAACTGTTCTGCGAAGTCGACGGCACTTTCCCCAATCACCATCCCGATCCGGCGCATCCGGAAAACCTGCAGGACGTGATCCGCGCCCTGCAGAATTCCGACGCCGAAATCGGCCTGGCTTTCGACGGCGACGGCGACCGCCTCGGCGTTGTCACCAAGGATGGCCAGATCATCTATCCGGACCGCCAGCTGATGCTGTTTGCCGCCGATGTGCTGACGCGCCATCCCGGCCGCGAGATCCTGTACGACGTCAAATGCACGCGCCACCTGGCGCCGTGGATTACCGCACGCGGCGGCCAGCCCCTGATGTGGAAGACCGGCCATTCGCTGGTCAAGGCCAAGATGCGCGAAACCGGCGCGCCGCTGGGCGGCGAGATGAGCGGCCATGTTTTCTTCAAGGATCGCTGGTACGGTTTCGACGACGGCCTGTATGCCGGCGTGCGCCTGCTGGAACTGCTGAGCCGCGAAAGCGATCCGTCGGCAGTGCTGAATGCGTTGCCGCAATCGTCCAGTACGCCTGAGCTGCAATTGCAGTTGGAGGAGGGCGAGAATTTCACCTTGATCGAGAAATTGCAGCATGAGGCGAAATTTCCGGGAGCCGACGACATCATCAAGATCGATGGCTTGCGCGTTGAATATCCCGACGGTTTTGGCCTGGCGCGTTCATCCAATACCACGCCGGTGGTCGTGATGCGTTTCGAGGCGGAGTCGGAACAGGCGCTGGCGCGGATACAGGCAGAATTCAAGCGCGTGATCCTGGCAGCCAAGCCGGATGCATCGCTGCCCTTTTAACCGGCTCCACGAAATGGTTCCGGTTTGAATATCCTGATCGTCCGCGTCTCCTCGCTGGGAGACGTGGTCCACAACATGCCGATGGTGTCGGATATCCGGCGCCATTATCCCGGCGCGAATATCGACTGGGTGGTCGAAGAAGGCTATGTCGGCCTGGTGCGCATGAATCCCGACGTGCGCCGCATCATTCCGATTGCCCTGCGGCGCTGGCGCAAGAGCTTGCTGTCTGCCGCCACACGGGCGGAAATCTCGCATTTCAGGCAGGAACTCAAGCGCGATGCCTATGATGTTGTGTTCGACACGCAAGGCTTGTTGAAAACCAGCGTGGTCATGCGGATGGCGCGGCTTGCGCCGGACGGCCACCGGGTCGGATTGGCGAATGCGACGGAAGGATCCGGTTACGAGCCGCTGTCGCGCCTGTTTCATACCAGGAGCGTCGGCGTCGGCCTGCATACGCATGCTGTATTGCGCGCCCGGGAAGTAGCGGCAAAGGCGCTTGGCTACGCTGTCGAGGGCGTCGCCGAATTCAACATGCATCCGCCTGCCATGGCGCTTGCAGAGCAGCCTGCATGGCTGCCGGACATGCCATATGCGGTTTTTTTCCATGGCACGGCGCGTGCCGCCAAGCAGTGGCCGAACAGCAGCTGGATAAGCATTGCGGCGGCGCTTGCCGGACGCGGGCTGCCGGTGCTGCTGCCCTGGGGCAGCGATGCGGAAAAGAGCAATGCGGAGCAGCTGGCGAGCCAGATGCGCAATGCGAAGGTGCTTCCCAGGTTACCGCTGATGGAAGCAGTATTGCTGGCGCAGCGGGCGGCGCTGGTGATCGGCGTCGATACCGGCCTGACCCACATTGCCGCGGCCTTCAATCGTCCAACCATCGAGCTGTATTGCGATTCGCCCCGCTGGAAAACCGAAGGCAACTGGTCGCCGCAAATCATCAACCTGGGAGAGCTTGGAGCGCCGCCGACCGTGGAACAGGTTGCGCTGGCGATTGACCGATTGACGAAATAAGGCAATTGGCGGAAGGCAGCAGGAGTCGAACCTACCCGGGAGCGGCTGGCGCCCCCCACCGGGTTTGAAGCCCGGCCGCATCACCGGATACGTGTGCCTTCCATTGTCGTGGCGCCCTATCTTATCCCGAATCTGGGTTTTCTTGCCATCCGAACCAGTCGACTTCGCTGTCGCGCAACAGATGCGTGTCGCGCACACGGCGGGTATAACCCACGCGATCAAAAAATTCCAGGATCTGGATGGCGCGCTTGCGTCCCAGGCCGGTGGCGTCGCGCCAGCGGGCGGCGCTTACTCCCGCCGCTGCGTCTTGGCCTGGATTCTGTTCCGCTGCCAGGCTTGCCACCAGTACGGCCAATTCGCGCACACGGTCACGGTGGTAAAACAGGTCGCGCTCAATCTGATAGACCAGTCCTTGCCGCAGCAATTTACGCAGCAGTTGCCGCAGTTGTTCTTCCGGGATCTTGTGCGCCTGCGCTAGGGCCCGCAACCAGGGCGGGTCAAATCCGGCAGCAGCCAGCGCCGGCAGCAGCTGCTGCGCCAGCGCCTGTTCGCCGTCCGAGAGCGATACTGCGTGTTGCGGCAGGTGCAGCCAGGGTCCGCTGCGCTGGATCGTCGCATCGCCAATGAGGGAGCCGATGACAGCCTGCCACAGCGCGTTGTCCAGGGCCGGCAGCGCCATCCGCCGCAGGCGCGCGGCGTCCACGCCCTGTTCATCGGGAAAGCGCGCATGGAAATCCGCGAGGGCAGTGACCGCGAGCGTCCTTAGCGACTGCCACTGTGCAGCCAGCATCACAAAATTATCTTGTTCCTGCGAATTGGTCGCAATGGATTGCGCGCCTTCGGGCAATTGCAATGCGGCGGATGGCAGTCCGCTCAGCTGCATCAGCATGGACAGGCGCATGCCTCCAGGCGATGCGGCTTGCAGCAACGCACTGATGCCGGCGCCGTCCAGCATCTGTTGCAAGGCGTCGAGCCAGGCCTGGCGTTCTGGCGCGCGCCGCTTGCGCGCCGGGGCGAGCGGATCCAATACGTGGCCGCCGCCTATCGTCATGTTTGCCTGCGCATTGCGGACGATGAACCGATCGCCAGGAATGGCGCAGACGGGAAATTCGAATATCAGCTGCACCCTGCCGCGGCCGCCGGCAGCCAGCGCATTCTCCTCCAGCAGCGCGACCTGGGCGACCTGATGCAAGGTGCCCAGGTGAACATGCAGCGGCGAACGGTTGCGCAGCGTGACGCCGGCCTGGGCCGACAGCTGAAGTTCGACATCGATCCGTGTCGACGCAGTCATTGCGGACGGAGCGGCCACCCAGTCGCCGCGCTTGACCGCATCCTTGTCGATACCGCTCAGGTTGAGCGCGCAACGCTGGCCGGCGTGGCCGCTGGCGGCGGGACGGTTTTGCACATGCAGGCTGCGCACGCGCACGGTATCGCCGGCCGGCATCAATGCCAGGTGGTCGCCAACCTGGACCTGGCCGGAGAAAACGGTTCCGGTCACCACGGTACCGTGTCCTGCAAGGGTGAATACGCGATCGATGGCCAGCCTGAACAGGCCGTCATCGCGGCGCGGCGGCATGCGTTGCGCGGCTTCGTGCAAGTGCTGTCGCAGAGTCGCGGTTCCGGCATCTTGCGCATGATGCGCGGCGACGGCAAAGATCGGCGCGTCCGCCAATCCGGTGGATGCCAGCAATTGACGGATTTCGCGGGTGACTTCTGCAATGCGCGCTGCATCGACCCGGTCGGTCTTGGTTAAAGCGACCGCTCCGGTTCCGATGCCTAGCCACTGAAGGATTTCCAGGTGCTCGCGCGTTTGCGGCATGACGCCGTCATCGGCGGCGATGACCAGCAATGCGAAGTCGATGCCGGAAGCGCCGGCCACCATTGTGTGCACCAGGCGTTCATGGCCGGGCACATCGATGAACCCGAGCACTTCGCCGTTCGCCAGCGGCGTGTAGGCGTAGCCCAGTTCGATCGAAATGCCGCGCGCCTGTTCTTCCTTGAGACGGTCGGTGTTGACGCCGGTCAGCGCCTTGATGAGTGTAGTCTTGCCGTGATCGATATGCCCGGCGGTGCCGACGATCATATCGACAAGCCCTGCAACTGTGCGCTGAACAGGGCTTCGTCATGCTGTTCCAGGCAGCGGCAATCCAGCCACAGCGCGTCGTCGGCGATCCGTCCTATGACAGGACGCGGCAGCTGGCGCAAGGCTTTCTCCAGCTTGTCGAGCGCACGGCCATGGCGTTTGCCGCCGTTGGCCGCATTGCCCGCGCGAATCACCAGGCCATGGCTAGGCAACTGGTCTACCGGCAGGGCGCCGCTGCCGATCTGGCTGGACATCGCCTCGGCGGCGACGGTGTAGTGTGTTCCCAGTGCATTCTGCAGCGCCGGCAGCAGGCGTTCGGACTGTCCTTTTATCGCCATCTGGCTGCGGGTAAGCAGGCGCAGCGTGGTCAGGCGCTCCGCCAGGAATTCCGGGGCAAGATACAGCCGCAGCACCGGCTCCAGCGCGGCCAGGGTGAGTTTGCCTACGCGCAGCGCGCGCTTCAGCGGATTTTTCTTGATGCGGCGTATCAGGTCGGCGCGGCCGACGATCAGCCCGGCTTGCGGGCCGCCCAGCAGCTTGTCGCCGCTGAAGGTGACCAGGTCGGCCCCCTGGCGGATGGTTTCCCGCACCGTGGTTTCTCCGGGCAGGCCCCACTGCGTCAGGTCGACCAAGGTGCCGCTGCCAAGGTCGACTGTCACCGGCAAGCCATGCGGCTGCGCCAGTTCCGCCAGCGTGCTCACTTCCACGCTGCGGGTGAAGCCGCTGATGGCGTAATTGCTGCAATGGACTTTCATCAGCATCGCCGTGCGCGCCGTGATGGCATTGGCGTAATCGGCAGGGTGGGTGCGGTTGGTGCTGCCGATTTCTACCAGTTTCGCGCCCGCGCGCTGCATGATGTCGGGGATGCGGAAGGCGCCGCCGATCTCGACCAGCTCGCCGCGCGAGACAATCACTTCCTTTTTCTGCGCCAGTGCGTTGAGCATCAGCAGCACCGCGGCAGCGTTATTGTTGACGACGGTGGCGGCTTCGGCGCCGGTCAGTTCGCACAGGACATCTTCGACCAGGCTGTCGCGGTCGCCGCGGCCGCCGGTTTCCAGGTCGAATTCAAGATTGCCGGGAGAGGTCAGCGCGCTGACCACCGCTTGCACCGCTTCGTCCGGCAGCAGGGCGCGGCCGAGGTTGGTGTGCAGCACGGTGCCGGTAAGGTTGAACAGTGCGCGCAGGTGCAGCCGGCTGGCAGCTGCCAATTGTTTCTCAAGAATGTCGATGAGCTGTGAATCATCGACGTCTGCAGGTATCAGTTTGCCGGCCAGGGCATCGGCTCTCAGCTTGTCCAGGTGTTTGCGCAGCGCTGCGGTCAGCTGGGTCCGCCCGTACAGCGCAAGCAGCGGTTTGATATCTGCCAGGTTCAGGATGCGGTCCACCGAGGGAATGTCGCTGGCGGAAGCCGGTGGGGCTGCGCCTGTCGCGGCCGGCGTGGTTGCTGCAGCCATTCAATTCTCCATGGATTGCCAGAGCAAGGGATTGCCGCGCCGGCGTGCGTAAGCAGTTTCACCCATCAGCAGGTCCAGGGTTACGCTGGCAAGGTCATCGGCCAGCGGTTCGATATAGGGATCCTTCTCCTGGTAGAAGATTTTAAGCCAGCTATGGCATGCGTCGCAGGTTTCTGCCTTGATGGCGGCCGGACCGTCTTCTATGGCCTGGTAAGCAATGCCTTTCGTGGAGTCGCAATGGCTGCACTTGATGCGCACCATATGCCATTCGGCGGCGCACATGCTGCATTGCAAATAACGATGGCCCTGCGACTGCCCATCCATCCGCACCACGCTGGCGACCGGCAGCGAACCGCAGCATGGGCACAGGCCGGGCGTATCTAGCAGCGGCACGTCGCGTTCGCTGAAGCGGGTTACCAGGTCGCAGCACACTACCTGCAGGGCTGCGGTGTAGAACGGCGCAGTGGCCGGATCGACGATTTCATCGTTGCCGCGCAGGATGGCTTCGGCTTGGCTGTCGCGTTCGTTTGCACTGGTTTGCCGGATACGGACTATCAACTGCGCCGCGGCCGCCGGGATGTCGCCGGCTGTTGCGACGCGTTCCAGCAGCTGGTCCAGGATTGCTTGCCAATGCGGGCTGCGCACCTGGTCCGCCGCCAGGATCAGCGGCATCAAATGCGTGTGTGCGAGGTTGATGCGGGCCTGGTCCCGAGCGTGGTCGTCCGGTTCGCCGGCCAGTTTGTCCAGGGCCAGCTGCTGTGCTTCCACCAGCACCGCCATCAGGCTCAGGTATTCGCCGATGGCGTTTCCTGGCGCAAGCTGTTTCAGGCGTTGCGCGCGGTTGCTGAATACGCTGGCACGCTCCGGCAGCCGGATGCGTGGAATGGCGTTGTGATCAAGTGCTTCAATTTCGCCCGGTTCGAGAATGCGTTGCAAGGTAATCCCTTCATTCGCCTGTCATTTTCCGGTACCACGCCGGGTGATGCTTGCGCGCCCAGGCACGGCTGACGGTGCCGCGCGTCATGGCGCCCACCGTCCCCTTGATCCACAGCGCGGCATAGATATGCACGACGATGCCGACGATCAGCAGGAAACCGCATAGCGCATGCAGTACAACCGCCGCCCGGATGAGGAGTATCGGGAACATCCAGGAAAACCAGGCGCGCCAGATGACGATGCCGGACAGCAGCAAGCCAATCATACAACCGATCATCATCCAGAACAGCAACTTCTGGCCGCCGTTGTAGCGGCCTACCGGCGGCAGGCTTTCTTCGCGGTTGTTGACTACGTCGCGTATGCCTTTCAGCCAGGCAATGTCGTTTTTTTCGATCAGGTTGTGCCGCCAGAATCCCAGGGCCAATATCGCAAAGCAAAGGAACATCACCAATCCGATGAAGGGATGCAGGATCCGCGTCCATGGTCCGCCGCCCAGCACAAAGCTGAGCCAGAACATGGCGGGGTGGAACAGCGCCAGCCCGGACAGCGCCAGTATGACAAACGTGATGGCGACGATCCAGTGGTTGATGCGTTCCTTGGCGTTGTAGCGCTGGATCTTGTCTTGCTCTACGTCTCGTTCGGGATTGTTCATGGCGGCAGATCCTGCGAGGTGATATTGCTGCCGGGCGGCGCCGGCAGTTGCGCGCCGCGCCGAGCGGCATTGGTTTCTTCCCGTTCCGCCGCCTCGTCTTCCGCCGAGACTTCGTTCGGTCCGACCTTGATATAGTGGAAAAACCCTGCCAGCGCAGTCAGCGCAATGCCCGCCAGCGCCAGCGGCTTGGCGGCGCCTTTCCACAAGCCGACCAGCGGGCTGATGCGCGGATTGTCCGGCAAACCGTGATAGAGCGACGGCTTGTCGGCGTGGTGCAGCACATACATGACATGGGTGCCGCCCACGCCTGGCGGGTCGTACAGCCCGGCCTTGTCGAAACCGCGTTCCTTGAGGTCGACGATGCGCTCTGCCGCATGCTCCTTCATGTCTTCCTTGGTGCCGAACACGATGGCGCCGGTAGGGCAGGTCTTGACGCAGGCCGGCTCCTGGCCCACGGCCACGCGGTCCGAACACAGCGTGCATTTATAGGCCTTGTTGTCCTTCTTTGAAATGCGCGGCACGTCGAACGGGCAGCCGGTTACGCAATAACCGCAGCCGATGCAGTTCTCTTCATGGAAATCGACGATGCCGTTGTTGTACTGGACGATGGCGCCGGGCGAAGGGCAGGCTTTCAGGCAGCCGGGATCTTCGCAGTGCATGCAGCCGTCCTTGCGGATCAGCCATTCGAGATTGCCGTCCGGGTTTTCGTATTCCGAGAAACGCATGACGGTCCATGAATGCTCGGTCATGTCGGGCGGATTATCCAGCACGCCGACATTGACGCCGACCTCATCGCGCAAATCGTTCCACTCCATGCACGCGGTCTGGCAAGCCTTGCAGCCTATGCATTTGGTGACGTCGATCAGCTTGGCGACCGTGCCCGTCACCGGCTCGCGCACGCCGGGCGGCGGCGTGGTGGTGGCGGACACTCGCTTGATATCTAATGATTGCAGTGCCATGGCTTCTCCTATGCTTTCTCGACCTTGACCAGGAACGACTTGAATTCCGGTGTTTGCGAATTGCCGTCCCCCACGCCAGGCGTCAGCGTGTTGGCAAGGTAGCCCGGTTTCGCCACGCCCTTGAACCCCCAGTGGATCGGGATGCCGACGTGGTGCACAGGTTTACCTTCAATCATCATTTTCTTGATGCGCTTGGTCACCACCGCCACGGCGACGATATAGCCGCGCTTGGAGCTGACCCTGACGCGCTCGCCGGCGACCACGCCGACTTCTTTCGCCAGTTCTTCGCCGATCTCGACAAACTGCTCGGGCTGCAGGATGGCGTTGAGGCGCGCGTGCTTGGTCCAGTAGTGGAAATGCTCGGTGAGCCGGTAGGTGGTGCCGACATGCGGAAAGGCGTCGGCCTTGCCGAACATGGCGCGGTCGTCAGGGAACACGCGTGCGCCCGGGTTGCTGGTCGCCGCCGGATTCTTGGGAAACAGCGGGTTATAGCCGACCGGCGTCTCGAACGGTTCGTAATGCACCGGGAACGGTCCTTCGGCCATGCCGGCGCGGGCGAAGAAACGCGCTACGCCTTCCGGGTTCATGATGAACGGTCCCATGCCGCCGGCAGGCGCTTCATCCACCTTGAAATCAGGGACGTCGACGCCGCCCCATTTCTGGCCGTTCCAGCCGATCAGCTTGCGTTTGGCGTCGAACGGCTTGCCGTTGAGGTCGCATGACGCGCGGTTATACAGGATGCGCCGGTTGGCCGGCCACGCCCACGCCCAGTTCAGGGTCTGGCCGATGCCGGTCGGATCCGAGTTGTCGCGGCGCGCCATCTGGTTGCCGGCTTCGGTCCAGCAGCCGGCGAAAATCCAGCAGCCGCAGGCGGTGCTGCCGTCGTCGCGCAGTTCGGAAAAACCCGCCACCTGTTCGTTTTTCTTGCGTACGATCTTGGCCGGATCCTTGGGGTCGGCCAGGTCGCTCAGCGCGCGGCCGTTGTATTCCCTGGCCAGCTCGTCCGCGGTCGGGCTCTCCGGATTGGCGTAGGGCCAGGCCAGGTTGACGATAGGGTCTGGATATTTGCCGCCGTCCTTGACATACATCTTGCGGATCTTCAGGAACAGTTCCGACATGATTTCCAGGTCGCTGCGCGCTTCGCCGGGAGGTTGCGCGCCCTTCCAGTGCCATTGCAGCCAGCGGCCGGAGTTGACCAGCGAACCGTCTTCTTCGGCAAAGCAGGTGGTCGGCAGGCGGAATACCTCGGTCTGTATCTGGCCCGGGTCGACGTCGTTGAATTCGCCATGGTTTTTCCAGAACTCGGAAGTCTCGGTGGCCAGCGGATCCATGATGACCAGGAACTTCAGCTTGGCCAGTCCGGCGCCGATCTTGCCCTTGTCCGGCGCTGCTGCCAGCGGGTTGAAGCCCTGTGCGATGTAGCCGTTGACCTTGCCTTGCTTCATCAGCTCGAACACCTGCAGCATGTCGTACGGCTTGTCCAGCTTGGGCAGGTAGTCGAAGGCCCAGTTGTTGTCGGCCTTGGCGGCGTCGCCCCACCATGATTTCATCAGGCTGACGTGGAATTTCCCGTAGTTCTGCCAGTAGCTCAGCTGGTTCGGGCGCAGCGGCTTGCTGGCGCGGGCGGCGATGTACTTGCCGTAATCCTGTTCGGCTTCGGAAGGCAGCGTCATGTAGCCCGGCAGCAGGTTCGTCATCAAGCCGAGGTCGGTCAGGCCCTGGATGTTCGAGTGGCCGCGCAGCGCATTCATGCCGCCGCCGGCAATGCCGATATTGCCGAGCAGCAGCTGCACCATGGCGCCGGTGCGGATGATTTGCGATCCGATCGAATGCTGGGTCCAGCCGAGCGCGTACAGGACGGTGCCGGCGCGCGTCGGCGAGGCGGTGGATGCCAGCATCTCGCAGACCTTCAGGAATTTTTCCTTGGGCGTGCCGCAGACGCTTTCCACCATTTCCGGCGTATAGCGCTCGTAATGCTTTTTCATCAGGTTGAAGACGCAGCGCGGATGGGCCAGGGTCGGATCGGTCTTGACGAAACCGTCGTCGCCCAGCTCGTAGTCCCAGGTGGTCTTGGCGTAGTTATGCTTTTCCGTGTTGTAGCCTGAGAAAATGCCGTCCTCGAAGGTATAGTCTTCGCGCACGATAAACGTGAAGTCGGTGTAGTTCTTGACGTACTCGTGCTGGATCTGGTCTTTTTCCAGCAGGTAGCGGATGACCCCGCCGAGGAAAATGATGTCCGTGCCGGTGCGGATCGGCGCGTAGAAATCCGCCACCGAGGCCGAACGCGTAAAGCGCGGATCGACCACGATCAGCTTCGCCTTGTTATGCGCCTTGGCTTCCGTCACCCACTTGAAACCGCAGGGATGGGCTTCGGCGGCATTGCCGCCCATGATCAGTATTACATCCGCATTCTTGATGTCGACCCAATGATTCGTCATCGCTCCACGGCCAAACGTCGGGGCAAGACCTGCCACCGTCGGACCGTGTCAGACACGCGCCTGGTTGTCGAACGCCAGCAGCCCGAGGCTGCGCATGGTTTTATGCGTCAGGTAGCCAACCTCATTGCTGCTGGCCGATGCCGCCAGCATGCCTGTGGTCAGCCAGCGGTTGACGGTCAGTCCCTGCGGCGTCTTTTCGACAAAATTGGCGTCCCGGTCCTGTTTCATCAGGGTCGCAATGCGGGTTAAGGCATCGTCCCATGACATCCGTTTCCATTCCTTGGAGCCGGGCGCCCGGTATTCGGGATATTGCAGGCGGCTGGGGCTGTGGATGAAATCGAGCAGGGCCGCGCCTTTGGGACAGAGCGTGCCGCGGTTGACCGGATGGTCTGGATCGCCCTCGATATGGATGATGCTGGCCTTGGCATTCTTTGCGCCGTCGCCGAGGCTGTACATCAGGACGCCGCAGCTGACTGAGCAGTAGGGGCAGGTGTTACGGGTTTCGGTAGTGCGAGCCAGCTTGTAGCTGCGTACCTCCGCCAATGCCGGCGCCGGCGAAAAACCCATCAGCGCCAGGCTCGAACCTGCCAGGGTAGCGCCAGTCGTCTTAAGGAACTGGCGTCTTGACATGTGAACCATGGGTAGACCTCTCTTTGTGCATTAATGCCAAATCGCGTCGGAGCATGCAGTTTTATTATAGGATGGATTATTGTTTGCCAACAGAGGGGGAGTGTATTTGTCCTGTTGGTATGGCAAATCCTCCTTGCCCATTCTGGCATGAAATTCTATTTTTTGAGAAGTTGATAACTATTGAGAAAATTGAATGGCTGTATTGTCATGGCTACACAGCATGATGACCATGAGCAGCAAGTTCACAGGAAGGGTTAAGAAGAAGGTGTCGCACGCCGAGAAAAAAATAACATGAGGTAAGCTATCAGAAAGCAAAGGCTGTCACCTAGTATCGTCGCTAACCTGAAGGAGGCGATAATAAGAAGACCGTTCGATCCCGAATAGTTGGTACTGAGTACACCTAACATGATTACTTCGCGGACACCTAAACCGGCGGGAGCGCCAGGGGCGACAAAACCAGCAACCCATGCCAAGGAAAAACTAGCGAGCAGTAACATAAAATCATGTTTTACGTCGGGCAGTAATATTGTCGCCATCAAAAAAAAACCTATGCCAATCATTACGTAGTTCAAGCTATAAGCAGCAAAAGACCGTAATAACGTAAACGTACCCGGTAGCAATCCTTCAAGCGACGAATTTGTATGGGCAGGGAAAAATCGTTTGAGCAAATGCGGCACCAGAGGGCGATAAAGCAGTAAAGCAAGGACTAAGATCCCGATAAGCGTGAGTATGAAAATTGTCTGGTGTACAAATGCAAAGCCGGTGAGACCGGACTGCGAGAAAAAAACGCCTACGGATCCGATCGCTAAGGCGGCTAGCAAGGTCAGCAGGGTTTCTGAAAAAACTGTCAATAAGAATGGCCGAATAGAGATGCCACGTGTCATCGACATCGCAGCACGGCCAATATGTTGCCCAATGTTCCCCGGTAGATATTTAGCTATCTGGGTAATACCCATAATCATCGACAGCTCGTACCATGAACGAGGACAGTTGATGTTGGCAAGCATGTTTTTCCAGGCCCAGGCGCTTACCGGAATGATGGTAGCGTAAAATAATGCTGCGACGATGATCCCTTCCAGTACCTGAGATCTAGCGTAATGCGAGATATTCTCAATGCTCAACGTCTTGATGGAATATCCAGCGAAGACAATAATAGCGGCCAGGCCAATCAATAGGGCCAATAAGCGATAAATTTTCTTCAGCATTGACGTTTGGCCTTGACGACGTAGCCGCTTCCGATATCCTTGTTGATAAAAATCTTTTGTATCGCGGAAAATATGCGTAAAACCCATTTTCCCGGCAAGGAACGTAACAAAGGGTAGAGCTTTACGTGTGGTCCGCGGTCGGTTCCGCTTCGATCATTATTTTGTTTGCGGTTTACAGCTTCGTTCTGAGCATTATTGTATATACGACGCGCATAAATGGGCGCGCTTATCCATTCAGTCAGGTTCGTGAGCGGAAATCCATAGCATTCGAATATTTCTACTTCCAGTCCAGCATTCTGCAGCAGCTTTATCAATGATTCGCGTTCATATCGTCGGAAATGTCCGGCCCAATTGTCGCCAGCGCGCCATAACTTCATGTGAGCCGGCACGGACAACAATAATTGGCCGCCTGGTTTGATCCACGATACCCACTGGGCCAATACCTGCTGGTCATCCTCGATATGCTCCAACACGTCGAAGGCGCATAATGCGTCAAAACAGTTTTGCCATTGCCCACAGGGTATCTCATGAAGCGGAATGTCCTGGCCGAATTTATCGATTACCGATTGCGATAATGTACGAGCTTCGGCAGAAAGCTCCAGCGCTTCACACTGGAATCCATTTTGGGACAACTCGACCAGCAAAGCTGCGGCTCCTGGACCGACTTCCAGTAGCCGTCCGGGCGGCATTTTGTTCATCAATTGCAGGATTCGCGCGCGCCGCATCAGATAGCGCGGTGCGGGAACCCAACCCAGTTCTGGTACTGCTGGTCCAAGTATCGGATCAATTTTCATTATTGGTTTTGAAATCTTCTTTTGTTAGCAGCCATTGACGGAACTGAATCCCGATTGCTGCAGCGTCTATCCTGTTTGCCAAGTTGGAGTGGCAGTGGAGCGGGTTGTAATTTGTTGATATATCCGCATGCGACTTCACCGCATGCGCCAGCGCAACGCCATTGCCTGCCGGGATTAGGGCGACGCACGGAGGACGGTGCTGTAATAGCTCCCGAATTGCAGGGGAGTCTCGGGTAATCAATGGTTTTTGTGCCGCAATAATCTGATAAACCTTGTTCGGAATCACATTGGCAGCCTTTTCCGAGCAGCCAAAAATGCCAAGACAGATATCCGCTTGCTGAATCCAAGTTATCAAATTCGGGTAATCAACCCATTCAAGCCAGTGTAGGCGAGGTAATGATAAATTTGCGAGCATTTGGCGGATGTGTAGTGTTTCTTGTCCCTTTCCAATTAATATCCAATCTATTTCTTCATCACGCAGTAAACTAGCTGCCTCTACAATATATTCGATCCCATGCAATGGAATAAACTGACCATAGAACAGTACCTGAAAGGGCTTTCCGGGCTTACGGAATGTTGTCGGTGATGAAGGGAATTTCTCTGTTTCCACGCCCACCCATACCATACCGCATTCGCCGTCACGTAAACGAAAGAGTCCTTCCAAGCGTCTGGCGTGTGCTTCGGTATCCATGAAGATTCCGTTGGCCACCCTGACGGCGAGCCACTCCAGCCACCATAGCATGCGAGCAACCGGATGGCGGACACCGAGTAAACGCCGGTCATCAACGACTGTATCGTAGGTTGATATAAATATATCCCATGCGACAGGCACGCGCCTTAACCAGGCGAAGCAGCGGATGACTAAGACATCGAGCAAACCTGGATAGCTGACCAGAACAAGATCATGGGCGGGTAAGCGCAGATATCGCCAGATCAGGGAGGGATAGGAAAAAAAGAGGTGGAGCATCAAAGCAAGCTTGCCGAAAATGCTGCTGACCTGGCTTTTGTCTTCAATCCCACTCCAGATATCTGTATGGCATTCGATCAATTCAAAGCCGTTTTCCCGTATCCCATCGCGTAGCAGCCTTACCCGTGGCTTGCCAGTATCGTAAGTACCCCACAAAACGATTTTCATCGACTCTGCTTAAACAACGAAGTCATGACACCGGGCGTTGACTGTATATCGTGATCAATAGAATGATCCAATACTGCGTTTACACCTTTGTCATCCCGTAGCCGAAAGCGCACGTCTTCGGTCAGCTTACGATTAGCCGCCAGCAGATCCGCCAAAAAAGCTACCAGCAAGGTCTGAAATCCCATTACCAACAAGACGGCGGCGAGAATCAGCGACTGTATGTGACCGCCACCTTCTCCGCCGAAGTATTTCCACATGAAGCGCAAACCAATCAACAGGCCGGCGCCGAATAGCATGGCGCCGATCGATCCAAAGAAGCGAAAAGGACGATAGATGATAAAAATCCGTACGATGGTGACGATGCTTCGCGCTACATACGATGAGATGCTTTTGACCAGACGTGATGGTCGCAAGTCTTCATTGACCCGAATCGGTACGGAGATGATGCTCATGTTTTTCTGTCCGGCCTGGATGATGGTTTCCAATGTGTAGGTATAACTGCTGAAAACAGTCAGGTTTTGGGCGGCAGTGCGGCTAATGGCGCGGAAGCCGCTGGTGGCGTCCGGGATGTCGGTTTTGCTGGCAACGCGGACCACCCAGCTACCCAATTTTTGCAACATTTTTTTCCACGGGGAAAAGTGTTCAATTGCATCAATCGGACGTGCGCCGACCACAATATCGGCTTGCTTGGCAACAATAGGTGCGGTAAGTGCGGGAATGTCGTTCGCGTTGTACTGATTATCGGCGTCGGTGTTGACAATAACGTCCGCTTTCAGATGCAGACTGGCCTCGAGTCCGGTCATGAAGGCGCGCGCTAGGCCTTGATTGCGAGTGTGGCGCACTACATGATCGACACCGTTTTTTCGGGCTACTTTAATAGTGTCGTCGTTGCTACCATCGTCAACGATCAACCATTCGACACTGTCAAAGCCGGGGACCTTTCTGGGTAAAGCGGCAAGCGCAATAGCCAAGGTTCCTGCTTCGTTATAGCAAGGGATTTGAATAATGAGTTTCAATTGATTCTGCCGCCTATATATTTGCCGCTTCTGAGAGTAGTATTTGGCATTATTGCAATAATCATAAGTGATATGTATTGATTTTTATGGATCATTTGATTTTATCGGCAAAAATAATATCAAAATGCTCAAAAAACATAAAATTGTTAGAATAATGCTGTGCATGCGTTTTTGATTTGATTTAATTATTGCATCAATAGAAAATATGAGGCTTTTTTCCAAAATAATCCCCTGCCGGCGCGCCTCTCCCTGTGCCGTATCTGATGTCATCCAAGCTGTAATTGCCTTGTTTGGTGGACTATCTACTCCTTCTAAAAGGAGTGCGGCCGGCTTATATATGACATCATTTAGCGAAATATTGGAATAGCAAAATTGCTGGTTTGAATTGTTTCGCACGGCTTTCACATTTAAAAATATCTTTCGTGAAAAAGATTCCGTACGAAGGCTTAGGGAAATAATTCCAGTATTTTCTCTATCCATATAATTTGCAAGTAAAAGATTAATGCATAATGTTCCAAATTCAGGGAGTTTTGATAAATTTTTTTCTGCATTCCAATTAACAGGTTGTTCTAAACGAAATCCAGATATTAATTCCCCAGTTTGAATATGTTGCGTAATTTTAGGAAATGGAACGATAGAGTATCTATATTTATTTGAATAAAAATCACTAAGCGAAGTTAGAATAAAAATTGGGAAAAATATTAGCAATAAAAATAGACAAACTATTGATTTTGAAAATTTCATGGATAATATTTTAAATAAAACGGAATGACTTGATCGATAAATACATAAAGCTCTGAGCATGCCAAAAATACAACTGCGCTATTGATTAATATTCGTGAAACTTTCAATCGCGATAATGCAATTGATACGGATAAGGTAGCTAATGGAATAATTGGGTAAAAATATCTTCCTTGAAGTGCTGGAACAGATCCATCTATAAGGAAACCACTGTAAATGTGATATAAGAAAATAGAACCAAAAAATAATGTAATTATGAAACCATATAAAGCAATTCTGTCGACATTATCTGTTGTGTAAAAGATCATGGGAATTGCAGAAATTCCCAAAAAAATTGATATTGATACTGGAAGAAATGAAATGAAATTCAAACTGGTGGCTCCAGTAAGCATTAGAAAAGCCGCAAAAAAAATCGCTGTCAGAAAAAAAATCGCCAATAAAGGAAATTTATAATAGTCTTTATTTAAACAAGCATTTATCCATGATATCAATGAATTATTTTTAAATTGCTTTGATTTTTCATGATATATGTTCCATAGAAGTATTGAAATATAGATCGTACATATACATGCTGTGATTGATAACAATAATAGGAAACTACTATATGAGAAACCATCAGCTGCGATTATGCTGAATTTTATATGACGTGGGAATTTGTCATATTCAAGAAAAAAATCTTCTGAACCTGGTCCAAGATGTCCAAACATGCCGTAAAACCATTGAATGGTACGGTCAAATACTGATTGGGTTTGAATAAAGTCCAAAAAATTTTGTTGCAACGGGACATCCAACCCTGGTTTCCTATCAGTGCCAGATGTATAAAGAGGGTTTCCAAAATATATAGTATTTCGCACCATCCAGGCCATGATTGTGGATGTCGATATTAAAGATAGTTTTAATATATGCTTAAATCGTTTTGGTTCTGAAATTTCTAAAGTGAAAATAAATATCATTGGAGCCAATAAGGCCCAAGGAGTCATTATTTTTGTTCCAGCCGCCACTGCAAGCCATACCGCCGACCAATAACAATCTCGAATTTGGCGATGAATGATATAACGAGTAAAAAAATAAGTAGCCAGAGCACAAAAAAGAAAAAGAGATATATCGTGATTGGTTCCGGAGGATAAATGTGAAATCATTGGGATGAACCCAACTGCAGCGGCGATTGTTGTGGCGCGTGAGGAATCTAATCCTGCGGTTCTGAAAGTACTAAATAATACGAGTAAAAGTAACGCGCCAGATAACGACGAAACTATACGAGGCAATCGATAAAGAATATTAATATCATTAGTTAACCAATTTCCTATTTTTAAAGGAATTGCCGCAATGAAGTAATATATGGGAGGGTGTTGTGCAATCCAATTATATGCGGGTCGTGCGTTGGTAGTATTTTCAATATACCCCATGATGTCAGCACCAATAACTGACTTGTTGTCTGACGAAATGCTTAAAACTGGAATGCCTTTTCCATTTGCAATATCCTGAACATATGCGAAATGTCCTATCTCATCTGGAATGCCAGAAAATGGTGTTATAAAAAATGAGAGATAAAGTGTTTTTATTAAAAAAAGTAAGGAAATAAGAAGTATAGATATTGGATAGTAATTAAAAAATTCTTTGATTCGAAACATATCTTGCCTAATGTGGAAGGAAATTAAAGGCATAGAAGATTGTAATGTAAATATTTATAACCATTGTTTATATGATTTTCGGTGAAAATGAACGAAATTGCATGGAATTTTACATATTATTTTGTATCATATTGTATTAACTTATTCGTTAACAAGAATTTCCCGATAGCTGTTAGATCCGGCATCAGTGAGCATCATAAAATTCATTGAATTAGGTGCCAGTCTTGTTTTTATGTAAATCCGATTTGTATTGATATGCAATGCGTCCTGGTAAATCCAGTCCGAACTGCATCCGATTCGATCAATGGAATTGAATGCTTCAATTGGTTTGCTTGCTAGCTGGCTTCCCGCCGCCATGGCAACACGGCATAATACGGCCATGGAACAACAAATTCTCGAAATCGACATTGCCGACTGGCAGGTCAGCACCCCGAACTCGGCCTGGATTTCCGCGCTTGAGGCCGGAAAAGTCCTGTATTTCCCGCATCTCAGCTTCAGCTTCACGGCCGACGAACGGCGCTTCCTGACGCCTGCGATCCGCGATCCCAAGAGCCGCAATATCAGCCTGGACGCCAACGGCAAGCTGAAGGGAGCGCTGGGCGACGCTGCCGATCAAGAGGCGTTGGCCAGCATGATCGGACGTTTCCGGGCGCAAGCGCAGCAGCTGATCCACTCTTTGCTTCCGGCCTACGCCGACAGCCGCAGCGAATTGCGCATGGCGCCCACCAGCTATCGGCCGATGCAGGTGGAAACCCGCGCACAGTCGTGGCGTGCCGATGACCGCCGCTTGCACGTCGACGCTTTTCCGTCGCGCCCTAATTACGGTGAGCGCATCTTGCGCGTATTCGCCAACGTCAATCCGGACGGCGTGCCGCGCATATGGCGTGTCGGCGAACCTTTTGAAGATGTGGCGCAACGCTTTTTGCCCAGGGTAAAAGCTTATTCGCGCTGGCAAGCGCAGGCGTTGCATGCCTTGCATGTCACCAAGTCGCTGCGCAGCGAATACGATCACCTGATGCTGCAGCTGCATGACGCCATGAAGTCGGATCCGGCCTATCAGAAAGACGGCCCGCAGGTGACGCAGCCGTTTGCCGCGGGCTCGGTATGGGTATGTTTTTCCGACCAGACGCCGCATGCGGTGATGGCTGGCCAATACATGATGGAGCAGACCTTGCACCTGCCGGCAGCCAAGCAATACGATCCCGGCGCCAGCCCGCTGGCGATCCTGCGCCGCCTGACCGGCCGTGCGCTGACCGAATGAAGGCTGCATCGGGTTTTGATGCGGGGCGGGCCTGGCGCATTCGTCTGTTGTATTCCGCAGTATGGTGGCTGGCGATGCCCCTGGTATTGCTGCGTTTGTGGCGCCGCGGCGGCAAGGAGCCCGGCTACCGCCAGCATGTGGCGGAGCGCATCGGCTTTTACCCGCCCATCGCGCCGGCGCCGGCGTCGCGCAAATTTCTTTGGGTGCATGCGGTTTCGGTAGGTGAAACGCGCGCTGCCGAACCCTTGATAGCGGCGCTGCTCGATGCCTATCCGGAACACGCGGTCCTGCTGACGCACATGACCGCGACCGGCCGCGCCACGGGACAAGCCTTGTTCGGCAAATCGCCGCGCGTGCTGCAATGTTTTCTTCCTTACGATACCGGCTGGATGGCCGGCCGCTTCCTGCGCCATTTTTCACCGGTATTGTGCGTGCTGATGGAAACTGAAGTGTGGCCGAACCTGATCGTCCAGTGCGGGCGCCGCAAGGTGCCGGTGGTGCTGGCCAACGCGCGCCTGTCGGAGCGCTCCCTGCGTCGCGGCAAGCGTTTTTCCACCTTGATGACCGAAGCTGCCAGCGGCATGTCTTGTGTCGGCGCGCAGACCGAAGCGGATGCTGCACGCTTGCGGCAACTCGGTGGCGACAATGTACAGGTGACCGGCAACCTGAAATTCGACGTCACGCCGGCTCCGGCCTTGCTGGCGGTCGGCGCCGCAATGCGGGAGCAGATCGGCAGCCGCCCGGTGCTGCTGTGCGCCAGCACGCGCGACGGTGAAGAGGAACTGATCCTGGAAGCCTTGTTCAAGCGCAGCCAGGACACTGCCTACGCCAATTTGCTGACCATCATTGTCCCGCGCCATCCGCAGCGTTTCGACGAAGTGGCCGCCATGGCCACAGCGAAGGGCTTGCCGCCGCTGCGCCGCACCCGCCTCGGCGGGCAGCCAGTGCCGCCGCAGGTGAAGGTGCTGGTCGGCGATTCGATGGGAGAAATGTTCGCCTATTACGCTGCCTGCGACGTGGCGTTCATCGGCGGCAGCCTGCTGCCGATGGGCGGGCAAAACCTGATCGAGGCATTTGCAGTCGGCAAGCCGGTCTTGATCGGACCCCATACTTTCAATTTTTCAGACATCACCGAACAAGCCATTGCGGCCGGCGCAGCGCAACGGGTGAGCGACGTCGGCCAGATGCTGGACACCGCCCTGCAACTGTTGCAGGCCGGCCCGCAACGCCAGGCGATGGGCGAGCAAGCCATCCATTTCGCGCAGCTGCATCGAGGCGCCACCGCGCGCACCATGGCCTTGCTGGCGCCGTTTATCTGACCTTGCCTGTCAACCATGCATGCATCTTTTATCGTCACCAAAGTGGTCAGCGCGCTGCTGCTCCTGCCAACCAACCTGATCTTGCTGTGTATTGCGGGCATGCTGCTGCGGCGCGTTTTCCCGCGCATCGGCATGGCGCTCAGCCTGGGGTCATTGCTGCTGCTGGTAGTGCTCAGCAGCAAGGCCGGGGCTTTGTTGCTGGTGGCGCCGCTGGAGCAGCGCGCTCTGCCGCTGGCGGCGGGCGCAGCCGACGGCGCGCAAGCCATCGTCATATTGGGTGGAGGCAGGCTGGCAAATGCGCCGGAATACGACGGCGGCGATACGCCAAATTATTGGACCCTGGCGCGCTTGCGCTACGGCGCCAAATTGCAGCGCCGGACCGGGCTGCCGATACTGCTGTCGGGCGGCACGCCTGACGGTTCCAGGATATCGGAGGCGGCCGTCATGGCAAAAAGCCTGAGGGACGATTTTGCGACGCCGGTCAAATGGCTTGAAGAGGCATCTGACGATACCAAGCAAAATGCAAAATTCTCCGCTCAGATTTTACGGCAAGCGAAAGTCCAAAAGATCATTCTGGTGACTGATGCCGTGCACATGCCCCGCGCGCAATTGTTGTTCGCTCAAACGGGGCTGCAGGTGGTTGCTGCTCCAACCGTATTCCTCAGCCGGGACCGGTTTACCCTGCTAAGTTTCTTGCCGTCTGGCGAAGGCATGCGTTACAGCGGATATGCGTTGCACGAATGGCTGGGGTTGCTCTGGTAGGGGAACGGCAGGATTTTTCCGGGCAAATCGGAACTGTGCAACCTTGAACCAGCTCAAATTTTGGAAAAGCAATCGGATTTGTAAGGGTTTGTACCGATTTGTAAGTTATTGATTTATATAGGGGGTTTTAATGACATGAGGAACCCAAGTTTGCTATCCTTCGCTATTTCGCAAAAAAAGCGGCCTCAAGAGCTTGCGTTCCGACATGTGCTTTTTTACAAACTCCGCTCGATTGAGTTTCTATCCTTGAAGCTTGATGATGCATATATTATAAGTCAGTAAGGATTGCAATTGAGTATCAACACATCTTGTAACTCTGCTTCAGATAATGTTCTCAACCCCAATGCTGTGCACGTGGCCTTCGGTGTTGATACTAATTATTTTCGAGGCATGGGCGTCAATATTACCTCTATTGTTAAAAACAATCCTGATGTGGTTTTCATTTTCCATGTGTTTGCTTTTTCGATTACCGATGACAGCCGGCGCCGGTTGCAGGAATTGGAAGCCAGCCACAATATTTCCATAATAATTCATATCCTGCACACGGATATATTGTCTGAATTCTCTCAATTTCCTTGTTTTTCGCAACACCCGCTTGGCACATTTATCCGGATATTGATCCCCAATTTAATGCAAGGGATCGCCGGCAAGGTCCTGTATCTTGATGCAGACATCCTGTGCATGGGGAAAATTGACGAGTTATTGCCGATTGAAATGAACGACTGCATTGCCGCAGTTGTACACGATGAGCTTGAAACTACGGTAAAGACGCAGGTTGCGGCATTACATCTGCAGCATCATGAATATTTCAATGCTGGCGTAATGTACATTGACGTCAATAATTGGGTGGCGAACGATACGCAAAACAAGGCGCTCACGGTTCTTTCAACCCAAGAATTGCGTTTCGCCGACCAGGATGCGTTGAATGCCGTACTCAATGGACGTGCAAAATACATTGATGACAAATGGAATTACCGCTATCACCTGGTGGATTTTCTCAGCAAGGGCGGCACGCGCCTGAATGTGACGAAGCCGTTTGTGTTCATGCATTTCACAGGCCCGGTAAAGCCTTGGCAATCCTGGTGCCTGCATGAAGCCAGGTCGATATTCGTCGAATACCAGTCAATGTCTTCCTGGGCCGACATGCCGCTGGACCCTCCGAAAAGTGTCAGGGAATTAAAGTTGTTTTCGAAATTCCTGATCAAGCAGCACAGGATCGTTGAGGGAATCGGATGGCATGCGAAATATTTATGGCTAAGATTCATGAATAATGTAAAAAAATACACCTGACCATAAATATCCTGTTTATGCCTTCATGCGTGTTTTTAGGAAACTAAAATAGCATTAATTTGAAACCGGGTCTAAATTTCAGTTGTCGGAATAATATGGCGATGTATTTATTTCTAAGCGCTATAACATTTGCAAATCGGAGAAATACTTGCGTTACGTGAAATTGTTGATTGCTTCCATCGTCATAGCTTTTTATACATTGGCATTGGTTGTAGATCGTGCGGCCGGTGTGCTTTTTGCCTTATTGTTATTGTGCAGCCTGATTTTGCTTGCCTCCAGAAGATATCCGGACGATAAATCATTTGGCCAGGTGATGAAAGGCTATTGGCCGCTTTGCCTGGCAATGTGCGCTCCTTTGGTTGCGGTATTTGCTAACCAGCTTGCATCCGGTCACTTCGCGGGCAGGACTTATGACCCGCTACTTCGGCTTGCGGTGTTTGCCTTGATTTTCTGGATTCTCTCGTTCTTGCCGATCAGGTACATGAAACATGTGCAATGGGCCCTGGTCATAGGCGCATTTCTGGCAGTTGTCAAAATCTATATCCTTACGGACGGCGGAGCCACGCGTTATGGAACAGATTTCATTCCCATCATCATTTTTTCCGAAATGGCCCTGTTGCTGGGGGTATTCTCGGTATTTTCGATCGCGTGGAACAAGCCTGGCAATAAGCTGGCCATATTATTCAAAATTGCAGCGCTTTGTACCAGTTTGTATGTCGCCTATTTATCGCAATCACGCGGGGTCTGGCTGACGATACCGGTTTTTATTGCGCTTGCCTGCCTGGTAACCAAAAACATCCGCACCAGTTATAAATTATCTGTCGTAGTTTTTTTTATAATATTAATTGGCGCCGTCGCCCACTACGGTCAAATTGTCAAAGAGCGAGTATCTGTTGCCGAAAGCGATATGACCCAGTATTCCGGGGGAGAAAATGTCGACACTTCTCTCGGCATCCGTCTTCAGCTATGGCGAGGATCCTGGGTGCTGTTTACAGAACACCCGATTTTCGGAGTCGGGGTAGAAGGATTCCCGAAAGCATTGGAAGAGTTGTCGGAGAGAAATGTCATTACGCCGGTCGCAGCAGGTTTTCCGCATTCCCATAACGAAATATTATTCATGATGTCCAGGCTGGGATTATTCGGGCTGTTTGCATTATTGGCATTGTATTTTGTGCCGGCATATTATTTTTTACGCGATATACGCAATGATGACCATGAGGTTCGATATACGGCCGGGATGGGAGTAGCGCTCTGTCTTGGTTTTATCGTCCTGGGGCTGGTGGATGTCATATTTTTATGGTGGGAAATCTATCCTTACTATGCCTTGAGCATTGCGTTTTTCCTGACGTATATCATCAAGCGTAAAAAAATCCTGGCGGAACAGGGGCAGCTATCTTAATCTGCCCGGATTCATATGCCGTCTGGATTCATGTTTTGCCAGCGCCATGAGTCGCTGCATATGACATCCAGTCCTCGTGTGGCCCGCCAGTCGAGGATTTCCGAGGCTAAAGACGGATCTGCGTAGTAGGCGGCGACGTCACCCGAGCGTCTTGGCACAATTTCATAGGGAATCGGGCGCCCGCATGCTTTTTCATAAGCGTGAATTACCTCAAGGACGCTGATCCCATGTCCAGCGCCAAGATTCACGGTGAACGATCCATTGCCGGATGCACCGTCATCAAGCAGATGCGATACCGCCGATACATGCCCCTCCGCCAGGTCCATTACATGGATATAGTCGCGCACGCCGGTGCCATCCTGGGTAGGGTAATCACCGCCATATATGCGTAATTTCTCCAGTTTGCCCACTGCAACCTGCGCGACATAAGGCATCAAATTATTTGGAACGCCGCGCGGATTTTCACCGATCAACCCGCTCTTGTGTGCGCCGACCGGATTGAAATAGCGCAAATATCCTATTTTCCAGTCACGATCCGAATGTTCGAGATCGCGCAGGATTTGCTCGCCCATCAATTTTGTCTGGCCATATGGACTGGTTGTCCGTAAAGGCGCGTCCTCTTTGATCGGTACTGAATCGGGGTCGCCGTAGACCGTGGCCGATGAGCTGAATACCAGTGTTTTTACGCTATGCCGTGCCATCACCGAACATAAATTCAACAAGCCGTTCAAATTGGTGTCGTAGTAGGTCAATGGCTTTTCTACCGATTCTCCCACTGCCTTCAGTGCGGCAAAATGAATGGCTGCGTCGATTTTATGCTGCTGGAAAATGGAGTCGAGCAGGGATGCATCCCGTACGTCGCCTTCAATAAAATTCAGTGTTGACTGGGTAATCGCAGAAATGCGTCCAATCACTTCCATGCTGCTGTTGCAGAAATTATCCAGGCCGATCACGTCATACCCGGCCTCAAGCAAGGCGCACCAGGTATGAGAGCCAATATATCCGGTGGCTCCGGTCAGGATGATGGTTTTCTTCATGGGGAATCTATTTCAATCCATATTGGGGGCAGAGACAAACTGTAATGGTAAAAAAAACGCCGCACAAGTGCGGCGTTTTGCAGGACTCAAGCCCAGGACGGTTATTTCGTCGCCGCCACCACGGTATTTTCATTCAAACCGCCACCCAGCGACCGGTACAGGTCGATCGCATTGTTCAGGCGCAGCTGCCGCGTCTGGATCAGGGACTGCTGCGCCGAGAACAGGTCACGCTGCGCATTCAGGCGGTCGGTCGAACTGGCGATGCCGTTCTTGTAGCGCAGTTCGGTCAACTTCACCCGCTGTTCCTGCGCCTTGAGGAAGGCATCCTGGGCTGCCAGCTGTTCTTCCAGCGTGCCACGGGCAACCAGTGCATCGGCAACTTCCCGGAATGCGCTCTGGATGGTTTTCTCGTAGCTGGCAATCGCCAGGTTCTTGCGGATCTCGCTCAGCGACAGGTTGGCGCGGTTGCGGCCGCCCTCGAAAATCGGCAGCGTCAGCTGCGGCACGAACGACCAGGTGCGGCTGCCGGCCGAGAACAGGCTGCCCAGCGATGTGCTCGCATTGCCGATTCCCGCCGTCAGCGAGATGGTCGGGAAGAAGGCGGCGCGCGCCGCACCGATATTGGCGTTGGCGGAACGCAGCTGCTGCTCCGCTTCACGGATATCGGGACGGCGGTTCAACAGATCGGAAGGCAGGCCGGCCGGGATCTCGGTGACGATTTGCTCATCCGACAGCGATTGCGGCGCGGGCAGGTCGCCTAACGGCTTGCCGACCAGCAGAACCAAGGCGTTGGTGGCCTGGCCGCGCTGGCGCACCAGCGTCGCCAGCGATACGCGGGCAGACTGCACCAGCGTTTCGGAGTTGCGCAGGTCGAGTTCCGACGAGGCGCCGACATCAAAACGCATCTTGTCCAGCTTGTAGTCGTCCAGGCGGCTGTCCAGGGTCTGCTGCGCCAGCCTTTGCTGCTCGGCATACGACTGCTCGGTCAGGTAAGCCTGGGCAACTTGCGAGATCAGGCTGATCTGCGCCGCCTGGCGTGCTTCTTCGGTCGCCAGGTAGCTGGCCAGGGCGGCATCTTTCAAGCTGCGCACGCGGCCGAAAAAGTCCAGCTCGAACGAGGTCATGTTCAAGCCGACCTGGTAAGCGGTGCCAACCGCGTTCTGGCCCGGCACCAGCTGGTACGTGGCGGTACGGCCGCGGGTGCGGCTGAAATTGCCGTCGAAGTTGGGCAAGGCGTCGGCCGCCGTGATGTCGTACTGCGCGCGCGCCTGCTCGATGTTCAAGGCAGCGGTGCGCAGGTCACGGTTGTTTTCAAGCGCCGAGGCGATCAGCGCCTGCAGCCGCTGGTCCGGGAAAAACTGGCGCCAGCCGAGCGCCGCCGCATCCAGCTGCGCCTGGCCGTCGGCGGCAGCCGGATAGCTGCCGGCCACCGGCGCTTCCGGCCGTACGTAGGTCGGCGCCATGGTGCAACCCGAGAGGACCCCTGCCAAGAGCAGGGCGCCGGTCAGTTGCTTGGGTAAGTACGCCGTAATTGCCATATTAAACATGCTGATTCTCCACATCTATTTTCTGATTGGCCGCATGCAGCTTGCGTTGGCGTTCGCTGCCTTTGAATAGTTTGCGCACCACCACGAAGAACACTGGCACCAGGAATACCGCCAAGGCCGTCGCTGTGATCATGCCGCCCATCACGCCGGTACCGATTGCGCGTTGGCTGCCTGAACCGGCGCCGGTCTTGATCGCCAGCGGCAACACGCCCAGGATGAAAGCGAACGAGGTCATCAGAATCGGCCGGAACCGCAGATGCACAGCTTCCAGCGTCGCTTCGATCAGGCCCTTGCCTTGCGCCTGCAGGTCTTTAGCGAATTCGATAATCAGAATCGCGTTCTTCGCCGACAAGCCGACCACGGTAATCATCCCGACCTTGAAGTAGACGTCGTTAGGCATGCCGCGCAAGGTTACGCCCAGCAATGCGCCGAGAATCCCCAGCGGTACCACCAGCATCACTGCCAGCGGGATGGAAGTGCTTTCGTACAATGCTGCCAACACCAGGAACACCGCCAGCAGCGACAATGCGTAAAGCATCGGTGCTTGCGAGCCTGAAGTCTTTTCTTCCAGCGACTGGCCGGTCCATTCAAAGCCGAAGCCGGGAGGGAGTTTCGCGGTCAACGCTTCCATCTCGTCCATCGCTTCACCTGTGCTGTGGCCAGGTGATGCGCCACCGGAGATTTTCATCGCCGGATAGCCGTTATAGCGCGTCAGCTGTACCGGACCGTTAGTCCAGTGCGAGCTGGTGAATGACGAGAACGGCACCATGGTTCCTTGGGTGTTCTTGACATACAACCTGGCCAGGTCTTCCGGTTGCAGCCGTTGCGGTGCATCGGCTTGCACGATTACCCGTTGTTGACGGCCCTGGTTAGGGAAGTCATTTACGTAGGAAGAGCCAAGCGCGGTCGACAGCGCGCTGTTGATGGCGTTGAACGAAACACCCAGGGCATTAGCCTTGTCGCGGTCGATATCGAGCTGCAGCTGCGGTGCATCTTCCAGGCCTTCAGGACGAACTCCAGCCAGGATCTTGCTTTGCGATGCCATGCCCAGCATTTGGTTACGCGCTGCGGTTAGCGCGGCATGCCCTTGTCCCGAACGGTCTTGCAGGCGGAAGGTAAAGCCTGTGGCGTTGCCCAGTTCTGGAATCGGCGGGGGATTCAAAGGATAGACGATGGCGTCCTTGATTTGCGTGAACACGCCGAATGCCTTGCCGGCGATTGCGTCGGCCGACTGATCCGGACCACGTTCGCTCCAGTCCTTGAGCGGTGTGAACACCAGGCCGGCATTCTGACCGTTGCCCGAGAAACTGAACCCGGTAATGGCAACCACATGGGCCACACCAGGCAATTTCGAATAGTAGTCTTCAATCGTCTTGATGACTTCCAAGGTGCGGTTGGTGCTGGCGCCGGAAGGCAATTGCACGTTGGTGATGATGTAGCCCTGGTCCTCGGCCGGCAGGAACGACGCCGGCAAGCGGGCATACAGCAAACCGACGCCTATCAGGATCGCGCCATATATCAGCAGGTAACGGCCGGTCTTGGTCAGCATCTTGGCGATAACGCCTTGATAGCCGTTGGTGGTCGCGTTGAACTTGCGGTTGAACCAGCCGAAGAAACCCTTCTTCTCGTGGTGATGTCCAGCTTCCACCGGTTTCAGGATGGTGGCGCACAGCGCCGGTGTCAGTGTGAACGCCATCAGCACCGAGAACACCATCGAAGCGACCATCGACAGCGAGAACTGGCGGTAAATCGCGCCAACCGCGCCGCTGAAGAACGCCATCGGGATGAACACCGCGATCAGCACCAGGGTGATACCGATCAGCGCGCCGGTGATCTGGCCCATCGCCTTGCGGGTTGCATCGCGCGGCGACAAACCTTCTTCGCTCATGATGCGCTCGACGTTTTCCACTACCACGATCGCATCGTCGATCAGGATACCGATCGCCAATACCATGCCGAACATGGTCAGGACGTTGATCGAGAAGCCGAACAGCAGCAGCGTGGCGAAAGTACCCATCAGGGCCACCGGCACAACCACGGTCGGGATCAGGGTGTAGCGGATGTTTTGCAGGAACAGGTACATCACCAGGAACACCAGGATGATCGCCTCTACCAAGGTCTTGACCACTTCTTCGATCGAAATCTTGACGAATTTCGAGGTGTCGTAAGGAATGGTGTATGTGACGCCGGGCGGGAAATACTTCGACAGCTCAGCCATCTTGGCATGGACTGCGGTAGCGGTGCCCAGCGCATTGGCAGTTGGCGACAACTGCACGCCGACGAAGGAAGTCGGCTTGCCGTCCAGCCGGCCGGCTGTCGCATAAGACTGGCCACCGATTTCAATACGCGCAACGTCGCGCAAACGTACCACCGATCCATCCGCATTGGCGCGCAACTGGATATTGCCGAACTGTTCAACCGTATTCAGCTGGCCGGTGACAACCACGGTGGCGGAAATCTGCTGAGTGCCAGGGCTAGGCAAATCGCCGATGGTGCCGCCTGCGACCAAAGCATTTTGTGCAGTGATTGCAGTCGTGACGTCGCCTGGCGTCAGATTGAGACCAACCAGTTTGGCTGGATCAATCCAAATCCGCATGGCGCGTTCAGTACCGAACAGCTGGGCCTGGCCAACGCCCGGCACGCGCTTGATTTCGTTCAGCACGTTGCGCGACAGGTAATCGCCGAGTGCAATCGGGTCGAGCTTGCCGTCACTTGAAGACAGGCCGATAAACATCAGGAAGTTGCTGCGCGACTTGGTCACTTGCACACCCTGTTGCGTGACTGCCGCCGGCAGGCGAGCTTCTACCCGCTTCAAGCGGTTTTGCACGTCCACTGCTGCCAGGTCGGCATTGGTTTCAGGCGAAAACGTCACGGTGATGGCTACCGTGCCGTTAGCCTGGCTTTGCGACTCGATATATTGCAAACCGTCGGCGCCGTTCATTTCCTGTTCAATCAGGCTGGTAACGCTATCGTCGAGGGTTTGTGCAGTTGCGCCAGGGTAGGTGGCGTTAACTACAATCGTCGGCGGTGCAATCGAAGGATACTGCGCCACCGGTAATTGCGTGATCGCCAAAGCACCCCCGAGCAGGATGAAGATGGCGAGCACCCACGCAAATACGGGGCGGTCGATGAAAAACTTGCCCATTGATAGGCTCCTTATTTAGCGGTAGATGTAGCAGCTGAGGCAGCTGCCGCGCTGGCGCTGGCGCCGGCCGCTGCAGCGGGTGCGGCTGTAGCTGCCGGAGCAGCATTAGGCTTCCATGGCGACGGATTGACCGGCGCGCCTGGCTTCACCTTTTGCAAGCCGTCAACGATCACCTTGTCGCCGGCTTTCAGGCCTTCGGCAACGATCCATTTGTCGCCTTGTGCGACATCGGCGATTACCGGCCGTACGGCCACTTTATTGTCAGCGCCGATCACGAACACCGAAGCGCCGTTGAGGTCGCGCTGGACTGCCTGTTGCGGCACGGTCAGGGCGGAGGCGTTGACTGCCTGCTCGAGCCTGGCGCGTACATACATGCCAGGCAACAGGCTGCGGTCCGGGTTAGGGAATTCAGCGCGCAGGGTGACCGAACCGGTGTTGGCGTCGACCGTCAGGTCGGAAAACAGCAGCTTGCCGCTTTGCGGGTAGGTGCGGCCGTCTTCAGTCACCAGAGTGACCTTGGCTTGGCCGGCGCCGGCGCTTTCCAGCTGGCCGCTCTTCATTGCCTGCTGCAATTTGAGGATGTCGGTGCTGGACTGGGTCAGGTTGACGTAGATCGGATCGATCTGCTGCACCACTGCCAGCTGGGTCACTTCACCCTGGCCGACCAGTGCGCCTTCGGTCACCAGCGCCTTGCCGATGCGGCCGGAAATCGGCGAGGTCACGGTGGCGTAGCCGAGGTTGAGGCTGGCGGTCTGGCGTGCAGCCTTGGCGGATGCAACGTCAGCGGCAGCTTGCTTCTGGGTGGCAACGGTGTCGTCGTAATCCTGCTTGCTGACGGCATTGACGTCCACCAGCGGCTTGTAGCGCTGTGCCTTCAGGGTCGCGGTAGTCAGGTTTGCTTCGGCCTTGGCCAAGGTTGCCTGGGCACTGTCGTAAGCGGCTTGCAACGGCGCCGGATCGATCTGGTACAGGGTCTGGCCAGCCTTTACATCGCTGCCTTCGCGGAAATTCCGCTTGAGCACGATACCGGCTGCCCGCGCGCCGATCTGGGCGATACGGGTAGCTTCCAGCCGGCCTGGCAATTCCGTGGTGAGGGCAAGGCGTTCCGGGGCGACGGTGACGAATGAAACACCGGCTGGCGGTTGCGCTTGGGCTTCCGGCTTCTTGCCGCAGGCGGCAACAGCGGACAGGAGCGCGATAGCCAGGGTGATACGCGTGAGACGACTGATAGAGCTAACTGAATTCATAAAATTCTCGCACGGTAATTGAGGAAAGACTGCAGATCTGACAGGTGACTCTGTTTCTGGAATTGACATAGGATATATAAGTAATTGCTTTGTTGCACCGGATGCCTTGCCAGAAAGCGGGTGGAACAGCCGGAATCCTGCTATTATACATACATGCACGAATGTATGTGTTATGTCTGTATTGCTAATAAATTATTTGCTGCGAGCGCACAAAATATCGTAACAGTTTGGAGGTCGGCTTAAAATGGCTAGAAGTACAAAAGAAGAAGCACTGGAAACGCGGAGCCGCATCCTGGATGCGGCAGCGGAGGTGTTTCACCAGCACGGCGTGGCGCGCACCACGCTGGCCGACGTCGCCAGCGCCGCTGACGTGACGCGCGGAGCTATCTATTGGCACTTCAAGAACAAGAGCGATTTATTCGATGCCATGTGTGAGCGGGTGCGCCTGCCGATGGAAGCGATGATCGAAAAGACCGCAGACGAAAATGCGCACGATCCCCTGAACCAGTTCCGCAACAGATGTTTGTTCACCCTGCAGGAAGCGACGCTCAATCCGCAGTCGCGCAAGATTTTTGAAATTGTCCTGCACAAGTGCGAGCTGGTGGATCCGGAAGATCCTATCTATATCCGCCAGCATGAGTGTTTCTTGCAAGGCCGTACCGACATAGAACGCTTGCTGCGGTTCGCGATTGCAAAAGGTCAGCTGCCGCGCGAACTGGATCCGGTGATGGCCGCGGTCATGGTGCAAGGATTGCTGTTCGGCATCCTGAGCAACTGGACCTTCAGCCCGCACAGCTTTGATCTCGCCGACAATGTTTCAAAAGTAGTCGACAACTGCATCCACATGTTCAAGACATCGCCGTTCATGCTGAAAAACAACGACGCCTGATCCTGATGTGCAGTTCCCGGGTCCGCCAGGAATCCGTTCAATATACAGCCGGCGTCAATAACGCGTTGATCTGCTGCAGGTCTTCTTCTTTCAAGGTGCCGACCGCTGACTTGAGTTTCAGGCTATTCATCAGCGTATCGTAACGCGCCTTGGCCAGATCCCTGCGGGTAGAGAACAGTTGCTGCTGCGCGTTCAGCACATCGATATTGATGCGTACGCCAACCTGGTAACCCAGCCGGTTGGAGTCCAGCGACGACTGGCTGGAAATCTCCGCCGCCTCATACGCCTTGATCTGGGCCAGGCCGCTGTTGACCCCCAGGTAAGCCTGGCGTGCGTTCAACGCTGCGTTCCGGCGCGCGCTTTCCAGGTCCGAGCGCGCCTTGTCTTCCAATGCCACCGCTTGCCGCACGCTGCTGTTGACGGCGCCGCCGGCATACAGCGGGATGGTCCACTGCACGCCGATCGAGTTGTTCATCTGCGAAATATTATAAAAAGGAATCGGGCTGCCGCTGACATCGGAGTGCGCGCGGCTGGCCACCAGGTCGACTGTCGGCAGATGGCCGGCACGGTTTTTCTTGATTTCGTATTTGGCGCTATCAAGCGCAATTTGCTGGCCTACCACGCCGAAATTCTGCTCCTCGGCGCTGCTGACCCAGCTCTCGATCGCCGCCGGCTGCGGCGCGCTCAGCTGGACGCCGGGACGCAGGGTCGCCAGCGGCGCCGGCGGCTTGCCGATAATCTGCTGCAGCACGTTGCGGGCGACTTCCAGGTTATTGCTGGCGGCGATTTCCTGCGCAATCACCAGGTCGTAGCTGGCCTGGGCTTCGTTGGTGTCGGTGATGGTGGCGGTGCCGACTTCGAAGTTGCGCTTGGCGGAGGCCAGCTGCTCGGCAATCGCGCTTTTCTGGGCTTGCAAAGTAGCCAGCACGTCTTGCGCCGTCAGCGTGTCAAAGTAAGCCTGGCTGACGCGCAGCATCAGGTCCTGTACCGCCTGGGCAAACTTCACTTCGCCGGCAGCGACCGACAGCTTGCTTTCCTGGTACTGCTGCCAGTACGCAGGACGGAACAGCGGCTGGGTGAGCTGCAGGCTGTAGTTGTTGGTGACGGTTTTCCAGGATTCCCCGGCGCGGCTGTAGTTGCCGCCGAAGCCGACCACCGGCAGCAGGGCGGCGCGGCCCTGGATGCTGGCCTCATTGCTGGCGCTGAGCGCGTAACGTGCGCTGGTGTATACCGGATCGTTGGCCAACGCTTGCTGATACGTCTGTACCAGATCGACCGCATGTGCATTTGCAGCCAGCAATGCACTTGCGATCAACGAGGCCATAAGGGTATTGCGCATTACACTCTCCGGAACGGTGGCGGCAGGCAGGCAGGTGTGGTCTGGTTCGGTTGGGTCGGGGCCTGGGTCAGCGCGCCCTAGTAAGTCGGCATGGCCGGATCGACCTGCTGCGCCCAGGCGTGGACGCCGCCGGTCAGGTTGCTGACCGCAGAAAATCCGTGACGCTCGAGAAATGCAGCGACCTGCATGCTGCGCGCGCCATGGTGGCAGATGCAGACGATCGCCTGGTCTTCTTCCAGGTCGTTCAGGCGCGCCGGCACTGTCTGCATCGGCATCAGCTGCGCCGCGGCGATGTGGCAGGTCTCGTATTCCCATGGCTCGCGCACGTCGAGCAGCAGCGGCGCCGGCCGTTGCGGGTCGGCGATCCAGGCGGCCAGTTCTGAAGCGGTGAGATGTTGCATGGGCGGGCTTAGAATTTGAAGTGGGAATGAACGGCAGCTTCGCGCAGCGGCTTGACGTTGGTTTCAAACAGGTGGACCGTGCTGTAGTTGCTGTCCGAAGTGCGGGTAATGATTTGTGCCGACATCACCGGCGCTTCGCCCAGGATGGTGACAATCCGGCCGCCGACATTGAGCTGCTTGAGGAAGGCGTCCGGCAGCGTCGACAGCGAGCCGGAAATCACGATCACGTCGTAAGTCTTGCTTGCGCCCTGGTCCCAGCCCTGGGCGCCGTTGCCAAGCATTACCTCGACATTGGTGATGCCATAGGCAGCCAGGTTCTTTTCAGCCAGCGCTTTCAGCTCGGGATCGATTTCAACCGTCGTCACATGCCTTGCCTTGTAGCACAGCAGGGCCGCCATATAACCCGAACCGGCGCCGATTTCCAGCACTTGCTCGTGTTTCTTCACGGCAGCTTGCTGCAGCAGTCGCGCCTCGACCTTGGGCGCCAGCATGCTTTCGCCGTTCGGACCCGGCAGCGGGATCTCGGTATCGGAAAACGCCAGGCTCTTGTAGGCGGCAGGAACGAATTCCTCGCGCCGGACTACCGTCAGCAATTCCAGCACGTCCAGTTCCAGCACGTTCCAAGGGCGAATTTGCTGTTCGATCATATTGAAGCGGGCTTGTTCGATATTCATGGTTAAGGCTCGGTAGTGAAAATAAAGGGCTCATTCTATCAAAGGCCACCCTCAAAACCTTAGGACTTGCGCAAAACTGCCCCAGCGGCGTTACTCCTCCTAGCCGTACGCCATACCGTCTTCGTCGTCGCGCCTTGCCGGGACAGTTTGGCGTAAATCCTGAAGCCAGGGCGCGCTACGGTTTGCTGAGCAAGCCGTGCAGGCAAAGATCGATAAAACTGTCCAGGTAACTGCCGGCATCCACAGGCTCCACGTGGCAGGGGTTGAGCGGTTGTTGCCACATCATCAGCATGATCACCGGCGCAATCAGTACGTTGGCGGTCTGGCGCACGTCGATCGCACGGAATTCGCCGCGCTCGATGCCACGCTGCAGCATGCGCACGATCATCGCTTCGCCGCGTTCGCTGACTTCTTCGCGGTGAAAAGCTGCGAGTTCAGGGAAATTGCCCGATTCGGCCATCAGCAGCTTGGTGATGCCAGCCAGCTTGGTGGCGCCGATGTGCTCCCACCAGCCCAGCAGGATTTCGCGGAACAGGTCGGCGCTGGGCCCCTGGTAGCCGTCGATGATGTCTTCCGCTTCAGCCAGCGCCGGCACTATGTTTTCGCGCACCACCGCCTTGAACAAATCTTCCTTGCTCTCGAAATACAGGTACAAAGTGCCCTTGGAGACGCCGGCCCGGGCCGCGACGTCGCCCAGCCTGGTGGCGGCGAATCCGCGTTCGACGAACAGGTCCAGCGCGGCCGCCAGCAGTTCCTGCGGACGCGCTTCCTTGCGTCTTGCCCAACGGGGTTTGGAGCTGAAAGGGCAGTTCATGAATCCTTGGTTTCCTCAGTTGCCTGCTCGTTACTGACTTAAGAGTCAGTAATGTAAGCGGCAACCGCTGGAGTGTCAAGAAAGGTTGGCGTCCGCACTGGAACTTGAAGGATGCGCGGCGATTGCCGGTAGAATCT
The DNA here is from genome assembly GCF_900112135.1 of Collimonas sp. OK412. Classification (GTDB taxonomy): domain Bacteria; phylum Pseudomonadota; class Gammaproteobacteria; order Burkholderiales; family Burkholderiaceae_D; genus Collimonas; species Collimonas rhizosphaerae. Next base: position 167,193 of record NZ_FOLC01000008.1, read on the forward strand.
GGCCTTCGGTTAAATCGGCGTTGTTACAGGTTTCGGATGTTTGCAAAAAATACATGGATTGGCGGGGGCAGGGCATGAGCGTGCAAAGCATCGCTTGCCGTCCCGATTGCGGCGCCTGCTGCACGGCGCCGTCGATTTCGTCGCCGATCCCCGGCATGCCCGGCGGCAAGCCGGCTGGCGTGCGCTGCATCCAGCTGGACCAGGCCAACCTTTGCCGGATTTTCGGCAGTCCCGATCGTCCCGCGGTATGCGCCAGCCTGAAGCCGGCGCTGGACATGTGCGGCAATTCCCGCACGCACGCCATGCATTATCTGGCGACGCTGGAACGATTGACCGCCATGTAGGGTCTGTCAGCAGACAGAATAAGGAAAATCCGAATGCAAATGAAAAATTACATGCCTGTTACGAAAATGCCGGCGCTGCTGGTTTTGCTGGCGACGCTGCTGTTGTCTTCCTGTGCGGCCCTGATCGGACCGCGCGATGTCGAATTTCCATTGACCAAACTGCAGCAATCGGTAGACAAACGCTTGCCGTTTTCCCAGCGTTACCTGGGCCTGTTCGAAATAACCGCCGACAAGGCCCAGCTCAGCTTGCCGCCCGAACAGAACCGCCTGGCCATGACAACCGACGTGGTCCTGACCATGCCGCTGCTGGGTAAGTCGTGGAACGGCAAGATGGCGATCTCGGGCGTGCTGTTCCTGGATAACCCGCATAACGCGGTGACATTGCAGGAGGCAAGGCTGGATAGCCTGGTGCTTGACGGCCTGGACAATACCTACGCTGCCCAAGTCACGCAGATCGGCAACCTGCTGGCGCGCCAGCTGCTGACCAACCTGCCGCTGTATACCTTCAAGCCGGAGGATTTGCGTTATGCCGGCGTCGCTTTCATGCCGACCAGGATCGGCACCCGGGCAGAAAATCTGGTGGTCACGTTTGAACCGGTAAAATAGCCGGCAGGTTTTAAGAAAACACCAGCAACCATATGACAGCCAGGGCGGTATCATTCGCCTCGGCGCTTGATTTCCTTTCTCTTACAACTCCCACACTACATGGATATTATTCTTGCGTTAAAAGTGCTCATCATGGGCCTGGTCGAGGGATTCACCGAATTCCTGCCCATCTCGTCAACCGGCCACCTGATCCTGGCCGGCAGCTTGCTGGATTTCACCGCCGACATCACGCGGGAAAAAGCCGAAGTGTTCGAGATTGCTATCCAGGCCGGCGCGATTTTCGCAGTGTGCTGGGAATACCGGGCCCGCATCGGCGCGGTCCTGCGCGGCCTCACCAGCGACCCCAAGGCGCGCAAGCTGGTCGTCAACCTGATCATCGCATTCGTGCCGGCAGCGTTGCTGGGCCTGTTTTTCAGCAAGATGATCAAGGAAAAACTGTTTGCGCCTTTGCCGGTGGCGATTGCGCTGATCGTCGGCGGCTTCATCATCCTGTGGGTCGAGCGCCGCAACAAGGGCGGCGACCGTGTCGCCCGGGTCGAGTCGGTGGACGACATGAGCGCGCTCGATGCATTGAAGATCGGGATTGCCCAGGCGTTTGCGCTGATTCCCGGCACCAGCCGTTCCGGCGCCACGATCATCGGCGGCATGATGTTCGGCCTGTCGCGCAAGGCCGCCACCGAGTTTTCGTTTTTCCTGGCGATTCCAACGCTGTTTGCCGCCACCATCTATTCGCTGTACAAGGACCGCGCGCTGCTGTCGGCCGCCGACATCCCGCTATTTTCGATCGGCACCGTTGCCGCGTTTGTTTCGGCATTCCTGTGCGTGCGCTGGTTGCTGCGTTATATCAGCAGCCATGATTTCACCGTGTTTGCGTGGTACCGGATCGTGTTTGGCCTGGTGGTGATCGTGACCGGCTACACCGGCTGGGTGAATTGGGCGCATTGAACCGGGCTTCCGCAGAAAAGTTGGCCGGATTTTAAAACGGCCGTTATTTTGATCCTGAACAGGAGAGTGTTGTGGCAGGTGTATGTTCCGCTGGTACCGATATCGGGTTTGCATCGCTGGATTACGTGCAGGTCGCGATCCTTGGCGTAATTCAGGGCATCTCTGAGCTATTGCCGATTTCTTCCACTGCGCACATGCGCATCGTCCCGGCCATACTGGGCTGGCACGATCCCGGCTCGGCGTTTTCCGCGGCGATGCAGCTGGCTGCGCTGGCTGCCGTCGTCAGCTACTTCTGGCGCGATGTGCGCGAGGTGACGGTCGGCAGCATCACGGCGGTGCGTGAGCGCAATTTCAGCAGCCCGTCGTTCCGGCTCGGGGTGGCGATCGTCCTGGCGACCATCCCGATCGGGATTGCCGGCCTGGCGCTGGCGCCGGTGCTGAACGCCTGCGGCTCGCCGCTGCGCAGCCTGAGCGTGATCGGCTACGCCTGTATCGCCATGGGCGTATTGCTGGCGATTGCGGAATTGAGTTGCCGCCATCGCCGTACGGTCGGCGAGATGCGCCTGCGCGACGCGCTGATTGTCGGCTTGGCGCAGGTGGGGGCGCTGATTCCGGGCGTGTCGCGTTCCGGCTCCACCCTGACCGCCGCCTTGTTCCTTAATTTCAAGCGCGAAGAAGCGGCGCGCTTTTCTTTCCTGCTCGGCCTGCCGGCGATCGCCCTGGCCGGCTTGAAAGAATTGCTGGTGCTGCTCCACCTGCACATGCCGGCGGAAACCTGGATGCTGCTGATTTTCGGCCTGGTGGTCGCCAGCGTCTCGGCGTTCGGCGCGATCTGGGGCTTGATGAAATTCCTGGAGCGCTTCTCGACCTGGCCGTTTATCGTGTATCGCATCGCTTTGGGGATTTTCCTCCTGGTGGCGGTACATAACGGCTTCCTTAATTAAAAGAAAACTTCGTCAAGTATTTAATGCCACATTCAGATGCATCCGCCGGTTCCGACCCGCAAGCACTCCATATACTGCAAACGGTATTCGGTTATCCCTCTTTCCGTGGCCAGCAGGCTGAGATTGTCAGCCATGTAGCCAACGGCGGCGATGCGCTGGTATTGATGCCGACCGGCGGCGGCAAGTCGCTGTGCTACCAGATCCCGGCCCTGCTGCGGGACGGCGTCGGCGTGGTGGTGTCGCCGCTGATCGCGCTGATGCAGGATCAGGTCGATGCGCTGGCCGAAGTCGGGGTGCGCGCTGCTTTCCTGAATTCGACGCAAACCTACGAAGAAGCTTCGCAGATCGAGCGCCGCGTGCGCAGCGGCGATCTCGACCTGGTGTATGTGGCGCCGGAACGCTTGCTGACTCCGCGCTGCCTGGACCTGCTGGAGTCGTCCAGGATTGCCTTGTTCGCCATCGACGAGGCGCATTGCGTATCGCAATGGGGGCATGACTTCCGTCCCGAATATATCAAGCTGTCGATCCTGCATGAGCGCTTCCCGCAAGTGCCGCGGATTGCGCTGACGGCGACCGCCGACCAGCAGACCCGCGAGGAAATCGCGCTGCGTCTGCAGCTGGAGCAGGGCGCGCGTTTCGTTTCCTCTTTTGACCGTCCCAATATCCGCTACCAGATTGTCGAGAAAGCCAACGGCCGCAAGCAGCTGCTCGATTTCATCCAGAGCGAACATGCGGGCGACGCCGGCATCGTGTATTGCCTGTCGCGCAAGAAGGTGGAAGAAACCGCTGAATTCCTGGAGCAGCAGGGGATCCGGGCCTTGCCCTACCATGCCGGCATGGACTATGCAAAACGAACCAAGAACCAGGGCCGCTTCCTGCGCGAGGACGGCATCGTGATGGTGGCCACCATCGCCTTCGGCATGGGGATCGACAAGCCGGATGTGCGTTTTGTCGCCCATCTGGATCTGCCGAAAAGCATAGAGGGCTACTACCAGGAAACCGGCCGCGCCGGCCGCGACGGCGCCCCTGCCAATGCCTGGATGGCGTATGGCTTGCAGGATGTGGTGCAGCAGCGGCGCATGATCGACGAATCCGAGGCCGGCGAAATCTTCAAGCGGGTGCTGGGCGTCAAGCTGGATGCGATGCTCGGCTTGTGCGAGACCTTGCATTGCCGGCGCGTGCGTTTGCTGGATTATTTCGGCCAGGGTTCCGAGCGCTGCGGCAATTGCGATACCTGCATGAGCCCGCCTGTATCGTTCGATGCGACCGTGGTGGTGCAAAAGCTGCTGTCGACGATCTACCGGGTCGACCAGCGTTTCGGCGCGATGCACGTGATGGATGTGTTGCGCGGCATAGATTCCGACAAGATCAAGCAGTGGCGCCATGACCAGCTTTCCACCTTTGGCATCGGCAGCGACCGCAGCGAAGCCGAATGGCGGGCGATCCTGCGGCAGTCGATTGCGCTGGGCCTGATCACGGTCGACCATGAGGCATACAGCGCCCTCAAGCTGACCGATGCGGCGCGGCCGGTACTGCGCGGCGAGCAGCAGGTGCAGTTGCGCGAGTACCAGAAACCGGTCAAGCAAAAGCGCAGCGGCAGCAAGCCCAAGGGGTATGTCGAAACCGACCTGTCGACGCTGGAGCAGGCGATTTTCGAGAAGCTGCGCTGGTGGCGGGTCGAGACTGCGCGCAAGCACAATGTCCCCGCTTACGTCATCTTCCACGACGCCACCATGCGCGAAATCGCCAAGGCGCAGCCGTCGTCGCTGGATGACCTGCGCGGCGTCAGCGGCGTCGGCGAGAAAAAGCTGGAGACCTACGGTGCGGAAATCGTTGAGCTGATTGCCGAATTTGCCTGACGTCCCGGCGGCGCCCGACAGCAGTGCCGCCCAATTCCTTAAATCGTAGTGCCTAAGGCCGCCATCAAGGCTTGGCGGATTTTCGCTTCTTGCGGTGCTACGCCAAAACCTACCATCACGCCCTGTGCATCAAAGAAGCGGCAAATGGTGGTCGCGCCATCCAGTTCGGTTTCCCAGCGGCCCGCCGCCACTGTGTGCGACGGCGGCGGCACCAGCGCCAGCGGATAGCTCGGGGTCTTGACGATCACCGGCGAATGTTTCAGGTCGATCGCGGTATCTTCGCCCGTCAGGGTCTTGGCAATCGCGCGTGCCGCGGTAAGGATCGGCGCGATGTATGGCAGGGGACTGGTGCGGCCTTCGCTGTCGACACGGTACTCGGCGCAATCTCCGAGCGCATACACGTCGGCGGCGCTGGTGCGGCCATGGCTGTCAATCATGATGCCGCGGCCGGTAGCCAATTTGGCTGCTTGCGCCAGCGCCAGGTCAGGACGCAGGCCGACTGCGGACAGGACCACATCGGCAATCACCACTTCGCCGTTCGACAAGGTGAGCTTGATCGCGCCGTCGGCATGGTCGATGCTGGCGGCGGTTGTGCCGAGCTGGAGGGCGATGCCGCGGGCAGTCAGCGCGGCATGCAAACCTTCCGATAAAGCCGGCGCCGCCAGCGCAGCCAATGGCAGCGAATTGGGATCGATCAGCGTCACCGTGTGGCCATGTGCTGCGAGGTCGTCGGCGAATTCGCAGCCGATCAGGCCGGCGCCCAGGATCGCCACGCGCGCCGTTGCCTGCTGGTCAGGCAGCAGCTTGGCGCGGAAGGTGGCGTAGTCTTCGATGTGGTTGACCGACAGCACGCGGTCGGCGGCGTCGCCGGCGATGTTCAGTCGGATAGGCTGGGCGCCTACGGCAATCACCAGGTGCGCGTATTCGAAAGCGCCCATGCTGGTATCGACCACCTTGGCCGCGGTGTCGATGCCGTTGACGCGGGTCTTGGTCATGATGTTGGCGCCGATCTGTTCCGCCATCTGCACCGCGCTTTGCGAGATCAGCTGCGCCGCCAGTTTCTTTTGCGCGAAAGCGTTGGACAGCATCGGCTTGGAATAGAAACCGCCATCGTCGGCAGTAATGATCAGCAGCGCGGCCGTCTTGTCCAGCTTGCGCACCTCGCGCGCCAGGGAATATGCAGCCATGCCGGCGCCGATGATGATGATGGGTTTCATGAATGTCCTGAAAGGTGGTTGGCGGCAGCGAGGAACGCGATGCGCGGCATGTTCGCCGCCGCGAAGTTTGCGGCGGCCAATTTTACAACAAGCGCCCGGATCTCGGCCATTGCAAGATTAGGCCCGGCGACGACGGCGGCCTGGTTGCCTTCTGCCATCGCCGGGAGGAGGAATTTCAGATGATATATAAAGGTAAGTTGATTATCTGTAAGGGAGGTGATAATAGTTTTTAAGATTTAATTTAATAAGTTCAATAGTTTTTATAAATCATGCTATGAAATAGCTGTTCACCATGCGAAATTCACATGGTCGGCCGCGACCAGTCTGATAAAATCAATGACTTTCACTTGTTACGCTTGGGGACAGACGCATATGGATTCGATGATCGATAAAAAAGAAGAACTTCGTCAACAATTGCGTCAGGCGGCGCTTGAGTACCACGAGTTTCCGACCCCGGGGAAAATCAGCGTTACCCCGACCAAGCTATTGACCAACCAGCGCGACCTGGCGCTGGCATATTCGCCAGGCGTGGCTGCGGCTTGCGAAGAAATCGTGGCCGATCCGGCCAATGCTTTCCGCTACACCGCGCGCGGCAACCTGGTCGCCGTGATCACCAACGGCACCGCCGTGCTTGGCCTGGGCAACATCGGGCCGCTGGCGTCGAAGCCGGTGATGGAAGGCAAGGGCGTGCTGTTCAAGAAATTCGCCGGCATCGATGTCTTCGATATTGAAATCAACGAAACCAATCCGGAAAAGCTGTGCGACATCATCGCTTCGCTGGAGCCGACCTTCGGCGGCATCAACCTGGAAGACATCAAGGCGCCGGAATGCTTCGAGATCGAACGCAAGCTGCGCGACCGCATGAAGATCCCGGTATTCCATGACGACCAGCACGGCACCGCCATCATCGTCGGCGCGGCGATCCTGAACGGCCTGAAAGTCGTGGGCAAAGACATCAAGAGCTGCAAGCTGGTGGTGTCGGGCGCGGGCGCCGCGGCGCTGGCCTGCCTGGACCTGATCGTTGACCTCGGTTTCCCGATCGAGAATATTTTCGTCACCGACCTGGCCGGCGTGGTCTATAAAGGCCGGGTTGAACTGATGGACCCGGACAAGGAACGTTTCGCCCGCGAGACCGATGCGCGCACCCTGGCTGAACTGATTCCCGGCGCCGACATTTTCCTCGGCCTGTCGGCCGGCGGCGTGCTCAAGCAAGACATGGTGAAGGCGATGGCGGCGCGGCCGCTGGTGCTGGCGCTGGCCAACCCGACGCCTGAAATCCTGCCGGAAGACGTCAAGGCGGTGCGCGACGACGCCGTCATGGCGACCGGCCGTTCGGACTATCCGAACCAGGTCAACAACGTCCTGTGTTTCCCGTACATTTTCCGCGGCGCCCTCGATTGCGGCGCCACCACCATCACCCGTGAAATGGAAATCGCGGTGGTGCATGCGATCGCCGAACTGGCGCAAGCCGAACAGTCGGACATCGTCGCAACGACGTACGGCATCACCAACCTGTCGTTCGGCCCTGAGTACATCATTCCAAAGCCGTTCGATCCGCGCCTGATGATCAAGATCGCGCCGGCGGTGGCCAAGGCTGCCGAGGCGTCCGGCGTCGCCAGCCGTCCGATCAAGGACATGGAAGCCTACATCGACAAGCTGCAGCAGTTCGTTTACCGCAGCGGCACGTTCATGCGGCCGCTGTTCCAGGCGGCCAAGAAGACGTCGGCCGAGAAAAAGCGCATCGTGTACGCCGAAGGCGAAGAGGAGCGCGTACTGCGCGCAGTGCAGGTGGTGGTTGACGAAAACCTGGCGCGTCCGATCCTGGTCGGCCGGCCTGCGGTGCTGCAGCAGCGCATCGAGCGCTTTGGCCTGCGCCTGAAAGCGGATGTCGATTTTGAAGTCATCAATCCTGATTTCGACGAACGCTATCGCGACTACTGGCAGACTTTCCTGGCGATGACCAAGCGCCAGGGCGTGACCGAACAGTACGCCAAGCTGGAAATGCGCCGCCGCCATACGCTGATCGGTTCGATGGCGATCCACAAGGGCCATGCCGACGGCATGATCTGCGGCACCTACGGCACTACCAGCCTGCATTTGAACTATATCGACAAGGTGCTGGGCCGCCGCGATGGCGTCAATGTCTACGCCGCGATGAATGCGCTGATCCTGCCGAGCCGGCAGCTGGTGCTGGTCGATACCCATGTCAACGAAGATCCGACTGCCGAGCAGCTGGCGGAAATCACGATCCTGGCCGCGGAAGAAATGCTGCGTTTCGGCATCAAGCCGCGCGCTGCCTTGCTGTCCCATTCCAATTTCGGCACCAGCAACAGCGCTTCGGCGCAAAAAATGCGGAATGCCTTGGCCATCATCAAGGAGCAGGCGCCGGATCTGGAAGTGGACGGCGAAATGCACGGCGACACCGCGCTGGATACCGAGCTGCTGCGCAAAGTGATGCCGGATTCAGCCCTGAAAGGCGACGCCAACCTGCTGGTGATGCCTAACATCGACGCTGCCAACATCGCCTACAACCTGCTCAAGAATACCTGCGGCAACGGCGTTGCGGTTGGTCCTATCCTGCTCGGCTGCGCCAAGCCGGTCCATATCCTGACGCCGTCGGCCACCGTGCGCCGCATCGTCAACATGACTGCGCTGTGCGTGGTGGATGCGATTTCCGCGCGCTAAGCCAGAAACAGCAATAAAACATCAGCAGGAATAGAAGGACCCAGCTTTACCGCCAAGTGACCGGCGGCAAAGCTGGGTCTTTTTTTTGTGCCATGCATCTCCGGCGCGGATAAAACGTGTAAATTGCAATAAAAACAGTGGCATTCCAATGTGAAAAAATACGCGCCAGGAGATGCGATGCCCCAATATCCCAAGAGCCCGCTGATGGGGCAGATGATGAGCCAGCCGTTGCTCATCTCCAGCATTATCCAGCACGCCGACCGCTATTTCGGCCGCAATGAAATCGTGTCGCGGCGGGTCGAAGGCGATCTCCACCGTTATACCTATAGCGATTGCCACCGGCGCGCGCGCAAGCTCGCCAATGCCCTGGCTGCGCTAGGTGTGGGCATGGGCGAGCGGGTCGCTACGCTGGCCTGGAACGGCTACCGGCACATGGAAGCGTACTATGCGGTGTCCGGGTCGGGAGCGGTGCTGCACACCATCAATCCGCGCCTGCATCCGGACCTGATCGGCTATATCGCCAACCACGCCGAAGACCAGTACCTGCTGTTTGATATCTGCTTCCTGCCGCTGGTCGAGGCGGTCGCGCCGCTGGCCAAGACCATCAAGGGCTACATTGCCTTGTGTGCTCCTGAACACATGCCGCCAGAGAGCAAGCTGCCGAACCTGCTGTGCTATGAAGCGCTGCTGGAGGCCAGTTCGGACGACTACGACTGGCCCCTGTTTGACGAGAATTCAGCTTCCAGCCTGTGTTATACCTCCGGCACCACCGGCAACCCCAAAGGCGCCCTGTACTCGCATCGTTCAACGGTATTGCATTCGCTGGCGTCGATCATGCCCGACACCATGAACATATCGGGGCGCAACGCCGTGCTGCCGGTGGTGCCGATGTTCCACGTCAATGCTTGGGGTCTGCCCTATGCGGTGCCGATTACCGGCGCGAAGATGGTGTTCCCGGGCGCCGCGCTGGATGGCAAATCGCTGTATGAACTGTTCGAGCAGGAGCAGGTGACGATCTCCGCCGGCGTGCCGACCGTCTGGCTTGGCCTGCTGAATTACCTGGACCAGAACCAGCTGAAATTTTCCAGCTTCAAGCGCACCATCATCGGCGGCTCCGCCTGTCCGCCGGCGATGATGCAGGCTTTGCGCCATCGCCATGGCGTCGAGGTGGTGCACGCCTGGGGCATGACCGAGATGTCGCCATTGGGCACCTCCTGCTGCCTGCAGACCAGGCATCTGTCGCTGCCGGTCGAACAGCAGGAACTGCTGCTGCAAAAGCAAGGCCATGTGATCTACGGGGTCGACATGAAGATTGTCGACGACGCCGGCAAGGAACTGCCGTGGGATGGCGAAACCTACGGCAATCTGCTGGTCAAGGGGCCGTGGATCATCGATACCTATTTCAAGAATGAGGGCGGGGCGGTGCTGCAGGATGGCTGGTTCGCTACCGGCGACGTGGCGACCATCGACGCCGACGGCTACATGCAGATCACCGACCGCAGCAAGGACGTCATCAAGTCAGGCGGCGAGTGGATCAGCAGCATAGACCTGGAAAACATCGTGATGGCGCATCCGGCGGTGCAGATGGCCGCCTGCATCGGCATCTTTCATCCGAAGTGGGATGAGCGGCCATTGCTGGTGGTGGTCCGGAAGCCGGGCATGGAAGTGGACAGCGCGCAGCTGCTCAAATTTTTCGAGGGCAAGGTCGCCAAATGGTGGACGCCGGACGATGTGGTGTTTGTCGACGCCTTGCCGCTGGGCGCCACCGGCAAGCTGCTGAAAAACAAATTGCGGGAACAGTTCAAAGGGCATGTCTTGCCAACCGCGTGACGCCTGACGCCTGACGCCAGGCGCCGGCGGGTTTATTCAAATTCTCCCGCCTGTTTCCACGGCACGCGTCCAGTCTGTACTTTGTTGGCGGCGCGATCGCAATGATCGGGATGGTCGTCAAAAAACATGTGGGGCTTGAACGCGGACAGCACATCAGATTTGACGATGCCGCCCATGAAAAAGGTTTCGTCGATCGCTACATTCCAGGCGCGCAAGGTGCGGATCACCCGCTCATGGGCCGGCGAAGAGCGCGCCGTGACCAGTGCGGTGCGGATAGGCGCCGCATGCCCGTCCGGATTCTTGAAATTATTCTGGATATAGGACAGCGCCAGCAGCAGCCGTGCAAACGGACCTTGCGGCAGCGGCAGCAAAGCGTTTTCGCGCTCGTGTTTTTCAAAGGCTTCAATCCCCTCGGTCTGGTAAATCCTTTCCGATTCATCCGAAAAAATCACGGCGTCGCCGTCGAAAGCGATACGGATCTGTTCCAGCTCTTCCAGCGCGTTCTCCGGCTTTTGGTACAGCAAAGCCGCCGCCACGCCGGAGTTGACGGCTGCCTGCACGTCATCTTCATGCAAGGATAAGAACAGGCTGACATTGAAAGCCTGCAGGTAGGGCGCCAGCGAAGCGCCGCCGGACAATACGGCGCGCGTGATGTCGAGGCCGTAATGCTTGATCGAATTGAAGATGCGCATCGAGGTCTCGCTGGAATTGCGCGACATCACGACCACTTCGACAAAACGCTGGCCTGTCAGGCGGTTCAGTTTCAGCAGCGCCTTGACCAGGGCGAACCCGGCCCCCGGCTTGAGGATTTCATTTTCGTTGAGCAGCTGGTGGCGGCGATATTCTTCCAGGCCGTGCTGGCGAAAGATGGCCTCTTCGGTCTCCAGGTCAAATAGCGCGCGGGATGAAATCCCGATCACCAGCAAATTATCTAAGGACTGCGGCATAGGCGGTGGTCTTAAGGATGTAGCGGGAGCGCTCATTATAGGCGCTTGCTTAAGCACCGACGGGGCAGCAAGGCCGAGTTTGTCTGGTGGTGTTTTTTACAATGATTCTTGCAATGTCGAAGGCGGCATGTTCCCTGCTGTTACGTTACATGTTACGTGTCAAAGGCCTCTGCAGTACCGGCCGCATTTTCCCGGAATGTTGTTGGAAATCGCTGTTAGTCATTGATTTTAAAGATCTTTATTTTCGATTTGTGAAATTGGATGAGCTGCACGGACTGCTGTTTCGAGGGCGTTTCCGGCTGGCACGCTCTTTGCGAAAAGACAGTAGGCAGAGCTTTATCCGATTCATCAAAAAGGGAGATCGATCATGAAAGCATTGAAAAAGAACGAGTTGCTTGCAGCATCCATATTGCTGACGGCGTTGTTGACAGGTTGCGGCACCAGCGACGGTTCGCTTAGCCATACTGCGACGCCTGCGGGCGGCAACCCTGATGGCAGCGGCACGCCTACCACTCCAGTTACGCCAATCACGCCGACTGCCAGTTCGTCCAATCTGGTTTCGAACCTGGGCACCACCGTATCAAGCGTAGGTACAGCGGTAGACGGCGTCGGCAGCACGCTGATCAACCAGCTGCCGCTGGTTACACCTGGCACCAAGACTGCATTGAACGGCGTGGTTGACAATGCCAGCGGCATCGTCACCGTGCTCGGCGGCGGCTTGACGAATGGCCTGGGCCAAATCGGCACGGCGCAGAATCCGATCGGCATCACGGCCGGCAGCGCAGGCGGAGTGGTGGCACAGGTCGGTGCTACCGTCAACAGCGCCGGCCAGGTAGTCACCAGCCTTGGCAGCAGCGGCCCGCTTAGCGCCCTGGCGCCGGTGACAGCACCGGTCGGCGGCCTGGTCAGCACCATAGGCAACACCATTTCCGGCACCGTAGCGCCAACGCTGACTACCGCATTGACCACCGGCCCGGTACAGCAAGTCACGCAAACTGTGAGCAGCGCGATCGTGCCTTTGACCAACACTGCTGCGACCTTGCTCCAGACCGCGGGTAACGCGACTGCGCTGAACCAGCCGGCCAATCTGCTGCTGGGCGTGGTTGGCGGCACTGTCGCCAGCGTCGGCAGCGGCTTGACCACTTCGGGCGTGCCTGTCGTCAGCAACGTCGGCCCGGTCGTGAACAACGCCGGCAACCTGGTGGGCAGCCTTGCTGTCAACGGCATAACCACCACTGGCCAGCCGTTGCTGGGCAACCAGACCGGCGGTGTCTTGCAGCCGGCTGACAATGCGCTGGTTGGCGCCCTTGCCGGGCCATTGGCTCCAGTGGTCGGCGTGGTCAACGGCCTGACTGGCAGCCTGGCCGGTAGCCTGGGCGGCGCAGCCGGCGGTAGCGGCCCTCTCGCGCCTGTCACCGGCCTGTTGGGCAGCTTGACCGGCGCTGTGAGCGGCGCCGGCGGCAGCAGCAATCCCTTGGCTCCGGTAACCGGCCTGCTGGGCAGCGTGAGCGGCGTGGCCGGCTCCGGCGGCAGCACCGGCAACCTGCTGGCACCAGTGACCAACCTGGTTGCCGGCTTGACCACAACAGTGTCCTCCGGCGCCGCCAGCACCACAGGCAGCGGCCAAACCTCAGGGCTGCTGAGCGGCTTGCTGGGTGGTTTAACCAAAAAATAAGCAGTAGCGATGGTTTGCAAAAAGCCTTGGTTTTTACCGAGGCTTTTTTTTGGGTTATGCGGAAAAACAGCCAGGCTGTACAGAGGCGAAATGGCAACGTACGCAACAACAAAATAGTTGCACAGGATGAATTATTGCCGTAATTTAACAGTGACTTCAGGTCCCGATGAATAGACAGGTTTTGCCGTCGATAACGAACGAGAGCCGTAGCCGCATGCAATTATCCAAATCGAAGTGCTACCGCCGCGCCGCGGTAATCATGGTCAGCGGCGCATGTTTGCTCACTACGTCGTATCCATTGCCGGCACACGCCGATGCGCGCAGCCCGGTGCAAGGCAACCCGATCGATACCTTGCCCAAGGCAGAGGCGCCGCCAAGCGCGCCGGTGACCATCAATGTCCAGACCCAGGCAGTCGATCCTGCGTTGCAAAATCTGCTGGCCAGCCATCTGACGCCGTCGCGTTTCCAGATTGCCGGCGTCAAGACGCTGCCGTTTGAACAGGTAGCCGCGCTGTTCGCGCCGCTGGCCAACCGTGATACCACCGTCGCCGAATTGCTGGCTGCCGCCAACAAGGTCACGCAGATGTACCAAGACCAGGGGTATCCGCTTTCCTTTGCCTTTATCCCGGCCCAGAGTTTCGAGGGCAACGTGGTGGTGGTCACGGTGGTCGAGGGCTATGTCAAGAATGTCAAGGTAGAAGGCAATCCCGGCGGCAGCGAAGAGCGCCTGAAGCGGGTTGCCGAACAGCTGCAGCAGGACCGGCCGCTGCGGCGCGCCACTTTTGAACGGGTGGCCGGCATTCTCAGCTTGCAGCCGGGCGTCAAGATTGTCGCCAACGTGGCGCCGCCCACCACGACCGACGGCGCCGCCGATATGGTACTGACAGTGACGCGGCGCCCGATTACAGTCGGCGTTGGGGCCGATTACCGGCAGCCTGGCATCCGTGGCTTGCTCACCGCCAGCACCAACGGCTTGACGCCCTTGGGCGAGCAGGTGACCGTCAGCACATTGCAGCCGAGCGGGCCGCAAGATGAAAAGTATTATGCGATCAATTATGTCCAGCCGATTGGCACCGATGGCTTGCTGGCCAGGCTGAACTGGTCCGACTATCGCGCCAAACCGGAAAATTCGGCATTGGAAAACATCCAATTCCAGAATCGCTATCAAACCAAAACCGTACGCGCTGGCGGTTCTCTTAGTTATCCGGTGATACTTGATAACACGCATAACCTGACTGTCACCGGCGGCGCTTATGCCGCTGAAAATACCCAGGTGTATACCCGTTCAGTACCGGTCACGCCGATGTCGATTCAGCTCAGTTCGCAGGTGCGGGTATTGAGCGCCGAGGTCGCCTGGACCGATGTCAAGACCAGTCCGGAAAAACTGCAGCAGACGCGCCAGTTGAATGTCGGCGTATATAAAGGCGTGGACGCGCTCGGCGCCAAGCGCGAGAACAGCAATGTCGACCTGGGCTTTACCAGGGTCACGATGCAGGCAGCGCAATCGAACCAGCTGCCGGGGGGCTTCGGCGTCGCGGTGGCGGTCGGCACGCAATACAGCAGCAATATCTTGCCGACCTCCGAGCAGATCGGCTTCGGCGGCAAGCTGTTCGGCCTCGCATATCCGGCCGGCGAACTGGCAGGCGACAAGGGCTGGGGCATATCGGCTGAAATCAATCGCCGGTTCCCGGTGAGCTACACCTATCTGAAGTCGGTGCAGCCATATTTTCTGGTGGATCACTCCCGAATTTATTCGAATGCGGGTCCTTTGATCCACGATACTTTGGGTTCTGTTGCGCTGGGGGTACGCTTTTCGGATGGTCGTTATTACACCCTGGACCTGTCGCTGGCGAAGCCGGTGGCGGATGTTCCTGTCAATTCCAGCTCGAGATCGCCGCGTGTGAATGCGAGCTATTCGTATCAGCTGGATTAAATTTCACGACGCCTTGGCTGGATTGAATCTCGGGCCACGTACTACCGCCGGGTTTTTTGTCGGCTTGGGACGATTTGCTGTCCATGTTCGTACCGACTCCAACGTTAAGGAAGTATCGCGCATCTGTCGCTAAAAACAGTAGTTCTGCGCACCGATCCATGGTGTGCGGTTGTGTGCAAAAGTGGTAAGACCAATCTGTATTTTTATCATGAACAAGATTGTAGAAAGTGCATGCTGACAATCGAAATTTTAGCTTGCCCAAAAGTAATTATTGGTTGCCTTGGTGTAACTATTATTTTCATAATGTAAAATGCTATTTCAAGCCAAAACCTTGTTTTCCCTATGAAGAACCGACTAGAGGGATTGCTCTAAGAATATGTTTCTTAAAGGAAAAATTTATCTTGAGGTAATTTTTAATCGGGGCTATGCTGATACCGCGTAGTCTGAATTCAGAGGGTTTGATTTGCGGCTGAATGTGGAGTCGTTCGACCGCGGATTGTTGCGCAAAAAGGCTGCAGATTTAATGAGGTATGTGCTTTTTCAGGAGATCACAATGAACGCCAAATTAATGAAATTTCTTCGGGATGAGGATGGCATCACCGCTATTGAATATGGTCTGATCGCTGGATTGGTGGCGGTAGCGCTTGTAATCGGCGTCGGATTCTTGACCGGCTCGGATGATTCCACCGGCCTGAAAGGCATCTTTCATGGCATCGGCACTAAATTGACCAATCTCGCGACTTCTGTCGGCACTTGATAGAAGCGCATATCAGCCTGGCGTCACGGACTGTCCAACTATTCCCAACGTCTAGTTGGACATAACCGAAATGTTGAATAATTTTTCTTCTATGCCAACGCTGTTCCTAGCGTTTTGCAGCACGATATTCTTTTACGATTATTTGTTTCGTCGCGTTCCCAACGTATTTTTGCTGATTGCGATCACTGTGCAACTAGCATGTTTTATGTTGTTGGGGGGGGGATTGAATGGCATCGGTTGGGTGAGTGCCTTATCAGGCTTTGCAGTCGGGATGGCATTTTTTTTACCACTGTATGCGTTGCGGGCGATGGCTGCTGGCGACGTTAAATTTTTTGCCGTGATTGGCTTTTTGCTTGGCCCCGGGGCGCTATTGCCAGTCTTCTTGATAGCGTCGTTGCTTGCAGCCGTTCATGCACTAATGTTTTATATATCACGATTGGGGTTTGCTCCGAATTTGCAGATGGCAGCGGTCCGGTTTCAGCGGTGGCGGCCGTACCGATGGGTGCTGGAAAAACGCGGTAATCGCGTTGGGATTCCCTATGCAGCGTACCTCGCTGTGGCAGCCGGCTTGATGCAAATGAATGGTGCATGGATAGTGTCGGGTCTTATCTGAATCCTTATTCGCGCCACGCAGACAGGCGCAGCAGGTGCCGGTGATGTACTGATCGTATTTGCAGTAAAGATCGGGAGCAGGGATGTATAAAAAATATAAATATGCGGTCCCCTCCGCCATGAGAACGGAGGGCAAGAATTTCGCTCAACGCGGTATTGCAGCCATAGAATTCGCCTTGGTGTTCCCGGTATTTTTCATGCTGTTGTACGGCATCATTACCTATGTCCTGATTTTCCTGGCCCAGCAATCGCTGGCATTGGCAGCTGAAGAAGGCGCACGTGCAGCTCTGCGGTACACCACGGCAGACCGCGGTGTTATTGGCTGCAGCACCGCTACCCAACTGATCAAATGGCTAGGCACCGATTCTGGCGGTAACCCAATAGCTACCTGCACCCCGGTTGGGCCGGTTGCCTGTGCCCTCCCTGTGGGCACCAGTGCGCAATGCATCACGGTCAGAGTTGTCTACCCATATAGCAGCAAGCCGCTAGTGCCGTTGCTGCTGGGATCGTTAATGAGTGTCGCGATACCTAACAAACTGGCGAGCTCAGCCACGGTGCAAATTAATTGAAGAAGGTCGGTTGACGTTTGAGGAAGCTGAATCTTGTTTGCGTTGCAGTGCACTAGAGTTTTTCCGCCAGTGCATCTGCGTGTGTGTGACTTAGCGTCTTTCGTCAATTCGAATTTGGCATGGAAACCACTTTGAACAATCTCTTCGTTCGGACAGGCCTTGAGTACACGCTATGAATAACCTGACAAAAATTGTTGCGGCGATATTGGTAGTGGCGGCGCTTGGTTTGGCGTTTGTGGCCTGGTGGCTGGGTAGTCGCCCACCACCGACAATTTCTACCGCACAGCCGGCGGTCATCGCCAAGTCTTCCAAACAATACGAAGTCATAGTGGCGGCGCGGGTACTAGAAGCGGGCAAAGCGATCGCTACCGACGACATCAGCCTGGTGACTTTGCCGATCAATCCGGCCGGCGCATATAGCCAGGCAAGTTCAGTGGTTGGAAAAATACCATTGATCCAAATCGGCACCGGTACGCCGATTACCGAAAGTGGTTTGGCCAGCGGCTTGGCGGTGAAACTGGCGGACGGCGAGCGTGCAGTGGCCATCCCTGTCGACGAAATTGTTGGCGCCGGAAACCGAGTCCAGGCTGGTGATTATGTAGATGTGTTTTTTACGCTCAAGCAAGGCCAGGAAATCGAAAAAACGCAATCGCGCTTGCTGATGTCGCGCCTGCACGTGTTGTCATATGGCGCCACTGTAATAGGTACAGCCACCGCTGGCGGCAGTGTCGGAGCTGTGCCGTCTCAACAGGCGCCGCAATCAGTCCAGCCGCCGCCATCGCAGCAAGGCCAGCAGGTCGCTCGTACCGCAGTGCTGGCAACGCCGGTTGCCGATGTTAACCGGCTGCTGTTGGCAACCCAGAATGGCAAATTGATGCTGGCGTTACGCAATCCCAGCGATGAGGCAATTCCAGATATGGCGCTATTCCCGGCGCCGGCCCCAGTGATCTCAGGCAAGAAGGATTTGACGCGCGATCAGAAAGAGGCATTGAAACAACCTGATAACCAGGCTTTTGCCGGCATGGAAATGAACGGATTGGCCGGAGATGCCAGGTCGCAGGCAAGCCGCAAATCGAACGCTGTACCAGGGGCAGCGTTGGCGCGCGGCGCAAGTCCCTCCGGAACTGTCGAAGTAATCCGCGGTACGCAGCGAGAGTCCGTGGCTTTTTGACGCAAAGATGTTTTTCAATGATGGGTTTATATCAATAACAGGATTGACCGCAACTCATGAAAATTCACGACCTAGTTCTGCCAATGTTGCTAAGTGCTGGCGCAATTCCCGCATTTTCCTTGGCCGCTGCCGCTGACATTACGCTTGGGATGCGTGAACAGCAAAGCTTGCCGGTTGCAGGTACGCTGGAACGCATTGCTGTAGCCGATCCGGAAGTGGCGGATGTGCTGATGGTGCGCGGCTCCGGCGGCAAGAATGGTAGCGTGATTTTGGTAGGGAAAAAGGCCGGAACCACCACTGTAACCGCATGGGCCAAGGGACTGCCGGCCAATACGTGGAGAGTGACGGTGCAGGGCGATGTGCAAGCGGCCCTGGCAGGACAGGGAGGCGCTGAGGTAAAGGTTCGCGGCGCATCGAGCGTCATCAGTGGACAGGCCCCATCGTTATTGGAGCATACAAAAAGCAGCGCTGCCGCAGCTGACGCAACCGGAAAAGGCAAAGTGCTGGATATCTCGACCATCGATAGCGGCAATGTAGTACAGATCGATGTCAAGATTGTCGAATTCAGCAAATCGGTATTAAAAGAAATTGGCTTTGATTTCGGATTGCTTGTGAACCGTGGCAATTTCAGCTTCAATTTGTCGAGCAATCTCGCGTCCAATGGACTGTCGTCTGCCGCCTCAGCGTTCAATTTGTTGACCAAGTTTAGCCGAGGCAGTTACAGCTTGAGTAATAATCTGCGGCTGATCGAAGGCAACGGCATGGCGCGGGTGCTGGCTGAACCGTCCTTGACTGCACTTTCCGGCCAAAGCGCAAGTTTCCTGGCTGGTGGCGAACTGCCTATTCCGCAATCCGGCGGCCTCGGCACCACAACTATTGTCTACAAACCCTTTGGCATAGGCCTGACCGTATCGCCGACCATACTGGCGAAGGGCCGGATTGCTCTGAAAGTCGCACCGGAGGCCAGCGATGTTGACTATAGCAAGACAGTTACCGCCGACGGCATATCGGTTCCTTCGATTACCACCCGGCGCGCGGATACGACGGTCGAATTGGGCGACGGAGAGAGTTTTATCATTGGTGGCCTGGTTTCGCGCACCACTCAATCGAATGTCAACAAGATCCCGCTGCTCGGTGATTTACCGATTATTGGTAGTTTTTTTCGGAACATGAGCTACTCCCAGGCTGACAAAGAGCTGGTGATCATAGTTACACCACACGTGGTTCAGCCTATCGCCAAGAATGTACCGCTGCCGCTGCCGGGAGACAGTCAGGAGCGACGGAATACTGCCAGTACCGCGTGGGGAAGTTATCTGTTAGGAGGAGCGAGCCGCGACGAATTGCCGGGATTTTCAAAATAAGCGCCCAATTTCTTGGATCACATGATGAATGCTCGTAACAAGGCTTTGAATGAACTGACGGCGCTTAGCCGTTTCGTCTTCTGTTCGCGCAACAGCACGCAAGCAGAATGGCTGGGTGCGGCCCTTGGCAAATGGGGCACGCTATTGCAGGAAAAAGCCGATGTAGCGGAATTGCTGTCGCGCATAGTGGAGCTCAATCCTTTGCTGGTGCTGCTGGATTTCTCAGGTATAGAGCAAGTAAGCGACCACGCCGGCGTCCTGTCGCTTGACTCTCTGGGCACAACCGCGCATGCAACCGAATTGGCGCGCGCCCTGAGTAAAACCCTTCCGACTTTGCCTTTGGTGGCGGTCGGCTCCATGGCGTTTCCCGAAGGGACGATTGCGGCCTTGCGTGCAGGCGTCAGCGATTTCATCGACGTCAGCGCTTCCGAGGATGAAGCGCGCGATGTGGTGCAGCGGGTGCTGGCCAAGGCTGCTGCGCGAGCCCCGGCGCCGGTCAAGCGCGGCCAGCTGGTGACCTTGCTCGGCGTACGTCCGGGTATCGGCACCAGCACATTGGCAGCGCACCTGGCGGACATGATCCAGCTGCGCAGTACCAGTCACGGCGGCAAGCGGAATGCGACCGACAGCCGGGTCGCATTGCTTGACCTGGGCTTGCCGGCCGGGGATGGCAAGCTGTACCTGAGCGCCAACGGCAATTTCGATTTTGCCGAAGCGGTGCGCAACCTGCGCCGTCTTGACGAGACCCTGGTGCATACGGCACTGCCGCGCAGCCCTGGCGGCGTTACCGTGATTTCCCTGCCGCACAGCCTGAGCGAAATGCGCACGGTGTCGCACCACGATGCACTGGCCTTGCTGGATCGGCTGCGCCTGTACTTTGACGTACTGATCGCCGATCTCGGCGGCTTCACCAATCATGAATTCATCGCCAACCTGACCGGCGCCGCCGACCAGGTATGGCTGGTGACCGACCAGAGCGTCGGCGCCCTGGTGTCGCTGGCGGGCACCTTGCAGGAACTGAACGGCCGCCATCCCGACGACGGCAAGCGCCATCTGGTGGTGAACCGTTACGACGATCGTTTCGGCATGGCGGCAAACCAGATTGCCGAGCGTTTCAAATTGCCCTTGCTGGCGACTTTGCCGGAACGTACGCTGAAGCTGACCTCCAGCGCCAACCGCGGCAAGCTGCTGCATGAAGTTGCTCCGCACGATACTTACGTCAAAGCTGTGGACGGCCTGATCGATGGCTTGCTCAGCCATGATGAGACGGCAGCGCACAAACATGGAGTGGAACGCTGGCTGCCGAAAATTTTATTGCGAAAATAAGTAAGCAAGTAAGCAAGCAAGCCGATTTAGATACGATGCACGCCGCTGTCTCAGAACCTGGCCAGGAAAAGACAGGAAAAGGCGGCCCCTGATGAAAGACGGGAGAAACGAACGTGAGTAACCAGATTGAATTTGCCGACGACGATCAAGCGTTTACAAACACCCAGGAATTCCAGGATATCAAGACTGCGGCCTACGATCATCTGCTGACGCGGATTGAAGAACTGGGGGCGGAGTTCGGCCGCTGGTCGCGCAGCGCGATCCAGCAATTCGTCAATCTGGACGTCGACGGTTTTGTCCGCCTGCAGCGCATTCCCTTGAATGAAGCCGAAGTACGGCAGATCGCCGACGCCCTGACCAAGGAACTGGCGGGCCTGGGGCCGCTGGAAGACCTGCTGGCCGACATGACGGTCGAAGATATCCTGATCAACGGTTACAACGACGTGTTTGTTTCGCGCCACGGCGTATTGCAGCGTGAGACGCTGCGCTTTACCGACAACGCCCATCTGCTGCGCATCGTCAGGCGCATCCTGGCGCCGCTGGGACGCCGGCTGGACGAATCGAATCCGATGGTCGACGCCCGCTTGCCCGACGGCGGCCGGCTCAACGTGGTGATCGAACCGTTGTCGGTGGATGGGCCAATGGTGTCGATCCGGAAATTCCGCAAGGAGCCGCTGAAACCTACCGACCTGCTCAATCTCGGCACCATGAACGAGGAAATATATTCGCTGCTGGATAATGCGGTCAAAGCCCGTTGCAATATCCTGGTCTCGGGCGGCACCAGCTCCGGTAAAACATCTTTGCTGAACGCGCTGGCATTTTTCATTCCGGAGAACGAACGTGTGGTGACAGTGGAAGACACAGCAGAGCTGTCGCTCAACCATCCGCACGTGGTGCGCCTGGAATCGCGCCTGGGCGGCTTCGAAGGCAGCGGCGCAGTCAGTATCCGCGACCTGATCCGCAACAGCCTGCGGATGCGGCCGGACCGGATTATTGTCGGCGAGGTGCGCGGCGCCGAAGTATTGGAAATGCTGCAAGCCATGAATACCGGCCATGACGGCTCGATGGGAACGATCCACGCCAATACACCGCGCGAATGCTTGTACCGGATCGAAATGCTGGCAGGGTTTGCCGGCTTCCAGGGAAGCGAAAGCAGCCTCAGGCGGCAAATTGCCGGCGCCCTTGATTTCATTGTGCAGATCGGCCGGCTCTCCAATGGCCGCCGCCGCATCGTCTCTATTACCGAAGTCACCGGCATGGGCGACAACATCATCACCCTGCAGGAACTGTATCGGCATGAAAGCTATATCGGACCGGATGGTGAAGAAGCGGATCGCTGGATATCGCTTGGTATTTTCCCGCACGCGCCAAAACTGCAGCGCCAACGGCAGCTTGGCCAGCAAAGCACCGGCAGTCCGAATACAGGTGGCCTTGGCCATAGCACGACAGGTAGCCAGCAGGGAAGGCGCTAATCATGCATATCGCCTTATGGCTGCTTGCTGCAGCCTTGTTGTTGACCGGCACCGCGTTGTGGTTGTGGCAGCGGGCACAACAGCGTGCGCAGCAAGATGTCAGCGCCGCATTTGTGAATCGGCAGATCCAGGGGATGCAGCAAGCTCAGAAGCTGCCTCTCGACCAGGGCGAAACGGAGCCGAAACTGCAGCTGCGGATAGAGGCTTTGCGCCATTTCTTTATGCGTGCCGGAATCCAGCATCCCACCGGAACACTGTATTTCCAGCTGCTGACGCCAGGATTCATCCTGATCCTGCTGGCGTTGGTACTGGGTGGGTGGCTGTCTGCGTTGGGTACGTTGTTGTTGTACATCTTGCTGATGATTTTTTATTTTTGGCTCAGAACTTCGAAGCTGCAACGCACCATGGTGCGGCAATTGCCGGGATTCCTGGATACCCTGGTACGCCTGGTCACCATCGGCAACAGCATAGGTTCTGCCTTTCAAACCGGAATACTTGGGACCGAAGGACCGCTGCGGGTAGTCCTGGATCGCGCCAACCGGCAAGTACAGGCTGGGGTGGAATTGGAACATGCTTTACGTCAGCAGGCCGCGATTTTCCGGTTTAAGGAACTGGATCTGGTTGCCGCCGTCATTGGCGTTTCTGCCCGCTTTGGGGGACGTTCCGATCTGGTCCTGGAGCGCATGGCCGCGTTCATGCGCGACCTGGAACATGCGCAGAATGAATTGTCCGCGCTCTCTGCAGAAATTCGCTTGTCGGCCTGGATCATGGGCATATTGCCTGTGGCTATCGGCATGTTCCTGATCATTTTCAATAACGACATGTTTGTCAATATGTGGCATGACCCGATTGGGAAAAAAATGCTGATCGGCGCGGTCTTGCTTGAAATGATGGGCGGCTATGGATTGTTTCGGCTGGCGCGAACGGTTTGATGGCAATTGAACGTTGCATGAGGCGGAGTCAAGGTGAACACGACACAACACATCCTCATTATCTTGGCGATCTTGTTGCTGGCGGCGGCATTGCTGCTGGTGGGCGGCGCGCTGCTGGCGAGAGCATGGCGGCTCAAGCGGAATCTGGCTACGATCGAACTCAAAATTGCCGCACATGATAAACCTGGGGCCGCGCCAGATGGAAACAAGCCAGGCTGGCGCGATCGCCTGGTTTCACTCAGTGCCAGTTGGCTGGATACGCCATTGGGCCGACAGCTTGTGGCGGAAGAAGACCGTCATCTGCTGGATCAATGCGGCGTCAATGATCTGCACGGGAAGTCCCTGTTTTTCTTGGCCAGGGTGGTGCTGGCGATCTGTTTTCCGCTGCTGGGCATATTGCTGTTTAACCGGGGAGGATGGTCATCGCTTTTGCTGATTATTTTTTTTGGCATCGCTTTGGGATACATGTTGCCGAAATGGGTGATGCGCCGGGTCGCTGTAAAACGCCAGCGTCTGGCGGCCGAGGAACTGCCATTGCTGATTGATTTGCTGCGTTTGCTGCAGGGGGTAGGTTTGTCGGTTGACCAGAGTTTGCATGTCATTGAAAACGAATTCAGCAATGTGCTGAAGGTGCTGGGAGAGGAATTGACTATCGCCGGCCGCCAATACAGTACAGGACGCAGTCGGGAGCAATCGATGCGGCGGTTCTCCACGGTGTTTGACAATGAAGACTTGCGCGCGGTATCGCGCTTGCTGGTGCAGGTAGAGCATCACGGCGGCGCTGTGCAAGAGCCGCTCAAGCAATTCAGTGAACGGATCCGCGAGCAACGCAAGCTGGACATGAAGGAAAAAGTAGGAAAGCTGACAGTGAAGATGACCGGAGTGATGGTAATGACGCTGTTGCCGGGATTATTGGTGATTACCGGAGGGATCGGTTTCCTGGCGGTGATCAGGGCTATATCGAAAATGGGCGCAAGTTTATGAAATCTTTCATGACGCAGGCAAACACTGCCGATCAGGGACAACATCATGTTCTGTCAATCAGGGTTTTGCCATTCCTGATCGTGCTTGCTTCAACATTGCTGGCCGCTTGTTCCACCAATTCTGCAAAGGTATATGCGCAGCAGAACGAAGCAGCGCTGCTGCGTCAGCAAGAAGAGGAGAAAGCGCCGACACCGGACAATAAAGGCATGTATCTGGGCCTGATCCGGCAAATGCAGGAGCAGGGCATGTACTTTGCGTCGCTGGCGCATATCGATGCTTACGAACAGAAAAATGGCAGCGCACCTGAGGTGCAGCGCTTGCGCGCCGACGCTTTGCGCGAAACGAGACAAGGCGCCGCAGCGGAAACTGCTTACCGGAAACTGCTGAATTCTTCTGAAGCTGGCGCTGCCTGGCACGGCCTGGGCTTGCTGGCGGCACAAAACGGCGATTACAAGGGTGCAGCCGCATCGTTGCGGGAAGCTGTAAAAGTGGAGCCGACTAATCCTGTGATGCTGAGCGACCTGGGTTACGCAATGTTGCGCAGTGGCGATATCGCTGCCGCCCGTGTGCCGCTGGCGCAGGCTGCGGAGCTGGCGCCGGACAATCGCAAGATGATAGGGAATCTGGCGCTGTTGCTGCTGGTTTCCGGCGATGTGGAAAAAGCGCGCGCCGTGATGGACAAAGCGGCCCTGCCTGCAGACAGCCGTGCGGCTGTCTATGGATTGGCCGCGGAAATCGGACAACAGCGGCCGACGGTGGTTGCAGCTCAAGATCCTGCTGGCAGCGTGAAATCCATTGCGAGCGGAGCTGCCGCTACGGCAGCCAAAAAGACAAATCCGACAGTGCCGCCTGCGACGCCGTTCCAGTCGATGCTGGACCGGTTTGGCAATGGCGGCTGACCGTTATGCAGTTTAATTTTTGTTCAAGAGGTCGACAAATGAAAGCGCAAGAAATTCTCGGTCAATGCATTCTGTTTGTCGGCTCAGCGTTGCTGGCAACTGGCGGAATTTCGAGTGTGCGCGCGCAGAATATGCCGCGCCTCACCGCTCAACAGCTGCAAGAACCTGCCGCGACAGCCAAAGCAGTGCCGGCGCCGGCGCCACTGCCTATGGCGGCTGGTGCATCAGCCACGGTTCAGCCAGCAGTTGCCGCAGCTCAGCCCGCTGCCGCTACGCCTGTCAGGCAGCCGGAAACGCCGGCGTCAACCGAGTCTGAAACAGGAATACGGGTCGGTGACGTCACTCATGTCTTGCTGCAGGCGCAAGTGGACGGTCGTGTCGCAGGCCCGCGTTTGCCGATGCTGGGTGTAACGGCGGACGCCAGCTGGCAGCGTTATCTGGATAGTTTCAAGCACCCGTTGCCGGAATATTTTGAAAATAAAATATCGAAGAGCGGTTCAAACTGATTTTCCAATGTGAATAGCGCCACCCTACCGACGCCAACCGATCATGAACTCCTTTCCACGTGCCATTGCCGCACCTTCCTCAGCCATCGCGCGCCAGCGACGGCATGAAGCAGGCCGCCAGCGTGGTTCGGTTGCAGTGATGGCGGCTATTTTCCTGTCTATCATCGTCATCCTGTTATCGTCGATTGATATCGGCTACATGTTTTACATGAAGCGCAATCTGCAGAAGTCCGCCGACCTTGCGGCGCTGGCCGGCGCTCAGCAACTTGTCAGCGTGCCGCTGACGGGTACACCGCTGCCAACCGCATGTGCGCCGACGGACGCACCCGTGCTGGCGGCCATAGGCAATGCGCAAATGAATGGCTTTTCGATTGTGGCGCCTAACTCGATGGCCAACTCCCTCACGGTCACCTGTGGCCGATGGGACCCAACTGCCAACGCGGCCCTGAAACCTAACTATTTTTCCGTCCCCGCTGCAGGAACGCGCTTGAATGCCGTACGGGTGGTTATGGCGCAAAATGTGCCGGCCTTTTTTGGATTGGGCACGCATACTCTTAATGCTCAGGCGATTGCATCGACCAGCGATCCTTATGCTGCATTTTCGATTGGTTCGAATCTATTGGAAGTCAGGGGCGGAGTAGTTCCAAGTTTGCTGTCAGCGGTCGGAGTCAATCTGAATGGTACTTCCCTGGTCACCTATAACGGTTTGGCAAATGTATCGGTGACGCCAAATGGATTATTGCAGGCACTTGGCTTTGAAATCCCGCTACATGCGAGTGTGGGAACCATTACGCAGTTACTGAATGCGAATACCGCGGGTTGCAGCAACGGGATATGTACGTTGCAGGCGCTGTTAGGTGCTGTTTCTATTGTAGGAGGGCAGCAAAATCTGATCAGTGCACTTGGCCTGACAGCTGGACAACTCAGTTTGCCAGTGCAACTTCTATCAATTCCCGGTGGCCAGGGCGGCCTGTTTACTTTGATTAGCGCGGCAGATGGCCAGTCAGCACTGAATGTAAATTTGAGCGCGCTGGATATTGTCAGTACCGCTATAGGGGTCGCTAACAGTAATCGCGCACTATCTACATACGTCGCTGTGCCTGGTTTGTTAAACACACAGATTGGCGTCGTGGAGCCGCCGTCAATTGGTATTGGAGGCGAGGGTACCACCGCTTTTACTGCGCAGGTTCGGTTGTACACGCGGATTCAAGCCAATCTGCCGCCTTTACTCAGTGTTGATTTGCCCATAATCGTTGATGTAGTCAATGGTTTAGGAACGATTGTGAGAATGTGCAGGATAGCTGATAGAGATAGTAGCGGTAATGACAGGGCTTATATTTCGGTGGATGCCCCTGTATTGAGCGTGTGCGCCGGGCAATTTAATGGCGTTGTTGACGGCAGCAATGCTTTTTCAACCAGTGGGGCCTGCAGCAAGAATTTGACCGGCTATCCAAATATGGTCAAGGTTCTTGGCATGCCATTGATCAATAATCCGATTGCTATCGCTGGATTGCCGAATTCTACTCCTGGGGTGCTTTTAATTAAAGGGCAAACGGTTACCACTGGCAACAATAATTTGCAGATCGGCACCACAGTGACAAATGTATTTAATGCTTTGATTGGCGCTTTAACTAGCGGTTTGTTGGGAAGTCAAAGTGCCAACAACGGCATCAATAACAATAATTTGGCGACAAATCTACTAGCGAATGCTGGTCAAAATTTGACCACGGCGCAGACCACAGTGACAAGCGGTTTGAATTCCCTGAATACTCTTGTCGCCAATCCTGTTTCTGGTCTGCTTAACAGCTTGGGGGGGGTAGTCGGCAATGTTCTTACTAGCGTAGGGCAACTTGTCAGTGGTCTTCTGTGTCTTGGGAATAGCCAATGCATATTATCAACTCAGTTGGCAGGAAACCAAACCAGCGGAGGAACTAGTGTCTCAAATGCGGTTGTTGCACTTTTAGGTCTTGTAGTCAACCTGCTACAACCTATTTTGAACAGCTTGGGTGGCGCTGTGGCGACGCTATTGAGCAACGTGCTCGGCGTTCAGCTGGGCCTGGTCGACGTCAGCTTGCTTGATCTGAATTGCGGCGGCACCAGCGTCAAGCTGGTTTATTAATCAGATGGATATACCAAATACATTCGATATGACGAACACGCATCAACGATTGGCGAAGCTGTTTTATTTTTTTGGATTTGAACGGTTGATAGCGCCGGTTCTAATCAAGCTGATCTACTGGGTCGGCATTATTGTGATCCTGACGGCGGGGGCCACCAGCTTGGTTAACACCGTCGATGGTATAGGAAGGATGCTGCTCACATTGGTGGCCCTGCTGTTTTCTCTGCTTATCTGGCGCCTGTTCAGCGAACTCCTGATCCTGGCATTCAATATTTACGAACGACTGGTTGAAATCCGCGATTTATTAGCACGTCACGGCGCAACGGCAGTAACGATCCAACCAGCCTTGCGCGAAGGTGACTGAAAGAGTTGACCATGCAAAACAAACCTTTGCAAGAAAGTCTCGACATCTACGTATGGGAAGGCAGTTCGGATATTGC
Organism: Collimonas sp. OK412; assembly: GCF_900112135.1. Taxonomy (GTDB): domain Bacteria; phylum Pseudomonadota; class Gammaproteobacteria; order Burkholderiales; family Burkholderiaceae_D; genus Collimonas; species Collimonas rhizosphaerae. The sequence continues at coordinate 195,326 of NZ_FOLC01000008.1, forward strand.
CGACCGGATTTCGCAATGCCTGGCGAGTTTCGATATCGAGGTGATCCGGGCCGACGGCATGGCGGTGACGCGTGACCAGGTGGCGTCGCGGCCGTCGCTGGCGGTGATTTCGGTGACGGTGATCGAGCATGCCGAGTTTTCCGTCGACGCCTGGCAGAAATCGCATGGCATGCCGGTGATCTGGGTGGCCGAAGTAGGACGCACCGCCAATCCGCGTGTGTATCCGGTCGAGTACTCGCATATCCTGATGCTTGACTTTACCTGCGCCGAGCTGCGCAAGCTGGTGTTCCGCCTGGCGTCGGAGCTGCACGCCAGCGCTAGCGCCGATCGCGCGCCGCAGCCGCTGATTGCGCAATCCGAAAGCATGCAGGCGCTGGTGGCGGAAGCGGAAGCCTTTGCCGATTGCGAATCCAGCGTGCTGATCATCGGCGAGACCGGCGTCGGCAAGGAGCGCATCGCACAGCTTTTGCACCAGCGCCATGGCCGTTACCGCCATGGCCCGTTTGTCGCCGTCAATTGCGGCGCCATTCCGGACGGCTTGTTCGAGTCGCTGTTTTTCGGCCATGCCAAAGGCGCGTTCACCGGCGCGCTGCTGGCGCACAAAGGTTATTTTGAACAGGCCGACGGCGGCACCTTGTTCCTCGACGAGATCGGCGACTTGCCCTTGTATCAGCAGGTCAAGCTGCTGCGTGTGCTGGAGCAGAGCACCGTCACCAGGCTCGGCTCGCAAACCGAGGTCAAGCTGGATTTCCGGCTGGTGGCGGCGACCAACCGCAACCTGCGCGAACAGGTGCAGCAAGACATGTTTCGCGCCGACCTGTATTACCGGCTGGCGGTGATCGAGCTGCGCGTGCCTAACCTGGAAGAGCGCGGCAGGATCGACAAGATTGCGATTTTCAATACCTTGCTGGCGCAGACCTACGAGCAGATCCCGGCGCCGCCGGACTGGCTGCTGGAGCTGGTGGCGGCGGCAAAATTTGCCGGCAACGTGCGCGAGCTGCGCAATGTGGCAGAGCGGGTCGGCATCATCTATCGCCAGCTGGGCGTCTGGGACCGGGTCCGCATCGACCGGGTGTTCGACAAGCTCGGCACCATGGAGCGGGTCAATGAAGGCAATGACCTGACCGCGGTGCGCAAGAAATGGGACCTGGCCGAGCGCAGCCGGATTCTTTCGGTGCTGGACGCCAACGGCTGGCGGCGCCAGGATACCGCGCATGCGCTGGGCATCAGCCGTAAAGTGCTGTGGGAAAAGATGCGCAAATTCCAGATCGCCGATACGGAAGCGGTCGGCGAGGCTGAATAATTTGTCAAGGACGAGTATTAAAACAGCAACAATAATGGTTTGGGTGAAAACAATGCCCAGCAACAACAGGATTGCAGATAAAATTGCCCGCATGCTGTCTAATATCGACTAAATTAAAGTTAGCGAAGGGAATCAGGGGATGAATGTAAATGTACGCAATGCGGTCCGCGGTTTAGGACTGGGAATGTTCATTGCCGGCTTGTCGGTCAACGTCTTGGCGCAACCCTCATCTGCCAGTCCCGCAGCGGCCGCAGCTTCGCCAACTCCAGCCGTCGCTGCCCCTCAGCCCGCAGCCGTCAGCGCCAACAGCACCATCAGCGAACTGCAGCAGTTGATGCAGAGCCAGGGTGTGAGCGAAATGCGTACCACTTATAACGGCAACTACGGCTCCAGCCTGCTGTTCAAGCCGGAGAGCCGCACCTATTATGTCGCCTTGTTCCAGCAAAAGAATTTCTGGCGCGTCGTGAAAACCACGTCCGACGCGCAAGCCGAACAAATCTACAAGAGCTTCGTCGGCCAGACCGAAAAGCTGGCCGAGGTAGATATCCGCCGCATCAAGCTGGAAGCGGAGAAGTCCTACACCGAGCAGCTGATTGCAGCCCAGGAAACCCGCCTCAACGCCTTGCAGAACGATCTGGTGGTGCAGCAGCAGCAAGAGCAGAACGTCAGCGTCCAGCAGGACCAGGCGCGCCAGCAGGCACAGCTGCTGAGCAACAAGCAGCAAGCTGCACGCAACGAATTGCGCGGCTTGCAAACCCGCATCCGTACGCTGGAAGCCCAGCAGACCATGCTGGATAACAGTAATTTCGGCGACGCCAAGGCCACCAGCAAGAAGTAATTCCGCCGCGGTGCGGATCTAGCGCCGGGGACTCGCCTCGGCGTGCGGCAGGAAACAATATCGGGATGCGTATATTGCGTGTCCCGATTTTTTTGCCTGGCGCCATCGCGACTGACTTTATCAAGCCGCGCGGCAGCGTGATGGCGGGCTTGGCCGCCGATTCTGATGAGGCAAAACAAAAAGGCTTCCATTTCTGGAAGCCTTATGTCTGTTGGTGCCGAGAGCCGGAAATTATAATTGTTTAAAATCAATATGTTACGCGATATTTTTGTAAAATATGGGAATTGTTTAAAACATGTGATTAAAGTTGCAGCCGACGCTCAACATCTGTTGTAATTTCGAAACGATATCTAAATGTCTCAGAAAATCATGCTTCTTTTTGGCGGACTATGTCAAAAATACGATCTATGCTGGGAACGACTCGTTGTTTCAGCAAGTGTTGGAGATCAGAGACAAAATGGCACAAGCCATGCGACAAGGGGAAACGGATAAATTTCTCGCACCTGAACTATTTTGAAATTGAGCGACGACCCTTGATATGAAGTTTTTATGCGATCTGGCTACCGTTTGCCACATCTCGGACGCGGTTTCGATTCCCGCCGTCTCCACCATTACAAACCACTCCAGACCACCGTAGACCGCATAAACATTAAGATGCGCAAAAGCAGCTAGGTCTGGGGCTGGCTGGAAACGTCTCCGTTTTCGTCCAAATTTCGCCCACGCTTGAGACCTTCGGCCTAACAGCAACCCATTTAATAGTTTCTGGCAGCATGCGATTTCGCGGTATCTATAACCACCAAAAAAAGGAAAAACAATGCGATATGTGAAAGCCATATTTTGGTCCGCCGCATGCCTTTCGGCGTCGACTGCCAGCGGTGAAGTAGCTTTTAGCGATGATTTTTCAAGCTTTCAGCTTGCATCTGGATTGGTAACTCACAACGGTGGCCTCGTATGCTCTCAAAACCCTAACGGCTCAGATCCAGAAAATCTGACGTTGTCGTATCCGACAACAACGAATCGGTGGGCAATGCTTGTATCTCCATACTACCCACGAACCTGGATCGGGTCAGGCCCCACACAGTCTTGGGCATATAATTCCAGTACACAAGCGATGAATTACCATGCTGAGGCTACGCCATATGATCAAGGATTTGCGTGGCTTAGCAATGCCACGTTTAGCGCTTGGAAGAATATTTCTGCGCAAGAAACAATCAGCTTAGATTCGTGCAATGGGGGAGGGTTTTGTGCGGTGGGTCCGTCACTGATCGTGTCTGAAGCGGACTATAGGTCTATCTATCTGACCAATTCAAGCGGGTCTAATGCTGTCACGGTGAGACGATATTCCCCATGCGATGACAGGCCTTTCGTGGACGCAAATAACCTACCGTTTACCTTTCCTATCGGGTCAACGGTATCTTTGCGTCTTGAATATAAAGGGGCGGAAGATGGCAGCTGGTTATACTGGGTGAACGGAACGCCTGCTTATGTCCAAGTGAACAATAGCCCAGTTATACCAGCAGAATCAGGTAACTACCTGAACGCAAAGCTAACTAATAATCCACGCCTAGGCAACTATCTTACTGTCACTGGTAATCTTGGGACGTATGTAGAGGGACGGGTATTCAATGCAGTGGTCGACGAATTTAATCCAATTACGAATATCCAAGCTACGGCAAGTTCAACATATGTAAATGCGCCCGCGTCAAATGCGGTAGATGGAAATCCGGGTTCTCAATGGGTTTCGGGCGGCATGGCACCTGGATGGATTGAGCTGGATCTTGGGGCAATTCAAAGTGTTAAACAAATTCGACTTCTCACAAGTCAATCTCCAAATGGCAGCACTACTCATATTGTCTATGCTGGTACGACACCTAATCCGGCAATACAGGTTGCGGTGTTGTCGGGGCAAACCGTTGACAATCAATGGTTAAGCGTCGATCTTGGAACATGGATTACGGCGCGCTATATTCGCATCCAAACTACGGCTAGTCCGAGTTGGGTAGGCTGGCGAGAAATTCAGGTGTACAAATAAGCTGTCGTTGAAATGGCTTTGTGGCGGGCGAATATTCGACAGAAATATGTTGACTTCGCCGGCAAACACGAAATGTCGGCTTCTCCGTCTGAGCCGTAAACGTACTTCCAAATCCAGTAAAAGAAAGAAAACTTGGGACGGCCCGTCACACGACTGATTTGTAAGCGCGAAATTAAGCGCCCTAGAATCTCAGTAAGCGTCTTCCCAGTCACGTCTATACAGCACACGTTCGTGCACAAATAATTCGCCGATTTATGGTCCCTTTTTTATCTCGCGTGGCAGTTCTGATGAGAATCAACGAAAGAGTCTCGTCGCCGTGATGCGCGGTTTGGTAGGAGATCCATCCGTAAGAATCGGCATCATCTATCCATATATTCAACTGTCATTCATAAAGTTTAATGCGGACGATTAGTTCGCCATTGTGTTGCAATAATTGTAATTTCAGAGGATAAGATCGGCCCAGAATCCATACTGCAAAAATATTTGCAATTATTTTTAAAAATATTTTAAAAAACGCTAAACAAATTCTGTGAAGCAAGGATGTATTGGACAGGAGCGGCGTCAGGAAGCGGTTTTTGGTTTTCTGAGGTTCGCGCACAATACTTTCAGAAGACAGGATGAGCTATGGTAGCGATCGTCAGCGGCAACAGCCTTGGTGTGAGTTTGACTTCGATGAACACGCTGGGCCAGCGTGGCGCGCAAGGAGTGGCTACGCAGGGTCGCAATGGCGAGCAGACCTATGTCAACGTCTTCAGCGGCAACCTGGTCCTGCAAGACCGCGACGACATGCTGGTGAACCACGGCATCGATATTGCGGCGCTGCGCACTTATAACAGCCAGGGCAAGTTCACCGACGACAACGGCGATAACTGGTCCAGCGGGGTCTACAGCCAGCAGTTGCGGATCAACGGCAGCTTGTCGGCGGCGGGCAGCAGCATCGTACGTACCGGACGCGACGGCTCTGAGTCGACTTATCTGTATGACACTACTCGCCAGCTGTATATCAGCACCGACGGCAGCGGCGCTTACAACACGATCAGCGTCAATGCCGGGAACGGCCAGCTGGTCTGGTCTAACGGTAGTAGCGGCCTGAAGGAAACGTACGACGGCAGCGGTTCGGGCCGGCTGCTGTCGTCGACCGACAGCAACGGCAATACCATCACCTATAGTTACGGCGCCAACGGTTTGCTGGCCAGCGTGACGGATGCCGCGGGCGAAGCCACTTATTACGACTACAACGGCACGAACCTGAGCCAGATTCGCACCGTTACTGCCGACGGCCACACCCTGACCCGGGTGCGCTACGGCTACGACGCCAGCAACCGGCTATCGACCGTGACGCTGGACCTGACGCCAGCCGACAACGCCATCTCCGACAACCAGGTCTACCGGACGACCTATACCTACGACGGCAACAGCAAGCGGATCGCCAGCGTGACGCAGAGCGACGGCAGCAGCCAGAGTTTTACCTATGTCCAGGTCGGCGCCGATTACCGGATCGCGACCGTGCAGGACGGCCTGAACCATATCACCAGCTATAGCTACGATACGGTTAGCGGGCGCACCACGGTGATCGATCCGCTGGGTCTGAAGACGCTCTACGACTACGATAGCGCCGGCCAGCTGACCCGCATCACGACACCGGCAGTGGCCGGCGTGGCGGCAAGCACCAGCTTCAGCTATAACGCCACGGGCGACGTGATCCAGGTGGTCGATGGCGAGGGCCACGCCATCGACATGCAATACGACAGCAACGGCAACCAGGTCCTGCAGCGCGACGCTGCCGGCAATACGGTGACGCGGACGTATGACGGCAATAACCAGCTGGTGACGGAAACGACTTATTTGGTGCCGGATCCGGATGGCACCGGCGCGGGCCTGCCAGGCACACCGCTGACGACGCGCTATATTTATGACAGTAGCAATCACAACCGGCTGCGCTTTGTGGTGAGTGCAGAAGGGCGCGTCACCGAATACCGTTACAACAGCTACGGCGAGCGTACCAGCAGCATCCAATATGCCGGTGCAACCTACGGTGTAGCGAATCTGGGCATGGTTGAAGTGCCGACTGAAGCGGCACTCAACACGTGGGCGGGTAGCCAGGATCAAACGCAGATCACCCGCACGGACATGGTCTACGATGCGCGTGGGCAATTGCAGACATCCTCCAGCTGGAGTGCGATCGATGCCCAAGGTAATGGCGTGACCAATGGCAGCCAGACGGTGATCCAGTACGTCTATGACCAGGCTGGGTTACTGTTGAATACGACCGATGGGCGCGGCGGACTCACGCAAGCTACCTATGATGGCCTGGGCCGGATCCTGACCAGCAAGGATGCCGCCAACCAGCTGACCATCAGCAGCTACGACGACGCCAATCACAAGACCACGGTAACGCAGGCCAACGGGCTGTCCACCATCAGCGCCTACGACCAGGCCGGCCGCCTGGTCAGTGTCCAGCAAAGCAATGCCGGCCAGGTGCTGGGCACGACGCAGTACGTCTACGATGCCGACGACCGCCTGCGCATGACGCAGGATCCGACGGGCGTGCGCAGTTTCATCCTGTACGACGATGACGGCCGCAAGATCGCCGATATCGACGGCAACGGCAGCGTGACGGAATACCTCTATAACAAGGACAATCAGCTCACCCAAACCATTGCTTATGCAACCGCCATCGATATCGGTCAACTGGCCGATGCGGCCGGCAACCTGACAGCGGCCACGCTGGCGACTGTCCGTCCTGCTGCGGGCAGCGCTGACCGCAAGACCTGGCGCGCCTATGACAGTACAAATCGCTTATCGAAGATGGTAGATGGCCAGCCAGGGCTGGTGAGCGAGTATCGATACGATGGCGCATCCCGCCTGGTCAGTACCATCAGTTATGCCAGTCTTGTCGATACCAGCAATCTGGGTAGTGCACCGAGTGCGAACAGTATTGCGCCAACCGCATCGGACGCAGACCGGGTCAGCCGCAGTTTCTATGACAACGACGGGTTGCTACGGGCCACGCTGGATGCGGAAGGCTATCTCACCGAGCAGCGTTACGATAGCGCGGGCCATGTGGCCAGCCGGGTTGGCTATGCAACGCAGGTCGATGCCGGCCTGCGCGCTGCGGGGACGCTGGCGCAATTGCAGCCTGCGGCCAGTACCGGCGATATCGTCACGCAACTGCTGTTAAACGGCAAGGGACAGATTGCCGGAGAAATCGATGGCGAAGGGTATCTGACCGAGAAGGTCTTTGATGCCAACGGCAATGTCGTTAAAACTGTGCGTTACGCCAACAAGGTGACGGCAACGGTAGCGGCCAATACGACGGTAGCTGACATACGTCCTGCGGCCAGCGCTGACGATCACGTGACGGCGACAGACTATGACGCCTTGAACCGCATTAAACAACAGACCAATGCGGAAGGCACTGTCACGCAGTACATGTATGACAACGCCGGCAACCTGAGCCAGACTATCCGTGCTGCAGGCACCAGCGATGTGCGCGCCATCAGTGCCCGTTATGACATCCAGGGCCGTCTGACGGGAGAGTTGAGCGCTGAAGGCAATGCGCAGCTGACGGGCAACCAGACGCAGGCGCAAATCGACGCCATCTGGACCAGCTATGGCCTGACCCATGCCTATGATGCAGCCGGGCGGCGCATCAGCACGACCGACCAGAACGGTAATAAAACCCTGTTCTTCTACGATGTCGACAACCACCTGACACAGACGGTCAATGCCCTGGGCGAGGTATCGGAGAAACAATACAACGGCCTCGGCCAGCTGGTCGCCACGGTACAGTACGGCACCCGGATCAGCACTAGCGGCCTGGCCGGCGGCCTGGTGAACGCAGCATTGACCAGCGCGCTGAACGCCGTGCGCAACAGTAGCCTGGATAGTGTCAACGGTTTTACGTACAACGCCAACGGCACCTTGGCCACCAGCACCGATGCACTCAAGAACATCACCACGTATAGCTACGATGCCTTTGGCGAGCGGGTCTCCAGCACCACCAATATCGACGCCACCCATGTCTTGACGCAAACCAGTAGCTACGACCGGCGCGGCTTGATGGTCGGTACCGGCGCCGATGCGCCAGGCGTCAATGCCACCACAACCACGCAATACGACGCGTTCGGGCGGGTGATCCGCAGCGTGGATGCCAACGGCAATAGCCGCAGCCAGAGCTATGATCGCCTGGGGCGAATCGTGCAAACGGTGGACCCGCTGAATGCGCAGCGAACAACGACGTATGACGCGTTTGATCGCACCTTGACGCAGACCGATGGCCTGGGCAACGTGACGCGCTACAGCTACAACACGACGGCGCGCAGCACCACCTTGACCACGCCGGAAGGCGTGGCGGTGACGACCGTCAGGACCCGCAACGGCCAGACGCAGAGCGTCACTGACGGCCTGGGTAATGTGACCCAATACAGCTATGACAAGAACGGCAATCTGCTGTCGACGGCGGCGCCGCTGACGACGACCACCAGCAGCACCTACGATCACGCCAATCGCCTGATCAGCACCATCGATGCCAGGGGCACGATCACAGCCTTCAGCTTTGATGCGGCCAATCGTGTGCTCACGCGCCAGGTGGATCCGAACGGGTTGAACCTGACTACCCGATACCAGTACGACGCCAAGGGCCAGCAAGTCGTGACGACGGACGCCAATGGTGTAGTGACACAGATCAGCTTTAACCTGAAGGGACAGGCGCTCAGCCAGACGCTCGATCCAGCCGGCTTGAAGCTGACGACGCAATACAGCTACGACGGCAGCGGCAATGTCTTGACCGTGACCAGCCCTGGCGGCACGGTAACGCAATATGTCTACGATAACCTGGGACGTCGCATCGAACAGCATGTCGATCCCAGCGGTTTGAACCTGACCACGAACACCAGTTACGACAAAAAAGGCAATGCGGTCACGGTGACGGATCCGAACCGCAATGTGACGCGTTATGTGTACGATGCAAATGACCGTTTGGCCTTCACTGTCGATGCGCAAGGCGATGTGACGCAGACAACGTACGATGCCAACGGCCGTGTCCTGCAAACCACCAAATACGCTACACCGATCAGCCTGAACGGCTTGTCGGCAGCGCCTGTGCCGGCCGACATCCAGTCGAGGCTGGCGAGCAATGCAGCGGACGCGACAGAGTTGCGTCGTTACGACCGCGACGGCCGCTTGATATGGATAATCGATGCCGCTGGCGCCGTGACGCAAAACAGTTATGACGCCAATGGCAATGTCGTCAAACGGCTGGCTTATGCCACGCGCCTTGGCGCAAACGATCTTGCCGTTCTCAAGACCAATGCCGTTGCGTTACCGGCACCAGCCGCCGATGCGGCGCACGACAGGATTACACAAATCGCCTACGATGCCTTGGGGCGCGCGATTTACATCGTGGATGCCAGCGGTGCGGTAGTCGAGCAGCATTACGACGGCAACGGCAATAGCATCGAACGGATTACTTACGTCAAGACGATCCCGGTGGGGCAGCCGGCGACACTGGCGAATATTGCACAACAGCTGGCAAGCATCGCTGATCCTGCCCACGATGGGCACGTCGTGAATGTCTACGACAGCGCCAATCGCCTGATCTATACCGCCAATGCGGCGGGGGCAGCCAGCCAGATTGGCTACGACAACAACAATAACGTGGTGCGCCGGACCGATTATGTAACACCGCTGACAGGGCCGCTGACGGCGACGACGAATCTGGCCGCAGTCTCTTCCAGCAGTGCTGATCAAACAAGCAATTATGTGTACGACGCGGCCAATCGGCGAATCTATAGCGTCGACGCCATGGGCGCTGTCACGCAGCAGACTTATGACGCCAATGGGTATGTGACGCAAACCGTCAGATATGCGAAACCCGTCGCTATCCCGGTTATAACCGCTCCTACAGTGGATGACAGCGTTACGGTCTATGTGTACGACGCCGCCGGCCGAGTAACCCAGCAAACCAAGGCCGCTGGCACCGCCGCAGCGGGAACTGTGGGCTACGTCTACGATGCACTGGGCAACGCCGTCAGCATCACCAACGAACGTGGTTACACCACCACCCAGCAATTCGACGCACTCGGCAGAAAAACCTCCACGTCTGTGCCTCTGAATAACGGTGTAGACGACAAAGGCCCACCGCAATATGCAGTGACGGCAACCCAGTACGATGCGTTTGGCAACGCGGTTAAAGTCACAGATCCGATGGGCAATGCCGGCTATTTTTACTATGACCAAGACAACCGGGTCGTACTGCAAATCGATCCGCTGGGTTATGCCACGCAGACAAGTTATACCGCGTCGGGCAAGCCAAGTCTGGTAGTGCGTTACGCGATGCCGGTCAGCGGTCCGCTGTCGGCATCGACCCAGCCTGCGCTGACTGCCAGCGCGGCTGATGCGCCTACCAAGCTGGAATACGACCAGAACGATCGCCTGTTCAAGAGCACAGATGCGGAGGGCAATTTCGAGTTGTTCGGTTATGACGGCGCGGGAAACCGCATCAGTTATCAAAACAAGGTGGGCGGTGTTACCACCAGCACTTACGATGGCCGCGGCCTGCTGTTGAGCGAAACCCTGCCGGTCACTTCGCGTAATAGCGCCGGGGTGCTGGTGCCGGTAGTGAAGCAGTACAGTTACGATGCACGCGGCAACCGCACGCAAATGATTGAAGCGGCAGGGTTGCCGGAGCAACGTACCACCAACTACATTTACGATCAGAATAATCGCCTGATCACCCAAAGCGGCGATGCGGTCACGATCCGCGACGCCAAGGGGTGGTCGGTCGGCAGTCCGACCCAGCACTGGACCTATGATGCGGCAGGCAACAAGACTTCCTACACGGACGCCAATGGCAATCGCACCAGTTGGTACTACGACGCCGCCAACCGCAAGATTGCCGAGCTGAGCGCCGCCGGCACGCTGTCGGTGTGGAGCTACGATGCCGCCAGCAATATGACCAGCACCCGGGTTTATGGAGACGCGGTGCCAACGCCTGCTGCTAACGCCCGGCCGACGGTGGCCAACGGTAGCAATTTCCGTGAAACCATCTATAGCTACGATAGAAACAATCGGCAAGTGCAGACGCTGGTCAACGGCGCCACCATTGCGCAGCGGCCTATTGGCGGCACCGACGTCAATATTACCTTCGGTCAAATTAAGACTTTCCAACAGTATGATGCCCTAGGCAATGTGATTTCACAGACAGACGGCTTGGGTAATCAAACCTTTTTCTACTATAACAAGGTGGGCAAGAAGATCGCGCAAGTCGACGCTGAAAACTATCTGACGGTCTGGACGCGCGACCAGAATGACAGTGTCACCGTGGAATACCGTTACGCCAATCGGCTATCTATAGTGGCTACTACTGACAGCGTTGTCAGTCAGCTGGCGCAGAATGCCGGCAGCAACAGTAATGACCGCATCACCACTTCCAGTTACGATCATGTCAATCGTTTGCTGACACAGAGTCGGCTCAACCTGGTCACTTCCAGCCTCAACGGTACTGGTGGATTAGTGACAGCCACGGGCGCTGCGACTACGCGTTACATCTATGACGGCCTAGGCAATGTCATCGAAAAAACCGAAGCCAACGGCGATGTCAGCGATTGGATTTTTGATGCGATGGGAAGGCAGACGCGGGCGCAAGGCGCCAGCTTTATTGATTTTGAGGGCGCCTCGGTGCGGCCCACCACCGACACAGTGTATGACGGCCTGGGCAACGTCCAACAATCGATTGTGCGTGGCAAGAACAGCGCGGATGACCGTGTTACCAACTTCGCTTACGATGTCGCAGGTCGTTTGGGTCGCAAGTCGACGCAGGGCGTCGACGGCTCCTATGAATACTTCTACGATGCGGTGGGCAATGTCACTGAGGCGCGCGTCTTAAGTAAAAATTCCGATGGCGGAAACCGCTGGGACGCCACCGTGATTCTTTATGATGCGGCTAATCGTGAGCTATCTCGGCAGCAAGTAACGGCTGTGGGCGGGGACCCAAGCAAGCAGCAATTTGTCGGCAGTGACACCCATCAAGTGCGTTACAACGCCTATGGTGAAGTCGTCGCCAAGGGCGTCAACGGCAGCACGGCAGAATTTGCCGAATACGACAGCTTAGGCCGGCTCTGGAAAACCAACGCCGGCGACGGCGCAACCAAGGCCTATTTATACGATTCCAATGGCAACGCCACCGTGCTGTTGCAGTCTGCCGGCGCCGATATGCGCAACATGACACTGGCGCAGATCCTGGCGATCAGCCAGGCGCAAGGAACGTCGCCAGATCCAGTGGTGCAGGCAGCGATTGCCGCCGGCGGCATCCATATGACGGTGAGCATCTACGACCGCCGCAATCAGCTGACCGATACCTACCAGCCGACCATGCAGAGCGCCCACAACATGGGCACTATCCAGCAGTTCCTGACGCAGGAAGCCGGCAGCAACTTCACGGCAGGCGGTGTGACGGTGGGGCCGACCAAGGCAAGCGCAGGTAATACGGCGACGCTGCCGCCACAGGCTGTACAGGGCTCGGTATCGATTAGCAAGATAGAAACCGTGAATTTCAGTTTCAGGAGTACCAAAGAAACCATGGATATTGTCGGTCAGCCGACGGTACTTACCCGCTCTTACAGCATCACGGTGCCCCCCTCGCTGCGTTATGGCGGCGGCAATCTCCACGTCAAGATTAACGGAGGGGAATATGCTGCCGCTGTTTCTGCCAGTACCGGGACACTCACGTTTACGCAATCTCACGCCTCCTGGACAGCGACGGGAAGCGGGACAACGTCGCTGATGGTCGAGGTGTATCAGGACGGACCTGATGGTTCACCAACAAGCCAGTTCCTGATCGCCAGAACCACCATTACCTTGCCTAATCATGCCGCAGGCACGTATTCGTACGATGACACGGCCACAGGCGCGGCCAATACGAAACCGTTGATCCTGTACAAGGGACAATCTCCATCGACGGATCGCCTGGTGGTGATGATTCGTCCGTCGGGCACCGACGGCCCATGGATTATTGACACGGCCAAGCGCTTGACCAACGATACCGGTGGCGGCGTGATTAATGGCTGGTTTTATCAAGACTGGAGCGGCACGGGCGAAGGTGGTCCCTTCGAATTGCAATACATCGCCCTGGATGCAGGCGGCAATGTACTCAATGTCGAGAAAGGCACCATGCTGCTCTCCGCCAGCAATGCCTATATCACACAGTCGCCGCAACCGATAGGCGGCGCCGGACAGGCCGTCAATATCAAGGATGTCTGGTATAAGCCTGACAATGCATTCAATATTATTAACCAGGGCGCGGCGGCCCAGTCGGTGCGGGTGCATTATCGTCATGCCGGTACGGCCGAAGCATGGTCCATCCAGACATTAGGCCCTGCCGGCATAGCAGGTACGGCTGCCACGCCTGGCTGGTTTGCCCTGCGTACGGAAGGTTTCAGTGGCAATTATGAGTACTTTATTGAAACCTTTACGGGAGCCAACGCCACCGGCACCATGATCAATCGCGCTTCCGGCACCTTCACGCCGGGGGGCGCGACATCGGCTTTACAATCCTGGACCGATCTGCCAGAGAACGTCATCTTTAATAATCAACCGGCAAACTCGGCGAAGATGCTGGTGACGTATACGGTGGATGGCGGCCCGCCGACGACGATTGAGCTCAACACGTGGGATGCGGTGCACAACCAATTCAACTGGGATGCCAGCACGGTGGTGGCAGATCGTCTCAATAATTACAGGGTGACTTTCCAGTATAAGACGCTGGACGCCAACGGCACGATTGTCAATGCCGCGCACGGCAGCATGCAAATAGGGGCTGATCCGGTGGTGTTTGAGCATACCCTGGAGGCTGCGCCTGCCACGGTGACTTTTAATCCGCCGACACCGAATGCCACAACACTGGTATTGCAATATCGCAATGCGGGCTCGACAGGGAACTATACACCGGTCACCTTGACCCGCGACGTGACAGGTAAATTCCGATGGAATGTCGATGCGCTGCGCCCAGGTGCCGGGACAGTATCACTGGAATATGCCTACGATCTGTACGACGCCAACGGCCAGCCGGTTGCGCCTCCGAGCGGCAATCCGAGGGCGCAAGGTGTTCTGAATATCAAGTCTGATAAATCGTCAACTACGAGTCAGCTGCAATGGACCATTACCGGCTTGAACAACACGGCGCCGGATGTTCCTAATACCCAGGCAGCGATTCACCGCATCCAGGAGCGCAATGCCTTTGGTGATATCACGGCGGAAATCGATGGCTTGACCCACCGTACAACGCTCACCTACGACACGATGGGCCAGCTGACAGTCAAGCAAGCCCCGGAAACCAACGTCACCCGGGAAGACGGCAGCACCGTCAGGGCAACGCCGACCACCCAGTATTACTACGATGCCTCCAGCCACCTGGTTGGCGTGCGTGACGCCAACGGCAACCTGAACAGCATGACGCAGCTTGCCGGATTTGGCGATGCAACAGGCAACAATGCCCGTATCACGAAAGAGTTTCACGCCGACGGCGGGAGCAAGACAAATGCCTATGACATTTTTGGCGATCTGCGCACAGCGACCGATGAACTGGGACGCGTCACGTCCAATACCTATGACAAGGCAGGACGGTTGATCCAGGTTGTGCATGCGGCCCGTCAGCCTGGCACTGCGAGTAATCCTGGCCCAACAGCCGTATCGTCAGTGGATAGCTACACTTACGACACGCTGGGCAACCGCATCAGCCACACCAACGCCATGCAGCAGCGCGAAACCACCGACTACGACGCCGATGGCCGGGTAATCCGCACGCGCAGTTATGCTGGACAGGAGGTCACCTACACCTATAGCTACGACCAGACCATCCTCGGCGTCGGCAGCCTGCCGGTGGGCGGCTGGGTGAAAGTCACCAGCTACACCGGTTCGCGCAGCGCCAGCGACAAGACCGACTACTTCCACCACACCACCACCCACCAAGACTTCGGCGGCCACGTCGTGACCTACAGCTACGACTACGCAGCACACCTCAAAAACCAGACCTCGAAGGCCGGTCAGAATGTCGACTATAGCTACTACGCCAACGGCTATGTGAAGAGCACCACCGACCATGCGCTCAATATGCTGTCGTATTTCGAGTACGACGAAGAGGGCAACCGCACCCGCGAGTCATACACCACAGCCGACGCGCCGGCAAACCGGATTTACTACCAGCTGGCCGACATCAAATACGATGAACTGAACCGGGTTGTCGACTATGTCGATCCGCAGGCGCACATCCAGTACCAGTACGATGCCAACGGCAATCGCCGCCGGGTATTGAGCAGTTACAACGACGCCATCAGCGGCGCTCCGGCAACGCAAGACTTCTGGTACAAGTACGATAGCCAGAACCGCTTCGTGCTGACCATGGGGCAGCTCAGCAACGGCGTCATCGGACTGGGCGCCAATGGCGTGCAGATCGGCTACGACGTTGCCGGTCAGCGGCGCAGCGCCAGTTATGCCGACGGCCACAGCGAGGCATACGATTACACCAGCGACGGTTACCTGGAAGATGTGCGGATCAACGGCGTATTGCGTTCTCGCCGCGGCAACGATTTGCTGGGCCGGGTGCAGAATTATTCTGAATATGCCGATAACGGCAGCACCGTCATCTACAACAAGGCCAGCCAGTTCGACGCTGACAATCGCCTTCTGCAAGATACGGTGGTCAATTCCCCGGTAGGCGGCACAGCCACGACGACGATCACCAAATACGATTATCGGCTGAAGGACGGCAACGGCAACTACACCGGCGCCGACCAGGGCGTGGTGACGCACAGTTTCCAATACGATCCATCTAAGGCCGCCGGCACCGGCGTCCATACCGATACCAGTTTCGTGTGGTGGGATGAAGCCAAGCAAAGCCAGATCACTTTACGGGGCACTGACCCGGCTAATCCGAACGCGGTGTACTGGAAACCGGGATTGTCGGACTTTACCTATGACGTCAACGGCCATGTGAAACAAGTGCATTCGTTTAACGAAGGCACGATGTCGAACACCCTGCAGAACGCCAAGACGCTGACATACACCAGCGACCAGTATGGGCAGGTATTGCGCCGGGACATGATGATCGGCGCCACATTGGGCCTCACGCAGCGCTATTACTACCTGAACGGGCAGCTGATCGGCGACATCAGCAATAACGGACCGACCAATATCTCCTACGCCGAGCAACTGGCGCAGCGCGGCAACCCGTCGGGCAATTTCTTCCGTTACGGAAAACCTGTGGCTTCGGCTGATTTCGACCAGAACTACCAGCCTATCAACGCCGATTACCCTGGAGCGTCAGCCTCCAGCTATACAGCCAAGGATGGCGACACGCTGAGCTCGATCGCGCGCGCGGTATGGGGCGATTCGACCTTGTGGTACCTGATTGCGGATGCCAATGGACTGACCAATGGCGACCACATTGTGGCGGGGCAGGTGATCTCGATTCCTAACAAGGTCAGCAACTTCCATAATACGGCGTCGACTTTCAGGGTCTATAACCCGGGGCAGGCGATTGGCGATACTTTGCCGTACTTGCCGACAGAGCCGTTGCCGCCGCCACCGCCTTCTGCGGATGGCGGGTGTGGTGGTTTTGTGCAGATGATTGCATTGGTAGTGGCGATTGTAGTGACGATCTATACCGCTGGTGCAGCAGCCCAGATGCTGGCGCCTGCTGCTACCGTAGGGGCTGGCGCCGGTGCTACTACCGTCGCGGGCGCCAGTGTATGGAGCGCCGGGATAGCAACAGTGGGAGGCGGTTTGACCGGGGCCGGAATGGCGGGTATCGGCGCAGCTGCAATCGGTGGAGCGGTCGGTGCGCTTGCTAGCCAAGCGATCATGATTTCCGGCGGCCAGCAAAATGGATTCAATTGGAGCGGTGTCGCCATGGGGGCGGTGGGCGCCGGTGTTACCGCCGGAATCGGCGCCGGGACATTCAGTTCCAATGGATTTACGAATGCTGTGGTGAGCGGAGCCGTCCGTTCCACCGCAACGCAAGGACTTGGTGTTGCGACTGGTTTGCAAAGTACTTTCGATTGGCGCAGCGTTGCGATTTCGGCGATTTCCAGCGGTTCCGCATATGGGGCTAGCGCCGGGGTACATGACTGGGATATGGGGAAGGCGTTTGAGCAGGCGACGAGAGGGACTGCTGCTGGTATCGTGAGTACCTTGATGCGTGGCGGTGGCGTCGGCAAAAACATCGGGTCGATTGCCGGAGATGTCATTGCCAGTACGATTGGTAACGCGGTTGTCGATCAGATGACAGGGGCAAGCACGCGAACTATCGATTTCGAAGCCGCGACTCGCCAATATGAAGCCGATATTGTGAACGGCAGAATGCAGTTGCTCGCGGATAGTACGTCAGTAAAGAACTCTCCAGATCGTTTATTAAATGGTCCCAGTATCATGAGCACGGACGCCGATGACGGCATTGACGATGGATGGCAGAAAGTCGAGATCACAGAGAAAAGACTGACTAGTTTGGAGAAACTAGCAAGCTACGCTCAAGATATCAAAGATTTCCTGACGACTCCTGACTATAACCAGCTATCTGATCAACAGTTAGCTCGTCTTCCGGTGAGTAATTTTGCTGCCAATCGGGAGAAAGTTAACCGTGCGGCAGCTCAAGGAACAATACCCTACACGATGGGCGGTGTCGTCAGCGATTTCGCGTATAAGACAGCATCTGCCGGGGTCAGTGCAGTTATGACAGCGCCTGTGGCTGGTTATGTTGCTACACGAGTCGGAGTTGGATATCTGGGGCGCGCCATCACGGGTGGCGCAGCGGGGGGCGTATTTAATACGACTCAACAATTGCTGGATAATGCCGTCCACGTGCTGAGTGGCGGAGAAGTTGGGCGCAGCGGCTTTTCTACATTGGAATTGAGCACGTCAACCTTTTTGGGTGTTGGGCTTGGCGTTGCAGCCAAAGGTGTGCCTGAAGTTTGGGCATGGGCAAAAGAAAAAATTGTCGTAAATGCAACTTTAGATGCGCAAGCCGCATTCCGTACTAACTTCGTTGGACCAACGATTGGTCGTTCTGGCTTCCTGTCTACTGAGGAACTTTCTGATTCCGTGTTCGGTCGGTATCAGCAATTTACGGATGTAGCCTACCAGGAAGTTTTGGATGCTGAAGCTAGCGGGGCATTGAGAATACGACCCGGTGTCTCGAGAAACACAATTATTGGTCAACGTACTGATCGGATCGCTCAAAGTTATCTTGATACGTGGATACAGGCCGAACAAATTCCTGATGGATTTGTTAATATCAACAAATACCTGAGAGACCCGGCAGGTACGGGCGCGTACCGTATTCCTGATGTTAGGGTGCCATCTGCGGGTCAAATTTTCGATGGGACAATTGGCTTCAAATGGAATACCACGTCACAAATTATAGATTTTTCCAAATTCTCTGGCGGTAATCGAATTACCATCGTGCGGCCGACCATCGAAGGTGGCTCATATAGTATTCCGTGATAGGAAAACATAGATGCAACACGTTAAAAATTTAAACGATCTCTTGAATTTTCTGTCAGTAGTGATTGTTAGTGCTCCTGATAAGTTTAGACAATTTGATTTTCTTGCGGCCGAAGATCAGATGAACTTGGATAAAGCATTTATCGAGTTAAACAATGGACTAGATTTTTTTGATCTGACGGCGGTCGACAAGGCTGAGGTGGCTTATGCACGTGCGCTACTAAGCAAGTCTTTAGCTGCTTATAAGAATGGAGACAAAATTCAGGGGGCCCATCTTCTACAAGACTTCGAAGAGTTTGTTTTCCCGGGATAGATCTCTGCCAGTACAATTGGCAATTCGGTCGTCGGTCAGATGACTGCTACGAGTACCCAGAAAGCCCATGGCGCTGACGACGAAAATATCTCGATCGCCAAGTAAAGTAACGACGGCAAATAGCCTGCCTAGCGAGGGAGTGTTTGAGATAAACCGTGATGGTTTGTTGGATATTGGGGCATGATGCGAAGGACGATATGAGGCGGCGACCTCTAACACAATGGCGTCTGTTCGATATTGCGTAATGTTGGCGCATATGTCATCAACTTGCCCGCGTTGTCAAAGATTCGTGCAATTGTTACCCGAGACAAATTGATAATACCCAGATAGGATATGGGACTTTCGGGGAGGGGAATAATGATTGTTGGAATCGACTTGGGGACGACGAACAGTCTCGTCGCAATATGGGAAGCGAATGGTCCGCGCTTGATTCCGAACGCTCTAGGAGATGTGTTAACGCCATCTTGTGTGAGCCTCGATAAAGACGGTACCGTTATTGTCGGCCGAGCGGCACGCGAACGTTTGCAAACACATCCCGATCGGACAGCCGCTGTGTTCAAGCGCCACATGGGAAGCGGAAAGTTGATTCGCCTTGGCAATCGCGATTTTCGAGCAGAGGAACTGTCGTCTCTGGTGCTGCGGTCATTGAAAGAGGATGCGGAAGCGGCACTCGGCCATCCAGTTACAGAAGCAATCATTACCGTACCCGCGTATTTTTCGGACGCACAGCGGAAGGCGACGCGGGCTGCAGGACAGCTAGCAGGATTACAAGTGGATCGTCTGCTTAATGAGCCAACAGCGGCAGCATTGGCGTACGGCATACACCTGCGAGGGGCCGAAAGCAAATTCCTGGTATTTGATCTGGGTGGCGGAACCTTTGATGTGTCTGTCCTCGATCTATTTGAAGGCGTAATGGAAGTTCGAGCGTCAGCTGGCGACAATTTTCTTGGCGGCGAAGATTTTTTGCACTGTTTGATAGAAGAATTTTTTGAGCGCAACAAGCTGCCGGCACGCTTAAAAAAGGATGCGAGATTCATGCAGAGTATGGCGGCGCAATGTGAAGCCGCAAAGCGCATGCTGAGCGAATCTCCGCGTGCGTCGATACGTGTCGCACACAATGACGCAGATTACGAAATGGAGATCGACGAGTCGGCTTTGGAGCGCTGTTGCGCACCGTTGCTTGCGCGCCTGCGTGATCCGGTCGAGACGGCGCTGCGCGACGCGAACTTGCAGGTCTCTCAACTCGATAATATTGTCTTGGCCGGTGGCGCAACGCGTATGCCTATTGTGCGACGCATGGTGGCGCGTATGTTCGGTCGCTTTCCTGCCGCCGATATCAATCCAGATGAAGTGGTTGCGTTAGGCGCCGCAGTGCAGGCTGGATTGAAGATGAAAGACGCGGCGTTGGATGAGATTGTCATGACCGATGTGTCTCCTTATTCGCTGGGCATCGAGATTTCCATGCAACTCAACGATGGCACCCAATCACCCGGGCATTTTGACCCGGTGATTGAACGTAATAGCACAATTCCAACAAGTCGCGTGAAACGCTATTTTCCTGTCCGCGACCAGCAAGCGCAAATCGACTTGAATGTATTCCAGGGTGAAGCTCGTATGGTAAAGGACAATATTCCTCTTGGAAATCTGAAGATCTTGTTGCCGCAGGAGTCAAGAAACGAGTCTGGAATCGATGTGCGATTTACTTATGACGTCAACGGATTGCTGCAAGTGGAAGTAACGGTCTTGAAAACACAAAAGACCTATTCCCTGCTCATTGAGGGCAATCCTGGCGTGTTATCGGAGGAGGACATCGTCGAGCGTTTCGCCGAGCTCTCTGATTTGAAAATTCATCCGCGCGACCGAATTGAATTCCGAACCTTGCTGGCGCGCGGCGAGCGTCTCTACCAGCAGTTACGCGGCAGGGAGCGGGAAATGTTGGGTGTCCAGGTTCTCGCTTTTGAGCGAATGTTGGATGCACAGGATATGCGCGTGATCCTGCATAATCGGAAAGCATTTGAAGAAATGCTTGACGGCATCGAGCGCCAGAATTTCCTCAATCCGATTACCGATCCAGTGCAGTGAGAATCCAGCGTATACCATGCAGAACTTACCTCATTTTCTAAAGAGGCTGGCGCTCGACGCCAGTGCCGACGAACGCATGGTCAAGCGCGCTTATGCGCGTGAGTTGAAGCTGATTGATCAGGAAGAAGATGCCGCAGATTTCCAGGCACTGCGTGAAACCTATGAGGCTGCGTTGAAATGGGTACAGCGTTCAAACGCACACGAGACAGTACAAGCAGATCCCTCTGTTGCTCGGCCTCAGGGCGATGTGCAAGGGCAAATGAATTTTGGAATACCGCGCGTACCAGTGCAATTTGGCTCCGTATTGAAGGTTAGCCAATCCGAATCCAATGCTGACAATGTAGAGACGGGATTCGATTCGAAGAAGTTGGCAGACGATATCTTCGTGGAATTCCAGGCGTGCTGTGACGAGCTGGTAAGTAGTGGTCGCCTGGCCACTGATTTACCTTGGAGGAGCGCCTTGCATCGTTTTCTCGAGGACAGCAGGCTAATTAATCTAACGGCGCGCGAATTGTTTGAACGCCAGGTGGCTACCTTGTTGGTTAATGGATGGAGACCAGGACATGAAGCCTTATTTGGTGCGGCCGTAAAAATATTCAACTGGGCGGAAGATAGTAGACGCTTGATTTCTCTAGGGTATGTTGGCAATCGCCTGAACGCGGCGATCAATGAACGTGTCATGTTCAATCGCCAGACCGGACCGTATTTCGATGAGCAAAAGAAAGTCATTGCACGATTACGTGACAGTAAACTGCCGAGCAATCATGAGCTCATCATGAAAATGCCGATACTGGGACACCTTACAAATAATTTCCCCAATTGGATATCGATCATTACCAGTGCCGACAATATTTTACAGTGGCACCAAATGAGTAAAGAAATACCTCAATGGCAGCAAAAAATACATTTTCAGTCCGCGAAGCCGAAAGTATCAAAACCTGTACCTGTGTCCCAGTCGAGCGGGGGAGGTTGGAAATTCATCATTTTCATGGTGATTGTCGCTGGGTTAAGGGTCATTGGCGGAATGAGCACACCAACACCGGTACCGTCGCCGACTCTGCCACCTATTGGAAGTTATCAGCAACCATCCTATTCCCTGATGAGTCCCGGCGAAATTCTTGGCCAAAGCGTGAAGGCGAAAATCCAATACGAAGTGCCAGCTAATTTGTTCGGGAATCCGCAGGTCGAGTATGAAGTCGAGCTATATGGGAATGGTTTTATCAAGAAAGCAGATAAGCTGAAACCATCCGAGTTACCTGGCTTCGACGACGCAGTTTTGACGGCGATCCAGAAAACACAACCATTTCCTAGTGAGATACCTAGAAAATTCGTGTTTGCATCAAGACCCAAGGAAAAATAACTATCGGAGTGAGATAGCCCCCTGAATGACTGGACACAGTTTATGCGTTATCTTTACGCATAGGAATACGACTGTGAATATGACTAGAAATAACCAAAAAAGCGAAGTAATCACTGTGACGGAGCAACGTCGGCGCCGGTGGTCGGCGCAAGAAAAGGCCGACCTGGTTCGGCTGACCTACGAGCCGGGGATGAGTGTTTCCCTTGTAGCAAGGCAGCACGGCATAGGGGCTAGCCAACTGTTCAACTGGCGTAAGCTCGATCGCGAAGGCGCGCTGACGGCAGTGGGTGCTGGAGAGTCGGTCGTGCCGGCCAGTGAATTGGCAAACGCGCGCGCGCAGATCGCGCAACTGCAGTGGATGCTGGGCAAGAAGACGATGGAGAACGAGATTCTCAAGGAGGCAGTCGAGCTTGCTCGAGAGCGAAAGTGGATTGCGCGCTCACCCTTGTCGGACAAGGACGACCAATGAAGACGGTCTGCCAGATTCTCGGGGGGGCGCGCTCACATGTCCATGAACTCGTCCATCGGCCTGACGACTGGGTTGAGGCCGCACTGCGAGCTGCATTGATCCTGCTTCGGATGCCGTGCTCCTTGACGCAGTGCGCGCTGAGATCGTTGCGCTGCCGACCTATGGCTACCGCCGTGCCGGCGCACTGGTGAATCGCGCGCGGCATGATCGGACTGCATCCTGTGAACCATAAACGGTTCTACCGCGTGATGAAAGGTAAGCGTCTTCCCAGTAACGTCTGTACTGCCTGATCCGATGTCCGCATGATTGAATTGGGTGCGAAATGAATTGTGCCCACAAATTCAATTATGGACACAAAAATTCAACCAGTCATTTCGTCACCCAAACGCGGCCCCTATCGCCGGCACACCACCGAATTCAAGCGTGATGTCGTTGCCAGATCGCAGGCCGTTGGAGCCTCGGTGTCACGCGTCGCCCGCGAGTTCAACGTCAACGCCAACCAGGTCTTTGCCTGGCGCAAGCAGTTTGGCAGCGTGCCGTGTGAAGCCGCTGCGGGAACTTGCCAACTTCTGCCGATCA
>NZ_FOLC01000009.1:0-53516 GCF_900112135.1 Collimonas sp. OK412
AAGGCCAGTGCGCTCATCCTGTAAGTGGGAGTTACTCAGAAGTCGATCACAGCACTTGATCCGATGCCGCAAATCGCTGCGGCTATCGAGTGCCTTGCTCATCCGAATCAGGCTCAAGCCACCGTGCACGGCGGCGCTGCTTACCTTCGCCAGGCAGTCACGCCGTTTAGCATGCACTGCAGGGTATTGCTTCAAAATCAGATCTTGTATGATGCGTTGTGCATGCATGGTCTTTCCTTCGCAGTTTGGTCGCTACGAATGAAAGGGGTAACACAGCCATGCATGCACCGTTTTTGAGATTGAAAGTTAACGCGATTTCGGAGAGTTTACAAGCGAAATTTGAGGGGAAGGGTCAGGGTCAGAGTAATTTTCGCAAAACCCGCGAAAAAAAACTCTGACCCCATTTGACTGCTGTCGTGCCAGTTTTCAGATCGTTCAGGGTTTGCTGCCGAAGGGCTCCGACAGGATACCTACAAGGCTGTTCACACCATTGACGTAATTTCCCAACCGCATATTCTCATTGGCGCTGTGCTGATTGTTATCGGCATTGACCAGCGGCACAATCACGAAAGGCACTTTCAGAGCATCGACTAGCGCGCCAGTCGGAACAGTGCCGCCCATCATTCTGATCTGCACCGGTTCCTTGCCGTAGGTCTTGGTCAGAGAGCGGCGCAGCCAATTACTGATTGGCGCATGCAGATCGGTACGAACGGCGCTGCTGGAAGCCGATGCCGACTCGAACTCAAGCGAAGCCAGTTTAGGATAGCGGGCGCGATCCGCATCGCTCGGTTCGCCATTGACCAGGTGAAAGCCCTGCTTCTCCGTAAATCCCTTGAGTAAAGCCGCCAAGGCCGCCGGCTCGGTTTCAGGCACGGTACGCAGATCCAGTTCGGCGACGGCCATCGCCGGCACGACAGTGCGAGCCTTCTCGCCGACATCTCCAGATTGCATGCCACGCACATTGAGCGACGGATATTGCATCGCTTCCTGATAATTTTGTCCGACCTTATCTGCCACCGCAATCCCGAGGCGCTGGCGCAGCGCCGCTTCGTCGTCTGGCACTGCGCGCATGACACGCAATGAATCGGCGTCCAGCTTGACGCTATCGTAATAACCGGGAACCGTCACTCGGCCCTCATCATCTTTCATCGATGCCAGCAAACGCGCCATCAATTGCGCCGGGTTGGCGGCATAGTTACCGTAGTGTCCACTATGGCTATCCTGCTTCGGGCCATAAACCTTCAAAGTGCCGACAACGATTCCGCGATTGCCGAATACCAATGTCGGCTGATTGCTGGGGTGCATCGGACCGTCCAGTACGACCAGCATATCGGACTTCAACAAATCCTGATTCCGCTTGATGACGCTGCCCAATGACGGCGATCCTTTTTCTTCTTCCGCGTCAAGAATGACCTTGAGGTTGATCGCCGGCGCCTTGCCGCCGGCTTTGAGTGCGTCGATCGCAGCCAGCAGCATCATGATCGGCGCCTTGTCATCCGCTGAAGCCCTGGCGAACAAACGCCACTCTGGATCGACATCCTTGGCGAACAGCTTATCCAGCGGCATGGCTTCCCACTGGCCTGCTGCATTGCGCTGTTTCAGTACTGGTGTCCATGGGCTTTTCTGTTGCCATTCAGAGGGATTGACCGGCTGTCCATCCATGTGCCCATAAAACAGTACCGTGGGAAGACCGGGAGCGCTCTTTGGAAACTCTGCAAACAGCAGCGGCTTGCCGTTATTGGGCAATTGCCTGGCATGAAAACCACGCCGCTGAAAAGCCTGTTCAAACCAGGCGGCATTGCGCTGGATATCGGCGGCTACCGCAGAGTCGTTGGGAATTGCCAGCACCTCGGCCCATTCCTTGAAACTTGCTTGCGCAGCATTCTGCACTTGTGGTGCGATCGGCGGTTCAGCCGCATGAACAGACGGTGTCGAAAATATGGCCATGGCACAGGCGGCTAACTGGCAGTGCTGGAAGAATGTTTTCATATGTTTTTTATTTATAGGTGCGATCAAATGAGGTCAGAGCATGCATCGGTCAAACCGCGAATCCGAAGCCTGGTGCTTCATGGGCCGGCATGACGGTAACGGCAACATCCATGGTTTGCTGGCCGCCGCCGATCAGCACGCCGCGCAAGGGTGAAATGTCGAGAAAATCGCGGCCCCAGCCGAGCGTGATATGGCTGGTGTCGGGGAAGATGCCGTTGGTCGGATCGGCGTCTATCCAGCTGCTGGCTTGTCCATTGAATCCCGGGCAATACACCGATACCCAGGCATGCGAGGCGTCGGCGCCGATCAGGCGCGGTTGTCCGGGCGGCGGTTCGGTCAGCAGGTAGCCGCTGACATAGCGCGCCGCCAGGCCGAGGGAGCGCAGGCAGGACAGCATGAAGTGGGCAAAATCCTGGCACACGCCGCGCCGGGTAGCGAATACCTCGGTGACCGGGGTAGAAACGGTGGTAGCCAACGGGTCGAAGGTGAATTCCTGGAAAATCCGCGTCATCAAGGCGTCGATCCCCGCCAGCAAAGGCAGCCCGGGTGTGAACGACTCGGCTGCATACGCCAGGAATTCACGCTTGATCCGCACGTGCGCCGACTCAAACAGGTAGCGCGTGGCTTCCAGGTCGTCAGGCAATAAAAACTGGCCGGCCTGGTATGACAGCGCGGCGCGCGCCTGCTCCCAGGACGGCGTGGCCGGCGGCAGCTGGCGCGGCGTCAGCGTGACCCAGGATTCGGCCAGGGCGCGCAGGTCGGTATGGTCGTTTTCCAGCGAAAACGATTGCAGCGGATTACCGAAGCTGTCCAGGAACATGCGCAGGTTTTGCGGCTCCGGCGTGATGCTGATGCCGTGCGAAGTGCAGGTTTGCCATGGCAGGGAACGCGGCGTCAGGCGCAGCATCTGGTGCGAC
Source organism: Collimonas sp. OK412 (assembly GCF_900112135.1). GTDB lineage: Bacteria > Pseudomonadota > Gammaproteobacteria > Burkholderiales > Burkholderiaceae_D > Collimonas > Collimonas rhizosphaerae. Next base: position 2,907 of record NZ_FOLC01000009.1, read on the forward strand.
AGGCGCACTGCCTGCGAATACGCGTAATGGGTGTCGTGGCGGATGTGGTAGGTATGCTGGTCCATCATGACACTCCCTGGCTGACCGGCGCATTCAAGGGCGTAAAGAAATGCCGCGCCAGCTCGTCGGACAGCGAAAAGGCGCCACCGATGGCGTCGCGCATCAGCTGCACCAGGCGGGCGTGGGCGTCGGCCACGAACAAGGAATCGTGGCCGAGGTCCTGCAATTCGAATTCGCGCAGCAAGGCCGACAGGTGCGCCGGCGTGTCCATGTTCAGGGTGCCGAGCTGTTCCCCGATATCGCTTAGATAGCGCTCCAGCATATGGAACTGGAATGCAATGCCGTGCGGGTTGCTGACGTCGAATATCAGCAGATGCAGCACCGGCAGCCATTCCGGCGCGCGCCGGTAGCGTACGCGGTAGGTGACCACGCTGTTGGCCGATTCCAGCAGCCACGGCAGCGTCCGGTTCTGGCGCTCCGCCGGCAACAGCAGGAACTGGCTGAACAAGGCCGCCAGGTGCGTCATGCGTTCTATATGCCGGCCCAGCATCAGGAAATGCCAGCCTTCGTCGCGCGTCATGTCGTCCAGCGCGTGCCCGGCCAGGCCGACGCAAGCCTGGATGACATTGTTGAGCATGTACAGCGCGGCGGCGGGCGTCACGCCGCCGGGGCCGCTGCTGTCGGTCGTCAGGCCCGGCATGCGGTTGAGCGCCTGCCAGTTGTCCAGCGAAAGATGCTCGCGCACCTGGTAGCCGCAATGATGCAGGTGGCGCAGGTTGCCGGCAATGCCGACGCTGGCGGTGGGATCGGCGATGGCGGCAATCAGCGCCTGCTGCAGGGCGGCGACGGTCGGCCGCGCCGTCGCTGATGCGGCCGGCAGGGCAATCCCGAGGCCGCGGCAGATTTCGCACAGCTGGTAGAAGGTTTCACGGGCTTCGCCCTGCAGGTCGGTGCTGCGCTGCAAGGTGGCGCGCAGCAGATGCGCCAGGTTGTCGCAGCGCTCGGCGTAACGCCCCATCCAGAACAGGTTTTCGCCGGCGTGCGATGAAATGTCGACCGTGCTGCGGATGAAATCCAGCGTGCGCTGCCGGCCGTCGCCATCCTCCAGCGGCGCCACCGCCGGCGCGACCGCATCGCCGGCCTCGGCGCGCACCGGGCTCAGCACCCAGACATCCTTGCTGGCGCCGCCCTGCTGCATCGACACCACATCCTTGCGCTGGCGCGGCGCGACCCGCGTCAAGCCGCCGGGCATCACATGGTAGCTGCCGTCGGCGGCGGCGACCACGAATACCCGCAAGCTGACCGCACGGCTCATCAGGCGGTATTCGCCGCTGCGCGACAATACCGGCGCCTGCGACAGACGCACCCATTCCTGCGCCACATAAGCATGCGGCTGGGCCAGCAGGCTCTCCACCAGGCGCTGGCGCGATTGCGCATTCAGGCTATGGCCATAGACCGGCTGCATGCGCATCGAAGGGAACGCCGGCATGATCACCAGCTGCTCCAGATTGGCCAAGGTGTAATCGAGCGCCGGTTTTTCGCCGCACCACCAGGACGCCACCGCCGGCAGCGCCAGCGGCTGGCCCAGCAAACGCTGGCAGATGGCCGGCAGGAAACCATGCAAGGCGCCCGACTCCAGCACGCCGCTGCCGAGCGAATTGGCGATCAGCACATTGCCCAGGCGCGCCGCCTGCACCAGCCCGGGAATGCCGAGCGCGGAATCGGCGCGCAATTCGAGCGGATCGCAATAATCGTCGTCCAGCCGCCGCAGGATCGCATGGACGCGCCGCAAGCCGCTCAGGGTCTTGAGGTACACCATGTCGCCGCGCACCATCAGGTCGGCCCCTTCGACCAGCGGGAAACCCAGGGTATGCGCCAGGAACGCGTGTTCGGAATAGGTTTCGTTATACGGCCCCGGCGTCAGCAGCACCACCAGCGGCGTTTCGCCGGCGGCCGGCGCCAGTGCGTTCAGGCTGTCGTGCAGGGTATGGAAAAACTTCAGCAGCGATTGCACATGCATGTCGCGCACCGTCTCCGGCAATGCGCGCGACATGATCTGCCGGTTCTGCAAGGCGTAGCCGGCGCCGGACGGTCCCTGGGTGCGGTCCGACATGACCCACCAGTGGCCATCCGGCGAACGCGCCAGGTCGATCGCGTACAGGTGCAGGTGTATGCCGGCCGGCGGTTCGATGCCGCGGCAAGGCCACAGGTAGCCATGCTGGCCGAATACCAGCGCCGGCGGCAGCAGTCCTTCGGACAGCAGCGTTTGCGGGCCGTACAGGTCGGCCAGCACGGCATTGAGCAGGCGCGCACGCTGTACCACCGCAGCGGACAAGACCTGCCATTCGTCGGCGGAAATGATTTGCGGCAACAGATCCAGTTCCCAGGGCCGGTTGGCGCCCTGCGGATCGGCGTATACGTTGTAGGTCACGCCGTCGGCGGCAATCGCTTCGCGCACCTCGCGCGCACGGCGCCGCAGGATCTCCGGCGACAGCCCTTCAAGCTGGTCGATCAAGGTCCGCCAGTGCGGCCGCAGGCGGCCGCCCGCTTCAAGCATTTCGTCGTAACGATCCGCCTCTGCGGGATAACTCTCGAGTAAACGCCGGTACATAGTTGATCGCTTGCATCACCTGGAACAATTTAAATGCAAACCCTGCCGACAGGGTGCTGAAAAACTGCAGCGCAAACCGGAAATAGTTGCGCTGCAGTTCCTTTACACCGCGGTTGCCGAGCTTGATCAGAAGTGACGTAAGTCTAACGTAAATGGGAACTCGATGGATGCTATCGGTTGCGTTACCTGCATCGGTCCCGGGGTGTGGTTGAGGCGGAAATAACGCCCCAGGCGCCGGCTTTCGGCCTCGAAAGCGTTGACCGGGAAGGTCTCGTAGCTGCGCCCGCCGGGATGCACCACGTGATACTGGCAACCGCCCAGGCTGCGGCCGTTCCAGGTATCGACCAGGTCGAAGGTCAGCGGCGAATCGATGCCGATGGTCGGATGCAGGGCCGAAGGCGGCTGCCAGGCGCGATAACGCACGCCGCTGACGAATTCGCCGACGCGTCCGGTCGGCTGCAGCGGCACCGGCACGCCATTGCAGGTCAGCACATAACGATCCGGCGCCATGCCGTTCACCTTCACCTGCAAGCGCTCCAGCGAGGAATCGACGTAACGGGCGTTGCCGCCGGAACGGCTTTCCTCGCCCAGCACATGCCAGGGTTCCAGCGCGGTGCGCAATTCGAGCCCGATGCCGTTGATCGCAAAATCGCCGATTTTCGGGAACCTGAACTCGAAATGCGGCGCGAACCATTCCGCTTTGAGCGCGTAGCCGGCCTGCTGCATGTCGTCCATCACATCGCAGAAATCCTGCCAGATGAAGTGCGGCAGCAGGAAACGGTCGTGCAGTTCGGTGCCCCAGCGCACCAGGCGCCGCGGCTTGTACGGCGTCTTCCAGAAGCGCGCCACCAGCGCCCGCAACAGCAGCTGCTGGGTCAGGCTCATGCGCGCATGCGGCGGCATTTCAAACGCGCGCAATTCCAGCAGGCCGAGGCGGCCGGTGCTGCTATCGGGCGAATACAGCTTGTCGATGCAGAATTCGGCGCGATGGGTATTGCCGGTGACGTCGATCAACAGGTTGCGCAGCAGCCGGTCCACCAGCCACGGTGCACATTCGCCGCCGGCAAGCTGGCGCTCCATTTCGGTAAACGCCAGCTCCAGTTCGACCACCGCGTCGTTGCGCGCTTCGTCGACGCGCGGCGCCTGCGAAGTCGGGCCGATGAACATGCCGGAGAACAGGTAAGACAGCGCCGGATGGTTGTGCCAGTAGCTGATCAGGCTGCGCAGCAGGTCGGGCCGGCGCAGGAACGGCGAATCGCCGGTGGTGGCGCCGCCCAGCACCAGGTGGTTGCCGCCGCCGGTGCCGGAATGATGGCCGTCGAGCATGAATTTCTCGGTGGTGAGCCGGGTCTCGCGCGCCACGTCGTACAGGTAGGTGGTGTTGCTGACCAGTTCGCCCCAGCTGTGCATGGGCTGGATATTCACTTCGATCACGCCGGGATCGGGCGTGACGCTGAACTTGCCCACGCGCGGATCATGCGGCGGTTCATAACCTTCCATCAGCAAGGGCTGCTCCAGGGCTTGCGCCGTCGCTTCGATCGCCGCCACCAGTTCCAGGTAATCCTCGAGCCGCGCCAGCGGCGGCATGAACAGGTACAGCACGCCTTGCCGCACTTCCGCGCACAAGGCGGTGCGGGCAATCTGGTCGGCCGATTCGAACGGCGCCGGCGCCGCTTGCGCTTCGCTGGTGAAAGCCGCGCTGTAAGAGGTTGAACTGTACTTCGGCGCATCTGCCGCGGTTGCCTTGCCAGTGGCGGCCGCCGGCGTCGCCAGTTGCTGGCGGATTTGCTGTGTTACCGGCAGCGGCTGGAATTCCTGGGTCGGGTCCTGCTGGTGCACAAAAGGATAATCGGCTTTCTTGACCCACGGTTGCGAATCGAGCGGCAAGCGGTAGCCCAGGGGAGAATCGCCCGGCAGCAGGTAGCAGTGTTCGCCGCGCAAATACCAGCTGCTGCTTTGCCAGCCGCTTTCATCATCGGAGCGGACCAGCGGTAAAACGTAGCCGGCGACTTTGCGCAAGCCTTGCGAAAAGACCCGCGCCAGCCGCGCCCGTTCCTGCTTGTCATCCAGCCGCGCATCGGAGGGATCGACATTGATCGCCAGGCGGCGTTCGCGCCACAGGTAGTAATAGATATCTTCATAGGCGGCGAACACATACTGCCGGTCCAGCGTCAGGCGCGCTGCAACTCCCAGCAAAAAACGTTCGGCGATAGTGTCGTCGGTGGCTTGCTTCTTTGTTTCGTCGGCAATCAAGGCCGGCGTCGACCAGATCGGCTCGCCGTCGCGGCGCCAGTAGCAGTTGAGCGCCCAGCGCGGCAGCTGCTCGCCGGGATACCATTTGCCCTGGCCGAAATGCGGCAAGCCTTGTGCCGCATACTGCTGGCGCAGCCGGTGGTAGAGCTCGGCTGCCAGCGGCTTCTTGGTAGGCCCCATGGCGGCCGTGTTCCATTCCTCGCCTTCGGGATCGTCGAGCGCGACGAAAGTCGGCTCGCCGCCCATCGTCAGGCGCACGTCGAGTTCGTCCAGGTCGTCGTCGATGGCATGGCCCAGCTCTTCGATTTCCTCCCACTGCTGCTCGCTGTATGGCTTGGTGACGCGCGGCGATTCCCAGATGCGGCGCACGCTCATCGCATGCTCGAATTCGACTTCGCATGGCTCCACCATGCCGCTCACCGGCGCCGCCGACGACGGTTCCGGCGTGCAGGACAGCGGGATGTGTCCTTCGCCGGCGAACAGGCCGGAAGTAGGATCAAGGCCGATCCAGCCGGCGCCCGGCAGATAGACCTCGCACCAGGCGTGCAGGTCGGTGAAATCGGTTTGCGGGCCGGACGGGCCGTCCAGCGATTTCTGGTCGGCCGTCAGCTGGATCAGGTAACCGGAGACGAAACGCGCCGCCAGCCCGAGATAGCGCAGTATCTGCACCAGCAGCCACGACGAATCGCGGCAGGAGCCGGAACCGAGGCTCAAGGTCTGCTCCGGCGTCTGCACGCCCGGTTCCATGCGGATGGTGTAGCTGATCAGTTGCGCCAGCTGCTGGTTCAGGCTGACCAGGAAATCCTCGGTGCGGATTCTTTCGCGCGGCACCTGGTCCAGGAATTTTTGCAGCAGAGGCGTCAGCGGCAGCTTCTTGCGGTACGGTTCCAGCTCGTTCTGCAGCTCAGGCGCGTAGGAAAACGGCACTTTCTCGGCATACGGCTCAAGAAAGAAATCGAAGGGGTTGAGCACCGACATTTCCGCCACCAGGTCGACCTCGATGCGGAATTCGCTGGCCTTTTCCGGAAACACCAGGCGCGCCAGGTAATTGGCTTGCGGGTCCTGCTGCCAGTTGATGAAATGCGGCTCCGGCAGTATCCGCAGCGAATAGCTGAGGATGCGGGTGCGGCAATGCGGCGCCGGCCGCAGGCGGATGATCTGCGGGCCCAGGCTGATCGGACGCTCATAACGATAGGTGGTGAGATGATTGAGTGCTACGTGAATTGACATGGATATCCTCTGCGACAATCAATAATCATTCAGTGCATGAACTTCTGCAGCTGCCACAAAACCAGAATTACTGGTACTGATATTACTGGTACTGATGATGGCTGTGGATGAAATCACGCAAGCGCGGATAGATTTCATTGTCCCAGCGGCGGCCGTTGAAGACGCCGTAATGGCCGACGCCGGTCTGCACATGGTGCGATTTCATGTACGGCCGTATGCCGCTGCACATGTCTTGGGCCGCCACGGTCTGGCCTACTGCGCAAATGTCATCCTTTTCTCCCTCCACGGTAAACAATGCGGTACGCCGGATTACCGCCGGCTCTATCGTACGCCCTAATGCCTGCATTTCACCAAGCGGCAATGCATGATCCTGGAACACGCTTTGCACGGTTTCCAGGTAAAACTCCGCGGCCAGGTCCGACATGGCGAAATATTCGGCGTAAAACGTCTTGATGGCGTTGGCTTTTTCGTCTTCGCCATCGACCAGGTAGTTGTACAGGTTCTGGAAAGCCTTGAGGTGACGTTCCAGGTTCATGCTCATGAATGCATTGAGCTGCAGGAAACCTGGGTAAACCTGGCGCTGGCTGCCGGCGAATCGGCCGGGCACGGTACTCACCAGGTTTTTCTCAAACCAGTCGATCGGCTTGCTTTTGGCCAGCTGGTTGACCGCGGTCGGATTGATGCGGGTGTCGATCGGGCCCGCCATCAGGGTCATGCTGGCAGGTTGCGCTGGGTGCTTGTCGGCCGCCATCAGCGACACCGCCACCAGCGCCGCCACGGTCGGCTGGCAGACTGCCACTACGTGCGCGCCGGGGCCGATCTTCTCGATGAAACGGATCAGGTGGGCGACATATTCGTCGAAACCGAAACGGCCGTCGCTGAGGGCCACGTCGCGGGCGTTGTGCCAGTCGGTGATATACACGTCATGATCGCGCAGCAGGGTATTTACGGTGCCGCGCAGCAAAGTGGCGAAATGCCCTGACATGGGCGCAACCAGGAGGATGCGCGGCTGCGCGGCCTTGGTTTCCTTGCGGAAATGCAACAAAGTGCAGAACGGCGTCTGGTCGGCGATCTCTTCGTGCACCGAAACCGTGCAGCCGCTCTCTTCCACGCTGTCGATCCCGAATGCGGGGCGCTGATGCGTCAAGCGGGTGCATGAAAACACTTCGCAGGCGGCAGCCAGCTTGCGCAGCGCCAGGCTGTCGGGCCAGCCGGGAAAACGGTAGCCCAACATCGGTGCGGCAGCGCCAGCCCATGCACGCATCGGATCGCTGAAATCCGCATAGCCCTGATATGCCTGGTAAATTTTAGTCATGGGACTACCCTGTTATTGGAATGCCGGCAAACATGCTAGGTGCAATATCCATGCCCATATCTCTGGCACGGCCTTTGCTCAGTAGACATCAAACGGTTTGCCAATTAGGGCCTGTTGATATTCAATTTGGGAGTGCGAACGCGCGGCAGGCGTTACAGGCCTAGGCGCGACGACGCGACGTAGTGGTGCTACGGCAAGGAGGAGCAACAACGGCATGTGACGCCTGCAGCCGTTCCCGGAGGGTTCAAACCAAAACGTGCGCTGGCCGCGTTGCATGGCTTGCTGGGGCACCAGCCCCAGCTACGCCACGCGCCTTGCCAGCACACGTTTTGGTTTGAACGCATCTCCCAAATTGAATGTCAACAGGCCCTAAAACGCTTTCGATCCAATACGGAAGAATATTGCCATGCCTAAGACCACCCTGAGCATCACCAGTAAAAACTATTCGTCGTGGTCCTTGCGCGGCTGGCTGCTGACCCGGTTCTCCGGCCTGGAATTCCAGGAGAACCTGATCTCGCCGGACGACCCGGATGCGCGCGCCGAAATCCTGCTGCTGTCGTCGTCGATCCTGGTGCCCTGTCTATACCATGGCAACATCGTGGTGTGGGATACCCTGGCCATCGGCGAGTACCTGCACGAAATCCGCCCCAAGGCCGGGCTGCTGCCGGCGGACCGCGCCGCGCGCGCGCACTGCCGTTCGATCTGCGGCGAAATGCATTCCGGCTTCAGCGCCCTGCGCTCGGCGCTGCCGATGAACATCAAGGCGCATTTCCCCGACTTCAAGGTGTGGTCGCGCGCCGAAGCCGACATCAAGCGCATCACCACCATCTGGAAACAGTGCCTGGCAACCTATGGCGGCCCGTTCCTGTTCGGCGAGCGCTCGATGGCCGACGCCATGTATGCGCCGGTGGCGACGCGTTTTCTGACGTACGATGTAAAACTGGATTCCGTCTGCAGCGCCTATTGCAAGCGCATCATGGCGCTGCCGGAAATGCAGGAATGGATCAAGGCGGCCAAGCTGGAGCCGGACGATATCAATGAACTGGACGTGGAATTCTGAAAACGATTTCCGATGCCAAGGAAAGGATAGCTGCAATGGACACCAAGACTGAAGCGGGACCCAAGACTGTGTTCTCCCATGTGCGCGAAGGCGACACCGCATTCGAATCAGGCGGCCTGCGCGATTTTTTCCTGTACCGCGACCTCGGCATCGCCGCCGCTACCGGCGGCCAGGTAGTGGCGCACCTGGTGAAGGCCAACATGGCGCCCGAAATCGGCACCGGCTGGCACCGGCATGAAGCCAATTTCCACATCGTCTACATGCTCAAAGGCTGGGCGCGCTTCATGTACGAGGACAAGGAAACGCTGGTCAAGGCCGGCGACTGCGTGCACCAGCGCCCGGGCATCGTGCATTTTTTATTCGACTACTCGGAAGACATGGAGTATCTTGAAATCGTTAGCCCGGCGGCATTCACCTCGATCGACATGCCCGCACCGTGCGCCGTCCCGGCGCCGGCGCCATGGAGCAAGGCGGGTTGAGCGGCATTTCACATGGCTGTTTTTTGCAATCCAAACATGACGGAGGACGCCACCCAGATTAAGCAAAATTTGCTAAGAGCTGTCCTGGCAATACTGAAAATAAAGCCTATTCAACAAGCAAGACCGCATGTTAGTCTTTAATTAAGACAATGCTTAATAGGCAACCAGCAGCTTGCTACGGGCACGCTTCTTGATAGCTACTTGATAGTTTCCGATCAAACCACAGCAAAGCAAGATCATGGCAAATTTTTTCGATGAAATGTACTCCGATGGCAATTCGTCGGTGCGCCCGCACTATAACGAATTTTCCAATTGGCTCAACGCTCAGACTGCTGAAACGATCGCCCGCAAACGGGCCGAAGCCGACCTGATTTTCCGCCGGGTCGGGATTACTTTCGCCGTGTACGGCAACGACGCCGGCACCGAACGCCTGATCCCCTTCGACATCATTCCGCGTATCATCCACGCGCAGGAATGGGCGGTCCTGGAAGCCGGCCTGATCCAGCGCGTCAAGGCGCTCAACATGTTCATCCACGACATCTACCACGACCAGAACATCGTCAAGGCAGGCGTGATCCCGGCTGAACAGATTTTCCGCAACGCCCAGTACCGGCCCGAAATGCAAGGCATCTCGGTGGCTTCGGACATCTATGCGCATATTGCCGGCGTCGATATCGTGCGTGCCGGCCAGGGCGAGTTCTACGTGCTGGAAGATAACCTGCGGGTGCCGTCGGGCGTGTCCTACATGCTGGAAAACCGCAAGATGATGATGCGGCTGTTCCCTGAGCTGTTCCTGCGCCACAAGATCGCGCCGGTCGACCATTATCCCGACATGCTGCTCGATAACCTGCGCTCGGTGGCGCCGGTCGGCGTGACCGATCCGACGGTGGTGGTGATGACGCCGGGGATGTACAACTCGGCTTACTTCGAGCACGCTTTCCTGGCCCAGCAGATGGGCGTGGAGCTGGTCGAAGGCCAGGACCTGTTCGTCAACGACAACCACGTCTACATGCGCACCACGCGCGGCCCCAAGCGGGTCGACGTGATCTACCGCCGGATCGACGACGACTACCTCGATCCGCTCGCCTTCCGCCCCGATTCGTCGCTGGGCGTGCCGGGCTTGCTGTCGGTGTACCGCGCCGGCAACGTAACGCTGGCCAACGCCATCGGCACCGGCGTCGCCGACGACAAGTCGGTCTATCCGTTCGTGCCGGACATGGTCCAGTTCTACCTGTCGGAGAAGCCGATCCTGAACAATGTCCCGACCTTCCAGTGCCGCAAGAAAGAAGACTTGCAGTACACGCTGGACAACCTGAAGGACCTGGTGGTCAAGGAAGTGCATGGCGCCGGCGGCTACGGCATGCTGGTCGGCCCGGCCTCGACCAAGCAGGAAATCGAGGATTTCCGGCAGCGCGTGATCGCCAAGCCGGACGGGTATATCTCGCAGCCGACCCTGGCCTTGTCGGCTTGCCCGACCTATGTCGAATCCGGCATCGCACCGCGCCACCTTGACCTGCGGCCGTTCGTATTGTCCGGCAAGAATGTCTCCCTGGTGCGCGGCGGCCTGACCCGCGTCGCCCTCAAGGAAGGTTCGCTGGTGGTCAACTCGTCCCAAGGCGGCGGCACCAAAGACACCTGGATTCTGGAGAAATAACATGCTCAGTCGCACCGCCGATCATTTGTTCTGGATGTCCCGCTACACCGAGCGGGCAGAAAACACCGCACGCATGCTCGACGTGCACGTGCAAACGGGGCTGCTGCCGCAGTCGATCGAAGACGTTGAAAAAGGCTGGCGCGCAGTGCTCGGCATTTCCGAGCTGACCCACGCCTACGACAAGAAATACAGCGTCGTCACGCAAAAAGACGTGATCGATTTCATGGTGCGCGATCCCAGCAATTCTTCTTCGATCGCTTCCTGCCTGAAGCAGGCTCGCGAGAATGCGCGCGCGGTGCGCGGCGCGCTGACTACCGAAGCATGGGAAATCCAGAACGCCACCTGGATCAAGATGCAGGGTTACCTGCAGACCAACGCGCTGGAGCAAAACCCGAGCGAGTTTTTCGAATGGGTCAAGCACCGCTCTCACCTGTCGCGCGGCGTCACCATCGGCACCATGCTCAAGGATGAAGCATTCCACTTCATCCGCCTCGGCACCTTCCTGGAACGCGCCGACAATACGGCCCGCATCATCGACGTCAAATTCCACGGCGCCAAGGAAGGCACCTACACCAAGAACCTGCAAACCGGCCAGCGCCAAAGCCAGGAGCAGGATTCCATTGCCGATCCGCAAATCGACTTCTACTACTGGGCGGCGATCCTGCGTTCGGTATCCGGTTTTGAAATCTACCGCAAGGTGTACCGCGACGTGATTACGCCGGCGCGCGTGGCTGACTTGCTGATCTTGCGGCCAGACATGCCGCGTTCGCTGCTGTCTTGCATGGAACAGGTGGTCGGCAACCTCAAGCATGTGCACAACGACACCTCCTCCGATACCGAGCGGTTCGCGGGGAAACTGCATGCCGACCTGAAATTCAGCAATCTCGAGGAGATCCTCGACGCCGGCCTGCATGACTACCTGACCCGCTTTTTCGAACGGATCTTCGAGCTTGGGAATCGCATCAGCCGCGATTTCCTGGTGCCCCTCAACACCTGATGCCTGACATGCTACTGACCATCCGGCATGAAACGGTTTATCACTACACCGCGGCGCTCACCTACACCATCCAGCAGCTGCGCCTGTCGCCGCGGGCGGAAGCGCAGCAGCGCACGCTGGCCTGGCATATCAGCAGTTCAGGCAACCGCCATCCGTACATCGATGCGTTCGGCAACCTGAGCCATACGCTGACGGTCACCAAACCGCACCACGAGGTGCGCATCATCGCCGAGGGCACGGTAGCGGTGACGCCGCTGCAGCAGGGCCGGCTGCCGCAGGCGGGAGAATTTTCGCCACTGGTGTTTACCGTGCCGACCCAGCTGACGCAAGCCACGCCGGCAGTCATGGAGTTCGCCCACCGGAACTTGCGCAGCGGCGCCGACAGCAGGCAGCTGCTGGCGCTGGCGCAGGCGATCTGCGCGGCGGTGGCCTACCAGAGCGGCTCGACCGCGGTAACCAGCAGCGCCGACGATGCGCTGGCGCTGGGCCAGGGCGTGTGCCAGGACCATGCGCACCTGTTCCTGGCTTGCTGCCATATAGCCGGCATCCCGGCGCGTTATGTATCGGGCTATATCGATCCCGGCAACACCAGCCACGCCGAAAGCCATGCCTGGGTCGACGTCTGGGTGCAGGAAAGCGGCTTCGCCGGCTGGATCAGCATCGATGTCACCCATGCATGTTTTGCCAGCGATAATTATTGCAGGCTGGCAATTGGACGCGACTACGACTCCGCCGCACCGGTGCGCGGCGTGCGGCGCGGCGGCGGCGAAGAAACCCTGACTGTGCAAGTCAATGTTTCTGCTTTACCATCCGATCAATAAGCGGCTTACATCAACTTACAATAAATTGTCGTATTATTAATGTAAAACTCAATCTGATCGAGAAACCGCCTTGGCTTCCTGTAAAATCGCCACTTTGTATTTTTCTTCGACACCATGACTTACTGCGTTGCCCTCCGCCTGGAAACCGGCCTGGTTTTTCTCTCCGACTCGCGCACCAATGCGGGCGTGGACCATGTCGCCACGTCGCGCAAGATGAGCGTGTTCGAAAATCCCGGCGAGCGCCTGATGGTATTCATGACCGCCGGCAACCTGTCGATCTCGCAGTCGATCAAGGAAATCATCGGCGAGCGCGTGAATGCCGCCGGCAAGACCATCTGGACCGTGGACTCGATGTACGAAGCGGCGCAGATCGTCGGCGAAGTAATCCGTTCGGTGTATGAACGGGAAGCGCAGGCGCTGGAAAAATTCGGCATCGATTTCAACGTCAGCATCATTTTCGGCGGCCAGATCAAGGGCGAGCGCTGCCGCCTGTTCCAGATTTATTCGGCCGGCAATTTCATTGAATCGCACAATGAAAACACGTATTTCCAGATCGGCGAATCGAAATACGGCAAGCCGATACTCGACCGTGTCATCACGCCAGCCTCGTCGCTGGACGAAGCGGCAAAATGCGCGCTGATTTCGATGGACTCGACCCTGCGCTCGAATGTCTCGGTTGGCTTGCCGCTGGACATGCTGCTGTATGAAAAAGATACGCTGGCGGTCACGCGCTTTGTCACCATCGGCGAGAAGAACCAGTACTTCCAGATGATCCGCGAAAACTGGGGCAAGCAGCTCAAGAGCGTATTCGACGGCATCGCCGACCCGGTCTGGAACGCCAATCCTGAAACCACCTCGAACGTGCTGTCGGCGCAAGGCTCGCGCAGCGAACCGCTGGTGGTCACGCCGCCGCAAGGCATCGGCAACGACAGCCAGCCGGCGCCGCTGCAAACCTTGGCGCAAGGCGGCAACGGCCGGCAACACTAAGTCTGATCACGAAAAAAACGGCGCCCGATTCTCGGCGCCGTTTTCAATTCAGGCGCCGGCCCGGCGCCCGCCGTGGCCGGAGGCTCTCAAAAACAGTGTTCCGGCGCTGGAAACGACTTGTCCTTCACCGCGCTGACATAGGCCTGCACAGCTGCATCGATGCTGGTCTGCCCTTCCATGAAATCTTTCACGAAACGCGCCTTGTGGCCGGGGAAAACGCCCATCAGGTCATGCATCACCAGCACCTGGCCGGAACAGTCCGGGCCGGCGCCGATGCCGATGGTGGGGATCGTCAGCAGTTCGCTGACTTCCTTGCCCAGCGCCGCCGGAATCGCTTCCAGCACCAGCAGGCTGGCGCCCGCCGCCTGCAACGCCAAGGCGTCGGCCTTCAGCTGCTCGGCAGCCGCGTGCGACTTGCCCTGCACTTTGTAGCCGCCCATCTGATGCACCGACTGCGGCGTCAGCCCGAGATGGGCACAGACCGGGATCGCGCGTTCGGTAAGGAAGCGTACGGTCGGCGCCAGCCAAGTGCCGCCTTCGATCTTGACCATCTGCGCACCAGCCTGGATCACCGGCACCGCATTCTCGAATGCGCTTTCCGGCGTGGCGTACGTGCCGAACGGCAGGTCCGACAGCACCAGCGCGGTACGATTGCCGCGCGCTACGCTGGCGGTGTGGTACACGATGTCTTGCAGGGTGACCGGCAAGGTCGAGCTGTGGCCCTGGCACACCATGCCGAGCGAATCGCCGATCAGCAGGGTTTCCACGCCGCAGCGGTCCATCAGGGCGGCGAAGCTGGCGTCGTAGCAGGTCAGCATGGTGATCTTTTCGCCCTTGTCGCGCAAGGCTTGCAGCGCCGGAATGGTGATCGGCTTGCTACGCGCCGCCGGATCGCTGCCTTGTAAATATCCTGCCATTGTCATTCTCCACGATTGAAAAATTCGCGCTTGCCGCGCATGCCGTCGATGCGCGCCAAGAGCAAGCTGAAATCGGCATCGCTGCCGGCCAGGTCCAGGTGTTCGTTATTGACGATCATCAGCGGTGCTTCGTCGTAGTGATAGAAGAAGCGGCTGTAGCTTTCGCACAGGCGCGCCAGGTACTCCGGCGAAATGCTTGCTTCCATCTCGATGCCGCGCTTCCTGATGCGCTCAATCAGGGTTTCCGGCTCGGCCTGCAGGTAAATCACCAGGTCCGGCGTCGCTGCCTGCGGCCGCAGATGATCGTACATCTGCCGGTATAGCTTCAACTCCTCGTCGGCCAGCGTCAGACGGGCGAAGATAGGATCCTTGGCCAGCAGGAAATCGGCGACCAGGTGGCCGGAACTGTCGAACATGTCGTTCTGCGCCGAATCGCGCAACTGGTTGATGCGCTGGAACAGGAAGAACATCTGGGTCGACAACGCATAGCGCGGCGCATCGCGGTAGAACTTTTCCAGGAAGGGATTGGCTTGCGGCTGCTCCAGCAATACCTTGCCGCCCAGGTGCATGGCGATCTTGTTGACCAGCGTGGTCTTGCCGACCCCGATCGGGCCTTCGACGACGATGTACTTGTAGCTGTCTAGATTCATGTTTGAGAGATGTGCTGCATGCGTGAAAGGATCAGTGTGCCAGAAGCTGGCGCATCCGGCAGGCTGCCCTCATAAAACGGATTCTTATATCTTGCGGATGGCCTGGTCCGCGACTTGCGGGGCAAACTGGTGGGCCGGGCCCTGCTTCGGAATGACGACGAAGGGATCCAGCTGCAGTAGCGGAATCAGGACGAAAGCGCGTTGCGTCATGCGCGGATGCGGTACGGTCAGCACCGCATCGGCGAATGTCGACTGGCCATATAACAGCAGGTCCAGGTCCAGCGTGCGCGGGGCGTTGGGATAGGGGCGCTGGCGGCCGAAATCCTGTTCGATCTGTTGCAAGCCTTGCAGCAAGGCATGCGCGCTCAGGCGGGTTTTGATGCGCGCCACGGCGTTGGTGTAATCGTCGCCGCCGGCATCCAGCGGCGCCGTGCAAAACAGGCTGGATTGCGCATCCAGGCTGGTGTCAGGCAATTTGCCGAGCTGCAGGATGGCGCGCCGGACCTGGCCGCTGGCGTCGCCCAAGTTGGCGCCGACGCCGATATACGCAGTGACCGCTTCGGCCGCAGGAGAAATTCCGGTCATTGACCACCTTGATCGTCGTTGCCGCGGCCGCCCGCGCTGCTGCCTGGATTCACACCCTTGGCGCCGCTGCGCGAGCCGCGCCGGCGCGCACGCTTTTTGGCGGGAGCCGCTTCGGCTGCCACCTTCGGTTTTTGCGCCAGCAGCAGTTCGCGCTCGGCGCCGTCGCCCTCCATGAAGGCGGTCCACCACTCGCCGATTTCGCCGTCGATCTCGCCAGAAGCGCAACGCAGCAGCAGGAAGTCGTAGCCGGCGCGCAGGCGCAGGTGTTCCAGCAGCTTGTATGGCGCCTTGCCGACCCGGCGCTCAAAGCGCGGCTGCATGGCCCAGATGTCGCGCATGTCGGAAGCGATCTTGCGCTGCAGGGCCAGCTTGTCGGTTTGCGCTTCCAGCACGTCGTCGGCCGCCAGGTGCAGCGCCGGGATAGGGAATTCGCCGGCGGCCTTGTAGGCGGTCCATTTTTCCAGCACCTGGTGCCACAGCAGGGATGCAAACAGGAAGCCGGGGGAAACCGGCTTGCCCTGCTGCACGCGGACATCCGTATTGGCCAGCGCCAGGGTGACGAATTTTTCGCCCAGCGGCTGCTCCAGCACCACGTCGAGCAAAGGCAGCAAGCCGTGATGCAGGCCCTCCTTGCGCAATTGCTGCAGGCAGGCCAGGGCGTGGCCGCTCATCAGCAGCTTCAGCATTTCGTCGAATACCCGCGCCGCCGGCACATTGTCGATCAGCGCCGCCATCACCGGTATCGGCGCGCGGGTGGCCGGGTCGATCGTAAACTTGAGCTTGGCGGCGAAACGCACGATGCGCAGCATGCGCACCGGGTCTTCGCGGAAGCGCGCTTCCGGCTCGCCGATGATGCGCAAGGTCTTGGCGCGGATATCGTCGATGCCGCCGTGGTAGTCGAGCACGCTTTCGGTGGCCGGATCGTAGTACATCGCATTGATGGTGAAATCGCGCCGCACCGCATCTTCGTGCTGCTCGCCGAAGGTGTTGTCGCGCAATACGCGGCCATGCTCATCTTTCGGCGAGCCGTCGGAGGAAGCGCCGCGGAAGGTGGTGACTTCGATCAGTTCCTGGCCGAACATCACGTGCACGATCTGGAACCGCTTGCCGATGATGAAGGCGCGCCGGAACAGGCGCTTGACCTGTTCCGGCGTGGCGTTGGTGGCGACGTCGAAATCCTTGGGCTTCACGCCCAGCAGCAGGTCGCGCACCGCGCCGCCGACGATAAAGGCCTTGAAGCCGTTATCCTGCAGGGTCTTGGTGACCCTTACCGCATTCGGCGATACCAGCTGTGGATCGATGCCATGCTGTTTAGGGCCGAGTACCAACGGTTGGGTGGGATCTTTTTTCTTTTTCCCAAGGATGGAGCGAATCAGCTTCTTGATCATTGCGCGTCGAATAAATTCAGGATGGGCCAGCCGTGGGCAATTGCATGCTCTTTCAAGCGGGCGTTCGGATTGGTGGCGATGGGGTCGGTGACCAGCGCCATCAGCGGCAGGTCGTTGTGCGAATCGCTATAGAAAAAACTGCGCGGGAAGCTGGCCAGCGTCATGTCCATGGTCGCCAGCCAGGCATGGGTGTGGATCACCTTGCCGGGACCGTAGGTGGGCGTATCCAGCAGCTTGCCGGTGATCTCGCCGTCGCCGGTGGTTTCCGGGTCGGAGGCGATCAGGAAATCGACGCCCAGGGCCTTGGCGATCGGCTCGGTGACAAAGCTGTTGGTGGCGGTCACGATCGCCACCAGGTCGCCGGCGTCCTGGTGTTTCTGCAGCAAGGCGCGCGCCGCCGGGGTAATCTGCGGATGGATCACTTGCGCCATGAACTGCTCATGCCAGGCATCAAGCTGCTTGCGCGGGAATTGCGACAAGGTGCCGAATGCGAACTCCAGGTACTTGACCGGATCCAGCGTACCGGCCTGGTATTGGGCAAACCACTCGGCGTTGCTCTTTTCAAAGGCATCGGGATCGACTGCGCCGATGCGCACCAGGAACTGCCCCCATTCATAGTCTGAATCGACAGGCAGCAGCGTATGGTCAAGGTCGAATAGGGCCAGGTTCATAGTGATTGTTTATCTTCGGATTCGAGTTGCAGCAAGCTGCGTAGCAAGGGCAGCGTTATTGGGCGCTGGGTTTCCAGCGAATAGCGGTCGAGCTCGTCCAGCATGGCCGACAAAGAACGCATGTCGCGCCGGAAATGCGTAATCAGGTAGGGTAACACGCCGCTCGACAGATGCAGCCCGCGCGCTTGCGCCGCGTGCGTCAGGGCGGCGATCTTTTCTTCATCGCTCAAACCGTGCAGCTGGTAGATCAGGCCCCAGCCGAGGCGCGTCCGCAGGTCTTCGCGCACGCTCAGCTCGGACGGCGGCAGTTCGCCGCTGGTGACCAGCCAGCCGCCGTGCTCGCGGATCTGGTTGAACAGGTTGAAGGCTTCTATCTGGTCGCCGGCCGACAATTTGTCGCAGTTGTCGATCAGGTAGCCAGCGACATCCGGCGAAAAAATGAAGGCGCCGGCGTCGTTATTCGGACCATGGATCAGGCGCGCGCTGGTGCTGCTGGCCAGCGCCTGCAGCACATGGCTCTTGCCGGCGCCGGCCTGGCCCCACAGGTAAACGAAGCGGTCGCCCGGCGCGGTGAGGGATTTCGCCGATGGCGCGACCAGACGCTGCAAGAACTGTAAGGCTTCTTGGTTCTGCCCGACCACGAAAGTAGCCAGGGTCTGCGGCTCGTCCGCAGTAATGTCCAGCGTTAGCTGCCTCATTCTTGTTTCTTCACTTGTTACTTAAACTCAATCAATTGGAGAGCATTATTGCTTAGGTATTATAAAAACTGCTGTCCAGGTAATGTGCGCGCACATGCTTGACCACCACCGACATGATCGCCGAACACGGCAGCGCCAGCAGTATGCCGACGAAGCCGAACAGCTGGCCGAAGGCCATCAAGGCAAAAATCACTACCAGCGGATGCAGGCCGATGCGCTCGCCTACCAGGCGCGGCGTCAGGATAAAACTTTCCAGCACCTGGCCGATGCCATACACGATGGCGACTGCAATCAGTCCGTGCCAGCCGCTGAACTGCAGCATCGCCGCAATCAGCGCCAGCCCCAGCCCGAGGCCGAAGCCGACATACGGGATGAATACCAGCAGGCCGGTAATAATGCCAACAGGCAACGCCACGTCAAAACCCGCGATCGCCAGCCCGGTCGAATAATAAATCGCCAGAACCAACATTACCAGCAATTGGCCGCGCAAATACTGCGCCAGCAGGCTGTCTACCTCCTGCGTCATGTTGCCGATCTTGCCTTGCCAGCGGCGCGGCACCAGCCGGCTCGCGCGCGCGACGATCGCATGCCAGTCCTGCAGCAGGTAGAACAGCACAACCGGCACCAGCAGGATGGTGGCGAGCCAGCCCAGCACCGCGGTGCCGCCGACCTTGACCGAAGCCAGCACCGAGGTCCAGATCTCGTCGCCGCTGGTGGCCAGCTGCTTGGTCAGCATCTCTTTGATGCCGGTGCCGTCCAGCCGTACATTGATGCCGAAATCCTGCAGGTGCGGGCCGATCACGCCGTCCAGCTTGTTGAGGAAATTGGGGATCTGGTCTTGCAGCAAGGGAAACTCTTTGCGCAACACCGGCACCACGATCAGGATCACCGCCAGGATCGCGAACACCAGCAGCAGTATCACGATCAGCACCGCCAGCGCGCGCGGAAAGGGAAACTTGCCGATCTTCCTGCGCGCCAGCCAGTCAACCCCGGGATTGAGCGCGTAGGCGAGGATGGCGGAGGCGATGAAAGGCGTCAGGATCGGTCCCAAGGCCACCATCAGCGCTATCAGCAACAGGCCCAGTCCTAGCCATAATGCGGTTTGTTTTTGTTCGTCGGTAAAAGAAAATGGCATGGAATCGAAAGTTTGATGGATCGGTTTGATAAAATACCGCTTTTACCGCGCAATAACCTGGCCGAAACCAAGCGATTGGAAAGTTAAAAACAAGCTGAAAACAAGACAAAACCCGTGGGAAAGCCGTATTCTCCACTGATTTACCTCTTGTTTGGCTGTTTTTGGCCGGTTATTTGACCTGACAGGCAACGCTGATGCAGCGCTGAATCTCAGGTGCGTGGCCGAATTCCCCCTATTTTACCGCCTCTGCCGCCAATCACATCATGACTTCCACTTCAAACGTGTCCAACGTTCCTCTCTCTTACCGCGATGCCGGTGTTGATATCGACGCCGGCGACGCCCTGGTCGAGGCCATCAAACCCTTTGCAAAGCGCACCATGCGCGAAGGCGTGATGGGCGGCATCGGCGGTTTCGGCGCCCTGTTCGAAATCAGCAAGAAATTCAAGGAGCCGGTGCTGGTGTCGGGCACCGACGGCGTCGGCACCAAGCTGAAGCTGGCTTTCCACCTGAAGCGCCACGATACGGTCGGCATCGACCTGGTGGCGATGAGCGTCAACGACATCCTGGTGCAAGGCGCCGAGCCGCTGTTTTTCCTGGATTATTTCGCGTGCGGCAAGCTTGACGTGCCTAGCGCCACCGACGTCATCAAGGGCATCGCCAAAGGTTGCGAGCTGGCAGGCTGCGCCCTGATCGGCGGCGAAACCGCTGAAATGCCGACCATGTACCCGGACGGCGAATACGACCTGGCCGGCTTCGCGGTCGGCGCGGTGGAAAAATCGAAACTGATCGACGGCACCAAAATCACCCCGGGCGACGTAGTGCTGGGCCTGGCGTCCTCCGGCGCGCACTCCAACGGCTATTCGCTGGTGCGCAAGATCATCGAAGTCGCCCAGCCCGACCTGGATGCAGACTTCCACGGCCGCAAGCTGGCCGACGTGCTGATGGAGCCTACCCGC
Source organism: Collimonas sp. OK412 (assembly GCF_900112135.1). Lineage (GTDB taxonomy): Bacteria > Pseudomonadota > Gammaproteobacteria > Burkholderiales > Burkholderiaceae_D > Collimonas > Collimonas rhizosphaerae. The sequence goes on from NZ_FOLC01000009.1 coordinate 23,314, forward strand.
ATCTACGTCAAGCCGTTGCTGGCGCTGATGGAGTCGATGGAAGTCAAGGGCATGGTGCACATCACCGGCGGCGGCCTGGTGGAAAACATTCCGCGCGTACTGCAGGACAACCTGACCGCCGCGTTGCACAGCGACAGCTGGACCATGCCGCCGCTGTTCACCTGGCTGCAGCAGCATGGCAAGGTGGCTGACGCAGAAATGCATCGCGTCTTCAACTGCGGCATCGGCATGACTGTCATCGTCGCCAAGGAAAACGCCGACGCTGCCGTCGCGCAACTGCAAGCCGCGGGCGAAACCGTCTACCGGATCGGCGAAATCCGCGCCCGCGCCGAAGGCGAAGCGCAGACTATCGTGGTGTAACTGCGGTACGGCCTGCCCCAAAAGAAAAAGACGACCGTTGATTGGTCGTCTTTTTTTTGTCCGATGATTGCCAGGCGCCAGGCAAACTCAGGCGGCTTTAATCTTCGTAGCGCTTCAAGCTGGCCGCCATGCCCTTTTCCAGGTCGGACATGCAGCTGACTGTCACTTCCAGGTCGCGCAACAGGCCGTCGCGCACGCCATACACCCAGCTATGGATGGTCAGCGGCTGGCCGCGGTCCCAGGCGTCCTGGACGATGGTGGTGCGGCAGATGTTGGCGACCTGCTCCATCGAATTCAGTTCACACAGGCGGTCGTGGCGCACGGTTTCCGGCAAGGCTTCGCCCAGGTAGCGTTCATGCTTCTGGTGCACGTCTTCAACGTGGCGCAGCCAGTTGTCAGCCAACCCGACACGACGCTTGGTCAGCGCCGCATGGACGCCGGAGCAGCCGTAATGGCCGACCACAAAAACGTGCTTGACCTTCAGAACGTCTACCGCAAACTGCAGCACCGACAAACAGTTCAGGTCGCTGTGCGCGACCACGTTGGCGATGTTGCGGTGAACGAACAGCTCACCCGGCAGCAAGCCCAGCAATTCATTTGCCGGCACCCTGCTGTCGGAACACCCGATCCAGAAATACTCCGGCGCCTGCTGCGACGCCAGTTTTTTGAAAAATTCCGGATCGCGGGCGGTAATTGCCGCCGCCCACTCGCGGTTTCTCTGGAAAAGGTCTTCTCGGGTCAGGGATTGCTTGTTGTTTGCTGTCATCGTTTTCTATTCAATAAAGTTCCATCTGCATAGTGTTTTTGCAACACATGCGCGACATCCTGGGCCTTATTTTATAGAAAGTTGGATATCGCCATCGGCTTTTATCCGATATGCAGCATTCCCTTTGGCGCAACCTATCCTGTCTGGCCCAGCAACAAGAGCTTCAGCTTGCTGTCCGCCGGTTTCTCGCCCAGCCAGATTTTCAGCAGAGCGTTGTAGAACACCAGGTCAGGCAGCGTCTCCGATACCGGCTTGCCGTTGAAGTGGATCTGCGTGCCGACGCCTGGAATCCAGTCGGTGGTCATCACATCGCCTTTTTTCAGCTCCGGGATCGAGGCAAACAGTTCGCCGAATTTCAGCAGCTGGTTGACGATCTTCGACTTGTCCGCCTTGTCCACATTGTTCTGGATGCCGCTCATGAAAGCACGGCTGAAATCTTCGCTGCTGACGTCGCGCAGCATCACCAGTTCGATCCGGCGCGCGCCCGGCGCTGCCAGTACGTCCGGCACCGTGGTTTTCTTGTCGGACAAATATAAGGCAGCGGTATAGACCTTGAAAATGACCTTATAGCGGATCCCGGCGCCGTTGAGCTTCAGGTCCTGGTTGCCGACCTTGGCGGTTTCTTCGATCTTGACGCCGGCCACGTCTACCGCAAATGCACCCTGCGCCAGGAACAACGCAGACAACACGCAGGCGCAAGCCCCTGCACGCTTCAAACGAGCAACTATCTTCATGTCTCCCCCTATGTTTGTATATGGAGTTTGAGTTTGTATCGACCGCAAATAAAAGAACGATCGTTTTATTATTACCCTATACAGAATAGTGAGCTGGACAAAATTATGCAATAAAGAATTTGTTAACGATGATTGGGCAGCGCGCCCATGCCTATGGGAGCCGCCATGAAAAAAGCCGCCAACCTTGTACGGTTGGCGGCTTTCGCGAGGCTAAGGGTAGTCCTGCTTACTCGAAGAACTCTTTGACCTTGTCTTTCCAGGACTTGCTCTGCGGACTGTGCTTGGCGCCGCCTTCGCTGGTCAGCTGCTCGAATTCCTGCAGCAGCGCTTTCTGGCGGTCGTTCAGTTTGACTGGGGTCTCGACCACGACATGGCAGAACAGGTCGCCGGCATAACCCGAGCGCACACCCTTGATGCCCTTGCTGCGCAGGCGGAAAGTCTTGCCGGACTGGGTGCCGTCGGGAATCGTGAAGGAAGCCTTGCCGTTCAATGTAGGCACTTCGATTTCACCGCCCAGGGCGGCTTTGGCGAACGAGATCGGCATTTCGCAATGGAGGTCGTCGCCTTCGCGCTGGAACACCGCATGCGGCTTGATGTGGATTTCCACGTACAGGTCGCCGGTCGGTCCGCCGTTCATGCCTGGCTCGCCGTTGCCGGAAGAGCGGATCCGCATGCCGTCGTCGATCCCGGCCGGGATCTTCACTTCCAGCGTCTTGTTGCGCTTGATGCGTCCTGCGCCGGCGCAGGATGGGCATGGCTCCGGAATGATCTTGCCGCTGCCGTGGCATTTCGGGCAAGTCTGCTGGATGCTGAAGAAACCTTGCTGCATCCTGACCTGGCCGTGGCCGCCGCAGGTTGGACAGGTGATCGGCTCGGTGCCGGGTTTGGCGCCGCTACCGTGGCAGGGCTCGCACTCGTCCCAGCTTGGCACCCGGATAGTGGTGTCGAAACCGTGCGCCGCTTGTTCCAGCGTGATTTCGAGGTTGTAGCGCAAGTCGGCGCCGCGGTATACCTGCGGTCCGCCGCCACGGCCGCCGCGGCCACCGCCGCCGCCGAAGATGTCGCCGAAGATATCGCCAAAGGCGTCGGCAAAACCGCCGCCGCCACCGCCGCCGCCCATGTTAGGGTCGACCCCGGCATGGCCGTAACGGTCGTAGGCCTCGCGCTTTTGCGGATCGGCCAGCATTTCGTAGGCTTCTTTCGCCTCTTTGAATTTCTCTTCCGCACCTTTGCTGTCCGGATTGCGGTCCGGATGATGCTTCATTGCGAGCTTGCGGTACGCCTTCTTGATTTCGTCATCAGTAGCGTTTTTCGCAACACCCAATATTTCGTAAAAATCACGCTTCGCCATCTTTTTGCACCCAGTTGTTTAAGCGAAAACGCCGAACAGAGCTGCAATAGCATCTGCCCGGCGCATCTTCGCGCCGGTTCGCCGATATAAAGCGGCAAACCGGCGCTGACGAAGATCTTACTTGTCTTTCACTTCCTTGAAATCGGCGTCGACCACGTCGTCTTCTTTCGGCTTGGCTTCCGCACCTGCTGCGCCGGCTTCAGCGCCGCCGGCGGCAGCTTGCTGCGCCTGCATGTCAGCGTACATCTTTTCGCCGAGCTTTTGCGCGGCAGTGGTCAAGGCAGCGGTCTTGTTGTCGATGGCAGCCTTGTCGCTGCCCTTCAACGCTTCTTCCAGTTCCTTGATCGCTGCTTCGATGCTGGCCTTTTCGCCGGCTTCCAGCTTGTCGCCGTATTCCGCCAGCGACTTCTTGGTCGAATGGACCAGCGCATCGCCCTGGTTATGGGCTTCAGCCACTGCCTTCAGGCGCTTGTCTTCTTCGGCATTCGCCTCGGCGTCGCGCACCATTTTCTGGATCTCTTCTTCGGTCAGGCCGGAGTTAGCCTTGATGGTGATCTTGTTTTCCTTGCCGGTAGCCTTGTCCTTGGCGCCTACGTGCAAAATGCCGTTGGCGTCGATGTCGAAGGTCACTTCGATCTGCGGCGTGCCGCGCGCTGCCGGCGGAATGCCTTCCAGGTTGAATTCACCCAGGCCCTTGTTGCCGGCAGCCATTTCGCGCTCACCCTGGAACACCTTGATGGTCACGGCCGGCTGGTTGTCGTCGGCGGTCGAGAACACCTGGCTGAACTTGGTCGGAATGGTGGTGTTCTTCTGGATCATCTTGGTCATCACGCCGCCCATGGTTTCGATACCCAGCGACAGCGGCGTCACGTCCAGCAGCAGCAAGTCCTTGCGGTCGCCCGACAAGACCGAACCCTGGATCGCGGCGCCGACGGCAACCGCTTCATCCGGATTGACGTCCTTGCGTGGATCCTTGCCGAAGAATTCCTTCACCTTTTCCTGCACCTTAGGCATGCGGGTCATGCCGCCGACCAGGATGATGTCGTCGATGTCGGAAACCTTGACGCCGGCGTCCTTGATGGCGATGCGGCAAGGCTCGATGGTCTTGGCAATCAGCTCTTCCACCAGCGATTCCAGCTTGGCGCGGGTCATCTTCAGGTTCAGGTGGATAGGCGCGCCGTTCGCCATGGCGATGTACGGTTCGTTGATTTCTGTCTGTTGCGAGGACGACAGCTCGATCTTGGCGCGTTCGGCCGATGCCTTGATGCGTTGCAGTGCAATCGCATCCTTGCCCAGGTCGATGCCGTTGATCTTCTTGAACTCGTCCAGGATGTAGTCGATGATGCGCTGGTCGAAATCTTCGCCGCCGAGGAAAGTGTCGCCATTGGTGGACAGCACTTCAAACTGCTTTTCGCCATCGACATCGGCGATTTCGATGATCGAAACGTCAAAGGTGCCGCCGCCCAGGTCATACACGGCAATCTTGCGGTCGCCCTTTTCCGCCTTGTCCAGGCCGAATGCCAGCGCAGCCGCGGTCGGCTCGTTGATGATGCGCTTGACGTCCAGGCCGGCGATACGGCCGGCGTCCTTGGTGGCTTGGCGCTGTGCGTCGTTAAAGTAAGCCGGCACCGTGATCACGGCTTCGGTCACTTCTTCGCCGAGGTAGTCTTCGGCAGTCTTTTTCATCTTGCGCAGCACTTCCGCCGAGATTTGCGGCGGCGCCAGTTTCTGCTCGCGCACCTGGACCCATGCATCGCCGTTGTCGGCCTTGATGATCTTGTAAGGCATCAGCGCGATGTCTTTCTGCACTTCTTTTTCGTCGAATTTGCGGCCGATCAGGCGCTTGGTTGCATACAGCGTGTTGGTCGGATTGGTGACCGCCTGGCGCTTGGCTGGAGCGCCGACCAGGATTTCGCCGTCTTCTTGATAAGCGATGATGGAAGGCGTGGTGCGCGCACCTTCCGAGTTTTCGATCACTTTCGGCTGGCCGCCTTCAATGACCGAAACGCAAGAATTGGTGGTACCCAAGTCAATGCCGATAATTTTACCCATGGTGTGTGTCCTTTACTGAATATCTGGTTAATGTTTTGATGGTCTGAATATAGGGAGAAAAGCGGCGCTTTCAAGCGCTGGCACGCTTATTCCTGGCGTTTTTTCTATTTTCCTTGCGCCACGACGACCAGCGCAGGCCGCAGCAAGCGGTCGGCGATGGCGTAGCCCTTCTGCAGCACAGTCACCACGGTATTGGCTTCCTGCTCCGCCGGAACGGTCGAAATTGCCTGGTGTTTCATCGGATCGAGCTTGTCGCCGACTTGCGGCGAGATTTCCGTCAGGCGGTTTCTTTCGAAGGCGGAAGACAGCTGTTTCAGCGTCATTTCCACGCCTTCCTTGAGCGACTCCAGCGACGGCGTTTCGATCTTCAGCGCCATTTCCAGGTTGTCCTTGACCGGCACCAGCGCCTCGGCAAAACCTTCGATCGCAAATTTGTGAGCACGGGCAATATCTTCCTGAGCGCGGCGGCGAACGTTTTCCGACTCAGCCTTGGCGCGCAGGAAAGCATCCTGCATTTCAGCGATCTTGGCTTGCGCTTCCGACAACTGGGTTTCCAGCGTCGTTTCGGGAATTACCGTTGCATCTTCGGCAACCGGGGTCTTTTCCGTTTGCGCCTGTTCGTTCTGATTTTCCATGTGTTCCATTCAAAAATCTCCAACAATCAATAACTTACTAAGTATAGGAAGCCAAATGAGGCTATGCCCTTACTTTTTCAAGGGTTAAAAAAAATGCGCCCTGATTTGGCTGCGAGCCGCGATTCAATCGCCGGGAAATGATCAAACCCGGCAACAATTTGAAACAAGATTTACCAGCCAAGGTTTGCTGCAACGCGGCATTGGAACTAAGCTGCAGGTGTGGGCTCAAACAGATGAATGTTGCCCTGTCCCAACAAACAAAAAAGGAAATATCGTGAAACTGCCGTTAATTTCCGCATTCCTGGTCGTTTATATTTTGCTTGCAGCAAGCTGGATCAGCTATTCGCAACTGATCGCATTATATTGACTTTGGCTATTCGCCTTTGCAACTTGCAAAACAAGCAATAACCATCCATTAGCACCCGGTATCGGGCGCTCATTATAGTTGTGCCTGGCCGCAGCGGCGCAAAACACTCAAAATTTCCAGACCGGCCAGGCCGCTTTATTGGCTGGCGCCCAGGCGCATTGCCTGTTGCCGCGACGCTTCAGCCTGCTGCTTCAATTCTTCCCGCTCACTCTCTGTGGTAGGCCAGCCGATCAGGTGCTCCTCGGCCAGCGAAGCCATGCCTGCTATCCAGGCCGGCGCCTGGTTCAGGCAGGCGATGAAGTGGAACTCCTTGCCGCCCGCCCTCAGGAAATCCTGTTTCGCCTCTATCGCAATTTCTTCCAACGTCTCCAGGCAATCGCTGGTGAAACCCGGGCACATCACATCAACCCGGCCGACGCCCTGCTTTGCCAGCTTTTGCAGGGTCGGCGCGGTGTACGGCTGCAGCCATTCGGCCTTGCCGAAGCGCGACTGGAAGGTCAATTGATACTGCTCGGGCCCGAGTCCTAGCTGCTGCGCCAGCAGGCGCGCGGTTTTCTGGCATTCGCAATGATAAGGGTCGCCCAGCAGCAGGGTGCGCTTGGGTACGCCATGGAAACTCATGATCAGCTTGTCGGGCGTGCCGTGCATCGCCCAGTAAGCCAGCACCGACTCCTTCAGCGCCTGGATATAAGCTTCGTGATCGTGGTAATGCTTGATGAAACGCAGTTCGGGGACATTGCGCACCTGCGCGTAGTGCGCAAATACCGCGTCATAGATCGATGCCGTGGTGGTCGCCGAATATTGCGGATACGCGGGCAAGACCAGGATCCGTTCGCAGCCGTCGACTTTCAACTGCCCCAGCACTTCCGGTATCGAAGGCGAACCGTAACGCATCGCATAGGCTACCTGCACTTGATGGCCGCGTTGTCCCAAGTAACCGCGCAACAGGATCGCCTGTTTGCTGGTGTGGACTTTCAGCGGCGAGCCTTCGTTGCTCCAGATGGAAGCATATTTATGCGCCGACTTGCTGGAGCGGAACGGCAGGATCACGCAATGCAAAATCAGCCACCAGAGCGCCCGCGGTATTTCCACCACTCGCGGATCGGACAGGAATTGCTTCAGGTAGCTGCGCACCGCCTTGGTGGTAGGCGCATCCGGCGTGCCCAGGTTGACCAGCAGGATTGCGGTCTTGCCGGCCTTGCCATGAGTGAACGGAGGTTCTTTACGGAATGCCATGCGAACAGATCCAGGAAACAGGGTTAGAGCGCCAGCAGTTCACGCGCATGCTTGCGCGTGGTTGCGGTAATCTCAAGGCCGCCGAGCATGCGGGCGATTTCTTCGATCCGGTTCTTGGCGTCGAGGCCGTCGATCGCCGACACCGTCTTGTTGCCCTGGCTTTGCTTGCTGACCTGGAAGTGCTGGTTGGCCTGGCTCGCAACCTGAGGCAAGTGGGTGACGCACAGCACCTGGCGATCCTGTCCCAGGCGTTTCAGCAAGCGTCCGACCACTTCCGCCACGCCACCGCCGATGCCGCTGTCGACTTCATCGAAAATCAAGGTCGGCGTCGCGGTCGAACTGGAAGTAATCACCGAAATCGCCAACGCTATCCGCGCCAGCTCGCCGCCCGAGGCGACTTTGGCCAAGGGCCGCGGCGCCACGCCGGCATGACCCGCCACCAGGAACTCCACCTGCTCGACGCCATAGCTGGCTGCCTCGCAAGGATTGAGCGCAACCGCAAAACGGCCGCCGCTCATGCTCAAATCCTGCATCGCCGCAGTCACCGCCGAGCCCAGCGCCTGGGCCGCCTTGGTCCGTGCTTTTGACAGCTTTTGCGCCAACGCCAGGTAGGTTGCTTTCAGCTTTTCTTCCTGCGCCTTCATGGCGTCGAGATCGCTGGCGTCGGCCAGCTGGCGCAGCTGCTGCGACAAGGTTTCCAGCTCCTGCGGCAGTTCGTCCGGCGCCAGCCGGAATTTGCGGCCGGCCGAATGGATCGCTTCCATCCGGTCTTCGACCTGGTGCAGGCGCGCCGGATCGAGCTCGACCCGGCTCAGGTAATCGTTCAGCGCGTAGACCGCCTCCTGCAGCTGGATGCGCGCCGGCTCCAGCGCTTCCAGCACCGGCTTGAGGCTGCTGTCGACATCGACCAGCTTGCCGATCTTCTGGTTCAGCGCCGACAGCTGCGACAACATCGGCGGGCTGTCGTTGGCGTCGTTTTCGGAAATCACGCTGAGCGCTTCCTGCGCCCCTTCGATCAGGCTGGCGGCATGCGACAGGCGGCTGTGCTCGTTGGTGATCTCATCCCATTCGCCCGGCTTGACCGCCAGCTTTTCCAGTTCGCCGACCTGCCACTCCAGGCGTTCCCGTTCCAGCAGCACGTTCTTGGCGTTGGTTTCAAATTCTTCGCGCTGGCGCGCCAGCGAACGCCAGCTTTTGAAGGCGCCGGCCACTGCCAGCAGGTCGTCCTGCAAGCCGGCTTGTCCATCCAGCAACAGCCGCTGGGCGTCGCTTTTCAGCAAAGACTGGTGCGCATGCTGGCCGTGGATGTCGACCAGCATTTCGCCCAGCTCGCGCAGTTGTCCCGCGGTTGCCGCCACGCCGTTGATGAACGCCTTGGAACGGCCGGCGTTGTCGATCACGCGCCGCATCAGGATCACGCCGTCTTCGCTGGCGAATTCGTTCTGCGCCAGCCAGCCGCCGACTTCGCCATCGGTCTCGCCGGCCAGCGCGAACTCCGCCGTCACGTCCGCCTTGGCCGCGCCTTCGCGCACCACGCTGGCGTCGCCGCGGCCGCCCAGCGCCAGCGCCAGGGCATCGATCAGGATGGATTTGCCGGCGCCGGTTTCGCCGGTGAATACGGTAAAGCCGGCGGCGAACTCAAGCTCGATGGCATCGACAATGACAAAATCGCGGATGGAAAGTGTGCGCAGCATGGGAGGGCTCGAAATAGGTGTAAATACAACGCTGGCCTGGCAGCGCCAGGCAATGTCGGCCAGCATAACAAAATCGGCGGCGGCTTACTTGAGCTGCCCTTCCGCCGACGGATATTCGTTCCAGTGCAGCTTTTGCCGCAAGGTGTCGTAATAACTCCAGCCGGCCGGATGCAAAAAGGTGATGGTATGTTCGGAGCGCCGTATCAGGATGCGGTCGCCATGCTGCAGGCTGGCCAGCGACTGCATGTCGAAATTGGCGCTCATGTCGCGGCCGTTGACGATTTCAATCACGATTTCGCTGCTGTCCGGGACCACGATAGGCCGGTTCGACAGCGCATGCGGCGCAATCGGCACGAGCACGATGCCGCCCAGCGAGGGATGCAGCAAAGGCCCGCCGGCGGACAGGGAATACGCGGTCGAGCCGGTCGGCGTCGCCACGATCAGGCCGTCGGAACGCTGGTTGTACATGAAGCGGCCGTCGACCTCGACCATCAGTTCCGCCATGCCCGAGCCGGCGCCGCGCGCCACCACCACGTCGTTGAACGCCAGCGCGCTGAAGATCTGCTGGCCGTCGCGCATGACCGACCCTTGCAACAGGCTGCGCCGTTCCGATTCGACCTTACCGTCCAGCATTTCGCCCAGCACCGGCAACATGCGCTCCAGCGAGATATCGGTGATGAAACCGAGGCGGCCCTGGTTGATGCCGATCAAAGGCACATCGTAAGGCGCCAGCTGGCGCGCAATGCCCAGCATGGTGCCGTCGCCGCCGACAATGATCGCGGCGTCAGCCTGCTGGCCGATCTGCGCCGGCGTCATCGCGGCGATCGGCAGCGCGACGTTCTGCGCAGTCTCGGTCTCCAGCACCACATGGTGGCCGCGTCCTTGCAGGAAATCGGCGATTTCAGTCAGCGACTCGGAAATGCCGGCGGCGAAATACTTGCCGACGATCGCAATGGTTTTCGGCATAGGTTCTAGCAAAACCGCTTGAGAAGGTAATTTTATAGGCCACATGCTGGCGATTAGACCATAATTTAGGCTTGCAATGAAGGATACGCACATGGCCCTGACGAATAATTCAGCTATCTTCCCTGGTTCCCGGCCCGGCAAATCGCCCGCCGTCAAAGCGGTGCTGTTCGACCTCGACGATACGCTGTGGCCGATCGTGCCGGTGATCGCGCGCGCCGAACAGCTGCTGTTCGACTGGCTGCGCCAGAATGCTCCCGCGGTCGCCCGCGAGTTCACCATCGAGAGCCTGCGCCAGCAGCGCATGGCGCTGGTGGCGAGCAACCCGGTGTTCAAGTTCGACCTGTGGCGGCTGCGCCATGCGGCGCTGACGATTGCTTTCAACAGCGTCGGCGAAGACGCCGGCAAAGTGGATGCGGCGATGGCGGTATTTTCCGAAGCGCGCCACGCGGTGACGCCGTTCGCCGACGTCCAGCCGGCCTTGGTGCGGCTCAGCCGGCGCCTGCCGCTGGGTACGGTCTCGAACGGTTTCGCCGATCTCGGCAAAATCGGCCTGGCCGAGCATTTCCAGGCATCGATCGCAGCCCACAGCTTCGGCTGCGCCAAACCCGATCCCAGCATTTTCCATGCGGCTTGCGCAGCGCTGAACGTGGCGCCGGAACAAGCGGTGTATGTCGGCGACGACCCGTTGCTGGACGTGGTCGGCGCCCAGCAAGCCGGTTTGCAGGCGGTCTGGATCAACCGTTTCGAGCGCGTGCTGCCGGCCGGCATCAGCGCCCAGGCCAGCTGCGCCAGCCTGCTTGAGCTGGAGACGTGGCTGGAACAAACCGCGGTTAGCCGCTAAAACAGTGTATAAGTGCATGCATAAGCCGCTGGCATGCAAGCCCGGCGCTCGCTAAAATACAACTATATGCAACTAGATAATCGCGCTCAAACCCTGCTCAAAGCCCTGGTCGAACGGTATATCGCCGACGGCCAGCCGGTTGGCTCGCGTGCCTTGTCCAAGATCTCGGGCCTGGAACTGTCGCCGGCGACGATACGCAACATCATGGCTGACCTTGAGGAAATGGGCTTTGTCGCCAGTCCCCACACCTCAGCCGGCCGGGTGCCTACCCCGCGCGGCTACCGCATGTTTGTCGACACCCTGCTGACGGTCGAGCCGATAGACGAAACCGCGCTGGAATCGAAGATGCAGGCGCGGCTGCAGCCGAATTCGCAACAAAAGATCATTGCCAATGCGGCACAAGTGTTGTCATCCCTATCGCATTTTGCGGGCGTGGTGCTGTCGCCGCGGCGCGAATCGATTTTCCAGCAGATCGAATTCCTGCGGCTGTCGGAAAAACGCATCCTGCTGGTGATCGTCAGTCCCAACGGCGACGTCCAGAACCGGCTGCTGCTGACCGATGTCGACTACAGCCCGGCCAAGCTGGTGCAGGCCGCCAATTACATCAACCAGCATTACGGCGGCCTCAGCCTGGACGATGTCCGCCTGCGCCTGCAAGGCGAACTGCGCAAGCTGCGCGACGACATGACCTGGCTGATGCAGGCCGCGGTCGAAGCCGGCAGCGACGCCATGACCGACAATAGCGACGAAGTGGTGATTTCAGGCGAACGCAACCTGCTCAGCGTCACCGACTTGTCCTCGAACATGGATTCCTTGCGCAAGCTGTTCGACATGTTCGAGCAAAAAACCAGCCTGATGCAGCTGCTCGATATTTCTGGCAAAGCCACCGGCGTCCAGATTTTCATCGGCGGCGAATCGCAGCTGGTGCCGATGGACGAAATGAGCGTGGTGACCGCGCCCTACGAGGTCAACGGCAAGATTGTCGGCACGCTGGGCGTGATCGGCCCGACCCGGATGGCGTATGAACGCGTGATCCCGATCGTGAATATCACCGCCAAGCTGCTGTCGAACGCCTTGAGCCACAGCTGAGCCGCCTGGAACATGTCCCGCAACGACGCCGTCATCGACTATATCCGCGAGCTGCTGGCGCCGCTGGGCGCCATCAGCGCGCGCAGGATGTTCGGCGGCTACGGCGTCTACCACGATAGCGTGATGATCGCCCTGGTTGCCGATGGCGTCCTGTATCTCAAGACCGACGACGAAACCCGGCCGCAGTTCGCCGCCGCCGGATGCACGCCCTGCGTCTTTGAAAGCAAAGGAAAAACCATTGAGATGAGCTACTGGTCGGCGCCTGAAGACGCGATGGATTCAGCCGCGGCGATGACGCCCTGGGCGCGTCTGGCCTATGCGGCAGCGGTGCGCAAGGCTAACGCCAAGCCGGCGCCGAAGGCGCGCAAGCGCAAAGCAGCGTAAGAACTGGCATCAGCCTTTTTTCTTGCGGCAATCGCGGCAATGGCCATACAGCGCCAGCGCATGGTCGGCGATTTCGAAACCGTGGTCCTTGGCGACGATTTTCTGGCGCTTTTCAATTTCTTCGTCGTAAAACTCTTCCACCAGGCCGCAATCCAGGCAAACCAGATGGTCGTGGTGCGAGCCTTCATTGAGTTCAAACACGGCCTTGCCGGTTTCAAAATGATTGCGCTGCAACAGCCCGGCCTGCTCGAATTGGGTCAGTACGCGGTACACGGTCGCCAGGCCGACATCGAGGTTGTCGCTCAGCAGGATTTTATAGACGTCCTCGGCGCTCAGATGGCGTACTTCGCTATTCTGGAAGATTTCCAGGATTTTGAGGCGTGGCAACGTGGCTTTGAGGCCGCTGGCTTTCAGTTCGGATGGATTGTTCGGCATGTTTTGGTCACAAATGGATGATCTGCTTTATCATATAGCGTTTTAGCACAGTTGCTCAATCAATTGAGATCCTTATGCGAATGTTGCTCTCCCCTGTCCGTACCTCCGCCCGCATCGTCCCTTTAGCCGCTGCAGTTGTCTTGATGGCTGCCCTGGCCGGCTGCGCTTCAAAAAAACCCCTGCTCGACCAGTCCGCTGCCAGCGCAGATCCGGCGGCGGCCCCTGTAGTCACCGATACCAGCGGAGTGCAAACCGTCAAGCATCGCCGCTTCCTGGGCATCTTCTCCCCTTACCGGATCGATATCCAGCAGGGAAATTTTGTCTCGAAAGAAATGTTGGCACAAGTTAAAGAAGGCATGACGCGAGAACAAGTGCGTTTCGCGCTCGGCACGCCGTTGCTGACCGACCTGTTCCATGAAGATCGCTGGGACTACGTGTTCCGCCTGCAAAAGGGCAATGGCGAAATCACCACCAGCCGGGTCAGCGTTTTCTTCAACGGCAACCTGCTGGCGCGCGTCGACGGCGGCAACCTGCCTACCGAGAACGACTACCTGGACCGGCTTTCAGGCGGCGCGGCAGAAGCCAAGAAGAGCGTCAAGAATGTGGAAATTGCCCCAACCGTGCCTAGCGCGCCAGGCCCTTCCAAGAACTGATTTATAAATTGTCCAGATCGTCGAATTGATAATGACTCAGATGAAAATAGCCGTTGCAGGCGCCTCGGGACGCATGGGACGCATGCTGGTCGAGGCGATCCAGAACGCCGACGACGCGCTGCTGGCCGGTGCGCTGGGCGTGCCGGGCACGCCTGAACTGGGAACCGACGCTGCGGCGTTCCTGGGCAAGCCTGCCGATGTCCTGATCGAAGCCGACCTGGCCAAGGGCTTGGCGCAAGCGGCCTACCTGATCGATTTCACCCGTCCCGAAGGCACGCTGAAGCATCTGGATTACTGCGCCGCCCATGGCATCAAGATGATTATCGGCACCACCGGTTTCGATGAAGCCGGCAAGGCTGCAATCGCGGCGGCGGCGAAAAAGACCGCTATCGTGTTCGCTTCCAACATGAGCGTCGGCGTCAATGTCACGCTGAAATTGCTGGAGATGGCGGCCAAGAGCTTTTCCCATGGCTACGACATCGAAATCATCGAAGCCCATCATCGCCATAAGGTCGACGCCCCCTCCGGCACCGCGCTGATGATGGGTGAAGTCGTCGCTGGCGCGCTCGGGCGCAAGCTGGACGACGTCGCAGTCTATGCCCGCGAAGGCATCACCGGGGAACGCGATCCGTCCTCGATCGGTTTTGCCGCCATCCGCGGCGGCGATATCGTCGGCGACCATACGGTGCTGTTTGCCGGCATCGGCGAACGCGTAGAGATCACGCACAAATCATCCAGCCGTGTCACTTACGCCCAGGGCGCCTTGCGCGCGGCACGTTTCCTGCGCGACAAGAGCAGCGGCCTGTATGACATGCAGGATGTACTGGGCCTGCGCTGACGCCGGCCTTCAACAAACTCCTCCCTCCAAGTAATTCACTGAATCCGGTGGGGCCGCCTGGCCTTGCCGGTTTTTCCCTCGACCTTCGCTTCCTTCTCGCGGTTTCCCTTCACTAGTCCGCTGCACCGCTTCCGCATCAACACTTTCCGCTTGGCAATTCAATAATTCGATCAAATTACTCCAGCTTGCAAGTTTGCATGTAACATCCTATTTTTATTTGTATCTTAATGTGTCTGAAAGTAACAAAGCAGGTACAGCCCTGCAAAACATATATTTTTAGCACCATTTTTACCCCAATTCTGATCGCCCACGCATATGACTTTGTCTTCTTACAATCACCTTTTGTGGTCGGCGGGCCCGCCCGGGTATATCGGAATTCCGTTCATGCTGGCGCTGGCGATCGCCGAATGGGGCGTCTACCTGGTGCCGACCAGCCTGGTCGGCTTGTGGATCAGCGGTGGCAGGGCTACCCGCCGGCTTTCCCTCAAGGCAATCGTCACGACCGCCGCCGCGGTACTGGCCAGCAAACTCATCCCACCGCTCTGGGATACCCTGGTGCCGGCCACATGGAATGATTACCTGTACCAGGCTAAAAGCGCGCATTGCGTCTCGCCCAGTGTGACGATTGCCATCATCCTGGCCACCGGCCTGACACTGTGGACGGCAAAAACCATCAAGATCAAATGGATAGGCGTATTGCTGGTGATGCTGTCGCTGGCCGTCAGCTGGGCCAAGATTTTCCTTGGCGTGCACTATCCGCTGGATATTTTTGTCGCCGGCCTGGTTTCGCTGGCGATGATGCTGGCCATGAACAGCAGGTATGGCAAAGTCATCAGCCTCGGCGCCGTGCGGCTCCTTCACGGCCGCCTGCAAAACCTGGCATTGCTATCGGAAATATCCCTTTTCTTCTTCCCCCAGCCAGCCCTACCCCGCGTCGGCAACAGCAGTCCGCGCATTACTCTGCACACCTGCCTGAAGCACTCGCCGCGCGGCCTGTCGTATTTCGCCAAGCAGATCAAGCTGAGCGCCCGCAGCGTGATCCACTACCAGCAGACGCAGCGCTGGCTGGCCTACTGGAATGCAACGCCGATGCACGCCAAACTGGCGCAAGCCACGCCCAGGCTGCTGCAAAAAATCTATCGCCCCTACCAGTCGCTGCGCCTGCGCAGCCAGGACCGGATGAATATCCTGGTCAGCCACTACGACTTCATTTTCCGGCAAGGCCTCGGCTCCCTGGTGCTGAGCGCGGCGCAAGCACCGCTGCTGCTAGGCAGTTTCAGCGGAAAATCCGGGGCCATCTACGAAATCCAGCTGTCGGCGATTGCCACGCTTGACCGCGAGGGCGAACTGGCGCTCGACCTGTACAGCGACCAGCAACGCCTGTTCTCGGTAGCCTTCACCTTTTACGGCAGTGAACTGGTCCCCTGCGTCGGCGTCGGCTGCCTGCAAGGCCCGCGCGGCAGCGATGCCCAGGAACGGGTGCGCAACGCCACCCGCGACATGTTCGGCCTGCGCCCGAAAGGCTTGATGCTGCGCCTGGTGAGGGAAATCGGCCGGGCTTACGGCTGCAAAAAGCTGATCCTGGTAGGCAACCGCAACCGGGTCTTGTTTCATCAGATCCGCACCGGCAAGGTGCTCGCCGATTATGATGATTTTTGGCAAGAAATGGGGGCGACCCGCCGTCCCGACGGTGAGTACCAGCTCTGCTGCGAGGCGATCCCCGTCCCCAACCTGCAGGAAATCCCCTCTCACAAGCGCTCGGAAGCGCGCAAGCGCATTGAACTCACGGAACGCGCGGTCGAAGCCACCCTGAACGGCTTTGCCGGCAACTTCAACGCCGCTTGAAATGCCACGGTTGCCCGGCCAGCCGGCCGGTATTGCGTATGCATGGCGCTACTCCACCTCTCCTATACGCTAAAGCAGCATCCGAACCAGTATAATCACTGGTTCGGATGCCATGAGTATTGGCTCAGCAAGTTCACATTCCGATTCGCAGCGACCAAGATGCTTGAATTCGTCCCGGCCGACGTTTGATCTCCAGCCGACGATTCGGCGCCTTGTTCTTTTGCAAAGCGGAATAACATTCACCTTTTAGCTCCCGTCATGCAAGAAAAATACAGCCCGACCGACGTCGAAAAATCAGCACAAGACCACTGGCATTCCATCGACGCCTACAAGACCGTCGAACATGCCAAGGACCAGCACGGCCAAGAGAAAAAGAAATTCTATGCCTGCTCGATGCTGCCTTACCCTTCAGGCAAGCTGCATATGGGCCACGTGCGCAACTACACCATCAACGACGTGATGTACCGCTACCTGCGGATGAACGGCTACAACGTACTGATGCCGATGGGCTGGGACGCGTTCGGCATGCCGGCGGAAAACGCCGCGATGGCCAATAACGTGCCGCCTGCGCAATGGACCTACGCCAACATCGAGCACATGAAGATGCAGATGCAGGCGATGGGGCTGGCGATCGACTGGTCGCGCGAAATGACCGCCTGCACGCCGCAATACTACAAATGGAACCAATGGATGTTCCTGAAGATGCTGGAGCAAGGCATCATCTACAAAAAGACCGGCACCGTGAACTGGGACCCGGTCGACCAGACCGTGCTGGCCAATGAGCAGGTGGTCGACGGCCGCGGCTGGCGCTCCGGCGCGCTGATCGAAAAGCGCGAAATCCCGATGTACTACGCCAAGATCACCGACTACGCCGAAGAGCTGCTGGAGCACGTCGAAACCAAATTGCCGGGCTGGCCGGAACGGGTGCGCCTGATGCAGGCCAACTGGATTGGCAAGTCGACCGGCGTGCGCTTTGCGTTCCCGCACAAGATCGAAGAAGACGGCAAACTGATCCAGGACGGCAAGCTGTGGGTGTTCACCACCCGCGCCGACACCATCAAGGGCGTGACCTTCTGCGCCGTGGCGCCGGAACATGCGCTGGCCACCTTCGCCGCCAAGACCAATCCCGAACTGGCCGAATTCATCGCCGAATGCAAAAAGGGCAGCGTCATCGAGGCCGACATGGCGACGATGGAAAAGAAAGGCATGCCGACCGGCTTGCACGTGTCGCATCCGTTGACCGGCCAGCTGATCGAAGTCTGGGTCGGCAACTACGTCTTGATCACCTACGGCGACGGCGCCGTCATGGGCGTGCCGGCGCACGATGAGCGCGACTTTGCGTTCGCCCAGAAATACGTGCTGCCGATCCGTCCGGTGATTGCCGTCGAAGGCAAGACCTACTCCGAGGAAAGCTGGCACGACTGGTATGCCGACAAGGAAAACGGCGTCTGCGTCGATTCCGGCAAATACGATGGCCTCCACTACCAGGAAGCCGTCGATGCGGTCGCCGCCGACCTGGCGGCGCACGGCCTGGGCGAGAAAAAAATCACCTATCGCCTGCGCGACTGGGGCATCTCGCGCCAGCGTTACTGGGGCACGCCTATCCCGATCATCCACTGCAGCGATTGCGGCGACGTGCCGGTGCCGGAAAAAGACTTGCCGGTGATCCTGCCGGAAGACTGCGTGCCGGACGGCAGCGGCAATCCGCTCAACAAGCACGAAAAATTCCTGCATGTCGACTGCCCTCAATGCGGCAAGCCGGCGCGGCGCGAAACCGACACCATGGACACCTTCGTCGATTCGTCCTGGTATTACATGCGTTATTGCTCGCCAAACAGCAACGACGCCATGGTCGACGCGCGCAACGATTACTGGATGCCGATGGACCAGTACATCGGCGGCATCGAACACGCTGTGCTGCATCTGCTGTACGCCCGTTTCTGGACCAAGGTCATGCGCGATTTCGGCCTGATCAAGTTCGACGAGCCGTTCACCAACCTGCTGACCCAGGGCATGGTGCTCAATGAAACCTATTTCCGCGAAGACGCCGGCGGCAAGAAGACCTGGCACAACCCGGAAGATGTGGAACTGACTTTCGACGACAAGGGCCGGCCGCTCACCGCCACCCTGAAAACCGACGGCAAGCCGGTGGAAATCGGCGGCACCGAAAAGATGTCGAAGTCGAAGAACAACGGCATCGATCCGCAAGCCCAGATCGACCAGTACGGCGCCGACACCGCGCGCCTGTTCACCATGTTTGCCTCGCCGCCGGAACAGACCCTGGAATGGTCAGGCACCGGAGTAGAAGGCGCCAACCGCTTCCTGCGCCGGGTATGGGCCTTCAGCCATGCCCGCGCCGCCAATATTGTGCCGAGCGCAACCTCGGATTTTTCCGGCTTGAACGATGTGCAGAAAACATTGCGGCGCGAAGTGCACAAGATTTTGCAGCAAGCCGACCATGACTTGAAGCGGATCCAGTACAACACCGTGGTGTCGGCCTGCATGAAAATGCTGAACACCCTGGAAGCCGCCAAGCTCGACCAGTCGCCGGCCAGCAATGCGGTATTGACTGAGGGCCTGTCGGTTTTCCTGCGGGTGCTCAATCCGATAGCGCCGCACATCACCCACGCGCTGTGGCAGGAGCTCGGCTTTGCCGCCGTGCACGGCGACATCCTCGACGCCAGCTGGCCGCAAGTGGACGGCAAGGCGCTGGAACAAAGCGAAATCGAAATGATGATCCAGGTGAACGGCAAGCTGCGCGGCAGCATCACCGTCGCCAAGGATGCCGACAAGGCCAGCATCGAGGCCGCTGCACTGGCGAACGAGAGTGTCCGGAAATACCTCGAAGGCGCGCCGAAGAAAATCATCGTGGTGCCGGGAAAACTGGTCAATATCGTCGCCTGACCTCGCGTATGGCCGGACCACCAGGTCCGGCCTCGAATCTTGAAACAAGGAATGCCCGAATGTTGAATAGAATGCCTCTCAGAATGCCCGCCGATTCCCGCAACTGGCTGCGCTGGCCGTTGATACTGGCCATGACCGCGCTGCTGTGCGCCTGCGGCTTCCATCTGCGCGGCACGGCCAACTTGCCATTCAAGTCGCTGTACATGACCTTCGGCGCCAACTCGCCGCTGGGAATCGAGCTGAGGCGCAATATCCTGGCCAGCGGCAATACCCAGGTGCTGAGCTCTGCCGAGGGCGCCGAGGCAACGCTGGATGTGCTGGCCGAGACGCGTGAAAAAGTCATCCTGACCACCAACAGTTCGGGCCGGGCCAGCGAGTACATGCTGTATTACCGGCTGACTTTCCGGGTTGTCGACGCACAAAAGAAGGAATTGCTGCCGGCCACCCAGATCACGCTGAAACGCGATATCAGCTACAACTCGTCGCAAGAACTGTCGAAGGCAGCGGAAGAAGTCCTGCTGTACCGCGACATGCAGTCAGACATGGTGCAGCAGATCCTGCGCCGCCTGGCCGCCATCAAGACCGCCCAGCCGACCCAGCCTGAAACCGCGCCGGCAGCAACTCCGGCGCCAGTTCCGGCCCCCTCCAAATAACCAGGGCCGGTGCATGCAACTGCGGCTTGACGCGCTGGACGGCCATTTGGCGAAAACCCTGGCGCCCTTGTATGTGATCACCAGCGACGAGCATCTGCTGGCGCTGGAGGCGTCCGACAAGATTCGCAAGAGCGCGCGCAGCAACGGTTGCAGCGAGCGCGACGTGCTGGTGGTCGACCGCAGCTTCAAATGGGGCGAGCTGCTGGCCGCCAACCAGTCGCAATCGCTGTTCGGCGATAAAAAACTGATCGAGCTGCGCATCCCTACCGGCAAGCCGGGCAAGGATGGCGGCCAGGCTTTGCAAAACTATACGGCGACGCTCAATCCCGACAACGTCACCATCATTACCCTGCCCAAGCTCGACTGGGCGACGCAAAAGGCGGCCTGGGTCGCCACCCTGCAGCAGAGCGCGGTGTATATTGATATTCCGCTGGTGGAACGGGCGCATTTGCCGAACTGGATCGGCGTGCGGCTGGCGGCCCAGCAGCAAAGTGCTGATCGCCAGTCGCTGGATTTCATCGCCGACCGGGTCGAAGGCAACCTGCTGGCGGCACACCAGGAAATCCAGAAACTGGCTTTGCTGCATCCACCCGGCAAACTGAGTTTTGAACAGTGCCACGATGCGGTGCTCAACGTCGCGCGCTATGACGTATTCAAGCTCAACGAAGCGATGCTGGCCGGCGATGCGGCACGCCTGGTGCGGATGATGGATGGCTTGAAAGGTGAAGGCGAAGCGCTGCCGCTGGTGTTGTGGGCGGTTTCAGAGGAAATCCGCACCTTGCTGAAATTGAAATCGGCAGCCAGCCAGGGACGTCCGATTCCCGCGCTGCTGAAGGAATACCGTATCTGGGGGCCACGCGAGAGGCTGATGGAACCGGCGCTGCGGCGCCTGAGCCTGGCGACGCTGGAAGCGGCCCTGAAGGATGCGGCGCAAGTCGACAAGATGGTGAAAGGTTTACGTGCAAAAGCCTTTTCCGGCGATGCTTGGGATGCATTGCTGCAGCTGGGTTTGAAAGTCGCACATACTTGATTGAACATATGGATATCCAACAATACATGACCGAAGTCGGACAACGTGCACGCGCCGCATCGCGCGCCATGGCGCGTGCCGACACTGCGGTCAAGAACCGCGCACTGAGCCTGATCGCCGCCGCCATCCGGCGCGACGCCGACCTGTTGCGCGCCGCCAACCAGGTCGATCTCGAAACGGCGCGCGCCAACGGCCTGGCGCCTGCAATGCTGGACCGCCTGACGCTGTCGGAGCAGGCTATCGCCACCATGGTGGCCGGGCTCGAACAGATTGTCAGCCTGCCCGATCCGATCGGCGAAATCTCGAACATGAAATACCGTCCTACCGGCATCCAGGTGGGCCAGATGCGAGTGCCGCTGGGCGTCATCGGCATCATTTACGAAGCCCGGCCGAACGTCACGGTGGATGCCGCGGGCCTGTGCATCAAGAGCGGCAACGCCACCATCCTGCGCGGCGGCTCCGAAGCCCATCATTGCAACCAGGCGCTGGCCAGGCTGGTGCAGGAGGGGCTGGCCGGCGCCGGCCTGCCGCAGGACGCGGTGCAGGTAGTCGACACCACCGACCGTGCCGCGGTCGGCGCCCTGATCACCATGCCGCAATATGTCGACGTCATCGTGCCGCGCGGCGGCAAGGGCCTGATCGCACGCCTGATCCAGGAGGCCACGGTGCCGATGATCAAGCATCTCGACGGCATCTGCCACGTTTATATCGACGACCAGGCCGATCTCGACAAGGCCGCGAAGATTGCCTTCAATGCCAAATGCCATCGTTATGGCACTTGCAACACCATGGAAACCTTGCTGGTGGCGCGCGCGGTTGCACCGCAGGTCTTGCCGCAGCTGGCCAAGCTGTACCAGGGCAAGGAAGTCGAACTGCGCGCCGACGATGAAGCCCGGGCCATCCTCGCCGGTTATCCCTACCTGGCCGCCGCCAGCGAGGATGACTGGCGCACCGAATACCTGGCGGCGATCCTGTCGGTCAAGATCGTTGCCGACGTGGATGAGGCAATCGCCCATATCAACACCTATTCTTCGCAGCACACTGACAGCATCGTCACCGAGAACCACTCGCGGGCCATGCGTTTCCTGCGTGAAGTCGATTCCGCATCGGTCATGATCAATGCCTCGACCCGTTTTGCCGACGGTTTCGAATTCGGCCTGGGCGCCGAGATCGGCATTTCCAACGATAAGCTGCATGCGCGCGGCCCGGTCGGCCTCGAGGGCCTGACTTCGCTAAAATATGTCGTGTTCGGGCACGGCGAAGTACGCGAATAAAATGCAGCATGCGGCGGGTGTGCCGATACTGCCGCCGCCGGTTCTTTGTTTGCGGACCAGAGCAAGAAGCCCTGGTCCCGTTTAAGCTATTGCCCGATATCCGCAGCGCCGGTTTGCATTGGTGTTGCATGCAACCGCAATCACCCTTCCCGCAATAATCAAAAAAAGGAACGCCATGCTTTGGATCAAATCGCTGCATATTGTCTTCATCGCATCATGGTTTGCCGGCCTGTTTTACCTGCCGCGGATCCTGGTCAACCTGGCACAGGAAACCGATGCCGCAGCCACCAGCAGATTGCTGCTGATGGCGCGCAAGCTGTATCGCTTCACGACCATGCTGGCGCTGCCGGCAGTCGTATTCGGCGCCTGGCTGTGGCTGGGCTATGGCATAGGCAAAGGTCCAGGCAACGGCTGGCTGCATGCCAAGCTGTTCCTGGTGATCCTCGTGATCGGCTACCACCATGCCTGCGGCAGCCTGCTGAAGAAATTTGAAAACGGGGCGAATACCCGCAGCCATGTCTGGTTCCGCTGGTTCAATGAAGTCCCGGTCCTGCTGCTGCTCGCCATCGTTATCCTGGTGGTTGTCAAACCGTTCTAAGCCTATCCAAGGACCAGCCATGAGCAAGCTCTGTGAATATTATTTTGCGCCGCATTCGCCATTCGCCTACCTGGGCCATGCGCGCCTGGTGGCGTTGTCCCATCAATACGATGTCAAGATCGCATTAAAACCTTGCGACTTGTCCAAGGTCTTCAACACCTCCGGCGGCTTGCCGCTGGCCAAACGGGCGCCCCAGCGCCAGGCTTACCGGCTGGAGGAGCTGCGGCGCTGGAGCGAATACCTGCAGGTGCCGCTGAACCCGCACCCAACGTTCTTCCCGGTGCAGAGCGACGACGCCGCAAAACTGATCATCGCCAGCCAGCTTGCGCACGGCACGGAAGCCGCCCTGGCGCTGACCGGCGCTATAATGCGCGCAGTCTGGGCCGAACAGCGCAATATTGCTGACCACGCCACCCTGGCCGCGATCGCCTCGGAACTGGGGCACGACGGCAAGACCTTGCTGAAATCGGCGGAAACCGCCAGCGTCCAGAGCGAATTCGACCGTTTTACCGAGGAAGCCATTTCCGCCAACATCTTTGGCGCGCCCTGGTATGTAGTCGACGGCGAAGCGTTCTGGGGCCAGGACCGGCTGGACTTCGTAGAGCGTGCATTCGCCAGATAAATATATTTTTCTTACCGCCTGGCTAGTCAAGGTAGCCAGGTGCAACTGCAGTATCAACGGATAAAGGGTACCCCCATGTCACATCTATCAACAGATTCGCATTCCTATTTTTGCCCTTGCCCGCGCGGGCTGGAAGCCGCGCTGGCTGAAGAACTGAATGAAATAGCGCAGTTCAGCGCCCCCGCCGTCACCCTCAAGGTCCATAACCAGGTGCCGGGCGGCGTCCATTGCTCCGGCCTGCTGAGCGACGCCTGGCGCATCAACCTGCACTCGCGCATCGCCAGCCGGGTGCTGCTGCGCCTGACGCATGGCGCGTACAAGAACGAAAACGATATCTACGACATGACGCTGGAACAGGAATGGGAAAGCTGGTTTCCGGTCAGCCACACCATACGGGTTGACGTCACCGCGGTGAAATCGCCGCTGCGCAGCCTGCAATTCACCACGCTCAAGATCAAGGATGGCATTTGCGACCGTTTCCGCGACCTGTGCAATGAACGGCCTTCGGTAGACACCGGCACGCCGGACATGCGTATCGTCGGTTTCCTCGATGCCCATAACTTTACCCTGTACCTGGATACCTCCGGCGAAGCCCTGTTCAAGCGCGGCTGGCGCGCCGAAACCGGCGATGCGCCGCTGCGCGAGAATCTCGCCGCCGGCCTGCTGCGCACCTCCGGCTGGAAGCCGGGCACCGTCTTGTTCGACCCCATGTGCGGCTCCGGCACCATCCTGGTGGAGGCAGCCCAGATCCTCGCCGGCATCCCGGCTGGCGCCCGCCGCCATTTTGCCTTTGAAAAATTCAACGATTTCGAGAGCGCCAAATGGCTGGCGATCAAAGGCAGTTTCAAGCCGAATCCTTTGCCTGCCACGCCGACCATCTTCGGCAGCGACATCTCCGGCGACATGGTGCAGATCGCGGCGAACAACCTGCGCAATGCCGGCATCCTGTTTGAAGTGCCGGTCAAGCAGATTGAAGCGCAAGAGGTCAAACCGCCTGCCGACGCAGAACACGGCATCATGCTCACCAATCCGCCTTACGGCGAACGGATCGGCGTGCGCGGCGACAGCACCCTGAGCAGTGACGACTTGCTGACCGCTTTCTTCAGCGCATTCGGCACTACGCTGAAACAGCGCTTTGCCGGCTGGAGCATATTCCTGTTTTCGGCCGACCTCGGTTTGCCCAAGCTGCTGCGCCTGAAAGAAGCGCGCAAGACGCCTTTCTTCAATGGTGCGCTGGAATGCCGGCTGTTCCGCTTCGACATGGTGGCGGGCTTCAACCGGCGCGAAGCGGCCAAGCCAAAAGCAGAATGACCGCCTGCCTTCCTTGACGAGGTTTTAATAAAACAAGCGCAATCTTTGCGCTTGTTTCACGTCTGGCCGCCTAGGCTCTCTGCCCCTATTCCCATCCTCTCCCCCTCAAAAATTCAGCCTCCTTGGAAACAGCCTTGCCTATGTGCATCGTCGGCAAGGCGCGGCTGATATTTCCCGCTTGACATCTTTTCCAGATTACGCCAACAGATGCGCTAAAAATGCTTGCATTCCCTGCTCAGGTGACGAATAATACAAATACGAATTGTTCGCATTTACAGAAAGGACTATAATGAGCCAGACGATCCGACGCGAAACACAAGTTGAGAAAACCCCTGTGTCCAGCATCACGAAGTCAGTTGCATCAGCAGTCACGCGAATCAAGAGCCAGGATCTGTTCAAGCAAATGCGCGAACTGGAAATCGATCACGGCGGCCGGATTTACAAGCTGCGGCTGACGCAACTGAACAAGCTGATCCTGACCGCTTGATTGGAAACCTGAGCACGGCATTTTTTAATTGATCCAACACCAGCCCGCCCGCAGCAAGCGCCAGCCAGCGAGATACTGATATAGGAGTGCTGATGGTATCGGAGAAAATCAATCCGGCTTTTGTGGAGCCAAACGGCGCGCCGGCACAGCCGGAGCTGCTGGTCTCGGCGGTGCTGCACCTGATGTCGCAGTACACCGCCAACAGCCAGGAAGTCAGCGGTTGCGTCAAGCTGGCCTCGGTGATCGAGCGGCATCTGAAGGCGCTGGCAGATTTGCCGAACCTGGCGCCGGTATTGCGGGCAACCTGCCTGCAGTTGTCGGAGCAGTGGGGCACGGTAGTAGAGAGCACGATGCCGCGGCCTGAGAAATACAGCCTGTTCAGCAGGTTCGGGACTGCAAGCCGGGTCTGTTAAAGAAGCATCGCGCAGTAACAACCAACCGCCGCAAGAACATCTCTGTCGGCGGACTTTTATTTCTTAATCTGCCTTTAACCATGGCAGTGAGGTACAAAATGATTGTTTGTGTTTGCAATAACGTGTCGGATCGGAAAATCCGGCAGGCAGTCGATTCCGGCATGTCTTCCATGTCTGAATTGCGCGAGAACCTGGGGATTGCCACCTGCTGCGGGAAATGCCATTCCTGCGCGAAAAGCGTGTTGCGCGAATGCCTGGACAACCGTGCTCCGGCTGCCTTGCGTCATGTTCAAGCATTGGTATTTCAACAAAACATACAAGCTGCCTAGTACCCGGCAGGATCAGCGCAACCATGTCGTCAGCAACAATCAGTTCCCCTGCGCTTGCGTGGAAAAAGATCAAACGCATCGGCCCCTTGGCTACGATCCTGCTGCTTCACGTCGCATTTTTCTGGGCATTGAAAAGCGGCCTGATCCACCAGGCCGCGCAGGCCGTCCCAAAAGAAATCTTCGCCAGCTTCATCACGCCCGAAAAAGCGCCTGAACCGACGCCGCCCGCACCTACGCCGGCCGCACCAAAAACCGTCGCTGTCGTAAAGAAGAACATTACTCCGCCGCGTCCAACGCCAGTCGTCAACACCACGCCGTCGGAAACCGCCATTTCAGTGCCGACGCCGGCGCCGCAGCCGCCCCAGCATGAAGAACCGGCCGCCGCTGCGCCACCGGCGCCGCCCGTCGCCCCGCCCCAGCCGCGCACCATCACCTCCGGCGTCGAATACCTCCAGCCGCCCGATGTGAAATATCCTGCCGTCTCCAAGCGCATGGGCGAGGAAGGCAAATCGGTCATCCGCGTCCTGATCAATGAAAAAGGCCGCGCCGAGCGCGTCGAGGTGCAAAAATCCTCCGGCTCCAGCCGTCTCGACGACGCCGCCAAACAAGCGGTGATGCGGGCTTTGTTCAAACCCTATATGGAAGACGGCAAGCCGCTGCCGGTGTTTGCCATCGTGCCGATCAATTTCCAGCTATCCAATTAATCAATGGCGCTCTTGGCGCTTTGCCGAGGCTGCCGCACTCAATTCACAGATACAAGGGGAGTTCATCATGGAAGTAAGTCCTTACGGATTGGAAGCGCTCTGGAGCCAGGGCGATTTCGTCATCAAAAGCGTCGCCGTGCTGCTGGTGGCGATGTCGATTGCGTCCTGGTACGTCATCCTGACCAAGGCCCTGCAAATCCTGCGCTTCCAGCGCGCGGCGCACGCCGCCGGCCACCAGTTCTGGGATACCACCAGCCTGCCGGAAGGCATCGCCACGCTGGGCACGGAGAATCCGTTTGCCGAAGTAGCCCAGGCCGGCGTCTCCTCGATGCGCCACCACGCCGCCCACAAGGGGCATCTGCACGATCAGCTCTCGGTCAGCGACTGGGTCACCCTCTCGCTGCGCCAGGCCATCGATGAAGTTTCAGGCAAATTGCAGGCCGGCATGGCCGTGCTGGCCTCGGTCGGCTCTACCGCGCCTTTTGTCGGCCTGTTTGGCACTGTGTGGGGCATTTATCATGCGCTGGTGTCGATCGGCACTTCCGGCCAGGCCAGCATCGACAAGGTCGCCGGTCCGGTCGGCGAGGCGCTGATCATGACCGCCCTCGGCCTGGCCGTGGCGATCCCGGCTACCTTCGGTTATAACGCCCTGGTGCGCGGCAACAAGACCATCATCGCCAAGCTGAACAAATTCGGCTTTGACCTGCACGCCCTGTTCGTTACCGGCTCCCGTTCCAGCAACAATGAAACAGACCATGCCAACGGCTCGAACAATGGCGCCAAGCTGGTCGCCGTGAAAGGTGCATGATGGGCATGGGCTCCTTGTCCGATTCGGACGACGATTTCAATCCGGAGATCAACACCACGCCGCTGGTCGATGTGATGCTGGTGCTGCTGATCATCTTTATCATGACCATCCCGGTGATGAACCACGCGGTGAAGATCGATTTGCCGCGCGCCGCCAACCAGCCTGACCAGGCCAAGCCGGAAAACATCAGCCTGTCGATCGACGCCGACGGCAAGCTGTTCTGGAATGATGAAGTGGTCGACCGCAACGAACTGAATGCGCGGATTGCGGTTGCAGCGCAAAAGCAGCCACAGCCGGAGCTGCATTTACGCGCGGCGCGCACGGTGCAATATGAAAAAGTGGCCCAGGTGATGGCGGCGGCCCAGTCCGGCGGCCTCGGCAAAATCGGCTTTGTCACCGATCCGGACGCCAAGTAAACAGATCGCTGGATAAGCGTTCGCGGCTATCAAACGCCGCCTCCGCAGGAGCCTGCGCATGTCGCCATGCGCAGGCTTTTTTTCTTTCCCGCACCATCGCGTTGATGCACAAATCACAATGAAAATGATTCGCGCTACCCGATGATGAAAAAGCTTATCGCATGCGCTATCATGGCAGCGATTTCGGTCGCATATCGTTTAAGCGACGCGCCGATCACGTGAGAAGCCGGAATACAGTCCAGAAATCCCCGACTTTATCCCTGAGCGCTCCGCATCCCATCACAGCGAGGTCCCCATGCAAGGCGAAAAACAAATCATCACGCTGCTCAACGCGCAGCTGACCAACGAACTGACAGCGATCAACCAGTATTTCCTGCATGCCCGCATGTACAAGCACTGGGGCCTGGAAAAACTCGGCAAGAAGGAATACGAAGAATCCATCGGCGAAATGAAGCATGCCGACAAACTGATTGACCGCATCCTGATGCTGAACGGCTTGCCGAATCTGCAAGCGCTGCACAAGCTGATGATCGGCGAATCGACGCCGGAGATGCTGCAATGCGACCTGAAGCTGGAGCAAGGCGCACAAAAGACCGTCAAGGATGGCATCGCTGCCTGCGAAAAAGCGGGCGATTATGTGTCGCGCGAACTGTTCAAGGAAATCCTTGAAGACACCGAAGAACATATCGACTGGCTGGAAACCCAGCTCGACCTGATCGACAAGGTCGGCCTGCAAAACTACCTGCAAAGCCAGATGGACGCCTGACCCTGCATCCATCCGGGCACACGGCTCACGGCTTCCGACTCACCATCGGAAGCCGTTTTTCCTTCCTCGGCGTTTACTGCGCCGATGCCAGCAAACGGCGCATGACGGCTTCGGCGGTCAGTGACGGAGCATGCGCTTCGACGATTTTGCGCTTGTTGGTATGACCGTGGGTAATGACGATCTTGCTGCGCGGCACATCCAGCAACTCCGCCAGGTAGCGCACCAGCGCGTCATTCGCCTTGCCCTCGATAGGCTGCGCCTGCAAGCGCAGCTTGAGGACATTCTCCAGCGGACCGATGATCTGGCTTTTCTTGGCGTTAGGCGTCACCTGCAGCGCCAGCCTGACCCCGCCGGCAACATCGGAGCACCATGCGGCGCCCGCCTTTTGGTTCATGCCACCGACATGATCAGGTAAATGACCAGCTGGTGCACTACCCGCAGCAATATCAGCGCCGCCAGCGGCGACAGATCGATATTGCCGATCAGCGGGATAATCCTGCGCAAAGGGCGCAGCAGCGGCTCATTCAGCGCCCGCACGAAGGGCGCCAGGGGCGCATTCGGATTCACCCAGCTAAAGATCGCCTCGATGATCAGCAATGCGATCAGCCCATAGAATACCCACTGGAAAAACAGCAGCGCCGACAAGCTGAAGATCAGCGAAGCACTCAGCGCCGACCTGACGCCCAGTTCCAGCAGGATGCAGATGACGGCGACCACAACCGCGCCTATCAGGCTGGCCCAGTCATAGCCGCCTACCCCCGGCAACAAGCGCCGCATCGGCCGCACGGCCCAGTCGGACAAGGTGAAAATGAATTGCGCCAGCTGTTGCGGCGGCCGCACCCGCACCGCCTGGATCCAGAACCGAAGCAACAGGACACCGCCCAGGACGCTGGCGATAGTTTCGATAATCAAGGTGAAAATGTTCTGCAACACGACGTGTTTCCCTTTCCAGATGAAGCAGCGATTCAGGCGGACCGGCATCGGCGTCAGTCCATATACTGATAACTTACCCGAATTCGGGCGCAAGATGTAAGTCGGGAATGCGGGCGAACGCCACAGTTCAAGGTTTAAGAAAAAAATGGACCTGCCGGCTGGCTATCGTAGCAGCAATTTCCGACAGGCTGACGACCCGCTGACGACCCGCTTGCGCGAGCATATGCCGGCTGCCAGACGCACAGCGCTACCCGCCCCTCTGTGATATCCGCCGCCACAAATAAAAACCCGCTGCAGGCGCTAGGCCATACAGCGGGCGATATGCCTGAACTTGATCAGGCAAGCCGGCAAACGCTAATTACGGGCGTGTGCCAGTTGGGAACGGCCAAGCTGCTGCCGGGTTCAGCACTGTTGTTGCTGCTGGTGCTGCTGCCGGCTTTGCTGCTGGCTTCTTGGCTGCAGGTTTCGCTGCGGCCTTTTTAACAGCTGGCTTGGCGGCAGCAGGTTTCGCTGCTGCTTTAGCTGCCGGCTTTTTTGCTGCTGGCTTAGCCGCGACTTTCTTAACTGCCGGCTTTTTTGCCGCTGGTTTCGCTGCTGCCTTAGCAACCGGCTTCTTGGCTGCTACTGCTTTCTTGGCTACCGGCTTTTTGGCCGCGACAGCTTTCTTGGCAACCGGTTTCTTGGCTGCTGGTTTTGCTGCTGCTTTCTT
>NZ_FOLC01000009.1:53726-191007 GCF_900112135.1 Collimonas sp. OK412
GCTACTGGCTTTTTGGCCGCGACAGCTTTCTTGGCAACCGGTTTCTTGGCTGCTGGTTTTGCTGCTGCCTTAGCTGCCGGCTTTTTCGCTGCTACAGCTTTCTTAGCAACTGGTTTCTTAGCTGCTGCTGGTTTTGCTTTAGCTGCTGGCTTCTTGGCCGGGGCTGCTTTCTTCGCAGCGGGTTTCTTCGCTGCGGGTTTCTTTGCTGCTGTTGCCATTTTGTTTCTCCTTCACGTGATGGAAAAAATCAAGCTCCAAGTTGGAAACCCGACGAACCCATCGCGATGGGAACGGCGGATTATTCATCGGCGCAATCAACTCTGCTTGCGCTAATGAATTCGGCACCAGCTGAACTGCTCCATCCCCTCATTGATGCAGCACTTCAGCCATTATTGGCCAGGGTCTTTTCCCAGCTTCCGGGCTGGGAGGAAGAATTCGCATCACCCGCAGGCTGCGATCCTTGGCCAAAAAAACGCTAGCGGCTATGCCAGCGTCGGAATTCTGTTACAAAATGGTTGGTTTTTCCAAAGAAAACGCCGCCAAACCCGACTGAATCGGGGTAAGCGGCGACAACAGATAAGTACGTTTCTGTCTTTGGCTGTTCATTAAATTTGGAAATCACCTTTTAGTTTGCAGACTTTTTTATAGTACTAAGCGCTGCAGGTAAGCCATTCACCTCGTTATTCTTGTCCGAGATCTGAAGCCTTTATTCCCAGTTCAGTGCACCGCCTGTTTGATATTCGATTACACGAGTCTCAAAAAAGTTGCGTTCTTTTTTCAGGTCGATCATCTCGCTCATCCAGGGGAAGGGATTTTCTTCCTGAGGGAACATTGGATCCAGTCCGATCTGTTGCGCGCGGCGATTTGCGATGAACCGCAAGTAGCCTTTGAACATTGGCGCATTCAAACCGAGCACTCCACGCGGCATTGTATCCTCTGCGTAGCGATATTCCAACTCTACTGCGCTTAAAAACAACGCTTTGATCTCATCGCGGAATTCCGGTGTCCACAAATGCGGGTTTTCCATCTTGATCGTGTTGATCAAATCGATCCCGAAATTGCAGTGCATCGACTCGTCGCGCAGGATGTACTGGTACTGCTCGGCTGCGCCCATCATCTTGTTCTGGCGGCCTAGCGCAAGGATCTGCGTGAAGCCGACGTAGAAGAAAAGACCTTCCATGATGCAGGCGAAGACGATCAGCGAGCGCAGCAATTTCTGATCGTTTTCAGTAGTGCCGGTCTTGAACTCGGGATCGGTCAGCGTATTGATGAAGGGGATCAGGAATTCGTCTTTGTCGCGGATCGATTTGACTTCGTGATAGGCGTTGAAGATTTCCGCCTCGTCCAGGCCGAGCGATTCCACGATGTATTGATAGGCGTGAGTATGGATCGCTTCCTCGAAAGCCTGGCGCAGCAGGTACTGGCGGCATTCCGGCGCAGTGATGTGGCGGTAGGTGCCGAGCACGATATTGTTGGCGGCAAGCGAGTCGGCGGTGACGAAGAATCCCAGGTTGCGCTTGACCAGGCGCCGTTCGTCTTCGGTCAGGCCGTTCGGGTTCTTCCACAGCTCGATATCGCGCTGCATGTTGATTTCCTGCGGCATCCAGTGGTTGGCGCAGCCGGCCAGGTACTTGTCCCAGGCCCATTTGTACTTGAACGGCACCAGCTGGTTGACGTCGGTATGGCCGTTGATGATGCGTTTGTCCGCGGCATTGACGCGGTGGCTGACATCGACCGCAGGCGCGGCGGCGGCCTGTCCCATCAACGCCGGGTTGAGAGCGGTATCGGACATCTGCGGACGCGCCGAAGGAGCAAATGCCGGTTGCGCCGGCATGGGCGGAGTACGAGGGGCCGAACTTTTTTCTTCATCCCAGGAGAGCATTCTTTATTCCTTTATCTTTCGTAGGGTGGGCGGCTGTGCCCGCGCGCGAGCTCGAATTGATCGCTACGCTTGTTTCGATAACGCGTCGGCAGATTACCCGCCCACCCTACTTGTCTTTGCAATTGCTACGTTTTATCTCTAGTCAGCTGAGGACAAAGGGCACGCCGACTGCAGCACGGAAGCCTGATTCACTACACTGCAGCACCGCTTGAACCTTGCCCTCAAACAGCTGGCTTACTGGCAGGCTTCGCACTCTTCGAATCCTGGGTCGCCTGGGCGCATGGTGCATGCCGGGCCATCCAGTTCCTGTGGCGCGGCTGCAACAGCAGCAGTGCCGTAAGTCGCCGCTGCGCCGCCGCTGGCGCCGCCGTCTACCGACACGGCATTCAGGGCGCCGGTTTTCGATGTCGACTTCTCGGTATGCGTCGCGCCTATGGTGCGCAGGTAGTAAGTGGTCTTCAGGCCGCGCAGCCATGCCAGCTTGTAGGTCTCATCCAGCTTCTTGCCGGATGCGCCCGCCATATAGATATTCAGCGATTGCGCCTGGTCTATCCATTTCTGGCGACGCGATGCCGCTTCCACCAGCCAGGACGGTTCGACTTCGAATGCGGTGGCGTAGATATCGCGCAGATCTTGCGGAATGCGGTCGATCTTGGCCAGGCTGCCGTCGAAATACTTGAGGTCGGAGATCATCACCTCGTCCCACAAGCCGCGCGCTTTCAAGTCGCGCACCAGGTATTCATTGATTTCAGTGAATTCGCCCGACAGGTTCGATTTCACGTACAGGTTCTGGTAGGTCGGCTCGATACAGGCCGATACGCCAATAATGTTCGAGATGGTCGCAGTCGGCGCAATCGCCACGCAATTCGAGTTGCGCATGCCGAATTCCTTGATGCGGCCGCGCAGTTCGGTCCAGTCCAGCGACTCGGACATATCCGCTTCCAGATAGCCGCCGCGCTCTTCCGCCAGCAGTTTCAGGGAATCCTGCGGCAGGATGCCGCGATCCCACAGGGAACCGCGATAGCTGCTGTAACGGCCACGCTCTTCCGCCAGTTCGGTCGACGCCCAGTAGGCGTGGTAGCAGACTGCTTCCATCGACTTGTCGGCAAATTCAACCGCTGCTTGCGAAGCGTAAGGCACGCGCATCATGTGCAGGCAATCCTGGAAACCCATGATGCCGAGGCCAACCGGACGGTGCCGCAAGTTCGAATCGCGCGCCTTCTTCACTGCATAATAGTTAATATCGATCACATTATCCAGCATGCGCATCGCCGTATTGATGGTTTTCTGCAACTTGGCGTGGTCCAGCTGGCCGTCTTTCATGTGCGCCGGCAGGTTGACCGAGCCCAGGTTGCATACCGCGATCTCGGATTCGTTGGTGTTGAGCGTGATCTCGGTGCACAGGTTCGAGCTGTGGACCATGCCGACGTGCTGCTGCGGCGAACGGATGTTGCATGGATCCTTGAAAGTAATCCATGGATGGCCGGTTTCAAACAGCATCGACAGCATCTTGCGCCACAGGTCGAGCGCCTGGATCTTCTTGAACAGGCGCAGGTCGCCGCGGGCAGCCTTGGCTTCGTAGCCGGTATATGCTTCCTCGAAGGCGCGACCGACCTTGTCGTGCAGGTCCGGTGCGTCGCTTGGCGAGAACAGGGTCCACTCGCCCTTTTCCATCACGCGCTTCATGAACAGGTCGGGAATCCAGTTGGCGGTGTTCATGTCGTGGGTACGGCGGCGATCGTCGCCGGTGTTCTTGCGCAGGTCGAGGAATTCCTCGATGTCCATGTGCCAGGTTTCCAGGTAGGCGCAGACCGCGCCCTTGCGTTTGCCGCCCTGGTTGACCGCCACCGCGGTGTCGTTGACCACTTTCAGGAACGGCACCACGCCTTGCGACTTGCCGTTGGTGCCCTTGATATGGGCGCCCAGCGAACGCACCGGTGTCCAGTCATTGCCCAGGCCGCCGGCATATTTGGCCAGCAGGGCGTTTTCCTTGATCGCTTCGTAGATGCCGTCGAGATCGTCGGCCACCGTCGTCAGGTAGCAGGACGACAGCTGCGAGCGTTGTGTGCCGGAGTTGAACAGGGTCGGCGTCGAGCTCATGAAGTCGAAGCTGGACAGCAGGTTGTAGAACTCGATAGCGCGTGCTTCGCGGTTGACTTCATTCAGCGCCAGGCCCATCGCCACCCGCATGTAGAACGCTTGCGGCATTTCGATGCGGATATCGCGGACGTGAAGGAAGTAACGGTCGTACAGGGTTTGCAGGCCGAGGTAACCGAATTGCAGGTCGCGCTCCGGCTTCAGTGCTTCACCCAATTCTTTCAGGTCGAATTGCGCCAGCTTGGCATCCAGCAAGTCGGCTTCAATACCCTTTTTAATAAATTTCGGGAAATATTCAAGGTATTCGGCTGGAGCATCGGCTTGCGCCACTTCCTTGCCGAACACTTCCTTGCGGATCGTGTGCATCAGCAGACGCGCAGTAACCGTGCTGTAGGCAGGGTCTTTTTCCATCAGCGCGCGAGCGGCCAGGATCGCCGACTTGTGCAATTCTTCAACCGGCACGCCGTCGTACAGGTTCTTGACGGTCTCGGCCAGGATCGCTTCGGCGTCGACGTGTTTTTCCAGGCCGATGCAAGCCGCGGTAATCAGGCTGCGCACCTGCTCCATGTCCAGCGCGCGGCGCTGGCCGTCTTCGGTCACGAACAATTCCGTGCCGGCTACGCTTGGCTTGGCGCCGGTCTGCTGCTGCGAACGCTCTTCCATGCGCTTGGCGCGATACAGCACGTAGGCACGCGCCACGTCATGCTCGCCGGAGCGCATCAGGGACAGTTCAACCTGGTCCTGGATGTCTTCAATATGGAAAGTACCGCCATTCGGCTGGCGGCGCACCAGGGCGGCGACGACGTTGGAAGTCAGCTGCTCAACCAGTTCGCGCACCCGCGCCGATGCCGCACCCTGGCCGCCGTTGACAGCGAGGAATGCCTTGGTGACTGCGATCGAGATCTTGGACGGTTCAAAACCGACTACGGCGCCATTGCGGCGGATGATCCGGTAGTCACCGAAACTGCTGGATACCTTGACGGGAGAGCCGCTGCCGGTTGTTGGCTGGACACCAGCGATTTCGGCTGATGATTTAACGGAAATTTCTTGAGTAGATTGCACTGAGCCTCCCGAGACTGTGAAAACAGGCGAAACAATTACGCCTGCTGTTATTAATTAGAACCTTGGAACCGTTGATGGTTCAGATACTGCTATTGCTGCATCAGTCATTGCCGGATCAGCTGTTGACCCACGGCTGCCTGTCGGCAGGCGTTCGTGACCGATGCCCAAATTAAGATAAAAAAAAGAGAAAACCAACGTTAAAAGAATGGTTGACGAAGACCGGCAACAAACCCAGAGGCTACTGAGCAGCCTGTCCGACACCTGCATTTATACTGACGTGAGTACAAAAACAAAACACCACATAGGTGGACAGACCATGCAAAGCAAACCAAGGACGAAGTACGGAAAAACACTACATATAGGTTTCTGGATTTGATTTTTACTAATTGTAGTACCTAGAACTCGCCGATGCAATCCAAAAGTAGGATCTTTTTTATACTCGAAAAGAGACTATTCAATTGACTTTTTTGTCTATGGCGGGAAAACGCAGCGCAGGTTCGCCTGGCGTTTTTGGTGCATGCCCGGCTAAGGCTTGCTGGTATTGGGTCCAGTCAAAAAACGGACCGGGATCGGTCTTTCTGCCGGGTGCAATATGTTCATGCCCGGCCACCGCGGCGAGAGGGTAACGCAACTGCAAGGCATGGGTCAATGTCGCCAGCGCATGATATTGCAACGCGGAAAATTGTTCGAAATCGGTGCCTTCCAGTTCAATCCCGATTGAAAAATCATTGCAGCGCTCACGGCCCTCGAAACATGACGCACCCGCATGCCAGGCCCTGTCATTGGCGGAGACAAACTGCACAACCCCGCCGTCGCGCAGTATCAGGAAATGGGAAGAAACCCTGAGTGGTCGCAGCTGTTCGAAATAAGGATGCGCATCGTAATCCAGGCGATTGCCGAACAGGTCGGCAATATAGGGGCCGCCAAACTGCCCCGGCGGCAGGCTGATGTTGTGGATCACCAGCAAATCGGCGACGCAGCCCTCCGGCCTGGCGTCGCAATTGGGGGAAGACTGGCGCACGACTTCATCGGGACGGCACCAGCCGTCTGCGCCGATTGCAAAATACGGGGGAAGCGGTTTCTGCTGCTCCGTCATTGTTACCTACCCTAATCTTGCTCGTGGATCGACAATCGTTGCATCCGGTAGCGCAGCTGGCGGAAACTGATGCCCAGCAGATCGGCGGCCTTGGTGCGGTTGAAATGCGTACGCGTCAGCGCCTGCCGGATGACGTCGCGCTCGATATCGTCAAGATAGTCCGGCAGCGACGATGGCAGTTCGGCGCCGTTAAATTGTGCCGGCATGCCGGCAACGACCGGCTCCAGGCTCGCCGGCGCACCGGCCGCCAGCGCGGCGGCCTCGCTGTAATGGTCGGCAAGGTCCGGCGCTTCCACGGGCCGCCCCTGGCCAGCCCCTTTCAAACCCAGGTCCGCCACTTCAATTACGCCGTCATTGGCGAACGCCAGCGCCCGCTCCAGGATATTTTCCAGTTCGCGCACATTGCCCGGAAACGCATAAGCGCAAAGAGCCGACAGCGCCGCCGGCGCCAGCGTCACTTGTTCCGCCTGCGGCGTAAACGCCGACAGCCGTCCCAGGATCGCCGCGACCAGCAGGCCGATGTCATCCAGCCGTTCCCGCAGCGGCGGCAACTTTAATTCGATGACATTCAAACGATAGTACAAATCCTGGCGAAATCTACCTGATTCGACACACTCGGCCAGATTCTGGTGGGTGGCGCTGACCAGCCGCACATCTACCGCCTCCTCCACCGTCGCGCCGACCTTGCGCACGCGGCGCTCCTGGATCGCACGCAACAGCTTGACCTGCATCGCCAGCGGCAGGTCGGCAACCTCATCCAGCAGCAAGGTGCCGCCGTTGGCGGCCTGGAAAAATCCGTCCCGGTCATCGGCAGCGCCGGTAAACGCGCCTTTGCGGTAGCCGAAGAACTCCGCTTCCATCAAGGCTTCCGGAATTGCGCCGCAATTGACGGCGACAAAGGGCTTGTCGGCGCGCGGACTGAGCGCATGGATATCGCGCGCCGCCAGTTCCTTGCCGCTGCCGGACTCGCCGGTGATCGCCACCGGCGCCATGCTGCGCGCCAGACGCACGATCTGGGTGCGCAATTCCTGCATGGCGGCGGATTGACCGATCAGGCGCAACGCTGAGCCCGCACCGGCGCGGAGTTTCGAGTCAGCCACCGGCCGCGGGGTTTCGACCGGCTTGCCGACGCGCAGCGCCGATTGCACCATCAAGCGCAGCTGGTCCAGCGCCACCGGCTTCGACAGATAATCGAAAGCGCCTGCCTTCAGCGCCATGACGGCGTTGTCGGCGCTGCCATAGGCGGTAATCACGGCAATCGGTATCACCTTTTCGCCGGCGGTGACTTCGCGCACCAGTTCGATCCCGAGTCCGTCCGGCAGGCGCATGTCGGTCAGGATCAGCGCGTAGTCATTTTGCGCCAGGTGGCTGCGCGCCGCGAACAGGCTGTCGGCGCTGTCGACATCCAGCCCCATCTTGACCAAGGCGATTTCCAGCAGTTCGCGCAGGTGCGCTTCGTCGTCAACAACCAGAATACGGGGTGAGCTCATGGCATTCGTCTTTTTCAGTCAATTCTAATCAGCAGGAGACACAGGGTCATGGGCAGCAAACGCAATAACAAAACGGCCACTCACATGGCTGGAATTCTGTCCTTGGACATCATGCCGGTATTCATAATCGAGCAACGCGCCATTATTCAAACACAACTCGCGCGCTAAAAACAAGCCCAGCCCCGTGCCCTTGCTGGAGGTGGTGTAAAACGGCTCGAACAGGTGCGCCCGCACCGCCGGCGAAATCGGTTCGCCATCATCCTGCACATGCAGTTCCAGACGCCCGGCGACGCTAGACATGACCTGCAAGCGCATCCCGCCCGGACGGCCGCTGGCGTAACGCACCGCATTCGACAGCAGGTTTGTCACGACTTCGCGCAGGTGCAAGGGGTCGAACCACACGCTTTGCCGATCCGCGGCATCGATCTGCAAGTCAATCGCGGCCGGCGCCACCGCATGGGTCTGCCTGAAATCGCTGACGATCTCCTGCAGCAAGGGCGCAAGCAAGATCGGCTCCAGCTGCCGCTGCGCCTTGCGCGACAGCTTCAGGATATCCTCAATCATGCGGTTCAGGCGCGCTACGTTGTCTTCGATGATCGTCAGCAGGCGCGCCTCGGCCTCGTCGGCCGCCTCTTCCGCCAGCAAGGTTGCGGCATAGGAAATCGAGGCCAGCGGATTGCGTACCTCATGGGCGATGCTGGCAGTCAGGCGGCCCATGGCAGCCAGTTTCAATTGCTGGGCCTGGTTCTCGATTTCGCTGACATCCTGCAAAAAGATGACTGCCCGGTACTCGCTCAGTTCGCGCATCCTGACTGCCGCAAAGCGCACTTTCAAATGCGCCGCCAGCTCGCGCCGTCCGCTCCAGTCGATGGCCGCGGCGTCCTGGCCAAGGTCATCGGTATGCTTGATGGTGACGAATACCGCCTCGCCTACCGCCGGCGAAACCGCATGCGGCAGGTCGCTTACCCGCGATTCCCAGGCAAACAAGGCATCGGTGATCGGCGCCAGCACCGCATAATCACTCAGTTTGTGCTGCTGTTCTTCATCCGACAAGGCCAAACCCAGCATGCGCTCCGCCGCCGGATTCGCCATGATCAGGGTGCCAAGCGGATCGACCACCAGCAAGCCGTCGCCCATATCCTTGATTGCGATGCGATTGATATCCATTTGCACCCGCAGGTCCCGGCCGCGCTGGGTCGCCAGCTCCTCTTGCTTGATCAGCTTGTCGGCAAGCCGGTTGATCACCAGCACGGCAAAAAAGAAAGCGCCGCCATACAAACCGGCTTGCAGGCTGGAGGCATCCGGCGCCGATTGCAATATCTGGTAACCGCTTTCAGCCAGCAGCACCATGGTCGCAATCGACACAAACAACAGCGCCACCAGCAGCGGCGCCAGGATTGCCGAGCCGGCCAGCGGAAAAAGGTACAGGATGGCCAGGCCGCCCTTGGCGCCGCCGGCGCCTATATACAAGATCGACACCGCGATCATGTCGACCGTGATCGGCAGTACTATCTGCGCCATGTAATGGCGGCGGTAATACGCCGTGACGAGCGTGAAGACGGCGGCGCACAGCAGGTAGACGCTGCAGGTCTGCGGATTGGTAAACAGCTGCGAGAACCAGGTCTCGTTCTTACTCTGGGTGCTGAGATAGGCCAGCATCACCATTGCAACCACGATCCGGGTCACGTTGAAGGTCTGGAGCGTGCGCCAGAAAGTGTCCGGCTTACCGCTCAACGGGGCGACGGTGGAGCTAGTCATGCGGGTCCTGTCTCACAATGGATCGGGCAATCGCAGGCCGGACGCTATCAAGCGCCGGCCTCGACTGAAATAAGCATAACGGCTCAAAGTGGATTAAATTCAGGAAGCATGCAGGCGACGGTGTTCCGCACTGCAAAAAACCGCGCCGGAAGCATCGGCCAGCGCTTCCGATGCCGGGAAATGCATGCCGCAATGGGCGCAAGCCACCATGGCTTCGGCCTGTGGCGAAGCGCCGGCGGCCGAGGGACCATGGTCAAAGGTCGATCCGCCTGGGGTGGAACGATCCCGGCCGAGATTCTTTTTCAGGCGCTGCAGCCAGACGATGACAGCCAATACCACGACAATTAAAATAATCAGTTTCATACCAATACCCGATGCAACACAACTTCAAGCACGAAACGGCTCCCTACATACGCCAGCAGTAAAACGGCAAATCCGGTCAAGGTAAAGCTGAGCGCGGTGCGGCCGCGCCAGCCTTGCCACTTGCGGCCTGCCAGCAACAGGCCGAACAAGGCCCATGACAACATGGTGAAAATGGTCTTGTGATCCCATTTGAAAGCCTTGTTGAACAGCTCCTCGGAAAACACCACCCCCGACAGCACCGTCAGCGTCAGCAAGAAAAATCCGAAAGCAATCAGGCGAAACAGCAGCTTTTCCATGGTCAGCAAGGCTGGCAAGCGATCCAGCGCATGCCCGAACCAGCCGGCTTTCGCCCCGCCCGGACGGGTATGCAGGCGCGATTCCTGCAATACCATCAGCACTGCGTGGAATGCGGCGATAGTCAGGGTGCTGTAGGCCAGGATGGAAATCACGATATGCCAGAGGAATACCGGCGACTTGCCGTTCAGCGCCACCATGTTCCCCGGGAACATGGCCGGCAGGACCGCCGCTAGCGCCGCCATCGGCAGCACCAGGACCCGCAGGCCGTCCAAGGTGTAGTTGCGGTTTTCCAGCCAGTAGGCGGCGACCGATACCCACAAGGTCGCCGACAGCATCATCGAAAACCCGACCCGCAGCTCCTCCGGCCCGACCACGTCGGACCACAGCACGCCGCCATGCAGCACCCAGGCGACGGCGACAACAATGGAGATGGTCTGGCGGCGGCTCGACGGCAAGAAGGTGCAGCCTATATATAGCAGCGCCACCAGAACGAAAAGATATGTTTGCATCGTGTAAGTTTACAACATGTGGCGTCTGCGCGGCGTGCTCAAACAGCGTGGCTGGCCAGCCAGATATGCCGGCCGCCGTTTCTTGCATGTTGTACATCATCCCCAGCTATCCCCGGACCGCGGCTTTTATTCCAGGGTCGGCCTCGGCCCGCATCAGGTAAAATGGCTGTTTACATGCATTATCGTGGTCATTTTAATGCGCATCGGGGTATCGATGACGCGAAAATGGTCCACATTAACCACGCACTTCTTCTGGAAACGCTGTTACCCACCATGCTCGACAATCTTACCCAACGCCTCGCCAAAGTCGTCAAAACCATGCGCGGCGAAGCGCGCCTCACCGAAACCAACACTGCAGACATGCTGCGCGAAGTCCGCCTGGCCTTGCTGGAAGCCGACGTCGCCTTGCCGGCCGTGCGCGAGTTCATCGCCAACGTCAAGCAAAAAGCGCTAGGCGAAGAAGTGATTGCATCGCTGACGCCGGGCCAGGCCCTGGTCGGCGTGGTGCAGCGCGAGCTGGCGTCGCTGATGGGGGCCGACCTCGGTCCCGAGGCGTCGCAGCTGAATTTCGCCACCCAGCCGCCGGCGATCATCCTGATGGCGGGCCTGCAGGGTGCGGGTAAAACCACCACCGTCGGCAAGCTGGCCAAATACCTGCGCGAGCAAAAGAAGAAAAAGGTACTGACCGTTTCGGCTGACGTCTACCGCCCGGCCGCGATCGGCCAGCTGCAGACTGTCACCGCCCAGGTCGGCGCTGACTTCTTCCCGACCGCCACCACCGACAAGCCGGTCGATATCGCCTTGGCCGCGCTCGACTACGCCAAGCGCCACTATCACGACGTCCTGATCATCGACACCGCCGGCCGGCTCGGCATCGACGAAGCGATGATGAAGGAAATCAGCGCGATCCATGCCGCCGTCAAGCCGATCGAAACCCTGTTCGTGGTCGACGCCATGCTCGGCCAGGATGCAATCAATACCGCCAAGGCGTTCAATGACGCGCTGCCGCTGACCGGCATCGTGCTGACCAAACTGGACGGCGATGCACGCGGCGGCGCCGCGCTGTCGGTCAGGCATATCACCGGCAAGCCGATCAAGTTCGCCGGCACCGCCGAAAAACTGGACGGCCTGGAAGCCTTCGATCCGACCCGCATGGCCAACCGCATCCTCGGCATGGGCGACATCCTGGCCCTGGTCGAAGAAGCCCAGAAAGGCGTCGATGTCGCCGCTGCCAAGGATCTTGCGCACAAGATCAAGGGCGGCGGAAAATTCGACCTGAACGACTTCAAGGCACAGCTCGGCCAGATGAAAAAAATGGGCGGCCTGTCCAACCTGATGGACAAATTGCCGGCGCAATTCCAGCAGGCGGCCGGCGGCGCCAACATGGACCAGGCAGAAAAACAGGTACGCCGGATGGAGGGCATCATCAATTCGATGACCGCCCAGGAGCGGGCCAAACCGGAACTGATCAAGGCTTCGCGCAAGCGTCGCATCGCCACCGGCGCCGGGGTCCAGGTGCAGGAAGTCAACCGCATGCTGTCGCAATTTGACCAAATGCAGTCGATGATGAAGAAACTCAAAGGCGGCGGCATGATGAAAATGATGCGCGGCATGAAAGGCATGATGCCGGGCATGCGCTAAGCACGCGCCAGGACTGCCGCAATCCCCTGAAAAGCCTTGCAAGTCATTGACTTGCAAGGCTTTTCGCCTATTTATGCCGATTGCGGGAAGCCGCCGGCCGGCAGCAGCGGGCATTTGTTACCTTGCCCGAATTCCTGCAACCCGCCGCAAAAGCCCGCCAAGCGGGCGTTTCCCGAGCCAGGCAGGGGGTTCCGCTTCCGTATCAAATCCCGCACAAACCCGCAAAAAACGCTTGCATCGCCAGGAAAAGCGCAACACTATTAGCGATGCGTGCTTGACGCATTTTTTCACTATCCCTGAAGGAGGCTCAAAGATGGCCACAGCCAAAAAACCAGCAGTTGCAGCAAAGAAGCCAGCAGCGACCAAAGCAGCTCCGGTCAAAGCGGCAGCCAAGCCTGCAGTCAAAAAAGCCGACGCTCCGAAAGTAGCGCGCAAGCCTAACGCAGCATTCATGAAAGCATTGACGCCGTCAGCTGTCCTGGCTGCTGTCGTCGGCGCTACTCCGCTGCCACGCACGGAAGTTACCAAGAAGGTTTGGGAATACATCAAGAAGCACAAACTGCAGAATCCAGAAAACAAACGCAATATCATTGCTGATGAAAAACTGAAAGCTGTCTTTGGCGGCAAAAAAGAAGTGTCGATGTTTGAAATGACCAAACTCATTTCCGATCACTTGAAATAATGCTTAGGGCCTAGCCGGATCTGATTCAACCCGCCGCCCTGAGTGCCAAACAAAAACGCCCGCAGCACGCGGGCGTTTTTGTATCTGCAGCATCCGGCGTCAATCGAGCAGATCCGAGTAATCGATTTCCGCGTAGCCGGCCAAGGTCTTCCAAGGCAGCACCGGCGGCGCGGCGATGACGCTGACCAGGGTCTGGCGGCGCGCCAGGCCATGCGCATCGAAGGACTCCACCCGGCGCGGATACTGGCCTTTGACATCCCAGCTGACCTGTACCGTCAAGTCGCCGCGCTTGCTCTCGTACAGCTGGACCCCGTCCTTGACGGCGCCAACGGCCCGCATGTTTTTCAGGCTCTGCGGATCGCTCAGATAGAAGGTGCTGCCCCAATTGCCGTTGAAGCCGATATTGCCGTAATACTGGGAATCGACCTTGACGGTGCGGCGCTGGTGCCGCTCGATCAGGCGCGCATCCAGCGAGCCGTCAGCCTGGCGCCGCACCCACATCGGCGAGCTGCCGGCGTCCGGATGGTTATGTCCGCTGTGGTCGTGCCCATCGGCGGCGTCCGTGGTTTCGGCGGCGATCAGGCGCTCGGTCCATACCTGGTCGCTGCGCCGGTACAGGCGTTCGGTGAATGTCGTTTCGCGCTTGACGCCATCGCGCCCCAATACCATCGAATAATGCTGCACCTGCAGGTTCTGGTCAGGTG
Source organism: Collimonas sp. OK412 (assembly GCF_900112135.1). GTDB lineage: Bacteria > Pseudomonadota > Gammaproteobacteria > Burkholderiales > Burkholderiaceae_D > Collimonas > Collimonas rhizosphaerae. The sequence continues at coordinate 67,308 of NZ_FOLC01000009.1, forward strand.
CGCTGACTGCAGCCAGCGCCGCTGGCGCGGCCGACAACAACGCCAGCGCGCTTATCGAAGCCTTCAGGCCGCTCGTCAAATTTTTCAAGAAAGCCATTTTTCCACCAAAAAAATGCCGCCATCGCCGGATCTGCCAATCCGGATGGCGGCTTGAACATCACTCAAGAAAAAACATTACAGGCCAAGCGCGTTCTTGACTTTGCCAAACACCTTGATGTTTTCAAACGTGCCCTTGAAACTGTCGCTGCCGGCGCCGGCGGAAAACAGCATCACGTCGCCGCCGCCATGCGTTTCAGAACCGGGCGAACCGGCAAAGCGTACGCCGACCTGCTGCAGGTAGTCGTCGGCTTCCGTGTCGACATTGGTCAGGTCGCCGTCTTCCGGGCGGCGCGGTGCGCTGCCGTTGCCGAACACCAGCGTGGTATAGGGTTTGCCGTCGGCAGCCAGGGCCAGCTTGCCATCGTAGTAGTTGGCGACCTTGCCCAGGATCGGATTGCCGCGCTTGGGATAGCCGTTGAAACCGATCGCGTGGTCATGGTCGGCAGTCACCACGATCAAGGTATCTTTCAGATCGACCAGTTCCAGCGCCTTCTTGATCGCAGCGTCAAACGCCAAGGTATCTTCCAGCGCACGCTTGGCGTTGGTGCCGTGCAATGCATGGTCGATGCGGCCGCCTTCCACCATCAGGAAATAACCTTTCGGATTTTTCTTGAGCACGCCGATGGCTTTTTCGGTCATCTCGGCCAGGCTAGGCTGGTTCAGGTTTTTCTTGACGCGGTCCAGCTCGTAATCCATGTCGCTGGCGCTGAACAAACCCAGCAGTTTGCTGACGCCGGCCGGATTGACGCTCTTCAGTTCGCTGCCCGAAGCGACGTAGGTATAACCGGCCGCCTTGAACATGCCCAGCGCGTCGAGTTCGTCGTTACGCTGGCTGCCCGGCGTGCTTTTCGGCAGGAAGTGGCGCAAGCCGCCGCCCAGCAAGACATCGACGCCATCCTTGAGCGCCATGTTGTAACGCGCCGCGCCCGGCGTCGCCTGCTCGGTGATGGTGTTGTATGCGTCGCGGTTGCAGACATGGGCATAAGTCGTGGCTGGAGTCGCATGGCTGATGCGGGTGGTGCTGACCGCGCCGACCGCCTTGCCTGCTCCTTTGGCCAGTTCCAGCAGGGTCTGCACCGGCTGGCCGTTGCCGGCCACGCAGGTGGAGTCGGCCTTGGTCTGGTACGGTTTGCCGCTGGCGTCGAAGGCATTGGTATCGGAGGACATCGAGATCACATCGTTCTTCATCTTGACGCCGGTCATGTACGCCGCCATCGATGGCGCGCTGTCGGTGGTCTGGGCATCCAGCGAGAAGGTCTTGACGCGCGCGGTGCGGGTCAGGGTCTCCATGGTCAGGCGGCCTGCTTCGCCGTGGCCGTAGATGCGCGCGGCTGTCACGGTGACGGGACCCATGCCGTCGCCCAGGAAGAAGATAACGTTTTTCGCGGCAGCGGCGTCGGCCGCCATGACGTTTGCGCTGAAGAGCAAAGACAGCGGCGACAACACGCACAGTGCGGCGCATTGATGGATTCGGCGCTGGAATTGCTTGCTGGCTGGCTTATTGGCTGATTTCATCATTTTCATCTCTGACCTTTGTATATATTCGGCAAATTCATTTCGCTGGAAACATCACAGGCCGACGGCCTTTTTCACCAGGCCGAACACCTCGGTGTTGTCGAGCACGCCGCGGATATTCTCGGCGCCCAGGCCCTGCGCACCGATGAAGACATTGGTGCCGCCGTGGGTTTCGCCGCCGGCTTCGGTCGGGACCACCGACTCTTGCATGTAGTCCTTGTCGGCCACCTGCATATCGGACAACGCGCCGCGCGCGGCCAGGTGGTTGGGGCCGTTGCCGAAACCGATCACGGTATAAGGGTTGTTGTTGATGTCGCGCTCGGGCTGGCCGGTAGCGACATTTTTCACCAGACCGAGTACGCCCGGTTCGCTGCTGGTGGTCTTGCCGGTGCGCTTGGCGTAGCCGTTCAGCAGGATCGAATGGTCATGGTCGGCAGTGACCACCACCAGGGTGTTTTTCAAACCCGGATCGACTTGCTGCATCTTGTCCAGCGCGGCCTTGATCGCGTCATCGAAAGCGACGGTTTCCTGCAGCGCGCGACGGGCATTGGTGGCGTGCAATGCATGGTCGATGCGGCCGCCCTCCACCATCAGGAAAAAACCGGTCTTCTTGCTGCTCAGCAGGTCTATCGATTTGCTGGTCATCTGCGCCAGGCTCGGTTCCTTGGCGGCATCGCGGTCCAGGTCGTAAGTCAAGTGGTCCTTGTGGAACAGGCCGACCACTTTCGGTGTCGCGGCGCCGATCTTGTCGAATTCGGCAAAGTTGCTGGCATAGGCATAGCCGGCAGCCTTGAATTCCGCCACCAGGTCGCGGCTGTCGCTGCGCTTGCTGTCGGCATCGGCCTTCGGCAGGAAATGACGGCGGCCGCCGCCGAAAATGACGTCGACGCCGTCGCTCAGCTTGCTGTTGAAGCCGGCGCCCTTGGGTGTGAGCTGGGCGGCGATATTGTTTTCACCGTCGCGATGGCAGATATGCGAATAGGTCGCGGCCGGCGTCGCATGCGTGATCCGGGTGGTCGTCACGACGCCCGTGCTGTAACCCTTGGCCTTCATGATTTCCAGCAAGGTGTCGGCCGGGGTGCCGTTGCCGCTCGGGCAGGTGCTGTCGGCGCCGTTGACATAACTTTTGCCGCCGGCGTCGCGGGCGCTGGTATTGGCCGACATCGAGATCACTTCGTTATTCGCCTTGATGCCGGTCATGTAGGCGGCCATTGACGGCGCGCTGTCGGTTACCTGGGCATCGTTGGAATAGGTGGTGACGAAGCCGGTTTCCGGCAGGGTATCGATGGTCAGGTCGCCCTCTTCGCCAACTTTGTAGATGCGTGCAGCGGTCATGGTGGTGATCCCCATGCCATCGCCCAAAAAGAAGATGACGTTCTTGCCGGGAACCTTGACTTCAGGCCGCTCGACCGGCGCCTCGACCAATGGATTGCTAGAACCGCTACACCCCGCCAGCGCCATCGCTCCCATGGCGGCGGCAATCAGAATACGTAATTTCATTCATCGCTCCGTGTTGTCAATCAGAAACATGCAATCATTTGTAATAATGTGTAACAACTGTAACAAAAAGTTATTACATGCTGATGACGGAAAGCGCAGATCTTCAGAAAGCGGGACGGCCATGGGCGATTTACCCGTGCAACGCCGGGTAAATCGGAGGAATTGGAAAACCGGATATTTACTGCGCGAACCGGCAATGCCGGCGGCAAGAGAAATGGCTACTTGCGTGCGGATACCGTATGGATAGGCAGGTCGTCCTTGTATTCCCAGCGTTTCCACGCGGACAGCACGGCGTTGGGATACTCGGGACGGCCGCGGCTGCCGTTATAGCGGCCGAGGGCGAGATAAAGGTTGCCTTGTTCCATGTCGATGTACATGCGCAGGATAGAACAGCCGTAACGCAGGTTGGTCTGCATGTTGAACAGCTTGCTGCGGTCGGCGTCGCCGATCACGCGGGTCCAGAACGGCATCACCTGCATGTAGCCGTGGGCGCTGACGCTGGACAATGCATACTTGCGGAATGCCGACTCGACCTGGATCAAGCCCAGCACCATGCCAGGATCAAGCCCGGCGCGCTTGGCTTCATACCAGGCGGTTTCCAGGAATTCGATGCGCACCTGCGCATCCGGCAGCTTCTTCTTGAGGCGCTCCGACATCTCGCCCAGCCAGTACAAGTACTGGATGCGCTGGTCGATTTCAGAAAACTGGGGTTTTGGCGGACGAGCGTCATTGATAGCGCGTGACAACGCCAGGCGTACCGAGTCTGCCAATTCTTCTTCTTTTTGATTTCCGGCGTGCGCCATGCTGCCTAACAGCAACAATATGGGCAACAAGCCAAGCCAACGAGACCAGCGCAATCGATACTCCCCAAAACATACTTTTATTTTTCGGTGAGTATACAAAGAAAACGGCGCATAAAACCAATGCGCCGTGATTTTGTTGTTATTGGGAAACCAGACGGGCCTTGATGAACGCCGCCACGTCTGCCAGCGGCACCGTGGTCGCCTCGGTATCGCGCCGTCCCTGGTATTCGAGCTGGCCGTCCTTGAGGCCACGGTCGCCGATCACCACGCGATGCGGCACGCCGATCAATTCCCAGTCGGCGAACATCGCACCCGGGCGCTCGCCGCGGTCGTCCAGGATGACGTCGACGCCAGCCGCCAGCAAGGTGTCGTACAGCTTGTCGGTCTCGGCCTTGACTGCCTCGCTGCGGTCATAACCCATAGGGCACAGGACCACTTCGAACGGTGCGATGGAGGTCGGCCAGACGATGCCTTTGTCGTCGAAATTCTGTTCGATGGCGGCGCCCAGGATGCGTGTGATGCCAATCCCATAACATCCCATCTGCAGCAATTGCGGCTTGCCGTTCTCGTCCAGGAAAGTCGCTTTCATCGCTTCCGAATAGGCGGTGCCCAGCTGGAACACGTGGCCGACTTCAATCCCGCGCAGGATCGCCAGGGCGCCCTTGCCGTCAGGCGACGGATCGCCTTCGATCACGTTACGGATATCGAACACCAGCGGCTCAGGCAGGTCGCGGCCCCAATTGACGCCGGTATAGTGAAAATCGACTTCGTTGGCGCCGCTGACAAAATCGTGCATGTTAGCCACGGTGACGTCCGCCACTACGGTGACCGGTTTCTTTGTATTGACCGGGCCCAGGTAGCCTGGCGGCGTGCCGAAGTACTCGACAATTTCCTGTTCGGTAGCAAAACGATAACCAGCCAGGCCAGGAATCTTGTTGGCCTTGATTTCGTTCAATTCATGGTCGCCGCGCAGCATCAGCAGCCAGACCACCTTGCTTGCCGGCACTTTGTCTGTTGCTTCCTTCTCAACCGTCAGCACGATCGACTTGATGGTTTGCGTCAAAGGCAGTTGCAGCAGCTCCGCCACCGCTTCGCATTTGGCCTTGCCTGGCGTTGCCGTCTTGGTCAGCGCCTGGGTCGCCGCGCCCCGGGTCGGATACAGGGGCAAGGACTCGGCCGCTTCCATATTGGCGGCGTAATCCGAATTCGGGCAATACACGATGGCATCCTCGCCGGTAGCGGCGATGACGTGGAATTCATGCGAACCGGTGCCGCCGATGGCGCCGTTGTCGGCCGCCACCGCGCGGAACTGCAGGCCAAAGCGCTGGAAAATGCGCGTGTAGGCGTCGTACATGATCTGGTAGGACTGTTTCAGGCCATCCAGGTCGCGGTCAAAGGAATACGCGTCTTTCATCGTGAATTCGCGCCCGCGCATCAGGCCGAAGCGCGGCCGGCGTTCATCGCGGAACTTGGTCTGGATATGGTAGAAGTTCACCGGCAGCTTGCGGTACGAGCGCAGTTCGGTACGAGCGATGTCAGTAATCACTTCTTCCGAGGTCGGCTGGATGACGAAGTCCCGGCCGTGGCGATCCTTGACGCGCATCAGTTCGGCGCCGTATTTTTGCCAGCGCCCGGTTTCCTGCCACAGTTCGGCCGGCTGCACCACCGGCATCAGCAGCTCCACCGCCCCCGAACGGTTCATCTCCTCGCGCACGATGCCCTCGACCTTGCGGATCACGCGCAGCCCCATCGGCATGTAAGTGTAAATGCCAGAACTGATGCGTTTGATCATGCCGGCGCGCATCATCAGTTTGTGGCTGACGATTTCAGCGTCGGATGGGGCTTCTTTGAGCGTGGAGATAAAAAAACGGGAGGCGCGCATAACGATGAATTCTTTTTAAAAAGAGAGGGTTATAATCAACTCAATTTTAAAGGATTAGCTGGCTGATGCGCCTACTCTTTGCACAATTGATTGATGTTCTGGCCATTGTTGTTACCGGCAAGGACAGATTGCGCGCCTAGTCGGGCGAGGACAGAGCCTTGCGCCTAGCCATGGCGGCTCCATGAACCTGCTCCTCAATGACGACGGCAAGCAAGAAATCTAGCAGAATATCTAGCAAAATGCGCAGTAGCGCCGTCTCGCCGCAGAAAGTTTTGAGGTAACAACATGCTTGACCGTGAAGGCTTTCGCCCGAACGTCGGCATTATCTTGCTCAACACCCAGAACGAAGTCTGGTGGGGCAAGCGCGTGCGTGAACATTCGTGGCAATTTCCACAAGGCGGTATCAAATACGGTGAAACCCCGGAGCAGGCAATGTTTCGCGAGCTCGAGGAAGAAATCGGGCTGAAGGCGGAACACGTCAAGATCATCGGCCGTACCCGCGACTGGCTGCGCTACGAAGTGCCTGATCATTTCATCAAGCGCGACGTGCGTGGACATTATCGCGGCCAGAAGCAGATCTGGTTCCTGCTCCGCATGGTGGGACGCGACTGCGACGTCAACCTGCGCCTCACCGAACACCCGGAATTCGACGCCTGGCGCTGGCATGATTACTGGGTGCCGCTGGATGTCGTGATCGAATTCAAAAGGGATGTCTACCAGCGCGCCTTGCAAGAATTATCACGTTTCCTGACGCGCCCGCTGCAAAATGCCCCGCATCACGCCCGTCACCTGCGTACCGGCCATGGGCCGCGCGCATCGACTGAATCCCCTCCGGCCTGTGCCGAACCCGAAAAGAAGTGAGCATCTTTATGGCTTTTGCCTTTCGTCCTTCCGTTACAAACAAGATATCGCAGCTACTTGCCGCCGGCCTGCTGTTGCTGGGTGCGGCAACCCATGCGCAAGCCGCTGGTGATCTGTTCAGTCCCAGCACCGGTGCGAATTCCAGCAATTCAGGCATGTCCGATGATGATTACGACGACGGCAAATCCTGGCAAGAAATCAAGACCGAAATCCCGCCGCAGCCGCAAGCGGCCAACCTGGTGTCGTTCTATGTCAGTCCGACCGCCACCATGAATTTCTTCATCGATGTCAATTCGATATCGACCGGCAGCGACGGCGTGGTCCGCTACACGTTAGTCAGCAAGAGCCAGGGCGGTGCTGAAAACATCAGCTACGAAGGGATTCGCTGCCAGACCTACGAGAACAAGTCATATGCATTTGGCCAGAAAGACGGCAACTGGTCGCGCGCGCGCCTGAGCGGCTGGAAGCAGATCAGCGAATTGTCGGGAAACCGCCAGCATGCGGCCCTGGCCAAAGACTTTCTTTGCCAGGATGGCATGATCGCCGGCAAGGTTGAGGATATACGCAGCAGGCTGCGCAGCAATCGCCCGATCAAACAAGGTAGCTGACCGGATCGGCCGCCCGCATGTAAAAACGGCTCCTGCAATTTGCGGAGCCGTTTTTTTATCCGGGGCGCCGGTCTTGCCGCTTAGAGCAGAACCATGTTGTCCCGATGGATCAATTCCGATTCTTCGACAAAACCCAGGATAGACTGGATCTCCGCCGACGGATGGCGCATGATGCGGCGCGCTTCCGAGCTGGTGTAATTGCTGATGCCGCGCGCGATGGCGTGGCCGTCGATATCGGTACAGGTAATGACGTCGCCGCGGCCGAACTCGCCGGACACCGCGGTTACGCCGATCGGCAGCAGCGATTTGCCCTCGTTGCGCAATTTCTGCACCGCGCCGGCGTCCAGCACGACCTTGCCGGCGGTTTTCAAGTGATCCGCCATCCACTGCTTGCGTGCGGTGAGTTGAGCGGTCTGCGCATTCAATTGCGTGCCGATGGCTTCGCCGCCGGCGAGCCTGGTCAGCACCGCGTCTTCGCGGCCCCAGGCAATCACTGTGTGGGCGCCCGAGGTGGCGGCGCGCTTGGCGGCCAGGATCTTGGTAATCATGCCGCCGCGGCCGATGCTGCTGCCGGCGTCGCCCGCCATCACTTCCAGCGCCGGATCGCCGGCTTTGGCTTCATGCACGAATTCGGCATCCGGGTCCTTGCGCGGATCGGCTGTGTACAGGCCTTTCTGGTCGGTCAGGATGATCAGGGCGTCGCCTTCGATCAGGTTGGCGACCAGTGCGCCCAGGGTGTCGTTGTCGCCGAACTTGATTTCATCGGTGACCACGGTGTCGTTCTCGTTGATGATCGCCACCACGCCGAAGCGCAGCAGGGTAAACAAGGTCGAGCGGGCGTTCAAGTAGCGTTCGCGGTCGGCCAGGTCGGCGTGCGTCAGCAATACCTGGGCGGTGCGGATATTGTGGGCGCGGAAGCTGGTTTCATAGATCTGCGCCAGGCCCATCTGGCCGACGGCGGCGCACGCCTGCAATTCATCGATGCTGGTCGGCCGCTTGTCGAAACCGAGGCGCTGCATGCCTTCGGCAACAGCGCCGGAGCTGACCAGCACGACTTCCTTGCCCATCGCCCGCAACTCGGCGATCTGGGCCGCCCATTTGGCGATGGCGCCGGCATCCAGCCCCTTGCCGTCATTGGTTACCAGGGAAGATCCGACTTTGATAATGATGCGCTTGGCTTTTTGAATGACGGAATTCATATTTTTATCTATCGTGCCTCGGCGGTTGAAGGCACAAGGTGGCGGGAAAAAAATAGACCGATGGCGAGAGGGATCGATTTCCCCTCAGCCACCGGTGCCGGATACTTGCTTAGTCGAGTATCTTGAAGCGAGGATCGTCCGGATCGATGGACAGGATGGATTGCGCTTCCACCACCATATGCGTTTCTTCCGAGCGGGTTTCCTGCTGGCGTTTCTCGGCCAGGTAGCCGTAGATTTCCGTCACCAGTTCTGGACAGCCGTCGCGGTTCAGCGCGGAAATCTCGAATACCGGGCCTTTCCAGCCAAAACGCTTGATGAAGTCCTTGACGCGCTTGACGCGTTCGCCTTCCGGGATCACGTCGATCTTGTTGAGCACCAACCAGCGCGGCTTGTCGAACAGCGACTGATCGTATTTCTTCAGTTCCTTGACGATCGCCTTGGCTTCCTTGACCGGATCAACCGTGTCTTCGAACGGCGCCAGGTCGACGATGTGCAGCAGCAAGCCGGTACGCTGCAAATGCTTCAGGAACTGGATGCCCAGCCCCGCGCCTTCCGCCGCGCCTTCGATCAGGCCCGGGATGTCGGCGATCACGAAGCTTTTCTCGTGGCTGACGCGGACTACGCCGAGATTCGGATGCAGCGTGGTAAACGGGTAATCGGCGATCTTCGGACGGGCATTCGACACCGCGGTAATGAAAGTCGATTTGCCGGCATTCGGCTGCCCCAGCAGGCCGACATCGGCCAGCACCTTGAGCTCCAGCCGCAATTCGCGGCGTTCGCCTTCCTTGCCGTCGCTTTTCTGGCGCGGCGCGCGGTTGGTCGAGGATTTGAAATGGATATTGCCCCAGCCGCCCTCGCCGCCCTTGGCCAGCAAGACTTCCTGGCCGTGATCGGTCAGGTCGGCAATCGCTTCGCCGGTGTTGACGTCGACGATCAGCGTGCCGACCGGCATGCGCAGCTTGATATCGTCGGCGCCCTTGCCGTAGCAATCCGAGCCGCGGCCGTTTTCGCCGCGGCCAGCCCGGTGCATCTTGGAGAAACGGTAATCGACCAGCGTGTTGATGTTGCGGTCGGCCACGGCCCAGATACTGCCGCCTACGCCGCCATCGCCACCGTCAGGGCCGCCGAACGGGCGGAATTTTTCACGGCAAAAACTCGCAACCCCATTGCCGCCATCGCCGGCAATGACTTCGATTTTTGCTTCATCTATAAACTTCATTCGAAGGTCCTAATGAGGTTGGAGGTTAAATTCTTATTGAAAGACACAGGTAACTTTACCGATTTTTGGCCATCGTTGCAGCCCAGGTCCGAGCCTGCATTGCAAGAATGCCATTGCTTCAGGCATAAGCCATCGCCGGCGGAGTAAACACGCTGCATGCTCCGGCTTGCCTGAACAGTGTTTTACGACCAGAAACTAAAAAGGCTCCACCAGCGGCAGAGCCTTTCGCAGCAAGGCTGACGCCTTGCCTGTGTCGACGCTTACAGAAACTTAAGCTGCTACGACAGTAACGTAGTTACGCTGGGTAGCGCCCTTGGTTACGAATTGTACTTTGCCGTCGATCAGTGCGAACAGGGTGTGATCCTTGCCCATGCCGACATTTTCGCCTGGATGCGTCTTGGTGCCGCGTTGACGAATGATGATGCCGCCGGCGTTGATCGCCTGGCCACCGTAGACCTTGACGCCAAGTCGCTTTGACTCTGAGTCACGGCCGTTGCGCGTAGTGCCGCCGCCTTTTTTATGTGCCATTTAAAACTCCTGGTATCTGGTTAAGTCAACCGACGCAATTAAGCGTTGATCGAAACGATTTGAATTTCGGTGTAATTTTGACGATGGCCTTGATGCTTCTGATAATGCTTACGACGACGCATTTTGAAGATCTTGACTTTATCGTGGCGACCTTGCGCCAATACCTTAACCGACACCGTAGCACCTTCGACCAGCGGTGCACCAAACTTAATGGTGTCACCAGCGCCAACTGCGAGCACTTGATCAATAGTGAGTTCGGTGCCAATGTCTGCAGGTATCTGTTCTATTTTGAGTTTTTCGCCGGCAACAATCTTATATTGTTTGCCACCGGTTTTTATGACCGCGTACATATGAAACCTCATCGAAATGATTGAAGACTATTAAAAAAATTTCTTTCCTAAAACACCATATTCAGCGACGGAAAAGCTTGAAATCGCTGGGCGGAATCGGGAGAACCTGAGATTGTACATGGACTTGGCGCTTTCGTCAAAATCTCTTGACAAGTGCGGAATTCACCACAGTTCCGTACTTCCGCCGGGGCGCCCCCGGCCAAATATTGCCATGGAGCCACCTGCAGCCGCAGACTCGCCAGCAGCACAACAGCCTTTTTCATATAATGGCGGTATTCTGAAACTTTTTAAGGTATTGCCATGAGCGATGTACAAGCGTGGATCAAGGAAACCGTGACCAGCAACCCAGTGGTGCTGTTCATGAAAGGAACCGCGCAATTCCCCCAATGCGGATTTTCCGGCCGCGCCATCCAGCTGTTGAAGACCAGCGGCGCTGAAAACATCGTCACCGTCAACGTGCTGGAAGACCCGACCGTGCGCCAAGGCATCAAGGACTATTCCAGCTGGCCGACCATTCCGCAGCTCTATGTCAACGGCGAATTCATCGGCGGCTCCGACATCATGAACGAGATGTTCGAGTCCGGCGAACTGCAAACCTTGCTGAAGGCCTGAGACCCTACGTGGTCTCGTCCAGCCGCCCAGCCGCAGACGCCAGCCAGCCGCCGCGCCGCCTGATTGTCGGCATCACCGGCGCCACCGGCGTGATTTACGGCGTGCGGCTGCTGCAGTTGCTGCGCGAGATGCCCGGCGTCGAAACCCATCTGATGATTTCCGATGCCGGCGTGCTGAACCTGCACCAGGAATTGGAGATGCGGCGTAAGCAAGTCGAGGCGCTGGCGCACGTGGTGCACAATGTGCGCGATATCGGCGCAGCCATCGCCAGCGGCTCATTTCAATCGGACGGCATGATCATCGCGCCCTGTTCGATGAAAACCCTGGCCTCGGTTGCCAACGGCCTGTCGGACAACCTGATCACGCGCGCCGCCGATGTTGTCCTCAAGGAGCGCCGGCGGCTGGTCCTGATGGTGCGCGAAACGCCTTTCAACCTGGCGCATCTGCGCAACATGACCAGCGTCACTGAAATGGGCGGCATCATCTTCCCGCCCCTGCCTGGCTTTTACCACCGGCCGCAAAGCATTGCGGAAATGGTCGACCATACGCTGGGACGCGTGCTGGACCTGTTCGCTGTGCAGCACACGCTGACGCCGCGCTGGAATGGCTTGAAAGCCGATTAAAAAAAAGGCCGGACAAACAGCTCCGGCCTTCTGTTTCCCATCAGATATAACGCTTAACGACCGCTGCGCCCTGCCAGCCAGGCGGTGCGCAATGCCGGCACCAGCGCTGGTTTTGCCTCCACCTTCAAGCCGACCTGCGGCGTGCTGTCGGCTAGCAGCCTGACCTTGAACGTCATCAGTTCATCGCGCCGGAAAGCATGGATGACGACGCTATCGCCAACCCGGTAGCGCGCCAGCAGCGCCTCAAGGTTATTGCTCACCCGGATGCCTTCAATCGCCACCAGCAAGTCGCCCGCCGACAACCCGGCGCGATGCGCGGCGCCGCCTTCGTAGACGTTCGCCAGCCTGGTGTCGCCGCCATTGCGCGCGGTCCGCACGCCCAGCGACGGTTTGCCCGGCTTGCGGCTGTCGGCCAGCACGACGCCGGTCGGCGCCAGCAATTTCGCCAGCGGCAGATCATCGGTTGCACGCACATAACGATCGAAGAAACGCTTCAGCTTGAGGCCGGTCACTTCATCGAACAAGGCTTCGACCGCGCTCTCGCTGACGCCGCGGCCGCTCAATGCATTGTCGGCATAAAAATCGCGGCCGTACTTTTGCCACAGGGCGCGCATCACGTCGTCCAGCGATTTGCGGCCCTTGGTTTCGCTACGGATCGTCAGGTCCAGCGCCAGCGCCACCAGCGAGCCCTTGGTGTAATAGCTGACAATCGCGTTTGGCGCGTTTTCATCCTGGCGATAATATTTGACCCAGGCATCAAAGCTGGATTCGGCCACGCTTTGCTTATGCCGGCCGCTGCCGAGCAGCACGCCGTTGATGGTTTTTTCAATCAGCTTGAAATAGGCGGGCTGGTCAATCAGGCCGCTGCGCAGCAGCATCAGGTCGTCGTAATAGCTGGTGAAACCTTCGAACAGCCACAGCAATGGCGTGTAGTTTTCGACCTGCAGGTCGTAGGGAGCAAACGCTGCCGGCTTGATGCGCTTGACGTTCCAGGTATGGAAATATTCATGGCTGCAGAGGCCAAGGAAGGTGCGGTAACCATCGCTCATTTCCGCCTGTCCCTTGACCGGCAAATCGGCGCGCGCGCAAATCAGTGCGGTGGAAGCGCGATGCTCAAGGCCGCCATAACCGTCTCCCACCGCCAGCGTCAGGAACACATAGCGCTGCATCGGTGCGCGCTTGGCAAACTTGCTGCCGGCCGGTTCGAAGAAGCTGATCTGGGTTTCACAGATCCTTTTCAGGTCGGCGCTCAAGCGCGCCAGGTCCAGGTTCGGCACATTGCCGGTAATCGCAATTTCGTGCGGCACGCCGTGCGCTTTGAAAGTCGCCAGCTGGAAGGTACCCATTTCAACCGGATGATCGATCAGCTCGTCGTAGTTGGCGGCGACATAGCTGCCGAAAGAGCCGCGCTTGGCTTTCAGCGTCGGCAGTGCGGTGGCGATGCGCCACGCTTCATAGGTGTCGCCTTGCGGACGCTGGATATCCACGATATGCGGCGCATGTTCCTGGCCGACCGCGCGCAGGAATACGCTGGTGCCGTTGAAGAAACCGTGGGTCTGGTCCAGGTGCGCAGTGCGCACCGACAGGTCCCATGCGTACACCTGGTAGTGCAAGGTCAGCGGCCCGTCGCATGGCGCCGCTTGCCAGGAGTGCTTGTCGAGTTTCTTGAGAGCGATCTTGCGGCCGTTCGACTCGGCGCGGATCTGTACGATATTGCGCGCGAATTCGCGGATCATGTAGCTGCCAGGGATCCAGGCCGGCAAGGCGACGATCTGCCCCACCGCGGCCGGCTCGGCAATGCTCAGGGTAACGGCGAACAGGTGGGCGGCAGGATCGGCTGCGACGATGCTGTAGCTTAGGCCGCCGCGGGCGGACTTGGCGCTTGACGGCTTGGCGCCTGGCTTTGCAGTATTTTTCTTCATCATTTATCCTCGGACATTCCCGGCAATCACGGTCAGCATCAGCGCCGCCACCGCCACACATGTCAATCTGAAACGCAATTCAATAAACCAGGCCGGCAAGCCGTACCATGGGAACAAGCGCTTGTCGGCCTGGTAAGCGGCGATGAACCCGGCAATCAGCAAAGCGAAGCCGAAACCGCCGGCCATGGTCGAGAACCAGGCGATGCTGGTCGGCGCCACGCCCCAGACCAAGGCTTTCTTTGTCTGGTCGGCCGACAGGTCGGCCCGCAGCACCACCGCGCCCCAGTGGATCCCGCCGAGAAAAGACAAGGCGGCGATGCCATAGGCCAGCTGCCCGCGAATGAAATCGCGCAGCCAGTCGGTGCTGACCAGCCAGCATGCCAGCGTCAGCAGCACGAACGGAATCAATCCGGCATAACCGAGTAAATGAATAATACGTTTGTTCAGGAAATGTGGATTCATCTGGTGACTTCGTCAGGGAGGACAGCGCTGGCGGCGCAAAAAGACGATAGTGTAGCGGGATTGCGCATGATAGGTCCGGCCTCGGTCGCCTGGCGTTGAAAAGAGCGGCGGATTGCGGGCTTCAGGCCGGGGATTGTCGTATATCGGCGACGGTATCGATGTCCTGGTGGATGCCGGGATCGTCCACCGCCACTTCGACGACAGGACACGATTGCAACAAGCCGCGCGCACCCTGGTCGCCCTGCAGGGCCAGCAACTGCGGCAAATGCTTGCGGCTGAACCCGACCGGATTGCCGCGCCGGCCGAGATAGGTCGGCACCGCGATGTCGGCGCCTTGGCGCAATGCCGATGCCAGGGCCTGGATGGTTGCTGCTTGCACATAGGGCATGTCAGCCAGGGCGATTACCCAGCCGGCGGCGTCCGCGGTCTGTTCCAGGCCGCACACCAGCGACGCCGCCATGCCGTCATCCGCGCTTGCGCATGGCACCCAGGCATAGCAGGCAACCTGTGCGGCCAGATCCGGCGCGTCGCTACGCAAGACGACACATGTCGGCAGCGCCGCCGCCAGATTGCCGGCAGCCGTCGCCAGCACCGTCTGACCCGCAGCGGTCGGCAACGATTGCAGCAATTTGCTGCACACACCGCTGGGATCGAAACGCCGGCCGCGGCCGGCAGCCAGCAGCAGGCCGATGATTTGTCCGCTATATGGTCGACCACTCATGGCAGGCTAGGAAAAAAGTCGCGCCCGCCGGATGGCAGGCGCCTGGTTCATTTCAACGTACTGAATTTGGCTTCCATGGTTTTCGCATCGATCCAGCCTGGCGTGCGGGAGCCGTCGGCGAAGATGATCGTCGGCGTGCCGGTCACGTTCAGCTTCTGGCCGAGCGCCAATACCTTGTCGTTCGGCGCCTGGCAGGCTGCCGGCGCGGCGGTGGCGGCCTTGCCGTCAACCATCAGGTCGGTCCAGGCCTTGTTGCGGTCGGTGCTGCACCAGACATTGCGAGCCTTCACCGCGGAATCGTCCGCCAGGATGTTATACAAGAAGGTATACACGGTAACGTTGTCGACTTCCTGCAAGGTAGTCTTGTGGAAGCGCTTGCAATAGCCGCAGTTGGGATCTTCGAACACTGCGATCACGCGCTTGCCGTTGCCCTTGACCTTTTTCATGGCCAGGTCCAGCGGCAAGTCCGAGAACTTGACCTTGCTCAGCTCATTTACCCGCTCGCTGGTAAAGTCGCGCGAGGTCTGCGCGTCCATGATGCGGCCGACGAACACGTACTTGGCAGCGGCGTCGGTATAAAAGATATCGTTGCCGACACGCACTTCAAACAAACCGGAATAAGGAGTCTTGGTTACTTCATCAACCTTGACGTTATCTCCCAGGCGCGGCTCTATCAGCTTCTTGACCGCGCTTTCCTGGGGAGTCTCGGCGCCGGCGGCGCTTACCCACAGTCCCAGCAAAGCCACCAACATCACGCTTGTTTTTTTCATCGTTGTTCCAGTTATTCTTTATCAGCTGTCCGACCCAAGGCGTGGGCCATCAATTGTCTTTTTAAGACCGGCACTTTATCCAGCAAGTTCAACCCGGTATTGCGCAGCAAACGCAACGGCCCGAAATCGAAGCCGAACAGCCGCTCCAATCCATCGGTCATCACCTGCATCAAGAGTATTTCTTCTTTGCGCGCGCGCGCATAACGCGCCAGCACGCCGGCATCGCCGCAATCGCGATGGCCGCCGCGCTCGGCCAGCACCTGGACCAGGGCGGCGACATCGCCGAAACCCAGGTTCATGCCATGCCCCGCCAATGGATGCACCACATGGCCGGCATCCCCGACCAGGGCGACGCGCGGCGCCACCATCGAATGGGTTTTGAGCAAGGACAATGGAAATGCCTGCGCCAGCTCCGGCTGCAGCGGCAGCAATTGGCCCAGCTTGTCGCCGGCCAGCGAGGTCAGGCGTGCGGCCAGTTCTGACAAAGGTTCATCCAACAGTTCAAGCGCCAGGGCCTCCGGCGCCGACCAGACCAGGGATACCCGCTGCCCGGGCAAAGGCAGCAAGGCAACGATCCCTTCTGTTTCGGTAAACCATTGATAAGCAACACCGTGATGCGGCCGCTCGCATGCAAAATTGGCGACCACCCCGCGCTGTTTGTACGAACGGTAATCGATCCCGATCTGGCACTGGCTGCGCACCCAGGATTGCGCGCCGTCGGCGCCGACAACCAGGGCAGAGCTGATGGCCTCGCCCGATTCCAGCTGCAGGGACGCTGTGTCCGCATCCACTTGCAGCGCCTTGGCGCGGCCGCTGAGCAGATGCACATTCGGGGAAAATTTCAGCGCCGCGTCCAGCGCCTGGTTCAGGTTGCTGTCTTCGACAATCCAGGCCAGCGCATCGACGCGCGCATTGTAGGCGTCAAACGCCAGGTTGCCAGCCGCGCTATCCGTGCCGCCTTTGATCGCCATCCCTTCCACCGCGCTTATTCGCGCCGGATCCAGGGCATCCCACACCTTGACTGTCGACAGCAAGCTGCGCGCCACATGGTTCAACGCGTACACGCGCGTGTCCCAGGCATCGGGCGCCGCGGCTGATGCGGACGGCGCCGGCATTCCCAGCAATGCAACGCGCAAGCCCGCTTGCGCCAAGGCCAGCGCCGCTGCCTTGCCGACAGCGCCATTGCCCACGATGCAAATATCGTATTTCGCCGTCGGCGCGGCGCCGGTATTTTTCGAGATTGATGCGATATCTTTCATTTCGCCATTATAGCGACTACGCTTGCAAAGCCCTGCAGGCCCCGTTAAATATGGTTTTCCACTGATCGAGCATGATGTTGCCGCCCACAAATTGAGCAACGCAAAGTTTTTTCAAGAAGATTCAACAAGGGGCTTTGCGGATCGAAAATGTTTTGCTATACTCCTGTCCCTTGGCCTGGTAGCTCAGTCGGTAGAGCAGAGGATTGAAAATCCTTGTGTCGGTGGTTCGATTCCGCCCCGGGCCACCAAAAACAGAAAAAGGGCTTAGCTTCGGCTAAGCCCTTTTTGCATTTCCAGCGCTCCGCAAAGCGTGGGAATCCGCGGCGCAGGCCGGGCACGGCGGCATGGAAGAACAACAGGCGGGCAATGCTTTTTTCGTGATCTTCTCCCGAGATTTGGTAAGATCGCAAAACAAGACAATATTTTATACACCTTTAAGCAGACTAATAAGCGAACCAATTGCCGCCTAAACGCTCTATAAGCCAATCCGTCAGTACTTTCCGCCTTGGTTGCCCATACACCTCACTGCTTTATGCTCAAAAACAAATCCCGCAAGCCGATTGAAATAAAAATTGCTACCGTGGTGGCCGTATCCGCCATCTTGCATGATTCAGATCCGATGGCGCTGGAAGCCGCTTTGCAGGAAATGACCGGCGGCAGCGCCGATTTCTTTGACAACGAATTTGCCGTCATCGATGTTGCCGCACTGGGGCCGGACCGCTCGCCCATAGACTGGTCGCAACTGATAGAGCTGCTGAAAAAATATCGCCTGAACGCAGTTGCCGTACGCAATGCCCCGGCGGAAATGGAAGCCGGCATCGTCGCCAGCGGCCTGAGCATCGATCATGTCGTTGCCGCCCGCCAGGAGCCTGCGGCCGCCGCTCCGCCGCCAGCCGCACCGGTTGCCGCGCCGCCTCCCAGGGCAGCCGCCAGCACCATGATCATCGATACGCCGATACGCGCCGGGCAGCGGATTTATGCGCGCGACGCCGACCTGGTCATCACCGCCACCGTCAACAATGGCGCCGAAATCATTGCCGACGGCAGCATCCATGTCTACGCGCCGCTGCGCGGACGGGCGCTGGCCGGCGCCAGCGGCGATACCTCGGCGCGCATCTTTGCCGCCAGCATGGAGGCCGAACTGGTATCCATCGCCGGCGTCTACCGCACTTTCGAGAATGGCTTGCCGCCGGAACAAAAAGGCCAGCCGGCACAAATCCGCCTGAGCGGCGACCGGATTGACGTACTATCGCTCAATTCCGCGAGCCGTAATTAATCGAATCCAGGATCTTGTAACTTTTTATCTAGTCAGTTGAGGACAGAGTCGCACGGAAAATGTAATTCGCCACGTTATGGTGGCCCTTGCACCCTGTCCCGCAATGCATAAAGGAGCTCTTCGTGGCAAAAATCATCGTTGTTACGTCCGGCAAAGGCGGCGTTGGCAAGACCACCTCCAGCGCCAGTTTTGCATCGGGTCTGGCCATGCGCGGCCACAAAACGGCTGTGCTCGACTTTGACGTCGGCCTGCGCAACCTGGATCTGATCATGGGCTGTGAACGGCGCGTGGTGTACGATCTGATCAACGTGGTCAACAAGGAAGCCACCTTGACCCAGGCCCTGATCAAGGATAAGCATTGCGAAAACCTGTTCATCTTGCCGGCTTCGCAAACCCGCGACAAAGATGCGCTGACCGAAGAAGGCGTGGAGACCGTTCTTAACGACCTGGTCAAGATGGACTTCGAATACATCATTTGCGATTCGCCGGCCGGCATCGAACGCGGCGCCGTGATGGCGTTGACGTTTGCCGATGAAGCGATCGTCGTCACCAACCCTGAAGTATCGTCGGTGCGCGACTCCGACCGCATCCTCGGCATCATCCAGGCAAAATCGCGGCGCGCGCAGAACGGCGGCGAACCGGTCAAGGAACATCTGCTGATCACCCGTTATTCGGCCAAGCGCGTCGAAGCCGGTGAAATGCTGTCGTATACCGACGTTCAGGATATTCTGCGGATTCCGCTGATCGGCATCATTCCTGAATCGGAATCGGTGCTGCACGCCTCCAACCAGGGCAATCCGGCGATCCACATCAAGGGCAGCGATGTCGCCCTTGCCTACGAAGACGTCGTCTCGCGCTTCCTCGGCGAAGACGTCACCCTGCGGTTTACCTCCTATGAAAAACCGGGTTTCCTGCACCGCATCTTTGGAGGGAAATAACATGGCATTGCTCTCGTTCTTGTTTACCAGCAAGCCTAAAACGGCGTCTGCGGCCAAGGAACGCCTGCAAATCATCATTGCGCGCGAACGGAATGGCCGCCAGGGCCATGACTTCCTGCCGGCCTTGCACAAAGAACTGATCGAAGTGATTTCGAAATACACCAAGGTGAACGCCGACGACATCAAGATTTCCCTGGATCGCCAGGGAAATCTGGAAGTGCTGGACGTGAACGTGGTGCTGCCAGACGCATAAGCCGATACGGCAGGCAGAAGCTGAATTCGGCGCAATGCCGCGCTGGCGGCAATCCGCGCAATGACCAGCCAGGATCGATGGCCTGGGGCAGATTCTCGTTATTCAACATCGCTGGTGGAATTTTACAAATCCCGTCATACACTGTATGACGATTGCATATATCGCCAAACAAATACCGCTTCGGTTAAATTGTTGGCATCGGCTTTGCCAAAAGCATCCGGCACCGCTGAATTATTTATTTTTTTGTGGCAATTGAAAGACACTGGAAATATATAGAATATTTATCTACAGCAATGTAGCAATAAGATTAATATACTCCTTGTATTCGCCACAACACCGATGCCGGCCTCCAGCGCTGAAATCACCTAACATATATAAAATATGAGAATTGCTGTCCTTGATGACGACCCCAGTCAAACCGATCTAGTTTGCCAGGTGCTCACATCCAGTGGGCATATCTGCCATCCATTCCAGAGCGGCAAAGAAATACTGAACCAGTTGCGTCGGGAAAGCTACGACATGCTGGTCCTGGATTGGCAGGTTCCTGATCTCAGCGGCCCGGAGGTGTTGCGCTGGGTGAGAGACAAACTTCCCAAAACCATTCCGGTGCTGTTCATCACCAGCCGTTCCGGCGAGGATGACATTGTCGAAGGCCTGGCCGCCGGCGCCGATGACTACATGATCAAGCCGATCCGCCGCAGCGAACTGGTGGCGCGCGTGCAAGCCTTGCTGCGGCGCGCCTATCCGATCCAGAATTCGAGCGAGCAGATCGTATTTAACGATTACCTGTTTGAAACGCGCTCGGGCCGCCTGACCCTGGCCGGCAAGCCGATCGAGATCACGCAAAAGGAATTCGACCTGGCGCTGTTGTTTTTTCGCAACCTGGGCCGCCCTCTGTCGCGCGCCTATATCCTGGAAGCAGTCTGGTCGCGCGATGTCGACATTCCGTCCCGTACCATGGATACCCACGTCTCGCGGGTGCGGAGTAAGTTACAATTACGACCAGAAAACGGCTATCGACTGGCTCCGGTTTATAGCTACGGTTATCGACTAGAACAACTCACAGGATAAGGCGCGTTTCGGTTGCGCTGATAGACAGATATGCGCACCACACTCACCAAAATGGCTTTCCTGGCGCTCTGCCTTGCAGGGTCGCCGCTGTTTGCGGCCCCGCCGGCGCTGGATCCGGCCACGCTGCAGGTGGGTGCAGCGACGATTACCTATCGCGCGCAGCTTGGCGACACCCTGGGCGTGATCGCAGCACAGCTGACTTCCAGCAAGAACAACTGGGTGCAGCTGGCGAAACTCAACCACATCGACAATGACCGCACGATCCCGGTCGGCACCGCCATCATCATTCCCGTGGCGCTGCTGCCGGACGATCCGAGCACGGCCCAGGTAGCAGCCATGTCCGGCAATATCGACGCTGTCGCCGCGGATGGCAAGCCGATCGACATCAACATCGGCACCACATTGAGCGAAGGCGCCATCATCAATACCGGCAGCAACAGCTTCCTGTCGCTCACCCTGCCTGATCAATCGCATGTCGCCCTGCCGTCCAACAGCCAGGTAAAACTGAGCAAGCTGCGCACTGCACGGTATACCAACAGCCCGCGCACTGAAATCACGCTGCTGAAAGGCCGGGTCGAATCCAAGGTCTCGCCGCTGGACAAGAACAAAGGCCGTTTCGAAGTCCATTCGCCGCTGGCGGTGGCCGGCGTGCGCGGCACCGATTTCCGGGTCGACCTGGTCGGCGACAGGGTCATGACCGAAGTGTTGAGCGGCGGTGTCGCGGTGGCGAAGAAAAACCAGGCGCCGGCGCTGACCCTGCATCCAGGACAAGGTAACGTCACCAACGCCAAAGGAGTCGGCAAGGCGGTCGCGCTGTTGCCGGCGCCGCAGCTCAATGGCGGTCCGCAGCTGCAGGAACGGCCCACGGTGCGCTTCAGCGTTAGCCCGGTAGCCGGGGCGCGCGGCTATCGCGCGCAAATCGCCACGGATGCCGATACGCGCAATATCGTCAGCGAGGCCGAATCGGACAACACCGAACTCAAGATCAACGGGCTTGAGGACGGCAAGTATTTCGTCCGCATCACCGCGCTCGACCAGAGCGGCCTGCAAGGGATCCCGCACATCACCGCGTTTACATTGAAGGCGCGGCCCGAACCGCCTATCTCGATTGAACCGAAAAACAAATCGCGCGCAGAAGATGTGATGTTCAGCTGGGCCGAAGTCGGCAACGCGCAAGCCTACCATCTGCAAGTCGCCAGCGATGCCGGATTCAAGCAGCTGGTGCTTGACCAGCCAGCCGTGGTTGGGCCGCAATTCAATGCCGGCAAACTGGCGCTGGGCACTTACTTCTGGCGCGTGGCGACCATCGTCGAGCAAGGCAAGGACAGCGACCAAGGGCCTTACGGCGATCCGCAGCGCTTCAACCTGCTGCCGGCGCTGCAGGTTCCCAAGATAGCCGATGCGGTCGACGGCGACCTGTCATTCCGCTGGAGCGCAGAGCCGGGACAAACCTTCGTGGTTGAAATCGGCCGCGACGCCGGCTACTCGGCATTGCTGCTGACACAAACCACGGCGACGCCGGAGATCGTCGTCCCGCGTCCGGACAGCGGCACTTATTTCATCCGCATCAAGGCGATCGATGCCGACGGTTACATCGGTCCCTTTTCACCCTCGCAAAAAGTGTATATCGGCAGCCGCTGGGTCACCAGCGACGGTTCGCCCTTGCTCAATGTCGGCGGCCAGACCCAGACCGGATATTAAGCCTGCCACGACCATGCATCCTCAAGCCGACTGTTCATGATCAAGCAGGTCATCCCGCTCATTAAACGCGTGGCGTTTCGCCAATGGATGGCGATCACCGTCCTGATGCTGATCGTCGCCGGCAGCATGGGCTACGTGAACGGCCTCGGCCGCCTTGACCGGACCTTGTACGACCAGTTCATGCGGGCCGATTCGCGGCCGGCGCGCGACGACATCATCATCGTCGCCATCGACGACTACAGCATCAGCAAGCTGGGCCGCTGGCCCTGGGAACGCAGCCTGCACGCCAAACTGCTGAACCGGATCATGCACGCCAATCCGCTGGCGATCGGGCTCGACGTGATCATGCCGGAAGCCGAACAGGGACAGTCTCCCGGCCAGCGCGCCGATGACCGCGCGCTGACCAAGGCGCTTGCGGCGAGCAAGCTGACGGTGCTGCCGATCGTCGTCGCCAGCGCCGGCCCCGGCCTGAAAGCCCTGCCGCCGACGCCGGATTTCCTCAACGCCGCGCGCGACGTCGGCCACATACATCTCGAGCTCGATCCCGACGGCGTGGTGCGCAGCGTCTTCCTGCGAGAAGGCCAGGACGACAAATGGTGGCCGCATTTTGCGGTAGCGCTGGCCGGCGTCGCCGGCCAAAGGATCACCGACGCCAATGGCAACCTGCCAGGTGCGCGGTTAAGCGAGACGCCGGTTGAGCCCGGCCCGCACAAGACGGACAGCTGGCAGCGCGATTACCAGGTCCAGATCCCGTTCGCCGGCGGCAGCGGCCATTTCCGTTCCGTGCCGTACGCCTCGGTATTGCGCGGCGACGTGCCGGACCAGTTTTTCACCGGCAAATATGTATTGATCGGCGCCACTGCGCTCGGCATGGCCGATACTTTCCCGACGCCGGTTTCGGGCACCTCCGGCGTCATGCCTGGCATCGAGATCAACGCCAACATCCTGGCCGGCTTGCTCGACCACAAATCGATCAGCATCGCCCGCCCGCTGCAGACCGCGCTGTTCAGCATCGTCCCGGTCCTGATCGCGCTCTCCAGCTACCTGCTGTGGACACCGCGCATCTCCTTGCTGATCACCGCCACCCTGATGCTGCTGACGATGGCTGCCAGCTATTTGCTGCTGACGCTGGGAATCTGGATTGCCCCGACCGCAGCCTTGATCGCGCTCGCCATCGCTCATCCCATATGGAACTGGATCCGCCTCGAATCGGCGATTTCCTATCTCGGGCAAGAGTTCATGCTGCTGGACCAGGAGCCGCATCTGCTCCCTGAAGTAAATACGGAACCGGCGCCGCAGCAAGTGGAAGATTTGCTCGAGCAACGCATCAACGCCATGCGGGTCGCGGCGCGCCGGGTGCGCGATTTGCGCCAGTTCATTTCCGACAGCGTGAACAGCCTGCCGGATGCCACCCTGATCACCACCATCGACGGCCATGTATTGGTGTCGAACCAGTTCGCACGGGATTATTTCGCCGCCGCCGGCATACGGAATATCGACGGCGCGCTGCTGCCCTACCTGTTTTCCAACATGAGCACGCCGCAGGCCGGCAATACCGCGGCCGGCCACGTCTTCAGCTGGTGGGACCTGATCGATCTCGAGCATGTAGCCACCCTCACCAGCGGCACCACGGTGCAAGACCAGCAAGGGCGCGACCTGCTGATCAAGAGCGGTCCCTGCCACTCCGCGCATCAGGTGCTGACCGGCTGGATCGTCAGCATCGTCGACATCACCATCATCCGCGCCGCCGAACGCAGCCGGGATGAAACCCTGCGCTTCCTGTCGCACGACATGCGCGCGCCGCAAGCCTCGATCCTGGCTCTGCTCGAACTGCAAGGCAACCCGTCCTCGGCGCTGCCGCAGAAGGAATTTTTCGCGCGGCTGGAACAGGCGGCGCGCAAGACATTAGGGCTGGCGGACAACTTTGTCCAGCTGGCGCGCGCCGAATCATCCGAATACCGGCTGGAAGAAGTGGATTTCCAGGATGTGCTGTATGACGCCGTCGATGAAATGTGGAGCCTCGCCAACAACAAGAAGATCGAGCTGATCACGGATATCGAAGGCCAGGAATTCCTGACCAACATCGATCGCTCGCTGATGGCGCGCGCACTGTGCAACCTGATTTCCAACGCCATCAGCTACAGCCTGCCGGATACCCGGATTACCTGTACCTTGCGCCTGAAATACGTGAAATTGCTGCCGCAGGTAGTCTGCCGCATCGCCGATCATGGTTTTGGCATTGCCCCGCATGACCAGGCCAGGCTGTTCCAACGCTACCAGCGCGTCAGCGCCCCGGGCCAGCCGCATTCGGACGGTACCGGCCTCGGCCTGGTGTTCGTCAAAACCGTGGTGGAACGGCATTTCGGCGAGATCTCGCTGGAAAGCACGTTAGGCGAAGGCAGCACTTTTATTGTAACTTTGCCAGCCCTCACCTGAGCTGCGGCCGGTGTCAGCCAAGCTGGAATTTCCTCCTTGGCTACAAAGAGTATAATCTTGGGTTAACAATATTGCCCCAGTTCGTTGCCAACCCTGCTGCCAACCGCATCCATGCACCTGCTAACCGTCGGACTCAACCACACCACCGCGCCCGTTTCCCTGCGCGAAAAGGTGGCTTTCCCGGCTGACCAGATCGGTCAGGCGGTGATGGCGGCGCGCGCCTGGTTCAGCGGCGGCAATGCAGTGAGCATGTCGGATGAAGCTGCCATCCTGTCGACCTGCAACCGCACCGAGCTTTATGCGGCCGCCAATTTCGAGCACGGCGTCGACGCCTCCATCGATTCCACCGCACATTTCCTGGCGCATTACCATCAGCTGCCCTACGCTGATTTACGTCCGCATTTGTACACATTGCCGCAAGATAACGCCGTGCGCCACGCGTTCCGGGTAGCTTCAGGACTCGATTCGATGGTGCTGGGCGAAGCGCAGATCCTTGGCCAGATGAAGGATGCCGTGCGCCATGCAGAAGCGGCGGGCGGCCTCGGCACTTACCTGCACCAGCTGTTCCAGCGGACCTTCGCGGTCGCCAAGGAAGTGCGCAGCACGACTGAAATCGGCGCCCATAGCGTCTCCATGGCTGCCGCCGCGGTGCGCATGTCGGAACGGATTTTCGATACCGTCGCCGGCCAGCATGTGCTGTTCATCGGCGCCGGCGAAATGATCGAGTTGTGCGCCACGCACTTTGCCGCGCAAAATCCGAAATCCTTGACGGTCGCCAACCGCACCCTGGAACGCGCCGAATTGCTGGCCCACCGCTTTAACGGCCAGGCGATCCGGCTGGCCGACCTGCCGACGCAGCTGGGCAGGTTCGACATCATCGTTTCTTGCACCGCCTCGAGCTTGCCGATCATCGGCCTCGGCATGGTCGAACGCGCGGTCAAGGCACGGCGCCACAAACCGATGTTCATGCTGGACTTGGCCGTGCCGCGCGATATCGAGACTGAAATCGGCCGCCTCGACGATATCTTCCTGTACACCGTCGACGACCTCGGTTCAATCGTGCAAACCGGCATGGAAAATCGCCAGGCCGCGGTGGCGCAGGCCGAAGCCATCATTGAAACCCGCGTGCAGTCGTTCATGCACTGGGTGGATAACCGGGCGGTGGTGCCGCTGATCCAGGACCTGCAGGAATCGAGCGAAGCCATGCGCCGGCTGGAGCTGGAGCGCGCCCGCAAGATGCTGGCCAAGGGCGAAGATATCGAAGTGGTCCTGGAAGCGCTCTCCAAAGGCCTGACCGCCAAGTTCATGCACGGCCCGCAACAGGCTTTGCACAATGCCCAGGGCGACGAACGCGCGCGCCTGGCAGCCCTCCTGCCGCAACTGTTCCGCACCAAGCGTTAGCGCACCTGCCCTCCCGCACGGCCGCGAGCAACCGCGCCGCCCTGCGCACCGCTGCACCCTTCCATTTTTATTCGCCTTGCCCTGACTGAAACCCGCCATGAAACCATCAATGCTCGCCAAGCTCGACCAACTCGCCAATCGCCTGGTCGAGGTCGGCGACCTGCTGATGCAGGAAGACGCCACCGCCAGCATGGACAGCTATCGCAAGCTGACGCGTGAACATGCGGAGCTGGGGCCGCTGGTCGAGCTGTACCAGGCTTATCTGCAAGCCGACGCCGATATCGCCGCGGCGCAGGAAATGCAATCCGACCCCGACATGAAGGAATTCGCCCAGGATGAGATCGTGGCTGCGAAAGCGCGCATGGAACAGCTGCAGGGCGACCTGCAGAAAATGCTGCTGCCCAAGGATCCTAACGACGAACGCAATATTTTCCTGGAAATCCGGGCCGGCACCGGCGGCGACGAGTCGGCGCTGTTCGCCGGCGACCTGCTGCGGATGTACACGCGCTTCGCCGAACGCAACCGCTGGCAGGTCGAAATGGTGTCGGAATCGCCATCGGAAATCGGCGGCTACAAGGAAGTCATCGTGCGCGTGATCGGCTTCGGCGCGTACTCCAGGCTCAAGTTCGAATCCGGCGGCCATCGCGTGCAGCGGGTGCCGGCCACCGAAACCCAGGGCCGCATCCATACCTCGGCCTGCACCGTCGCCATCATGCCGGAAGCGGATGAAGTCGGCGACGTCGACATCAATCCGGCCGATATCCGCATCGACACCTACCGCGCCTCCGGCGCCGGCGGCCAGCACATCAACAAGACCGATTCCGCGGTGCGCATCACGCATATGCCGACCGGCATCGTGGTCGAGTGCCAGGATGACCGCAGCCAGCACAAGAACAAGGCGTCGGCCCTGAAAGTGCTGGCGGCGCGGATCAAGGATGGCCAGCTGCGCGCGCAGCAGTCGCAAGAAGCGGCCACCCGCAAATCGCTGATCGGCTCGGGCGACCGCAGCGAGCGTATCCGCACCTACAATTTCCCGCAAGGCCGGATGACCGACCACCGCATCAACCTGACCTTGTACAAGCTCGATTTCATCATGGACGGCGACCTGGAAGAACTGACCAATGCACTGGCCGCGGAGCACCAGGCCGACTTGCTGGCGGCGCTGGGCGACGCGCTCTAAATATCTGAAAATCGCATATGCTAACGGCAGGCGCGGAACCAAGCAGCCCAGGCAGCATCAGACGCACGGCAAATAAGCTCACATCGACTCAACTTCATACCCGAAAATGAAAACATCCAAATCCGTTTTGCTTGCAGTCGCCTTCATCGCCCTTGCCATCCTGGCCGGCGCATTGTATTTGCAGCACTACCAAGACATGCAGCCTTGCCCGCTGTGCGTGATACAGCGTTACGCATTCGCAGCGATCGCGCTGATTTGCCTGATTTGCGCCAGCCTGCCGGCCGGGGCCCAAAAAGCCGGTGCGGGGATCGGCATCCTGGCAGGGCTGGGTGGCGCCGGCACCGCCATCTGGCATCTATGGATCATCGCCCATCCCTCGGTCTCATGCGGCCGGGATGCGCTGGAAGCGCCCATGAACGCGCTGCCGCCGGCCACCTTGCTGCCGTCGGTGTTCAAGGTGGACGCTTATGCGCTCTGCTCGACGCCTTACGACCCTATCCTCGGCCTGTCGATCCCGCAATGGTCGCTGCTGTGGTTTGTCGTGCTGATAGTGATCCTGGTCGCCACGCTGTTCAAACGCAACAGCCGTTACTGAACGACGCGACGCGATGGCTGGGATTTCCGACAGGTTTGCAATAAAAGCGGGCGACAGCATCGCCGCGGTATTGAAGCAAGCGCCGCTCAACCCGCTCGAAAACCGCATCCTGCTGATGCATGCGCTGCAGCTGTCGCGAATACAGCTGATTACCCAGGACGAACGGGTTATCGATGCGCAGCAGGCACAGCAGCTGTCGGCCTTGTTTCAACGGCGCCTGCTGGGCGAGCCGATTGCCTACATTGTCGGCCAGCGCGAATTCTACGGCTTGCAGCTCGAAGTCACCCCGGACGTCCTGATCCCTCGCCCTGAAACCGAGCTGCTGGTCGACCTGGCGTTACAGCATTTGCCCGCTGCCGGCGTCCGGCAGGCGCTAAGCGTGCTGGACCTGGGCACCGGTTCCGGCGCCATCGCCGTCGCCATCGCCCATAGCCGTCCTGACCTGCAGCTCACTGCGCTGGATGTCAGCGCCGCCGCGCTGGCGGTGGCCAGCCGCAACGCCGCGCGCCATCTGGCACCAGGCCAGGCGCCGATGCAGCTATTGCAAAGCAACTGGTATGGCGCGCTGGATCGCCAGCGGTTCGATGTCATCGTTGCCAATCCGCCGTATATCGTTGCAGGCGACAGCCATCTCGCGCAGGGCGACCTGCGCTTCGAGCCGCAGGACGCGCTGACCGACCATGCGGACGGCTTGAGCGCGCTGCGCAGCATCGTCGACGGCGCGGCCGGCCACCTGAAAGATGGCGGCTGGCTGCTGATGGAACATGGCTACGACCAGGCGCCGGCGGTACGCGGACTGTTGCTGGCGCAGCAGTTTGACGCCGTGCAAAGCTGGCAGGATATCGCCGGCATAGAACGTGTCAGCGGTGGCAAGCGCCGGACCCTAAGCTAGAATCGCAAACGGAAAACAAAAAACGCGGCATGCCGCGTTTTTTTTACATCCGTGCAGGATCAGGGCATTACTCTTTCTCGCCCCAGATTGCCGGATACACGATACCCGCGATCACTGCGCCGACCAGCGGCGCCAGCCAGAACAGCCACAGCTGCTGCAACGCCCAGCCGCCGACAAACAGCGCCTGGCTGGTGCTGCGCGCCGGATTGACCGACGTATTGGTGACCGGGATGCTGATCAGGTGGATCAGGGTCAGGCACAGGCCGATCGCGATCGGTGCAAAGCCGGCCGGCGCACGCTTGTCTGTCGCGCCCAGGATCACGATCAGGAAGATGAAGGTCATCACCACTTCCGAGATCAGGGCCGCATTCATCGAATACAGGCCGGGCGAATGGTCGCCATAGCCGTTGGCGGCGAAATTGCCGATCTCCGCGCCCGCCTTGCCGGTAGCAATCAGGTACAGCACGCCGGCAGCGATGATGCCTCCGACGACCTGGGCCACCCAGTAAGGCAGGATTTCACTCTTCGGGAAACGGCCGGCGGTAGCCAGTCCGAGCGTGACTGCCGGATTCAGGTGGCAGCCGGAAATGTGGCCGATGGCGAACGCCATCGTCAGCACGGTCAGGCCGAAAGCCAGGGCGACGCCATGAAAACCGATTCCGAGGCCCGGAAATCCTGCTGCCAGCACGGCGCTGCCGCAACCGCCCAGGACCAGCCAGAATGTGCCAAGGGCTTCCGCGCCCAGACGTTTAGAAAGATGCATATTTGACTCCCGAAGAAATACTACCGTGTGATTGATGAACGACGGGCTTTAAGTCTTTGCCCAATCGCATTCGGCCACAAGCATATTTGCTGGCTCATCGACAAACAAGAAAAAAATTATCATTTAACAATCTTTTTCATTTGCAACCATTTCCAGGCACCTGGCCAGACTTGCCCGGCAACGGTCTATGAAGCACGCCCGCAGGCAGGCGCCTTGACGGCGTAAATAATACCACCAGGAAACAAAGATATGGTGATATGACAAGCATTTCGGCTGAGCGGATTTTCAGGCCGGGTTCTTTTCCGGCTGTCAAGACTGGCGGAATTATCTGGATTGCGTATGATCCAACGCTTGATTTTCACTCTTAAGATTCCTCATGCTGCCTTCGATCGAACAACGTCTCGCCCTTGAACTTGCCGCCAAGCCGGCCCAGGTCGCTGCTGCCGTCGCCCTGCTGGACGAAGGCGCCACCGTGCCCTTTATCGCACGCTATCGCAAGGAAGCCACCGGCGGTCTCGACGACATCCAGCTGCGCTTGCTGGAAGAGCGCCTGCGCTACCTGCGCGAACTGGAAGTACGCCGCGGCGCGATCCTGGCCTCGATTGAAGAACAGGGGAAAATGACTCCCGCGCTGCTGCAGGCGATCTCCTTGGCGGAAGACAAGACCCGGCTTGAAGACCTGTACCTGCCGTACAAACTGAAACGCCGCACCAAGGCGCAGATCGCCGCGGAAGCCGGCTTGACTGAGCTGGCGGATGCATTGCTGGCGAATCCCGAATTGAACCCGGAGCAGGAAGCCGACAAATACCTGAAGCCGGCATTCAGCACCGACAATGGCGACAATCCTGGCGTCGCCGATGCCAAGGCTGCGCTCGACGGTGCGCGCCAGATCCTGATGGAACGTTTTTCGGAAGACGCCGCGCTGCTGCAGGCGCTGCGCGAATACCTGACAGAGCACGGCGTGGTCGAATCCAAGGTAGTGGAGGGCAAACAGGACACCGGCGAAAAATTCGCCGACTACTTCGATTATTCCGAAACCATCGGAACGATTCCGTCGCACCGGGCCCTGGCGCTGTTCCGCGGCCGCCGCGAGGAAATCCTGAATGTAGTGCTGCGCCTCGATACGGAAGAAGAAAAACCGAAATGGGACGCCCCGCACAATCCTTGCGAAGGACGCATCGCCGCCCGTTTCGGCATCAGCAACAAAAGCCGCAGCGCCGACAAATGGCTGAGCGACACGGTACGCTGGAGCTGGCGCGTCAAGGTCTTCATGCACCTGGAAACCGAGCTGATGACGAAGCTGCGCGAAACGGCGGAGGTCGAAGCGATCAACGTTTTCGCCCGCAACCTTAAAGCGCTGCTGCTGGCGGCGCCGGCCGGGCCGCGCGCCACCATGGGCCTCGACCCCGGCCTGCGCACCGGCGTCAAGGTGGCTGTGATCGACGCCACCGGCAAGGTGGTCGACACCACCGCGATTTACCCGCACCAGCCGCGCAACGACTGGGACGGCTCGCTGCACACGCTGGCGCAGCTGGCGGAGAAGCACAAGGTGTCGCTGATTTCGATCGGCAACGGCACCGCATCGCGTGAAACAGACAAGCTGGCGCAAGACCTGATCAAGCTGCGGCCGGAACTCAAGCTGACCAAGATCGTGGTGTCGGAAGCCGGCGCATCGGTGTATTCAGCTTCTGAATTCGCCTCGCGCGAATTGCCGGACATGGATGTCTCTTTACGCGGCGCGGTCTCGATTGCACGCCGCCTGCAAGACCCGCTGGCGGAACTGGTGAAGATCGATCCGAAGTCGATCGGCGTCGGCCAGTACCAGCATGACGTCGGCCAGACCCAGCTGGCGCGTTCGCTGGATGCGGTGGTGGAAGATTGCGTGAACGCGGTCGGCGTAGACGTCAACACTGCCTCGGCGCCGCTGCTGGCGCGTGTCTCCGGGCTCAACGCCAGCGTCGCCCAAAGCATCGTCACCTATCGCGACATGAAGGGCATGTTTACCTCGCGCGCCGGTCTGCGCGATGTGCCGCGCCTGGGTGACAAAACCTTCGAACAGGCCGCGGGTTTCCTGCGCATCATGAACAGCGACAATCCGCTGGACGGCTCCGCGGTGCATCCGGAATCCTATCCGCTGGTGGAAAAAATCCTGGCCGACATCAAGAAAGACGTCAAGGGCGTGATCGGCGACGACAAGCTGCTGAAATCGCTCAATCCAGCCAAATACGCCGATGAAAAATTCGGCGTGCCGACCATCGCCGACATCCTCAAGGAACTGGAAAAACCGGGACGCGATCCACGCCCGGAATTCACTACCGCGACGTTCAAGGACGGCGTCGAAGAAATCCGCGACCTGCGTCCCGACATGATCCTGGAAGGCGTGGTCACCAACGTGGCGGCGTTTGGCGCCTTTGTCGACATCGGCGTGCATCAGGATGGCCTGGTGCATATTTCGGCGCTCTCGAATACTTTCGTCAAGGATCCGCACAGCGTGGTCAAGGCTGGCCAGGTGGTCAAGGTGAAAGTGCTGGAAGTCGACGAAAAGCGCAAGCGCATTGCGCTGACCATGCGCCTGTCCGACAACGCCCCGGTCGCCGGCGCCAAGCCGGAGCAGCGCGCCGACCGCAACGACGCCAAGCGCCTGTCCCAGCAACGGCAAGCGGCGCCGGCGCCGGCCAGCAGCGCCATGGCCGCCGCCTTTGCAAAGTTAAAGGGATAACAATGTCCACCGAAACTGGACAGTGCCGTGCCGCGGTTATCGGGCGGGCACTGTCGGGCGGCGCCAATACCAGTTCGGGCCAAAGCCAATTTAGGGGCAACAGGCCCGAATCGTGGCTGTCATCGTATAATCACGGCACAATCGATTTCCAACAGGTTTTATTTTGTCAGCCGCTCCCAACACCTCATCCTCACAATTCATGATGTCCCCGATCGCGGCCGATATGGAAGCGGTCAATGCGGTGATTCGCCGGCAACTGCATTCCGAAGTGCCGCTGGTGAACCAGATTGCCGAATACATCATCAGCGCCGGCGGCAAGCGCCTGCGTCCGGTGCTGGTATTGCTGATGGCCCAGGCTTACGGCTATAGCGGCGAAAAACACCACGAGCTGGCGGCGGTGATCGAATTCATCCACACCGCGACCTTGCTGCACGACGACGTGGTCGACGAATCCTCCTTGCGGCGCGGGCGCCAGACCGCCAATGCCCTGTTCGGCAACGCCGCCTCGGTGCTGGTGGGCGACTTCCTGTATTCGCGCGCCTTC
Organism: Collimonas sp. OK412; assembly: GCF_900112135.1. Lineage (GTDB taxonomy): Bacteria > Pseudomonadota > Gammaproteobacteria > Burkholderiales > Burkholderiaceae_D > Collimonas > Collimonas rhizosphaerae. The sequence continues at coordinate 100,010 of NZ_FOLC01000009.1, forward strand.
CAGATGATGGTGGCGGTCGACAATGCACGCGTGATGCAGATCGTCGCCGACGCCACCAACGTTATCGCTGAAGGCGAAGTGCTGCAATTGCTGAACATGCACAACCCGGACGTGTCCGAAGAAAACTACCTGCAGGTGATCCGCTCCAAGACCGCCAAGCTGTTTGAAGCGGCGGCCCAGCTGGGCGTCCTGATTGCGGGCGCCGGCGACGATGTGATCGACGCCGCGGGCGAATACGGCCGCTCGCTCGGCACCGCCTTCCAGCTGATTGACGATGTGCTGGATTATTCCGGCAACGCCAGCGATATCGGCAAGAATGTCGGCGACGACCTGCGTGAAGGCAAGCCGACCCTGCCCCTGATTTACCTGATGGAGCACGGCAGCGCCGAGCAGCGCGCGCTGGTGCGCAGCTGCATCGAAAACGGCGACGAACAGCATTTCGATGAAATCCTCGCCGCCATCACCAGCTCGGGCGCCCTGAACTACACCAGGCACGAAGCAGAAAAAGCGGCGCAGCGGGCAGCAGCGGCGATCTCCGGGTTGCCAAATAGTCAGTTCAAGGATTCTTTGCTACAATTATCTGCGTTCGCGGTGGATAGGAACCACTAAGGACTCAACACGGGGACTGTTGCTTCGCCATGGTGCGAACCTCAGCCCCAAAACCTGTCCAAATCATTGGACAGCTAGATCGGGGTGTAGCTTAGCCTGGTAGAGCGCTACGTTCGGGACGTAGAGGCCGGAGGTTCGAATCCTCTCACCCCGACCATACAACACATTGGTTTATTAACTTTTCACTTTACGGTGACCCTTTGGATGCCGTGCCCATATGGGTGCAGATACTTGCACTAGTCGTACTTATTTTCCTGTCGGCTTTTTTTGCAATGGCGGAAACCGCCCTGGTCGCCGCCAACAAGCATCGCCTGCGCCACCTGGCCAAGCGCGGCAGCAAGTCCGCCGCCACGACGCTTTGGCTGCTGGAACGGACCGATAAGCTGCTGTCGCTGATCCTGATCGTCAACACCCTGGTCAACGCCTTGGCTACTGCCTTGGTGACGGCGATTGCCATTACGACATTCGGCAATCACCAGAAAGTGATCACCATCGCGACCGCCGCGGTCGCCTTCCTCCTGATCGTATTCGCCGAAATCACGCCGAAAGTGATAGGCGCAACCTATCCCGAGCGCATTGCCCTGCCGACCAGTTTCGTGCTCAAGCCACTGATGACATTGGCCAAGCCGCTGATCTGGTTCGTCAACCTGTTCGTGTCTTCGATCCTCAAGGTGCTGCATATCAAAACCGGCAAGCACGCGCTGGAACAACGGGTATCACCGGAAGAACTGCGCTCCATCGTGCTCGAAGGCGGCAATTTCATGCCGCAAAAACACAAAAGCATCTTGCTGAACCTGTTCGACCTGGAAAAAATTTCGGTGGAAGACGTCATGACGCCGCGGGCGCAAGTCGAGGCGCTAAACTTGTCGGCCTCGGTGGACGACATAAAACACCAGCTGACCACTTGCTATCACAACAAGCTGCCTGTGTACGAAGGTGAAATCAACCAAATCGTCGGCATTTTGCATGTGCGCAAGGCGATGGCCTTGCTGAACCAGGAGGCGGAACTGACCGTGGAGCATTTCCGCCAGCTGCTCACTACGCCCTATTTTGTGCCGGAAGACACCGACGTTTTCACACAGCTCCAATATTTCCAGGAAAACCATGAACGGCTCGGCATCATCGTCGACGAATACGGCGAAGTGCAGGGCCTGGTTACCCTGGAAGACATCATCGAAGAAATGATTGGTGAATTCACTACGTCCAAGCCGGGCGCGGCCCGCGCCGACAGCTTTTCCTGGAATCCGCAAGGCCAGTGCCTGCTGGAGGGTGCGACAACCCTGCGCGATATCAACAAGCGCCTCGGCTTGAGTTTCCCGCTCGACGGTCCGAAGACCTTGAACGGCTTGCTGCTGGAATGGCTGCAGGACATCCCTGACAACAATGTCAGCCTGAAAATTGCCGGATGCATCATAGAAATCGTGCAGGTGCAAAACCAGGCAATCAAGGTTGCCAAATTGATGCGGCCGAATAAACTACAAGAACACTGAAAGAACTGCCCAACGGCAACTTTTACGACACATTTCTTCACAAATCCTTTACAAGTGAGTTTCCCGTAGGGCATCATTGGTCGGTTCGAATGGTTCGGCACATCTTTTGGTATTGACCCCCCTATGGCAGCAGTATTTCCCAACGCAAATTCCACCAGTCCGATCTCCGGACTTGCCCGCGCATTGCTGCAAGCCGGACGTCTTTCCGTGCCACAGCTCGAGGCCCTGCACAAGAAAGCCAGCGACAGCCAAACGCCGTTTATCTCAGCCTTGCTGGAAAGCGGCCATCTGGATGCGCGTTCGCTCGCCCTGTTTTGCGCCGAGACCTTTGGTTACCCGCAGCTGGACCTGAGCGTGCTCAATCTCGGCATGCTGCCGGAAAAGGCCATCGACGCCAAGCTGATGGAAAGCCATGCGGTGCTGGCGCTGGCCAAGCGTGGCAACAAGATCTATGTCGCCCTGTCCGACCCGACCAATATCCAGGCGCTCGACCAGATCAAGTTCCAGACCGAACTGACGGTGGAACCTATCATCGTCGAGCATCCGATCCTGCTCAAGCAGATCCAGAAACTGGTCAAATCGGCAGAGCAGAGCCTGAGCGAGATGGTCGGCGACGAACAGGAAATCAATTTCGTCGAAGAAGATGCAGTAGCTGTCGCCGATGCGGCGGCCACCGATATCGACGATGCGCCGGTAGTCCGGTTTTTGCAGAAAATACTGACTGACGCCATCAACCAGGGCGCGTCCGATCTGCATTTCGAACCGTTTGAAAAATTCTACCGCATCCGTTTCCGTGTCGACGGCGTCTTGCGCGACATGGCGCAGCCGCCGCTGTCGATCAAGGAAAAACTGGCGTCCCGCATCAAGGTCATCTCCAAGCTGGATATCTCGGAAAAACGGGTGCCGCAAGATGGCCGCATGCGGCTGGTGGTGTCGAAGACCCGCGCGATCGATTTCCGGGTCAGCACCTTGCCGACCTTGTTCGGCGAAAAGATCGTGATGCGTATCCTGGACCCGAGCCAGGCCCAGATGGGGATTGATGCGCTGGGCTACGACCCGGACCAGAAAGAAATCCTGATGGAGGCGATCCAGCGTCCCTACGGCATGGTGCTGGTGACCGGGCCGACCGGTTCCGGCAAAACCGTATCGCTGTATACCTGCCTGAACATCCTGAACCAGCCTGGCATCAACATTTCCACCGCTGAAGATCCCGCCGAAATCAATTTGCCCGGGGTGAACCAGGTCAACATCAACGACCGTGCCGGACTGACTTTCCCGGTGGCGCTGAAGGCATTCTTGCGGCAGGATCCTGACATCATCATGGTCGGTGAAATCCGCGACCTGGAAACTGCCGATATCTCGATCAAGGCTGCGCAAACCGGGCACATGGTGTTTTCCACGCTGCATACCAACGATGCGCCGTCGACGCTGACGCGCCTGATGAACATGGGTGTGCCGGCCTTCAATATCGCTTCGTCGGTGATCCTGATCACTGCGCAACGGCTGGCGCGCCGCCTGTGCAACTGCAAGCAGCCGATCACGGTCCAGGAGGAAGCCTTGCTTGAAGCGGGGTTCACCGAAGACGATCTTGACGGCACCTGGATGCCGTACAAGCCGGTCGGTTGCGAACGCTGCAACGGCACCGGTTACAAGGGACGGGTCGGCATCTACCAGATCATGCCGATTACCGAAGAAATAGAACGGATTATCCTGGCGCACGGCACGGCGCTGGAAATCGAAGCGCAGGCAAAGCGCGAGGGCGTCAAGACCCTGCGCTTATCGGGATTGATGAAGGTTAAACAAGGGTTGACCAGCCTCGAAGAAGTGCTTGGCTGCACCAATATCTAATTAGGGGAATAGTTCATGGCAACTGCAGCACGCAGCGCCGCAAGCGCACGTCAGGTCAAGGAGTGGGTGTATCTCTGGGAGGGCAGGGATAAAAAGGGCAAGATGGTGCGCGGCGAGCTGCGCGCCGGCAGCGAGACGGTGGTCAACGTCACCATGCGGCGCCAGGGAATCCTGGTCACCAAGGTCAAAAAGAAGACCTTCCGCAGCGGGAAGAAGATTTCCGACAAGGATATCTCGCTGTTTACCCGTCAGCTGGCCACCATGATGAAGGCCGGCGTGCCCTTGCTGCAGTCGTTCGACATCGTGGCCAAAGGCCATGCCAATCCATCGGTATCAAAGCTGGTCAATGATATCCGCGGCGACGTTGAAACCGGCACCAGCCTGAGCCAAGCGTTCCGCAAATTTCCGCTGTATTTCGACCCGCTGTTCTGTAATCTGGTCGGTGCCGGCGAGCAGGCTGGTATTCTTGAAGACTTGCTGGAACGACTTGCAATCTACAAGGAAAAAACCCTTGCGATCAAAAGCAAGATTAAATCTGCCATGTTCTATCCTGTGTCGATTCTGGCGGTAGCTTTTATCGTTACAGCCGTCATCATGATTTGGGTGGTACCGGCATTCAAGCAGGTATTCTCAAGTTTCGGTGCCGACTTGCCCGGCCCAACCTTGGTGGTAATGGCAATGTCGGATTTTATGGTGTCTAACTGGTATATCATCTTCCCCACCATATTCGCCGGCTTATACCTGTTCTTCCAGTCCTGGAGACGTTCGCTCAAAGTGCAGCGCTTCATGGATCAGTTATTGCTGAAAGCGCCGATTTTCGGCCCGGTTATACGCAAAGCCACGATCGCACGCTGGACCCGCACTTTGGCAACCATGTTTGCCGCCGGAGTGCCATTGGTCGAGTCGCTTGACTCCGTAGGCGGAGCATCCGGCAATGCGGTCTACATGGACGCCACCAAGAAAATTCAAGGGGAAGTCAGCACCGGTACAAGTTTGACCGCGGCAATGGAAAACGCCAATGTATTCCCGAACATGGTCACACAAATGGTGTCGATCGGCGAAGAATCGGGTTCGCTGGACAACATGCTGGGTAAAGTCGCCGATTTCTATGAAGCTGAAGTGGACGATGCAGTGGCTTCCTTGTCCAGCCTGATGGAACCACTGATCATGGTGATCCTGGGCGTGCTGATCGGCGGTCTGGTGATCGCCATGTACCTGCCAATTTTCAAACTGGGTTCGGTGGTCTGATGCAAGACGGGATTTTTTTCCTGGCGGCGGGGAGCCTGCTCCCCACCGTCCTGGCAGCTGTTTTTGGTTTGTTGATCGGCAGTTTCTTGAATGTAGTGATTCACAGGCTGCCGATCATGATGCAGCGTGAATCGGACAATTATGTCGCCCATGAAAGCGGCAAGCCGCTGCCGCATACCGAGCGCTACAACCTGGTGGTGCCGCGCTCGGCCTGCACGCAATGCAAACATCAGATCGGCGCGCTGGAGAATGTGCCGATACTGAGTTACCTGGCCTTGCGCGGCAAATGCGCCGTCTGCAAAACCCCCATCTCGATACGCTATCCCCTGGTCGAAGCATTGACCGGAGCGCTGTCGGCCCTGCTCATCTGGCACTTCGGCAGCGGCTGGGTCGGCCTGTCGACCCTGGTCTTTGTCTATCTGCTGATTGCGATGACGTTTATCGATGCCGATACCCAGTTGCTGCCGGACGACCTGACCTTGCCCCTGCTCTGGATCGGCCTGCTGCTGAACCTGTCCGGCCTGTTCGTGCCCTTGCACGACGCCGTCATCGGCGCCGCAGCCGGTTACCTGAGCCTGTGGGCGATCTACTGGGCGTTCAAGCTGCTGACCGGCAAGGAAGGCATGGGCTACGGCGATTTCAAGCTGCTGGCGGCGCTCGGCGCCTGGCTGGGCTGGAAGATGCTGCCCATCATTATCTTGTTTTCATCGCTGGTGGGCGCCGTGGTCGGGATCATATTGATCGTTTTTGCCCGCCGCGGACGCGACAAACCTATCCCCTTCGGCCCCTACCTGGCCGCGGCTGGCCTGCTGGCCCTGCTCTATGGACAGACAATTCTGGAAACTTATTTCGGTTTTGCTACCTAACGTCGTATGAACCAGCACGATGCGGCTAACCACGACCAGCCGTCGCAAGCCAAACCCAGATTCAGCGTCGGCCTGACCGGCGGGATCGGCAGCGGCAAAAGCACCGTCGCCGACATGTTTGCCGCGCGCGGCGCCGCTGTCATCGACACAGATGTCATCGCCCACCAGCTGACTGCGGCGGACGGCGCCGCCATTGCACCGATTGCCGCCGAATTCGGCAGCACCTTCATCGATGCCGACGGCGTCATGGACAGAGCCAAGATGCGCGCCCATGTTTTTTCGGACCCGCTGGCGAAACAGCGCCTGGAAGCGATCCTGCATCCTTTGATCCGGGCCGAAACCGCCCGCGCGGCGGAAAACGCCGAAGGGCCGTACCTGATTTTCGTGGTGCCGCTACTGGTTGAATCCGGCAACTGGCGAGAACGGGTGCAGCGCATACTGACGGTGGATTGCGACGAACAGGTCCAGCTGGAACGCGTGATGCGGCGCAACGCGATGACCCTGCCGCAAGTGCAAGCCATCATGGCGACCCAGGCCTCCAGGCAGCAACGCCTGCAGGCCGCCGACGATGTAATCGTCAATGATAGCGGGCCTGCGGCGCTATTGCCGCAAGTGACGCGCCTACACGCGTTATATCAAGCATTGAGCCGATCGCTATAATGGTATAAAGCTTTATATATATCAGGCAGGAAACCTGCCGCCCAACGTCGAAAACAGAGGGGCATTTGTAATTTCTGTTCGCATCGTTCAGAATCATGTCTTATCCGGCTCAAATTTTTAAGGGATGTCACTTTGATCGTCTACGAATATCCTTTCAACGAGCGCATTCGCACCCTGTTGCGGCTGGAAGACCTGCATGAAAGATTCGGCTTTTTCGTGCAGCAGGAAAGTCCGTTGCAACACCATATCGCGCTATCCACCATTTTCGAGATGCTGGAGGTTGCCGGACGCGCTGATTTGAAGTCGGATTTGCTGCAAGAACTGGAACGACAAAAACAAACCCTGCTCGGCTTTAAATCCAATCCCAACGTTGCGCCCGACATGCTGGACGCCATCCTGCAGGAAATCGACAGGATCAGCACCGCGCTGATGGCGACCCAAGGCAAAACCGGCCAGCATATCCGCGAGAATGAGTGGCTGATGAGCATACGCGGCCGCACCATCATTCCCGGCGGCGCCTGTGAATTCGACTTGCCTTCTTACTACGCCTGGCAGCAACACCCCGCCGAACAGCGGTTTGCCGACATCATCGGCTGGTTCGCGCCGCTGGCACCATTGTTCGACGCTATCAGCATCGTATTGCGATTGCTGCGAGAAACCGGAAGTTCAGTGAAGATAGATGCACAAAACGGCAGTTACCAGCAAATGCTGCAAGGTAAATCTTACCAGATGCTGCGCCTGATCATTGATGAGCGGCTCGCGGCCATCCCTGAGATATCGGCCAACAAGTACATGCTGTGGGTACGTTTTACCACCCAGGGCGGCGATCTGAAGCCGAAAGCCTATGAAGGCGATGTACCGTTCGAGCTGACCCTTTGCAATTTTTAAATGCTTTTTGAATAGATTTGTATGACTACTACCGTCGATTGCCCGACTTGCGGCACAAAAGTTGAATGGATTGCCGCCAACCGGTTCAGGCCGTTTTGCTCGGAGCGTTGCAAGCAGATCGACCTGGGCGCCTGGGCTGAAGAGAAATATGCGATCCCGGCAGTCAATCCGGCGGATGAAATTGACGATGACGGCAAGCTGCCGCAATAGTCGCCGATTTCACCGGTCAGCTTAAACGCTTTCCTGCCGCAATTCGTCCAGCCATTCAATCAAGGGAATCGCCGCCGGCAGCAAAGGCTCGACGTCGACACTGCCCTGCCATGAGAATGCCTGCCCTTCCAGGCTTTGCGGTTCGCCGCGCCATTCGCGGCTGATGTAGAAATGCAGCCGTACGTGCGCATGGGCATATTGATGCTCGATCCCGCACCAAGGCTCGGCCGAAGCGATCTCGACCCCCAGCTCTTCCAGCAGTTCACGTTTGAGCGCGTCGAAAATCGACTCGCCCGACTCTACCTTCCCTCCCGGGAACTCCCAGTAACCGGCCATCGGCTTGCCCGCCGGCCTTTGGCCCAGCAGTACGTCGCCGTTAGGCTTCATCAGGATGCCGACGGCTACATTGACCGGTTCCCGCCCAAGAAGACTCATGGAGGCGTCATCCGGCCGGCGTAATCGCGGGCGAACTGCCATGCCACCCGACCCGAACGCGAAGCCCGCTGCAGTGCCCAGCGCAAGGCATCGCCGCGCGCCTCGGCAATCTGCTCCGCGTTGCAGCCGAAATGGCTGAGCCAGTGGCCGACGATATCGAGGTAATCGTCTTGCTTGAACGGATAAAACGACACCCACAGTCCAAAACGCTCTGAAAGTGAAATCTTTTCTTCGACGGTTTCCCCCGGATGCAAATCGCCGTCCTCGGTGGTTTTGTAGCTGGCGTTATCGGACATCCGCTCCGGCAGCAAATGACGCCGGTTGGAGGTGGCATAAATCAGCACATTGTCCGACTGTGCGGCGATGCTGCCGTCGAGCGCCACTTTGAGCGCCTTGTAGCCGCTCTCGCCCTCTTCGAACGAGAGGTCGTCGCAAAAAATGATGAAGCGCTCCGGGCGCTCTGCCACCAGGTCGACTATATCGGGCAACGCCGCCAAATCGTCCTTATCTACCTCGATCAGGCGCAAACCCTGGGAGGCATACTGGTTCAGGCAAGCTTTGATCAAGGACGACTTGCCGGTGCCGCGGGCGCCGGTCAACAGCACGTTGTTGGCCGGCCGGCCATCGACGAATTGACGCGTGTTCTGGTCGATCTGCTGCTTCTGCACTTCGATATTGTGCAAATCCGATAGCGCAATATCGGAGATATGGCCCACCGCCTGCAGGTAACCGCCAGCCCCGCCGCCCCGATGGCGCCAGCGGAAAGCGGTGGCCGCCTGCCAGTCGGGAGCCGCCTTGGCTTGCGGCAGGATGGATTCAAGCCGCGCCAGCAGGGCTTCGGCACGGGTCAGGAATTGATCTAGTTGAGTCATGGCTGGTTTGGAGACAAATGGGATTTCATCCATTCTGACGCAAAGCAAAACGCTGCTGGGTGAATATTATTTGTCGGAGCAAATGCGCCGCCTTGGCCGGCAACCGGCCTTGGACGGCATTTTTCCCGGAAAACTATCCGCTCAAGAACGGTAGTCGGCATTGATCGATACGTAATCGTGCGACAAGTCGCAAGTCCAGATAGTCGCCTCGGCGTCGCCGCGCGCCAGCTGCACCCGCACCGTGATCTCGCTTTGTTTCATGATGCGCTGGCCGTCGGCTTCCTGGTATTCAGGATTGCGGCCGCCGTTTTTGGCAACCAGCACGTCATCCAGGTACAGGTCCAGCTTGCTGACATCCAGGTCGTCGACGCCGGCATAGCCAATCGCCGCCAGGATCCGGCCCAGGTTCGGGTCGGAAGCGAAGAAGGCCGTCTTGACCAGCGGCGAGTGCGCGATCGAATAAGCGATCTTGCGGCATTCGGCAACGCTCTGCCCTTGCTCCACGGTGACCGTGATGAACTTGGTGGCGCCTTCGCCGTCGCGGATGATCATTTGCGCCAGGTGCTGCGAGATATCGGTAACGGCAGCAGCCAGTTCGGCATATTCCGGGCTGTCGACACTGCCGACTTCCAGCTCGCCGGCGCCGGTGGCGATCAGCATGAACGAGTCGTTGGTCGAGGTATCGCCGTCGATGGTGATGCAGTTGAACGAACGGTCGGCAGCCTGGCGCACCATTTTTTCCAGCACCGGCTGCGCCACTTTCGCGTCGATCGCCAGGAAACCGAGCATGGTCGCCATGTTCGGCTTGATCATGCCGGCGCCCTTGCTGATGCCGGACAGCGTCACCTTCTTGCCGGCGATAACCAGGCTGCGCGAAGCGGCTTTCGGCTGGGTATCGGTGGTCATGATGGACTCGGCGGCATTGAACCAGTTGTCGCCTTGCAGATTCTGTATCGCCTGCGGCAGGCCGGCAGTGACGCGCTCCACCGGCAGCGGCTCCAGGATCACGCCAGTCGAGAACGGCAGGATCTGCGCAGCGTGGCAGCCCAGCAGCTCCGCCAGCGCATCGCAAGTAGCGTTGGCTGCCGCCAGGCCGGCTTCGCCGGTACCGGCGTTGGCGTTGCCGGTATTGATCAGCAGCGCGCGGATAGGCTCGCCGGAAATCTCGGCAGCGGCCAGGTGCGCTTTGCTCACCTGCACCGGAGCGGCGCAAAAGCGGTTTTGCGTGAACACCCCGGCTACCGTCGCCGTCGGCGCCAGTTTCATCACCAGCAAATCCTTGCGATTCGCTTTGCGCACGCCGGCTTCGGCGTGACCAAGCTCGATGCCGGCCACTGGCAACAGGTCGGCGGCGACAGGAATGGGGGAATTGACGGCCATGAGAATCCTTAACTAGGTAGAGATGTTGGCGGCGCTGGTTTGCCGAGATTAATGGGTGTTGGGTGTCGGATCGCCCGGTCCAGCGGACCGGCAGGTAATCCAGGTGCCTATTTTAAGGGGTATTAATGGGTAATGCGGAGGCCGTGTGTACATCTGCGGCAACAAAAGCAAAGGGCGGGTTTCCCCGCCCTGCTTTAACTGCTGCCTGCCATTGTGCTGCCTGCCATTGGCGTTTACATCAATTGGCCGTGGCACTGCTTGTATTTCTTGCCGCTGCCGCAAGGGCACGGGTCGTTGCGGCCGACCTTCGGCACGCTGCTGCCCGGCTGCTGCGATTCGTCGCTATGCGCGGTGGGCGCCAGCAAGGCCTCCGGCGCCGCGCTCGGATCGAAGTCGGCGTGCTGGTAGTGCACGTTTTCCACGTGAGACTGCGCCATTTCCTCTTCAGCCGCGGCAATTTCCTCGCGGTTCTCGATACGCACCGTCATCACTACCTTGACCACTTCGTTCTTGATCAGGTCCAGCATCTGGCCAAACAGCTCGAAGGCTTCACGCTTGTATTCCTGCTTCGGATTCTTTTGTGCGTAGCCGCGCAGGTGAATCCCCTGGCGCAGATGATCGAGCGCCGCCAGGTGTTCGCGCCAGTGGCTGTCGACGCTTTGCAGCATGACGCTGCGCTCGAAGCCTGCGAACGACTCCTTGCCGACGATTTCAGTCTTGGCGTCATAGGAAGCGTTGGCAGCAGCAAGCACACGTTCCAGCAACTGCTCATCGGTCAGGTTGGGTTCGGACTTCAGCATCTCGCCAAGCGGCACTTCCAGATGCAGGTCGTTGGCCAGGGCTGTTTCCAGCGCCGGGATATCCCATTGTTCTTCGAGCGACTCTTCCGGCACATGGGTACGGAAAGTGTCGTCCAGCACGCCTTCGCGCAGCGACGCCACTGTCTCGGAAACGCCTTGCGATTCCAGCAACTCGTTACGCTGCTGATAGATCACCTTGCGCTGGTCGTTGGCGACATCGTCGTATTCCAGCAGCTGCTTGCGGATATCGAAGTTGCGCGCCTCTACCTTGCGCTGGGCCGATTCGATCGAGCGCGAAACGATGCCAGCCTCGATCGGCTCGCCTTCCGGCATTTTCAGCCGGTCCATGATGGCGCGCACGCGGTCGCCGGCGAAAATGCGCAGCAAGGCGTCGTCCAGCGACAGGTAGAAACGCGAGGAACCCGGATCGCCCTGGCGCGCTGCGCGGCCGCGCAGCTGGTTATCCACCCGGCGCGACTCATGCCGCTCGGTGCCGACGATATGCAAGCCGCCCGCATTGACCACGTGGTCATGCAGCGATTGCCACTCGTCGCGCAGCTTGTCGGAGCGTAGTTGTTTTTCCGTGTCGCCGAGCGCGTCGTCGGCTTCAATGAACTGGATCTGTTTCTCGACATTCCCGCCCAATACGATGTCGGTGCCGCGCCCGGCCATGTTGGTGGCGATAGTGATTGCTTGCGGACGGCCTGCCTGGGCGATGATTTCCGCTTCCCTAGCATGCTGCTTGGCGTTCAGCACGTTGTGCGGCAGCTTGGCCTTGGTCAGGATCCCGGACAGCAATTCCGAGTTTTCGATCGAGGTGGTGCCCACCAGCACCGGTTGCCCGCGCTCGTAGCAATCCTGGATATCCTTCAGCATCGCATTGTATTTTTCCTGCGAAGTCTTGTAGACCTGGTCCTGCCGGTCCTTGCGCTGGTTCGGCCGGTTTTGCGGAATCACCACGGTTTCCAGGCCGTAGATTTCCTGGAATTCGTAGGCTTCGGTATCGGCAGTGCCGGTCATGCCGGCCAGCTTGCCGTACATGCGGAAATAATTCTGGAACGTGATCGAAGCCAGGGTCTGGTTCTCGTTCTGGATCTTGACGCCTTCCTTGGCTTCCACCGCCTGGTGCAAGCCGTCCGACCAGCGGCGGCCGGTCATCATGCGGCCGGTGAATTCGTCGACGATGACGATTTCGCCGTTTTGCACGACGTAATGCTGGTCCTTGAAGTACAGCGAGTGCGCGCGCAATGCCGCGTACAGGTGATGGATCAGGCTGATGTTGGCCGCGTCGTACAGCGACGCGCCTTCTGCCAGCAGGCCCATGTTGGTCAGGATCTGCTCGGCTTTTTCGTGGCCGGCTTCGGTCAGCAGGACCTGGTGCGCTTTTTCATCCTTGGTGTAATCGCCAGGGACTTCAACCTTGCCCTTGCCGTCCGGCGTTTCTTCGCCGATCTGCTGGGTCAGCAGCGGCGGCACTTCATTGATCTTGTAATACAGGTCGGTATGGTTTTCAGCCTGGCCGGAAATGATCAGCGGCGTCCGCGCTTCATCGATCAGGATCGAATCGACTTCATCGACGATGGCGAAGTTCAAGGTGCGCTGCACGCGGTCAGCGGCGTCGTACACCATGTTGTCGCGCAGGTAATCGAAACCGAATTCGTTGTTGGTGCCGTAAGTAATGTCGGCAGCGTAAGCCACTTGCTTGGCGTCATGCTCTACCGACGACAGGTTGACCCCGGTCGTCAGGCCCAGCCAGCCGTACAGGCGCCCCATCCATTCGGCATCGCGCTGCGCCAGGTAGTCATTGACGGTCACCACGTGCACGCCCTTGCCGGACAGCGCATTCAGGTAGGCCGGCAATGTCGCCATCAGCGTCTTGCCCTCGCCGGTGCCCATTTCAGCAATTTTCCCGTAATGCAGCACCATGCCGCCGATCAGCTGCACATCGAAATGGCGCATTTTCAAGACGCGCTTGCCGGCTTCGCGGCAAACGGCAAAAGCTTCCGGCAGCAAGGCATCAAGCTTTTCGCCGCCGGCAATGCGCTGCTTCAGCTCCGGCGTTTTCGCCTGCAGCTCAGCATCGGACAGTTTTTCGAACGCCGGTTCAAGTGCATTAATTTGTCGGACGACTTTTTTATATTGCTTAAGCAGGCGCTGGTTGCGGCTACCGAAAATCTGGGTCAGTAATGACATGCTTGGATTCTAAAAAAAGCGCCGGCGGCATTCCGCGGCATCTTGTGGATGACCCCGAAACCGGGCTGTGGCTAAATAATCGGAGAATTTTATCATGCAGTCCCCGACACATTGGGGTTATGCGCCAGGAAACAATAGCAAGTTGCGCAAATTGTGCCCGCTTCCAGCCTATCCTGCTTGCATTACAACAACATCCATTACTTCCCTGCCAATGTTGCCATTTTCGCCAAGTCGGTGCCGGCATTCAGGAACTTGCGCGGATCCTGCGCCACGCCCTTGATCCTTACCTCGAAATGCAGGTGCGGCCCGGTCGAACGTCCGGTGGTGCCGATATCGGCAATGTGCTGGCCGCGCTGCACGATGTCGCCCACTTTGACCAGCAGCCTTGATGCATGCGCATAACGGGTGATGATGTCGTTGCCGTGGTCGATATCAAGCATATTGCCGTATTGCGGATGATATTCGGCGGCAATCACTACGCCCGCGGCGGCGGCGACTATATTGGTGCCGACCGAGGCCGGGAAATCCAATCCCTCATGAAATGCGCTACGGCCGGTAAAAGGATCGAGCCGCCAGCCGAAACTCGAGGAATTGTAGTTGACGTTGACCGGCTGGTTGGTTGGCAACAGCTTGGACTTGATCCGGTCGCTCATCAGCACGGTTTCGACCACGTTCAGGTAGTCGGTGCGATAACCGACGTCGCGCGACATGGCGTCCAGCGCCTGCTGGAATTCGCTCATGCTCATGTCGTGCGAGCGCCTGTCGTACAGGCTGCTCGATTCAGCGCCGCCGCGTCCCGGCGCTTCCTTGAAATTGAATTCTTCCGGCTTGACCCCCGCCAAGCCCTGGACCCGCTCCCCCAAGGCATCCAGGCGCATCAGCTGCGCCTGCATTTCACCGAGCTTGATGGCCATCGCCGCCAGGTTCTCCTTCAGGTACTTGTCTTTATCCTGCACCCCGGCTACGGAGTTGCCAGGCGCCTTGCCGGCAAACGGCAGGCCAACCGCGTAACGGGCCGTGAGGAAATACAATAGTCCGGTCGCCAGCAATACCGCCAGCAAGAAACCGGCAATCATCAGGATGATGTGCTTGGCGCCTAGGGTGATGGATTTTGCGCGATTAAAACGCGGGTGCAACAGAATTACCTGCATTGCAGCTCCGGTGACGCCCTGAGCGGGTCACAGGTGTGATATGGTTTCACCATCATGCGTAGACTCTCACCTTCTTCTTACCGGCCAGCGACAACGGGTTCCAGGCCTCAAACTCAAAAAGCCGTTGCCGATTTTTTACGGGGGAATGACAAGATGGCGGCTTTGCTGCCCGCTGTCACACGCATGGCGGCATTGCAAAAACAATGCGCCGCCGAATTGCCTGCCATGTTCAGTACCTGCGAGGTATTGCAATGCGAAGCCGGGCAGCTGGTACTGTCGGCGCCCAACGCGGCCTTGGCCAGCAAATTGAAGCAGCAACTGCCACGCCTGCAAAGCCAATTGCTGGCAGGAAATTGGCAGATTAATGCAATCCGAATCAAAGTGCAAGTAAGCCAAAACCTAATGAAAGCGCCTGCTGTCAAGCAGGCATTACTTTCATCCAAAGCTGTTTCGGCATTCTCTTCATTGATGGAAGAACTGGAGCCATCGGCTGCAAACGAAGCGCTGAAAAATGCTATCGCCGCGATGGTCAGGCGCTATAGCGACAAGAAATAAGCCGCCACAGTAAAGAAAAACGCCATCTTGCAAAAATGGCATTATACATAAGCACTTAATTCAAACGCTTAATTCAAAGCCCATTCCTGCCCGACCTGGCGCTGATAGGCGCCAGGAGCCTCGGCCAGTTCATCGAAACTGACTACCTCATAGGCATCCGGCTGCGCCAACAGCGCGCGCAGCAGCTGGTTGTTCAAGCCATGGCCCGACTTGTGGGCGGTGTAGCTGGCGAGGAGCGGATGGCCGATCAGGTACAGGTCGCCGATGGCGTCCAGGATCTTGTGGCGGACAAATTCGTTTTCGTAGCGCAAGCCGTCGCTGTTGAGGATGCGGTACTCATCCATCACGATCGCGTTTTCCAGCGAACCGCCGCGCGCCAGCCCCAGCCCGCGCATGGTTTCCACATCTTGCATGAAGCCGAAAGTGCGGGCGCGCGCCACTTCCTTCACATACGACTGGATGCTGAAATCGACTTCCGCAGTCTGGCCGGTGCCATCCACCGCAGGGTGATTGAATTCGATAAAGAATTTCAGTTTGAAACCGTTGCACGGATCCAGCCGCGCCCATTTTTCGCGCTCGCCCTGGCCTTCACGCACTTCGACGGATTTTTTGATGCGGACAAATTTCTTGGCGGCGTTTTGTTCTTCCAGCCCGGCTTGCTGCAGCAGGAACACAAATGACGACGCCGAGCCGTCCATGATCGGGATTTCCTCGGCCGTCACATCGACATACAGGTTATCGATGCCCAGTCCCGAGCAGGCTGACATCAAATGCTCGATGGTCGAGACGCGCACGCCATCCTTGACCAGCACCGAGGCCATGCGGGTATCGCCGACTTCGGTGGCCTTGGCCGGGAAGTCGACAGCAGGGTCAATATCGACACGGCGGAAAATGATGCCGGTGTCCACGGCCGCCGGGCGCAAGGTCAGCTCGACTTTGGTGCCGGAATGGACGCCAATGCCTGTCGTCTTGACAATTTTTTTGATGGTGCGTTGTTTCAACATGATGACATTATAAGTCTGACTGATAATTATTCTGTAGCGATGTGTAATCACTGTGGGGTAAAAAACACGGCCAGGCGTTTTTGCGCGCGCACACAAAAGCGGCGCCTTGGGGCGCCGCCTTGTTGATCAAAATTACCAGCTGTTACGCCAGTTGCGCCAGCAGGGTTTCTGCATTGGACACTTCGAACTTGCCGCCCTGCTCCACGTTCAGCTGCTTGATCACGCCATCTTCGACCAGCGCCGAGAAGCGCTGCGAGCGCATGCCCATGCCGAACTTGCCGAAGTCGGCATCCAGGCCCAGCGCCTTGACGAAATCGGCGTTGCCGTCAGCCAGCAAGCGCACGATGCCGGTGGCTTTCTGGTCACGGCCCCAGGCGCCCATGACGAACGCATCGTTGACGGAAATCGCCCAGATTTCATCGACGCCCTTGGCCTTGAATTCTGCCGCGTGCTGGATGTAGCCCGGCAAATGCTTGGCGGAGCAGGTTGGCGTGAAAGCGCCCGGCACTGCGAACAAGGCGATTTTCTTGCCCTTCGCCAGCTCGCTCACATTGAACGTATTTGGTCCGAGCGCGCAGCCTTCGGTCTCGGTTTCGATGAATTCTGCTAATTTGCCTTCCGGCAGGCTATCGCCGATCTTGATGGTCATGATTAAGTCCTTGTCTGGATGAAGAAGCCTCTAAAAACGCAGCACGGAACTGGGTCACGCGCCGGACTTTCAGAGGAACTGGGAGTTAGCGGATGTTACAAAAGAAAACGCCGCGCCTGTCGACGCGGCGTGGAACCCGCAGTATGCCTTGTTCCGCAAATTCATGCAGAAGGCCCGCGATGATAGCGGGTATCAGCACCCGCCATCATTATTGCTCAGGACAGCCTGGACTCAGTCGGCCTGCTTGCGCAGGAAAGCCGGAATGTCGTAGGTTTCCATGCCGTTCTTTTCCAAAGCCCGCACCGTGTCGGAAGCCGACTCGCGACGCCATACCGCCGGCGCCTTCATGCCTTCGAACGAAGAGCTGCCGTGTCCCACCGAAGCCTGGCCATGCATCATCGGCTCATTGTGGGTGCCGGTACGCATCATCGGCGCCTGCACCAGCTGCACTGCCTTGCGTGCACGGCCCAGGCCGGTCGCCACCACGGTGACGCGGATATCGTCGCCCATGGTTTCGTCGTAGGCAATGCCTTGGGCAATCGAAGCATCCGGCGCCGCAAACGCACGCACGGTCGCCATCACTTCCTTGATTTCCTTACCCTTCAGGCTGCGGCTGGCGGTAACGTTGACCAGCACGCCACGGGCGCCGGACAGGTCGATGCCGTCCAGCAGCGGCGAGGCGACTGCCTGCTCCGCCGCCAGGCGCGCGCGGTCGACGCCGGATGCCGTGGCGGTTCCCATCATGGCCTTGCCTTGTTCGCCCATGATGGTCTTGACGTCGTTGAAGTCGACGTTGATGTGGCCAGGCACATTGATGATTTCGGCGATCCCGGCAACAGCATTGTTGAGGACGTCGTCGGCGTGCTGCAGCCATTCCATCATGCTGTCGTCTTCATAAATCTCTTCGAGCTTTTCGTTGAGGATGATGATCAGCGAATCGACATGCTGGGACAGGGCTTCCAGGCCTTCATCGGCGATGTCCATGCACTTCTGGCCTTCATATGAAAACGGTTTGGACACCACCGCCACCGTCAGCGCGCCCAGTTCCTTGGCGATCTGCGCCACCACCGGCGCCGCGCCGGTGCCGGTGCCGCCGCCCATGCCGGCGGCGATGAACACCATGTGCGCGCCGCGCAATGCGTCTTCAATCCGGCCGCGCGATTCCTCGGCCAGCTGACGCCCCACCGACGGCTTCATGCCCGCGCCCAGGCCGGTCTCGCCGATCTGGATCACGTTGTGCGCCTTCGACTGCTTAAGCGCCTGCGCATCGGTGTTGGCAGCGATGAACTCCACTCCTGACACACCCTTGTTGATCATATGTTGGACCGCGTTGCCGCCGGCGCCACCGACGCCGACAACTTTAATCACGGTGCCCAAAGTTGCATTGTCAAGCATATCGATTTCCATGATATTTCCTCATAAAGATGCAGCATCCAGTCAATAGGCATCACGCTGTGTGAGGCCTAGCAACTGACAACTGCGTGTTGCACAAACAACGTTAAAAACAAATCTCGTATTAAAGTTCTTAAAAATTACCCAGGAACCATTCCTTCATGCGCTGCCAGATCGCCTTCGCAGAACCTTCCTGGCGCGTCACGATGTAGCCGCGCAGGTATTGCTTCTTCGCTTCCAGCAGCAAACCCAGCACCGTCGAATAACGCGGGCTGCGCACCACATCGGCCAGCTGGCCGCGATAATCCGGCGTTCCCAGGCGCGCAGGCTTGAGGAAAATATCCTCCGCCAGTTCGATCATGCCGGGCATCATCGCGGAGCCGCCGGTCAGCACTACTCCGCTCGACAGCACCTCTTCGTAACCCGACTCGCGGACCACCTGGTGCACCAGCGCAAACAGCTCTTCGACGCGCGGTTCGATCACCGCCGCCAGCGCCTGGCGCGACAGGGTGCGCGGATTGCGGTCGCCCAGGCCGGGCACTTCCAGCGTCTCGCCCGGATCGGCCAGGATCTGCTTGGCCACGCCATAGCGCAACTTGATTTCTTCCGCCTCGTTGGTCGGCGTCCGCAGCGCCATCGCGATGTCGTTGGTAATCTGGTCGCCGGCAATCGGGATCACCGCGGTATGCCGGATCGCGCCTTCGGTGAACACCGCTACGTCGGTGGTGCCGCCGCCGATATCGACCAGCACCACGCCCAGCTCTTTCTCGTCCGAGGTCAACACCGCATCGGCCGAGGCCAGCGGCTGCAAGGTCAGGTCCGATACTTCCAGCCCGCAGCGCCGGATGCACTTGACGATGTTCTGCACCGCCGATACCGCTCCGGTGACGATGTGCACCTTGACTTCCAGTCGGATGCCGCTCATGCCGATTGGTTCACGCACATCTTCCTGGCTGTCGACAATAAATTCCTGCGGCACGGTATGCAGCAATTGCTGGTCGGTAGGAATGTTGACCGCCTTGGCCGTTTCTATAACGCGCGAGACGTCGGCCGCGCTGACTTCCTTGTCCTTGATCGCCACCATGCCGCTGGAATTGAAGCTGCGGATATGGCTGCCAGCGATCCCGGTGTACACGTTGCGGATCTTGCAGTCGGCCATCAGCTCCGCTTCTTCCAGTGCGCGCTGGATGGATTCGACGGTGGCTTCGATGTTCACCACCACGCCCTTTTTCAGCCCCTTGGACTCAGCCTGGCCCAGGCCGATGACTTCATGGCGCCCGTCGGACAATACCTCGGCTACCACGGCCACCACTTTGGAGGTGCCGATGTCGAGACCGACGATCAAGTTTTTTGCGTCTTTTGTCATAGTGTTTCGCTTATTTTTTCTTGCTTCCCAATCCGGCCGACAAACCGCTCGCCTTCAGCGCCAAGCCATTCGGATACCGCATATCCACACTCTCGATCCGGTTCTGCAAACGCGACAGCAGTTGCGGATAAATCTGCACCAGTCGTTCCACACGGTCTTTCAGCGTGTTCTTGTTTTGCTCACGCCCCAACTCCACCGTCATGCCGTTGTCCAGTTTTACGGTCCACGCATAACGACTCGATAAATCCACCTCTACCGGGTTCAGCTTCAACGGCGCAAACCAGGCACGAAAATCCGCCAGGCGCGCCGTCACATCTTTTTCACTGCCTTTCGGACCAGACAAGCGCAGCAGCTCGCCATCCTCTTCCGCCTCGTCCAGGTTGGCGGTAAACAAATCGCCATACACCGACAGCAAGCGGCCGTCGTCGTCCCAGGTCGCCAGCGGCTGGTGCTCTTCCACCGTCACGATCAGCGTGTTCGGCCATTCCCGCTGCACCGCCGCCTTGCGCACCCAGGGCACCGATTCGAACGCGCTGCGCACCGTATCCAGGTTGGCGGTGAAAAAATTGCCCTTGATGCGAGGCAGCGCGCTGGCGCGGACGATCAATGGATTGACACGCCGCAGTTCGCTCTGCCCAGCACCCTCGATCCGGATCGTCTTCAGCGTGAACATGGGACGCTGCGCCAGCCACCAGACGCCAGACGCCAGCAATGCGAGCGCAGCCAGTCCCAGCAAGGTGCCGGAGATTGCGTTCAACATTTTGATGTCTTGCCACATGGTTATCGACTTTATCGCTTGGATCGTTAAGGTTTTCTATTAAGGTTTTCTATTCACGCTTTCTGCATTCCGCCGGATCAGTCCGGTTTCCAGTCTTCCGACGGCTTCAGGTCCAGCGAAGCCGACTTCAGTATTTCAACGCACAGGTCTTCGTAGCTGACGCCGTCCGCCTTGGCCGCCATCGGCACCAGCGAATGGCCGGTCATGCCTGGCGAGGTATTGATCTCCAGCAGGAACGGCTCGTTATCGGACGAGCGCAGCATGAAATCGACCCGCGCCCATCCTTCGCATCCGATCGCGTTGAAGGCCTGTACCGCCAGCGACTGTATGCGCTGGGCCAATGCCTCATCCAGCGGCGCCGGACACAGGTACTTGGTGTCGTCGGTAAAATATTTATGCTGATAATCGTAATTGCCTTCCGGCGCGCGGATCTCGACGATAGGCAAAGCCCGCGCATTGCGGCCGGCGCCCAGCACCGGCACCGTCAATTCACGGCCGGCGATGAATTCTTCCGCCAGCACTTTTTCATCGAACTTGGCGCACAAGGCAAAACCTTCGTTCATGTCGGAATAACCGACGACCTTGCTGATGCCGATGGTCGATCCTTCATGCGGCGCTTTCAGCATCAGCGGCAAGCCCAGCACGTCCGGCACCTGGCGCAGTTCTTCGCGGGTCGCGCTGTGCGCATCCAGCACGATGAAGCGCGGCGTCGGCAATCCCATGCTTTGCCAGATGCGCTTGGTCATGACCTTGTCCATCGCGATCGCCGACGCCATCACGCCCGGCCCGGTGTAAGGAATGCCGAGCTGCTCCAGCGCGCCTTGCAACGTCCCGTCTTCGCCATAGCGGCCGTGCAGGGCGATAAACACGCGGTCGAACTTTTCCGCCGCCAGTTCCGCCAGGCTGCGCTGTGCCGGATCGAAAGGATGGGCATCGACGCCGCGGCTTTTCAGCGCCTGCAGCACGCCTGCTCCAGACATGTTGGAGACTTCGCGCTCGGCCGAACGTCCGCCGAACAGCACGCCGACTTTTCCGAATTGATTGGTCACCATTTTTTTGCTCATTTGTATCTCAATATTTGGTATGACTGTTTTTTACTGCTCTACCAGCTGCGCAAGCTTGCCGGGCACGCCGCTGATCGAGCCGGCGCCCATCGTCATCACTACATCGCCGTCGCGCACCAGATTCAAGACCGATGCCGGCATGTCGTTGATATCTTCCACAAACACCAGCTCAGCCATGCCAGCCACCCGCAAGGCGTGCGCCAGGGCGCGCCCGTCAGCGGCGACAATCGGCGCTTCGCCGGCGGCGTACACTTCCGCCAGCACCAGCACATCCACCGTCGACAGCACTTTCACAAAATCTTCAAACAGGTCGCGGGTACGGGTGTAGCGATGCGGCTGGAACACCAGCACCAGGCGCCGCCCCGGATACGCGCCGCGCGCCGCCGAAATGGTCGCCGAGGTTTCCACCGGATGGTGGCCATAATCGTCGACCAGGGCGAATTCGCCGTTGGCCTTGCCGGCGGCGTCCTGCAGCTTGATTTCACCGTAGCGCGTGAAGCGGCGGCCGACACCATTGAATTCGGTCAGCGCCTGCTGGATCGCGGCATCGGCGACGCCCAGCTCGCGCGCAATCGCAATCGCGGCGCAAGCGTTCTGGACATTGTGCATGCCGGGCTGGTTCAGGCTGATCGGCATCGCCGCATAACCCTTCTGGATCACCGTGAACTGCATGTGGCCGGCGACGGCCTTGGCGTCGATCGCGCGCACATCGGCGTCGGCGTGGAAACCGTAGGTGGTGATCAGCTTGGAAATCTGCGGCATGATTTCGCGCACGTTGGCGTCATCGATGCACAGCACCGCCACGCCGTAAAACGGCAAGCGCTGGGTGAATTCGACAAAAGCCTGCTTCAGCTTGCCGAAATCATGATCATAGGTATCCATATGATCGGCATCGATGTTGGTGATCACTTCGATCACCGGCGACAGGTTCAGGAACGATGCATCCGATTCGTCGGCTTCGGCCACGATAAAGTCGCCCGAACCCAGCTTGGCGTTGGCGCCGGCGCTGGTGAGGCGGCCGCCGATCACAAAAGTCGGGTCGAGGCCGCCTTGCGCCAGCACGCTCGCCACCAGGCTGGTGGTGGTGGTCTTGCCATGGGTGCCGGCAATCGCAATGCCGCGCTTGAGGCGCATCAGCTCCGCCAGCATGACCGCGCGCGGCACGATGGGGATATGCTTTTCGCGCGCAGCGACCACTTCCGGGTTATCGGCCTGCACCGCCGTCGATGTCACGATCGCGTGCGCCTGGTCGATATTCGCGGCTGCGTGGCCGCGGCTGACTTTGGCGCCGAGGGCGGCCAGGCGCCGGGTCGCGGCGTTGTCGCCGAGATCGGAACCGGAAATCGTATAACCGAGGTTGAGCAGCACTTCAGCGATGCCGCTCATACCGCTGCCGCCAATGCCTACGAAATGGATATTTTTAACTTTATGTTTCATGGTCTTCACTCACTGCGCACCTGCCAATTCTTCAAGAACCTGCGCGATCGCCTGGTTGGCGTCGCGCCGGCCGTTTTCATATGCTGCCTGCGCCATCGTCTGGCAGTCCTGGCGCGAGATCCGCGTCAACAAGGCGGCCAGGCGCTCTTTGCTCAAATCTGTCTGCGGCAAATGGATCGCCGCTTTCTGCGTCGCCATCCAGCGCGCGTTGTCGCGCTGGTGCGAAGTGGTCGAGGCCACCAGCGGCACCAGCACGCTGGCGACGCCGGCCGCCGTCAGTTCCGAAATCGTGATCGCGCCGGCGCGGCAAATCACCAGGTCGGCGTCGGCATAACGGCGCGGCATGTCGTCGATGAACGCCACTACCTCCGCTGTCACGCCGGCCGCCGCATACGCGCTGCGCAAGGCATCGATATGCTGCTTGCCGGATTGATGCGTGATGCTGGGCCGCAGATCGGCCGGAATCAGGGCCAGCGCCGCCGGCAAACAATCGTTGAGCGCCTTCGCGCCCAGGCTGCCGCCCACCACCAGCAAACGCAAAGGACCGATGCGGCCGCCGTAACGTTCTGCCGGCAGCGGCAGCGCCAGGATTTCCTTGCGCACCGGATTGCCGGTGACCAGCGCCTTGTTGGCGGCCCGGCCGAAATCGGCCGGAAATCCGAACAGCACCCGCTGCGCCAGCGGCGTCAAGGTCTTGTTCGACAACAGCAACGCCGCATCGGCATTCACCAGCACCAGGGGCACGCCGCGCAAGCGCGCCATCGCTCCTCCCGGCACCGTCACATATCCGCCCATGCCCAGCACCACGTTGGCTTGGCGCCGGCCCAGGATGCGGAAGCAGGCTGGAAAACTCGCCAGCAAGCGCCAGACGCCGCGCAAGGTGTGCGCCAGGCCTTTGCCGCGCAAACCCGAGAAGGCAATCTGGTCCATCTCGATGCCATGCTGCGGCACCAGGTCGCGCTCCATGCCGTGGGTAGTCCCCAGCCAGCTCACTTGCCAGCCGCGCGCGCGCATGGTGTCGGCAATCGCCAGGCCGGGAAATATGTGGCCGCCGGTGCCTGCGGCCATGATCAATAAATGTTTCATACCCGGTTTCATGCCCGGCCTCCGCGCATCAGAACCCGGTTTTCGTAATCGATGCGCAGCAGGATCGCCAGGCCGACGCAATTGATCAGCACGCCGGAACCGCCGTAGCTCATCAGTGGCAGGGTCAGGCCCTTGGTCGGCAGCAAACCCAGGTTGACGCCCATGTTGATGAAGGTCTGGACACCGATCCAGATCCCAATGCCCTTGGCGGTCAAACCGGCGAAAGTCTGTTCCATGGCGATCGCCTGGCGGCCGATTTCAAAAGAGCGCTTGATGATCCAGTAAAACAGCATGACCACCACCAGCACGCCGGCAAACCCGAGTTCTTCGCCGATCACCGCCAGCAAGAAGTCGGTATGCGCTTCCGGCAGATAATGCAGCTTCTCGACGCTGGCCCCGAGGCCGACGCCAAACAGTTCGCCGCGGCCGAAGGCGATCAGCGAATGCGACAGCTGATAAGCCTTGCCCAGGGCATTTTCTTCCGCCCATGGATTCAGGTAAGCGAAGATCCGCTCGCGCCGCCATGGCGACAGCCAGATCACCAGCGTGAACATGCCGGCCAGCATGGCGCCAATGCCGCCGAACCAGACGCCGTTGATCCCGCCCAGGAACAGGATGCCCATCGCGATGCAGACGATCACCCCGAGCGCGCCGAGATCCGGCTCCAGCATCAGCAGCAGGCCGACCAGTCCGACCGCGGCGGTCATCGGCAGGAATCCCTTGGTCAGCTTGTGCATCACTTCCTGCTTGCGCACCGTGTAGTTGGCGGCATACAGGACAATAAACAGCTTCATCAATTCCGATGGCTGCAAATTGAATACGCGGAACGACAGCCAGCGCTTGGCGCCGTTGACGCCGCGCCCCAGGCCCGGCACCAGCACCATCGCCAGCAGGATCAGGGTAATCACGAACAGGTATGGCGCCCAGCGCTGCCAGGTGGCAATCGGGATGCGGAAGGTCACCAGTCCGGCCAGCAGCGAAACGCCGATAAAGATCGCTTGCCGCACCAGGAAGTGGCCATTCGTGTAATTCGAATACTTGGGCGAATCCGGCAGCGCAATCGAAGCCGAATACACCATCACCAGCCCGAACAGCATCAGCAGCACGACCACCCACACCAGCGGCTGGTCGTACTCCATCATTTTCGAACGCTGGACGCCAGGTTTCTGGCTATCGAGCGTGCGCGGCCGCGCCGGCGCATGGTCCGCCGGCTTGCCTGAAAATGATGGGAAGGCGAATTTCATAGCCCGACCTCGCCACGCGACAAGGCCAGTTCACGCACGGCATCGACGAATACTTGCGCGCGATGGGCGTAATTGCGGAACATGTCGAAACTGGCGCAAGCCGGCGACAGCAATACGGCATCGCCCGCGTGCGCAAGTTCGGCGGCGCGCGTCACCGCCTCTTCCAGGGTGGCGCAATCGATCATGGCGATGCCGGCTGCCTGTTTTTCGACCGCAGCGCGGATCGCCGGAGCATCCCGGCCGATCAGCAGCAATGCGCGGCCATAGGCAGCCAATGGCGCGGCCAGCGGCGCAAAATCCTGCCCCTTGCCTTCGCCGCCGGCGATCAGCAGCAGGCGGCTAGGGTTAGCATTACCCGTACCGTCACCGTCGCAGCCGCGTCCCAAGCCGTTCAATGCCGCCACCGTGGCGCCGACATTGGTGCCTTTGCTGTCGTCGTAGTATTCCACGCCGCCAATCGTTGTCACCAGTTCGACCCGGTGCGGTTCGCCGTGATACTCGCGCAAGCCGTGCAGCAGCGGCGCAAAAGGCAAATCGATGGCGCGGCACAAGGCCAGCGCGGCCAGCGCGTTGGCGGCATTGTGACGGCCGCGGATCCGCAGCGCGTCGGCCGGCATCAGGCGCTTGACTGAAACCGGCAGCAAGGCCAGCTGTTCTTTCTTGTTGCGCCGTTTCCTGTTGCCGTCTGCGGCGCGTTCCTCTTCGTCGCCTGGCACCGCTACCGACAGCCATTGCATGCCGTTGTCGCTCACCAGGCCGAAACAGTCGCCGTCCAGCGGCTCGTCGAAACCGAAACTGATGCTGTTGCCGTTATTGAACTGCATTGTCAAAGGATCGTCGCGATTCAGCACCCGTACCGTATCGGCGCTGAAAATGCGCGCCTTGTCGGCGACATAGGACGCCATGTCGCCGTGCCAGTCGAGGTGGTCCTGGGTGATATTCAGGATGGTGGCCGCGTCTGCTTGCAGATTGCAGGTTGAATGCAATTGGAAGCTGGACAGCTCCAGCACCCAGACCTGCGGCAAAGCATCTTTTTCCAGCGCGCTGCGCAATACATCCAGCGCGGCCGGGCTGATATTGCCGGCCACCTGCACCGTCAAGCCGGCGCGTTCGCACAGCAGGCCGGTCAGGCTGGTGACCGTGGTCTTGCCGTTGGTGCCAGTGATGGCAATCACTTTCGGCGCATAGGCGCGGCTCTCGCGCAACGCCGCCAGGGCTTGCGCAAACACTTCGATTTCACCCCATACCGGGATGTTGCGGTCGGTCGCCGCCGACAGGATTTCCTTCAGCTCGCCGGTGGGCGCCAGGCCAGGGCTGGTGACGGCAAAGTCGATGCCGTCCAGCAGACTGACGTCAAAACCGTCGCCCGAGCCGAAGAATTCCACCGCCGGAATCGCCTGTTGCAGCAGCGGCAAGCGTTCCGGCGCGCTGCGCGTATCCGCCACGCGCACCGTCGCACCGCAGTGCGCCAGCCACAATGCGGATGCCAGGCCCGATTCTCCAAGCCCTAATACCAGAACATGTTTACCCGTATAGTCCATTACCGCCTTACCTGCCTACCTTAACTTCAGAGTTGAAAGCCCGAACAGCACCAGCATCATCGAGATGATCCAGAAGCGCACCACAACCTGCGTTTCTTTCCAGCCTTTTTGTTCATAGTGATGGTGCAAAGGCGCCATCAGCAGCACACGGCGGCCGACGCCGAAACGCTTTTTCGTGTACTTGAAATAGATTACCTGCAACATCACCGACAAAGTCTCTACAACGAAAATACCGCCCATGATGAACAGCACGATTTCCTGGCGCACGATGACCGCTACGGTACCCAAGGCGCCGCCCAAGGCCAGTGCGCCGACATCGCCCATGAATACCTGGGCCGGATAGGCGTTGTACCAGAGGAAAGCGAGTCCGGCGCCGGCCATCGCGCCGCAGAAAATCAGCAGTTCGCCGGCGCCCGGGATATGCGGGATCAGCAGGTATTTGGCGAAAGTGACGTTACCGGTCAGGTAGGCGAACAGGCCCAGCGCAGCCCCCACCATCACGGTCGGCATGATCGCCAGGCCGTCCAGGCCGTCGGTCAGGTTGACTGCATTGCTGGTGCCGACGATGACAAAATAGGTCAAGGCCATGAAACCCCAGACCCCCAGCGGATAGCTGATGGTCTTGAAAAAAGGCACGATCAGGTCGGCCTTGGGCGGCAGGTCGAGGCTGAAGCCGGATTCGACCCAAGCTACGAACAGGTCCCAGACCTGGGTATTGTTCGGCGCCGAGACCGAGAACGCCAGGTAGATCGCGGCGACGACGCCGATCACCGATTGCCAGAAATACTTTTCGCGCGAACGCATGCCG
This sequence comes from Collimonas sp. OK412, assembly GCF_900112135.1. Classification (GTDB taxonomy): domain Bacteria; phylum Pseudomonadota; class Gammaproteobacteria; order Burkholderiales; family Burkholderiaceae_D; genus Collimonas; species Collimonas rhizosphaerae. The sequence goes on from NZ_FOLC01000009.1 coordinate 127,584, forward strand.
TTCGGATCCTTGTAGACCACCTTGCGGTAATCGTCGACCCAGCCAATGGTGCCGAAACCCAGCGTCACTACCAGTACGATCCAGACAAAACGGTTGCCCAGGTCGCTCCACAGCAAGGTCGAGATGCCGATCGCGATCAGGATCAGCACGCCGCCCATGGTCGGCGTGCCGGATTTGACCAGGTGCGTCTGCGGACCGTCGGTGCGCACCGCCTGGCCTACCTTCAGGCGCGCCAGCATGCGGATCACGCCAGGTCCCGCGATCAGGCCGATCATCAACGCCGTCAACGTCGCGAACACGGCGCGAAAGGTGATGAAGTTGAAGACGCGCAGGAAACTGAAATCCTGCTGGAAATTTTGTGCCAGCCATAGCAGCATGTTAGTGAATCCCCTCAGATGTTGTACCGGCCAGGTGCTGGACAGCGCGTTCCATTTTCATGAAACGCGACCCTTTGATCAGCACCGTGGTGTCCGGCGTCATGGTCGCATCGAGCGCGGCTAGCAACGCTGCGATGTCGTTAAAGTGTTGTGCTTGCGGACCGAAGGCCGCGCTGGCGTCGGCCGCCAGCTCGCCCAAGGTAAAGAGCCGGGTGATGCCGCGCTGCTGCGCGTAAGCGCCGATCTCCTGGTGAAACTTGCCGCCTTCGTTGCCGACTTCGCCCATGTCGCCCAGCACCAGCAAACGCGGCGCGCCTGCCTGCGCCAGCACATCGATGGCGGCCCGCACTGAATCCGGGTTGGCGTTGTAGGTGTCGTCGATCACCAGCGCCCCGGCGCAGCCGGCGACTGTCGCCAGCTTGCGTTGCAGGCGGCCGCTGACCGGCACGAATGTTTCCAGGCCGCGCTTGATCGCCGCGACGTCGACGCCGATCGCCAGGGTGCAGGCGATCGCGGCAAGCGCGTTGCGCACATTGTGTTCGCCGGCGGCAGCCAGCTGCAATGCATATATTTGCGGACCTCCCGCAGTGGCGAAGGTAACGATCAGGTCGCTGCCGAAGCCATGCGCCGCGCTGGCGTAGCTGCAGCTGACATCGGCATCAGGCGAGAGGCCGAAACTGATGCTGCCGGCCTTGCCGGCGGCGTAACCGCGCCACAGTCCGGTATAGGGATCGTCAGCCGGAAACACCGCGATGCCGCTGGCCGGCAGGCCGCGGATCACGCTGCCGTTTTCCTCGGCGACCGCCGCCACGCTGGCCATGAATTCCTGGTGCTCGCGCTGAGCATTGTTGACCAGCCCCACCGTCGGCTCCGCCAATGCCGTCAGCAACGCAATTTCGCCAGGATGGTTCATGCCCAGCTCGATCACGGCGGCCTGGTGGCCGGCGTCAAGCCGCAGCAAGGTCAGCGGCACGCCAATCTCATTATTGAAATTGCCACGTGTCGCCAGTGACTTGTCGACGCCAAAAGCCGCGACCAGGATCGCGGCAATCATTTCCTTTACCGTGGTCTTGCCGTTGCTGCCGGTGACGGCAATCAGGGGCAGCGTGAATTGCTGCCGCCAGCACTGTCCTATCCTGCCCAGCGCGGCCCTGGTATCGCTTACCACCAGCGCCGGCACTGCCAGCGTGCCTGGGTCGCGCTCCACCACCACTGCAGCGGCGCCCTGGGCCACTACCTGTTCCAGGAAATCGTGGGCGTCGAAGCGCTCGCCGCGCAAGGCGACAAACAGTGAACCTGGCGTCACCGCACGGCTGTCGGTGCACAAGCCGTTTACCGCGACCTGGCTGGCGGCGCCTGCCGGCGGCAATCCCAGCCACGATTGCAGTTGCTGCAATGAAGTCTTCATATGTTGCCGCCTTTCATCGTGGCGCGCGCAGCCAGGGCCAGCGCGGTATGGTCGGCATCTAGAAACGGCAATTTCTTTCCTTTTATTTCCTGGTAAGTCTCATGTCCTTTGCCTGCCAGCAAGACCACATCGGCCTTGGCCGCATGTCGCACCGCCCATAAAATCGCGGCAGCGCGGTCTTCCAGCGCCTGCGCTGCCTGCGGCGCTTTCATCCCGGCCAGGATCTGGCTGATGATGACGGCGGGTTCTTCGCTGCGGGGATTGTCGCTGGTGACGATGACGTGGTCCGCGCGTTCCGCCACGGCGCCCATCTGCGGCCGCTTGCCGGGATCGCGATCGCCGCCGCAACCGAATACGCACCACAACTCGCCGTTGCGCTGCTGCGTTACTTGCCGCAAGGTATTCAAGGTTTTTTCCAGCGCATCAGGGGTATGTGCATAATCGATCACTATCAGCGGCGCGTCCTGGCCGCCGAACTGCTGCATTCGACCCGGCACCGCAACCAACAGTTCAATCGCATTCAGCGCGGCGTCCCAGGCCGCGCCTTTTGCCAGCAGCACGCCCAGGATGCCCAGTGCATTGCTGACATTGAACTGTCCCACCAGCTGCGTCTTGACTTGCGCCGAACCGAAAGGCGAATCGACGTGGAACGCCGTGCCGTTGGCATTGGTGCGGATCGCCGAGGCGCGCAGCACCGGGGCGCCGGCCGCCGGAGCGCCGGCCGCAGGAACACCCGTCGGCGTCGCCAGTTCCTCGCAGCTGTAGCCGATCACCGGAATTGCCGGTTGCTTCTGCTGCAGATGTTTCACCAGGCGCAAACCCATGGCGTCGTCGAGATTGATCACCGCGTGCCGCAGTCCGGGCCAGTCGAACAGCATGCGCTTGGCGGCTTCGTAGTGCTGCTCGTCGCCGTGGTAGTCCAGATGATCGCGCGTGAAATTGGTGAACAGGGCGATGTCGACATGCAAGCCGTTCAGGCGTCCCTGCTCCAGGCCGATCGACGATGCTTCGATCGCCAGTGCGGTCGCGCCTTGCCGCCGCATGCCGTTGAGCGTTTGCTGCAGCAGCAGCGCGTCCGGCGTGGTGTTGCCGGTTTCCTCGAATTCGCCGCGCTCGCCTTGTGTATAGATCCCTGTACCCAGGGTACCGATCACGCCGGTAGCCTGGCCCAGGTGCGACAGCGCATGGCCCAGCCATTGGGTGCACGAAGTCTTGCCATTGGTGCCGGTGACGGCCACCACCAGCATGCCCTGGTCCGCCTGGCCGTAATAACCGTGGGCGATCTCGCCGCTGAGCTGCTTGAGTCCGCTCACTGCGCGATGCGGAGCCCGCCAGGCCGTGTCCCAGGCAAATTTCTCTTTCTCGTACAGTACCGCGCAGGCGCCGTTTTCCAGCGCTTGTGCAATATAGGCGCGGCCATCCGCGGCATCGCCCGGATAGGCAAAGAACACGTCGCCGGCTTTCACCTTGCGCGAGTCCGACACCAGCTCCGCACCTGCCGGGGCAACGCTGCCCAGCCATTGCTGGATCTCTGGCAATTGCTGTAGCTTAGGCTTCGTCACAAGCCCTCCTGCGGACCGTCGGTCGGGATGATGATGTCGGTGACGGTAGAATCCGGCGACACGTTCAGCGCCCGCAAGGCATTCGCCGCAACCGTCGCGAATACCGGTGCGGCCACATCGCCGCCGAAATGCGAACCGACGCTAGGTTCGTCCACCATCACGGCAATAATCAGGCGCGGGTCAGAAGCCGGTGCAAAGCCGACGAAATCGGCGATATATTTTTTGACATATTTGCCGCCTTCTATCTTGTAGGCGGTGCCGGTTTTGCCGCCCACGCGGTAACCCGGCACTTGCGCTTTAGGCGCAGTGCCGCCCGGCGCGGTGACCCGCTCCAGCATGGCGCGCATGGTGAGCGCGGTCTTTTCAGAAACCACGCGCTGGCCGACCGGAGGTTCGCTGACTTTCTGGAACGACAGCGGGATCAGGTCGCCGTTGCGCGCAAAGATCGTGTAAGCGTGGGCCATCTGGATCAGGGATACCGAGATGCCATGGCCATAGCTCATGGTGGCCTGCTCGATCGGCCGCCATGACTTGAAAGGACGCACCCGGCCGGCGACAGCGCCGGGGAAGCCGAATTTCGGTTGCTGGCCGAGGCCGACCGTGGTGAACATTTCCCACATTTCCTCCGCCGGCATTTGCAGCGCGATCTTGGCGGTGCCGATATTCGAGGATTTCTGGATGATCTGCGCAACGCTCATGGTCCACACCGGATGCGGATGGGAATCGCCCACGGTCGCGGTGCCGATGGTCATCTTGTCGGGCACCTGGAAGGTGGTGGTGGCCTGCACCCGGTTGGTGTCGAGCGCGAGCGCCACGGTAAACGGCTTCAGGGTCGAGCCCGGCTCGAAGGTGTCGGTCATCACGCGGTTGCGCAATTGCGCGCCGGTCAGCACCGAGCGGTCATTCGGGTTGTAGCTGGGCAGGTTGGCCAGCGCCAGCACCTCGCCGGTCTTGGCGTCGACCACGACGATGCCACCAGCCTTGGCCTTGCTCTTGGCCACGGCTTCTTTTAATTGAGTAAACGCGATGTACTGGATCTTGCTGTCGATCGACAGCACCAGGTCCTTGCCGTCATGCGGTTCCTTGACCGCCTCGATATCCTCGACAATGCGGCCCAGGCGGTCCTTGATGACGCGCCGGCTGCCGGTCGTGCCGGCGAGGTTTTTCTGCTGCGACAATTCCATGCCGTCCTGGCCGGCGTCTTCCACATTGGTAAAACCGACCACGTGCGCCATCACCTCGCCTTCCGGATAGAAGCGCTTGTATTCCTTGCGGGTCTCGATGCCGTCGATGCCAAGCTTGACGATCTGGTCGGAAACGTCTTGCTCTACCTGGCGCTTGAGGTAGACGAAATTGCGGTCGGAATCGAGTTTCTTGCTGAGTTCGGCGTAGCTCATGTCGAGCAGTTTCGCCAATGCCTGCAGCTTTTCTTTCGGCGCGGCCTGCACATCTTCGGGAATCGCCCAGATCGCCTTGACCGGCACCGACGACGCCAGCACCTGGCCGTTGCGGTCGGTGATCTTGCCGCGCGTGGCCGGCAGCTCCAGGGTGCGCGCATAGCGCGAAGCGCCTTGCTTTTGCAGGAAATCGGTGGAAATGCCTTGCAGCCACAGAGCGCGCACGATCAGCGCCAGGAAGGCCGCAAACATGGCGAACAAGACTACCCGCGAGCGCCATGCCGGCAGCTTGACCTTGAGCATGGGGCTGGCCGAAAACGGCACTCCCTTGCCGGCGGCAATGCGTCCTGTGTGCGAGCTGCGCGGGGGATTACGCGTCATTTTTCCCCCACCGTCAGGTATTGGGTGCGGGCAGCAGTCAACGGCACCATGTTCAGGTCGCGCGTGGCGCTGGCTTCGATCCTGGCGTTCTTGCCCAGCGTCGACTGGTCAAGCTGCAATTGGGCCCATTCGATGTCCAGCTGGCGCGACTGGCTGGCGGTCCGCTCCAGTTCAATGAACAGCTGGCGCGCCTGGTACTGGGCGTTGACCAGCGCCAATGCACATAGCACCAGCGCCAGGGCCAGGACAAAATTGAGGCGCCCGCTCACGGCTGGACTCCAGCAGGTGCAGCCAGACGTTCACCGACCCGCATGATGGCGGAGCGCGCGCGCGGATTGTCGGCGACTTCGGTATCGGACGGCTTGATCCTGGCCACCAGCTTCAATTCCGGCTGCGGCAGGTCGACCGCGCGAATCGGCAGGCGACGGTCGGGCTGCGGCAGCCTGGCTTTGGAAGCCATGAACTGCTTGACGATCCGATCTTCCAGCGAATGAAAGCTGATCACGACTAATCTCCCTTGCTGGGCCATCTGCCGAAATGCCTGATCCAGTACTATCTCGAGTTCTTCAAGCTCTTGATTGATGAAAATCCGTATAGCCTGAAAGGTGCGAGTGGCCGGGTCTTTGCCTTTCTCGCGGGTCTTGACGGCGTTTGCCACGATCTGGGCAAGCTGTCGTGTGCCAGTAATGGGCTGGACTGTCCGGCTAGCAACAATCGCCTTTGCAATCTGAACAGCAAACCGTTCTTCCCCATAATCACGTACCACCTTTCCGATTGTTTGTTCATCTGCGACTGCCAGCCAGGCTGCTGCCGACATGCCGCGCGTCGTATCCATGCGCATGTCGAGCGGGCCGTCGGCGCGGAAACTGAATCCGCGGCTGGCGTCGTCCACCTGCGGCGACGAGATGCCCAGGTCCAGCAACACTCCGTCGACTTGTTGTATGCCTCTTTCCTGCAATGCCTGCGCCATCGTCGCAAAGCTGTCGTGCACGATCTCGAAACGCGGATCGGCAATCTCGGCCGCGGTAGCGATGGCCTGCGGATCCTTGTCGAAAGCGATCAGGCGGCCGCGCGGCCCCAGGCTCTGCAAAATCTTGCGGCTGTGGCCGCCACGGCCGAAAGTACCGTCGACATAGATGCCGTCCGCGCGCGCACCGACGATCGCCAACGCACTGACAGCCTCATCCAATAACACGGTGCGGTGCTGGAACTCGGGCACCACTGGTTCACTCATGGCCGGCCCGTCAGAACGAAAAATTGCTTAACACTTCGGGCATGCCAGCCGCAACTGCTTGCGACTCGCTCTCAGCCAGCTTGGCTGCATCCCAAATCTCGAAATGGCTTCCCATGCCCAGCAGCATCACCTCGCGCGTCAGGCCGACGGCCGAACGCAGCTCCGGCGCCACCAGGATCCGGCCGGCGGAGTCAAGCTCGACGTCGGAGGCGTTGCCAAGGAAAATCCGCTGCCAGGCGCGCGCCGACATTGGCCACGCAGCGATCTGTTCGCGGTGGCTCTCCCAGGTCGGACGGGGAAACAGCAGCAGGCAGCCATGCGGGTGTTTGGTAAGCGTCAAGCGCCCCTCGCACTGAACGGTGAGCGCGTCACGATGCTTGGACGGCACTGCCATCCGCCCTTTCGCATCGAGATTTAATGCTGACGCCCCCTGAAACACCGCACACGCTCCTTAATCAATCTTGAAAAAATTCTCTGGCAGCAAGTAAAAATGCCCCACAAAAAAACACTTTTCCACACTTCCACCCACTTTAGAGGATGCACTATTCTAGGTCAAGCCATTTAGCTGCCTGCAATTGCAAGATATCCGAGTAAAGTCAATGACTTAGCGCTGGTATCTCACAATCGGCCGAGAGTGCCCTTATTTTGAATTACCAAATAAATGAAGGACTTAGCGCTATATGTAAATGTCAGCTCTCAGATATACACATGTGTTTGCCGTAATTTTGCGGAAACAAAGGTTCACAATTGAACGAGGCTTCCGATACGCAAAATGAGACAAATCGCAGATAAAGCGAGGAGTAGGCGGCTTGATAGCGCGGGATAAACGGCTGCGGATGGTGGAATAGAATTAATTCCTATTGTAGCGACAAGAACCAGCTTCAAACAATGCACCAGAATCGGGAACGGCGATGACCACGACAGCGGCTTAACCCACCAGCCGGCCGCCGCGCACCCGCAAGCCCTTCTTGGCCAGGCCCGGCGCCAGCGCACTCAGATGCGCCAGTGCCTCGCCGCTGTGGGCGTGGCAGATCGCCACCGCCAGCGCATCGGCGGCATCGGTGCCAGGCAACCCCGGCAGCTGCAGCAGCCGCTGCACCATGTCCTGCACCTGCTGCTTTTGCGCCTTGCCATGGCCGGCGACCGCCTGCTTGATCTGCAAGGCGGTATATTCAGCCACCGGCAAATCCGCGCTGACCAAGGCGCAAATCGCTGCGCCGCGGGCTTGCCCCAGCAGCAGCGTCGATTGCGGATTGACGTTGACGAAGACTTTTTCGATCGCCGAGCAATCCGGCGCATAGGTGCGGATGACTTCCGAAACGCTGGCCAGGATTACCTTCAGGCGTTGCGGCAGATCGGCATCCGGGGTCTTGATGGTGCCCGACGCAATATAGCTGAGCTTGCTGCCCTGCTTGTCGATGACGCCAAAGCCGGTGGTCCGCAGACCGGGGTCGATACCGAGGATTTTCATATAGAGCTCATTTCATCAATATTCGTGAGTGCGAACGCGGCAATTTGGGAGGTAGTGCAAGGCGCGCCGCGCAGCCAAGGGTGGCCCTTGCCGGTCGCGTTTCCGCTTGCAAGCGGAAACCGTTCCGCAGGCGGACAGCATGCTGTCCGAATTCCCTGCTACACCCCTTGGCAAGCGGCGCAACGCAGCAATACGCCCAAATTGCCCGTTCCCGAAGGGTTCTTGCCAGAAGAGGCGCTGGCCGCGTTGCGCTCCTTGCCGATAGCACCGCTATCGGACGCGTCGCGCGCCTTGCCAGCGCCTCTTCTGGCAAGAACGCATCTCACGAATATTGATGAAATGAGCTCTAACCAGACAATGACCGAAGCGCTTCGCCGTGGCAAGCACGAAGCGCCGGTCGCTGCTACTTAGTGACGGAAGTGGCGGGTGCCGGTGAGCAGCATGACGACGCCATGTTCGTCGGCGGCGTCGATCACTTCCTGGTCGCGCATCGAACCGCCTGGCTGCACCACGCAGGTGGCGCCGGCGTCGACCACGACATCGAGGCCGTCGCGGAACGGGAAAAACGCATCCGAGGCGACCGCCGAACCGACCAGCGACAAACCGGCATTCTGCGCCTTGATCGAAGCAATGCGGGCCGAATCAACCCGGCTCATCTGGCCGGCGCCGACGCCCAAGGTCATGCCATTGCCGCAAAACACGATGGCGTTCGACTTGACGAACTTGGCGACGCGCCAGGCAAACATCAGGTCCTGCAGCTGTTGCTGGGTCGGCTGCTTCTTGCTTACCACCTTGAGTTCGCTCAGGGCGACGTTGCGCGCATCCGGTGATTGCACCAGCAGGCCGCCGCCGACCCGCTTGAAATCATGCAGGTTGATAGCGTGCGCTAGCGGGATTTCCAGCAAGCGTACATTCTGCTTGGCGGCAAAAACCTGCTTCGCCTGTTCCGTGAAGGACGGCGCGATGATGACTTCGACGAACTGCTTGGCGACGGCTTCGGCGGCATTACCGTCGAGTTCCTGGTTGAAGGCGATGATGCCGCCAAAGGCTGAAGTCGGATCGGTTTGCAGCGCCTTGCTATACGCTTCCAGCGGATTGTTGCCGATGGCGACGCCGCAGGGATTGGCGTGCTTGATGATGACGCATGCAGTTTCGTTGAAAGTCTTGACGCATTCCCACGCCGCATCGGCGTCGGCGATATTGTTGTAGGACAGCTCTTTACCCTGCAACTGCCTGTAGTTGGCCAGCGCACCTTCAACATGGCGGGTATCGCGGTAAAACGCCGCCGACTGGTGCGGGTTTTCGCCGTAACGCATTTCCTGCACCTTTTCGAAATGCAGGTTCAACGTCGCCGGATAGGCGCTGCGGGTAGTGTGCTGCTTGTCTTCGCCCAGCGAAGTGAAATAGTTGGTGATGGCGCCGTCGTATTGAGCGGTATGGGCAAACACCTTCTTCGCCAGCGCAAATTTGGTGCCGTAGCCGACTTCGCCGTCGTGCGCCTTGAGCTCGGCCAGCACGCCGGCGTAATCGCTGGGATCGCACAGCACGATCACATCCTTATGGTTCTTGGCCGACGAACGCAGCATGGCAGGGCCGCCGATATCGATATTCTCGATCGCGTCTTCCAGCGAGCACTGCTCCTTGGCGATGGTCTGCTGGAACGGGTAGAGATTGACCACCACCATGTCGATCACCGGAATCTGGTGCTGCGCCAGGGCCGCGACATGCTCGGGGAAATCACGGCGGGCCAGGATGCCGCCATGCACTTTCGGATGCAGGGTCTTGACGCGGCCGTCGAGCATTTCCGGGAAACCGGTGTAATCCGCCACTTCAGTCACCTTGATGCCGTTGTCGGCCAGCAGCTTGGCGGTGCCGCCCGTCGACAGAATGTTCACACCCAGCGCCGACAGCTCTTTTGCGAAATCAAGTATCCCGGTTTTGTCGGATACGGAAATGAGGGCTTGTTTAATCATGATGGAAACTCTGGAAGGGAAGGGAAACGGATAAATACAGCCCTGGTGCCTGTCTCGGCGAGAACTGCGGCCTGCTGTCGGTCCTGGCTTGGCGCCGCGGATCCTTGGAACTGCCTGTTACAAAAGACCGTGCTGCTGCAATTTCTTGCGCAGGGTGTTGCGATTGATGCCCAGCATTTCGGCTGCATGCGACTGATTACCTTCGGCGCGCGCGATCACGGCTTCCAGCACCGGTTTTTCAACCGTGGAAATCACCATGTCATACACGTTCGACGGCGGCTGCTCGCCCAGGTCCTTGAAATATTTTTCAAGGCTTTGCTTCACCACGTCTTGGATACTTTCTTTGCTCATTCTTTTTTACTATTCTTTTTTTCAGGATTTCGGCATTCCATCAGCGTTCCGTCGACGGCGTCATGCCCGCCTTGCTGGGGGAAATCCTGGTCCTGTTTCTTGTTGATCTGATTCAGGCCGCCAGCATCTGCTCGGCCACCCCGTATTGTAACCGCTCCCCAAACGCAAACTGCGATTCGAAGAAGCTATTTACTGCGGCCAGCTGCTGGCCGCAATCTTCCAGCAGGTTCATGCGTTGCCGGAAAGCCTCTCCACCAGGCAAATCGCGCACATACCAGCCGATATGCTTGCGGGCGGTACGCACCCCCAAGTAGTCGCCATAAAATCCATAATGCGCACGCAGATGTTCATCCATCAGCTGTTGCACTTCCGTCACCAGCGGCGCCGGCAAATATTCCCCGGTGCGCAGATAGTGCTCGATCTCGCGGAAAATCCATGGCCGGCCCTGCGCCGCCCGCCCCACCATGATGGCGTCGGCCTTGGTGTACTCCAGCACTTGCCGTGCTTTTTCGGGCGTCGTGATGTCGCCGTTGGCCACTACCGGGATCGTGACCGCTGCCTTGACTGCGGCAATGGTCTGGTATTCGGCGTCGCCGCTATAACCGTCAGCGCGGGTACGGCCGTGCAAGGTCAGCATGGCGATGCCGCTGGCTTGCGCCAGCCGCGCGATACGCAAGGCGTTCTTGTTGAGACGGTCCCAGCCGGTGCGGAATTTCAACGTAACCGGGACGTCGACCGCGCCCACCACCGCTTCCAGTATCCGTGCCACCAGTTGCTCATCCTGCAATAAAGCCGAACCGCACCAGCTGTTGCACACTTTCTTGACCGGGCATCCCATGTTGATGTCGATGATTTGCGCACCGTGGTCGACATTGTATTTTGCGCACTCCGCCAGCATCAGCGGATCGGCGCCGGCGATCTGCACCGCCCGCGGCTCCATCTCGCCGTCGTGGTTGATGCGGCGCGAAGTCTTCTCGGTCTGCCACAGGCGCGGATTGGAGGCAGCCATTTCCGACACCGCGTAGCCGGCGCCCAGCTCTTTGCAGAGCTGCCGGAACGGTCTGTCCGTGACGCCCGCCATGGGCGCCACAAAGACGTTGTTACGAAGGAAATAAGGGCCAATATTCACGGCGGCGTCGCTGACTCGGGATGAAATCGAAAGGGAAAGGCGTCATTTTATCCCGATTGCCGAAGCAAGCGGGGTTTTGCACAATCAAAGTTCGTCTTCGGCGGAGCTGCGCAGGTGCTGGGTGGCGTAATGGATCAGTTCATCCAGGCCGCGGCCGTCGGCGCCGTAAGTGGCCACTCCTATCGACAGCGCGAGCCGGATCGACCAGTTTTCGATGTTCACCGGATGGTGCTTGAAATGGCCGAGAAAAGTCTCGGCGAGGTTGTCGGCATCGACGGTGTCGGTCGCCGGCAACACATACAGGAATTCGGTGGCGTTCCAGCGGCCGCCGCTGTCGGTCTTGCGCAGCTGGGCGCCGGTATCCTTGGCGAATGCCGCCAGGATATTGTCGGCCACCGCCCAGCCGTACAGGTCGTTGATCTTGTGGAAATCGTCCAGCTGGCAATACAGGATCGACAGCGGCGACTCATCGACGGCGGTGGCGGCTACCGCTTCCTCATAGACATGCACGATGCGGCGCCGTGTCAGCAAGCCGGTCAGCGAATCAAGCTGCACCTGGCGCGTGAGCAGGTGCGACAAATTGGATTGCTTCCAGATCACTTCGCACACATGGCCGAAAGCCTGGAACGAAGCAAACCCGGTTTCTGAAAAATAATCCTCGCTATCGGCGTAAAACACCATCATGCCGTGCATGCGGGCTTTTTCCGAACGCAGCGGTATGGCCAGCGCGGCCTTGGCGGAGCAGTGCTCAGGGTGCGCTTGCCAGGGTGTAAAGAGCGCATGGAAGTCACTGTCGTGGCCGGCCTCCCAATCGGCGACCTGGGCAAACGGCGCCACGTAGTCAAAACAATCCTTGGCCAGCTGCCAATGATCCGACTCGCCCCGCGCCGGGCCGACAATCGCCGCCGGCTTGATGGTCGCTTCCGAATCGTCCTGGCAGAATCCCACCCACACCAGCCGGATATGCGGACTGGCAGGCAGGATCATCTGGCACAGCCGCTTCACGCTTTCACGGCCGCTATAGGCTTGGGGCAAGGTTTGCAGCAGCTGGTGCAATACGCCGACCAGCGCCAGCTGCTCATCGTTCAGCGCCGGCGCAGCGGGCGCGCTCTGTTTCCCCGCGGCCGCTTCGACCAATGGTTCAGGCTCAGCGGCACGCTGAGTCCAGGAGGGAAAGAGGTTAAGTTTCATGCTGGCGGTCCCGCTGTTGTTTTAATTCTTGTCAGCAAGATTAGCACAAGCACACTGCTTTTATCGCAACTGTTTTTGCAAGAGCTTATACAGATTTATAGCGATTTTCGGGACTTGCCGCCGAAGCCCAACATAAGCGGCAAAACACTGGCTGCATTGGCGCGGCAAGCCGGGCTCATTGATCGATTTCGTCCAGCGACAAGGCGTCCAGGTGCGCCACGTCGCCCCAGCCGTCCACCCGCAATGGCTGCGGCCATTCGGGGTTCCAGCTCAGGCGGTTGATGCTGGCGTTGAATATATCGCAACTGCGCGCCTGCTCCAGCGGCAGCTGGTGGGCAAGACGGTATATGCAGTCGAGTACGCCGCCATGGGTCACTATCGCGATCTGGCGCAGATCACCCGCCGCCAGCAATGCTGGCAGGACCGCCGCCACCCTTGCGTAGAATTCGCTCATGGTTTCCGCCACGTGCTGGCCGGCCGGATAACGGACATCGATATCGCGCGCCATCAACGCCGCGTAGGCATCAGGAAAGCGTTCGGCAGCTTCCGGGTAACGCAAGCCTTCCAGCGCGCCGTAGCAACGCTCGCGCAATCCGGTTTCGAGGCGCAGGGCCATGCCGCTCGCCTCGGCCAAGGGCGCCGCGGTTTGTTGCGCGCGCTGCAGGTCGCTGCAAAAAATGGCGTCCAGGGCGAGGCCATCCAGGCTGCGCGCCAATGCCAGCGCCTGGCGCCGGCCTGCCGGATTGAGCGGGATATCCAGGTGGCCTTGCAGGCGGCGCTCCAGGTTCCAGTCGGTTTCGCCGTGGCGTATCAGCAGGATTTCGGTGGTTGGCATGGGCTTCCTGCAGGATTGCTGCTTACAAGGCCGGATTCAGGGTGTACAGGCTGACGATGGATGTCTCGGCCAGGATGTGTCCGCGCATGGCGGCCAGCGCCTGCTGTCCGGTAAATTTGCCGTCTACCGGCAAGCGCGCGATGTCCAGCGCGTACAGGGTAAAAATGTAACGGTGCGCAGTCTCGTCGTTCCATGGCGGGCATGGGCCGTCGTAGCCAAAATAATCGCCGCCCATCGCCGCATCGCCGGCAAACCAGCCGGTGTAGTCGTTCAGGCCGTGGCGCGCGCCAGGGATCGGGCTGCCATAGATTTCCGGGCCGGGCTTGCCGCGCGAGATGACGCGATCGCTGAAGGTTCCGGCTTCTATCGAAGTCGCATGCGGCGGCAGGTCGACCAGCACCCAGTGGAAAAAATCGACGCGCGGCAGGTCGGCCGGCACGATCTTGCCGTCCTGGTTGACGTCGTCGCCGCGCGAGGGCACATCGGGATCGTGGCAGATAAGCACCAGCGATTTCGTGCCGGCCGGCGGTTCGCCCCAGCCCAGGTGCGGGTTATGGTTGGCGGACAGCGTGACATGGGTCTCGGGATGCACCACCGCGAAAGCAAATTCGCCGGGAATATATGCACCGTCGTTGAAAGAATGGCTCCAGAGGTTCACGATAAGCTCCTGTCGTAAAGTTGTCAGGCTACAGCAAAAACGGTTTACGCTTTGGCGGCCGGCGGTTTTACCTGCAGCCAGAAAGTCACCGGACCATCATTGGTCAAAGACACTTTCATGTCGGCGCCAAAACAGCCGGTCGCGACCTGCTTGTGCCGGCTTGCCGCCTGGCCGACGAAATAGTCGAACAGGCGGCGGCCGTCTTCCGGCGCCGCCGCCGGCGTGAACGAGGGCCGGGTTCCTGACTGGGTGTCCGCCGCCAGCGTAAATTGCGGCACCAGCAGCAGGCCGCCGCCGATGTCGCTCAGGCTGCGGTTCATCTTGCCGGCGTCGTCGGCGAACACGCGATACGCCAGCAGCTTGGCCAGCAGCGCATCGGCTTCCTTTTCGCGGTCGCCGCGCTCCGCGCACAGCAAGACCATCAGGCCGCCCTCGATAGCGCCGACCGTGGCGCCGTCCACCACCACGCTGGCGTGGCTGACCCGTTGCAGCAGGCCGATCATGCCGTCAGGTTGACCCGGGCGAACTTGCGCTTGCCGACCTGTATCACGAAGGTGGCAGCCTCGACTTTCAAACCCTTGTCGCTGACCACGGCGCCATCGATCCGCACGCCGCCCTGCTCCACCATGCGCAGCGCTTCCGAGGTCGACGGGCAGAGATTGGCCTGTTTCAGCAACTGGCCGATGCCCAGCGGCGCACCGCTCAGGGTCAACTCGGGAATGTCGTCCGGGATGCCGCCCTTGGCGCGGTTATTGAAATCGCTCAAGGCGTCTTCCGCCGCTTGCTGGTTATGGAAGCGCGCCACGATTTCCTGCGCCAGCGCCACCTTGATGTCGCGCGGATTCTGGCCGCCTTCGACCTGCGCCTTGTAGCCGGCGATCTGCGCCAGCGACTTGAACGACAGCAGCTCGTAATAACGCCACATCATGACGTCGGAAATGCTCATCACCTTGGCGAACATGGTGTTGGCCGGCTCCGTGATGCCGATGTAGTTGCCCTTGGACTTGGACATCTTCTCGACGCCGTCCAGTCCTTCCAGCAAAGGCATGGTCAGGATGCATTGCGGCTCCTGGCCGTAATCCTTCTGCAGCTCGCGGCCGACCAGCAGGTTGAATTTCTGGTCGGTGCCGCCCAGTTCCAGGTCCGACTCCAGCGCCACCGAATCGTAGCCCTGCATCAGCGGGTACAGCAGTTCGTGCACCGAAATCGGCGTACCGGCCTTGAAACGCTTGGTGAAGTCTTCACGTTCAAGAATCCGCGCCACCGTGTATTTGGCGGACAGCTGGATCATGCCGCGCGCGCCGAGCTTGTCCGACCATTCCGAGTTATAACGGATTTCAGTTCGCGCCGGGTCCAGCACCAGGCTGGCCTGGGCAAAATAGGTCTTGGCGTTTTCTTCGATCTGTTCGCGGGTCAGCGGCGGCCGCGTCGCATTGCGTCCGGACGGATCGCCGATCATCGAGGTAAAGTCGCCGATCAGGAAAATCACGTTGTGGCCGAGGTCCTGCAGCTGCCGCATCTTGTTCAGCACCACCGTGTGGCCAAGGTGCAGGTCGGGCGCGGTCGGGTCCAGGCCCAGCTTGATGCGCAGCGGCTTGCCGCTCTGTTCGGAACGCTGCAGCTTGCGCGCAAAGTCGCTCTCGATCAGCAGTTCGTCGACGCCGCGTTTGGTGATCGCCAGCGCCTCCTGGGTCCGGTCCGACAGGACCAGGGGGGTGTTTTCAACAGCAGCGGCTGCCTTCGGTGATGCGTTGTGGGAATCGTGAGCCATATGGGAAATAAAAATCCAGCGAAAATGAAATCTGAAAAGCTGCGCCTCTGCCTGCACGGAACGGAAATTGCGGATGTAAAGGGAAACGAATACAAAGGGTTACCATAAATCGGACCATTCCTACAGTCGCACAAGGTACCCTAAGGTATAATCCCTGATCCTTTTAACCCGCCGCAAGTCGTTCAATCAAACAAACAACAACACAAGAATCGGTAGCAAACGGCAAATTTTAACGTATTGCATGTCTCTCAAAGATAAAATCATCAACTTGCGGTCCAGGATCAAGCCGTTTTTCAAGCAGATACCCGCGTTGTTTACTGATTCCTCGCGTAAAACCCGTATCGTCTCCGCTTCCGCCGTGGTGCTGACCCTGATTGCGTTTGGCGCAGCCGGTGTTGCTCCGCTGCCAACGGATCCCGACGAAGTCTCGGTGCGGGCGATTTCCGCCGAACTGGAATTGCCTAGCCTCAGCGAGCAGATCGCAAAACTTGAAGCTCAGCAACAACTTTATGTTGCCGAAGACAAAATGCGCGCCAGCGACACCTTGGCGGCTTTGCTGACGCGGCTCGGCGTGGACGACGACGAGGCCAGCAATTTCATCAAGTCGGACAGCCGCGCACGCGCCATGCTGCGCCTCAAGGCCGGCACCTCGGTGCAGGCGCAGACCAGCAACGACGGCGTGCTGCAGATGCTGCGCGCAACCCTCGTCGACGGCCGCGACGATAATACCCCCACCAACCTGCTGATCCAGCGCGACGGCGATAAATTCACCGTGACGGAAGAAACCGCCGCGCTTGAGCGGCGCGTCGAAATGCATACCGGCGTGATCCGCTCCTCGCTGTTCGCCGCCACCGACGCCGCCGATATCCCAGACAGCGTAGCTTCGCAAATCGTCGCCATGTTCGGCACCAACATCAATTTCGCTTCCGACCTGAAGCGCGGCGACCACTTCAATGTCGCCTATGAAACATTCTGGCAAAACGGCCAGTTCCTGCGCGCCGGCCGCATCCTTGCCGGCGAATTCGTGAATGGCGGCAAGCCGTTCCAGGCAGTGTGGTTTGACGAGCCCGGCAGCGGCCAGGGCGGCTACTACGGTTTCGACGGCAAGTCGCTGAAAAAGGCTTTCCTGAAATCGCCGCTGACCTTTACCCGCATTTCTTCCGGCTTCTCGATGCGCGTGCATCCGATCCTGGGCAAATGGAAAAAGCACACCGGGGTCGACTTCGCCGCCGCCGCGGGTACGCCTATCCATGCCACTGCTGACGGCGTGATCGACTTTGCCGGCGTTGAAAGCGGCTACGGCAATGTGGTCATCATCAAGCACGATAGCAAATACTCAACGGTGTATGCGCACATGAGCCGCTTTGCGCCAACCTCGCGCAAAGGCGGCAAGGTCAGCCAGGGCGACGTCATCGGCTATGTCGGCATGACCGGCTGGGCTACCGGCCCGCACCTGCACTACGAGTTCCGCGTTGCCAACGAGCCGCGCGACCCGATGTCGGTGGTGGTGCCTACCGCCAGCCCGCTGGCCGGCGCCGAGCTCGAGCGCTTCAAGACGGTCGCGGCCGATATCACCCATCGTTTTACCCTGTTGAGCGGCAGCGAAGCAGCGCCCTTGCCGGCCGCCAAACTGGCATCGAAATAAATGCTCGGCGAGCCTTGGCCTTGCTGACTTTGGAATTAATTTAGAACCGTTGTCGAGTCGCTAGTAAAATCAGCTGATCTCACAACGGTTTTATTATGCCCCCTACAACTATCCATAGCAGCCTGTTCATCGGCCTGATGTCCGGCACTAGCCTGGACGGCGTCGATGGCGTCATCGCGGCATTTCCCAGCGCCCCGGCGCAGCATCCGGTGGCCACGCTGGCATCGGCCTACATGCCGTTTTCGGCCTCGCTGCGCGCCGAACTGATGGCGCTGCAAACCGCCGGCCAGAATGAAATCGAACGCGAAGCGCTGGTCGCCAATACCTTGAGTTCGCACTATGCGGCTTGCGTCGAGCGCTTGCTGGCGGATGCCGGTTTGCGGCCAGACCAGATCCGCGCCATCGGCGTCCATGGCCAGACCATCAGGCATCGGCCCGAATTGGGCTTCACGCGCCAGGCCAACAACCCGGCGCTGCTGGCCGAACTGACCGGGATCGACGTCATCGCCGATTTCCGCAGCCGCGACATCGCCGCCGGCGGCCAGGGCGCACCGCTGGTGCCGGCGTTCCACCAGGCTGTCTTCGCCGATCCGGCGCAAACCCGGGTGGTGGTGAATATCGGCGGCATCGCCAATATCAGCGTGCTGCATCACCATGCAACGCCGGGCCAAAGCCGCGACGTCATCGGCTTCGATACTGGGCCAGGCAACGTCCTGATGGATTTATGGATCAAGCGCCATCACGGCAAGGATTACGATGAGAACGGTTTGTGGGCGGCCAGCGGGCAGCCGGCGCCGGCCTTGCTCGACGCCATGCGCAAGGAAGACTATTTTGCCGCCGCGCCGCCCAAAAGCACCGGGCGCGACCTGTTCCACGATGCCTGGCTGGCGCGCCACCTCGCCAGCTTGCCGCAGCTTGCCCCTGCTGACGTGCAGGCAACGCTGGCAGTGCTGACCGCCACCACCATCGCCGATGCGATCGCACAGCATGCGCCGGCAGCGCAAACCGTGTATGTCTGCGGTGGCGGCGCCTACAACCCGTACCTGATGCAACAGCTGGCGCAAGCGCTGCAAAAGCGCCATCTGGCGGCAGCCGTGCAATCCACCGAGGCGCTCGGCATTGCTCCCAACCATGTCGAAGCGGTTGCTTTCGCCTGGCTGGCGCTGCGTTTCGACCAGCGCCGGCCTGGCAACCTGCCGCTGGTGACCGGAGCGCGCGATTTACGGATCCTGGGGGCGCTGTATCCCGCCTGACGGGATCCCGCCGGGAGCGCAATCAACCATCAGCGCCATGCAATAAAAAAAGGACGCTCGAGGATTTCTCCTCGGCGTCCTTTTTCTCAAGAGCCGCGTATCGGGACTGCGTGATTATTTAATCAGGCTGAGAAAGAAGAACCGCAGCCGCAGGTAGTCGTCGCATTCGGATTCTTGATCACGAATTGCGCGCCTTCCAGGTCGTCCTTGTAGTCGATTTCAGCGCCGACCAGGTATTGATAGCTCATCGAATCGATCAACAGCTGCACACCGTTCTTACTCATGGTGGTGTCGTCTTCGTTGACGATTTCATCGAAGGTGAATCCATACTGGAAACCGGAGCAACCGCCACCCTGCACGAAAACGCGCAATTTGAGGTCTGGATTGCCTTCTTCTTCGATCAGTTGCGCAACCTTGGCGGCGGCGCTATCGGTAAACACGATCGGAGATGCGACTACATCTTGAATTTCAGCGACAGCATTCATTTTTGGCTCCTGCGGGGGACATACAATACTGCATTATAGGCGCTTGCCCGGATTCATGCAGGCAATGCCCAAATCTAAGCAGATTGCGACATGGCAAGCTTCAGCACCGGCTCGGCCACATTCTGTTCATGGGTCAGTTTGCCGCTTACCAGCGCGCCGCTATGCATTTCCAGCGCCTTGTAATTGACATCACCGGTTATGCGGGCTTTCGGCTGCAATTCAAGCAGTTCGGCGGAGTAGACATTGCCGCAGATCTCGCCGTTGACCACCAGATGGGCGACCCGCACGTCGCCTTCCACCTTGGCGCTCTCGGAAATCACCAGGACGCTGGTTTCGCCAGCCTCGGCGACCACATTGCCCTTCACATTGCCGTCGATGCGCAGACCGCCCTTGAAACGGACATCGCCCTCGATGCTGGTCGACGAGCCAATCAAGCTATCGATAGTGCTCTTTGCTTTACGGTTGAACATGATGTTTCCTTTTTACAAATTAGAGGTTTGCTGCGCCCGCATCTGGCCCTTTTCCATGACCTTCGCCTGAATCGCCTTGACCACGGCGCCTTCCGGCAAAGTCAGTTCAGCCTCGACGCGCTGGTAGTACTTGAAATCCAGCTGCGAGGCGGTCTTTTCTGCCGCCGTGGCGTTGGCGCCGGGGAAAATCAGCACCGTGCTTTTGCCTGCCACTGTCGCGGTCACCAATAGTTGCACATTTCCAACAAAATTGGCACCCTTCCCGCCCTGCATGATCAACATCCGGTAACGCAATTGCGTCGGCGTCAACAGCTCTGCGGTCAGGCGTTGGATCGTGATGCCCTGGCTGCCGGTTGCATTCGGCAACAGGCCCTCGAAAAACGCCAGGTCTTCTTTCAGCTTCGCATTCTGGGTTTCCAGCACCTTGATCTGCTGGCCCAGCTGCTCTTGCGCCGCTTTCTCGATATTGAGCCGGCTTTCGGCCGCATTGACGGTGCTCGAGAAACGGTCACGCTCCGCCGTCAAGGCGTTCACTTTTTCATTCAGGTCCGCCAGCTGCTGTTTGCTGACCATCGGACTATGGCCGGTAAAATCGCGCCCGAGGTCATATATCCACATCGCAACCGCGCCGCCGAAGCCGAGCACCAGCACCAGGAAAAGCGCTTTCAGCGGCCACGGGTAATGGCTCTTCACCGTCATTTTCGGCGCCGAAATCGACATGCGCCGAACCCACAATTTATACTTCATCGCTGCCGGCCCGGTCGTTCAGGGACGGATACAAACGAAACACTGCGATCATGGCATGACCGGCACATGCAGCAGCCCGGTGGTCTCTTCAAGGCCGAACATCAGGTTCATGCATTGCACGGCCTGGCCGGCCGAGCCCTTGACCAGGTTGTCCTGCACGACCAGCACGACCACGGTGTCGCCGTTGTCCGGGCGGTGCAAGGCGATCCGCAACATGTTCGACGCACGGGTGGAGCGGGTCTCGGGATGCGAGCCGAACGGCATCACATCGACAAACGGCTCATCCTTGTACGCATCTTCAAACAGCGCCTGCAGGGCCGCATTGTCGATATCCTTGATCAGGCGCGCGTAGATGGTGGAATGCATGCCGCGAATCATCGGCACCAGGTGCGGTGTAAACAACAGGCCGACTTTCTGATCGGTCAGCTTGCCGAGCTGCTCCAGCGTTTCCGGTGAATGCCGGTGGCCGGATACGCCGTAAGCCTTGAAATTGTCGCTGGCTTCCGAGAACAGCAAGCCGATTTCAGCCTTGCGGCCGGCGCCGGATACACCCGACTTGCAATCGGCGATCAGGTGCGAAGCATCCACCATGCCAGCCTTCAGCAACGGCGCCAGGCCGAGCTGCATGGTGGTCGGATAACAGCCGGGATTGCCGATGATGCGCGCTTCCTTGATGGCGGCGCGGTTCAGTTCCGGCAAGCCGTACACGGCTTCCTTCAGCAGCTCGGGACAGCTGTGCGGCATCTTGTACCATTTTTCGAACACCGCGGTGTCCTGCAGGCGGAAATCGGCGGCCAGGTCGATCACCTTGACGCCGGCGGCCAGCAGTTCAGGCGTCTGCGCCATGGCGACGCCGTGCGGGGTGGCGAAAAACACCACGTCGCACTCGGTCAGCTTGGCTTTTTCCGGCGCAGAAAACGCCAGCGCGACGCGGCCGCGCAAGGACGGATACATGTCGGCGATCGGCATGCCGTCTTCCTTGCGCGAAGTCACCGCCTGCAATTGCGCATGCGGATGGCTTGCCAGCAAACGCAGCAGCTCCACTCCGGTGTAACCCGTACCACCCACAATCCCGACTTTGATCATTTCTTTTCCTTGCATGGAGCTGTACATCTTTCCAATCCGGTTTTTCAAACCCGATATGGAAACCGTACGATGTTGGACCCGGTGCCTTGGGTAAATTGCCGCCAAGAGCTGGCTATTTTATCAGCCAATGAATCGTTGAGGAGGCTTAACATTGAAATCGGAAATTCCTTGCAGGCACAGGCGCTGCAGTGCTTTTCCCAATGTTACCTTTTGATAAAGAGCGCAACAAACGACCCGGCAAATGACAAAAAGCCGCCAGGCGCAAACCTGGCGGCTTTTCGATATTCTGAAAGCGTAGATTAGCGCTTGGAGAATTGTTTTGCGCGGCGTGCCTTGCGCAGACCGACCTTCTTACGCTCAACTTCACGTGCATCACGTGTAACGAAGCCGGCTTTGGACAGCTCCGATTTCAAAGTTGCATCGTAGTCGATCAGTGCACGAGTGATGCCGTGGCGAACTGCGCCAGCCTGGCCGGATTCACCGCCGCCGCTGACATTGACCTTGATGTCGAAAGTTTCGACATGGTTGGTCAGTTCCAGTGGCTGGCGAATCACCATCAGGCCGGTTTCGCGCGAAAAGTATTCATTCGCTGGCTTGCCGTTGACGACGATCTGGCCGGAGCCGGACTTGATGAAGACGCGAGCCACTGCACTCTTGCGACGGCCGGTTCCGTAATTGTAGTTACCGATCATGTCTATTCCTTAGAGTTCAAGTGCTTTAGGTTGCTGCGCAGTGTGCGGATGGGTGCCATCTGCGTACACTTTGAGCTTCTTGATCATGGCGTAGCCAAGCGGACCCTTAGGCAGCATGCCCTTGACCGCTTTTTCCAGCGCACGACCTGGAAAACGCTGTTGCATTTTCTGGAAATTTGTTTCGTAGATGCCGCCTGGGTAACCGGAGTGACGGAAGTACGTCTTGTCGGTTGCCTTGGCGCCAGTGACGCGCAGTTTGCCTGCATTGATGACGACGATGAAATCGCCGGTATCAACGTGTGGAGTAAATTCCGGTTTGTGTTTGCCGCGCAGTCGGAGTGCCACTTCGCTGGCAACACGTCCGAGGACTTTGTCCGTCGCGTCAATCACGAACCAATCACGCTGGACTTCATGGCCCTTAGCGGAAAAAGTTTTCATGTTGACTTCCTAACTAGTTTAATTCGCTCAAATGGTGGTTCCGCCGCTATCGAAAACCGGCTTTTAGACCGGGGCTTCGTCCTGCGTCAGCGACAGACTCTTCCTTGTTATCTTTTCCTGAGCAAACGGAAAAGCCGTAAATTATAGCCTTTTCAAGGACTTGGCGTCAAATTGATTGAAAAAAATCGCCGTTTGCGCTATGCGATGTTGTAAATAAGCTTGCCGATGCGCCGGCTGCCGCTGTTGCGGATAAAAGAAAACCCGAACTGCGCACTTGGGCATCGGGTTTAAATCCACTCCTGTGGAGGGTGGAGGAGACATGGCGTCAATTGCCGGAAATCAATTCCGCAACCGTTAGATTGATCTTAGCAAACGGAATGGTGCATCGCAAGGTAAAGAATCGCGGGTTCGTCCAAAACATGGCCTCGTTTTCTTTTTGCCAACCCGCTCCCGTCCAGGCTACATCCGTCAAGAGCAGTTAGAATATTGCGACACAACCACTTCCCACGAGATCATATGGAATGCACAGTTCGCTGGACCGGTTCGTCCGGCATGACATTTTTGGCAGAAACCGGCTCCGGCCATGTATTGGCGATGGACGGCGCCCCTGACGGCGGCGGCCGCAACCTGGCGCCGCGCCCGATGGAAGTGGTGCTGGCAGGCACCGGCGGCTGCACCGCTTACGACGTTGTGCTGATCCTGCGCAAAAGCCGCCAGGATATCCGCGGCTGCGACGTCACGCTGAAATCGGAACGGGCGGAAACGGAACCCAAGGTATTCACCAAGATCCACTTCCATTTCACCGTACGCGGCCGCAACCTGAAGCCCAACCTGGTCGAGCGCGCAATCAAGCTGTCGCACGAAAAATACTGCTCAGCCTCGATCATGCTGGAAAAAACCGCCGCGATCACCCATTCCTTCGAGATCGTTGACGACCTGGCCGAAGCGGCCGCCGAAGCCTAGTTTCAAATGTGGTAAGCGACCGTTGTCATCACTTTCGACATCGCCTGCATCACCTTTTGCACCGGGCGCGGCATTTCAGCTGCACCCAGCGACCGCGCCACCTCGCCATGGGCGATTTCATCGTCGCGCATCTGTTCGACAATGGCGCGCGACTTGGCGTCCTGCAGCGGCAGCTGTTCCAGGTGGCTGCTGAGATGCGCCTCAACCTGGCGCTCGGTTTCCGACACAAAACCCAGGCTCCGGGCATCGCCCAGGCGCGCCGCCAGCGTTCCTAGCGCATAGGATCCGGCATACCACAGCGGATTGAGCAAACTGACGTGCGAACCCAGCTCGCGCAGGCGTTCCGCAGTCCAGGCCAGGTGGTCTTCCTCTTCCCTGCCCGCCGCGGCAAATTGCTGCTTGATCGGATCGCCTTGGGCGAAGCGGCCCTGGGCGTCGTACAGCGCCTGCGCGCAGACTTCGCCGACGTGATTGACCCGCATCAGGCCGGCGCTGTGGCGCTGCTCTGCCGCATCCAGCACACCGTCGGCCGCCTGCAGCGCCGGATTCGGGCGCGAAGCCGACGCTTGTCCGGTGATCACCCGCAAGGCGTTGTCGAAATCGGCGATGGCTCTGTCCAGGAATAGCATGCGAAGAATCACTTTTAAAATTAGGTAGGTGGATTTTATCAGGCTGTCTTCATTTACCGCCTCATTTGCCCCGCTTTGGGCGGAACACCGCGGCGTCGGCATAAAAAGCCTGGTCCTGTCCCTGGCTCCAGCCCGGCACGCCGAGCACCGGCAGCGGCGTCAGGCGGCCGATCAGCGCGTCTTGCTGCGCCAGCTCGGCGGCAACGTGCCGGTCGATCCATTCGCGCCGCAGGTTATCGCTCAACCCGTAATAAGATTCCGGCACGCGCAGCACCAGGGTATGCGCGGTTATCGCCTTGTATGGCTGCACCAGTTTTTCCAGCAAGGCGTGGCCAAACAGCCAGACCTCGGCTGCGCCGCCAAACATGGCGCCTTGCTCGATAAACACCTGCTGCCATTGGTGCTGGCGCAATGCGGCGCTCAGCGACTGCCCCGCGGCATTGTCCGGCACCAGCAGCAAGGCGGCATTTTCGTCAAAGATGGTGGCGGCATCGCGCGCCGCGCCGCGCGGCTTGCTGCTGCCGGAGACGGTCCCGGCCTTGGCCAGCTCGGCGGCCTGCAGCGCATTCAGGCGCGCCTTGACGGCCGGGAACGACAGCCAGATCAAGGCGTTCAGGAAATCGTGGAGATTGTCGCGGGTCGGCACTTTGCCGCTGCTGCCGATAAATGACTCGTAGGCGGTCGCCGCAGGCAGCTCGGCCTGTGCCACAAAGCTGACCGGCAAACCCTGGTAGTTGCGGATGTCGCGCTCTCGGGCGGCCGTATTCAATGCCTGCCGCCAGTCATCGGCGACGCTCAGGCGCTGGCCAAGCAGGCGAAACGGCTTGAGCCAGGGTTGTGACCAATCGACGAGGGCGGCAGGAGTAGGCATTTGCCGCGCATTTTACCTCGCGCGCATGCGGGTCAGCCCACTGCCCGCTGCAAATTGTCCAGGCCGATATTGGCGACAGCATCGGCGCAACGCACCACTTCGCCGATAACGATAATGCTGGGGCTGCCGAGCCCGCTGTCATGCAAGGCTTGCGGCAACTGCGCGAGAGTGGTCAGCAGTTGCGCCTGCGTAGCCAAGGTCGCCGACTGGATCACCGCCACCGGCATGGTTGCGGCCATGCCGGCCTGCAGCAGGCTGCGCTGCAACTGCGCGCAGCGGGCCACTCCCATGTACACCACCAGCGTCATGCCGGCCGCCACCAGCGCCGTCCAGTTCGGCTGGGCGCTCTCGCTCTTGCCATGGCCGGTCACGAAAATCACGCCCTGGCTATGGTCGCGATGCGTCGCCGCAATGCCGATGCTGGCCGCGGCCGCCATGCCGCTGGTAATGCCCGGCACCACTTCGACCGCCACCCCTTGCCGCTGCAAATGCGCGCGCTCTTCGCCGCCGCGGCCGAACAGATAGGGATCGCCGCCTTTCAGGCGCACCACGCAATGGCCTGCCTGCGCTTCCAGCACCATCAGGCGTTCGATGAATTCCTGCGAGGTCGACTGGCAACCGCCGCGCTTGCCGACATGGATCACCCGTGCGCTGTCTTGCGCATGCACCAGCACCTCGGGATTGACCAGGTCGTCCACCAGCAGCACATCGGCTTGCGCGATGGCTCTGGCAGCCTTCAGCGTCAGCAGGTCCGGATCACCTGGTCCGGCGCCGACCAGCATCACTTTACCTTGCGGTTTCATCATAGGTTCCTGGTTTCCCTCAGGCCGCCTGCGCGGCCGGATGGGCTTGTTTGCGATACAGAAATTCCAGCACCGAGGTACGGTACTCGGCATACAAAGGATCCTGCGCCAGCGCCACGCGTTCACGCGGCCGCGCCAGCCTCACCTGCACGCTATCGCCGATGGTGGCGGCCGGACCGTTGGTCATCATCACGATGCGGTCGGACAGCAGCACCGCCTCATCGACATCGTGGGTCACCATCACCACCGTCGATCCGGTCTTGGCGACGATCTTCAGCAGCTCGTCCTGCAAATGGGCGCGGGTCAAGGCGTCCAGCGCGCCGAACGGTTCGTCCATCAGCAGCACCTTGGGCTCCATCGCCAAAGCGCGGGCAATGCCGACCCGCTGTTTCATGCCGCCGGAAATTTCATGCGGGCGTTTTTGCCCGGCCGCCGTCAATCCCACCATCGCCAGCGCGGCCTTGGTGCGCTCCTTCAAGGCACTCTTGTTTTCGGTGGCGGCGAACACGCGCTCCACGCCGAGATAGATATTTTCGTGGCAGGTAAGCCAGGGCAGCAGCGAATGGTTCTGGAACACCACCGCCCGTTCCGGCGACGGTCCGCCGATTTCACGGCCGGCGCAAATCAGCACGCCGTCGCTCGGCAGCAGCAAACCGGCGATCAGGTTCAGCAGGGTCGACTTGCCGCAGCCGGAATGGCCGATCAAGGTCACGAACTCGCCCTTGCGCACCGTCAGGTTGATGTTGCGCAGTGCGTGGAACTGGCCTTTGCTGGTGCTGAACACCATTTCGGCCTGGTGGATATCGATGAATTTGGCGTCGCGCTGTTCCATGTTTTCCCCGATGTCAGTTAGTTCGATACTTGCTCATAGGTAAACGCCTTGGCCAGAGCCACCAGCAATTGCTCCAGCAGCAGGCCGACCACGCCGATCACTACTATCGCGATGATGATGTGCGGCACGTTGAGGTTGTTCCATTCATCCCAGACCCAGAAGCCGATGCCGACGCCGCCGGTCAGCATTTCGGCGGCGACGATCACCAGCCAGGCAGTGCCGATCGCCAGCCGCACGCCGGTCAACATGTACGGCAATACCGAAGGGAACAGGATCCTGGTGATGATTTTCCATTCCGACAGGTTCAGCACGCGCGCCACGTTCATGTAATCCTGCGGCACCCGCTGCACGCCGACCGCGGTGTTGATGATCATCGGCCAGATCGAGCAAATGAAGATGGACCAGATCGCCGCCGGATTGGCCGACTTGAACACCAGCAGGCCGATCGGCAGCCAGGCCAGCGGCGATACCGGTTTCAGCAAGCTGATGATGGGACCGAACATGCTGGAGAGGAATTTGAAGCGGCCGATCATGAAACCCAGGGGAATCCCCACCAGCGCCGCCAGGCCGAAGCCGACGCCGACCCGCTGCAGTGAAGCCAGGATATTCCAGCCTATGCCCTGGTCGTTAGGGCTGGTCCTGTAGAACGGATCGGCAAACAGCTTGAGCGCTTCCTGCAAGGTCAGCAGCGGCGTCGGAAACTGGCTGTTGCTCATCGCGATGATCTGCCACACCAGCACCAGGAACGCCAGCCCCAGCAACGGCGCAACGATGCTCATCAGCCAGGACGGCATGCTGCTGCGGCGGTTCATTTTCGGCGACGGGCGCGGGATGGCAACCACGACTTCAGCCACAACCTCGGTTGCCTTGCTATCCATTGCTGCCGCC
The DNA here is from genome assembly GCF_900112135.1 of Collimonas sp. OK412. Classification (GTDB taxonomy): domain Bacteria; phylum Pseudomonadota; class Gammaproteobacteria; order Burkholderiales; family Burkholderiaceae_D; genus Collimonas; species Collimonas rhizosphaerae. The sequence continues at coordinate 155,124 of NZ_FOLC01000009.1, forward strand.
TGGCGATTGGCATTTGCCGCCGTGTCCATGATTGCGCTCATAGTGACTCTCCAATAAATCGCGGTTCATAAACGTTTGGATTTATTTATGCACGGATCTTGAAAGATGCGGCATAGGCTTGCGGATTCCTGCCGTCCCACACCGTGCCGTCCATCAGCTTCGAGCTCCGCAGCGGGTCTTTCGGCAGCGGCGTGCTTGTCATCGCCGCCGCATCCTTGTAGAGCGCGATCTGGCTGACCGACTTGGCCACCGCCAGGTAGTCCGGGTCGCTTTTCAGCAAACCCCAGCGCCGGTGCTGGGTCATGAACCACATGCCATCCGACAGGTAGGGGAAATTGACCAGGCCGTCGTTGTAAAACTTCATGTAGTTCGGATCGTCCCAGGTCTTGCCCAGGCCGTTCTGGTAACGGCCCATGATGCGCTGGTCGATCACGTCCTTGCTGGTGTTGACATACGATTTGTCGGCGATCGCTTCGGCCATCTTGTTCTTGTTGGCGAGCGAAGCATCGATCCATTTCCCCGCTTCCAGCACGGCAGCGATCAAGGCGCGGCAGGTGTTCGGATTCTTGGCGGCAAACTCGGCGGTAGTGCCCAGCACTTTTTCCGGATGGTCTTTCCAGATTTCCTGGGTCGTGATGGCGGTAATGCCGATGCCATCGACGATCGCCCGGTGGCCCCAAGGCTCGCCGACGCAAAAGCCGTCCATGTTGCCGACCCGCATGTTGGCCACCATCTGCGGCGGCGGCACCGTAATCACCTTGGCGTCCTTGAGCGGATTGACGCCGTTGACGGCCAGCCAGTAGTACAGCCACATGGCGTGGGTGCCGGTCGGGAAGGTCTGGGCAAACGTATATTCGCGCTTGTCGCTGGCCATCAGCTTGGCTAGCGACGGCCCGTCCACAGCGCCTTTGTCGGCCAGCTTCTTGGACAGCGTGATGGCCTGGCCGTTATTGTTGAGCCCCATCAGGATCGCCATGTCTTTCTTCTGGCCGCCTATACCCATCTGCACGCCGTAGATCAAGCCCGACAGCACATGCGCGGCGTCGAGTTCGCCGTTGGCCAGCTTGTCGCGCACGCCGGCCCATGAGGTTTCCTTGCTGAGGATGATCTTGATGCCGTATTTTTTGTCAAAGCCGAGCAGCGACGCCATCACCACCGACGCGCAATCGGTCAGCGGGATGAAGCCTATCTTGACCTCGGTTTTTTCCGGCTTGTCCGAGCCTGCGGCCCAAACACCGGTGCTGGAAAGTCCTAACATGCTGGCTCCTGCCGCGAGAGTCGCGGTCTGTAATAGTTGACGGCGCTTGCCGTCGACAAGCGTGTTCGGCGTGTCCGGGGTGTTTAGCTGCAGTGCATTGCTTGCTTCCATCGCATGGCTCCAGATTGTTTCCGGCAACAAAAAAGGCGTCATCCCGCGCTGGACAAGCCATGCGGAAAGACACCTTTGTCTTATGCGGAAACGGCCGCCGTTAGCCGATTCCAGCAGCGCCAGCGTTGGCGCCTGAAATGGACTATGCAAACCACGTGCCAGGGATTTTTACCGGGGGAAATGCAGGACCGTGCCGGTTTTCCGCTCAAAAAGCGCACCGGCCTTGTGCAATGCACCAAACCAGCTCGCGGCAACCGCGCGTCCAGTTCACGGCCTGGTCAGCCCAGCAGGTCGGCAGCGTCGATAATGCGTTGCGCCACTTCGGACAGCTTGAGGTTCTTGTCCATCGCCAGCCGCCGCAGCTTTTGATATGCCTCCTGCTCCGTCAGCTTATGGTGATCCATCAGCAAACCCTTGGCCCGGTCCAGCAACTTGCGTTCGGCCAGCTTCAGCTTGGTGTCGGACAGCTCCGCCAGCAGCTTCTGCTCTTGCCGGAAGCGCGCCAGCGCGACCTCCAGCACCGGCTTGATGCGCGCCGTCTGCAGGCCGGCCACGATATAAGCGGAGACGCCGGCCGCCATCGCCGCATCCATGCTGGAAGTTTTTGCATCCTCGGTAAACAGGACGATCGGGCGGCGCGCATCGCGTGTGGCGATCACCACGTGCTCAAGCACGTCGCGCGCATCGGATTCAGCATCGATGATGACCATGTCTGGTTGCAACTGGGCAATTCTCTCTGGCAGGTACAGGTCGGCTGGAAGTGAAGCGACTATGTTGTAGCCGGCCTCCAGCAAGCCGATGCGCAAAGCCTTGCCGCGCGCGGCTTGCGCCTCGAACGCGGGATCATCGTCACCCTCGATGGCGACCGGATTGACAACAACGATACGTAGACTTTGCATGCTTGAACCTGGATCCGAAGGCGAATCGGTGAGCTACGGTTAGACAGGATGGAAGGCCGGTTTTATCCGTTCCTGCCATTCAGGCAAGCAAAAATCGCACCATGTCGATGCAAAAGGTAAAAAGCGGAGGTGTTAAATGACCCTACGCCAGTTGCCAATCTATCGTCTCGCCGCCGTTCAGCGGCACCAGGGTAGTCTCGCCCAGCGGCAATTCCGCCGGCAAGGTCCACGACTGGCGCTTCAGCGTGACCGTGCCCTGGTTGCGCGGCAGATTGTAGAAATCGGGGCCGTTGAAGCTGGCGAACGCCTCCAGCTTGTCCAGCGCGCCGGCCTGGTCGAATGCCTGCGCATACAGCTCCATCGCATGCAGCGCGGTATAACAGCCGGCACAGCCGCAGGCGTGCTCTTTCAAACCCTTCGGATGCGGGGCTGAATCGGTGCCGAGGAAGAACCGCGTGCTGCCCGACGCCACTGCCTGCACCAATGCTTGCCGGTGCTCTTCTCGCTTCAGTACCGGCAGGCAATAATAATGCGGCCGGATGCCGCCCTTGAAGATTTCGTTGCGGTTATACAGCAGGTGATGCGCCGTGACGGTGGCCGCCACCGGCCCGCTTGCGCTCTCGACGTATTGGGCGGCGTCCTTGGTGGTGATGTGCTCGAACACCACTTTCAGTTCCGGCATGTCGCCCCGCAACGGCTGCATCACACGGTCGATGAAAACCGCTTCGCGGTCGAAGATATCGATTGCCGGATCGGTCACTTCGCCATGCACCAGGAACGGCATGCCGAGCTCCTGCATGACTTCCAGTGTCTTGTAGCACTTGCCCAGGTCCGTTACGCCGGCATCGGAATTGGTGGTGGCGCCGGCCGGATACAGCTTGACCGCGTGCACGAAGCCGCTGTCCTTGGCGCGCCGGATCTCGTCAGGCGGCGTATTGTTGGTCAGGTACAGGGTCATCAGCGGCTCGAACGCCAGCTCCTGCGGCAAGGCTGCCAGGATGCGCTCGCGGTAGGCTGCCGCCTGCGCAGTGGTGGTCACCGGCGGCTTCAGGTTAGGCATCACGATGGCGCGGGCGAACTGGCGCGCGCTATGCGGCAAGACGGCGGCCAGCGCCACGCCGTCGCGCAGGTGCAAATGCCAGTCGTCGGGACGGGTGATGGTCAGTGTGTCGGTCAAGGCATCAGTCATGTTCATTCTCTTCTGCAAAAAGTCGCTCCAGCATGGCTGCCGGATTGTTCAGGAAATGGCGCGTGGTCGTATAGTGTTCGGTGTCTTCGTAGCGGGTCTCGGCAAGGCCGCTCTGGTCCAGCAGGTAAATCCTGGCGTGGGGATAAGCCAGCAAGATAGGCGAATGGGTGGCGATGATGAACTGGCTGCGATTTTGCGCCAGCTTGTGGATAATCGCCAGCGCCGCCAGCTGGCGGTTGGGCGATAACGCTGCTTCCGGTTCATCCAGCATGTAAAAACCGTCAGGCTGGAACTTGTTTTGCAGCAGCGCCAGGAAAGACTCCCCATGCGATTGCCGGTGCAGCCCCTTGTCGCCATAGGATGGATGCTGTCCGTCATCCATGTTTTCCTCGTAGGTGGCGAGGTTGAAGAAACTTTCGGCGCGCAGGAAATAGCCGGCCCGGGGCCGCTTGAAGCTCTTCACCGTCCGTATGTAGCGATGCAGGTCGGAATGCGCTTCGGCGCTAGAGAAATTCGCGTTCCTGGTGCCGCCTTCCGCATTAAACCCCCAGGCAACCGCAATCGCTTCCAGCAAGGTCGATTTGCCTGCGCCGTTTTCGCCGACCAGGAACGTGACGTCAGGATGAAAATCGATCTGCTCCAGTTCGCGCACGGCCGGGATGCTGAAGGGATACACATCATAATCGACCGCCAGCTCGGGATTGAGTTTCAGGCTGCGCAGGTAAGGTTTGGTGGCTAGCATGGTGCGGCGGGGGTTCGGATGAGCGTCATTTTACCGCAGGCCGGGGGGCGGCGCCTCGCCGGATGCTCCCCGCCTGCCCTTCCGCGCCAGGCAACCAGGCAACAAAAAAGCCGCCCGGATATGCTCCGGAGCGGCTTCTTGCCTCGCGCAAAACGCAGCGGTCAGTGAATGATCTTGGCCAGGAAATCGCGGGCGCGGTCGGAACGCGGCGCGCCAAAGAACTCGTCCTTGGTGCAGTCTTCCACCACCAGGCCCTTGTCCATGAACACCACGCGGTTGGCGACCTTCTTGGCGAAGCCCATTTCATGCGTCACCACCATCATGGTCATGCCTTCTTGCGCCAGGCCGACCATCACGTCCAGCACTTCATTGATCATTTCCGGATCGAGCGCTGAAGTCGGTTCGTCGAACAGCATCGCAATCGGATCCATCGACAACGCACGGGCAATCGCCACGCGCTGCTGCTGGCCGCCGGACAGCTGGCCAGGGAACTTGTCTTTCTGTGCAATCAGGCCGACGCGGTCGAGGTACTTCAAGCCTTTTTCATTGGCTTCGTCCTGGCTGCGGCCCAGCACCTTGACCTGGCCGATGGTCAGGTTCTCGCGGATCGACATGTGCGGAAACAGTTCGAAGTTCTGGAACACCATGCCGATGCGCGCGCGCAGTTTCGACAGGTTGGTCTTGGGGTCGCCGACCGAAACGCCGTCGACCGTGATCTCGCCCTTCTGGAACGGCTCCAGGCCGTTGACGGTCTTGATCAGCGTCGATTTACCGGAACCCGACGGTCCGCACACCACCACCACGTCGCCCTTGGCCACTTGCGTGGTGCAATCGGTCAGGACTTGAAATTGGCCGTACCATTTGCTGACGTTGTTAAGCTTAATCATGAGTATTTCTCCTAATTCCTGAATTCTGTTTTGCAGTCCAGGCCCGCCCCTTCCTTGGGCCGGGCCTGGATCTTGTCGAACAATTATCGAATAATCGCAACCCTTTGCTGCAGCTTCTTGACCAGCGACGACAAGCCGAAGCTCATCACGAAGTACACCACGGCGACAAACATGTACATCTCCACCAGGCGGCCGTCGCGCTGCGCGATCTTGGATGCGACAGTAACGAAGTCCGGCACCGAGCCCAGCACATAGACCAGCGAAACGTCTTGGAACAAGACGATGGTCTGGGTCAGCAGGATCGGGATCATGTTGCGGAACGCTTGCGGCAGCACCACATTGCCCATCATTTGCCAGTAATTCATGCCCAGCGCATAGCCGGCAGAAACCTGGCCGCGCGGGATCGACTGGATCCCGGAACGCATGATTTCGCAATAATAAGCTGCTTCAAACAAGATGAACGTGATCAATGCCGACGAGAATGCGCCGACCTGCACCGGCTGCGATGCGCCGATAATCCAGGCGCCGATGTACGGCACCAGGAAGTAGAACCAGAAAATCACCAGCACCAGGGGCACCGAGCGGATCAGGTTGACGTAGCTGGTGGCGATCAGTGAAATCGTCTTGTTGTGCGACAAGCGCATCATCGCCAGCACGGTGCCGAACAGGATGCCGCCTATCATCGCCACCAAGGTCAGCGTCAGCGTGAACTTCATGCCGGTGGTGAACAGGTAGAGCCAGGAGCGCTGGATGACGTCAAAATCGAAATTCGAAAACATGATTAATGACCTCCCGTGTTAGCGCTGCCGGCAGCAATGAAACCTGGAATCGCGATCGCTTTTTCAAGCCAGCGCGCCAGCAGCAAGGCAATCGCCGAGATGATCACGTAGATCACGGTGGCGCCGGTGAGGGCTTCGAAAGTCTGGAAGGTAAATTCACGCATCGAGTAGGTGGCGGCGGTCAGTTCCACCAGGCCGATCGTCAGTGCGACCGAGCTGTTTTTGATGATTGCTGCAAATTCGTTGGTCAGCGACGGGATGATGATCCGGAACGACATCGGCAGCAAAACGTAGCGATATGTTTGTGGCAACGTCAGACCAAGTGCAGTACCCGCCAGCTTTTGGCCACGGGGCAGCGCATTGATGCCAGCGGAGACTTGTACGGCAATCCGCGACGACGTAAAAAAACCCAGCGCCAGGAAGGCGGTGATGAATGATGCATTTGGCAGGCTCTTGAGCCAGTTGCCGACGCCCGCAGGGACGATTTCCGGCATCACGAAATACCAGAGAAACATCTGCACGATCAGCGGGATGTTGCGGAATAATTCAACGTAGCCGTTGGCCACGCGTACTGCCCACTTGTTCGGCATGGTACGGATCGTACCGATCACCGTACCGATGATCAGCGCCATGATCCAGGCCGATGCGGACAGCGCAAGCGTCCACTTCAGGCCGGCCAGCAAGGTGTCCATGTAAGTGCTGACACCGTCGGGAGACTCTTGCCAGAAGATGCCCCAGTTCCAGTTGTAATGCATATTAAGTCCCCTCTATTACTCAAATCTCCATTGCTGCGCCAGCAATCGGCAAGCGCCTATTGTGCGGCGCAGCAATTCAATTTCAGAAACAAAACGGGAGGCTTGCGCCTCCCGTTCCGTTCTTATCGCCTATCTTATTTTTTCTTCAACTTCAGCGATTGCTTTTGCGCTTCAGGGACGGCAGCATAGGCAGCCGGATCACCCGAATCGGTTGGCTTGGCAAACGCAGCCTTCAGCTCTGGGCTGACTGGCACGTTCAGGTTGATGCCCTTCGGCGGAATCGCCTTCAGGAACCATTTTGCGTAGATGTCGTTGATCTGGCCCGAGGTGTAGACATTGCTCAGCGCAGTGTCGACCGCTTTCTTGAATGGCAGGTCGTCTTTGCGTTCGATAATGCCGTACGGCTCAACCGACAAGGCTTCCTTGGTGATTTCGTAGTCGGCAGGCGCTCTGGAGCTTGCCGCCAGCGACGCCAGCAGGATGTCGTCCATGACAAACGCTGTTGCGCGGCCGGTTTCCACCATCAGGAACGCTTCAGCATGGTCTTTGGCGGCCAGGATGTTCATGCCGAGGTTGCGCTCGCCATTGAGGATCGTGACTTGCTTCAGGTTCGACGTGCCGGAAGTGGAAACGATGGTCTTGCCCTTGAGGTCGTCCAGCGTCTTGATGTTGGACGATTTCTTGGCCAGGATACGGTTCGCGGTCACGTACATGGTCGGCGCAAAGGAAACGACCTTTTGACGCTCTGCATTGTTGGTGGCGGAATCGCAGGACAGGTCGATGGTGCCGTTGGAGATCAGCGGAATGCGGGTCGCCGAAGTCACTGGAACCATCTTGACGTTCAAGGCAGTCATGCCGAGCTGTTTCTGAATGGCGGTCGCAGCTTTCAGGCACAGGTCGATCGAGTAACCCTGATACGATTGTTTGTCATCAAGGTAAGAGAATGGAATGGACGAATCGCGCACGCCCAGGGTGATGGTGCCGGTATCCTTGATTTTCTTGAGTGTTCCGGTCAGTTCTTGTGCTTGTACGGAGCCAACCATTACTCCCAAGCCAACCAAAGCGACAACTAATTTCGATGACATCATAACAACTCCCGTAAAAAAATTATCTGTATAGTTTAACAAACTCACTGCCTCAGCAGCAGACTTAAACTCATGCTTATTTATTATTCTTACTTCTCCTCCGAAAATGCCTGTCTCCACCTTTGCATAAATTAAAAATTACAGTCAATTCTGATTACTTTAGTTGCCAACCTGGTCCGACGGGAAGCGTAAAGACTCCCTGAAAAGATAGCCCATGGGCATGTTCAACACGAGATTATTTTTTGCCGGAATCGGGCTCAGGAACCACTTGGTGTACAACTTGTTGATTTCGCCATCGTGGATAATGCGGCCCATTTCACGGTCGACCACAGCTTTATAGTTTGTATCGCCTTTCGGCAGCATGATAGCGTAAGGTTCGGTTGTCAAAGGCTCGCCGACAATCGCGTACGCTGCGGGATCCTTGGCGGTAGCCTTCAATCCGTACAGCAGCACGTCATCCATCACAAATGCATCGGCCGCCTTGTCTTCCACCATCTTGAACGATTCGTTGTGGTCGCGTCCTTCCAGTATGGTCATGTTCAGGGAGCGGACCTGGCCCCGGTCGACCAGGGATTTGACGCTGGTCGTCCCCTTGGTCGTCACCACCTTCTTGTCGCGCAGGTCCGGCCAGTTCTTGATCTTGTCTTCGGTCCGCACCAGCATCCGCGACGACGCCATGAAATGCGCGATGGTAAAGCCGACCTGCTTGCGCCGCTCTGCATTGTTGGTGGTTGACCCGCACTCCAGGTCGATTTTTCCGCTTGCGATCATGTCAATGCGATTAGATGACGTCACTGGAACATACGCGATATTCAATTGCTGCAGTTTCAATTGCTGCTTCACCGCGTCGGCTATCTTGAGGCACAGGTCGATCGCATAGCCAACCGGCTTTTTATCCTGGTCCACAAAAGAGAATGGGAACGACGCTTCCCGGTATCCGATCGTGATGGTCTTGCTGTCGCGGATTTTCGCCAGCACGTCTTCCGCATGCGCGGCTGCCGCTGCGATACTCAACGTTACCGCTAACACAACTCCCAGACCTGCATTGCACCGCGCGGCCGCATTGCTGCCCTGGCCGCCCTTACCGTCCTTGATTCCCACGCTGCTCTCCCCTTGATGTGCGCTGTCGATAATGTTTTTATGCAATGAATATGCTTAATGCAATATTCAAGCCAGCTGTTTGCTTGTCGGCGGCGACTGCTATAGCGTCGCTCTTTTGCAGACAAATCCCCGGATACGCCCAGGGCCAGATGACACGCGCTCAGCCGGGCAGCAGCTTGAGCGCGCGCAAAACATCCCGACTATAACGCAACATCAATCAAGGATACAAACCACGCATTTCACGCGCTTGCAACACACGGGTACAGGCAACAATAAATGCAGCGGTGCGCAACGATACTTTCTTCTCTTCAGCCAGTTGCCAGACCGCGGTAAACGCTTCGCGCATGATGCGGGTCAGGCGCAGGTTGATTTCATCTTCAGTCCAGAAGAAGCTGGAGAAATCCTGCACCCACTCGAAATAACTTACCGTCACGCCGCCGGCATTGGCGATCACGTCAGGCACTACCAGCACGCCCTTTTCATGCAGGATGTCGTCCGCAGCCGGACTGGTCGGGCCGTTGGCGCCTTCCAGGATGATCTTGGCGCGGATGGTCGGCGCATTCTCCACGGTGATTTGCTGCTCCAAAGCAGCAGGCACCAAAATATCGCAATCGACAGCCCAAAACTGCGCACGGTCGCTGATTTCTTCGCCGCCCTTGAAACCGGCAACGCTGCCGGTTTCATTGACGTGGGCTTGCAGCGCCGCGACGTCGAGGCCGCTGGATCGCACCACGGTCGAGATATGGTCTTGCACCGCCACCACTTTTGCGCCGGCTTCCGAGAACAGGCGCGCGGCGATGCCGCCGACGTTACCGAAACCCTGCACCGCAACCTTGGCGCCGTGGATATCCAGGCCGCGCTTGACCGCTGCTTCGCAACCCACCACGAACACGCCGCGGCCGGTGGCTTCGCGCCGTCCCAGGCTGCCGCCCAGTGAAATCGGCTTGCCGGTGACGACGCCCGATGCAGTGCTGCCCTGGTTCATGGAATAGGTATCCATCATCCAGGCCATGATTTGTTCGTTGGTGTTGACGTCCGGCGCCGGGATGTCCTTGTTAGGGCCGATGATGATGCCGATCTCGCTGGTATAGCGGCGCGTCATGCGTTGCAGTTCGCCTTGCGACAAGGTCTTCGGGTCAACCCGGATACCGCCCTTGGCGCCGCCGTACGGCACGTTGACCGCGGCGTTCTTGACCGTCATCCAGGCCGACAGGGCCATCACTTCGGACAGGGTCACGTCCTGGTGGAAACGCACGCCGCCCTTGCCCGGGCCGCGCGAGGTGTTGTGCTGCACGCGATAGCCTTCGAAGTGGGCAATGGTGCCGTCATCGCGTTCGATAGGGACGTCGACGATCAGCATCCGCTTCGGACGCTTCATGGTTTCGACCCAGCGGGCCAGGTTGCCGAGGTAAGGTGTTACGCGATCGATTTGTTCGAGATAGTCGCCCCATGGGCCGATGCCATGTTGCGTGAGATAGGATGGAACTTCGTGCTTGATAGTCATATTTTTGCGCGCTCCTGGAAGTTGCAGACCGGCCCCCTGGATTAGGACGACAGGGGTACTGACAGCGGGGGCGAAATCGATCTAGTGGCGAATCGTAGGACAACGGCATAGGGCAAAGCCAATGCTTTGTGCGCATGTAACTATGCATTTTTTGCATTGATATCAAAAAATACAATTACCACATGGCAATAAACTTTTCGCGCAGCTTCCGGCGCCTGGAACCTGGCGGTTCCAGGGTTTATGCGAGCGCCGCCGGTGTTTTGCGTTTGGCGTTTTTGGCTGCTTCCTTGGCGGCGTTTTCCTGCTGCTGCAGCAGGTAAGCCCACAACCGCGCGACCACCGGCTTGCCCGGCCTTTGCACGGTAGGACGTTCACGGTACAGGCGGATTTCCATGGTGGCTTCCCATTCCGGCGCGTTGTGGTCGACGCTGGCCAGCTGTTTCAGCTTGACTTCGCGGGTCACCGCGGACTCCGGCAGGAACGCCACGCCGTGTCCTTCCAGCGCCATCATTTTCAAGCCTTCCGCCATATCCGTCTCGTAGCGTTTTTCCAGGTAAAGCGGCTTCTTGGCGTCGGCCAGGATCAGTTCCACCATGCGCCCGAGGTAGGCGTTGCTGGTATAGGACAAGAACGGCAAAGGCGCGCCGGCGCTGCCGGGAAAGACATAGTCCGGCACCCCGGCCTTGTTGCAATGGGCATAGGCGCGCAGCACCTCGCTGCCCAAGGTGATCAGGTCGTAGCGGCCGGTGTCGAGCTGTACCGGCTGGCGCGGATGGTGATAGCACAGCAGCAGGTCGCAGCCGCCATCCACCATGGCCATCACGGCGTCATGCACGTTCAAGGCCAGCAGGCGCGTATTGAGCGGGCCAAAACCGCCTTCCAGCAAACGGATCCAGCGCGGCACATAGGTCAGCGACAAGGTATGCGGCACGGCAAAATCGACCGTGCTCAATGCTGTCGGGCGCTTGCCGCGCATCAGCGCACGAGCGTTGTTGATCTGGCCCAGCATCTCCAGCGCCTGCTCGTAAAAGACCTCGCCGGCCGCCGTCAGCCGCGTCGGATAGGAGGTACGGTCAATCAGGTCGGCGCCCAGCCATGCCTCCAGCGACTGGATGCGGCGCGAGAAGGCCGGCTGCGTGACGTGACGCAATTCTGCAGAGCGGCTGAAACTATGGGTTTCCGCCAACGAAATGAAGTCTTCTAACCATTTGCTTTCCATGCCGCTATCGTAACGCGAGTCGGCAGCGGCGGCATAGGAAATTGGCGCACCCGCGGACGACAATCTGCATGAGCGTTGTACTCCTACACCATGCGCACCACGTTTTCAGGGTAGCCGTCGCCGGCTTCCGGCGACGGGCTTTCCACCTCGTCCGGATGCGCCTGCTGGCGCTGCCACATCTGCGCATATGCGCCGCCCGCCGCCAGCAGCTGCGCATGGGTGCCGCGCTCAATGATGTGGCCGTGGTCCAGCACCAGTATCTGCGCCGCATCGGCGATGGTCGACAAGCGATGGGCAATCACCAGTGTCGTGCGGTCCTTGGCGATTTCTTTCAGCTGCGCCTGGATCGCCTGTTCGGATTTCGAATCGAGCGCCGAAGTGGCCTCGTCGAAAATCAGCACGGCGGGATTTTTCAGCAGGGTGCGGGCGATCGCCACCCGCTGCTTTTCGCCGCCCGACAATTTCAAGCCGCGCTCGCCCACCATCGAATCGTAGCCGTCCGGCAGCGACTCGATGAAATCATGGATATGCGCCGCCTTGGCGACCGCGATGATTTCGGCCTTGCTGGCGCCCGGCTTGCCGTAAGCGATGTTGTACTCGATGCTGTCGTTGAACAGCACGGTATCCTGCGGCACAATGCCGATCGCCTGGCGCAGCGAAGCCTGCGTGATGTCGCGCAAATCCTGGCCGTCGATCGTGATGCGGCCGGCGTTGATATCGTAAAAACGGAACAGCAGCCGCGACAAGGTCGACTTGCCGGAACCGCTGTGGCCGACTACCGCGGTGGTGGTGCCTGCGGCTATCGTGAAATCGACGTCGAACAAGATCTGGCGCTTGCTCTCGTAGCTGAAATCGACATGCGCGAAATGCACTTGCGCGCCGCCGGTCAGTAGCGGCCGCGCCTCGGCGGCGTCGGCGATCTCGCGGTTCTCATCGAGCAGGTGGAACAGCCGCTCCATGTCGGCCAGGCTTTGCTTGATTTCGCGATAGATGACGCCAAGGAAATTGAGCGGGATATACAGCTGGATCATGAAGGAATTGACCAGCACCAGGTCGCCCAGCGTCATCTTGCCGTCGATCACGCCCTGCGTGGCGCGCCACAGGATCAGCGTCACCGCGATGGCGATGATCAGCGACTGGCCGGTATTGAGCAAGGACAGCGAGGTCTGCGATTTCACCGCGGCGGTCTCATAACGCATCAGGCCGTCGTCGTAACGCCGTGCTTCGTATTCCTCATTGCCGAAATACTTGACGGTTTCGTAGTTGATCAGCGAATCGATGGCTTTGGTGTTGGCGCTCGAATCGAGCGTGTTCATGGTGCGCCGGAAATGGGTGCGCCATTCGGTCACGGTCACCGTAAAAAAGATGTAGCTGACCAGCGCCACCACGGTGATGCCGGCAAACCAGATGTCGTAGTGCAGCACCAGGTAACCGAGCACCAGCGAGATTTCGATCAAGGTCGGCAAGATGCTGAACAGCGCGTACGACACCAGCGACGAAATGCCGCGCGTACCGCGCTCGATGTCGCGCGTCATGCCGCCGGTCTGGCGATTCAGGTGAAAGCGCAGCGACAGCGAATGCAGGTGGCGGAACACCTGCAGGGCGATGGTGCGCACCGCGCGTTGCGTCACGCGGGCGAACACGAACTCGCGCAACTCCGTGAACAAGGTGGTGCTCAGGCGCAGCGCGCCGTAAGCCACCAGTATTCCCAGCGGCAGCACCAGCATCGCCTGCGGATGGCTGGCCGTGATGGTCATGCTGTCGACCAGCTTCTTCAGCACCAGCGGCACGCCGACATTGGCCAGCTTGGCGCCCAGCATGAACAGCAGCGCCAGCGAGACGCGCCACTTGTAGGTCCAAAGGTAAGGCAGCAAGGTCTTGAGCGTGGCCCAGTCGCTGCGCTTTGGCTGGCCGCTGCCGGCGGCTGCGGCGGGCTCTGGCGACGTGGAAGAATGGTGGCGCATAAGGTGACAATCTTAAAGAATGGTTTAAGCTACGGATACAAAACCAATTGTAGCTCTCAGGGGAAATAATCGATGACTGATCAAAACAACAATCAATTGCCACCCGACACCATGCCGCAGCTGCGGGTGATGCCGATGCCATCCGACGCCAACGTGCACGGCGACGTCTTCGGCGGCTGGATCATGGCACAAGTCGACATTGCCGGCTCGCTGCCGGCCACGCGCCGCGCCAACGGCCGGGTCGCCACGATTGCCGTGAACTCCTTCCTGTTCAAGCAGCCGGTGTTTGTCGGCGACCTGCTGTCGTTTTACGCCGAGATAGTCAAGGTCGGCAATACCTCGATCACCGTCAACGTCGAGGTGTATGCCGAACGCAATCGGCTGCAGACAGAAGTCGTGAAGGTGACGGAAGCGACGCTGACCTATGTCGCCACGGATGCGCAGCGCAAGCCGCGTCAGCTGCCGCCGCTCGCTTCCTGACTCGCTTCCTGATTTGCGCCAAGCTCGCTGGAAATGCCGGCCGCCGCGGCCTGCACGACAGCGATCAATGACTGCATCCGCTCCAGCGGCATATAAGGCAGCGTGCTGGAAACGCTGATGGCGGCGACAATCGCGTGGGTGGCGTCGTAGATCGGCGCCGCCACGCAGCGTATCGACGGCTCGTTGTCTTCCAGGTCGAAGGCGTAACCGCCTTTGACATATTCGCGCATCTGGTCGCGAAACTCGGTCCAGCTCCGCTTGGGCAACAAGCCGGCAGCATGGTTGGCGGCAGCGGTGCTGCGCTTCTGGTACAGGCTCTTCCATTCCTCTTCGTCCATGCCCAGCATCAATGCCTTGCCGACGCCGGTAGTGGCGATCGGCATCCGGTGCCCCACGCGCGAACGCATTTCCAGCCCCTTCTTGCCGGGAATCTTGTCCAGGTAAAGCACATCGTCGCCGTCCTGCAGCGCCAGGTGGATAGTGTCGCCCGACTGTTCTGCCAGCCGCTCCAGGTAGGACCGCGCCACTATGCTCAGCGAGACTTCTTCGCGCGCCTGGAAACCCAGTTCGATCAATTTGGGGCCCAGCACATAACCCGCGTTCGGCGTAAAGCGCAGATAGCGCTCCTGCACCAGGCAGTTGGCCAGCCTGTGGGTAGTGCTGCGGGTGGTGCCCAGCATCTGCGCGATCTGTTTCAGATCGCGCGCGCCGCCGGCTACCGCCTGCAATACGGCCAGCCCGCGCGTCAAGGTCTGGGTGCCTGTCGGTGCGGCGGCCTGCTCGCCCACGTGGCCATGCGACTCTGCCGAGTCCTGTAATTTGCGCATGATTGGAACCTGTCAAAAAATAACTTATATCCCATATATTGGGACATAATATCATATATTGACAGAAAATTGCGGCAGGAATAAAGTACGCCACATCGCGGGATGCTCAGATCCTGCCCGCAATTTTTGAAGTTAACCGACCCATGCCGCCTGCACTGCATCCAACGCACTTGATCGCCCTCGACTGGGGGACTTCATCGCTCCGCGCCTACCGGCTCGGAGCGCATGGCCAGACGCTGGAATTGCGCGCCCTCCCCTGCGGCGTAATGCAATTGCCGCAAACCGGCGGCGACGGCGAAAGCGGTTTCGAAGCCGCTTTCGAGCAAGCCTGCGGCGATTGGCTGCGCGCTGCTCCGGGTACACCGGTGATCGCAGCCGGCATGGTCGGCAGCCGCCAGGGATGGCGCGAGGTTCCGTACCTGGAAGTGCCGATTGCCGTCGACCGCATCGGCGGCAGCTTGAGTACGCTGCGCAATCGCCACGGACAGCTGATTCACCTGGTGCCGGGCCTGATCGAAAATTCCATGCTGCCGAACGTCATGCGCGGCGAGGAGACCCAGGTGGTCGGCGTGCTCAATGCCCTTGCCGGCAGCGGCAAATCCGATGCCTCCGGCCAGGATATCCTGGTCGGCCTGCCCGGCACGCATTCCAAGTGGGTACAGATACGGCGCTCGGGCGCGCAAAGCCAGCTGGCGCATTTTGATACGTTCATGACCGGCGAAGTTTTTGCCGCCTTGTCTGGGCATACCATCCTTGGACGCGGCATGCAGGCCGACGGCGGCGATGCGGAAGCCGGACGGCGTGCCTTCGAGCGCGGTGCCCTGGTGGCGCAAACCGCGGCCGGCCAGGCCGGCGTATTGTCGACCATATTCAGTACGCGCACGCTGGGGCTGACCGGCGTGCTGGACGGTCCCGGCCAGCGCGAATACCTGTCGGGACTGCTGATCGGCCATGAAATCGCTGCATTGCAAGCCATGCTGCGCAGCCAGGGACGGCAGCCTTCCCAAGTGATGCTGGTAGGCGAAGCCGGCTTGTGCGCACGTTATACGCAAGTGCTGCACGCCTATGGTTTTGGCGCAGTCGAGGTGGTGGCCGAAGCCACCGAACGCGGCCTGTGGCAGCTGGCGCTGACGGCGGGACTATTGAAACATGCTTAGCAGCGAGAATATCGGGAAACCACCATGTTGATAAATGCAATGAAACAATGCGGGCTGATCGCCATCCTGCGCGGCGTCGAGCCGCATGAAGTGGCGGCGATCGGCTTGAAACTCTACGAAGCCGGCTTCAGGATCATTGAAGTGCCGCTCAATTCGCCCCAGCCTTTCGACAGCATCCGCATCTTGCGCAACGCCTTGCCGGCCGATTGCGTGGTCGGCGCCGGCACCGTCTTGCGCACCGGCCAGGTGGCGGAAGTCAAGCGCGCCGGCGGCGAGATCATCGTCATGCCGCACAGCGACCCGGCGGTGATCGCTGCCGCCAAGCAGGCCGGGCTGGCTTGCGCGCCTGGCGTCGCCACGGTAACCGAAGCATTCGCCGCGCTGGCTGCCGGCGCCGACGTCTTGAAAATGTTCCCGGCCGAGCAGCTGGGGCCGAACGTAGTCAAGGCATGGCGCGCGGTGATTCCGCGCGAAGTGGCGTTATTGCCGGTAGGCGGCATCACGCCGGAAAATCTGGCAACATTTGCCAGCGCCGGCGCTTCCGGATTCGGCCTGGGGTCGGCGCTGTACAAACCCGGCCTGAGCGCCGAGCAGGTCGGCCAGAACGGCAACAGGTTTGTCGCGGCATGGTGCGCGATACAAGCGGCTTCGGCAACAGCGCAAACGCCAGAAATAAAAAATTGAACAGGAGACGAGATTAATGAAGATCACCAAACTGACCACTTACATCGTACCGCCGCGTTGGTGTTTCCTGAAGATAGAAACCGACGAAGGCGTGGTCGGCTGGGGCGAACCGGTGGTCGAAGGCCGCGTGCATAGCGTGGCGGCGGCCGTCGAAGAACTGTCGGACTACCTGATCGGCAAGGATCCGCGCCATATCGAGGACCATTGGACCGTGCTGTACCGCGGCGGTTTCTACCGCGGCGGCGCCATCCACATGAGTGCGCTGGCCGGCATCGACCAGGCGCTGTGGGATATCAAGGGCAAGGCGCTCGGCGTCTCGGTCAGCCAGTTGCTGGGCGGCCCGGTACGCGACAGCATCCGCGTCTATTCATGGATCGGCGGCGACCGCCCGGCCGACACCGCGGCGGCAGCCAAGGATGCCGTGGCGCGCGGCTTCACCGCGGTGAAGATGAATGGCACCGAAGAATTGCAATTCGTCGATTCCTATGAAAAAGTGGAAGCGACATTGGCCAACGTCGCCGCAGTGCGCGCGGCGGTCGGTCCGCACATCGGCATCGGCGTCGATTTCCACGGCCGCGTGCACAAGCCGATGGCGAAGATCCTGGTCAAGGAGCTGGAGCCTTACAAGCTGATGTTTATCGAAGAGCCCGTGCTCAGCGAAAACTACGAAGCGCTGAAAGAACTGGCGCCGCTGACCAGCACTCCGATCGCGCTGGGCGAACGGCTGTATTCGCGCTGGGATTTCAAGCGCGTCCTGAGCGAAGGTTATGTCGATATCATCCAGCCCGATGTCTCGCACGCCGGCGGCATCACCGAAACGCGCAAGATCGCCACCATGGCCGAAGCCTATGACGTCGCCGTGGCGCTGCACTGCCCGCTCGGCCCGATTGCCCTGGCCGCCTGCCTGCAGGTGGACGCGGTGTCGTATAACGCGTTCATCCAGGAACAGAGCCTGGGGATCCACTACAACAAGAGCAACGACTTGCTCGACTATGTGAAGAACCCTGAAGTCTTTGCCTACGACAAAGGCTACGTGACCATTCCCCAAGGGCCGGGACTGGGCATCGAAATCAATGAGGAATATGTCAAGGAACGGGCCGCCGTCGGCCATCGCTGGCGCAATCCGATCTGGCGCCATAAAGACGGCAGCTTCGCCGAGTGGTAAACGGAGACTGAAGGCACGCCCCGTCGCCGCCTGTCCCCAAAAAAAACAAACCCCGGATGCGCTTCTCGCACATCCGGGGTTTTCACTTTGGAACCGTGGCCTCCGGCAAGACGCCACTTATTCCAAATCTCAGGCCGCCTGCTTTTGCTCGGCCGGTTTTTCGTCGCGCAGCTCGCGCCGCAGGATCTTGCCGACGTTAGTCTTCGGCAGGTCAGTACGGAACTCGATGTATTTCGGCCGCTTGTAGCCGGTCAGCTGTTCACGGCAATAAGCCATCAGGTGTTCCGCGGTCAGCGACGGGTCCTTGCGCACCACAAAAATCTTCACCACTTCGCCGGCATGTTCATCCGGCACGCCGACGCAAGCGCATTCCAGCACGCCAGGATGCTGCACTACCACGCCTTCGACCTCGTTCGGATACACATTGAAGCCGGACACCAGGATCATGTCTTTCTTGCGGTCGACGATCTTGGTGTAGCCGCGTTCGTCCATGACGCCGATATCGCCGGATTTGAAAAAGCCGTCGGCGGTCATGACCTTGGCGGTTTCGTCGTCGCGGTTCCAATAGCCGCGCATGACCTGCGGGCCGCGGATCGCGATTTCGCCAGGCTGGCCCAGGGCTACCGGATTGCCGGCGTCGTCCAGGATAGCGATTTCAGTCGACGGCAAAGGCAAGCCGATGGTGCCGCTGTATTCCTTGATGTCGCATGGATTGGCGCAAGCGATAGGCGAAGTTTCCGACAAGCCGTAACCTTCGATGATGGGGCAGCCGGTGATTTCTTTCCATTTGTCCGCGACCGCTTTTTGCACCGCCATGCCGCCGCCGACGCAGACCCGGTAGCCGGAAAAATCCAGCTTGGCGAAATCGGGATGGTTCAACAAGGCGTTGTACAGCGTATTGACCGCAGGGAAAGTGTTGATCTGGTATTTCGACATTTCCTTGATCAAGCCGGCGATGTCGCGCGGATTCGGGATCAGCAGGTTCAGGGCGCCCTCGCGCATGCCGAGCATGCCGCACACCGTCAACGCGAAGATATGGTACAGCGGCAAGGCGCAGACAAACACCAGCTGCTCGATTTTCGGGCCATTGGTCAAGCCGGGCGTAAGCCAGGCTTCAGCCTGCAGCACGTTGGCCACCACGTTGCGATGCGACAGCGTCGCTCCCTTGGAGACGCCGGTAGTGCCGCCCGTGTATTGCAGGAAGGCGGTGTCTTCCGGCGTCAGCGTCACCGGCTTCAGCTGCAGCGAAGACGCCTGCGACAAGACGCTGTTGAAGGGCACCGAACCAGGCAGGGAAAAACTCGGCACCATTTTCTTGACGTGGCGCACCACCAGGTTGACCACCAGGCCCTTGACGCCCATCAGGTCGCCCATGCTGGCGACCACCACATGCTTGACCTTGGTGCGGGCGACGACCTGCTGCAAGGTAGTGGCGAAATTTTCGAGGATGAAGATGGCTTCCGCGCCCGAATCGTTCAGCTGATGCTCGAGCTCGCGCGGCGTGTACAGAGGATTGACATTGACCACGACATAACCGGCGCGCAGGATGGCGGCGATCGCCACCGGATATTGCAGCACGTTAGGCATCATGATGGCGACCCGCGCGCCCTTTTCCAGACCCTTGCCCTGCAGCCAGGCGCCGACCTTGCGGGACAGCTGGTCAACCTCGGCATACGTCAGGTATTTGCCCATGCAGGCGTAGGCGTTGCGCGACGCGTATTTCTGGAACGCCTCTTCCAGCAGCTGCGCCAGCGACTGGTACTGGGAGTAGTCAATCTCGGGAGCTACGCCTTCAGGATACGATTTGAGCCAAAATTTATCCATGTTCTGCCTTTAGTCTCTGCTTGTTATAAATGCATTGTTTTTTTGGCTTGTTTCAATGGAAGAAAACACGCCGATAGGGGATAGTACTGGTGACCCGCTAAAAAAGCACGGTTGTATTTTTTTGTTCTACCGCGATGCTATCGGGCAAAGCGCTGGCATGCAAGCGTTTTGATGCATATTTGAGCAAATCATCGGCGCCAAGCTTCATATTGTGATGCAACAAAACCTCGGCCCGCAGGTGCTGGACGCCCTCCTCGTCCGGACTCCATTTCACATGGGCAACCGCCACCGCGGGGTGCTCAAACAAGACCTCTTCGATCTGCCGCGGAAACACGCGCTGCCCGCCCCGTATCCCCATATTACTCTTGCGGTCGATGATGGAAACAAAACCGTCTTCGTCGATGCTGGCGACATCGCCGGTGGCCAGCCAGCCATCGTGCAGGCGTTCCTTGCTTATCTTCCTGGCAATCAGGTTCAAGGCCGATGCGCCCTGTCCGGCGGCGCCGGCAGGACCATGGTCGTAGCCCGAGAACAGCTGCGGCCCACGCACCCATAACTCCCCCAGGGTATCGCTGGGCAACTCAGCGTCGGTATCCAGGTCGACCACTTTCACTTCCGTGTCCGGCAACGGTATGCCGACCACTCCCTGGATGCGGCGCGCCGCCAGCGGCATGGCCAGCACCGCCGGCGATGCTTCGGTAAGGCCATAGGCTTCGACCAGGCAGCCGCGTGTCAGCTTTTCAAATTCTTCGCGGATTTCCTGGGCCAGCGGCGAGCCGCTGACCGCGCACACCCGGATCGACGCCAGGCCGTAACGCCGTATGCCCGGCGTGTGCGCCAGTTCGCGCACCATGCGCGGCGTGGTAGGGAAATAGGTCGGCCGCATCTTCTTGACCGTCTTTAACAAGGGCTCCAGCTCCGCCCCCGGCAGCAGGATCAGGGTCGCACCGAGATAAACCCCAAGGTGCAGCAAGCCGGTCAACCCGTAAGCGCTGGCCAAGGATTGCTGCGCCAGGAAGCGTTCGTCGCCGGGCCGCGATTCCGGCAGCCAATGGCGCAGCTGCAAGGCGTTCGACGCCAGGCTGCGGTGCGACAGCGCGACCGGCAGCGGCGTGCCGCTGGCGCCGTAGGTGTAAACCACCACCGCGATATCGCCGACATCCTGCGCCAGCTCGGTCGGCGCGACCGAGCCGCGCCCCAGCACCTGCTTGAATTTCAGGTAGCGCCGCTCATGCCGGCGATGCTGCTTGTCTTGGCGGAACCAGGGCAGCCAATGCCCTTCCTGTACATGGTGCAAGGCGGCGAATTTCAGTTTTTCGCGCCAGCCCATGTGATCGATCATCGACGCGAATATCACGCGCCGCAAACCGGCTGCACGGCGGTCGCTTTGTAGTTCGTCGCGCAATTCATCATAACGGTCGGTGGTGGTCACCAGCATCACGGCGCCGGCATCCGCGATCCGCGCCAGCAGGATTTCCTTGGGCGTGGCGGCATCGCTGAGCACCGCGACCGCACCGGCCTTGAGGATGCCGAAATAGGCGATCACCAACGACGGTATGTTCGGCAAGGCCAGCAAGACCCGCTCGCCGGGCTTGATGCGCATGTCGAGCAAGCCATGGGCAAACCGGTTGGCTTGCCGGTCCAGTTCGCGCCAGTCGATCTTGCCGCCGCGGTAAGACAGCGCCGTGGTCTTGCCGAAGCGCCTGGCGGTCGCTTCCAGCAAGCGCGGCAAGGCCACGGTCGGCATCTTGATGCGGTATGGCGTGCGGGCATCATAGAATTTCAGCCACGGGCGTTCGGCCTCGAGCTGTTTGCGGGCGGCGCGCCGTTCGGCTTTTTGCCGCGCCCGCCGCTCCGCCAGCTCGGACGGATCGGACTGCATCTGCAGGAAGCGCTGGATGGCGCGGTTCACCGCATCGGGCCGCTCTACCATCACCTGGTGCGCGGATACCGGCACCACCAGCTCTTCCGCGCCCGGAATCAGGTGCGCCACTTCCTTGTAAGCGGCTTCATCGAACAGGATGTCGCGGTGACCGAGGATCACCAGCGTCGGCACCGTGATCGCGCGCAGGCATTCGCTGCCGTCCCACGGCAACAAGGCATTGCGGTTTTGCAGATAGACCACGTGCGACGGCGGATAAATGCGGGCCGCGGTGATGCCGACATACGGCATCAGCTTGCGCACCATATCGAATATGCGCGGCGGCATGCGCAGCACAATGCGGCCGGCCAGGCGCAGGCGGAAGCGCGCCGCCGAGGCGATCATGACCAGCGCCGACACGCGCTGCGGAAACTGCTTGAGGAAATAGGCAGACAGCGCGCCGCCGAAGGAATGGCAGACCATGATGAAACGCTGCGGAACTTCCAGCTGATCCAGCGCGGCAGCGATGTCGGCGACCAGTTCCGGCACGTCATAGCTGGCGCCTTCAGCCGCCGTCGGCGCATCGCTGTAGCCGTGGCCGCGCAGGTCGAGCGCAATCACCCGGTAGTCGAGCTGGAACTGTTCCAGCTGGTATTCCCAGTACGCCGCGCGGCCGCCGAAGCCGTGGATGAACACCATGGTGGGTTGCTGGTCGCGCGGTCCGCGGCCGTATTCCGGGCCGGCGTCCAGCACGCTCATTTCCAGCGCACTGTCATATACCCCGCTGCCGTTGCGCGCCAGGCGGTTCGGCAGTTTCAGCGTGCTGCGGTGCAGGTCGGCGTTAAATGTCATCTTGACATTGTAACCAAGATAAATTTATGTGGGCCGGGATTTCGCCAGCTCTTCCAGCCGCCGATGTCTTTCTTCCTTGCTGAGCGCCGCCAGCCCGGCGACCGCCGCATAGAATTTCTTCAGGGTCTGCTGCTGGGCCAGCAAAGCCTTGAAACCGGGCACCAGGTCGTAATAGGTCGCCACCAGCGCCAGATGGGCGTTCGACAACGGTTCGGCGAACCAGTGGTCGTAGCCGGCGTAGCCGCCCCACTTTACCTTGAGCACCTGGTAATCCGCTTGCAGGGCGAGGAAAAGCGCCGCCTTCTGCTGCAGCTTTTGCGCATCGCTGAGTCCGCTCGCGTAGTTGCTTGCCAGCCGCTGCCGATACTGCAACAGAAGCGCCAGGAACTGCTCCTTACGTCCTTCAAACTGGACGTAGGCGTCGCGCGTCTTTTGGCTGCCAACCGCCGCCAGCCAGCGCTCGACCCCGACTTGCTCGACCGTGGTGGCAAACGATTCGTTGAATTGCGTATCGTCCTTGGCGTACACCGTCTGGTGCGCCAGCTCGTGGAAAACCAGGCGCGCCAGCTCGCCGTCGGGATAGCGGATAAAGGTCGACAGCAACGGATCGTTAAACCAGCCGAGCGTGGAGTAAGCCGGCACGCCGCTGACTTGCACGTCGTAGCCTTGCTGGCGCAGGCTGGCGGCGAATTTTTTCGCAGCGTCCTGGCTGAAATAACCGCGGTAGTTGACGCAGCCGGCAATCGGAAAACACCATTGCTTGGGCTCCAGCGACAAGGCTGGCGCCGCGATCACATTCCACAAGGCGAAGCGCCGCTGCAGGTCGGCATATTCGGTATAGCTGCGGTTGTCCGGCAGGTCCAGGTCGGTTACCGCGAAGCGGCGGATCTGCTTGGTGAGCCTGAGCTTGGCCTTGAGGCCGGCATCGACGCTCGGATCGGCCAGCCATTCGTCAACCGGATGAGCCCGGTCCAGCAGGGAGAACTGGCCATTCGCCGCCTGCCCGTAATAGGCAAGCTGGGCGCAACCGGCCGCCAGCACGGCGAGCAGCAGGACCGTGGGCAGCCGCGCATTCATGCGGGCGCTTTTTCCACTTCCACCAGGACATCGTAGAAGGTCGGCGCCCGTCCCATGTCGGTCAGGCGCTGGCTGGTTACCTCGTTGGCGTTCTTGCCGTCGCTGGCCATTTTTTTCCACCAGATCGACAAGCCCACCACCAATCCGATCCGCGCCTTGTCGGTCACTCTCAGCCTGGCGTTGAAACTGCCGCGGTCGTTATAGATGCGCACGGTGTCGCCGCTGGCCAGGGCTCTTGCCTCGGCGTCAGCCGGATGCATGTCCAGGTGCGGCTCGCCTTCGGTGTCGCGCAGGCTCTTCACGTTGACGAAACTGGAGTTGAGGAAATTGCGCGCAGGCGGCGAAATCATCGCCAGCGGGTACTTCCTGGCCAGCTCCGGATTGCTGGCCAGCGATTCATACGGCGCGATATAAGCCGGCAACGGATCGAGCCCGTCTTTCAGCATTTGCGCGCTATAGAATTCGCATTTGCCGGACGGCGTCGGAAAGCCGCCGTTGGCGAACGGCGCATCCGGCACGTTCAGTTTTTGCCAGCCTTTTTGTTTCAGGGCGTCCCAATCGAAATGGATCGCCCGCTCATTTTTCCGGTCGAATGCCTGTGCTGCGATTTCGTCGTCGCTTTCGCGGAAGCAGGCGTCGTCGAAGCCCATGCGTGCCGCCAGCAGGCGGAATATTTCGGTATTCGGCTTGGCTTCGCCCAGCGGCGCGATCGCGGCGTTATTCGCCAGCATGTACAAGTGGCCGTAGGCCGAGTGGGCGTCCACGTGTTCCAGCTGGGTGGTCGCCGGCAGCACGATGTCGGCATAGTCGGCGGTATCGGTCTGGAAATGCTCCAGCACCACGGTGAATAAATCTTCCCGCGCAAAACCGCGGGCGACGGCGCCGGATTCGGGCGCGACGGCTACCGGATTCGAGTTGTACACGATCAGCGCTTCAATTTTCGGCCCGAACTCCGGCGATGCTTCGCGCAGCAGATCGTCGCCGATGGTGCTCATGTTGATGGTGCGCGGCGCCAGTCCTTGCCGGGTCAGGAAATCGGGACGCTGCAGGAACTGGTTATTCTTTGGAAAGCTGTCCGAGGTCGACAGCTGCACGCCGCCTGCCGCATGGCGCCAGGCGCCGACCAGCGCCGGCAGGCAAGTGATGTTGCGTACCGCCATGCCGCCGCCATGCACGCGCTGCAAACCGTAGTTGACGCGAATCGCCGCCGCCTCGCCGCGCAGCGCCGCGCCGCCGTAGCTGCGCGCCAGTTCCAGCACTTCGTCGGCGCTGATGCCGCACACGTCGGCAGTCTTCTGCGGCGTCCAGCTCGAAACCTGCTGTTTCAGCTGCTCGAAACCCAGCGTGTATTGCGCGATGTAGTCATGGTCCAGCAAGTCTTCCGCGATCAGCACGTGCATCATGCCGAGCGCAAGGGCCGAATCCGTCCCGGGCAGCAAGGCGATGTGCTGATGGCATTTGTCGGCGCTCAGGGAGCGGTAGGGATCGATCGCAATCAGCTTGGCGCCGCGCCGCTTGGCTTCCTGCGCGCGCATCCAGAAATGCAGGTTGGAAGCAATCGGGTTGCCGCCCCAGATCAGGATCAGCTTGGCGTTCTGGAACTGTTCGAGATCGGTGCCGATCCTGGCGCCTATCGTATATTTGTAGCCGGTGCCGCCGGCCGAGGCGCAGATGGTGCGGTCCAGCAGCGAAGCGCCGATGCGGTTGAAAAAACGCATCGCCATCGACTCGCCCTGCACCAGGCCCATGGTGCCGGCGTAGCTGTACGGCAGGATGGCTTGCGGATTGCGCGCAGCGATCTGGCCCAGCCGCCCGGCAATCGTCGTGATCGCTTCGTCCCAGCTGATCTGTACGAATTTCCCTTCGCCCTTGTTGCCGACCCGCTTGAGCGGATGCAGCAGGCGGTCCTTGTGGTAAGTCCGTTCGGTGTAGCGCGCGACCTTGGTGCACAGCACGCCGGCCGTGGTCGGGTGATCCGGATCGCCGCGCACTTCGGTGGCGACGCCATCGGTGACGGTCACCAGCAGCGCGCAGGTATCGGGGCAATCGTGCGGGCAAGCGGCACGGACGGTAGCAGTAGTCATAATGTCATTGGAACCAAGGTGCTTCAATCCGCTACTTTAGCAAAATCCGCCCAAACAAGCTGCATTTGACGGCTTAGGCCTGCTTTGCAGCGGGCAACTGCATCTCTGGATCCATCAGGCGCAGCATGAAGGCTTCGCATTGCACCAGCTGCTCCAGCGCCACGAACTCGTTCGGCCGATGCGCCTGCTCGATGCTGCCCGGGCCGCAGATCACGGTAGGAATGCCGGCGCGCTGGAACAGGCCGGCCTCGGTGCCGTAGGAAACCGCGCCGTTCGGCTTGTTGCGCGCCAGCGCCGCCGCCAGCTGC
Source organism: Collimonas sp. OK412 (assembly GCF_900112135.1). Lineage (GTDB taxonomy): Bacteria > Pseudomonadota > Gammaproteobacteria > Burkholderiales > Burkholderiaceae_D > Collimonas > Collimonas rhizosphaerae. The sequence goes on from NZ_FOLC01000009.1 coordinate 180,936, forward strand.
ACCACGGCGTCGCTCTCCTGCATGTTCAGGCCGGGAGCGGAAGCCAGCCATTCAAAGTCGATGGCGGCATTCGGCTCCACCTTTTGCATTTCGGGCAGCAGCGTGGCGGCAAAATCCTGGATTTCCCGGTACAGGCGTTCAACATCGATGCCCGGCATAGTGCGCGCCTCGAAGTCGAATTTGCAGTCCTTGGGCACGATATTCGCCGCCAGTCCGCCCTGGACCAGGCCGGTCTGCATGGTGGTGTAAGGCACGGTGAAACCGTAATCGCGCGTTTCCAGCTGGGCAAACCTGTCTGCCATCTGGCGGATGTAGACGATGATGCGCGCCGCATACTCGATCGCGTTGACGCCCATGGTGGTGTAGCTGGAATGCGCTTCGCGGCCGCGGACGCAACAGCGGAAACGATGCGTGCCCTTGTGCGCAATGATCGGCTGCATCGTGGTCGGTTCGCCGACGATGCAGGCCGCCGGCTTCAGCCCCAGCTCCTGCAAATCCTTGATCAAGCCTTGCACGCCGATGCAGCCCACTTCCTCGTCGTACGACAGCGCAAAATGCAAGGGCGCCGCCATGTTCGCAGCCAGGAATTGCGGCGCCAGCGCCAAGGCCGTGGCGATGTAGCTTTTCATGTCGGCGGAGCCGCGACCGTACAGCAGGCCGTCCTTGATGGTCGCCTTGAACGGATCGCTGTCCCAGGCCTGGCCTTCGACCGGCACCACGTCGGTGTGGCCGGACAAGATCAGGCCAGGTTTCGGGCCTTCGCCCAGAGTGGCAAACAGGTTGGCTTTCTTGCCGCTGGCGTCGTAGGTCAGGCGCGACTTGACGCCAAGGCCAGCCAGGTAATCGCGCGTCCACTCGATCAATCCCAGGTTGGAATCGCGCGATACGGTCTGGAACGCGATCAGGCGTTCTATCATGGCCATGACGTCAGCCGAAGGAGTCGATGCGGTAGTGTTCATATCCTGTCCTCTATGCCAGGCCATCGTTGAGATGGCAGGCGGAAAAATGTTTGGCGCCGACTTCTTTCAAGGCCGGCTTTTCTACTTTACAGCGCGGCATCGCATGCGGGCAGCGCGGATGGAAATGGCAACCCGAAGGCGGGTGCAGCGGCGACGGGATTTCTCCTTTTACCGCAAAAAATTCCGTGCGGCGGACTTCCAGCTTGGGCGCCGATGCCAGCAGCGCCTGGGTATACGGATGATTGGCGCGGGCAAATACCGTATCGGCGGCAGCCGACTCAACGATACGCCCAAGATACATGATCACCACCCGGTCTGACAAATGGCGCACCACGCCGAGATCATGGCTGATGAACAAGTATGTCAGGTCCAGCTCGTCGCGCAGCTTGATGAACAGGTTCAGCACCTGGGCCTGGATTGATACGTCCAGCGCCGCCACCGCCTCGTCGCAGACCAGGAACTCAGGCTTGACCGCAAGTGCGCGCGCAATGCCCACGCGGGCGCGCTGGCCGCCGGAAAACTGGTGCGGGAAACGACGCAGCATGGCGCCATCCAGGCCTACCCGCTGCAACAGGTTTTCCACATAGTCTCGCTGCTGCGATGCATCAACCATGCCATGCACCAGCGGCGCTTCACCGACGATGTCCTGCACCCGCATGCGCGGATTCAGCGAGGCGTAGGGGTCCTGGAAAATCATCTGGATCGCCAGCTGCTTCTTGCGCCTTTCGGCAACATCCAGCTGTTCCAGCGACTCGCCTTTCCATAACCGCGTGCCGGCAGTGAGGCTGTGCAAACCGACCGCCATCCGCCCTAATGTCGATTTGCCGCAACCGGATTCGCCGACCAGCCCGACCACCTCGCCGCGCTTGATGCCCAGGCTCACCTCGTCCACCGCATGCACCACTTCCTGCTGCATGCCGGCGCCGAACAGGTTGGCGATCCTGGCCGCGCTGTCGAGCGTCTTGACGAACTGCTTGCTGACCGCCTGCAGTTCCAGCAGGTTGGCAGCCGGCGCCGCCTGCTCCCTATTTTGTTCGGCGGCCTGGTTCATGGCACGACCTCCGCCACGCTATCCCGTAATGGATGCCAGCAGCGCAACATGCGCTGCTCGACCTCGCGCAATTGCGGCGTCTGCGCGCATTCAACGGTGGCATGCGCGCAGCGCGTGCGGAATGCGCAGCCTTCCGGCAGGTTCAGCAGCGACGGCGTCATGCCGGGGATCTGCTGCAGCGGCTGGCCGCGCGGGTTGCGCGACGGCGCCGAGGCGATCAGGCCGTGGGTGTAAGGATGGCGCGGATGCTCCAGCACTTGCTGCACCGAGCCGCTTTCGACGATGCGGCCGGCGTACATCACCGATACGGTATCCGCCAGCCCGGCCACCACCGACAGATCGTGAGTGATCCAGATCAGGGCCGTGCCGGATTCGCGGCACAGTTTCTGCATCTCGTACAGGATCTGTCCCTGTATCGTCACATCCAGCGCCGTGGTCGGCTCATCGCAGATAATCAGGTCAGGCTGGTTGAGCAAGGCAATCGCAATCGCCACCCGTTGCCGCATGCCGCCTGAAAACTGGTGGGGATATGCCTGCAGGCGTTCATCCGGCGACGCAATGCCGACCCGCACCAGCGCTTCGCGCGACATCTCGCGCGCCACCATCCGGCTGACGTCCTGGTGCGCGCGCACCGCTTCCATCATCTGGGTGTCGATGCGCAGCACCGGGTTCAATGTCATCATCGGATCCTGGAATATCATGGCGATCCGGTTGCCGCGGATCTTGCGCATGGCCTCCGCCGGCAAGCTGCGCAAGTCGCGGCCTTGCAGCAGGATTTCACCGGCGACGATTTTTCCCGGCGCATCGACCAGGCCCATGATGGAATAACCTGTCATCGATTTTCCGGATCCGGATTCGCCGACCAGGCCCATGATCTCGCCGCGCTTGACGGAAAACGAAACCTGGTCGACCGCCTTCACCAGTCCGGCGCGGGTGACAAACTGGGTCTGCAGGTTATTGACGGTCAGTGTCGTGTCCATATCGGTCCTATTGCGTCTGCAGGCGCGGATTGAGGACATCGCGCAACTGGTCCGCCACCAGGTTGATGGTCACCACGGTCACCAGCAGGGCAATGCCGGGAAACACGCTGATCCAGTATTTTCCGGACAGCAGGTACTGGAAGCCGTTGGCGATCAGCAAGCCAAGCGAAGGTTCGGTAATCGGCAAGCCGAGGCCGAGGAAAGACAGGGTCGCTTCCAGCGAAATCGCAGACGCCACCTGCAAGGCGGCCACCACGATCAGCGGCGGCAGGCAATTGGGCAGCAGATGGCGGAACATGATGCGTAACGGCGACAGGCCAAGCGCGGTCGCGGCTTCGATGTATTCCTTCTTCCGTTCCACCAGCGCCGCACTGCGCGCGGTGCGCGCGTAATAGGCCCACTGTACCGCCACCAGCGCGATGATGATCTTGTCGATGCCGCGTCCGGTCAATGCCAGCAGGATCAATGCGATCAGGATCGGCGGGAACGATAGCTGGATATCCGCGACCCGCATGATGAATGCTTCGATGCGGCCTCCGGCGTAACCGGCAAGCAGTCCTAGCGTCAAGCCCAGCGACAGGGCAATGATAGTGCTGACCACGCCCACCATCACCGAGATGCGTATCCCGTACAAGATCGCCGACAGCATGTCGCGGCCTTGGTCATCGGTGCCGAGCAGATAGGTCATGCTGCCGTCGACCGACGCCTGCCCTGGTTCCAGGCGCGAGTCCATCACATCCAGCTTGGCCAGGTCGTAGGGATTCTGGGGCGAGATGACGGGCGCGAATATCGCCGCCAGCACGATCAGCGCCAGCAGCACGAAACCGGCAGTAGCGATCCTGCTGCCAAAAAAATTGCGCACAAACCGTTGCCAGGGCGTTTCCGCCATGTTGCGTGCTGGTATTGGTGTCGGCTCCATCTCAGCCTTTGCTTTCTGCCAGGCGCACGCGAGGATCGAGCAGGGAATACAGCATGTCCACCACCAGGTTGATCAGGATGAAAATGGTGACGATCAGCAGCAGGTAAGCGACGATCACCGGCCGGTCCAGCACACGGATCGAATCGATGATCAGCTTGCCCATGCCGGGCCAGGCAAATACCGTTTCGGTGACGATCGAAAAGGCGATGATCGATCCGAACTGCAGCGCCACCACGGTGACGATCGGGATCAGGATATTCTTCAAGACATGGACACCGATGATGCGGCTGTTGCGCAAGCCTTTGGCGCGCGCAAATTTCACATAGTCCTGCATCAGCGCTTCCTGGGCGCCGGAGCGCGTCAGCCGGATCACCAGGGCGATGTTGAACAGCGCCAGGTTGAAGGCCGGCATCAGCAGATGGCGCAGGCCGTCCCAGCTGAGAAAGCTGACCGGCACGCCGAACAGCAATTGCGTCTCGCCGCGGCCGCTGGTCGGCAGCCAGCCCAGCTGCACCGCAAACACCATGATCAGCATCAGGCCGACCCAGAACGTCGGCAATGAAAAACCGAGGATGGACACCGCCATGATGGTTTTACCGACCAGGCCGTTCGGCCGCAAGCCGGCGAGCAGGCCCAGGGGCAAGCCCAGCACGACCGACAGCAGGATCGCTGCCGACGACAGTTCCAGCGTGGCCGGCATGCGCTCGAAAATCAGGCTCAGCGCCGGCGTCGAATAGGCGAACGAGCGCCCCAGGTCGCCGCCGACAGCGTTCTTCAGGAAGATGAAATACTGCAGCCAGAGCGGCTTGTCGAGACCGAAGGCGACGATCACCTTGGCGCGTTCGATCTGGTCGGCGTCAGGACTGATCAGCACGTCGATAGGATTGCCGATCGCATACACCCCGACAAACACCAGCAATGACATCACCAGCAGCACGACCAGGCTTTGCAATACGCGGCGGATAATAAAAGCCAGCATCGTTTACCCTAGATTTATCCATAAAAAATCCGCTCGCCACCTCGGTGAGCGGACATGCGCGTGGTCCTTACTGGGGGTAGAACTGATAAGCGTGGGTACGCTCATCGGTGCGCGGGATATATACGATACCTTTTTTTGCGGCCCATGTGGTCACTTGCTGGTGAATCGGGATCACGCCGCCGTCGTCGATGACCATTGCCGTGGCTTGCTGCAGCAGGCTGGAGCGCTCTTTGTCGTCCACACTGTTGAGGGCCTTGGCCAGCACCGCGTCCATTTTCGGGTTGCAGTATTTCAGCCAGTTGACCGCTCCCATGCCCTTGGCGGGATTGTCGCAGGCTGCCATCGCCCGCAGCGGCGACGATGCTTCACCGGTCTGGGCGCCCCAGCCCAGCAGGCCGATCGAATATTCGCTCTTGGCGCCGCGCGCCGAATACACCGACATCGGCGCGCCCTCGACCTTGGTGGCGATGCCGATGCGCGACCACATCTGGGCGATGGTTTGCGCGATTTTTTCGTCGTTGACGTAGCGGTTGTTCGGCGTATGCAAGGTCAAGCCAAAACCGTTGGGATACCCGGCTTCGGCCAGCAGTTTTTTGGCGGCTTCAGGATCGTACTTGGGCGGCTTGAGATTCGGATTGTGGCCAAACAAGGCGGCCGGCACCAGGTTGACGGTCGGTTCCGACAATCCTTCCATGACCCGGTCGCGAATCGCGTCGCGGTTGATGGAGATCGACAATGCCCGGCGCACCCGCACGTCCATCAGCGGGTTCTTGTCGAGCGGCTTGCCATCCTTGTCGGTGACGAATGGCGATTTTTCGCGGCGGGTATCGGGGTACAGATAGATCACCCTGTGCGATACCTTGGAATAAAAGCTCAGGTTTTTATCTGCCCGGACTTTCGCCAGGTCCGGCGTCGGCACGTTTTCGATGGCTTGCACGTCGCCGGCCAGCAGTGCCGCCAGGCGGGTCGCATCGTTCGGGATGAAACGCAGGGTGACCTTGCTCCAGGCCGGCTTCTTGCCCCAGTAGTCGTCATTGCGCTCCAGCTCTATCCTGTCGTCGCGCTGGAATCTGACGAACTTGAACGGCCCGGTGCCCACCATGCCCTTGCCGCTGGCGAAATCGTCGCTGCTCAGGCCTTGGGTCGCTTTCTTGGAGACGATATAGATCGAGGTCAGGTCGGCCAGCAACAGCGGATATGGCTCCCTGGTGGTGAGCTGGATCGTGTACGGATCGATGATTTTCTTGTTGATGATGGCTTTGGTGTAGGTATCGAATTTTCCCGGGCTGCCGACGATGGTGGCCGGCCGGTCCAGCGACCAGGCTACGTCCTCCGCGGTCAGCGGGCTGCCGTCGTGGAACCTGGCGCCTTTGCGCAGCTTGAATTCCCAGGTCAGGTTGTTCACCAGGGTCCAGGACTCGGCCAGCGCGGGAATGATGTGGCTGTCGGCATCCATCGCGACCAGCTGCTCGAAGATGTGGTCGGAAACGTTGATATTAGGAAATAAATTATAGAAGTGGGGGTCCATCGACGTCGGCGGCGAACTCATCGCCAGCCTGAATTCCTGCGCCGCGGCTGGAGGGCCTAACGGCGCCAGCAGCAGCAGGCAGAAAGCCAGCTGCAATACACGCAATCCCATTCCTGGCCATGACATCAGACGCATAATGCTCTCCTGTGAGTGAACACCGATGGACCGTGTAGGCGTAATATACACATTCTGGACGTTACGCCATGCACCATTTTTGTAGGCAAAAGGCGTGCCACATATCAGGAGCACAACATGAATTTGATCGATCCCATCATCGCCTTCCAGGCGGAACTGCAGGCAATCCGACGAGATTTGCATGCGCATCCCGAACTCAACTACGAAGAAAAACGAACTTCCGATGTCGTCGCCCGCAAACTCACCGAGTGGCAGATTCCGATAGTGCGCGGCCTGGGCGTCACCGGCGTGGTAGGCATCGTGAAGAATGGCAGCAGCAACCGCGCCATCGGCCTGCGCGCCGACATGGACGCCTTGCCCATGCAGGAATTGAATACCTTTCCGCATGCCTCCCAACATCAGGGCAAGATGCACGCTTGTGGACATGATGGCCACACGGCGATGCTGCTTGGCGCCGCCCACCACCTGGCGCAGCATCGCAATTTCGACGGCACCGTCTATCTGATTTTCCAGCCGGCCGAAGAAGGCGGCGGCGGCGCGCAACGCATGATCGACGACGGCCTGTTCGAACAATATCCGATGGAAGCGGTGTTCGGCATGCATAACTGGCCAGGCATGCCGGCCGGCAGTTTCGGCGTGACGCCGGGTCCGATGATGGCTTCCAGCAACGAGTTCGAGGTGATCGTCAAAGGCAAGGGCTCGCATGCCGCGCAGCCGCATAAGAGCATAGACCCGGTCATGGTCGCGGTGCAGATTGCGCAAAGCTGGCAGACCATCGTCTCGCGCAATACCAATCCGAACGATCCGGCGGTCCTGTCTGTGACGCAGATCCACAGCGGCAGCGCCACCAATGTGATTCCCGACGAAGCGACGCTGATCGGTACCGTGCGGACTTTTTCGGTAGCTGTGCTGGACGTGATCGAAGCGCGCATGCGGGAAATCGCGCAGCATACCGCGGCCGCCTTCGGCGCTGAAGTCGAGTTCAAGTTCCACCGCAATTATCCGCCGCTGGTCAATCACGCCAAGGAAACTGCGTTTGTAGTCGAAGTGCTGCAGGCGATGGTCGGCAACGGCAATGTCAATCCGCAGGTGGAGCCAACCATGGGCGCAGAGGATTTCGCCTTCATGCTGCAGAACAAACCTGGCTGCTACGTCTTCATCGGCAACGGCGAAGGCGCACACAGGGATGGCGGCCACGGTCTCGGACCCTGCAACCTGCACAACGCCAGCTACGACTTCAACGATGACCTGCTGCCGATCGGCGCCAGCTACTGGGTCAACCTGGCGGAAACGTGCCTGAAGAAAATGTAATGATCGCGCTGCCCTGGCCTTGTACCAGGGCAGCGCCAGGACGACCGTCCTCGCATTCCATCCCGATCCATCTGCCCCTCCTCATTGACCATATTCATGAATCAAATTGAAATCGCCTTCGACCAGCCTATGCAATTAGGCGAATGCCCGCTGTGGCACGCCGGCGAAGCTGCGCTTTACTGGGTCGACATTTCGGCCATGCAAGTGCATCGGCTGCGGCCCACGGATGGCGTCCACGCGATGTGGCAGCTCCCGGCCGAACCCGGCTGCATCGGCCGTCATGCAGGCGGCGGCCTGATCGTCGCCATGCGCACCTGCGTAGTCCATCTGAATACAGACAATGGCGAGCTCACGCACATCGCCGATGCTCCTTACGACACAGCCACCGCCCGCTTTAACGATGGCCGCTGCGACGCCGCCGGCCGTTTCTGGGCCGGCACTATCTACGAACCACGCGACCACGCCGGCGCCCAGCTCTACGCCATTGAAAAGGGTAGCGTGCGGCCTGCCGGCAATCCGGTGACCGTGTCCAATGGCCTTGGCTTCAGCGGCGACAGCCGTACGCTTTATCACAGCGATACCACGGCGCACCGGATCTGCAGCTATGAATTTGATTTGGCCAGCGGGCACATCGGCGCAGGCCGGGTGCTGAAACAGTTCGCCATGGACAAGAGCGCCCTCGACTACGGCGGCCGCCCTGACGGCGCGGCGGTGGATAGTGAAGATGCCTATTGGTGCGCAATGTATGAGGGCGGCAGGCTGCTGCGCTTGTCGCCCGCTGGCGAAGTATTGCAGGAAGTGATCCTGCCGGTACGCTGCCCGACCATGATGGCGTTTGGCGGTGCGGACTTGCGTACGCTGTATATCACCAGCGTGCGTGAAAAACGCAGTGCTGCGGAGCTGGAGAAATATCCCGCATCCGGCTGCATCCTGTCGCTGCGGGTTGAGGTTCCGGGCAGGATCGAACCGGCTTACGTTGGCTGATTCGCGGCTGGCATTCTCAGTTTTACGACAGGATTTACCCGTAGTTCGGCAACAATCCCTATTTTCGACTATTCTTTAGGGCTGTAGCTGCGCGCCGCGGCAAGTTGGATAAGCGGCCTGCGCGGCCTTCCATATGAATACGGCGACGACTTGTTTCGCTTTTTTTATTTTTTACGTTCGAAAGTCTTTCATGCAAAAAAAACAAACCGGACTCAAACTCCTCGCCGCAGCCGGCCTGCTGGCTGGCGTTCACTCAACCAGCTTTGCCGTGGACTCAGCGTCCTTCGAACTCGGCACCGGGAACAAGAGCCAGCTGGCCCGGGTTGCCGCGCAATGGAATTGGAATACGGCCTTGTGGCAAGGCAGCAGCACGCAGGTCGGCGGCTATTGGGATTTGAGCCTGGCTGAGTTCCGTCAAAACCAGTACCAGAATATTCCCGGCCAGAAGAAAAACCTGACTGATATCGGCTTCACGCCGGTGTTCCGTTTCCAGTCCAACGATAAAAAGGGCTTGTATGGGGAAGCCGGTATCGGCGTGCACCTGATGTCGCATCTGTATGACAACAATAGCCGCCGCTTTTCTACCGCTTTTGAGTTTGGCGATCACATCGGCACTGGCTACGTGTTCAGCAATGGCCTCGATGTCGGCCTCAAGCTGCAGCACTTCTCCAACGGCGGCATCAAGAAACCGAATAGCGGTGCAAACTTCGCAGTGCTGCGGGTAGCTTATCCGTTCTAAGCCCAGTCTTTAGTCCAGATGCAGGAAAGCCGGTCGCGCAAGCTGACCGGCTTTTTTTCGTTCAATGATTGGCAGTACAAAGAGCAAATCTACGACGCGGCTACCACGCGAGTCGTAAAACCGTTAGCCCAAAGCAAAAACCCTCTGCAGGTAAGTGCAGAGGGTTTTTTAATAAAAGCCTGACGATGACCTACTTTCACACTGGTTGCAGCACTATCATCGGCGCAAAGTCGTTTCACGGTCCTGTTCGGGATGGGAAGGGGTGGTACCAACTCGCTATGGTCATCAGGCATAACTTGTATCGTTCCCTGTTCCACGGTAGTGGCAACAAAGAGCGCAATTTAGAAGAAGTAGTTTTTTATACCGGCCACACCGGGGTGGGTGTGGTCGGTTGGGTATGATTGTCCAAACGGTGTTGCTATCTTTATGGATAGTCACCTTGGCAAACAAATAAGCTCATCATATAACCTGCTAAGGTTATAGGGAC
>NZ_FOLC01000032.1 GCF_900112135.1 Collimonas sp. OK412
AAACCGGCGAACCAGCGATACGCAACGTTCACTTGTACTTCGCGCATCAACTGCCGTTCACTGCGTACGCCAAACAGATAGCCAATGAATAAGAGTTTGAACAACACTACCGGATCGAGCGCCGGACGCCCGTTATCGGCGCAGTACAGGTGCGCTACCTTCTCACGGATAAAATCGAAATCGACCGCCGCAGCGATCTTACGTAGTAGATGATCACTGGGCACCAGGCTTTCCAGTGTCACCATCTCCAGTTCGTGCTGGTACGGTGCAGGGATTTTTAGCATGCCCCATTATAGAAAAAGCCTTCCAATTTCGGAAGGCTTTGTCAGCAACCTGAGCCCCGCTCATTAACTGAGCGGGGCTTTTTTGCGTAGGATCGGCGCAGTCTCCTCACCGTGGCTTTATGTCCGGCCGCGTGAGTGCGGTATACTGGTTTATGTTGTGAATATTTTAACTTAATCCGAGAGCCCGTATGACAGTTAGCGTACGCAGCCAGGGCGATTTTGAAACGATTGCCCGTTCAACGATTCCCTCCGATCTGGAAGTCCTGAGGGCTTTGCTTGAGTCTGAGAGGATACCGGCGTTTGTCGTCGATGGCGGCATCAACCAGGTGTATTCCTTGCTGGCGGTCGCCACCGGCGGGGCTCGCTTGCAGGTGGCGTCCGAGCACGTGGAGGCAGCCAGGCAGATCCTGACGGCTTTCGAATCCGGGCAGCTGACGTTGGACGACGAAATTGTCGGCGAAGAGCGCGCTGCTCCGCCGGACAAGCGCAGGGGCCGTGCCCTTATCATCATGCTCATGAAATTACTGACTGGGTAGCGTTTAAAACCCTGTTTTCATGAGCCGGCGATCTTGAAAATCTCGGTCCACAATTGTTTTACTACGGAGATTTCCGCGGCTATGCGGCTCGCCGCCACGCGCGCTCGTTCCTCTCCCTGCAAACGGCCCTGGTGCTGCAGCTTGCGGAAAGTCCGGTAAGCGTCGGCTACTGCGTGAGCCAGGCCCCCATCAATCAGTCCGAGTTTCCCGCACAGTTTCAGCAAGGCGATATTGCCGATGTCGGCGGTCAGCTGCGGGTAGGCGGCGGCATGGCGCAGGATCAGGAATTGCACCAGGAATTCGATGTCGATCATGCCGCCGGCGTCGTGCTTGAGGTCGAAACGGTCGCTGCGGTTGGGATGGGCGTCGCGCATTTTCTGGCGCATTTCCAGCACTTCGCTTTGCAGCCTGGCGGCATCGCGCTGCTGGCTTAGCACTTCCACGCGCAGGGTTTCGAAGCGTTCGCCGATCGCGGCGTCGCCGGCGCAGAAGCGGGCTCGGGTCAGGGCCTGGTGCTCCCACAGCCAGGCCGATTCGCGCTGGTATTTCTCGAATTTGCCGAACGACGATACCAGCAGGCCGCTGGCGCCGTCGGGGCGCAGCGCAATGTCGATGTCGAACAGGATGCCGGCCGGCGTATGGCTGGTCATCCAGGTGATGAAGCGCTGTGCCAGCTTGGCGTACAGGGCCGGGCCATCCTGGTCTTCATCCTCATACAGGAACACCACGTCGAGGTCGGAAACATAACCGAGTTCCTTGCCGCCCAGCTTGCCGTAGGCGATCACGGTGAACAGCGGCGTCTCGCGGTGGCGGCCGGGCATCATGTTCCAGATCGCCTGCACGGTGGCGGCGACCAGGATGTCAGCCAGGATCGAAAGGTGGTCGGCCAGCGCCTCGACGCTGAGCACGCCCTCCAGGTCTTGCGCCAGCAGGCGGAACTGCTGGGCGTGGTGCATTTCGCGCAGGATGTCCATCTGGCGTTCGGTGTCGCCGGGAGCGGTGTCGAGCTGGCGCTTGCATTCCTGGGCGAACACCGGCCAGTCCGGTGCGGCATTCAGGCTGCGCGGATCCAGCAGCTCGTCCAGCAGGATCGGGTGCTGGGTCAGGTATTTGGCGGCCCAGTCGCTGGCGCTGATCATGCGGATCACGCGATGCAGGGTGGCGGGATATTCAGTCAGCAGCGCCAGGTAGGCGGCGCGCCGCACGATCGCCTCCAGGAAATCCAGCAGGCGGTTGAGGGTAGGCAGGTGGCGCTCGGGTTCGGGGATGGCGGCGACCACCGGCAGCGCCGCGTTGACCAGCGCCAGCAGGCGCGTGCGGCTGGCGGCCGGCAGGTTTTGCACGCGCGTCGATTGCCAGGTGGTGACCAGCCGTTGCGCCGCCGCCGAGGCGTCGGAGAAGCCGCAATGGGTCAGCACCAGCGCAATCGTTTCGCGGCTGTCGGTTTCGCTCAGCGTGTGCAAGGGATTGTCGCACTCATCCCAGTCTTGCTGGCTGGGGCGGCTGTGCTGCTTGTCCTTGAAGATGTCGTCGAACTGGGCATCGACCAGGGTCCGGTGCTTGTCGAGTTCCTGCATCAATGAGGCCACGTCGGCAAAACCCATTGCCTGGGCGATGATCAGGCAGTCGGCGCCGTTGGTGGGGAAGGTATGGGTTTGCGCATCGTCCAGGTATTGCAGCCGGTGTTCCAGGTTGCGCAGGAAATCGTAGGCTGCCAGCAGCTTGTCCACCACTGCGGCGTCCAGCAGGTTCTTGGCCGCCAGGGTGCGCAGGGTGGTGCGGGTCGAGCGGTCGCGCAAATCGCCATCGCGGCCGCCGCGGATCAGCTGGAATACCTGTGCCAGGAATTCGATTTCGCGGATGCCGCCGCGTCCCAGCTTGACGTTGTTGCTGCGCTCAGGATGCAGCGCTTCCAGGCGTTTCACTTCCGAGCGGATTTGCGCATGCATGGAACGCATGGCGTCGATCGAGCCGTAATCCAGGTAACGCCGGAACACGAACGGACGACTGATGTTGGCCAGGGTGGCGATATCTTCCGGCCGCCCGGTCAGCGCGCGCGCCTTGCACCAGGCATAACGCTCCCATTCCCGGCCCTGGGTCACCAGGTAGGTTTCGACCATGTTGAAGCTCGCCACCAGAGGCCCGGAAGCGCCGTTCGGCCGCAGCGCCATGTCGACCCGGAAGGTGAAGCCGTCTTCGGTGATCTCGGACAATGCACCTATCAGTTTCTTGCCGAGGCGAGTGAAGAATTCATGATTCGACAAGGAGCGCTGTTCTGCGCTTGTGGTCTGCGTATCGCCGTCTTCCGCGTACGTGAAGATCAGGTCGATATCGGAGGAAACATTGAGTTCGCAGCCGCCCAGCTTGCCCATGCCCAGCACCAGCAACTCCTGCGGCTGGCCCGATTCTTCGCCCAGCGGCGTGCCGTGCAGCGCCACCAGGTCTGCGGTCAGCGCCGCCAGGTGGGTTTGCACTGCAAATTCGGCGAAAGTGGTGATGGCGCTGACCACTTCGTCCAGGTCGGCCAGTCCGCGCAAATCGCGTTCGATCAGGGTGCATACCAGCAGGTTGCGTAGGCGGCGCATGGCGCGCGGTAACGGCATGCCGGAATCTGTTTCTTTTTGTAACAAGTGCTTAAGCAGCGTCTGGTCGACGGTTAATCTTGTCAACGGCTTGGCCAACTCTGCGACCTGTCCGGCGCGTCCGGCTTCGGCATTCACCCAGCGTGCAAAATAACGCGAGGCGGCGGTGCTGCTTAATAGAGATGGGGTCACGGGGATGAGATCAGGGATTGAAGGGTAAATGGCGCAAAATTCAAAGAAAATAGCAGGGTTTTCGACGGTCTTTTTGTTTTTTTAGCTATGCGCGGGCATGATCCATGCGAACATATGGCTTGGCGGCTTGTCGAACATCAACAGCTTGCCACTCTGGAAACACCCAGATGCAGCCGATTTATTTTACTTCCTATCCCTGCTCAGTTGGGGGACAGAGTAACAGGCCCTAGCCGCTGTCTCACAATGATTAATTTTACCCATTCTGATTGATGTTGGAAGAACAAGCAAAAATCCCGCCGCCGGCCAGCAAGCTTCAAATCTGCTGGCGCGCCGGGATCGCCACCTATAGACACGCTAACCTGGTCACCCACCATCTGCTGGGGGCTTTGCTGACGCTGGTGGTGGTGGCGTATTTTCTGTTTTGCGGACTGTTCCTGGGTTTGCGTTATGTAGTGCTGCCGAACGTCGGCTACTACAAGGCCGAGGTCGAGCATATCGTCAGCAAGACAGTCGGCAATCCGATTTCGATCGGCACGATCCAGGCCTCCTGGCATGGCTTGCAGCCGCGCCTGGTGCTGGACAACGTCGTGGTGCACGACAAGGGCGGCCAGCCGGCGCTGACGCTGCCGCAGGTGGCGGCCACCATTTCCTGGCGTTCGGCGCTGGTGGGGGCGGTGCGGCTGGCTTCGCTGGAGATCAATAAACCCGATTTGCAAATCGAGCGCGATGCCCAGGGCAACCTGTTCGTCGCCGGCATCCTGGTCAACTCCAAGCAGGAAAACGACGGCGCCGGCGCCGAATGGCTGCTGGCCCAGCGCAAGATCGTGATCCGCGGCGGCCAGGTACGCTGGCGCGACGACCTGCGCAAGGCGCCAGAGCTGGTCCTGGCCAATATCGACCTGGTGCTGCAAAACCGCTGGCGCCGCCATCAGCTGTCGGCGCGGGCGACGCCGCTTGCCTCATTTGCGGCGCCGCTGGATCTGCGGGCGGATTTTGTCCATCCGGTATTTACCCACAAGACCGCCGATTTCAAGCGCTGGACCGGCACCCTTTACGCGAACCTGCACGATGCCGACCTGACGGTGTGGAAGCCTTACTTCGATTATCCCTTCGAGATCAGCCAGGGCAAGGGCGCGGTGCAAGCCTGGCTTGACCTGGACCATGCCAAGGTCAGCAACTTTACCGCCGACCTGGAGCTGAACGACCTGGCCATGCAGCTGCGGCCCGACCTGCAGCCGCTCAGCCTGGCGAATATCAGCGGACGCATTTCCGCGCATGAGGAACTGGGGCCGGCGCCGCAAGATGGCGCGCCGACCTTCGGCGCCAACGGCCATGCCGTGACGCTCACCGATTTTTCCCTGAAAACCGCGGACGGCCTGAGCCTGCCGCGCACCACCATCAGCGAATCCTATGCGCCGGCGCGCGGCAAGCAGGCGGAAAAATACAGCTTGCAAGCCAAGCAGCTGGATTTGCAGACATTGGCGAGTTTCGCCCAGCGCTTGCCGCTGACAGCCGCGCAGATCAAGATGATTGACGATTTTGCGCCACGCGGCCAGTTGCGCGACTTTGCCGCGCAGTGGCAGGGCGCTTATCCGGCAATCGTGTCGTACAGCGCCAAAGGCCAGTTCGACGGTTTGACCGTCAACGCCCAGGCGCCGCATGCGGCGCAGCCCAAGACCGCCAGCCAGCCGGCGCAAGCCGCGGTGCCTGGCATTCCGGGGATTGAGAACCTGAGCGGCAGTGTCGACGCCAACCAGGACGGCGGCAGCGTCAGCCTGAAATCGGAAAAAACCCAGCTGGAATTGCCCGGCTTCTTCGATACGCCGCTGCTGCCCTTCGACAAGCTCGACATGCAGGCGCGCTGGCATTTCCAGCAAAAGAATGTGCTGCTGCAGATCGACAGCATGGATTTTGTCCAGGACGGCCTGGCGGGATCGCTCTCGGGCACGCATCTGCTGCCGCTGCAAGACCGCCACGGCGTCGCGCTGGGGGTGATCGACATGACCGGCAGCATCAGCGAATTCAACCTCAAGAAAATCGGCACTTACCTGCCGCTGCATACCCCCGAGCATTTGCGCAACTGGCTGGTCGGCGCGCTCAAGGAGGGCAAGGCGAAAGACGTGACGATCAGGCTCAAGGGCGACCTGGCCGATTTCCCGTTTCACACGGACACCGCGAACGCTAAACCGAAAGGCGAATTCAGCGTCGCCGGCAAGATAGAAAACGGCACGCTGGAATACGACCCCTCCCACGTCGGCCAGGATGGCAAGCAGCCGCTGTGGCCGCTGCTGGAAAAGATCGAAGGCACGTTTGCGGTGGACCGTACGCGCTTGCAGATCAAAGCCGCCACCGCGCAAACCTCGGCGGTGACGGTAAGCGACGTGACGGCGACGGTGCCGGACCTGGCGTCGCATGACGAGATGCTGCTGATCGACGGCACCGCCGCCGGCGCCTTGCAGAATTTCGTGCAGTTCACCAACAATAGTCCGGTGCTGCACTGGATCGACGGTTTCACCAGCGAATCGCAAGCCAAGGGCAATGCCAAGCTGCAGTTGAACCTGCAACTGCCGCTGGCGCATGTGATCGACGCCAAGGTCACCGGCGTGCTGCAATTCCAGAACAATGACGTGGTCCTGCAAAAGATCATCCCGCCTATCGCCAACGCCACCGGCCAGCTTGAATTCAATGAAAAGGGCTTCAACCTGAACGGCATCAAAGGCAGCCTGCTGGGCGGGCCGGTGCAAGCCAGCGGCGGCACCCAGGCCGATCGCCAGACTGTGATCAAGATCGAAGGCAGCGCCGGCGCCGACGGCTTGCGCGCCATGTATCCGGCCGCGTCGATGCAAAAGCTGCTGTCGCACGCCAGCGGCAGCAGCCGCTATACCGCCACCGTGGCGATCCGAGAGCATCATCCTGAGCTGGTGGTCGAATCCAGCCTGCAAGGCATCGGCCTGGATTTCCCGGAACCCTTGCGCAAGAGCGCCAGCGAAGCGATGCCGCTCAAGTTCGAGTGGCTGGGCGTAGCTTCCGACGATGCGGCGATGGCGCGCGACGAACTCAAGCTGGCCCTGGGATCGGCCGTCGTTGCGCGTTACCAGCGGCAGAAGCCGCTCGGCAAGAGCGCCGCCGAGAACGGTAAACCGGCCGACTGGAAAATCCTGCGCGGCGGCATCGGCATCAATGCGCCGGCGCCGGACCCGGATAGCGGGCTGGCGATCAACATGAATGCCAAGACCTTGAATGTCGACGCCTGGAACAACCTGGCCGGCGCCTTGAACGAAGATGGCGCCGCCAAGGCCGGCGAGGAAACACCCCTGACCGGTCTGGCGCAGTATGCCGAACCGAACCTGGTGTCGGTCAAGGCCGGCCAGCTGGTCCTGCTGGGCAAGACGCTGGACAATGTGGTGCTGGGCGCTACCCATCAGAAAAACGCCTGGCAGGTCAACATCGATTCCAGGCAGGCTTCGGGTTACGTCACCTGGAATGCCGCGCCGTCGGGCCGCGGCCTGGGCAAGGTGACCGCGCGCCTGTCTTCGCTGATCATTCCGCAAGGCGGCGAGACGGATGTCGGCGACGTGCTGGAAGGCAAGGGCGGCTCTACCCAGATTCCCGGGCTGGACATCATCGCCGAGGATTTCCAGCTGCTGGGCAAGAAGCTCGGGCGGCTTGAACTGAGCGCCAACAACGTGCGCGCCAATGTCGGCAACGAATGGCGCATCCATAAGCTGTCGATCAAGAATCCCGATGCGGAATTGAAGGCCGACGGCAAATGGACCACCGTCAACGGCGACAACACCACCAGCCTGACCTACGCCATGGATATCGCCGACGCCGGCAAGCTGCTGGACCGCTTCGGTTTTGCGCATGTGCTGCGGGCCGCCAAGGGACGCATGGATGGCGAAGTCAGCTGGAAGGGTTTGCCGTTCACCATGGATATCCCGTCGCTGTCCGGCCAGATCAACCTGGACATGGCGGCCGGCCAGTTCCTGAAGGTCGATCCCGGCGCCGCCAAGCTGCTCGGCGTGCTCAGCCTGCAATCGCTGCCGCGCCGCCTGACCCTGGATTTCCGCGATATTTTTTCTGAAGGTTTCGCTTTCGATAGCGTGGTCGGCACCGCTTCGATCACCCAGGGCAAGGCGCATACCGACAATTTCAAGATGCGCGGCGTGAGCGCCACGGTGCTGATGGATGGCGTCGCCGATATCGCGCGCGAGACCCAGGACCTGCATGTTGCGGTGCTGCCGGAAATCAATGCCGGCACCGCTTCGGTGGTGGCGCTGGCGATCAATCCGGTGATCGGCATCGGCACTTTCCTGGCGCAGCTGTTCCTGCGCGACCCGCTGATGCGGGCCTTCACCTTTGAATATAATATTACCGGCGGCTGGACCGATCCGGTCGTGACCAAGCTGGACCACAAGACCGACACGCCGGCGGCCGGTACCCCCGACCTGTCGTCCGGCCGCTAAGCAGCCAGCCAAGCAGTTATCCAGGCAGCCGCTCCGGCAGTTGCCCCAGCACAGGAGTCCGCACGATGAACCAAGCACTCAGCCCAGCCAGTTTCAATGTCGCCGCAATCCAGATGGTGTCGACGCCGGTGCTGGAAGAAAATTTCAACACCGCGCGGCGCCTGGTCGCTGAGGCGGTTGCACAAGGCGCGCAACTGGCGCTGCTGCCCGAATACTGGCCCATCATGGGCATGGTGGACACCGACAAGCTGACCTGCGCTGAAATCCTGGGCGAAGGGCCGATCCAGGCTTTCATGGCGCAACTGGCGAAAGAATACGGTATCTGGCTGATCGGCGGCACCTTGCCGATGATTGCCGATGAAGCCGGCAAGGTGCTCAACACCACCCTGGTCTACGATCCCGACGGCCGGCAGGTCAGCCGCTACGACAAGATCCACCTGTTCAGCTTCAGCAAGGGCGAAGAGTCCTACGACGAGGCGCGCACCATCGTCTACGGCAAGGACACCGGCAGTTTCCAGGCGCCGTTCGGCAAGGTCGGCTTGTCGGTCTGCTATGACCTGCGTTTCCCCGAGCTGTACCGGGCGCTGGGAGATTGCGCCCTGATCGTGGTGCCGGCGGCATTTACCTACACCACCGGCAAGGCGCACTGGGAAATCCTGCTGCGCGCCCGTGCCATCGAAAACCAGTGTTACGTGCTGGCGGCGGCGCAGGGCGGCAAACACCCCAACGGCCGGCGCACCTGGGGCCACAGCATGCTGATCGACCCCTGGGGCGAAATTAAATCGGTGCTGGCGGAAGGCGAGGGCCTTGTCAGCGGCAGCATCGACCCCCATTTCCTTAAGGGAGTGCGGGATAGCCTGCCGGCGTTGCTGCATCGCAAATTATAGGAATAATTGGCAATACGATATGACTATTTTCGCCGTCGAGGCCAGCCCCGCCTCGGATGCTCTACAATCCGTACCAACACCACAGTAAAACCGGAATACCAATGAAACCATTCGAACCAAACCTCGGTACTTTAGCCATTGCACGCGATATCCTGCTGACCCCGTTCGGGCTGGACGAATCGAGCTTGCTGAAAGCGCTGGGGACCATGTTCACGCACAAGGTCGACTACGCCGATCTTTATTTCCAGTTCACCAAGAGCGAAGGCTGGAGCCTGGAAGAAGGCATCGTCAAGACCGGCAGCTTCTCTATCGACCAGGGGGTAGGCGTGCGCGCCATCTCCGGCGACAAGACTGCGTTTTCCTATTCCGATGAAATTTCCGAACGCGCCTTGCACGATGCGGCGGTAGCTACCCGCACCATCGCGCGCCAGGGCGCCGGCAAGGTCAAGATCGCTGCCGGCATGGCGCAAAGCGGCGGCCGCTCGCTGTACCTGCCGCACGATCCGCTGGTGTCGCTGGACGCCACCGAAAAGGTCAAGCTGCTGGAACGGGTAGAGCGGATGGCGCGCGCCAAGGATCCGCGCGTGGTGCAAGTGATGGCCGGCCTGGCCGCCGAATACGATGTGGTGCTGGTGGCGCGCAGCGATGGCGTGATCGCGGCCGATATCCGGCCGCTGGTGCGCTTGTCGGTGACCGTCATCGTCGAACAGAACGGGCGCCGCGAAACCGGCAGCAGCGGCGGCGGCGGACGCTACAGTTACAGCTATTTCAGCGATGCCTTGCTGGAGGAGTACGCGGCCGATGCAGTCGCCTCGGCGCTGGTCAACCTGGACGCGCGGCCGGCTCCGGCAGGTCCGATGACCGTGGTGCTTGGACCTGGCTGGCCCGGCATCCTGCTGCATGAAGCAATCGGCCATGGACTGGAGGGAGATTTCAACCGCAAAGGCTCCAGCACCTTCTCCGGCCGCATCGGCGAACGGGTGGCGGCCAAGGGCGTTACCGTGGTGGATGACGGCACGATTGCCGACCGCCGCGGTTCGTTGAATATCGACGACGAAGGCAATCCTAGCCAGTGCACCACCCTGATTGAAGACGGTATCCTGAAAGGCTATATCCAGGACACCATGAACGCGCGCCTGATGAAGATGCCGGTGACCGGCAATGCTCGCCGCGAATCGTTCGCCCACCTGCCGATGCCGCGCATGACCAACACTTACATGCTGGCCGGCGACAAGGATCCGGCGGAAATCCTGGCGTCGGTGAAGAACGGTTTGTACGCAGTCAATTTCGGCGGCGGCCAGGTTGATATCACCAACGGCAAGTTCGTGTTTTCGGCGAGCGAAGCCTACATGATCGAAAATGGCAAGGTCACCTATCCGGTCAAGGGCGCCACGCTGATCGGCAACGGCCCGGACGTGCTCAACCGGGTCTCCATGATCGGCAACGACATGAAGCTCGATCCCGGCGTCGGCGTTTGCGGCAAGGAAGGCCAGAGCGTGCCGGTCGGCGTCGGCCAGCCTACGCTGCGCATTGACGGCGTGACCGTCGGCGGCACCGCTTAAGGCGATGGCTGAAGCAACCATGATGGAATGGCACTGGCTGCCGTTCCAGGAGCTGAGCACCGTGCAATTGTATGCAGCCATGCAATTGCGGCAGCGCGTGTTCGTGCTGGAGCAGACCTGCGTATTCCAGGATGCCGACGGCGTCGACCTGTATTCCTGGCATGGCCTGGGTTACCTGCCGAACGGCGAACTGGGCGCCTACGCGCGCATCGTGCCGCCGGGGAAGGCGTTCCACCTGCCGTCGATCGGGCGGGTAGTGACCGCGCCCGAGCTGCGCGGCAAGAGCGCCGGCTACGAACTGATGCGGCAGGCAATGGCGCAAACCGCCAGGCTGTTCCCGGGGCATGAGGTCAAGATCGGCGCGCAAGCCCACTTGCAGCGTTTTTATGGCAGTTTTGGCTTCCAGCCGGTTGGCGAGCTGTATGACGAAGACGGCATTTCACACATCCACATGATTGCGCCGGCTGCGCAGTGATCTGTCACGCGGGTGTCGGCTTGACTGGCGCCAATGCTTCGACTTTCCTTTGCAACATACCTGTGGCGGCAATCAGTTCGGCAAGTAATTGATCGCCTACCTCAAGATGGCCTTCATACTCGGCCACATTGCGCCGCTGGTGGCATAACGCTAGCACGCGCCAGATTTCCGGTTTTATTCGCAGAGTGTGTTCCAGGCATTGGAAAACAATATAACGATTATCCGAGCGGTAGCCGTGCCAGCGCAGGGCGGCCAGCGCCAGTGCGTGCGACGCGTTATACGCCAGGTCGAAACGACTCTCGATGGCAAGGCTGGTGTTGGCGGAATCGGCCAGCCGGGCTTTCGCCGAGCGCAGCAACCCGTTGAATTCGCCCTGGTTCGCCGGTTCCGATTTCAGATTGCCGGTCTTGAACAGGTTTTCAAGATTCTGGGAGGACATCCGCAGAGCCTAGCAGAAAAATTTTCGGCTGCTCCAATAGGCGCAGCACGAAAGCATTTTTCTCCATTAGCTTACGTTCCAGTTCCTGCATTGAATAAATCGAGGGATTCACCGGCCTCGCAAGCTTCGCTTCGCTGTCGCTTAGCAAGGTGTACAAATCTGCGTAAGCTACATGGTCGCTGACGATGAATATATCGATGTCGCTTTTTGCCGTGTCGCTGCCTTTGGCAATAGAGCCATAAATAAAAGCTGTGCGAATTTTATCGGATAGAGGCAATAGCGCGGCGCGTAAAATGTCCGCCAGGCCGACTGTCTTGAGCATGATGCCGCGCAGTTCCTCGAAAATCGGCGCCTCGCGATTCGCCTGGTAATGTTTCTGGTTGCCGATTCTTTTGGTTGTCACCAATCCTGATGCGGTCAGCTTTTCCAGTTCGCGTTGCACGACGCCGATTCCTGAATCGACAAATCGCACAATCTCGTTTGTATAAAAGCTGCGCTCTGCATTGACGAACAGCAGCCCCAGCACTCGCTGCTGTACCTTGGAAAAAAGCGCATCTGCCAATCCGATTGAATTGATACCCATAAATGGAATGTTAATACCCTATTTGGGTATTGTAAAGCTGCTTTGCATTCTGGCTCGCCAGCTCAAATCGGGTTATCCTCCTCAGGCAAATTGATCGCCGTCTTTAACCGGGAAGCTGAATGAGCCAGAGCTTGCAAGCGATTGCGGAACGATACGATGTCGACGACCGCATCTTCAAGGAAGAGATCGCCACCCAATACCAGCCGGTGGTCCTGCGCGGCTATGTCAAACATTGGCCGGCGGTGCAGCTGGCCAAAACCTCTACCGAAGCGATTTGCGGCTACCTGACGAAACTGGATAGCGGCAGCGACGTCGATGCCATCATGACGCCGCCGCATGCCAAGGGCCGCATTTTCTACGATGAAGCCATGAACGGTTTCAACTACCTGCGCAACCGGCTTCCGGTCTCCGCCATCATCGAACAGTTGCTGCGTTACCGGCAGTTTGCCAACCCGCCCGCGGTTGCGGCGCAGAGCGCGCTGATCGCCAATTGCCTGCCGGGTTTCCTGGACGATAATTCATTGTCGGTGCTTGGCCCCGAGGTCATCCCCAGGATATGGATAGGCAACGCCGTCACCACGCCCGCACATTTCGACGATGCCCATAATATCGCCTGCGTGGTCAGCGGCAAGCGCCGGTTTACCTTGTTCCCGCCGGAGCAGATCGGCAATCTTTACATCGGACCCCTGGATTTCGCACCCACCGGCGCGCCGATCAGCATGGTGGCGCTGAACGAGCCGGACTTCGAGATGTATCCCAAGTTCAGGGAGGCCCTGAAGGCAGCCCAGGCGGCCGAGCTGGAGCCGGGCGATGCGCTCTACATACCGCCGCTGTGGTGGCATCATGTCGAATCGCTGCAGGCATGCAATATCCTGGTCAACTACTGGTGGGGCGGCGCGGTCGGCACTGCCGACTCCATCCATTCCGGCTCCGACAGCCTGATGCTGGCGCTGGTCAACCTGAAAAAACGCGCCCCGGCTTATCGCCAGGCCTGGGCCAGCATCTTCAACCATTATGTGTTCGACTCCGGCCAAGATTTGACCGCGCACATTCCGCCGCATCGGCATGGCGTCCTGGGCGACATGTCGGCGGAGCAGGAACAGCAGGTGCGGAGCTACCTGGCGAACAAACTGAAAGGCCCGTAACGGACGGGCGGTGCTCAACCTTCATCAACTGGAAAAATCATGTCAGACATCAGCTCGCCGCAGCAAATAGCCGCATCATTGACAGAACACTGGTCGCCGCGCGTAGTCGCCGAGGTTGACGATTCTTACGTCAAGGTCGCCAAGGTAAAAGGCTCCCTGGCCTGGCACAGCCACGATCAGGAAGACGAACTGTTCCTGGTCCTGAAAGGCCGCCTGCGCATCGAAATGGAAGACCGCACGGTTGAACTGGGCGAAGGGGAGATGTTTGTCGTGCCCAAGGGTGTGCGGCATAACCCCGTGGCGGAGGAAGAGTGCCACCTGATGCTGATCGAACGCAAAACGACGCTGCATACCGGCGACGTCGTCAGCGACAAAACGCGCTCGCTGGCCGAGCAGCTGCGTCCGGTCTGATAGCAGGTTTGCGGGCCTGCATCACGCTGGGTTTTGTTCACGCTCCAGCAGCGCATGCTTGCGTTCCACTCCCCAGCGATAGCCGGAGGCGCTGCCGTCGCTGCGGATCACGCGATGGCAGGGAATCGCCACTGCCAGGCTGTTGGCGGCGCAAGCTTGCGCGACGGCGCGTACCGCCTTGGGCGAGCCGATGCGGGCGGCGATCTCGGCGTAGCTGGTGGTGCTGCCGGCCGGGATGTCGCGCAGCGCCTGCCACACGCGTTGCTGGAAAGCGGTGCCGCGCACGTCCAGCGGCAGGTCCAGGCCGATGGCAGGCGCTTCGATGAAACCCACCACTTGCGCCACCAGCTGCTCGAAGTCATGGTCGGCGCCGATCAGATGCGCGCGCGGGAATTTATCCTGCAAGTCATGCGCCAGCGCGTTGGGATCGTCGCCCAGGAAGATGGCGCAGACGCCGCGTTCGCTTTGCGCCACCAGGATCGCCCCCAGTGAACATTCGCCGATCGCAAAACGGATATCGGTGTTGGCGCCGCCGGCACGGTAGTCGGTCGGCGTCATGCCCAGCACTTTGCCGGAAGCTTCATAAAAACGGCTGTTGGAATTGAAGCCGGCGTCGTAGATCGCCTCGGTGACGGAATGGCTGTGGCTGAGATGGTCGCGCACTTTTTTTGCCCGGTGAGCGTTGGCGTAAGCCTTGGGCGTCAAGCCGGTGACGGCCTTGAACACGCGATGGAAATGGAACAGGCTGAGGCCGGCGTCGGCGGCCAGCATTTCCAGGCTCGGCAGTTCCTCCGCGCGCTCGATGCGGCGGCAGGCGGCTGCTACCAGTTCGGCGTGATGGGCCGCCACCGAGGTCTGGTCGGCGCCGCGTTTGCTGGGCCGGTAGCCGGCTGCTTCGGCTGCTTCCGGCGTATCGAAAAACTCGACGTTTTCGGGGCGCGGCAGGCGTGTCGGGCTGCTCGGGCGGCAATACACGCCAGTGGTCTTGACGGCATACACAAATTGCGTGTCTGCAGCCGGATCGCGCGCCAGCACCGCTGCCCAGCGCGGATCGCGTTCGGCAGCCTGCCTGGCGGTGTGTTGGTATTGTGTCAGCGGTCGCATATCGGTTTCCGGTTGGATATCGTAGCTGTACTTTAGCAAGGCGTCGGGGGCGCGGCACTCCGAGTCTTGCTGTCGAATTCAGACCATATCATTAGCCGGCGGATTTTTCGGAAAACGCCACAAATACCAGGCGGCCACGGTGCGGTATGGACTCCAGGCCAGGCCGATGTCGCCGATCTGTTTCCTGGTCGGCGCCTGCGGCAGGTTCTTCAGGCGGCGATAGCCTTCGCGCACGCCGAAGTCGTCGGCCGGCAGGATATCCATGCGCTCCAGCGTATAGATCAGGAACATCTCGACTGTCCAGCGGCCGACGCCGCGCAGGCTCGTCAGCCGTTCGATGAGGGCGGCGTCGCTCATGGCCGCAGCGTCGGCGCGCAGAGGCACGACGCCATCCAGCGCAGCCTGGGCGATGCCGTGGATAGTGGCGATCTTGCCGGCCGAGAAGCCGCAGCCGCGCAAGACATCGACCGGCGTATCCAGCAATTGCCGTGCGCTTGGAAAAGGCGTGCCGGCATATAGCGCCAGCATGCGGCCAAGGATGGCGTCGCCGGCGCGCGCATGCAGCTGCTGGTAGGCAATCGCCCGCACCAGGGCTTGATAGGGATCGCGCGCCGGTTTGGCGGCGTGGCGGCACGGGCCGACATGGGCGATGTGGCGCTCCCAGTCGGAATCCAGCGCCGAGAGGAATTGCTCGGCTTCAGCGTAGGCGTTCTCGGATGTATCCGCGGCGATCATGGTTGAACCAGGCATTTAGGCAGCCTTGCGAAAAGTGAGGTTGATCCTTTGTCCGCCGAGCAGAGGATGCTCGGCTTCCTTCAGCGGCAGCACGCCGTGGTAGCGCAGCCGGTCGACGCCGCCCCAGACCACGACATCGCCATGGAACAGCGGCACGCGGGCTGCCTTGTCGCCGCGCTCATGGCCGCCGAACAGGAACATCGCGGGGATGCCCAGCGAGACGGAAACGATGGGGGCGTCGTAATCCTGTTCATCCTTGTCCTGATGCAGCGACAGCCTGGTTCCCGGCTGGTAGCGGTTGATCAGGCAAGCGTCCGGCAGGAAGCCGTCGAATCCGGCCTGCGCTGCGGCGGCTTGCGCCAGCTGCAAGAAAACGTCGGGCATGGCAGGCCAGCGGCGGCCGTTGTCGGGATCGATAGCGCTGTAGCGATAGCCGCGGCGGTCGCTGGTCCAGCCGAGAGCGCCGCAGCAAGTCATGGCTACCGACATGCGGAAGCCGCCCGGCGTCACCAGGTGGCGGAACGGCGATGCTTGCTGGATTGCTTCCAGCTGCGGCAGCAATTGCGCTACGTATGGCGTGGCGAAAGCGCGCAATACGACAGCATCTTGCGCCAGTTGCTGCTGGCGGTTATCGGACAATTCCTCGGTGTCGAACAAATCTAAAGTCATGTGATGCTCTTCATAAGGCGTCATGGAAAATCACGCCCAGCGTGTGCCGCGACCCGGAGCGGATGCGGCTGACGCCATGCCGTAAATTTACCCTATATGCGCCGCGCTGGCCCTGGACCGGGCGATTGTGGACGGCAAACACGACAGCGTCGCCCTGGACCAGGGGAATGACTTCGGGACGCGATTGCATGCGCGGCCTTTGCTCGGTCATCACGAATTCACCGCCGCTGAAATCGCGGCCCGGTTCGGATAGCAGGATCGCCGCCTGCAGGGGAAACACGTGTTCGCCGTACAGGTCTTGATGCAGGCAGTTGTAGTCGCCGGCGCCGTATTGCAGCATGAGCGGCGTCGGACGCAGTTGTCCCGCCGCGTGGCAACGAGCGATGAAATCGGCATGCCGTTGCGGGAAGCGGACGCCGATATCCATGGTTTCGTGCCAGCGGTTGGCGAGCGGCGCCAGCAATGGATAGAGGCCGGTGCGCATGGCGCCGACCAGGTCGGGCAAGGGATAGCTGAAATATTTGTACTCGCCGCGTCCGAAGCCGTGGCGTTCCATCAGCACCCGGCTGCGGAAGATATCGTCGCGCGGATAGAGCGCGATGAGCGCCGCGCATTCTTCTGGCGTCAGCAGGCGCGGCAGCAGGGCGCTGCCGTAGTTGTCCAGGTCCTGGTAGACGTTTTCCCAATCGATGCGGTTGAGCCGGTCGGCGATGGCGCCGCCATCCGGCATGGCGCGGCGTGCGACGGTGTTCATGCCCGCGCCTCGCGCTGCAGCAGTGCTTGCTTGCGTTGCACGCCCCAGCGATAGCCCGAGATGTCGCCGTCTTGCCTGATGACCCTGTGGCAGGGGATGGCCAGCGCCAGCAGGTTAGCGCCGCAAGCGCCAGCCACCGCACGCACGGCATCGGGCTTGCCGAGGCGATTGGCGATGTCCTGGTAGCTGGCGGTGGCGCCCGTGGGAATTTGCAGCAGCGCCTGCCACACTTGCTGCTGGAAACCGGTGCCGCCGATGTCCAGCGGCTGGCTCAGCTTGTATTCCGGCCAGGCTATCGCGGTATTGATTTCCGTGATCAATCCTCGCAGCGCGTAGTCGCTCAGGGCGAGTTTTGCCCTGGGGAAGCTGCGCGCCAGTTCGCTGGCCAGGACTTGTTCGTTATCGCCGAACATGATGGCGCAGATACCGTGCGAGCTCTGGGCCGCCAGGAATTTCCCCAGCGGACCGTCGCCGACGGCGTAGCGGATCTGCTCTTCCACGACAGTATCGGGTTGCCTCAAATAGAGCCCTGTCGAGGCAGTGCCGTGCAATGTGTCCATGATTTACTCCAAAGTGGTTGATGGTTCCCAGTCTAGGCAGGCAACCGAACCGTCGCACTCCGGCTCTTGCGGTCGAATTCAGTAATGTTAAATAGGGTCAGAGTCGAATTGTTGACCGGTCAACAATTCGACTCTGACCCTATTTATTCTATTTGTTTGGATGCGGACTGCATGCCCTGGTGCTCGGGGAGTTTTGTGCGGAATTTACATCAAATTTCGCATATATTTGATTTTCAGTCACATATGTATTGTGAGCGGGGTGGTTTTTCTTTGTTGCGCCGGCCGTCAAACTGCATGGCGTCAAACTTCAAACAGGAAAAACATCATGCCACTCGCACTTTGGGCGCTGACGCTCAGCGCTTTTGCCATCGGGACGACAGAATTCGTTATCGTTGGCCTGATTCCAACTATTGCCGCCAGCCTTGGCGTTTCCGTTCCTTCGGCCGGCTTGCTGGTCAGCCTTTATGCATTGGGTGTCGCGGTAGGCGCGCCGGTGCTGACAGCCTTGACCGGCCGTGTGCCGCGCAAGCATCTGTTGCTGGGCCTGATGGCCTTGTTCACTGTCGGCAACCTGGTGGCATGGATGGCGCCGGGGTATGAAGCGCTGATGGCGGCGCGTGTGCTGACGGGGCTGGCGCACGGCGTGTTCTTCTCGATCGGATCGACCATTGCCACCAGCCTGGTGCCGAAAGAAAAGGCAGCCAGCGCCATTGCCCTCATGTTTACCGGGCTGACGGTGGCCTTGGTCACCGGCGTGCCGCTCGGTACGTTCATCGGCCAGACTTTCGGCTGGCAGTCGACTTTCCTGGCAGTGTCGCTGCTGGGAGTGATTGCGTTTGTCGGCAGCTGGATCCTCGTGCCTGACAATATCGCCAGCAGCAAGCCGGCATCGTTGCTGACCCAGGCTGCCGTCCTGAAGAAACCGCGGCTGTTGCTGGTATATGCGATCACGGCCCTGGGTTACGGCGGTTCTTTTATCGCTTTTACTTACCTGGCGCCGATCCTGCAGGAAGTCTCCGGCTTCTCGGCTTCTACGGTGAGCCTGGTCATGCTGGTGTACGGCGTTTCAGTGGCATTCGGCAATATCTGGGGCGGCAAGCTGGCTGACAGGAAGGGGCCGATACGCGCATTGCAGATGGTGTTTGCCTTACTGGCGCTGGTCCTGTTCGTGCTGACTTTTACCGCGGCCAATCCTTGGCTGGCTGTGCTGACCGTGCTGGCCTGGGGCGCTTTTGCCTTCGGCAACGTGCCGGGCTTGCAGGTGTATGTGGTGCAGCAGGCGGAACGCCATGCGCCGCGTGCGGTGGATGTGGCTTCCGGCCTGAACATTGCAGCGTTCAATGTCGGCATTGCGCTGGGCGCCTGGGGTGGCGGCCTGATCGTCAGTCATCTCGGCTTGATGGCGACTCCCTGGATCGGCGCTATCGTGGTGCTGGGCGCGTTGGGGCTGACTTCGCTGGCGGGACGGCTGGATCGGCGGGATGGGATTGCGCCTATCGTTGGTTCGGGGCATGCGGTTGCCATGCATTGATCAGCGAAGCCAGGCCGGCTACAGTTTTGCGCCGCCGCCAGGTGTGGTAATCCTGGCCTTGCCAAATTTCTGGAAATCCTGCACTATTGGCCTTGATTTTAATAATCCTTTACTGAAAAACATGTCTTTCGCACGCGCTTATTTCTTTTTTTACTTTAGCTATTCCAGCCCCACGGCGGTGAAAAGCGGTAAGCGTTCGTAAGTAAAGAGCAAACCGAAATTTCTAAAAAACCGCCAGCGATGGCGGTTTTTTTATACCCAGTCACTTTTGAGCCAGGAGAAAAACATGCTACGCACCGACGATCTGCGCATACGAGAAATGAAAGAACTAGTTCCGCCATCCCATTTGATCCGCGAATTCGGCTGTTCCGAAAAGGTGGCCGAGACGGCCGCCAATTCGCGCATTGCCTTGCATCGCATCTTGCATGGCCAGGATGACCGCCTGATGGTGGTGATCGGCCCGTGCTCGATCCACGATACCAAGGCGGCGATGGAATATGCCGGCCGCCTGGTCGGCGAGCGCGAGCGCTTCAAGGGCGAGCTGGAAATCGTCATGCGCGTGTATTTCGAGAAGCCGCGCACTACGGTGGGCTGGAAGGGCCTGATCAACGATCCGTACATGGACAACAGCTTCCGCATCAACGACGGCTTGCGCATGGCGCGCGAGCTGCTGCTGAACATCAACGAACTGGGCCTGCCGGCCGGCACGGAATTCCTGGACGTGATCAGCCCGCAGTACATTGCCGACCTGATCAGCTGGGGTGCGATCGGCGCCCGTACCACCGAATCGCAGGTGCACCGCGAACTGGCTTCCGGCTTGTCATGCCCGGTCGGTTTCAAGAACGGCACCGACGGCAACATCAAGATAGCAGTGGACGCCATCAAGGCCGCTTCGCAGCCGCATCATTTCCTGTCGGTGACCAAGGGCGGACATTCGGCGATCGTGTCGACCAACGGCAATGAAGACTGCCATATCATCCTGCGCGGCGGCAAGGCGCCGAACTACGACGCAGCCAGCGTCGAGGCGGCTTGCAAGGATATCGCCAACAGCGGCCTGGCATCGCGCCTGATGATCGACGCTTCGCACGCCAACAGCTCGAAGAAGCCGGAAAACCAGATCCCGGTATGCGCCGACATCGGCAGCCAGGTTGCTGCGGGCGACGACCGCATCGTCGGCGTCATGGTGGAGTCGCACCTGATCGCCGGCCGCCAGGACCTGGTGCCGGGCAAGGAACTGGTATATGGGCAGTCGGTGACCGACGGCTGCATCAATTGGGAAGAAAGCGTGGCGGTGCTGGAAGGTTTGGCGGCGGCGGTAAAACAACGCCGTTTGCTGAACAGCAATCCGGCTTGAACAAGTAAGCGGAGCAGGGCGGATGGGTTATCCGCCTGCCCGTCTGCAAGACCGGGCGCTGTCAGAAGCGCTTGGTCAGCACCATCATCTCGCCTTCGCGCCGCATCTCGGTGCGGTTCAGGAACGACATGCCGAGCAGCGCGAACGGCAGCCCGGCTTCCTGCACCAGGGCATCGACCTGGTTCATTTCAATATCGCCGATCTTCACGGTGTTCAGCTTGACCATGTACGCCGGCGCCGCGCCGTTGGCGGTATTGACCATGGTCATGCGGCCCTTCTTGTAGTCGACGCCGAGCCGCATTGCATCCGAAGCGGGCAGGGCGATCATGGTGGCGCCGGTATCGACCAGCATGGTCATCGTCGCGCCGTTGATCTGGGCCTGCGCCACGAAGTGCCCCTGCGGATTGACTTTCAAGGTGACGCTGGAAGTAGCGCCCGGCGCGCTGCGGCTGACATATTCGCCGATGCCGATCACCTGGCGCTTGCCTTTGACCTCCAGCGTTGCGGTCGAACCGTTGGCTTCCACCAGCTTGACGTCGTCGGTGACCTTGCTGCCGACCGAGAAGGTCTTCGGCGCGGAGCCGTCGATGACCAGCACCGCCTTGCCCGGAAACAGGCCGACTACGCCGATATCGGAAGCTTGGGCGGTGATGGAGGCAAACAAAAACAGGCTGGAGATCAAGGCAAGCGGGCGCATGAGTATCCGACTTTCGTGGCAAGAGGTTGAGATGGCGCCGTATTGCCGATTTCATGATCAGCGGGCAACAGCAGAAGGATAATAACCTTATATGTTGCCTCGATACAATTTAACTACGGAATTTAATCACGGAAATTATTGAATTCCAGCGGCAGGTCGGCCACTTCCTTGCGCAGCATCGCCATCGCCGCCTGCAAGTCGTCGCGCTTGGCGCCGGTGATGCGTACGGCGTCGCCCTGGATGCTGGCCTGGACTTTCATCTTGCTGTCCTTGACGATGCGCACGATCTTCTTGGCCGCTTCGGATTCGATGCCATTCTTGATCTTGATGACTTGCTTGACCTTGTCGCCGCCGATCTTTTCGATCTTGCCGATGTCGAGGAAGCGGGTGTCGACATTGCGCTTGACCAGTTTTGCGGTCAGTACGTCGCGCACCTGGCTCAGCTGGAATTCCGAGTCGGCATAGGCGGTCAGGTCGCGCTCTTTCAATTCGATGCGGGCGTCGCTGCCCTTGAAGTCGAAGCGGGTCGAGATTTCCTTGTTGGCCTGGTCGTTGGCGTTTTTTACTTCAACCAGGTTGGCTTCCGATACGGTATCAAATGATGGCATGGTGATATTCCTTCTATATGTTCAAACAAAGCCGGCCGCGGAACCGGTGGCTGGCGCGGCCGTCAAGCTATGCGCATTTTAGCGGACAAGAAACCCGAGGTGTCGGTCCGGCCGCGCTATTTTCTTGCCGGTCTGCCTGGCTCCGGGCGCCTGGCTGCCCGCTGGCGGTGGTTACTTACTTTATAATCCCGGTGCTATGACTATCTCCCAGCTTCCGCTCCAATTCGATTTTTCGCTGCGCCGGCACAATACCTTCGGTATCGACGCCAAGGCGCATGCCTATCTGCCGGTTACTTCACTGGAAACCCTGCAGGCGCTCAGGTCCGACGCTGTTACATCGGGTTTGCCGCGCTTGGTGCTGGGCGGCGGCAGCAACCTGGTGCTGACCCAGGATTTCCCGGGGCTGGTGTTGCATATGTGTAATCGCGGCCGGGAAATTGCCGGCGAGGATGACGATGCTGTCTATGTCCGCGCCGCCGCCGGCGAGAACTGGCACGAGCTGGTGCTGTGGACATTGGCGCAGGGTTTGGCCGGACTGGAGAACCTGTCGCTGATTCCCGGCAGCGTCGGCGCCGCGCCGATCCAGAACATCGGCGCCTACGGCATCGAGCTGCAAGAGCGCTTCCATGCCTTGACCGCCATCGATATGGAAAGCGGCGAAATCCTGGCGCTGGACCGGGACGCTTGCGCTTTTTCCTATCGCGACAGCGTGTTCAAGCACAGCCTGCGCGACCGGGCCATAGTGACGGACGTTACGTTCGCCTTGCCCAAGCGCTGGCAGCCCGACCTGCGTTACGCCGATGTGGCGCAAGAGCTGGACGCACGCAAACTGGCGCAGCCGAGCGCACGCGATATCAGCGATGCGGTGATCGCAATCCGCACCCGCAAGCTGCCGGATCCTGCGGTAATCGGCAATGCTGGCAGTTTTTTCAAGAATCCTGTTGTTACGGCGGCGCAACGTACGGCCTTGCTGGCGCAGCATCCGCAATTGGTGAATTATCAACAGCCGGGCGGCAGTTACAAGCTGGCTGCAGGCTGGCTGATCGACCAATGCGGCTGGAAGGGGAAAAGCCTCGGCGCAGCCGGCATCTATGAAAAACAGGCGCTGGTGCTGGTCAACCGCGGCGGCGCCAGCGGGCAGGATGTGGTGCGCCTGGCGCAGGCGGTGCAAGCTGATGTGATGGGGAAGTTTGGGGTGGCGCTGGAGCCGGAACCGATTTTTGTATGAGGCGCAAGCGCTTTGTATCTTAATGTGTCATTATTGGGTCACATAACGGAATTAAACTCCGTTGTGCCTCATATCCAACACTCCCTAAGGTAATGGATTTAACCCGCAATGCAACCGCATCGCGGGTTTTTTTTGCCCTGGCGTGTCAGGCGTAATGGCAGACGTAATTCACCGTTTCCAGCGTCTCGATGTCAAAACTCGAATTGGCCGGGATATCGAAGCTCTGGCCGTCGCTGTATGTGGTCCAGGCTTGCTGGTCTTTCTGGCGCACGCGGCAGCTGCCGCTGGTGATGTCCATGATTTCGGCGGCGCCGGTGCTGAAAGTCAGCGACGACGGCAGGATCACGCCCAGCGTCTTCTTGCTGCCGTCGGCGAACACCACCGTGTGGGAAACGCATTTGCCGTCAAAGTAGACGCTGGCTTGCTTTAGTACGGATACATTGTCGAATTGAGTGCTCATGACTTAAGGATGCTTTCTCATTGTTGGTTTTTATAACCCATTGTTTTAATGGTGCTTATTAGAACTGTAGAACTGTAGAACTGTAGAACTGGCAGCTTGAACAGATCGATGCTGGTTTGATGTGTACGGGGGTTTTTGATGCAAATCATATTTTACGTTCCGTCTACGCAATCAACCCGACTATTTACACAATCTTTACATCCAAACTGCTAATCTTCCTAACAAGATATCCACGATTGTGGATGTGATCATGTCGCCGGGATGTTGGTGGACGAGGTGCAAAAATGCAAAAAATATTGATTCCAGTTGACGGCTCAGACTATGCCTTAAGGGCTGTGAAATATGTGAGCTCGATGGTCAAGGGGGACGCTGCCGCACAGATTCATTTGCTGAACGTGCAAGAACATCTTGATGGGAAAATCCAGGCTTACCTGTCTCTCGAAAAAATCAAGGCAATTGAAACGGCAGCGGCCGATGAAGCATTGAATCCCGTCAAGCGGATTCTGGAACAGGCGGAGGTCCCTTACATCGCCAGCACCCGCATCGGTCCGATTGCGAAGAGCATCGTTGACTATGTCCAGGAGCAGAAGTGCGACTGCATTGTCATGGGCACCCACGGCAGGGGAGCTTTGGGCAACCTGATCCTTGGTTCGATCATGAACAAAGTGATTCATCTGGTTCATGTGCCGGTGACGCTGATCAAATAAGCGCGTGGCGGCGTCAGGACGACCATGTTCTCGAAGTCAAATGCAGCCAACCCGCTGTTGCGTGATATTCGCTGTATCCGGATGCAGCGATGCGACGACATTTACCGTGATCTGGAATCGCAGCTCAGTTGCGGCAGTGGGTCAAATCAAAATTCTCTACCCCTTCGTAAGAATTCATCATGCGTGCCAGTTCTGAGACGGACGAGCCTTTTTTGCTGTCGATGGCGAAGGCGATGAAATGCCATTTTGCATGCCTGTCGTGCGAGCTGATGGACAACGAATCTTTGGCAATCTCGTAGCCATGCTCCAAAGCCACCTTGCGCAGCGCTTCTTCGTGCGGGACAAAACCTTTTTCGAACTCAACCAGGATGGCCACGCCGGCGCGCGACGGCAGCCAGTATTCAAGCTTGGCTATCCACACCATGCAGATGGCGGACAGCAGCGTGAGCGATATCGCCGCCATGTAAAATCCGACGCCCACCAGGACGCCGATCGCCGACGCTGCCCAGATCGACGCCGCCGTAGTGAGCCCCCTGATATTCAAGCCTTCTTTCATGATGACGCCGGCGCCGAGAAAACCGATGCCGGTGACGATTCCTTGCACTACCCGGGTCGGATCCGGATTGATCGGCAAGCCGGAGTGGCCGCCATACCAGAGCGCCGGATAGCCGGCGAACACTGTCAGGGCGGTCGAAGCCATGCATACCAGGCCGTAAGTGCGCATGCCGGCGGCGCGGCCATGATAGGCGCGCTCGTAACCGACCAGCGCCCCCAGGAACAAGGCTCCCAGCAAATTGAGAAACATGAGGACGTTAGCTCCGACCTCTGGGCCGGACCAATAAGCGGCCAGTGAATCAAGTGAAAGAATGTTCATGCTTTTATCTGGGTTGATTGTCGGTACCGCGGTAATTGGTCCTAGGATAAACCCGTTGCGCAATTGCGCCTGCATTTGACCCAAGCGACATTTTGCCTGTGGCCATGCCTGCCGGGGTGTTCCTTGGAGGATCTTTGACAAAAAAAGAACCGGCGCAAAGCCGGTTCTGTGTCACGCCTGTGCTGGCGGCTTATTTGCCGCTGCCGTGGATTTACTCTGCGTCTTTGTCGAGCAGCGGCAGCGATACGGCGTTGCTGGATGCCAGCAGGCCGGTGCTTTGATAGATCGCCAGCTTCTGGCGTGTATCGCTGATGTCGAGGTTGCGCATGGTCAGCTGGCCGATACGGTCTTGCGGCGTGAAGGCGCCCGCGCCCTTTTCCATGGTCAGGCGGTCCGGATGGTAGGTCAGGTTGGCCGACTCGGTGTTGAGGATCGAATAATCGTTGCCGCGGCGCAGCTCGATCGTGACCTCGCCGGTGATGGCGCGCGCCACCCAGCGCTGCGCCGTCTCGCGCAGCATGATCGCCTGCGAGTCGAACCAGCGGCCTTGGTACAGCAGGCGGCCCAGGCGGCGGCCGCTTTCGCGGTACTGCTCGATGGTGTCTTCGTTGTGGATGCCGGTGACCAGACGCTCGTAGGCGATGAACAGCAGGGCCAAGCCCGGCGCTTCATAGATGCCGCGGCTCTTGGCTTCGATGATGCGGTTTTCGATCTGGTCGCTCATGCCCAGGCCGTGGCGTCCGCCGATGCGGTTGGCTTCCATCATCAGCTCGACCTGGCTGGCAAACGCGACGCCGTTGAGGGCAACCGGACGGCCTTCTTCAAAGCGCACGGTGACTTCCTCGCGCTTGACTTCGACGTCGTCGCGCCAGAAAGCGACGCCCATGATCGGTTCGACGATCTTCATGCCGCTGTTCAGGTACTCGAGGTCTTTGGCTTCATGGGTGGCGCCGAGCATGTTGGAATCGGTCGAGTAGGCTTTTTCCACCGACATCTTGTAATCGAAGCCAGACGCGATCATGAATTCCGACATTTCCTTGCGGCCGCCCAGTTCCTGGATGAACTGGTCATCCAGCCAGGGCTTGTAGATGCGCAGGTTGGGATTGACCAGCAGGCCGTAGCGGTAGAAACGTTCGATGTCGTTGCCCTTGAAGGTGCTGCCGTCGCCCCAGATGTCGACCTTGTCTTCGCGCATGGCGGCCACCAGCATGGTGCCGGTGACAGCGCGTCCAAGCGGAGTGGTGTTGAAGTAGGTGACGCCTGCGGTGGAGATGTGGAAGGCGCCGCTCTGCAGTGCAGCGATGCCTTCGGCCACCAGCTGTTCGCGGCAATCGACCAGGCGCGCCAGCTCAGCGCCGTAGGCCTTGGCTTTCTTGGGGATGGCGTCGTAGTCCGGCTCGTCGGGCTGGCCCAGGTTGGCGGTATAGGCGTAGGGAATGGCGCCTTTCTGGCGCATCCAGTGCAGCGCGGCGCTGGTATCGAGGCCGCCTGAAAAGGCGATGCCGACTTTTTCGTTGACTGGAACGGATTGCAGGATATTGGACATGATATTTCTACGTGGGTTGTTGTGACTGGGGTTGTACTGTTTGTACCGTTAATCGACTTTTCCGAGCACCAGATATTCCAGCAGCGCCTTTTGCACATGCAAACGGTTTTCCGCTTCGTCCCAGACCACCGATTGCGGGCCGTCGATCACTTCGGCCGAAACTTCCTCGCCGCGATGCGCCGGCAGGCAGTGCATGAACAAGGCGTCCGGCTGGGCGCGCTGCATCTTGGCCTGGTCCACGATCCAGCCGTCGAAGGCTTTCAGGCGCGCTGCGTTTTCATCTTCGTAACCCATGCTGGTCCAGACATCGGTGGTCACCAGGTCGGCCCCTTCGCAAGCATCGGATGGATTGGCGAAGAAGGTGTAGCGCTGGTTGTCGGCGGCCACCTGGCCGGGATCGATATCGTAGCCCTTGGGGGTCGAGACGTTGACGTGGAAACCGAATACCTGCGCCGCTTGCAGCCAGGAATACAGCATGTTGTTGGCGTCGCCGACCCAGGCCACCGTCTTGCCGGCGATGGAACCGCGGTGCTCGATGTAGGTGAAGACATCGGCCAGCACCTGGCAGGGATGCTGCTCATTGGTCAAGCCGTTGATCACCGGCACCCGCGAGTGGGTGGCGAAACGCTCGATGATGTCCTGGCCGAAAGTACGGATCATGATCACGTCGCACATGCGCGACATTACCTGCGCCGCATCTTCCACCGGTTCGCCGCGGCCGAGCTGGCTGTCGCGCGTATTGAGGTAGATGGCGGCGCCGCCCAGCTGGTGCATGCCGGCTTCGAACGAGAGCCGGGTGCGGGTCGAGTTTTTCTCGAACACCATCACCAGCGTGCGGTCGAGCAGCGTGTAGTGCGGTTCGTAATTCTTGAATTTGCGTTTGATGAGACGGCTACGTTCAATCACGTACTCGTATTCGTCCAGCGAAAAATCAGAAAACTGCAGGTAGTGTTTGATTGCCATAAATGAAAACGGCGGCCGCTGTGGCGACTGCCGCCGATAGTTGGAATTCCATTTTTAAAACAACTGCTCAACTGCCGCGCTGCCGTTTTCCCTGCTACCTGAGATTGGCTTAGAAATGAAATAAGTGCTTCAATTATAAGGGATTTCAGTAGAAAAGATACCTGTCAAAAGATGGTGTTTTTGGCAATCAATACAGCTTTTGCGACGATTCATGCAGCAATTGCACGTACAGCTGATGGCGCATGGTCGCGATCTTGTTTTCCTTGACGGCTTCCAGCACGGCGCAGCTCGGTTCAGTCAGGTGGTGGCAATTGTAAAACTTGCATTTGCCGAGGTAGGGCGAGAATTCGACGAAGGCGCGCTCCAGCATGCCTTCGCTCAGCTGGTACAGGCCGAATTCCTGGAAGCCGGGCGAGTCGATGATGTTGGCGGGATGGCCGTCCAGGCTGGCGTCGGCCGCATCCATTTCGTACAGGCGGGTGAAAGTGGTGGTGTGCTTGCCGGTATCGAGGGCGGCGGAAATTTCGCGCACGGCGATGTCGGCGTCCGGCACGATCAGGTTGATCAGCGACGACTTGCCCATGCCGGACTGACCGATCAGGATGGTCGACTGGCCTGCCAGCAGGGGCGCCAGCGTGGCGCAGGTCTGTTCCGGGAAGGCGCGCGCCGACACTTCATGCACCGGATAGCCGAGGCCGGCATACAGCTGCAGGCGCTGCCGGGTTTTTTCGAGCGCATCGACGATATCGGTCTTGTTCAGCACGATGTGGGCGGTGACGCCGGCCGCTTCGGCTGCCACCAGCGCGCGTGAAATCAGGTCGTCGGCAAAACCAGGCTCGGTCGCCACCACGATGAACAGCTGGGTGACGTTGGCGGCCAGCAGCTTGGATTTGTACTGGTCGGAACGGTACAGCAGGCTGCGGCGCTCATCGATGGCTTCGATCACGCCCTGGTTGGGCGAGGTCAGTTTCAACTGCACGCGGTCGCCGACGGCGACATCGCTTTTCTTGCCGCGCGTGACGCATTGCAATTTCAGCGACTTCCCTTCTACAGTCCCTTGCACCAGGTAGTGCCGGCCGTGGGCGGCGATCACCAGGCCGCTGCCGGCCTGGCTGCCGTGTTGCTTGCCGTTCTGCTTGTTGTGCTCAGCCATGGGCGGCCGATAACTTGTTGGCTAGCTTGTTGATGCGCACCGAGGCCGGCGGGTGCGAGTCGTAAAACGCCGAGTGCAGCGGATCCGGCGTCAGGGTCGAGGCGTTGTCTTCATACAGCTTGACCAGCGCGGTCACCAGGTCGTTGGCGTCGGTGTGCCGGGCGGCGAAGGCATCGGCCTCGAATTCATGCTTGCGCGAACTGATCGACGACAGCGGCGACAGCAGGAAGGTAAAGATCGGCAGCGCCAGCATGAACAGGATCAGCGCCATCGCGTCGTTATTGCTGAGGTCGGGCAGCAGCAGCGGATTGACGCCGAGGCCGGTATAGAACCAGAGCTGCTGTTTCAGGTAGCCGAGTAAAGCCAGGAAGGCCAGCGAAAGCGCAAACATGACGACGATGCGCTTGACGATGTGCTTCAGCTTGAAGTGACCCAGCTCGTGCGCCAGCACTGCTTCGATCTCATGCGGCGCCAGGCGCGCCAGCAGGGTGTCGAAAAAAACGATGCGCTTGCCGGCGCCGAAGCCCGAGAAGTAGGCATTGCCGTGGGCGCTGCGCTTGGAGCCGTCCATCACGAACAAGCCCTTGGAAGCGAAGCCGACCCGTTTCATCAGGCCCTCGATGCGGTCGCGCAGGCTGTCGTCGCTGAGCGGCGTGAACTTGTTGAACAGCGGCGCGATCACGGTCGGGTAGAGCACCAGCATCAGCAGCTGGAAAGCGCTGAACACCAGCCAGGCGTAGAACCACCAGAGACCGCCCGATTTCGCCATCAGCTGCAATACCACCCAGATCAGCGGCAGGCCGATGGCGGCGCCGATCAGGGTATTTTTCAGCATGTCGGTGAAGAACAGCTTGAGCGTCATCTTGTTGAAACCGAAACGGGCTTCAAGCACGAATTGCTTGTAATAATCGAGGGGCAGGTCGATCAGGCCGGAAATCAGGGCAAACGCCACCAGCAGGCTCAACTGGTAGACCATGCCCGGGCCGGCCCAGCTGAACATGACGCCGGAAAGCCATTGCAAACCGCCGAGCAGGGTGAAGCCGATCAGCACGGCGGCGCTCACCAGCATCGAAAACAGGCCGAATTTGGTCTTGGCGACGGTGTAGTCGGCGGCGCGCTGGTGGGCCGCCAGGGGGATCTTTTCGGCGAATTCGGCCGGCACCGCGCTGCGATGGGCCAAAACATGGCGGATCTGGCGCGAACTCAGCCAAAAGCGCACCACCAGGGTGATCGCCAGGAAAACCACAAACAAAACCGAAAATGCAAATGAAGACATGTAGTCCCTATGTGAGAAAATAGCCGCTTATGGCTTGCGCAAACAAATGCCGGGCCTGTCTTAGCTAAATATAACGAAGAGAACAATTATGTCACAAGCCGCCGACGTATCCACTACCATCGCCGCCACTACCGCAGCCCCGGCAGCGCCGGTGCGGCCCAATGAATTCAACCTGATCTGGGTCGACATGGAAATGACCGGCCTCAACCCGGACAGCGACCGCATCATTGAAGTGGCGGTGGTGGTGACAGACCCGCAACTGAATATCCTGGCCGAAGGCCCGGTGTTTGCGATCCACCAGCCGGACGAGATCATGGACGGCATGGATGCCTGGAACAAGGGCACCCACGGCCGTTCGGGCCTGATCGAGAAAGTCAAAAACTCGACCGTGACCGAAAGCGAGGCTGAACTGGCCCTGATCGAGTTCCTGAAGAAATACGTGCCGAACGGCAAGTCGCCCATGTGTGGCAACACCATCTGCCAGGACCGCCGCTTCATGGCGCGCGGCATGCCCAA
Organism: Collimonas sp. OK412; assembly: GCF_900112135.1. Taxonomy (GTDB): domain Bacteria; phylum Pseudomonadota; class Gammaproteobacteria; order Burkholderiales; family Burkholderiaceae_D; genus Collimonas; species Collimonas rhizosphaerae. Next base: position 30,298 of record NZ_FOLC01000032.1, read on the forward strand.
GCTGGAAGCGTTTTTCCATTACCGCAACCTGGACGTGTCGACCTTGAAGGAACTGTGCCGCCGCTGGAAGCCGGAACTGGCCAGCGGTTTCAAGAAGCATCAAAAGCATACCGCGCTGGCGGACATCATCGAATCTATCGAAGAACTGCGCTATTACCGCGAGCATTTCATCAAGGAATAACACTGCGGCGGGTGGCTATCCTGCCCGCCCGCTGTCTTGCCTGATGCGTCTTCGCTCAATCTTCCTTTGAATCGATACCGCAGCATTTCTTGAATTTCTTGCCGCTGCCGCAAGGGCACTCGTCATTGCGGCCGACCTTCGGCGCCTCGCGCTGTATCGTCTTGACCGCGGACTTGCGGTGCGGCAGCCAGTAACGGTAGATTTCCGGAATCGCGGCTTCCACTTCCACCGCCAGCTTGTGGCGCTGCACCGGATCGTCGCGCAGCGCCATTTCTTCCTCTTCCAGCTCTTCCGCTCCCAGCAGGTAGATTGGCCGCACCACCTGCGCCAGGTTGGAATGCCAGATCGGCTCCCAGGCTTTGGCGCGCAGGTTGATGCCTTCCCAGAAACCCCAGGTCCAGGCTTCGCCGTCAAGCAGCGACTTGCCTTCGTATTCCTGTTCGCAAAACAGCGGTTCGTATTCTTTTGGCGCCACTTCCAGCGTGACCGCGATTTCATTCATGTAGCGCGCGATCAGGCCGACGATTTTTTCATATTCCTTGTCGGACTTGAATTTCGGCGCGTCTTTCAGCGACGGTCCCCACACGTGCGGCAGCCACTCGCCCAGCAGCACCTGCTCCGGGCCGATCACCAGCGCCGTCAGGTAGCCGTGCAGGGTATCCATGGTCATGCTGTCTTCAGCGCAGCGATCGGACAACAGGAAGTCGTCCAGTTCGTCAAATTCTTTGTCTGAGAGGGGTTCGTCGAGATTCATGGAAATGGCCGCTTAAATTTACGATGGAAATGGGATACGGATTTTACGATTGAAATGGCCGCGGGCTGGAAAATATTCGAGCTGCTTGCCTGCGCACAATCATTTATCCTGTAACAAGTCTATCCAGATCAGGCCATCTTATATGAAAAACAGAGCATTAACCCCGGCCGATCTAGCATCCTGCCGCCAGCTGAGGCGAGGATCCATCCTCGACTCGCCGTCTTCATTCGTGCCCACGCATGAGGAAGAACGCATGGCCCTGTAGCTCGATGCGGCATGGCGCCGCAATTACGGTTCATAAACGCGCATGAAACTGGCGAAGCGCGGGATGCCGCTGTCATTCAAGCCGCGGAAGCGGTAAGTCACGACGCTGCCCAAGGGCGGCGGCCGGCGCCGCTGCAGGTCGCTTAAGCCGCTGCCGAGCTTGAAGCGCCGGCCGTCCGGCGTTTCCACCAGCAGGGCGCCAAGCATGCCCTGGTATTTTCCCTTGCCCGGCAGATGGCCGATGACCGCGGCTTCGGCATCTTCATGGGTTTTGACCTTGAGCAGGTCGTCGCTGCGTTGTGTGCGGTAAAGCGAAGCGCCCAGGTGCAGCATCAAGCCTTCGCCGCCTTGCTTGACGGTCTGTTGCAGCAAGCGCTGCAGGGTCGCGTGGTCGCTCAGCTTGAATTGTTCCACCGGCTGCACCCAAGGCACGGCAAGTTTGGCGAGCATGTCTTGCAAGGCTGGCATGCGCTGGTCGAAGGTGCCGGGGTGGGCCGGCAGGTCGAACACCATGAAGCGCATGCGGCGCCAGGCGGCATCGTCCGGCGTTTCGCGGCGTACGGTGGAAACCGCGCGGCTGAACTGCTGGCGGCCGGCCCACAGTTCGCCGTCCAGCGCGGTTTTCGGCCAGTTGGCGGTGAACCAGTGTGGGGCGTTGATCCGCTGGCCGCCGCGCGTCAGCAATTTTTCGCCATCCCAGTAGCCGCGCACGCCGTCGAGTTTTTCGCTGATCCAATAATCGGCCAGGGTTATGCCGGGATGGTAAATATTGGCCAGCATCAGCGGCGGCGCTGCGGGAGGTGTCGCCGCTGTTGCGATGGATGGCCGGCCGAGAAAGAAGCAAAGCAGCGCGGTGCTCAGCAATCTGGCGATAATTGACGATAACGCATGCATGGGACGTGGACTGTCAGGCAAGGAAGCGATATCGTAAAACGACGTTGCCTGTAGAAGCGCCCCGCAAGCGCGATTTGCGATTTAGCTTATATGCACGAAATTCAGCTCCACCCCGTTCCCGGCCGGGTCGCGCAAGAAAATCTGTTTTTGCTGCGCAGACGGCACAAACGCCACCTGGTAGGGCAGTGCATGCGCCTGCAGGCAAGCTTCCATTTCTTCCGGATCGACGCAACTGAAGGCAATATGGTCGAAGGTGGTGGCGATATCGGTATGCCTGATATCGCCGGTGCGCGCTTCGCTCAGGTGCAGCACGGCCTGGTCGCCGGCGTACAGCCAGAATCCGAAACTGTCGAAGGGCGGCCGCGCACCCGCTTCCAGGCCGATCACCTCGCAATAGAATTCCTTCAGCTGCAATAGCAGCGCACGCGGCGCGCGCAGGTTGTAATGGTTGAGGGCGATGGCTGGCACAAGCTGCTCCCGGCAATGGTGAACGATGCAAGAGTATTAGTGTAATCGATGCGATGAGCGCGCCGCTGGCGCTTACAATAGCCGACATGACAATCCCAAGCCCCGCCTCATTCTCTACCCTGACTCCCGACACCGTGCTGGACGCGCTCGACAGCATCGGCCTGCACGGCGACGGCCGCCTGCTGGCGCTCAACAGCTATGAAAACCGCGTGTACCAGATCGGCATGGAAGAAGGGCCGCCGCTGGTGGCCAAGTTCTACCGGCCGCAACGCTGGAGCGACGCAGCCATCCTGGAAGAGCATGGTTTCGTGCAAGAGCTGGTGGAGCGGGAAATCCCTGTGGTCGCCGCCTGGGCCGACGTGGACGGCCGCACCCTGCATCAGTTCGACGGTTTCCGCTTTGCAGTGTTTCCACGCCACGGCGGCCGCGCGCCGGAGCTGGAGGACAGCGCCACGCTGGAATGGCTGGGGCGTTTTCTCGGCCGCATCCACGCAGTCGGCGCACTCAGCAGCTACCAGCACCGGCCGACGCTGGATATCGTCAGTTTTGGCGAAGAACCCAGCGCTTTCCTGCTGGCCAACGGGTTTGTGCCGGAGGATCTGCTGGAAGCCTATCGCAGCACCGTGAGCCAGGCCTTGGAAGGCGTGCGCCGCTGTTTCGAGCGCGCCGGCAGCGTCGGCGCCTTGCGCCTGCATGGCGATTGCCACGGCAGCAATGTGCTGTGGACCGACGCCGGGCCGCATTTCGTCGATTTCGACGACAGCCGCATGGGGCCGGCAGTGCAGGATCTGTGGATGCTGCTGTCGGGAGAACGGCGCGACATGGTGCAGCAGATGGGCAGCTTGCTGGCCGGCTACGAGGATTTCTGCGATTTCGATACGCGCGAGCTGTACCTGATCGAAGCGCTGCGCACCTTGCGGCTGATCCATTACGCGGCGTGGATAGCGCGGCGCTGGGACGACCCGGCTTTCGCCGTGGCCTTCCCCTGGTTCAATACCCAGCGTTACTGGCAGGACCGGGTGCTGGAGCTGCGCGAGCAGATCGCGCTGATGGACGAAGCGCCGCTGTGGCAGGCATGAAGCCGGCCTGACGCGGCTTGGTGCGGGTTAGTGCGATACCGACTTCGAGAAGATGTTCAGCACCAGCACGCCCGCGACAATCAGGCCGATGCCAGCCAGGGCCGCGGCATCCAGGCTCTGTTTCAGGAACAGCCAGCCGACCAGGGCAATCAGCGCAATGCCGATGCCTGACCACATCGCATACACGATCGCCACCGGCAAGGTGCGCAAGGTCAGCGACAGGAAATAGAACGCCGTCAGGTAACCGGCCACCACCACGATCGACGGCACCAGCCGCGTGAACTCGGCGCTCGCTTTCAGGGCGCTGGTGGCAATCACTTCGGCGACGATGGCAATCAATAGATAGACCCAATGCATGACTTCTCTCCTGGCTAAAAAACAAAACGGTACGAAACTCTAATCGATAGCGGCAAACAGCTCTGTAACAAAATCGACAAAAACCCTCACCTTGGCCGACAACTGATGGCTCTGGTGATACACCACCGACACCGGCGGCCCCGGCGTCGACCAATCCGCCAATACCGGCGCCAGCAGGCCGTCGCGGATCTGCGGATTGAGCGACAGCGTCAGCAGCTGGACGATGCCGGCGCCGCTGGCCGCCGCGTGGATCAGGGTTTCCGCGTGGTTGATCGCGATATTGCCGGGTGGCGCCCAGCTCAGTTCCTGCTTGCCCTTGCTGAAAGTCCAGGGCACGTTCTGGCCGCTGTTCGGATGAATGAACGCCAGGCAGCGGAAATCCTGCAGTTCCTGCGGCGTTTGCGGCGTGCCGTGCTGCGCCAGGAATGCGGGCGAGGCGCAGCACAGGTTGCGGGTCTGGTAGATGCGGCGCGCCACCATGCTGGAATCCTTCAGCTCGCCGATGCGTATCCAGACATCGCCGCGGCCTTCCACCATGTCCACCATGCGGTCGCCCACATTGAGCCGGATCGACAGCTCTGGATACATGGCGCTGAAACGCGCCAGCGCCGGCGCCAGGTAGATGCGCGCAATCACAGTCGGCACGTCGACGCGCAAGATGCCTTGCGGCGTCACGCGCCGGCCTTGCAGCCCGTCTTCCAGCTCGCTCATGTCGCCCAGCAGGCGCTGGGCGCGCTGGTAGCAGCTATGGCCGTCGTCGGTCAGCGAGATCTTGCGGGTGGTGCGGTTCAGCAGGCGCACGCCGAAATGCCGCTCGAGGGCGGCGATATGATTGGTGATGGTGGCGTTCGACATCTCCAGCTGTTCAGCCGCGCGGCTGAAGCTGTTCAGTTCCACCACCTGGCAAAACACCCTTAACGATTCCAGCCTGTCCATGATGATGATTTTATATTATTTAAATTAATTAAAAAATGATTTTAATTATTGCCTATTTTTCTGAATATTAAAAAGGATGATAATGCCAAAAACCAGATCGTATTGATACGACGCCAACTTCCCAGGAGACACGCATGGCCGTCGCGACAAACAGCAGCCCGATAGACATTCCCGCCTTGATCGACCGCAGCCGCATCGGCGGCTTCCAGGTCGTCATGCTCAGCCTGTGCGCCATCTGCCTGATCATCGACGGTTTCGACGTCCAGGCCATGGGTTACGTGGCGCCCGCCATCATCCAGGAATGGGGCATCGCCAAGGCCAACCTGGGGCCGGTGTTCGGCGCCGGCCTGTTCGGCATGCTGCTCGGTTCGCTTGCCTTCAGCATCCTGGCCGACCGCATCGGCCGCCGCCCGGTGCTGATTTGCGCCACTTTGTTCTTCGCTGCCTGCATGCTGCTCACGCCGCTGGCCGCCACGGTAGGGCAGCTGATCGTCTTGCGTTTCATTACCGGCCTCGGGCTGGGCGCGATCATGCCGAACGCGATGGCGCTGGCCGGCGAATACAGTCCGCTGCGCAAGCGCGTCACCCTGATGATGCTGGTGTCCTGCGGCTTTACCCTGGGTGCGGTGCTGGGAGGTTTGCTGTCGGCGGCGCTGATCCCGCGTTTCGGCTGGCAGTCGGTATTCCATGTCGGCGGCCTGGTGCCGCTGGTGATCGGCGTGCTCATGATTTTCCTGCTGCCTGAGTCGATGCAGTTCCTGGTGTTGCGTGGAAAAAGACTGGAGCAGGTCGGCAAGTGGCTGCGCCGCATCGATCCCGATGTCGTTATCAGCGAGGATACGCGCTACGTGGTTAACGAAAAGGCCGGCAAGGGTGCGCCCATGCTGCAGCTGTTCCAGGAAGGCAGGGCCAGGGTCACGATCCTGCTGTGGATCATCAATTTCATGAACCTGGTCAACCTGTATTTCCTCTCCAACTGGCTGCCGACCATCGCCAAGGACGCCGGCCTGTCCACCGCCACCGCTGTGATGGCCGGCACCACCCTGCAGATAGGCGGCACGCTCGGCACCCTGGTCATGGGCCAGCTGATTGACCGTTCCGGCTTCCGCCGCGTGCTGATCCCGGTATTCCTGGCGGCCGGACTGGCGGTGTTCCTGATCGGCCGTCCCGAGATTTCGCTGCTGTTCCTGTTCGCCAGCATCTTCGTCGCCGGCTTCTGCATCGTCGGCGGCCAGCCGGCGGTCAATGCGCTGGCCGGCACTTACTACCCGACCACCTTGCGCTCCACCGGCATCGGCTGGAGCCTGGGCGTCGGCCGCATCGGTTCTATCGTCGGGCCGGTGCTGGGCGGCGAGCTGATCCGCCTGAACTGGCCCAACAGCACCATCTTCATCGTGCTGGCGGTGCCGGCGCTGGTGTCCGCCGCGATGCTGGTGCTGATGCAAGAGACTTCTCATCGCAGCAAAGCGCAAGCCGTCGTTGCGCATTAAGATCAGAACTTGAACCAAGGATGAAACCCATGGAAAACACGCTCCGCAGTCAGCTCCATTACCAGTCCGGATTTTGCAACGACTTCGCCAGTGAAGCCTTGCCCGGCGCCTTGCCCGCAGCCCAGAACTCGCCGCAGAAAGCGCCTTACGGCCTGTATGCAGAGCAGCTGTCCGGCACCGCGTTCACTGCGCCGCGCGCACACAACAGGCGCTCCTGGCTGTACCGCATCCGCCCGGGTGCGATGCACCACGCCTTTGAAAAAATCCAGCAGCCTCTGCTGGCCAGCGGCCCTTTTGCCCAGTCCGATACGCCGCCCGACCAGCTGCGCTGGAATCCGCTGCCGATGCCGGCCGACGGCCAGGCCGTCGATTTCATCGACGGCATCGTCACCTTCGCCGGCAACGGCGATGCCGCCGCCCAGGCCGGGGTGGCGATCCATCTGTATGCGGCAAACCGCTCCATGCACGACCGTTTCTTTTACGATGCCGACGGCGAACTGCTGATCGTGCCGCAGCAAGGGCGCTTGCTGGCCCGCACCGAACTCGGCGTGCTGGAAGTCAAGCCGGGCGAAATCGTGGTGATTCCGCGCGGCATGCGCTTCCGCATCGAACTGCCGGACGGCAGCGCGCGCGGCTATATCTGCGAAAACTACGGCGCCGCTTTCCAGCTGCCGGAACTGGGGCCGATAGGCTCCAACGGCCTGGCCAATGCGCGCGATTTCCAGGCGCCGGTAGCCGCCTATGAAGACCGCGAAGGCGAATTCCAGCTGCTGGCCAAATTCGGCGGCCGGCTGTGGGCTGCGCGCATCGGCCATTCGCCGCTGGACGTGGTGGCCTGGCATGGCAACTACGTGCCGTACAAATACGACCTGGGCCTGTTCAACACCATCAACACGGTCAGCTACGATCATCCTGACCCGTCGATCTTCACGGTGCTGACGTCGCCCTCGGATACGCACGGCACCGCCAATGTCGATTTCGTGATTTTCCCGCCGCGCTGGATGGTGGCCGAGCACACGTTCCGTCCGCCATGGTTCCACCGCAACGTCATGAGCGAATACATGGGCCTGATCCACGGCGCCTACGACGCCAAGGCCGACGGCTTCACGCCCGGCGGCGGCAGCCTGCACAACTGCATGAGCGGCCACGGTCCGGACGCCGCCACTTTCGACAAGGCATCCAGCGCGGCATTGGCGCCGCACCGCATCGACAATACAATGGCCTTCATGTTTGAAAGCCGCTACGTGATCCATCCCACACCCTATGCACTGGCGACGCCGCTGCTGCAGAAAGACTACCTGCAATGCTGGCACGGCCTGCAAAAGCATTTCACCGGTCAACCCTGAGAGAAAAGACATGATGCAAACCAACGATCCCGCACTGAAATCATTTATCCCGGTTGCGCCTGAATCGCATTTCCCAATCCAGAACCTGCCGTTCGGCATTTTCAGCAACGCCGCCAATCCGGCGCCGAGAGTAGGCGTGGCAATCGGCGACCAGATCGTCGACCTGGCTGCGCTGGCCGAAGCGGGTTTGCTGAACGCCGGCCCGGAAGTGTTCCGCCAGGCCGCCCTGAATCCATTCATCGCGCTGGGCCGCGCAAGCTGGCGCAGCACACGCGCCGCGGTCAGCGAGCTGCTGCGCGAAGACAACCTGCAGCTGCGCGACAACCAGGCCTTGCGCGCCAAGGCGTTGGTTGCCCAAGAGCAGGCAACGATGCACCTGCCGCTGGAAATTCCCGGCTACACCGATTTCTATTCGTCCAAGGAACATGCGACCAATGTCGGTTCCATGTTCCGCGATCCGGCCAATGCGCTGTTGCCCAACTGGCTGCACATCCCGATCGGCTACAACGGCCGCGCCAGCTCGGTCGTGGTCAGCGGCACGCCGCTGCAGCGGCCGATGGGCCAGCTGAAATTGCCCGATGCCGACGCGCCCATCTTCGGCGCCTGCCGCAAGCTCGATTTCGAACTGGAAACCGGCTTCATCATCGGCCAGCCGAACGCGCTCGGGGAGCCCATCGACATCGCCAATGCAGAACAGCATATCTTCGGCATGGTCTTGCTCAACGACTGGAGCGCGCGCGACCTGCAGCAATGGGAATATGTGCCGCTCGGCCCGTTCAACAGCAAGTCGTTCGCGACGTCGATTTCGCCTTGGGTGGTCACGATGGATGCGATGGAACCATTCCGCGTCGCCAGCCCGGTACAGCAGCCGGAGCCGCTGCCGTACCTGCAGCAGAGCGGCAAGAACGGCTACGACATCACGCTGGAAGTTTCGCTCAAGCCGGGTGCAACCGCGGCAGCGCAAACCATCTGCCGCACCAATTTCAAAGCGATGTACTGGACCATGGTGCAGCAGCTGGCGCACCACACGGTTTCCGGCTGCAACACCCGCATTGGCGACCTGATGGGTTCAGGCACCATCAGCGGCAGCACGCCGGAATCATTCGGCAGCCTGCTGGAACTGACCTGGAACGGCAAGAACCCGCTGGCATTGGCAGACGGCAGCCAGCGCAGTTTTATCCAGGATGGCGATGAGGTAGGGATGACCGGCTGGTGCCAGGGCGATGGCTATCGCGTCGGTTTCGGCGCGGTCAGCGGCAAGATATTGCCGGCGCGCGGCTGACAGGAATGCAGGGATTAAAAAAAGAGCCGTGGGTTACCACGGCTCTTTTTTCTTGCGCAGCGTCGTATCAGGCAACCTTGTTGGTCGACAGATCCCAGCCGCCCGAAGTATTGCCGCCCGAACCGCCGGCGATTTTTTGCTGGGTGTATTTCCATTTGACCTTGGAATACTTGAGGCTGACGGTTTCAGTCAGCACGCTGCCTTCCGTGACGGATGGCGCGACGTCGGAAATCAGCAGGTTTTCCAGCTCGATCTCGAAATAGCGGATGCGCTCGCCCTTGCCGTCGGCACGCAGGAATTCGAACTTGGCCTTCGGGATGGTCTTGCCCGACGAGCAGTTTTGCAGCAGCAGCGGCGAAGCCAGGTCAGCCAGCTTGGTGATCACGATATCCTTGTGCTCGCAACGCTCGGCCGTATGGCCGCCACCGGTGGATGCGGTGGCCGACTTCGGCTGCAGCACTTCCCACTGCACCGATTTGCACTCGATCCAGTCTTTATGGATGTCGTCGGTGGATTCCCCTTTGATGCCGTCAATTTGCAGATATACGTCGATTGCCATGGTTTTGCCCCTTAGTTTAAAAAGTGAAGCCCGGTTGACGCTGCTGGCCCCGCTAGAGAGCGGAGTGAAACTGGAAGTCCATCAAGTGGAATGTGTGGCGTAAATGCGGGACTGTCGGATAGACCCCAGTGGTCCGCGGCACATCGGGAATCGATGGAAAGTAATTCCGCAAGGCAATTTTAAACCATATTTTTGACGATATCTTAGGTCTTCGATACTAAATAACATTGCCGTTTTATCCATATCCCGGTTTCGAGCCTTGGCTATGCAGTCCGAATTGGTTGATATCAAGAGGACGCCGCCGGGGAAGGTAACTACCTGCAGAACTTATTGCGCCATTGCCTTTAGCGCGGCCTGGGCCAGGAATCCCGATCGGGTCAGTTGATGCGACTTGGCGAAAGCATCGATGTCACGCAAGAGATTTTCCGGCAGCGAGATGTTGAGCCGTACGGGCTTGGTGTTGATTTTCGAACGGTCGATATCGACCAGCATCCAGAAGCCGCCGGCGTAGTCCGCCGCATCCTTCCATTCCTCGATGGATGACGCCTCGGGGATATGCGCTTCACCCTCGTACATGGTTGCCGCAGCTTCCTGCGCCATTGCCGGAAGATCATTCAATTCGTCGGCGGCGGTAAATACGCCGGGCAGATCGGGAAAGCGGGCGCCATAAGCGCTATCGCCGTCCTTCCACACATAAAGTGGATATAACATTTTGTCCTCATTTCAGTCCAGCGTGTTTCAGGATGCTCTCGGCTGTTCCTAGCGGAAGATCTTTCTTCGGATGCGGAACAATTACCGACTTGCCAGTAATCGGGTGGCGGTATTTGTGATGGCTCCCGCGTGTGGAAACATGTTTCCAGCCGGCCGCTTTCAACTGCTTGATGATGTTTGTGCTGTTCCTATTATTATACACAAAACTACACAATTCAATAATGATTTTGTGTATTCTTGTGTATCCACGATGCATGATAAGTAGTTGGAATTCAGAGGACTTCGAATACTTGAATGTCATGAAAAGCCGACTTTCGCGATAGAGGCAAAAGTCTGAAAACAGCTTCGGAATTGCGTGCGGGCACGAGAGCATGGATAAAAATGTCCGGGCGTAAAAAAAGCCGCCAAAAAGGCGGCTTGGAATCTGCGCAGAAACGCTTACCGGTGCGGCACCCCATCCCGCCACTCACCCCAATGCGTCACGATATCCTGCACCAGCGGATTCCCTGCCCGGTACAGGTTCTCGGTGGCCGGCACGAAACCGCCCTGGTCCGCATAGTTGAGCAGGTTGTCGGCGCTGGTCTGTCCCTGGTAAGGCCGGTCGAAATCCGACCCCGTGCGCAATGCCGCCACGCGGTTCAAGTCCACCCGCTTGATGCTCGATGCGCGCTTCAATGCTTCAAAGGTTGCATTGTCTTCCTGCGCTGTCATGCAATACACGCCCTTGTTGTCGGTGAGGATCTTGGTCCATTCGCGCGCGCGTTCGCCCAGCAGCGTGCCTGACCACCAGGTGTTGCCGGAAGCGATGTCGCACTGGACTACCGTCGGCGGCTGGTTGGCCGGCGCGTAACCGAACTTGGAGCGTGCTACCTGCGCCTGCGCGCTGTCGGCCAGCGCTACATTGCGCGACAACGCAAACGCGGCGTCGGCCAATTTCGGATTCAGCTGGAATACTTCGTTGCGGTAGTCGAGCGGCGGTTTTTCGCTCGGGCTCTTGGTGTTGATGCCGAGATAGCCGGTTTTCCAGCCGGCCGGGATTTCGCGCGCATCGAGTTCCCACTGGATGCCGAAATCGACCAGGTACTTGGCCCAGGCTGCCGAACCGACAGTACCGCGCGCCGGATCGACGCCGGCGATGCCGGAGATCAGGAAATAGGTATGGCGCAAGTCGAAGCGCTGCGAAAACGTCAGGGCCATGATCGACGCCGAGGCATTGGCGTAGCCCATGCCGGTGGTGATCACGCAGACATCCTGCTTGTTGCAGTTAACGTTCGGATAGTCTGGCGACAGGCCTGGCACCGCGACGGTTTTCCACGGGCCGAGGCGATCCAGCCAGGCTTGGCCCTCGGGACCGAACATGGTGATGATCATCACCTTGACGGGGCGGTTTTGTGCATTCGATTCGGCCAGTCCGTCGCTGCCCCTGTCTTGTGCGATCGACGGGCCGGTGGCGCAGGCGGCAAGCGATAGAACTGCGGTGGCGATAAGCGAACGAGTCATCATGGGTTTTCCTTGTGCAAAGTAGGACCTGTAGTCTACCTGTGAAAGCCAGATATTGTTACCGCAGCGCAACATCTGCGGGCTATATGCCAGGCGTAAAAAAGCCGCCCGGAGGCGGCTTGGTCAAATGCTGTCGGGCCAGCAATTCAAAGATAAATGACGGCCAGCACCACGCCGATGATCAGGCCGAACTTGATGCACATGTACAGCGGCTTGCTGAATTTCTTCAGTGCGCGCCGGTATTGGCCGGCGGCCCAGACGAAGCGGAACAGCTTGTTGATGCCGCCGGTCTCGTCGCCGGTTTCATTGGGCGATGCGGCGGCGCTCATCATGTGGCGGCCGAGCCAGCGGTTGATTGCCTGCGCCCAGCGGTAGCGCATCGGCCGTTCGATGTCGCAGAAGATGATGATGCGGTTGCTGTCGCAGCCGTTCTGCGCCCAGTGGATGAATGTTTCATCGAACACCACGCCCTGGCCGTCGCGCCAGCTGTAGCGCTGCTGGTTGACTTCGATGAAGCAGCGGTCGTCGTTGGGCGTGACCAGGCCCAGGTGGTAGCGCAGCGAACCGGCGAACGGGTCGCGGTGCGGATTGAGGGTGCCGCCGGGAGCAAGTTCGGCAAACATCGCGGCCTTGACGCTCGGCGTGCTGCGCAGCAGGGCCACGGTCTTGGGGCAGAACTGTTCGGCCGAGGGATGGCTGGCGTCGTACCATTTCAGGTAGAAGCGTTTCCAGCCGGCCTTGAAGAAGGAATTGAAGCCGGCATCGTCGTTCTTTTCCGCGGCGCGGATCTTTTCCAGGCCGATCAGGCCCTTGGCTTCATCGCGTATGGTTTCCCAGTTGTCTTCCAGGATCTTCAGGTCGGCGAAGGTGCTGGTCGGCAGGTAGGGCGTGTTGGTCGGCACCTTGGAAAACATGTACATGAAGATGTTGAGCGGGGCCATGATCGACGAATGGTCGAACAGCTGCCGGAAAAACGGCAGGCGCGCCTTGCCGCGGAAATGCACGTACAACACCGATAAAAGGAAAATACTGACTACTGCCCATTTCATAAAAATGCGCTCCGTTACAAATAAGCCGCCATTTTATCTCTTTTGCGCCTGTTGTCCGTTATCCAAGCCGTTTGTTACCCTGGCTTGTTGCGCAGGAGAATGTTTGAGGAAGCCGCGGCCATCATTGCGGCAGTCAATATGTTCTAATGTTGTAAAGATCAACAGGGGCAACCGGTGCTTTAAAAAAAGAAGAATGAAGATCGTTTCTTCAATCTCAGGACGCACTGCTCCTCCTGTCCATAGAAGCTGTGAAGGACGCCGGCATCAAGCTCTTCAATCAGCATGTCCAGGGCCTGCTCGCGCAGCTGTCCAAGATTCCCTATTTTTTTGTTGAGAAAGCTGAAATGCCCCGCCTGCCAAAGGAACCGACTCCTTTGGCAGGCGGATGCATGGCTTACGGATGCGCGAGTGTACTGGCATCAGTCCAGGTGTAGCCCAATGTCGTAATGCACTGAATTATGTTTTTGAAGTCGCTGAATCCCGTCGTAACCAATGGCGCGAGTGACGACTCCAGCCAGAACGGATGAAAGAAGAAAGATGCGAATCCATCTCGTACCACCGTGGCATATTGGGCATTGAGACAAATATCCTGCCAAGTATAGGTAACGTTTGAAAACGGATCGATGGCGCTGATATTGTATTCAACATTCCCCAGATTTTCCGGCACGTTCCACTGGCCGTAGTAGTCTTGCCTGATGACGTAGGGGAAGAACTGTCCAACTGAAAAATCCTTACCCGTGGTTGCCGTAAAATTAGGGGTGTCGGAGGTGTAATAGACAGCGCGCTGATAGGTTGTATTAAATGCTAGCGGTATAGCTTTCGTGCTTAGCGGCGACGCCTGATAGTGTGGAGTCTCCCAGGCAAATGGCTTGGCGTAACCGTTATTCTTGAATTCTGCCAGCCCGGCCAGGAGACGTCCCAATGCCCATGGCGAGAATAGCGGGATAATGCCGGCGACCAGATCTTCGGTCACCGGGGTATTTGCCACGGCATTCCAGAATTCAAAATCATCGGCGCTGACCCCTGTATTCTTATTCCGCATCGAATCGTATTGATGGGTATATCCATGCATCACAAGTTTCCCGCCTCGCGCCAGCGCGTAATTCAACGATGTCTTGAGAGTTCCGGCCTGCGACAACGGTACTTCTTCTCGCACCCCGCCGTTGTACACACCCAAAGGGTCCAAATAGTGTGGAATAGTTGCAATCGAAAATGGAATGCGTTTGCTGAACATATAGTCCGACAGTGTTTTCATCGTGCCGAAATTGACCAATGCATCGACGTCTTCCAGCCGTACCAGAGCTTTATGGCTTACCGGTTGATTGTCGGCGAATATGTCATGCAATATGTCGCAAAGCACCAGATAGCGGTCGCGTGGGCCGATGTATGACAATGGCATGTCAGCGAAATACCAGAAATTGCCGGAGCGGATAATATACGGCGCCTGCGCGGACGTCTTGCTGTTTGTAATCGTTACCAGCGCCTGTGCCTTGGCGGTATCGATGACCTGCGTGACGCCGACATCGGGATCTGCGTTTACCGTGTTGCTCGCAGCATCGTAGGCATAGTACTTCACCATCGACTGACCCTTGTAGGAGACGGTGTCGAAGAAACCCGGCGTCGGGTTGCTCGAGCTGGGCGGCGCATTCAATCCCTGCAAGCCGACAAAGCTGAATCCGTAACGGGTATTGAAATTGTAGGCCGTGTTCCATGCGAACTGCCACAGGTTGTATTTGAACCAGACGACGGTTTTCTGCGTGGCATTGACATCGTTAAGAAATGCAGTCGGAATCGGATTGTTATAGTACGACCCCAGATAGAAAGTGGCCTGATAGGATTCGATTTTTCCGGCGCTATAGTTTTGTATCGGCACCAGATCGACGGCACTGTTGAAATGTCCAATCAGATTACGCAGCATGATGGCGTAGGCAAATCCCAGCTTCTCATACTGATCAGGAGAAGGGGCATCGTACACAATCAATACTTTTATCGGTGTGGTTAGGATTTGCGCTGTTGCTGGTGACGGGTTAAGCAAAAACAGCTC
>NZ_FOLC01000034.1 GCF_900112135.1 Collimonas sp. OK412
CCCAGTGGGGGATGGGAATGCGCGACAGCCAGACGCGCAAGCGCCACCGCCTTGCCATCTTATTGCTCATCGCTGCGCTTGCAACCTACGCGCTTTGGCTCATTGGGCTAACCGCCTTGGGCCAAGGCTACCGGCTCGCTTATGGCAGTGCCAAAAAATCCGCCTCCACTCTATCAATCCTGTCACTCGCCCGTCACTGGCTGACGGATCGGAACGCATTACAGTTTCGATACTGTCTATACAACCAAGCCGAAAACGAACTAATGGATAGAGTGAAAACTTATGAGATTTGAGGGGAAGGGTCAGGGTCAGAGTAATTTTCGCAAAGGACGCGAAAAAAAACTCTGACCCCATTTAACTGCGCAGTTGGGACTTGAACCGTTGCGAGCGGAAGGTATCAAGTAATATGACTGGAACTTTAGTACGATAGCGACGCCGGCGCCTGTCACAAGATAAGCCGCCAGCACACAACAAAATCTCGGAGAAAACCCATGCCTACATCACACGCCAGCTTCCATTGGGACGACCCGCTCCTGCTAGAACAGCAGCTCAGCAGCGAAGAACGCCTGGTGCGCGACAGCGCAGCCGCCTACGCCCGCGACAAGCTGGCACCGCGCGTGCTGATGTCGTTCCGCAACGAGCAGACCGACGCCGGCATTTTCCGCGAAATGGGCGCGCTCGGCCTGCTCGGCGCAACCATTCCCGAAGAATACGGCGGCGCCGGCCTGAACTACGTCAGCTACGGCCTGATCGCCCGCGAAATCGAACGCATCGACTCCGGCTACCGCTCCATGATGAGCGTGCAAAGCTCGCTCGTGATGCTGCCGATTTTCGAATTCGGCAGCGAAGCCACCAGGCAAAAATACCTGCCGCGGCTAGCCAGCGGCGAACTGATCGGCTGCTTCGGCCTGACCGAACCGGACCACGGTTCCGATCCCGGCAGCATGGCCGCACGCGCACGCAAGGTCGACGGCGGCTACCAGCTTACCGGCAACAAGATGTGGATCACCAACAGCCCGATCGCCGACGTATTTGTGGTCTGGGCCAAAGACGACGAAGGCGCGATCCGCGGTTTCGTCCTTGAAAAAGGCTGGAAGGGATTATCGACGCCGGTCATCCACGGCAAGGTCGGCTTGCGCACCTCGATCACCGGCGAGATCGTCATGGACCAGGTGTTCTGCCCCGAAGAAAACGCCTTCCCCGAAGTGCGCGGCTTGAAAGGCCCGTTTACCTGCCTCAACTCGGCACGCTTCGGCATCGCCTGGGGCGCGCTCGGCGCCGCCGAATTCTGCTGGCACGCGGCGCGCCGGTACACCATGGACCGCAAACAGTTCGGCCGGCCGCTGGCCGCCAACCAGCTGGTGCAGGTGAAGCTGGTGAACATGCAAACCGAGATCACCATGGCGCTGCAGGGCTGCCTGCGGCTGGGCCGCATGAAAGACGAAGGCAGCGCCTCGGTGGAAATCACCTCCATCATGAAACGCAACTCCTGCGGCAAGGCGCTGGACATCGCCCGCGTTGCGCGCGACATGTTGGGCGGCAACGGCATTTCCGACGAGTTCGGCGTGATCCGCCACCTGGTCAACCTGGAAGTGGTGAATACCTACGAAGGAACGCACGACGTGCACGCGCTGATCCTGGGGCGGGCGCAGACCGGCATCCCGGCATTCGCCAACTAGCCGAGGCCGAATACCTGCAGTACCAGCCAGATATTCGCGCCTGAAATCAGCACGAACAGCAGCCACGACACGCCGGCCGTCAGCCACGAATTGGCGAACACACCCATCACATCGCGCCGGCTGGTGAGGCGGATCAGCGGATACATGGCGAACGGCAGCTGCAGGCTCAGCACCACCTGGCTGAGCACCAGCAAGCGCCCCACGGAATGCTCGCCCCATGCCAGCACGCCGGCCATGGCCGGCGCCAGCGCCAGGCCGCGCGTCAGCAGGCGCCGCTGCCAGCACGGGATCTTGAGGTTGAGGAAACCCTCCATGATGACCTGGCCGGCGATCGTCCCGGTAAATGTCGAACTCTGTCCCGAGGCCAGCAGCGCCAGGCCGAACAGGATGCCGGCCGCGGCGCTGCCGGTGATCGGATCGAGCAGGCGGTATGCCTGGTCGATATCGATCACCGCCGTATTTCCGGTAGCATGGAATGCGCTCGCCGCCAGCACCAGGATGGCGCCGTTGACCAGCAGCGCCAGCAGCAGCGAGACAATGGTATCGAGCCGCGACAGCTGTATCGCCTGCCCGCGGCTGCGGTCATTTTTTTCCACCACCCGCGTTTGCACTATCGACGAATGCAGGTAGAGATTGTGCGGCATCACGGTAGCGCCGAGGATGCCGATCGCCAGGTACAGCGGCTCCCGGCTCGACAGCGCGCTCAAGGATGGCAGCATGCCGGCGGCCACCGCATGCCAGTCCGGCTTCAGGAACACCAGCTCGACAAACAGGCAGGCGGCGATGGTCAGCACCAAGCCGAGGATGATCGCCTCGATCTGGCGGAATCCTTTGCCTTTCAATCCCAGCACCAGCAGCGTATCGAACGCTGTCAGCAACACGCCGACCGGCAGCGAGACGCCGAGCAGCAGCTTGAACGCCAGCGCACATCCCAGCACCTCCGCCAGGTCGCAGGCGATGATGGAAATCTCCGCGAAAAACCACATGCCCTTGCTGACGCGCGGACTGTAGTTCTCGCGCGAATGCACCGCCAGGTCCTTGCCGGTAGCAATACCGAGGCGCATGCTGAGGCATTGCAGGACAATTGCCGCCAGGCTGGACAGCAGCACCACGAACAGCAGCTGGTAGCCGAACTGGGATCCGGCCTGGATCGAAGTGGCCCAGTTGCCGGGATCCATGTAGCCGACCGAGACCAGCAAGCCGGGCCCGACGAACCTGAGGATTTTTTTCCAGAACGGGCCGCTGCTCGGGACGGCAACGGTGCCGGCAACTTCGGAAGGACAAAATGGGGCGGTGGCGGTGGTCGGCAAACGATACATGGAGGCATCCTGATAGTGTTGCCCCAATTCTATAGTGTCACGGGCATTGCGCATGCCTGCTCCAACCCCTATGATTTGAACGTACTTTCCAATCCAATAAGGCAGCAGCTCATCCGGAGTAAGAAAAATGAAAACGATACTGACGCTGGTCACCGCTGCGCTGCTGACCGCTGCTGCTCCCTCCTTCGCCGCAGACCCGCAAGCCGAACTCATCCAGCAAGCCGAAACCGCGGCCAAAACCTGGATGGCGCTGACCGATGCCGGCAAATACGGCGAAAGCTGGGAGCGCGCAGGCACATTCTTCAAGACCGGCATCGCAAAAAACACCTGGGAAACCGGAGTCCGCTCATTGCGTGCGCCACTCGGCACGGTAAAGGCGCGCGAGCTGAAAAGCACGGAATATGCGACCACCCTGCCCGGCGCGCCGGACGGCGAATATGTCGTGATCCAGTACGAGACGCAGTTCGAAAACAAAAAATCGGCGACCGAAACCGTTACGCCCATGCGCGAAAAAGACGGCAGCTGGAAAGTCTCGGGCTATTTCATCCGCTGACAGCGGCAAAGGAAACGTAGTGCGGGGGATGCGAAGGGAAGGAAGCAGAATAGAATCGCAGGCTAGGCGGCCTGGATTGCCCCAGGATCCGAAAGCCACCTCGTGAGGGCCTCGAAATCTCTTAAAACAGGGCGCCTTGTGGGCAGATCTGGAACATAACCAGAAATCGTTTCAAGCAACCGGCAGAACAGGTCTGCCCGCGCGTTCATTGAATCTCGTTCAATGTAGAATCCGGTGTGGGTTATTGTATTGTCGGCCATGCCAATAACAACATCTCCAATGCAGACAGTGTCACAAGAATGGAATATCATGTCCACTCACAAATTTGTATGCGCCATAGCAGTTTGTTATAGAGCGTTACAACCACATCCTGCATTGGCATAAGATCATGATCCGTTTCAGACAAATCGAGGCTTTCCGCTCACTGATGATTTCCGGCACCAGCGTCTCTGCGGCACGTCGCCTGCACGTTACCCAGCCGGCGATCAGCCGCCTGATCGCAGATCTAGAGGCCGACCTCGGTTTTCGCCTGTTCAACCGGGCCAAGGGGCGCCTGGAGCCAACCAATGCCGGCGTGCGCTTTTATAAAGCGGTGGAAGAAAATTTCCTGGGGCTGGAACGGCTGATGCAAGTGGCGGGCAATATCCGCCATGAAGCGCCGGAAGGCCTGACCATCGCCTGCCTGCCGGTGCTGTCCACCACCCTGCTGCCGGAAGTGCTGCAACGTTTCTTCAAGCAGCATCCCGATGTCTCGGTCAAGATCGACAGCTGCACCGTGCCCGAGATCCTGGTCGGCCTGCAGGACCTCAAGGTCGACATGGCGCTGAGCCTGGCGTTTCCGCCGTTTGCCGGCATCGAGGTCGAACCGCTCATGGAAGCCAGCGTGCTGTGTGCCATGCTGGCCAGCCACCCCCTGGCGCAAAAGGAAGTCATCCTGCCGGAAGACCTGGACGGCGAAAACGTGATCGGCTGGATGCCCAACAGCGCGCAATCCTACGACCGTGAATTGTCGACGCTGAAATCGGCCGCGATCCGCCCCAATTACACCATCCAGACGCATACCTCGCACACCCGCTACGCCATGGTCGCCAACGGCTTCGGCGTGGCCATCGTGGAACCGTTCGCAGCGAAGATCTGGCTCCCCCACGGCGTCGTCACGCGGCCGTTCAAGGCTGACATCAACTACAAATACGTGCTCGCCTACCCGAGCGGCGGCATCCGCTCGGAACTCGCCCACGACCTGCGCGAAGCCGCGGTCCATGTCGCGAAAAACTATAACTTCGGCCTGTAGCAGAAAGCCGCATTGCCATCCGCATAATCAACATCGCGGGTGCAGTTTTTTCCCTACGCGGTAGCGTCCTCTTTCCGCTTGGGCGCCAGCGCCCACCCTATTCGGCTGGAAGCGGACATGCCAAACTTGCTTTACACACCCTACCCAACTTGATGAGGCCGGCGGCCTGGCAGCAGCGCCGGCGATCTGTAACGCCAACTAGGGAGTCACCATGACCGTAGATCCTAAACAATTGATTGTTATAACCGGAGGCCCCGGATCGGGAAAAAGCACGTTGATTGATAGCCTGGCGCAGGCCGGCTATGCGCGCTCGATCGAAGCAGGCAGAGGTGTCATACAGGACCAGGTGGCAATTGGCGGACATGCATTGCCATGGCAAGACACCGCGTCATTTGCTGAGTTAATGCTGTCTTGGGAAATGCGTTCATACCACCTTGCGGCAAATATGACCGGACCGGTTTTCTTCGACCGCGGCGTACCGGATGTGGCTGGATATTTACAGTTGCTGGGGCTGGAGATACCCGCGCACGTGGAAAAAGCAGCATTAGCTTTTCGCTACCATCCGCAAGTATTCATTGCGCCGCCATGGCCGGAAATCTTCTCTCAAGACAAGGAGCGAAAGCAGACATTTGAAGAAGCCGTGCGTACCTATGATTCCATGGTCGCCATTTATGCAAAGTATGGCTATGAACTGATCGAGCTGCCGCGAACGCCAGTCGAAGAAAGGTTGCGCTTCATCTTGTCCAGGCTGCAATCTGGAGCGTTCGGATCGGCGCAATGAATTTTTTTGAATGCAGGCAATGCGTCATGGTGAATGCATCCGGCCGTTTGAGGGCGTTAAATCCATCATCCCCTGCAAAAATCAATTCTAAATATGTGCTAGCCTAGCCGCTCTCTGTGTCGCAAAAAACCATGACTTCGGCCTATAAGAGGAACCAGAATGTATTCGCCTGAAAGACTGATTGAAAATTTAAGCGTTTACATCGAAGAATTGAAAGACCTGGTTTCGGCAGGAACGGCCGGCGCTGAAAAAAACCGCTTGCATATAGAAAAATCGAATATAGAAGCCTACGTAGGAAAACTCGAAACGCTTCCTGCAAACCAGCGCCTGACTGCAAAACATATTGAACAGGGACTCGCACTGGAGCCCCACCCCGAGGGCGGCTTCTATCGCGAATTCATCCGCACCGGCGCCTGCACCGTGATTTTCTACCTGCTGCCCGAGCAAGCCATTTCCAGCTGGCACAGCCTGCAAGACACCAAAGAGAGATTCAAGCTGATCTCGGGAGATGCTTTATGCATCCCGAAAATAGATGGCGGCGGGCTGTGGAAATCGGAAGAAAACGTCACGTATGAAAATGACGTCGTCATAGAAAAGAACGACGGCTTCGGCGACTGGTTCGGCGCCTACCCGGCTGGAGAATACGGACTCGTCACCTGTGAATGCAAAGGTCCGTTCGAGTTCGCGAAATTCAAGATTGCCGGGCCGGAAGACCTGGCGGCATTTCGCGACGAGAATCCCCGGCACAGGCAAACCATCGACAGGCTTGCGCCGAAAAACGGCTGACGCCCCAAAAAATTGCTAATCCGCAGGCAGGACGATGGTAGCCACCAGGCCGCCGTCGGCATGATTGCGCAGCTGCAGCTCGCCGCCATGCGCCTGCACGATGTTGCGCGCAATGCCCAGGCCCAGCCCCATGCCGCCGGCATTCTGGTCGCGCCCGTGCTCCAGCCGGGTGTATGGTTCGAACAGGCTGTGCAAGGCTTCTTCGGGCACACCGGGACCATGGTCGCGGATCTGGATCTGGATATTGTTTCCGGATGCATTGATCAGGCCGGCGACCGAGATTTCCACCTTCTCGCCATAGTGCAGCGCATTATCGAACAGGTTGCCGATGGCGCGCTTGAGCGCCAGCGGCTTGGCCATCACCGTCAGGCCCGATTCGGCAAACGCGACTTCGTGCCCGGCCATGCGGGCGTCTCGTATCATGCGCAAGATCAGCGCATCAAGCTTTACCTCGGTGCGGTTTTCATGGATATCGCTATCCTTGACCGATTGCAAGGCGCCCTTCACCATCATGTCGAGCTCATCCAGGTCTTCGTGGAATTCGCTGCGCAGATGCTCATCGTCCAGCAGCTCGGTGCGCAGTTTCAGGCGCGTGATCGGCGTGCGCAAATCGTGCGAGATCGAGACAAACAGGCGTTCGCGATCATCCAGGTAGCGCTTGATGCGTTCGCGCATGGACCTGAAGGCGCGCGCGGTCTTGATGAATTCGCGGCTGCCGGTTTCCGGCAATTCAGGCGCGGCCTCGCCTTTGCCGAATGCTTCGGCGGCGTCCGACAGCGCCGCCAGCGGCCTTGTGGTCCAGCGCACCACCAGGATCGACAGCAGCAGCACGGTAGCCAGCGACAAGCCCTGCAACAGCAAACGCTCGGGCGATAGCGGGTTATCGCTATCGAGAAAATAGGGATTGGGCATAAGCGCCGCCAGGTACAGCCAGTTGCCGGGTTCGAGTTCGGTCTGGATCACCAGCACCGGCGCCGGATTCGGCTTGATCAGCAGCGTGTGCTGGACCCAGCTGTCCGGCAGGTCCGCCACCTGCAAGCCTTGCGGCGACACCACCAGGTCGTCGGGCCAGGCAAACGCCAGGCGGAAACCCGGCAGGAACGGCAAGTCGGTTTTCAGGGTGGCGCCGATCTCGGCCAACGCCATGTTGGCCAGGGTGTTGTCGGCGATCGTGTGGATAGTCACCGGACCGTCGTTGGTGTTCACAAAAAAACGGGTGCCGCCCATCTCGCGCAGTTGCTGGATCAGGATCGGCCGGTAATTCGCCGGCAGGCTCATGAAGAAGCGGACCGCGCTGGCCGCGGTGTGCGCCAGGTGCTGCGCCGCGGTCCTGGTTTCGACTTCCGCCTTGCTGCGCAGCTGTGCCGACCAGATCAGGCCGCCCGCCAGCTGCGTCACCAGCACCCCGAACACCATCACCACCGAAAGGCGGCCCAGCAGCGTATGCGGCAGCAGCCAGGACAGCAGCTGGTTATACCAGGCCGACCAGCTACGCTTGGGCGCCGCCTCAGATCTGCGCAGCGGCCACATCGGCGGAGAATACGTAGCCGGCGCCGCGCACGGTCTTGATCAGGTGCGGATCTTTGCCGCCGTCGTTCAGGCGCAGGCGCAGCTTGCTGATCTGCACATCCAGCGACCGGTCCAGCGGGCCGACATCGCGGCCGCGGGTTTCCTCGCACAGGACACCGCGGTCGAGCACGTCGCCCGGATGTTCGACAAAATATTTCAGCAACTGGTAATCGAGTCCGGTCAGCGCCACCAGCTGGCCGTCAGGATCGCTCAAGGTGCGTTCCACCGTATCCAGCGTGAAGCCGACAAAGCGGTAGTAGCGCGGCGCCACCGCGCTGTCGATGCCGGTGCGGCGATGGATGGCCTTGATCCGCGCCAGCAGTTCACGCGGGCTGTAGGGCTTGGCGATATAGTCGTCGGCGCCCAGCTCCAGGCCGACCACGCGGTCGGTCTCGTCGGAGCTGGCGGTAAGCATGATGATGGGAACGTTGGACTTGCGGCGGACGGTCTTGCACAAGGCGAAGCCATCGGTATCCGGCAGCATCACGTCCAGGATCACCAGCGACAGTTCTTCAGCGTAGCGCTGGAACTCGGCCAGGAACGCCTCGCCGTTATGCGCCAGGCGCACTTCGTACTGGTTCTTTTCCAGGTAGGCTTTCAGCAGCGTCCTGGTTTTCTGGTCATCGTCAACGATCAATATCTTACGCATTTGGCCTATTGTTCCTGCTTTCCGGTTTTCGACACAGAGCGGGCGATGCTGGCCAGCTTGCGCTGGATATCGCTCTCGCTCATCTTGTCATCCACAAAATAATGGTGCACCTCGGCCACGATGGCGTCTTTCGCGGTTTCGTCGGCGGCCATGCGGTGCACCAGGCTCGGCGCCTGGAATGCGCTGCCCTTGCTGAACGCGCTCCAGGAAGCGCGCGCGCAGCTATCCATTTTCGACAAATCCGGCGCACGCCATACCGGGATCGCGCCCTTGACCTGATTGTAAGCGCTTTGCACCGGCTGCGACATGATCAGCTGCGCCAGCTTTTCCTGCGCCGGCTGGTGCGAATAGTCGCCGGCGAACATGGCCAGGGTATCGACGCTATATAGATGGTAGTCTGCCGTGCCCGGCACCGCCGCACAAGAAAAATCCTGGTCGGTGTTCAAGCCCCAGGCCAGCAGCTCGCCTTTGGCCCAGTCGCCCATCACGAACATGGCGGCGTCGCCGTCCGCCAGCTGGCGCGTCGCCTCCGGCCACGGCCGCTCCCGCAGCGGCTGCGGCATCCACTGCTTGAGCGACCGCAAGCGCTTCAAGGCATGGGTCATGCGCGGGTCGCCGAACGCGGCCGGATTCAGGTCGACAAACAGGGAGCGGTAATAGACCGGGCCGCTCTCCGCCAGCACCAGCGTTTCAAACAGGGTGGCGACCTGCCAGGCTTCGCTGCTTTGCGCCAGCGGCGTGACGCCGGCCTGCTTGAGTTTTTCCGCCACCCGCTCGAATTCGGGCCAGGTCCTGGGCGCCGCCAGGCCGAGCCGGTCGAAAATCTTCTTGTTATAAAACAGGTTATTGATGCGATGTATGCCGAGCGGCGCCGCCACTACGTGGCCGCGGTTATGCACCAGCGACCATACCGTCGGGAACAGCAGCTTCTGCCAGCCGCCCGGAGTGGCGACGTCGTCCAGTTCCAGCAACAGGCCGAGATCAGCCCATTCGCCGAAGACAATGCCGTTGAGCTGGGTCGCCTCGGGCGCCTTGCCGGCCAACACCATGCTCTTGAGCACCTTGCTGGCGCCCAGGCCGGCGCCGCCGGGAATGGCCAGGTCGCGCCACTGGATATTTTCTTCCGCGAGCCGGCCTGCCAGCACGTCAACCGACTTGCGTTCCCCGGCCGAAGTCCACCAGTGCACCACCTGCAGCGACGCTGCCGGCTGGCCCACGCCGGCAACCGGCGTCGCTACGGCGGCATCGGCCATGCCCGCCGAGTACTGCAACAGGCAGCCGATTGCCCAAGATGCGAGCCATTTGCGCGATCCTGCGGACCAGGTTTTCGCGCCTCCCCTTTTATTAGCGTATCGCTTGTCAATCATCGAGCGCCTTATTGATTTTTTTATAAAAACCTGCCCTGCCTCCCCCCAACATCGCGTGTGACTATAGCGCAAGTCGGGTTCACAACGTTAGCAGTCTTCTTGTTTTGTAAAGAAACGTAAGCATTCGTAATTTTATCTATACTGGCCTAAGCAGGGCATTACCGCGATTTGACCTTATTGCCGGATGAAACAGCCGCAACTCGCCGGCAACACTGTAAAGATATGTAATCCGCGCAAATCGCCGATTTTAATTTTCCTGAATAAAATCAAAAGCTTATGTAATTTGCATAGATGCTTTCCAACTAAGATGGCGACACATTTTTTATGGTGCTAATGTCTGTGCGCGGCGGTTTCACGGGCTTCATCCCCTGGAAAGCGCCGCACTCATAAAACCCCAAGCGATAGCGATAAATCCAAGCGGTAAAACCCAAGAGGAGACTTTGATGCAAACCATCAACCGAATTCGTACCATCCGCAATGCAGTGCTGATCGCCCTGGTGGCAGCCGGCACGGCGCAAGCCGGCACCTTGACCATCGAAAGCTGGCGCGTCGACGACAAGACTTTGTGGGAAACCGTGCTGATCCCGGCTTTCCAGAAAAAGAACCCTGGCATCGAAGTCAAATTCGCGCCGACCGCTCCTACCGAATACGACTCCAGCCTGACCGCACGCCTGGCCGGCGGCACCGCGGGCGACCTGATCGCCTGCCGTCCTTTCGATGTCTCGCTGTCCCTGTACAAGAAGGGCAACCTGGAAAAGCTGGACGGCAAGCCAGGCATGGAACACTTCCCGGCTTCCTCCAAGACCGCGTGGCAGACAGATGACGGCAAGGACACGTTCTGCATGCCGGTGGCGTCGGTGATGCACGGCTTCCTGTACAACCAGAAAATCTTCAAGGAACTGAACCTGCAGCCGCCAAAAACCGAAGCGGAATTCTTCAAGGTGCTCGACACCATCAAGAGCAACGGCAAATACACGCCGCTGGCGCTGGGCACCGCAGACCAGTGGGAATCCAGCCAGGTGGTCTTCACCGGCGTCGGCCCCAACTACTGGAAGGGTGAAGAAGGCCGCAAGGCGCTGATCGCCGGCAAGGAAAAATTCACCGATCCGAACTTCGTCAATGCGTTTGAATACGAAGCCAAGCTGGGCAAATACCTGTCCAAGGGCGCCAGCTCGCAAACCTACGGCGACAGCCAGAACCTGTTCGCGCTCGGCAAGGCAGCCATCTACCCTACCGGCTCCTGGGACATCGCCTACTTCAACACCAACGCCAAATTCGAGATGGGCGCCTTCCCGCCGCCAGTGCCTAAAGCCGGCGACAAATGCTATATCTCCGATCACAACGATATCGGCATGGGCGTCAACAAGAAATCCAAGAACAAGGAAGATGCATACAAGTTCCTGGCCTGGCTTGGTTCGCAGGAATTCGCCGACATCTATACCAACAAGGTCACCGGCTTCTTCTCGCTGTCGGACCACCTGATTTCGGTCAAGGATCCGGTCGCCAAGCAGATGATCGACTGGCGCAAATCCTGCTCGTCGACCATCCGCCTCAATGCACAAATCCTCAACCGCGGCGAGCCGAGCATGGAAAACCAGTTGTGGAACGTGAATGCCCAGGTCCTCAACGGCAAGCTGGCGCCGAAGGAAGCCGCGGCGCAGATCCAGACCGGCTTTGCAAAATGGTATAAACCGCAACAATAAGCACTGCTGTTCGCCGGCCGGGGAAGAGTTTAAGATTGACTCTACCCTGGCCGGCAAGCCACACAGCAGCCAAGGCTTGCCGCCGGGTAAGCCCGTGATCTACGGCACGGAAGTCAAAAATAAGCCGTCGTCATGCCCGTATTCCATGGTCGACCAAGCCGGGCGCGGATGAAACACGATCTCCCCCGTGTTTCATCCGCGCCCGCGGAGACCTGCGCATTTTTTTGCCATCACCGAAAACCCGAATGATTCTTCAAAACAAGAAATTCCCTTGGCACATCGTGGTATTCCTGGCGCCAGCGGTCATCATCTACTCCATGTTCAGCGCCCTGCCTTTGCTGGACACCCTGCGCCTGGGCTTCTACACCAGCAACGACGCCGGCGTCCACAGTTTCGTCGGCCTCGCCAATTACCATACCATCCTGTTCGATTCGGACTGGTCCAAGGCGTTCTGGAACGCCATGCTGAACAACGTGAAATTCTTTGCGATCCACATGCTGCTGCAAAATCCGATCGGCCTGCTGCTGGCCACCCTGTTCAGCCTGAAGGGCTTGCGCGGCGCGCGTACCTACCGCACCCTGATTTTCCTGCCGACCCTGCTGTCGGTGGTGATCATCGGTTTCATCTGGCAGCTGATCCTGTCGCCGTTGTGGGGCGTCGGCGAAGGCTTGATGACGCATGTCGGCCTGGGCGATTACTTTGCGCCGTGGCTGGGACAGGAAAGCACCGCATTGCTGACGCTCGGCCTGGTCTCGGTCTGGCAATACGTCGGCATCCCGATGATGCTGATCTACGCCGCCTTGCTGGCGGTGCCGGAAGAAGTGCTGGAAGCAGCCTATGCCGAAGGCGCCAGCTCGTTCCGCATCTTCTGGCAGATCAAGCTGCCGCTGATCCTGCCGACGCTGGGGCTGGTGACCATCCTGACCTTCGTCGCCAACTTCAACGCCTTCGACCTGATCTATTCGGTCAAGGGCGCGCTGGCCGGTCCGAACTACACCACCGACATCCTGGGCACCTTCTTCTACCGCACCTTCTTCGGCTACCAGGCGCAGATCGGCAGCCCGACCATGGGCGCGGCGGTGGCGACCCTGATGTTCCTGGTGATCCTGCTCGGCGTCGCCAGCTATTTCTACTTCGTGCAGCGCAAGCTGACACGCTACGAACTGTAACGAGGACAGCACATGACACCGATTTCCTCGCTCTCTTCCACCGCTGCCGCTGCCTCGGCGCCGGTGCTGCGCCAAAGCCGCTTCGCCAATCTCGGCCGCATCTGGGTCCATGTGGTGCTGTGCGCCTACGCCGTGATCGCGCTGTTCCCGATCGCCTTGATCATGATCAATTCGATCAAATCGCGCGACGCCATCTTCGACAATCCGCTGGCGTTCCCGACGCCGGAGACGTTCTCGCTGATCGGCTTTGAAAAGGTGCTGCACAACACCAACTTCATGCTGTACTTCGGCAATAGCCTGGTGGTCACGCTCGGTTCCCTGCTGCTGATCGTGCTGTTCGGCGCCATGGCCGGCTGGGCCCTGTCGGAATACAAGTTCCGCGGCAACCGCCTGATGGCGCTGTACCTGGCGCTGGGCATCATGATCCCGATCCGCCTGGGCACGGTCTCCATCCTGCAGCTGGTGGTCAGCCTCGACCTGATCAACACCCGCACCGCGCTGATCCTGGTGTACACCGCGCAAGGCTTGCCGCTGGCGGTGATGATCCTGTCCGAATTCATCCGCCAGATCCCCAAGGAGCTGAAAGACGCGGCGCGCTGCGACGGCGTCGGCGAATTCAAGATCTTCTTCCAGATCATCCTGCCGCTGATCCGTCCGGCGATCGCCACGGTGGCGGTGTTCACCATGATCCCGGCCTGGAACGACCTGTGGTTCCCGCTGATCCTGGCGCCTTCGGATGAAACCAAGACCGTTACCCTCGGCGTGCAGCAGTTCATCGGCCAGTATGTGACTGACTGGAATTCGGTATTGGCGGCGCTGTCGCTGGCCGTGATCCCGATCCTGGTCATGTACGTCATATTCTCCCGGCAATTGATCCGCGGCCTGACATCCGGCGCCGTCAAGTAATACAGAAAACGAGACATTCCATGGCAAACGTAAGCGTAAGACAACTCACCAAATCGTATGACGGCAAGCAGAACGTGCTGGCCGACCTCAACCTGGAAATCAAGGACGGCGAATTCGTGGTCCTGGTCGGCCCTTCCGGCTGCGGCAAATCGACCCTGCTGCGCATGCTGTGCGGGCTGGAATCGATCACCAGCGGCGAACTGTCGATCGGCGACCAGGTCGTCAACCACCTGCCGCCGGCCGAACGCGGCATCGCCATGGTGTTCCAGAGCTACGCCCTGTATCCACACATGAGCGTGTACAAGAACATGGCGTTCGGCCTGAAGATCGCCGGCGCCGACAAGGCCGCCATCGACCAGCGCATCCGCCATGCCGCCGGCATCCTGAAAATCGACCACCTGCTGGACCGCCTGCCGCGCGAACTGTCCGGCGGCCAGCGCCAGCGCGTGGCGATCGGCCGCGCCATCGTGCGCAAGCCGAAACTGTTCCTGTTCGACGAACCGCTGTCCAACCTCGACGCCGCGCTGCGGGTCCAGACCCGGCTCGAAATCGCCAAGCTGCACAAGCAGCTGGAAGCCACCATCGTCTACGTCACCCACGACCAGGTAGAAGCCATGACCCTGGGCGACAAGATCGTGGTGATGAACGACGGCTACATCCAGCAGGCGGGATCGCCGCTGGAACTGTACCAGCGGCCGCAAAACCTGTTTGTCGCGACTTTTATCGGCTCGCCCAAGATGAACCTGTTCAACGGCGCGATTACGGCAATCGAAACCGACCACCTGAAAATCAGGCTCAGCAGCGGCCAGGAGATCCGCGCCGATGTCGCCGCCGGCACGGCCAAGGCCGGCGACGCCGTGACGATAGGACTGCGGCCTGAACATATCCTGGAAAACGCGCATAGTGGTGAAGTATTCAGCGGCAAGGTCAGCATCGTCGAGCACCTGGGCGAAGCCAACTTCATTTATGTGACGCTGCAGGACGGCCAGGACCTGCTGGTGCGCGGCGACGGCAACAATCCGGTGCATATCGGCGATACCGTCACCCTGTCGGCGCCAAGCAGCGCCTTCCATGTGTTCGACGCCAAGGGCCTGGCGCTGGCGAGGTTAAAACCTGGAAACATGATTTCATCCAAACAATAATAGATACAATATGCGCCTTCAAAAAGGCGTGGGGGTAGAGTTGAAAACAGCGTACGAATATCTGATCGGCGTCGACGGCGGCGGCACCAAGACCCAAATCCGGGTCGAGCGCCCGGACGGCAGCCATGTCGCCGACGGCAGCAGCGGACCGTCGGCGCTGATGCACGGCACCAGCAAAGCCTGGTGCGCCATCGTCACGGCGCTTGACGGCGCATTCCAGAGCGCCGGCATCGTCCGGCCGCCCTACCAGGCGATCGCTGCCGGCTGCGGCTTGTCGGGCATCAACAATCCGCAATGGGCAGCGCAGTTTCGCGCCCAGAACCCCGGTTTCGGCGCCCTCGCCACCGGCACCGACGCCTTCACCACCTTGCTCGGCGCGCACCTGGGCCAGGCCGGCGTGGTGGTCGCCATCGGCACCGGCAGCGTCGGCGAAGTCTTGCTGGCCGACGGCAGCCGCCGGGAAGTCGGCGGCTGGGGTTTCCAGACCGGCGATGAAGCCAGCGGCGGCTGGATCGGCCTGCGCGCCGCCAACCATGTCGAACGCGCCCTGGACGGCCGTGTCGCGCCGGGTTCGCTGGCCCGGGCCATCGTGCGCTTTTGCGGCGGCGACGACGACGCCGGTGCCGATTTCAGCAGCAGCCAGAACCGGGAACGCGTGATCGCCTGGGTCAACAGCGCCAACCAAAGCATTTTTGCGCAGCTGGCGCCGCTGGTGGTGGCGCATGCCGGGCAGGATGAAGCGGCGCTTGCCATCTTGCACAAGGCCGGCCAGGAAATCGCCCAGATCGCCAACGCGCTCGACCCATCCCAGCAATTACCGATTGCCCTGTGCGGCGGCCTGGCCGCCCCGTTGCAAGCCTATTTGCCGGAACCGTTAAAATCGCGCGCGACCACGCCGCGCGCCGGCGCCGCGACCGGCGCATTGCTGCTGCTGCGCCAGCAGCTCTCAGCAGAGTCAGCAGGGGAAACAATATGAACGGCAACGCTACACAACTGCATGGCAATATCCTGACCAGCGACGGCTGGGTGACCGGCAGCATCGGCTTCAGCGACATGATCACGGAAATCAAAGGCAGAACAAACGAAAACCCGCAGGAACAGACACCGGCCAGCGGCGATTACATCTTGCCCGGCTTTATCGACCTGCACGTCCATGGCGGCGGCGGCAAGGACATTATGGAAGCCGGCGACGCCGTGCACGTGGTTTCGCGCCTGCACGCCCAGCATGGCACCACCAGCATGCTGGCCACCACCATGACCGCGCCGGCGGAAGAGCTGGAAGCGGCGCTGGGCGCAATCGGCCGCGCCTGCCGCGGCCGCCGCGCGGGCAGCGCACGGGTGCTGGGGGCGCACCTGGAAGGTCCTTACATCAATCCCGGCAAGCTTGGCGCGCAGCCTGATTTTGCAATTGCCGCGACCTTGGAGCAAGTCGACTGGCTGCGCAGCTTCGCCCCCTTGAAGCTGATCACCATCGCCCCCGAGATCAACGGCCACATGGCGCTGGTGAAGACCTTGTCGCAGCTCGGCATGCGGGTGCAGATCGGCCATACCCTGGGTACCTATGAAGATGGCGTGGCCGCCCTGAAAAACGGCGCGGCCGGGTTCACCCACCTGTTCAACGCCATGAGCTCTTTCCATCACCGGCAGCCGGGCATGGCAGGCGCTGCGCTGGCCCATGCCGAATACGCCGAACTGATCCCGGACCTGCTGCATGTCCATCCGGGCGCCATCAAGACCGCGCTGCGGGCGATTCCGCGCCTGTACTGCGTCACCGATTCCACCGCGGCGTCCGGCATGCCGGACGGCGAATACATGCTGGGCCGCCAGGTAGTCCATAAGTGCCTGGGCGGCGTGCGCCTGGGCGACGGCACCCTGGCCGGCAGCACCCTGACCATGGACCAGGCCTTGCGCAATCTGGTGTCGCTCGGCCTCGACCTGGCCGAAGCATCGCTGCGGGTCTCCACCTACCCTGCCGACTATCTCGGCATGCAGGAGCGCGGCCGCCTCAAGGAAGGCTGCTTCGCCGACATCCTGGTGCTGGATCGCCAGCTCAAACTCAAAGCCGTTTATGTAGAAGGAGAAAGAATTGACCTCGTTGATGCTTAAAGAAGCCCGCTCGGCGGCAGAACACGTCGCCTTGCAGCTCAGCCAGGACCGCGACCGCTACGCCGAACTGGGGCAACGCCTGCGGGCGGCGCCGCCGTCGACCATCCTGACGGTGGCGCGCGGCAGTTCCGACCATGCCGCCAATTACTGCGCCTACCTGATCATGGCCCGCTTGGGCCGCATCGTCGCTTCGCTGCCGCTGTCGCTGGTGACCCTCAACAAAGCGCCGCTGATCGCGCGCGATGCGCTCGTCATCGCCATTTCGCAGTCGGGCCAGAGCCCTGACGTGATCGAACCGATCCGCTATTTCCGCGACAGCGGCGCCACCACCGTGGCGCTGGTGAACGATGCCGCATCGCCGCTGGCCGGCAGCGCCGAATGGACCCTGCCCTTGCATGCCGGCGCCGAACTCAGCGTAGCGGCCACCAAGAGCTTTATCGCCAGCCTGGTGGCAGCAGCCAGGCTGGCCGCGCACTGGCAAGACGACGCTGCCTTCCTGGCCGCCATCGACGCCTTGCCGCAAGCGCTCACCGCGGCTACCCAGCTTGACTGGACGCCCGCTATCGAGGTCCTGGTGCCCTCCTCGCGCATCATGGTGGTCGGCCGCGGCATCAGCTTGCCGCTGGCGCTGGAATCGGCGTTGAAATTCAAGGAAACCTCGGCGATCCAGGCCGAAGCCTTCAGCGGCGCGGAAATCAAGCATGGTCCGATGGCTTTGATCGATGAGGGTTATCCGCTGCTGATCTTCGCCACGCGCGGACCGACCCAGGCCGGCCTGCTCAAGCTGGCCGAGGAAATGCGCGGCCGCGGCGCCAAGGTATTGCTGGCGGCGCCCGACGACGTGGCGGCGCGCGACCTGACCCTGCCGGTGGCGGCAACGCCGGATCTCGATCCGATCGTGGCGATCCAGGCGTTCTACGTGATGGCGGCGCAACTGGCGGTGGCGCGCGGCATGGATCCGGACCAGCCGCGGCACCTGAGTAAAGTGACCAAGACCGAGTAAGCAGAACCTATGCAGCAATCTGTCCGCTGGGGCATTCTCGGCACCGGAAAAATCGCCCGGGCTTTTGCTGCCGGCCTGCGCGACGCCCCCGGCGCCATCCTGCAGGCGGTGGCGTCGCGCAGCAGCGGCAGCGCCGACGCATTCGGCCGCGAATTCGACATAGAGCGGCGCCACGCCTCATACCAGGCGCTGGCCGACGATCCGCAGATCGATGTAGTCTACATCGCCACGCCGCATTCCATGCACGCCGAAAATGCCATCATGTGCCTGGAAGCCGGCAAACATGTGCTGTGCGAAAAACCGTTCACCATGAACCGGCGCGAAGCGGAACAGGTGATCGCGCTGGCGCGCCGCAACAGCCGTTTCCTGCTGGAGGCGATGTGGTCGCGCTTCTTGCCCGGCATCGCCGAAGCCAGGCGCATCGTCGCCGGCGGCGAAATCGGCAAGGTGCGCCAGGTGCAGTCGGATTTCAGCTTCGTCGGCGATTTCGGACCGGAACACCGCCTGTACAACCCTGGACTCGGCGGCGGCGCGCTGCTCGATATCGGCATCTATCCTTTATCGATCTCGACTTTTTTCCTCGGTCCGGTCGACGCCGTGCAGTCGGTTGCCGACATCGGCGCCACCGGCGTCGACGAGCAAACCGCGTTTTCCATGCGCCATCGCGGCGGCGGCTTGTCTTCCTGCGTCTGCAGCACTCGCGTCGCCGGCCCGGTAGAAATGACCATCTCCGGCGAGCTTGGCTACCTGCGCCTGCATACCGGTTTCCACCTGGGCGCCAGCTTGACCATAACGCTGGCGGACGGCAGCACGCGCAGCCAGCAATGTCCATTCATCGGCAACGGTTATGCGCACGAGGCGATCGAGGTGATGCGCTGCCTGCGCGCCGGGCTGATTGAAAGCCCGTTCATGACGCACGACGAGACGCTGGCGCAGATGGCTGTGCTCGATACGATACGCGCGCAAATCGGCGTGGCCTATCCGGCCGACCATGCCTGAGGATGCGAACCCGGATAGAATGAGCCAGCAGCGTTATCATTACCGGGATCATCATGCAGAATATTCAAGCAGTAGAATTGGCCAAAGCCTACCGCCTGCTCAACCACGGCCCCACCACCATCGTCACCAGCGCCCATGGCGGCGTCAGCAACGTAATGGCGGCGGCTTGGGCGATGCCGCTCGATTTCGATCCACCCAAGGTCTTGCTGGTGATCGACAGCAGCACCCTGACCCGCGAGCTGGTGGAAGCCTCGGGCGAGTTCGCCCTGAACATCCCGACCCGGGCGCTGGCCGAAACCACGCTGGCAGTGGGATCCAGCTCGGGGCGCGAAGGCGACAAATTCGCCGCGCTTGATATCGCCACATTTCCATCGGAGAAAATTGGCGCGCCGCTGATGTCGGGCTGCCTGGCCTGGCTCGAATGCAAGGTGATCCCCGAGTTGCACAACCAGCAGCGCTATGACCTGTTCATCGCCGAAGTGGTCGCCGCCTGGGCCGATTCAGCGGCCTTCTCGGCAGGCCGCTGGCACTTCCCGGCGGACGACCAGCGCTCGCTGCACTACCTGTCCGGCGGCGCCTTTTTTGCCACCGGCGAAGCATTCAACGTCGAACTGAAACCGTAGCGAGGATTCAATTTCCTGCCGGGCCGGAGCGGATCAGCCGCGCCCGATGAACGGCATGTTGGTCGCCATCACCGTCATGAACTGAACGTTCGCATCCAGCGGCAGGCTCGCCATGTACAGCACGGCGTTGGCGACGTTTTCTACCGACATGGTCGGCTCCACCGCAACCTGGCCGTTGGCTTGCAGGATGCCCTGTTCCATCCGTTCGGTCATGTCGGTGGCGGCGTTGCCGATATCGATCTGGCCGCAGGCGATATGGTATTTGCGGCCATCCAGCGAAGTCGATTTGGTGAGGCCGGTGATGGCGTGCTTGGTGGCCGTATACGCCACCGAATTCGGCCGCGGCACATGGGCCGCGATCGAACCGTTATTGATGATGCGGCCGCCGCCCGGCGTTTGCGCCTTCATGATGCGGAACGCTTCCTGCGTGCACAGGAAAGCGCCGCTCAGGTTGACATCGACCGACGCCTTCCATTGCGCAAAATCGACATCTTCCAGCGATGCCGACTTGGTAAAGATGCCTGCATTGTTGAACAACAGGTCAAGCCGGCCGAATTGCTCCTTGATTTTTTCGAACAAAGCCCTGACCGACGCCGGATCGCTGACATCGGCCGGCACCGCCAAGGCGTCCGCGCCCGACGCCCCGGCGGCGGCGATCGTTTCCTCCAGCGCCGCAACGCGCCGGCCCGCCAGCACTACGCTGTAACCGTTGCGCAGCAAGGCCAGGGCGATGTGCCTGCCGATGCCGGAACCTGCGCCGGTAACCAGCGCGACTTTTTTCGTTGTTGCCATTGGGTGTGCTCCTTGCGTGTGTTTCCCTTCATTTTAACGGTGTTTCAGCATCCGGCCCGGAGCGCCTGGAGAACGCCTGCAAACTTGTAATATTCAAATGCGACATTGATCGTTCACTGCGTGATTTTGTTTTGCTAATCTGCCCCGCATGGCGATCGCTTTTGCGGTCGACCGCACCGAACCATCAACCAGGGACTACAACAACAATGAAATCATTTGCCATCCTGTTTACCGGCCTGACGCTGCTGTCGGGCCTGGCCCATGCAGACAAGCTCGACGACATCAAGAAAGCCGGCGTGCTGAGGGTCGCGACGTTCGACGGCAATCCGCCGTTCGGTTTTGTCGACCAGAAGACCAACAAGATCATCGGCCTCGACGTCGACTATGCCAACGAAGTCGCCAAAAAACTCGGCGTCAAGGTGGAGCTGGTGCCGACCAACCCGGCCAACCGGATTCCCTTGCTGACATCCGGCAAGGTCGACGTGGTGTTCGCCAATTTCACCATCAACGCCGAGCGCGCCCAGGTGATCGATTTCAGCATTCCTTATTTTGCTTCGGGCCAGCAGTTCCTGGCGAAAAAAGGCGTGTTGAAGAACGCTGCGCAGATTCCTGAACTGCGCATAGGCACCGACAAAGGCACCACCATGGAAACCACCTTGCGCGAGAAATACCCGGCCGCCAAGGTAGTCCTGTACGACGACACCCCGTTCGCCCTGGCCGCCCTGCGCAACGGCAATGTCCAGGCGATCACCCAGGACGGCTCGAAACTGATCGCGCTGCTGGCGAATATCCCGGACAAGGAAAAATATGAAATCCCGGCGTTTGCCATATCCGAGGAATACGAAGGCGTCGGCGTGCCCAAGGGCGAGACGCGCCTGGTCAATACCCTCAACGACACTCTGCGCGAATTTGAAAAGAACGGCACCGCCCTCAAGATCTACGACAAGTGGTTCGGCCCCGGCAGCAAATCGCCGCTGCCGCGCCTGTTCAAGATCGGCGACACCAAGCTGAGCCAGAACTGACCGACTTCTGAGTGCATCTGTCTTGCACCGGCATTCCTTCGGGTTTGCCGGTGTTTTTTTATTTAGTAACTGCGAAGTAGAAAATGACTGAATTCCAAGCTGTCCTGGGGCAAATGCTGGCCCCAAAATATCTCAGCTGGCTGGTCGACGGCCTGTGGATGACGCTGCAGCTGTCCGCCGTAGTTGCCGTTCTTTCCACCTTGCTCGGCATCGTCGTCGCAGCCGCACGCTCGAGCCGGCAGCCTTGGCTGTTGCTGCCTGCCGGCGGCTTCCTTTCGGTCTTCCGCAATACGCCGCTGCTGGTGCAGCTGTTCTTCTGGTATTTTGGCGTCTCCAGCCTGCTGCCGGAGGGTTCGGTGGAATGGCTCAATACGGTGCACAGCGTGGCGCTGGGGCCGTACCTGAAACTGACATGGCCATCGTTCGAACTGCTGTGCGCGATCTTCGGCCTGAGCCTGTATTCCGCCGCCTATGTCAGCGAGGAAATCCGCGCCGGCATGCGCGGCGTCGCCGAAGCGCAAAGGCTGGCGGCGGCCGCCCTTGGCCTGACCCGCTGGCAGGGATTGCGTTACGTGATCCTGCCGCAAGCGGTACGCATCGCGCTGCCGCCCTTGCTTGGCCAGTACATGAACATCGTCAAGAACACGTCATTGACCATGGCCATCGGCCTGGCTGAACTGTCTTACACTTCGCGCCAGGTGGAAGCGCAAACCTTCAAGACGTTCCAGGCTTTCGGCGTGGCGACCTTGTTTTACATCGCCGCCATCGCGCTGATCGAAACCGCCGGCCAGCTGCTCCAGCGCCGGCCAAGACTTGCCGGCGGCGCGCAGCGATGAGCATGCAGCTCAGCGTATTGGCGGACAACCTGCCCTACCTGCTCTGGGGCGCCTATCCCGACGGCCCGCTGGGCGGCGCGGCCTTGACCGTGCTGCTCAGCGTCGGTTCGGCGCTGGCCTCGGCATTGCTGGGGCTGGTGCTGGGCGTCGCCTTGTCGCTGGCGCGCGGCTGGCCGCTGCTGCTGCTGACCATGGTGCTCGGCTTCTTCCGGGCGATCCCGGTGCTGATGCTGATCTTCTGGACTTACTTCCTGCTGCCGATTGTTTTCCATATCGACGTGCCGGGCGTGCTGTCGGTGATGTGCGCCCTGGCGCTGATCGGCGGCGCCTACCTGGCGCATTCAGTGCATGCCGGCATCAGCGGCATCAAGGACGGGCAATGGGATGCCGGCCTGTCGCTGGGCATGACGCGCATGGCGGTGCTGCGCCACATCGTGCTGCCGCAGGCGCTGCAGATGATGCTGCCTTCCTTCGTCAACCAATGGGTAACCCTGGTCAAGGACAGTTCACTGGCCTACATCGTCGGCGTCGGCGAACTGTCATTCGTGGCGGCGCAGGTCAACAGCCGGGTGATGATTTATCCGGCCGAGATCTTCATGTTCATCGGCTTGATCTATTTTGTGCTGTGTTCGGGGCTGGGCTTGCTTGCGGGCCGGGTGGCGGCGCATTTTCAGGCCACCACCACCTGAGTGTGACCCGGGGCCGAGCGGCTGGCTTTCTTCACGACGATGTCCACGTCACGCCCGAGGCGGTTCAGGCACTCGATCATCTTGGCCTGGCTGATCCCCCTGAATTTTCCGCGCAACATTTCTGACAGTTTAGGCTGCGGCATGCCCAGCAGGTCGGCAGCAACTTGCTGAGTCAAATGCCGGCTCCTGATGATCTGGGAGATCTCATGCGCCAGCTTGGCCTTGACCAGCATTTCATCGGCATCGGGGAAACCGAGATCGGCATAGGGGTTATCGCTGCCTATTTCAATATCGATGCCGTTGATAGTGACTTTCTGATTCACTCTCCACTCCTTTGCATTGCGATTGCGGTTTTCAATCTGGTTCGAATCAAATCCATATCCGGCTTGGGTGTGGCGCTACCGCTAACAGACTTTTTCTGAAAACAATGCAGCACATAAAGCGCCTCGGCATAGCGCACCGTATAGATGGCTCGATACGTATCACCTTGGCAGTCTTCTACAATTTCCAGTACCCCGGCGCCGCCAAAACCTTTCATCGGCTTGGCCTGATCATGTTTGCCGCCGGCCTGTGCCAAATGCAACGCGTAACCAAAAGCGGCTTGAACTTCTGCCGGCATCGCGGCAAGGTCTTTTTTCGCCGAACCTACCCGGTGCAGGGGTCTCGTAAAAGCAGATATCATAAATTATACCCAAATATAGATAAGCGCGCGATATAGTCTCCATCACGGCGTAGATAGATGAATGGATTGATCGATTGACTAAACCCGAATCGAATTTATACTGTACATACATACAGTATAATATTTCTCCGCTTACGCTTTTACCTAAATGTCATTTAGTCATGCCCATGCCCGCCAGCGCCCCATCCAGCATTTCCGCCGCCGCCCAATCGGTCGTGGCGGCCTTGCCGCATGCCTTGTGGCGCGCAGACCAGATGGGTTCCTACCAGGGCGTGGTCACCGGCTCCGGCCATCCATCCCTCGACCGTGAATTGCCGAACGGCGGCTGGCCGCATTCGGCATTGATAGAGCTGCTGTTGCAACAGGCCGGCTGCGGCGAAATGCGCCTGTTGCAGCCGGCGCTGATGGGCATCGCCAGCCAGCGCCGGATCGTCTTGCTGCAGCCGCCGCATTTGCCGCAGATCGCGGCCTGGGACGGCGCCGGCCTGGCCAGCGGACAGCTGCTGTGGATCAAGGCGGCGCGCAGCGCCGATGCGCTGTGGTCGGCGGAACAGGTATTGCGCAACGGCAGCTGCGGCGCGCTGCTGTTATGGCAATCCCATGTCCGGGGCGAGGCTTTGCGCCGCTTGCACCTGGCGGCCCAGGCCAGCGACACCCTGCTGTGGCTGCTGCGGCCGCTGAGCGCCGCCCACGAATCCTCGCCCTCGCCTTTGCGGCTGGCATTGCGGCCGGCGCGCAACGGCGTCGAAATCCAGCTGCTCAAACGCAAAGGGCCGCAACACGAACAAGCGTTTTACCTGCCGCTGGCGGCAACCGTGGCCCCGGCCACCGCTCCAGCCGTTCCGCCACCTTCTTTTGCCGTACCCGACCATGACACTCTGGATAGGCATACACCTGCCGCTGCTGGCGCTGGAAACATTGCGCCCGCGCTGGTCTGAACCCTGCATGCTGGCGGTGGTGGAACATGACCAGGTGCTGGCCATGACACCCGCCGCGGCGGCCAGCGGCGTGCGCCCGGGCATGCGCCGCGGCGGTGTGCTGGCGCTGGCGCCGCAGGCTTTGTTATGCGAGCGCGATGCGGCGCGCGAACAAGGCGCGCGCGACGATATCGCGCTGGCCCTGCTGCAATACACGCCGGAAGTAGCGCATGCCGAGGAGGATTCGCTGCTGCTCGACATCAGCGCCAGCCTGAGCGCTTTCGGCGGCCGTCTGGCGCTGTGCCGCCGCATCCGCGACAGCATCCAGGCGCTGGGCTTCACGCCGCAGCTCAGCATGGCGCCGACCGCCCAAGGCGCGTGGCTGCTGGCCCGCCATCGCCGCCGCATGCAGCGCCGCAGCCTGCGCCTGGCCAGCCTGCAGCGGCGG
The DNA here is from genome assembly GCF_900112135.1 of Collimonas sp. OK412. GTDB lineage: Bacteria > Pseudomonadota > Gammaproteobacteria > Burkholderiales > Burkholderiaceae_D > Collimonas > Collimonas rhizosphaerae. The sequence continues at coordinate 25,032 of NZ_FOLC01000034.1, forward strand.
CTGGATGGATTGCCGTTCGCGATCCTGCCGGCGGCGCGCCCCCACCAAGAATGGCTGGCCGGCATCGGCTGCCAGACCCTGGCCGACTTGCGCAAGCTGCCGCGCGCCGGATTGCAGCGGCGCAGCGACAAGCACATCCTGGAAACCCTGGACCGCGCCTACGGCAGCGCGCCCGAAATCTTCGAATGGGTGCAGCCGCCGCAGGCATTCAGCGCCTGGCTGGAGCTGCCGGACCGCATCGAACATGCCGAGGCGGTACTGTTTGCGGCGCGCCGCCTGGTCTTGCAAATGATCGGCTGGCTGGTGGCGCAGCAGCTGGCGGTAGCGCGTTTCCTGCTGTCGCTGGAACACGAACGCGGGCGCCAGGCAATCGTTCCGACGCCGCTGGAAATCGCGCTGGGCGAACCGGCCTGGCATGAAGAACACCTGCTGCGCCTGTTGAAAGAAAGGCTGGGCCGGCTGCAACTCGATGCGCCGGTGATCGCCTTGCGCTTGCAGGCAACCCAGGTAGCGCCGATGCTGCCGCCGACCGCCTCCCTGTTTCCCGAGCCGGGCGGCACGCCCGGCGCCTATGCTCGCCTGCTGGAGTTGCTGAGCGCACGGCTCGGCAGTGAAAACGTCTTGCAGCCGGCAGCGCTGGCCGACCACCGGCCGGAAGTCGCCAACGCCTGGCAGGCAGCCGGCGACGGCCTGTGCCGCCAAACGCCAGGCGATGCATTGCCTCGGCTCCAGCCGCAACGGCCATTCTGGCTGCTGCAGCAGCCGCTGGCCCTGATGCTGCGCAAGCACCGGCCGTTTTATGGTTCGCCGCTGCGCCTGCTGTCGGGGCCGGAACGGATCGAATGCGGCTGGTGGGACGGTCCGCCGACCGTGCGCGACTACTTCGTGGCGGAAGGCGAAGAAGCTGCTTGCTACTGGATATATCGCGAGCGCGACGGCGATGACATCCACTGGTTCCTGCACGGCTTGTTTGCCTGATTGCCTATGGACGACAATCCCGCGCTGGCGCCGCCGTCGATCGTATTGCCGGAATACGCCGAACTGCAGTGCGTCTCGAATTTCAGTTTCCTGCGCGGCGCCTCGCATCCCGAGGAACTGGTGGAGCGCGCCGTCCAGCTTGGCTACGCGGCTCTGGCGCTGACCGACGAATGCTCGCTGGCCGGCGTGGTGCGCGCCCATGTCGAAGCCAAGAAACATGGACTGCCGCTGCTGATCGGCAGCCAGTTCCAGCTGCACGAGGCCGACGGCAGCCCGGCGTTTTCTCTCATCGCGCTGGCGCAAAACCGCGAAGGTTACGGCAATCTTTCGGAACTGATCACGCTGGCGCGCAGCCGCGCCGGCAAAGGCCATTACCTGCTCCGGCCGCAAGACCTCGATGCGCCGGACAGCGCCAACGCCCACCTGCGCCAGCTGCCCGATTGCCTGCTGCTCCTGCTGCCGGCTCATGGCGTCGACAGCGCAACGCTGGGCCGCCAGGCGGCATGGCTGCGCAATACTTTTCCCGGCCGCGCCTGGATCGGCATGACCATGCTGCACCAGGCCGGCGACGAATGCCAGCGCGCCGTGATCGAGCAGGCCGCGCAAGCGCTCGGCTTGCCGGTAGCCGCTACCGGCGATGTCTGCATGCACCGCCGCTCGCGCAAGCCGCTGCAGGATACGCTGGCCGCGATCCGGCTCGGCAAGACTGTCGCCGCTTGCGGTTATGCGCTGGCGCCGAATGCCGAACAGCACCTGCGCGCCAGGCTGCGGCTAGGCAACCTGTATCCGGCGGCGGCCTTGGCCGAAACGGTAAGGATCGCCGGCATGTGCAGCTTTTCGCTGGATGAACTGCGGTATGAATATCCGGATGAAATCGTGCCGCCGGGGCATACTCCGGCCAGTTATCTGCGCCAGCAAACCTATATCGGCGCGCGCAGCCGCTTCGCCGACGAAATCCCGGCCGCGGTGCAGCGGCAGCTGGAAGACGAACTGGACCTGATCCAGGAGCTGGAATATGAAGCTTATTTCCTGACGGTCTACGATATCGTCCAGTTCGCCCGCAGCCAGGGCATCTTGTGCCAGGGCCGCGGCTCGGCGGCCAACTCGGCGGTCTGCTACTGCCTCGGCATCACCGAAGTCGACCCGGCCCGGAGCACCTTGCTGTTCGGCCGCTTCATCAGCCGCGAACGCAATGAACCGCCCGACATCGACGTCGATTTCGAACACCAGCGGCGCGAAGAAGTGATCCAGTACATCTACGAAAAATACGGCCGGCGGCGGGCGGCGCTGACCGCGGTCGTGATCAGCTACCGGCCGCGCAGCGTGCTGCGCGATGTCGGCAAGGCGCTGGGCGTCGATCCGGGCCTGGTCGACCAGGTCGCCAAATCGCAGCGCTGGTGGGACGACAAGCAGCAGCTGCAGCAGAACTTCGGTGAACTCGGCATGGCTGCCAATACGGCGATTGCCGAACAATGGGCCGAGCTGTCGCATACGCTGATGGGATTTCCGCGCCACCTGTCGCAGCACCCGGGCGGCTTCGTGATTTCACGCGGCAAGCTGTCGCGCCTGGTGCCTATCGAAAACGCGGCGATGAAAGACCGCAGCGTGGTGCAATGGGACAAGGACGACCTGGACGCCCTGCGCATACTCAAGGTCGATGTGCTGGCGCTGGGCATGCTGTCGATGCTGCAGCGGGCGCTGGCGATGGTGGCGACGCAACGCGGCGAAACATTCGAGATGAAAGACATCCCGCGCGAAGATCCCGCGACTTACGACATGATCTGCAAGGCCGACACCATAGGCGTGTTCCAGATCGAAAGCCGGGCCCAGATGAGCATGCTGCCGCGCCTGAAGCCGCGTCAATTCTACGACCTGGTGATCCAGGTTGCGATCGTCCGGCCGGGACCGATCCAGGGCGGCATGGTCCATCCTTATTTGCAAAACAGGAAAAAAGATCCTGGCAAAATCATCTACCAGAAAAATCTGCAGCAAGCATTGGAACGCACCCTCGGCATACCGATCTTCCAGGAACAGGTGATGCAGATCGCCGTGATCGCGGCAGGTTTCACCGAGGGCGAGGCCGACAGCCTGCGCCGCTCGATGGCGGCCTGGAAACGCAAAGGCGGCCTCGAAAAATTCGAACGCAAACTGATCGACGGCATGACAGACAGGGGCTACGACAAGAGTTTCGCCGAAGCCATCTACAGCCAGATCCAGGGCTTCGGCGAATACGGCTTCCCGGAAAGCCACGCCGCCAGTTTCGCCCTGCTCGCCTACGCCAGCTCCTGGCTCAAATGCCATGAACCGGAAGCGTTCCTGGCGGCGCTGCTGAACAGCCAGCCGATGGGATTCTATTCGCCGTCGCAGCTGGTGCAGGACGCGCGCCGGCATGGCGTGGAAGTGCTGCCGGTCGATATCAACGTCAGCAACTGGGAAGCTGCCCTGGAATCAACCTCGGCGGCCAGGCCGGCAGTCAGGCTGGGCTTCAACCTGGTGCGCGGGCTGAATTCCCGCAATGTCGACGAGATTGAAGCGGCGCGCGCGGTGCGTCCGTTCACCGACCTCAAGGACATGGCCTTGCGCAGCGGCCTGCAGCGCGACCAGCTGCAGGCGCTGGCCGCCGCCAATTCGCTCGCGCCGCTGGTCGGCAACCGCCGCCAGGCGTTGTGGCAGGCGCTGGTCAGCGCACCGGACAAAGGCTTGCTCAGGCAGGCCCAGGTGGCGGAAGAAGCCTTGCTGCTGGCGCCGCCGACGGAAGGAGAAAACCTGCTCAACGATTACGATGCGCTGGGCCTGACCCTGGGGCGCCATCCGCTGGCGCTGCTGCGCCCGCAGCTCAATGCCCAGCGCTTCAGGTCGGCCGAGGTGCTGAATACTTTCCGCAGCGGCCAGCTGGCGCGGGCCTGCGGCATCGTCACGGTGCGCCAGCGCCCCGGCACGGCCAAGGGCGTGGTGTTCGTCACGCTGGAAGATGAAACCGGCACTGTCAACGTCATCGTCTGGCCCGACCTGGCGGACAGCCAGCGCAAGGAATTGCAGGGAGCGAAGCTGATGGGCGTCAATGGCAGCTGGCAGTCCCAGGAGGGCGTCAGGCACCTGGTGGCCCAGCACCTGATCGACATGTCGCCGATGCTGGGCAAGCTGTACACCAGCAGCCGCGACTTTCACTAAAATTCAATCAGGCTGCGGCGGTTTTGGATGCGGCATGTGCAGGTGGTCGGGATGCCGGTCCAGCAACTGGTCGATGCCGGCGCCCGGATCTTCGCTGCCGTCTTCCTGGATCGCCACCTGGCGCTCGCGCGCGCTGTCGTCGGCCAGGTCGCGTTTGCGCTGCCAGTTCACCGCTACTAGCCCGCCCACGCCCAGCACCGCCAGGCAAGCCGCGGGAACCAGCATCGGCGTGACATTGCTGTGCGTGAGCTTGCCCACGTAAGGCATCAGGTTCTGCCCGAAAAACCCGCCCAGGTTGCCGATTGAATTGATCGCCGCGATGCTGGCGGCAGCCCGCGCGCCTTGGAAAAATTTCGGCGGCAAGGACCAGAAACAGGGATACAGCAAGGTGATGCAAGCGCCGCCTATGACCAGGGCGCCAAAGCGCAGCACATTGCCCTGCAGCGAGTTGGAATCGAGCAGCGCACTCGAGGTAAAGCACAGCAAACCCAGCAAGCCGATGACGGCGATCGCCTTGAACACCACCCGGTCATGGCGCAGCTTGCCCGGCAGCCACAGCAACAGCAGCACGGCCAGCCCCCACGGCATCATGTTCAGCAAGCCGTTGATGGTGGAGCTGACGCCGAAGCCCTTCACCAAGGTCGGCAGCCAGTAAGTGACGCCATACAGCGAAGTCGACATCAGCATGTAGGTGGCGGCAAACAGCAGCACGCGCAAGTCCCATAGCGCCGCCAGCGGATTGCCGCGGGTGGCGTTGGCCGGCGTATCGCGCTGCATCATGTCGTTCAGCTTGGCTTTCTGCGCGGCCGACAGGAATTTGGATTCATCGATGGAGCCCGGCAGATACACCATCACCACCAGCGTCAGCAGCACAGCCGGCGCACCGGTCGCAATAAAGACCCACTGCCAGCCGGCCAGCCCGAGCGTGCCGTTCAGGTTCAGCAGCAAGCCGCCGACCAGGGCGCCCAGCATGTTGGCCAGGGCGCTGCCCAACGTAAATATCCCCAGCACCCGGGTGCGGTATATCTGGGGGAACCACAGCGTCAGGTAATAGATCACGCCAGGATAAAATCCGGCTTCGGCCACGCCCAGCATGAAGCGCAGCACATAAAACATCGGCAGCGAACTGGTGAAACCCAGCAGTATGGTCACCGCGCCCCAGGTAAACATGATGCGCGCCAGCCAGACCCGCGCGCCGTATTTATGCAAGGCCAGGGTGCTGGGGATCTCGAACAGCAGGTAGCCGATGAAAAACAGGGACGCGCCGAGGCCGTAGGCCGCCTCGCTCATGCCCAGCGCATGCACCATTTCCAGCTTGGCGAAACCGACGTTCTGACGGTCGATGAAAGACACCAGGAACATCACGATCAGCAATGGCATCAGGCGCCATGCCACTTTTTTCATCAACTGGTCTTCAGACAGCTCGGTTTGTGACTGCACGTTGGGCCTCCCTATGTTTTAGTATTTTGCAAAAAATGATGAAAGCATCGGTAAAAATCCGGAAAATTCAATGATCCCAGTGGCGCCGCCACACCGGCGCCACTTTCGGATCGGCTTGCACCCTCTCGACCAAGGCGAAGAAAGCGGGCCGCACCCGCGCCAGGTGCGGCCGCGCGCCCGACCACTTGGAAACCACGGCAGCCATCAGGTCGAGCAGGCCGAGCGAGGCGCCGTTCAAGAATGGCGATGCAGGATAAGTGTCGGCGAAAATTTCCCAATAGCTGTGCAGGCGCGCACGCGTGCCTTCCCGGATTTGTTCTTTCACGGCATCGTCGGCATTGGCGCACCAGCGCTCAGGGAAGTCGATCACGCCGATCGCGGCGTAACAGTTGGCGGCGATATACACCAGGCCCCTGATGGCCTGCGCGCGCTGGGTTTCAGCGGCAGGCAGCAGCCCGGCCGCGGGATGGGCCAGGCCGAGATGGAGCAGGATCGCCGCGCTTTCAGTCAGGATGCTGCCATCCGGCAGCTGCAAGGTGGGAATCTGCCTGAGGGGGTTCAGCTGCTGCAGCTCTTCGAGCGCCGAGCCAGGCTCCCAGGAAGCTGCCTCGACCAGCCGGTAAGGCAGTCCGGCCAGTTCCAGCGCCAGCTCCACCACGGCGGAGCCGGAGCCCTTGAAGCCATACAATGTGTACATGTGCCCTGCCCGATCCATCTTTTGGAAGATAAATTCTAACAGGGAGTGGCGCCTTGCAGTAGCGCCTTGTCAGGCGTTATCCGTCAAGCCCATGGCGTGCCGCACGCGTCCGCACAGCTCTTCGGGCGAGCGCGAGATGATTTCTTCCGGCACCAGGAATTTCTTGATCAGACGCTTGTAGCTCTCGAAACCGTAGGAAACCATGAAAGGATGCATGCCGGAGCCGATCGCGGCCAGGTAATCCTTGTGCTCGTCGCCGGCGATATAGGCGCGCGCGGGATTGATGTCGAGGCGCTCGCGGATGGCGCGGAATTCCTGCATCTTTTCCAGGTGCAGCGGAATGTGGGCAAAAAAATCGAGCGCATCGAGATCGATGTCATGGCGCCGGAACAGCAGCCGCAGCGTCTCTTCCGGTTCATTCGTCATGTTGCGCGTCACCAGGCCGACCGCGATGTCCGGCGCGGCGATCAGGCTGCGCACCAGGTCCGCGATGCCCGGATACAGCTTGGCCTCTTCCCGGTAAACCTCGGTCAGGGTGGCGATCAGCTGCTTGCGGCTCTGCTTGCCGATCTGTTTTTTCAGGTTGGAGGGAAACTCTTTCAATCCGCCCAGGTATTTGAACAGGCGGCGGCGCTTCTGGAATCTTTCCTCATCGCCGATCTCCATGCCGTGGCGGGAAAACGTCTTGTCGATGGCGCTGTAGGCATCGATAGTGGTGCCGTCCGCATCGAGGATGATTAATCGTTTGCTATTGTTGTACATGGTTTATCCGTCAAGGAAAGCGATCGCAGCGAGGCGGCGGCCGCTCTGAGCGCCGGTTGCAAGGCCTCAACTTATAGCAGTCTTATGACAGGACGATGACTTTGACAGGAGCGCGATTGCCGGCGCCCGCCGGAATCAATGGAATGCAACGATGAATTCCGCTCCGGGGCGCTGGTCGTGCTTGACCAGCAAGCGCCAGCCGTGGGCATGCGAAATTTCCCTGCAGATCGACAGCCCCAGGCCGGCGCCTTCGTCGCGCCGGTTCGGACCGCGCCAGAAACGCTTGAACAGCAATGGCACGTGGTCCGCGGCAATGCCTTCGCCATGGTCGCGCACCGAAATCTGCTCCGGCGTGACCGTGACAACTGCGCTGGCGCCGGCCGGCGAATGATGGAGGGCGTTTTCCAGCAGGTTCTTGACCAGTACAAACAGCGCGCCGCTGTCGGCCAGCAGCAATACCTGCCGGACCGGCGAATGCAGGACGATGCGCACGCCCAGCCGGTCCGCCAGCCGTTCCAGGTGTTCAACCGCGCTGACCGCGACTTCACCGGCGTCGAGCTGTTCGAACACAAAATTTTTCTGGTCGCTCACTTCAGCCAGGTGCAGCAACTGGTGCACCTGGCGCGCCATGCGGTCGACATCCTTCAAGAGCAGCGTGCGGTCAGCCATGCCATCGAGTTCGATCTGCCCGCGGATCAGGGCCAAAGGGGTCTTCAATTCATGCGCAACCGTCGCCAGGAATTCCTGCTGCAGCCGATAGCCACGCTCCAGCCGGTCCAGCGCCTTGTTGAATGCGTCTATCAGCGGCACCAGCTCTTGCGGCACGTCCACCGTAGACAGGCGCGAGCCCAGGCGGTTGAATTCAATCTTGCTGGCCGCATCCGACGCCACACGCAGCGGGCGCAGCGCGCGGTTGAATGTGCCCCACACGACACCGGTAAATACCAGGATGGCGACAATCACCGCGACCCCGGCGGCCATCATGAAACTGGCGCTGTCGCTGCCCATGATGGCCTGGTGCATGCGTTCGCTCCGCGCCACCTGGATATAGTAGGTCTTATCGTTGCGGAAAACGGCTTGCGTAAATACATGCAATGTCAATCCTGAGCGCCGCACGACCAAGCCGCTCTCGGTTGCGGTTTTGGGATCGAAACGCGTGCCTTTGGCAAACAGGGGGATGCCGGCGCCGTCGGAGGCGGCGAGCACCGCGCCCTTGTCATCCAGGATGCGGTAGATGGAGTCGTCTTTCAACGCTTCATACAGCAGCTGCATTTTGGAATTCAGCTCGACCCCGGTCAGTTTGCCCGCGGCGTCGAAGCGCATCTTTTCCTTGATCTTGTCGACATGCCTGAGCATCTCCTGCTTCAGCAATATCTCGGGCTCCCACTGGAATACCGCAGCCAGGCCCGCGGACACCAGCAAGGTGATGACCACCATCGTAGCCGCGGCAGAGACAATCAGTTTTTTCGACAAGCTATAGCGCATTGGGCAGTTCCTGCAATGCAAACCCGTAAGCCCTGACGTTGGCGATCTCTACGGTGGAATCGATCGCCAGCAGTTTTCGCCGCAGCCGGTGCAAGGCGACATCCAGCGCGTTAGGGGTGACCGCATCGCCCACGCCCCAGGCCGCCATTTCCAAGGCGGTGCGGCGCACCGGCTGCCCGCCTGCGCGCACCAGGCTCAGCATCAGCTGCAGCTCCGAAGGCGCCAGCGACACCGAATCGTCGCCGTTGCGCATGCAACTCGTTTCCGGCAGCACCTGCAAGCCGAGATAGGCTGGAACCAGGCTTTGCAGTTGCGGCGGACGCCGCATCAGGGCGCGCACCCTGGCCACCAGTTCCTCCATCGAAAACGGCTTCGGCAGATAGTCGTCGGCGCCGGCCTCCAGGCCGGCCACCCGGTCATGCAAGGCATCGAGCGCGGTCAGCATCAGGCATGGCGCCAGCACGCCCTTGGCGCGCAACTTGCGCACCAGGTCAAGCCCGTCGCCGTCCGGCAAGCCGCGGTCGATCACCAGCGCCGCATAGGGAATGCGGGTAAAGCCGTCGGCCGCGTGGTCGATGCGGCCATAGATATCGACTTCGATGCCGACCCCCGCCATCGCCTGGCGAATCAGCTGCGCCATCCGCTCGTGGTCTTCCAGCAGGCCGATCCGGTTCATGGTTGGTATTTAGCGTAGTGTTTCGCGACTAGAATTTATAAAGGTAGCCGACCCGCACGCTCACCGCCGACGACTTGTCGACCAGCGGGCTGTCCTTGATGCCGGTGCCGCGCTGCAGGTCGCCGACGTCAAGCATGATCATCTGGTTGCGTGTGAGCGGATAGTCCGCGCGCACGCCAAACTCGATGTTGGCCGTCGATTTGCCAGTATAAGCCGGGCGGCCGGCGATCGCTTCGCTGGCCTTGACGCCGTAATAATAATTGACGTACTTGCTGTCCATCCAGGTCGTGCTCAGGTGCGGCGTCAGCCGGAACGCGCCCATCGCGAACGAATGCTCGGCGCCGAGTTTCACCGTGTTGCCCTTGGTGCTGCCGGCAGTCAGCCATTCCAGCGACAACTTCGCGTAGGGATTGTCCCAAGTGCCCGCAACGCCGCCCCAGGCACTGCCCTTGCGTTCGTCCATGCCGCGCAATGCCTCCGAATCGCTGCTTTTGTAGCCGTCGTTCAATGCATATTTGGCACGCAATGTGAAACTGAACTGGTCGACCGATCCCAGCTTGAAATCAAGCGTATTGCCGAAGAAATGGATCCAGCGATTTTCATACAGCACCAGCGGCAAGACCGAGACATGATTGCTGACGCCGCGATAGGGCCGGCTTTCAGAACCAAGGCCGATGCCCAGCCCCCATTGGGACGCGTCGGCGGAATGCGGTTCTTCGGCCAGGACCGGATCGGCATGACTCAAACTTGCCGCGGCGCTGAAAGCCGTCCCGATTATCGCTGCCAGCGCTAGCCGGCAGGAAAACTTGAAATGATGCATGTTGACTCCACAAGATGATTGAACGAATGACTGCTGCCGACAAGCATGTTCAGCCATAAGCTCTTACCACTTACTTACTGGAGTCTTTAAACCGGGAATATTTGGGTGGACTTGCGGCGATTGGCGGGTGCGTTTCTTTGTTGACAACGAGCTTAACCGCCGCGCCGCGCAGCCCGCTCCTTGCGCAATAGGCGCACGCTGTGCAGCGCCGTCAGCAGCACCGCGCACCAGATCGGGATATAGGTGGCCAGCTGTCCCGGCGCCATCGACTCGCCGAGAAAAACGATGGCGACGCCGACCAGCAATACCGGCTCGACGTAGCCGAGGATGCCGAACAAGGCCATCGGCAGCAGCCGGCTGGCGCCCAGGTAAGCGCCGAGCGCCACCGTGCTCAGCAGGCCCATCCCCGGCAGCAGGAACAGCCACATGTCCGGCCGGTAGGCAACCACGGCCCAGGAATCGCGCAGGTACAGCATGACAGCCGCCACCGGCAGCAGCAACGCCATCTCCAACGCGAACGCCACCACCGGATCGGCATTGATCTTGCGGCGCAGGATAAAGTAAGGCGGATAGCCAAGCGCCACCACCAGGGTCGGCCAGGCGAAGCTGCGCGTCAGCCACAGTTCGTGCAGCACGCCGACCACGGCACAGGCAACCGCCAGCCATTGGAAAACATCCAGCCGTTCGTGATAATAAAAACGGCCGACCAGCACCATGGTCAAGGGCAGCAGGAAATATCCCAGCGAGACTTCCAGCGCACGGCCGTGCAAGGGCGCCCACAGGAAAATCCAGATCTGGACGCCAAGCAGCGCCGCCACTATCGCCAGGGCGGCGCAGGTCAAGGGTTCGCGCGCCAGGCGCTGCAGCAAGGCGCGCGCCTGCGGCAGGCGCTGGCGCAGGACCAGCAGGGCCAGCGCGCCGGGCAAGGTCCACACCACGCGCCAGGCGAAGATGTCGAGGCCGTCGAGCGGCGCCAGCAGCCTGGTGTAGCCGGACAACAAGGCAAACAGCATCGAGGCGCAGACCGACAGGCCGATGCCGCGCCCTATTTCATGTTGGCTCATTGGGCCGACCGCACCTCGGCAGGCATCACGCCAGCGCTTCCTTGGCGGCTTGTTCCGGCGTCAGGCCGTCATAAAACTGGTCGGTAAACCATTCCACCTGTTCTTCGATATGCTCTTGCGCCTGTTCCAGGGTCGCGCCGCCGGCCACCAGGAAACCTTCGACTTCAATGCACCAGTTAATCAGCGCCAATGTTTCCGGGTCCAGCTCTTCATTCTTCTTTGCCATCATTTTTCCTGTGTAAACGTCGTGTCGTGGCAGTTTGCCAATGCCGCCGCATGCCAGCCTCGGCCTGCGCGGCAAACCTGCGCCGCCGGTATTCTACCCGCCTCCGCGCCGGCCAGGATATGGATTGCCGAATCGGCGCTCACGACGCGGCATGGCTCCAGCTGCCTTCGATCCTGATTTCGCTTTTCACGGAGCGCGCCAGGAAACACTCTTCGTGCGCCTGGTGGTGCAAATGGCGCAGCACGGCGTCGTCCGGGATCTTGGCGCCGGAAAAGGCCACCGCCGGCGCCAGCTCCACCAGCGCGATCCAGCTCTTGCCATCCGCCGCCCGCTCCATATGTCCCTTGGCCTGGTCGACATAACGCTCGACCAGGTAGCCGGCGCTGCGCGCGATGTCCAGGAACCACAGCATGTGGCAGCTCGACAAGGAGGCCACGAACGCCTCTTCCGGATCGACATTGGCCGGATTCGACAAAGGCACCCTGACCACATGCGGCGAACTCGATGCCGGCACCACGGCGCCGCCGTCGAAATGCCAACTGTGGGCGCGGCTGTAACGGTTATCGGTGAATACGGCATCCGCGCGTTCCCACCCGATAGTGGCGACATGGATCGACATGGCATTTCCTTCAGGTTTGGATTGACAAGTTTCTGCGCGCACGATGATACCGAAAATTTTCCGATGCCGTGGGCAGCTCGCTCGTATTGGCGCGCATTGCCGAAGCCGGGCCGGCGTCACTCGTCGCCGCGCTTCCTGAAAGCCAGCCAGCCGGCCACCGCAGTGAAGCTAGCGACAATGCCGGCGATGATCCAGAATCCTTGAGGATCCTGCCCCAGCGGGATGCCGCCTACATTCATGCCAAGCAGGCCGGCGATGATGTTGATCGGCAGCGCCAGCACCGTGACGATGGTCAGCACGAACAGGCTGCGGTTATTGCCCTCATTGACGCGCGCCGCGATTTCTTCCTGCAGCAGCTTGATGCGTTCCTGCAGCGTGGCGATTTCGTGCAGCGCCATCGAAAATTCTTCCGTGGCGTGGCGCAGCTCTTGCGAATCGATGTCAGCCACCCAGTTCGGCGGCCGCTGCAGCAGGCGGAACAAGGCTGCCGGCTCCGGCGCCAGCAGGCGCTGCAGACGCACCAGCACGCGCCGCAGCTCGCCCAGGTTGGCGCGTTTCTGGTTCTGCTTGCCGGCCAGCAGGGTGTCTTCTATGCCGTCGACCCGCTGGATGGCGTCGCGCACGATCTTCGACAGCACCTCAGCCTGGTCGCGTAGCAGATGGGTAAGCAGCTCGATCGAAGAACGGATCGGCTCACCGTTCTTCACCGCGTTGCGCAAGCGGTCGACCGCCTTCAGCGGCTTCAGCCGGGCGCTGATCACAACCTGCCGGTCGACATTCAGGAACAGCGTGGAAATGTCCGCCGGATCGAATGAAAAATCGTGCAGCACATCGTTGACCACCGCGATCAGCATATTGTCGACCAGTTCGATGCGGGTCGAGCGCTGGCCTTCGTGCAGGGTTGCGTAGAATTCGTCGCCCAGCGCGGCATGCTTCCTCAGCCACTTTTCGCAAGCGGTATTGGCCAGGTTAAGGTGCAGCCAGATGAACTGGCCGGGATGCTGCTCGCGTGCAGCCAGCCACTCCTCCGCCTGTTTCGACTCGATTGGCCGGCCTTGCGCGTCGGCGTCGAATAAAAAACCGCATACCAGGCCGGTCTGGTCCGAGCCGTAAGGCAGTGTCACGGTCTGCATCGCTTCTCCCATCAACCCAAACGCACAGTTTAGCGCAGGCAGTCGATTCGCATGCATGCCCATCAGGCAAAAACCAGGTCCTAATAAATTCCGGGAATCAGCCGCGAGGTGCGAGCACGGTAGGCATCGTACTCGGCGCCGAACTGGCTGCGCAGCAGCGCTTCCTCGGCGCGCATGCGGGCCAGCAGCGGCGCCAGCATGAGGGCGGTGAGCAGTACGCCGAGCCCGGAACGGAAAACCAGGGACCAGCCCAGCGCATTCACCAGCAGGCCCAGGTAACTGGGATGGCGGATAACGCTGTAGATGCCGCCGGTGACCAGCTCATGCCCCGGCTGGATCGCCACCAGGCCGCTGAAGCGGCGTCCCAGGATGAAAACCGGCCACAGCCTCAGCACGCCGCCGGCGATGAACAGGATAACGCCGGTCCAGCGCAGCGCATCGCCGCCGAAGGTCCAGAAGCCGATGCGGTCGGAATACGCCGGCAGGTAAGCCTGCAGCAGCCCGATCAGCCCGACGGCGGGAATGATCCAGCGGTTGCCGCGGTCCTCGCGCTCGCCGGAACTCAGGTTGGCGCTGGTGAAGAGCGCCGCGCCGGCCAGCGCCATGAATGCGGCGGCGGTGACAAGCAAGGCCGGCCGCGAGAAAAAGGCGGCAAATCCGCCCTCGCCGAAGATGGCGAGCCAAAGGTAGGCAAGGCTCGACACCATAGTGAAGGTCGCCAGTCTAGGTGTGAGCTGCATGAGCACCTCCGTGGAGTGAACCTTCTTCATTATAGCGACGTGCGGCCTTGCCCGAGCCTGTCCCGCACTGCCAGGATCAGCAGCACCGGCAGCGCCAGCGAAGCCAGGTTCCACAGGCGCAGACTCATCCACGTCCTTTCATCATTTGATCAAATGCCAACAAAAACCCGGCGAACGGGAATTGTTGCCCTGCGTAATTGTGCACGAAATCGTTACCTGAATGATGTTAATTTTGAATGTTTTTATTGTAGGAAAAAACCCACAAATATCGTCATTCCCAGGATTTTTACCTAACAATTTTTAACAAACCATTGTTTTTTTTGAAAACTAAATTAGCATACGAACAATTGTAAAAAATTAATCAAATCAATGACCTAGGACCCGGAACAAGCACCCGGCCGCGGTAGTGTCGCGACCCGTAATATTGGAAGGCAAGTACAGTGAGAACCAAGGATCTTAGTACATTACAAACGTTTTTCTGTTTCGTCGCTATCTCCCCCGGCATCTGGTATTTCTTCTGCGACGGCATCGAAGTGATGGCAAGGCAGAATACGCGCGCCATCGACAGGAATGTGGCGTTCCAGACCGTCGCCCAATATCACAAAGCCAAACGCAACGGCCTGGCAAAAGTCGCCTGCGCCCAGGCAGGCGCGGCATCGACCTCGTTCCTGCGGGCGAACGATGAAAAAGACTATGAGGTGTGGAAAAACACCGAGCGATCGGAGTGCAAGATCGCCGGCATAGAAATGGCGTCGAATTAGCGCAGAAACCAAGATGCGCGATTACACGCTTCGCGGGTTCGACGGGCAAGTTGTCAAATTCATGGATGGCTCGACGGCTGGCTGTCGGCGAAAGACGGCGTCTCCTGCGCCGCAAATGCGGCAGGCAACGACGGCGTAGAAATCAGGTTGCTTAATCCCGCCCGCTCGACTGCGGAAATCATCGATTGGTAACCTTCGGCGCTGTCACGGCACAGCAGCACGACGGAAAAACCTGTATCAGCCGGATCGCCAGGAGCCCGGACCTCAGCTTCGCCGCCCATCGCACGGATTCGCGCAACGATTGCCTGCGCGCGCCGTTCGGAAGCGAATACGGCTCCGACATATTCAATTTGCGGGACGTGCGGCGGCCCCGCTTCCACACTGGCACTGGGCGATTGAGCGCTGCCGCCCGCCCCTGGCTCGACTGCCCTCACCTGGTAAATATTGCCGCCGTCACGCATCAGGACCAGGCCGCGCTCATGCAGAGAGTTCTCGAAGAGAGAGAAAAACTGGCTGGAACCCAGCGGACCTGACGACGCAAGACTGATCGTCCCGTGCACATCCTGAGCCAGACGAATCGTCTTCCCCGAATACTGGCTGGCCAGACGCACCGCATCGGGCAATCCGATATCCCGCCAGATCACATACAGCAGATCATCGGATAGAACCGCAGTCACATGCGAAAACAACAGGATAGCTAACAGGCATGTTATGGATTTTTTTTGTATTGATATCTGACACATATGCTCAAACGAGTGCAGCGCCATCGATTCTGCATTTGGCGAATGCAGAATCGATGGCCGCGTTCACGGAAAAATCAAGCCGGCAGAATCTAGAAAGGCGACATCGAGGATGGAAAGGACACGAAAGCCTGGCTGCAGTCGATTGCCTGCTGGCCGTCTTTCGGCGCCGTGACCACCGTCACGTTATTCGCTGCGGACGGCGCAATCGCAAAGTTGACCGGACCAGGCCCGACAGTAAACTGTGTGTTCGACGGCGGCGTCGGGCCACCGTTGTGCGGGCTGTTCGATATCTTCGGCGTGGAATCGAACATGACGTTATCCAAGGTAATCTTCAGCGGATTGACCGTGCCGTTGAAAGCATAGCCGTTGAAGGTGAGCGTGCCGCCGCCATATTTTGCGCTGCCGAGGTAATGGAAGCCGCTGACCGCAATGTCGTGGAAATCCGGCGCCAGGGTGTGATTGCCGGCGCTGTAGTAAGGATCGAATATCATCGGTTCCTTGACGTTACGCATGCAGATCTGCCGATAGCTGATGTTCTTCACCGTGCCGCCGCGGCCGTCGTCCGACTTGATCCGTATGCCGACGCTGTTTTGAGAATCCTGGCCATCGATCGACAGATCACGCATCTCGATGCCGTCGACACCCGAATTCGTCTCGCTGCCGATCGACATGCCGTGGCCATAATAGAAGTGGCTGTGGACAATCCGGTGCGAGAGAGCCGGCGCCGATCCGCTCGCCTTGATCGCGATATTGTCATCGCCGCCGCTGAAATAAGAATAGGCGATCAGCACATTGCTGGATTGGCCGGGATCGATCCCGTCGGTATTTTTCGTGGTTTCCGGCGTGAAGCAAGTGCTTGGCGAAGTAGCGGGCGTTGTCGGATCCGGGCTGCTCCCGGCCGGACAGGCATAACCCGGCCTGGAGTAAGCCAGAGTCGGGGTCAGGATTTTCACTCCCCAGGCGGTAAAACCGCTTACCGTATTAGGCACCACATGGAATGCCGGCGCATTCTGGACGGTAATACGGTACAGCGTGAAATTGCTGCCGCCAAAGACCTGGATCAGGCGCGGATTGTTCTGGTTCTTGCCCGTCGACTTGTTCAGCATGGCGACGTCCCACCAAGTCATTGTGCCCGCGTTGGCGCCGGACGTTAATACGCTGCCGCCGCGGCCGTCGATGATGCCGTCGCCTACTACCCCGCTGTTTTGTGTCTTGCTGGCGGTGATCAAGGCATTGCAGGACTTGCCGTCACCGGCAGCGGTACCGCAGTTGCCGTCGCCGATATCGAAATCGGCCGGACTGCGCGACGCGAACAAGGTCACTCCCTGATCCACCCAGAGGGTGACGCCGCTAGCCAGGGTCAACGGGCCGGAAAGAAATGCATTCTGGCCGCTGCTGCCGGTAGTCAGCTTGACCGCCTGCCCGGCAGGGCAGCGGGAGATTTCTTTTTGAATCCGCGCGGTATCCGGATTGGAATTGCTCAGGCTGGCGTCGACAGAAGCAGGCAACAGGCCGCCCGCCTGGGTAAGGCCCGCGACCAGGGTGGCGCACACGGTTCCAGGAAGCTGCGGCTCGGGCGGGAGCGCCGCATCCACTGTTGAAGAAACACCATTCGATCCGGTTGATGTACCGCCTGTTCCGGTTGACGTGCCGCCTGTTCCGGTTGACGTGCCGCC